>DASZAX010000011.1:0-326253 GCA_035944705.1 Mesorhizobium sp. | reverse complement strand
CACCAAGGTCGGCTTTGCCGGTTCCAGCCTGTTCACGGTGGCCGGTGTGCCGATCGCCAAGAACACCTTCGTGCTGCAGACCGGTCTCGACATGAAGGTGACCGACAACGCCACGCTCGGCATCTCCTACAATGGCGAGTTTGGCTCCGGGTCGTCGACCAACGGCGTCGACGCAAGGCTCAGCGTGAAGTTCTGACGCAAGATAGCCCGGGGCCGGCCCATCTGGCCCTGAGCCAACCTGCCGCGACGTTCAAGGCGCCGGGTTCCCGGCATGAACGATCGCAGCGATGAGCCTCTCGTCGTCGGCCTGCTTTCCTCCGTGAACTGCGGCGGACCGGCCCTGTCCGTCGCCTCCAGCGGTCATGCTTCATCGCGCATTGATGAGATTGCGCTTTGCGTTATAAAAACCGTGGAAAGATGCGCTCCGTGCGCGACCTTGTTCCACTGCAAGAATGGATCTTCTTGATAATTCTTCTTGATGGAAGTGCTGGAATCCGCATGACAATTTTGGTTCAAAACAGATTGAAATGGCTTTTTTCACAACTCGGTCAATTAATAATAGCAGTTGGGCTCATTTCAATCGTTTTCAATTATGCTTACAGATATTTGGTGGATTGGAGCATCTCCTCTCCGTTGTTTTACATTTCGACCTTGATTGCCGCATTTATCGTGTTTTTGGCCTTTCGGCGCGACTACATTTTCGTCAACCGATTCGAGTTTGGCGAGGCAGATTTTGATGTCTACACCTTGCTTGGATCGCACAAGAACTATCCGTTGTCTGAATATAAGTGGGTGCCATCCTTGCATAAGGTGGTGAACCTTCCGGAAAACAAAGCCGCATTGTCGTTTTCCGTTGTCGATCGATCGAATGGACGCAGCATCCGGAACTATTCGTGGGCCGGATTTTCCAGCGATGACTTCCGCTCGGTATCACAGATGTATGGATACCGCGGCGATACAGACTTCAAGCAGCGCGACTTCGGACGGGTATGACCGACGCCGAAATTCGGTAGCGTTTCGAACCCGGCAAAGCGCTACTTGCCGGCGTTTTGGCCAACAACGCCGACAAAAACGCCGGTTGCGCATTCAGTTCACGTGGCGCTGCTGCACATCACACAGGGTCGAGCGCGTCAGAAAGCGCTTTTCCCGTCCGTTGTCGAGCGAGAACATCCCGCCGCGTCCAGGCACGACGTCGATGACCAGATCGGTGTGCTTCCAGGCGCTGTACTGGGACTCGCTGATATAGACCGGCGTGTCGCCGATGGTGCCCAGCAGCACGTCACGATCGCCGATGATGAAGTCTCCGCGCGGATAACACATGGGCGATGAGCCATCGCAGCAACCGCCGGATTGGTGGAAAAGCACCGGCCCGTGATCGGCGATGATCTCGTCGAGCAACTCGATCGCCTCGGGCGTGGCGGTGACCTTGTCCTGCGAAAGCTTTTCCAATGTTCACTCCCGTCGTCGCGCGGCGCGGCGAAAATCGCCGCGCCGCAGGCGCAACTCAAAACGGCTCAGAAGAAGCCGAGCTTCTTCGGGCTGTAGCTGACCAGCATGTTCTTGGTCTGCTGGTAGTGGTCGAGCATCATCTTGTGGTTCTCACGGCCGATGCCCGACTGCTTGTAGCCGCCGAACGCCGCATGCGCCGGATAGGCGTGATAGCAGTTGGTCCAGACGCGGCCGGCCTGGATCGCACGGCCGAAGCGATACGCCCGGGTGCCGTCGCGGGTCCACACCCCGGCGCCAAGCCCGTAGAGCGTGTCGTTGGCGATGCTCAGCGCCTCGTCTTCATCCTTGAAGGTGGTGACGGCCACCACCGGCCCGAAGATCTCTTCCTGGAAGATGCGCATCTTGTTGGTGCCCCTGAACACCGTCGGCTTGACATAGTAGCCGCCGGCGAGATCCCCAGGCAGGTCGTTGCGCTCACCGCCGGTCAGCACGTCGGCTCCCTCCTTCTTGCCGATATCGAGGTAGGACAGAATTTTCTCGAGCTGCTCGGAGGAGGCCTGCGCGCCGATCATGGTCGCCGGGTCGAGCGGGTCGCCCTGCACGATCGCTTCGACGCGCCTGATCGCCTTCTCCATGAACCGGTCATAGATCTTCTCGTGGATCAGGGCACGGCTCGGGCAGGTGCAGACCTCGCCCTGGTTGAGCGCGAACATGACGAAACCCTCGATCGCCTTGTCGAGGAAGTCGTCGTCTTCGGCCGCGACGTCCTGGAAGAAGATGTTCGGCGATTTGCCGCCCAGCTCGAGCGTCACCGGGATCAGGTTCTGCGAGGCATATTGCATGATGAGGCGGCCGGTTGTCGTCTCGCCGGTGAAGGCGATCTTGGCGATGCGCGGATTGGATGCCAGCGGCTTGCCGGCTTCGAGGCCGAAACCGCTGACGACATTGACCACGCCCGGCGGCAGGATGTCGGCGATCAGTTCCAAAAGCACATGGACCGATGCAGGCGTCTGCTCGGCGGGCTTCAACACGACGCAATTGCCGGCGGCAAGTGCCGGCGCCAGCTTCCACACCGCCATCAGGATCGGGAAGTTCCACGGGATGATCTGGCCGACGACGCCGAGCGGCTCATGGAAATGGTAGGCGACCGTGTCGTGGTCGATCTCGGAAATCGAACCTTCCTGGGCGCGAACTGCCGCGGCGAAATAGCGGAAGTGATCGATGGCAAGCGGGATATCGGCAGCGGTGGATTCGCGGATGGGCTTGCCGTTGTCCCAGGTCTCGGCGAGCGCCAGGGTGGCGAGATTCTCCTCCATCCTGTCGGCAATGCGATTGAGCAGCAGCGCCCGCTCGGCCACGCTCGTCCTGCCCCAGGCATCCTTGGCCTTGTGCGCGGCATCGAGCGCCGCCTCGACATCGGCTGAATCGGAGCGGGCGATCTCGCAGAGCACGCGGCCGTTCACCGGCGACGTGTTTTCGAAATACCTGCCCGATTTCGGCGCCACGTACTGGCCACCGATGAAATTGTCATATTTCTTGGCGAACGGCGCCTTGGCCGAACGGTGAAATTCCACCTTGTTCATGGCATCCTCCCAGATGTGTCGAAACCGCCAGATGCGGCCCGGGGAGAGTGTTGCTGCTGGCCGGATGGTTGTCAGCGTACCGCGGAAAGCGAGCCCTAAGAGGTGTCGCAGAACTGCGACAGGTTCCTGACGCTGAATGCGCCATAGCAATTCCAGCAAAAGTGCGCAGCGGTTTCGCGTCCGGAATTGCGCCAAACAAGCTAGCGCGACATTTCCAGCCTGTTGAGCTTCCGATGCAAGGTAGCGCGACTGACACCCAGCAGCCGGGCGGCTGCGGCGACGTTGCCGTCGGACCGCGCGAGCGCTCGCTGCAACACCGCCCGCTCGGCCTCCCGCAGTTCCCCGCCACCGAGCTCCCGCTTTCCGAGCAGATCACCGGCCGGAAGTGGTTTCGCGAGTTGGTCGGATGTCAGACCGAGCGACATGCGCGCCGCGCGTGTCGCCCCGATCACGAGATCGTCATGGTCGATCGCCAGCAGGCCGCCGGCATGCTTGTCCTGCGCGGGCGCAAGCAGGATTCGCGCCTCGGGAAACATCAGCCTGAAATGGTCCGCCTCGATGCGGCGCGCGGCATCCGCCACCGCCATCGAAATCAGGCTGACGAAACCCTCGGTGAGATCCGCCCGGCACGACGACACATCGAGCGCGGCGGCAAGATTGCCTTCATGATCGAAGATCGGCGCCGTCGTGCAGGAAAGCCCGGTGTTGCGATCGAGAAAGTGCTGGTCGGCATGGATGGTCAAGGTCCGCTGCTCCACGATGCAGGTACCGATGCCGTTGGTACCTTCGGCATCTTCGCTCCAGACAGTGCCCGTCCACAGGCCCCAGTTCTCGAACGTCCTGTCGTCGCCGGCCGCGCCGCGCCGATCCACCGGAATGCCGTTGGTATCGGCAAGCAGGACGCAACAGCCGACGCCGCCCACGGCGAGGTAGAGCCGGTCGAGGCTGGCCTGGGCGGTTCGTATCAACGGCTCGATGCGCTGGTGCGCCGTTCGTAATTCCGCGCTTGTGAGCCTGAGCGGCGGCTTGTGCTCGGCGGGATCGAGACGATGAAGAGACGCGGAACGCTGCCAAGACGCCACGAGCGCAGACCGCGCAGCGTCGCTGGATTTGATGGCTGCCTGAACCTTGTCGGCATGCCTGGCATATGCATGCATCGGCTTCTCCAGACGTCGTCTTTCGTGCCTTTGGTAAATGCTCGCTAGCTATGCAAGAATATAACGATCAGAGTGGGAATAACACAAGCAAGCTGCCATAGGTTGGCAAATGGCGCTCATTGCCATTTCGTACAAGACCGCCACGATCAGGACAGAATGGCAGCGATGACTAACCCGGACCTTTTCCCGTTATGAACGGCTGACCATGAACGATCCCAGCAGCATCGCCTTTCTCACCACATCGGAAGGACAGGATTGGCAGGGCAGCCTTGCCGAAGCGGCAGCCAGATGGCGAAAGGAGGGCAGCGCGGTTGTCGGCATGCTTTCAGCCGCCCCCGACGCTCAAGGCTCCTGTCGTGTCGGCTATCTGCGCGACATCGTTTCCGGCCGGAAGTTCTCGATCCAGCTCGATAACCCGCCGGAAGGAACGAACTGCCATCTCGACACGGCCGGCATGGATGCCGCCTGCCAGTTCCTGCTTTCCCAGATCAGCACCGCCGATGTCGTCATCCTCAGCAAATTCGGGAAAACGGAAATCACGCAGCATGGCCTGTGGGCCGCTTTCGTGATGGCTGCCGAAGCCGGCAAGCCGATCATCACCACGGTATCGCCCCGGCAACGCAACATCTGGCTGCAGTTTGCGCCGGGAGCATGCGAGTTGATGCCCGATACACACGCGATCGACATCTGGTGGCAGACCGCCAGGTCCCGCCTGGCGGCCTGACGTGAAAGGCGGACTACTCGCCGGCGGCGGCCTGTAGCTGCTGTGCCTCGGATTCAAGGCGGTCGCCCACCGACAACCCGTGTGATTTCGCAAACGCCGCGGCAGAAAGCTTCTGGCCTGCCTCGGTGCGAACCTTGCCGAACTCGATGGTTCCGCCCTGGACGGTGACGTGCACGGTCTGCTCGCCGATCGCGGCGATCTCGCCGGGCTTGCCCTGGACGTCGCCGAACCGGCGCACCGGATGCCTGCGGCTTTCGAACAGCCTTACCTTCTCGCCGAAAACAGTCGTCCAGGCGCCCGGCGCAGGATCACAGCCACGGATGAGATTGTGGATCGCATCCAGATGCGCGTTCCAGCCGATCCTGGCCTCGGCGTCGCGACACCAGCCTTCATAAGAAGCGGCGTCCTCGTCCTGAACAGTTTCGATATGACGGCCGGCGACAACAAGGTCCGCCGCTTCCAGCATGGCTTCCACGCCGAGCGGGAAAAGCCGGTCGAAATAGACGGTTCCAAGCGTGTCGTTTTCGCCGATCTCGACGGTTTTCTGCAGGATCGCCGGCCCCTCGTCCAACCCGTCGGTCGGCCGGAAAATGGTAAGGCCGGTGCGGCTGTCACCCTTGATGATCGGCCAGTTGATCGAGCTGGGACCGCGATACGCCGGCAGCAGCGAAGGATGGTATTGGATCGTGCCGTGTCTGGGGATGTTGACGAAGTCCTGCGGCGCAAACTGCAACACATAGGCCATCACCGCGAGATCGACATCGAGCGCACGTAATGCACCCTCGGCAGCCTGGCTCTTCAGGTTCGCAAGCTGGAAAAGCCTCAAGCCGTGCTCTTCGGCCGCGACCCGCAGGGGATCCGGGCGAGCACCCGGCTTCTCGGGCGCACAGAATACGCCGGCCACGTCGTCCCCGCGCGCCAGGAATGCCTCCAGGACGCTCTTGCCGAAAGCCTGCTGGCCAATGATTGCGATACGCATGATGCCTCCTCTGAATTGGCAAAGACCGTCCGTGCCCTCGCCTGCGGCGAGAGCCGATCCTCGACTGCTGGTGAAAGCCGGCAGTGCCGGCGTAAAACTCAACGTCCGGTGTTGATCCAGATCACCTTGGGTTCGGTGAAATTGTCGATGGCAGCCTCGCCATGTTCACGGCCGAAGCCGGAGTCGCGTGCGCCGCCCCAGGGCAGGCGAATATCGGTCGGTCCATAGGTGTTGACCCAGACGGTGCCTGCCTTGAGCCGCTTCGTGAAGCGGTGCGCGCGCGCGATGTCGCCGGTCCAGACACCGGCAGCCAGGCTGTAGGCCGTTCCGTTGGCGATCCGCAGCGCGTCCTCATCGTCCTTGAAAGGGATGACGGCTGCTACGGGGCCGAAGATCTCTTCCTGCGAGATGCGCATGTCGTGGCGCACTCCGGCAAAGACAGTCGGTTCCACGAAATAGCCGGTCGATCCGCGTCGTACGCCACCGGTAACCACGGACGCCCCCTCGCTGCGGCCGATCTCAATGTAGTTGAGCACCCGGTTCATCTGGGCTTCCGACACCAGCGGCCCCATCGCGGTCGACGTTTCAAGCGGGTCGCCGACACGTGTCGATTGCGCCCGTGCGGCCAGCCGCTCCACCACCTCGTCGTGGATGCTCTCATGTACCAGGATACGCGACCCCGCCGAGCACACCTGACCGGTGTTGAAGAAGATGCCGGAGCCCGCTGCCTTGACCGCGGTATCGACATCGCCGTCCGGGAAGATGATGTTGGCCGACTTGCCGCCGAGCTCCAGCGTCACCCGCTTGAGGTTGCCGGCGGCGCCTTGAAGGATCTGCCTGCCGACGACCGGCGAACCGGTGAAGGTAACCTTGTCGACATCGGGGTGGTCGACCAGCGCCTGGCCGGCCACTTTGCCGAAGCCCGGCACAACGTTGAGGACGCCGACAGGAAAGCCGGCTTCCAAAGCGAGGTCGCCTATCTTGAGAGCCGTGAGCGGCGTCAGTTCGGCAGGCTTGAGCACCACGGTACAGCCGCAGGCGAGCGCAGGAGCGATCTTCCACATCCCGATCATCAGCGGGAAGTTCCAGGGAATGATGGCGCCGACGACACCCAACGGCTCGCGGACGGTATAGGTCAGAGCATCGGGGCGCGCCGGAATCACCTGGCCGTTGATCTTGTCGGCCATCCCGGCATAGTAGGTCAGCGTGTCCAGTACGGCTGGCAGGTCCTGCCGCGCGATCGCGGAAATAGGCTTGCCGGAATCGAGGCTTTCCAGGCGGGCAAGCTCGGCTTCGTCCCGCCGGATGAGCTCCGCGAGCTTGAGCAGCAGCGCGCCCCGCTCGGATGCCTTCATCTGACCCCACGGCCCTTCGAAGGCGGCGCGCGCCGAACGAACCGCGACGTCGATATCTTCCGCACCGGCCTCGGCAACCCTGGCCAGCACCTCTCCGGTCGCCGGGTTCAGCGTCTCGAAGGAGCGCCCTGAAAGAGCGGCGACGCGACACCCGTCGATCAGAAGCTTGTGTGTATCGCTATCGATGACCCGGTCCAGCACATCTTCCTCCAAATATGAAGTCTAGTTCATATCTACCGTGCACGACCGCGACCCGATTGGTCGTTATCACCACGACCATGAAACTATTTTCATTGTAAATTTGAGGGAATATGAAATCTTCTGCCGGAAGACCGGCAGAGAAATATGATCGGGAAGACTTATCTTCTGCTCACAAGATATGAACAATAATTCATATCTTAAACAGCGATCGGTCAGCCATGGAGGAGGCATGATCCAGATCGAGATCGAACCCGTATGGCGTTTCAGCAAACGCGAAGGGAACCGCTCGCTGCAGATCATGCTGGATTTCCTTGCCGAAATTCATGCCACAGGAAAGATCACCGCGGCAGCCGACAAGGCGGAGGTTTCATACCGCCACGCCTGGAACCTTATCGAGAAATGGTCGGACTTCTTCGAGATGCCGCTGGTGGTACGCAAGCAGGGCAGCGGAACCAGGCTGACGCCGTTCGGTGAAAAGCTGGTCTGGGCGGGACAGCGGCTCGAGGCCCGGCTGAGGCCCCTGCTCCAGAACCTGTCGCAGGAGCTCGAGACCGAAATCAACCAGATGCTGCCGGATGGTCCGCTGGTGCTGCGTGTCCATGCCAGCCATGGTTTCGCGGTGCCGAAGCTGCGCGAACTGCTCAGCCGCGAGCCGGGCCTCGATGTCGACTTCCGTTATGTCAGCAACCAGAACTCGCTCGTCTCATTGTCGCATGGCGGTTGCGACCTTGCCGGCATGCACCTGCCCCAGGGCGATTTGCGAAAACGGGCGATCGCTGTCAGCAAGGGTTGGCTGAACCCGAGCGTTCACCGTGTCATCGGCTTCGTCACCCGGGAGATCGGCCTGATCGTGGCGCGCGGCAACCCACTCGGGATCACGACGGTGGAACGTCTGCTCGACCCACAGATCCGTTTCGTCAATCGCGACCCGGATTCCGGCACGCGGCAGCTGTTCGAACTGTTGCTTGCCCAGCACCAGCTCGATGGAACCCGCATCAACGGCTATGAACATGCCGAGTTCACCCATGCCGCCGTGGCCGCCTATGTGGCATCCGGGATGGCCGATGTCGCCTTCGGCGTGGAGGCGGCAGCCCGAAAGTTCGATCTGGGTTTCGTCCGCCTGCTGACCGAGGACTATTTCTTCGTCTGCCGCAAGGACATCCTCGAAGTCGACGCAGTCAGGCGTATCCTGAAGGTCATGCAGGGCCGCGACTTCCACAGCGCCATCTCGCTCGTGCCCGGCTACAGCGTCAGGGACCCGGGCGTCATCAAAACGATCGCCGAAGTGTTTCGCAAGTCGGAATAGCCAGCGTTGCGCCCGGCTTGAAATATAGCGTCAGGAATACCGCGGCAACACCAGATCCCGCGTCAAGGGTGCCAGTGCAATCCCGCCGGCATTTTGCGTATCCAGCCAGGCGATTTCTTCGATCTCGGCCGCCGGCGTCGGCTTACCGATGGCGTTCACCTCATACAGATCCGCCACAACCATGGCATCCGGCTCGTTGGCTGCTTCGGCCGAGAACACACCGAGATATCGCAACGCGTCCATCTCGAAGGAGAGACCCAGTTCTTCGTTCAATTCACGCAAGAGTGCCGCTTCGGGTTTCTCTCCCGGTTCGATCTTGCCGCCCGGCTGCATGAAAGTGGATGTGCCGCGCTTGCGCACCAGCAACAGTCTGCCTCGGGCATCCACAATGGCAGCAGCCGCGATGCGAATTGTCTTATGTCCCATTGACGGTGCCCCCAATCCAACCTTCGGAGGCGCGGCCCGTCAGGGATGCGCTGAGTCTCCCGGTTGTGTCGAGCTTGTGTCTCCGCGCAAAGCGGCGCGCCGCAGGACAGGCACGCAAATCTGCTGCTCGATCCCGGCAAGACGCGCCACGGCGACGTCGACCCCGTAGAGCCTGCTGAGCGCCTCGGGTGTCAGCACCGCATCGGGCGGTCCCGACGTGACAATCGTGCCGGCGCTCATCAGAGCGACGGTATCGGCGCAGGCGAAGGCGTGGCCGGGCTCATGCGTCGAAAGCACGACGGCGATGCCCTCGCCGGCCAGGGCCAGGATCTGGTCGAGGATGCGCGCCTGGTTGCCGAAATCGAGACTGGCCGTCGGCTCGTCCATGACGATCATGGCGGGGCGCTGCGCCAGCGCCCGCGCGACCAGTGTCATCTGGCGCTCGCCGCCGCTGATCGCTGTATAGGGATGGTCGCCCAGATGCGCGATGCCGAGCCGGGTCAGCGTGTCGTGCACGATCGCCCGGTCGCCGGCCGATGGCCTATCGAAAGTGCCGATCCGGCTGGCACGTCCCATCAGGACGACGTCGAAGACGCTGAAGGGAAAATGCGCCGCCGTCGCCTGCGGTACATAGGCGACGCGCTGCGCGAAATGCCGGCGCGACAGGCTGGAGACAGCGATGCCATCCAGTTCCAGCCGCCCGCCGAGAGCCGGCAGCAGACCAAGCAATGTCTTGAAGAGGGTTGTCTTGCCGCAGCCGTTCGGCCCAAGCAGGCAGAACACTTCGCCAGCCGAGACCGAAAAGGTGGCGCCGCTGCCGACGCGTTTTCCCGGATAGCCGAAGGCGAGATCGACCGCACTCAGCATCACGCCCAGCCTCTTGCCGACTTCACCAGCAGCCACAGGAAGAACGGCGCGCCGACGGTTGCCGTCAGGATACCCAGCGGGATTTCGATGCTGGCCGCGTTGCGGGCCAGCGTGTCCATGAGCACCAGGTAACCTGCCCCCAGCAACACGCTGGCCGGCAGCAGCCGCGTGAAGTCAGGGCCGACGAGGGCGCGCGCCAGATGCGGAACCAACAATCCGATCCAGCCGACGATGCCGGAGACGGACACGGCAGCCGACGTCATCAGCGTCGCGGCAACGATCAGGACGAGCCGGATCCTTCCCGTTTCGACGCCCAGCGCCCGCGCCTCTTCATCGTCAAGCGTCATCAGGTTCATGCGCCAGCGCAGCAGCACCATCGGGATGAGGCCGACCACCATCACCGGCAGGATCGAGAAGAGATCGCTCCGGGTGACGCTAGCGAGACTGCCAAGCAGCCAGAAGGTGATGGCCGGCAGCTGGTTGTAAGGATCGGCCAGCACTTTGAGCAGGGAAATGCAAGCGCCAAGCAACGCCCCGATCGCAATACCTGCCAGCACCAGCATCAGCATCGGGTCGCGTCCACGCGCGGCATTGCCGATGCCATAGACAAGCGCCACGGCGGCCAGCCCACCGGCAAACGACAGGAGCTGGACGGCCAGCACCGACAGCGAAAAGAAGATGCCGCAGATCGCGCCGAGGCTGGAGCCGGCGGAGACCCCCAATATATCCGGCGAAACCAGCGGATTGCGGAACAGCCCTTGATATACCACCCCACTGACAGCGAGAGCGGCGCCGACCAGCAGTCCGCACAGGACACGCGGCAGGCGCACATTCCACACCACCGTATCGACGATCGCCGGCAAGCCGCTTTCGCTCCCCGTCAGCCTTGCCGCGACGACGCGGAAAGCCTCCGGCAGGCTGACACCGTACTGGCCGAATGAAAGCGCTGCCACCACCACGAGGAGCAGCGCCAGGCATGCCGCGACCCATCCCAGCCGGGTTTTTCCTTTGCCGGCTGTCGAGGGTATAGCCCCTGGAGGTTGCATCATCTTATGGTTTCGGTCGGGCATCCGTGAACAAGGCGTCCAGCTGCTGGTCCGTCAGATCGACATGGTAGAACAGCTTGTAGAAGGAGCGCACGGTTGTGGCCGGTTCAGCCGACGATTTCCCCGGATAAAGCACCGAGACCAGCCAAGGCACGCCGACCAGCCGGTTGATACCGGGAGGAGAATCGAACCAGCCGAACGGCAGCGTCGGTGTGTGGTAGACACGCCCCTTCTGGACAGCGCCGATACCCTCCAACGACGGATCCTTGAGAATGGCCGACCGGGCGTTCGCATCGAGCGTCAGGATCACATCGGGGTTCCAAGACAGGACCTGCTCCAGGGAGACATTCGCCAGGCCGCCCTTGCCGGCCGCGTCGGCGACATTCCGTGCACCGACCGCACCAAGGATCTCGGTGGTGATCGACCCGGCCAGTCCGGTCTCCAGGCCTTTCGGGCCGCGTCCGTAGTAGACTTTCGGACGTTCATTGGCCGGTATGCCGGCCAGCAGCGCGTCGAGGTCCTTGAGCGTGGTTTCGGCATAGGCGGCGAGTTCTTCACCGCGTTGCGGCACGCCCAGCAGTTCGGCGGTCTTGCGCAGCGTTTCCGCCGACTTCGCGAACGAACCGTCGATCAGGACATACGGGATTCCGGTCTGCTCCTGCACCCGGTCCGCCAACGACGCGTATGTCGCGTCAACCGTACCGACATCGATGATGATGTCCGGCTTCAGCGACAGCACCAGTTCCAGATTGGCCGTGTTGCCCTTGCCAGTCAGCCGGCCATGGGCGGGCAGATCCCTGTAGGGCGACACCAGGAATTGCTTTTCCGCAGCACTCGGCTCGCGCACCCAGCCCACCATCTTGTCGGGCGCCAGCACGTACAACAGCACGGAGGCCGGCGGTCCCGCAGCCAGAACGCGCTCGACGCGCTCCGGCAGCGTGACGGAACGCCCCGCGGAATCGACGATGGTGCGGCCCGCGGCCTGCGCCGATGCCACTGCCGCAAGGCCGAGGCATAGAAGCAGAAACGCCTGCGCGAGCCGTGCCAGAAATCCCCGTCGATTCATTGCTGTCCCCCTCTTCGAAACCACCACGATTGTTATGTCTGTTCTGACATATCGGTCAAGGAAGGGGATTGCTGGCCTATCGCAATAAACTGTTTAACGCAGACCGTCGCCTTGACGGAATGTGCGTTCTTTGTATTTGTCCGTATATTACGACTACAAATTGGGAGGACGACCTGTCGTCACGTTGGCGGCAGGCCCGTCCGGTCGGGGCCTTGAGGGGGATTTTCATGAAGCGACTTTCGTCGACGACTTTGCTCGTCCTTTTGACAACCACTGCGGCACTGCCTGTTGCCTATGCGCAGCAACAAAGCGGAGTTGCCGAGCAGAAAAAGGACACTGCACCGGCTGCCCGCACGGCCACATCCCCGGTCTTCGAGCTGGGCGAGATCGTTGTCTATGGCGCCGCCGCCGGCACCTCCTCCGACATTGGCGGCCAGTCGGTGTCGCGCAGCGTCGTGACGGCGAAGGACATCCACAAGAGCAACCGCAACACGCTCGATGATGCGCTGGCAGCCACGCCGGGTGTCGAGGTCTCCAACACCGGCGGCAGCCGCAACGAAAGGCTGATCTATGTGCGCGGCTTCGACCGTTTCCAGGTGCCGCTCTACATCGACGGCGTCCGCGTCTATCTGCCGGCCGACAACCGCCTCGACTACGGACGCTTCCTGACGCCGGACCTCTCCGAGATCCAGGTGCAGAAGGGTTACGTCTCGGTGCTGAGCGGACCCGGCGGTATGGGCGGCGCCATCAACCTCGTCACCAGAAAGCCGACCAAGGAATTCGAAGGCGAGCTGCGCACCGGCGTCGACATCGGCAACACCGGTGATCTTTCCGCCTTCACGACATCCGGCTGGGTCGGGACCAAGCAGGAGAAATTCTACCTCCAGGCCAGCGGTTCATTCCGCAACACCGACGGCTGGTTCCTGCCAAAGGGCTTCAATCCGGTTCCGGTCGGCATCGGCGGGCCCGTCGAGGATGGCGGTCGCCGGGACTTCTCGAACGTTCGCGACTGGCGCGCCAACTTCAAACTCGGCTACACGCCGAACGAGACCGACGAATACGTCATCAGCTACACCAAGCAGCAGGGTGAGAAGGCAGCCCCCTACAGCATCTACGAGCCGGTACGCGGCATCACGCGCACGCCGCTGCCGGCGGGCGCTGCCTATCAGCGCGACTGGGAATGGCCGCGCTGGGATATCGGCTCGCTGGCCTTCTACTCGCATACGCAGCTGGGCAATGAGTCCTACGTAAAGACCAAGGCCTACTACAACACCTTCTACAACCTGTTGTCGGCCTATGACGACTCCACCTTCACCAGCCAGAAGCAAGCGCGCGCCTTCAACAGCTACTATGACGACAGCGCCTATGGCGTCAGCGTCGAGGCCGGCACCGAACTCATCCCGATGAACACGCTGAAAGGCGCCGTTCACTACCGCCGCGACGACCACACCAACTGGGATCACAACCAGCCGGGCGCTTCAGCCTTCGTCGACCCCAAGCAGACGAAGCTTGAGGACACCTGGTCGGTGGCGGTCGAAGACACTTTCCACGCCACCGAGAGCTTGGATTTCGTCGGCGGCATCAGCTACGACAGGAACAAACTGGTCAAGGCCCAGAAATACGACGCAGCCAGCAAGAAGATGTCCGAATACCCGCATGGCGGCAGCTCGGCCTTCAACTGGCAGGGAGCGGTGATCTATCGCTACAGCGACGCGTCGGAATTCCACGCCAGCATCTCCTCGCGCACCCGCTTCCCGACGCTTTTCGACCGCTTCAGCACCCGCTTCGGCGATGCCTTGCCGAACCCGGACCTCAGCCCCGAACGCGCGGTGAACTACGAACTCGGCTGGACCGGCAAACCGACCGAAACGCTGAAGATCGGCGGCTCGGTGTTCTACAGCGACGTCTCGGACGTGATCCAGTCGGTGAGCATCGGCGGCGGCAAGGTGCAGAGCCAGAACATCGGCGATGGTCAGTATTACGGCGCGGAAGTCTACGGCGAATGGGATGTGCTTTCCAACCTGACCGTCGGCGCCAGCTACACCTATCTCAAGCGCAAGCTGGTCGATCCGGTCCGGCCCGGGCTCAAGCCGATCGGCACGCCGGAGCACAGCGCCTACATCTATGCCGACTGGGTGCCGTTCGAACAGTTCACCGTGTCGCCCAACGTCGCCATCTACAGCGCGCGCTGGTCGACGGACCGGCTGGAGACGGCGTTCTTCGAAACCAAGGGCTTCGCGCTGGTCAATCTCAACGTGAACTACAAGCTGAACGACAATTTCGAGTTCGACTTCGGCGTGAGAAACATCTTCGACAAGAACTACCAGCTCGCCTACGGCTTCCCGGAACAGGGCCGTACCTTCTACCTGAACTCGGCGATGCGGTTCTGACCGATGGCGAAGCCGGCGAAACCGCGCACGACGAAAGTCGTGCGCGGCGCCGGCCCTGACGTGCCTGTCCAGGCAAGCCAAGGCGAACCGGCGCCGGAAGTGCCGGCGCCGCTGCCTGACAACACCATTTCGGCCACCGCCGCGCCGGAAGCCGAACCCGGCGAAGAACCGGCACGCGACCGCAGCGAGGCGAAACGCTGGTTGCTGGGTGGCATCATCTCGCTGGCGGCGCATGCCGGCATAGGGCTCTATCTCGCCGCACTGACGCTGCCCCCTGCCGCCGATCCGGGCATGGTCGAAGCCATCGCAGTGGAATGGGTGCCGCCGGAAACCTCCGAGCCTGCACCAAAGGCGGAGCCACCTGCGCAAGCGGCCGCCGAACCGGCAAGCTCGGCGCCCGACATCGAAAAGGCGCCGGAAAAGCCTTCGCGGAACGAACCGGTTCAGGCGCAGCCTGCCCCTGAACAGGACAAGTCTCCAGCAACCAAACCCGAGCCGCAGCCGCAGGAGGAAGCAGCGGAGGCCAGGACGGAAGCACAGCCGAAAGAAGACACCGCTCCGGCGCCAGACATTCTCCGCTCGATGCAGGAGGACCTGTTGAAACAGCCTGCCCTGCCGACCATCGCGAAAGCGCCGGAAAAGAAACTTGCTGTCTCGGTTCAGAAGCCGGCTGCCGCACGCCATGAAAAGCCGAAAGCCGAAAAGAAAAGCCAACCTCGCAAGCCAGCCGAACCCGCTAAGCCGCCCCGCCAGGAGCGTAAAAGCTCCCCAAAGAAGACCGTGACAGCCACCGGCATATCTGACCAAGCCGATCGAGCAGCAGCGGCTTCACCGAAGCAACCCGCTTCGACGGGATCCCCGAAGACAGCCGCCCGCAGCCCGGTGTCACCGGCGAAGTGGCAGGCCGAGGTCATCGCCCATATCCGCCGGTTCAGGCAATATCCTCCAGGCGTCAGCGGCTCTGCGTCGGTTCGCGTGCAGTTGCGCGTCGATGCCCAGGGTGTCGTGAAATCGGCTACGGTCGCAGGCTCCTCCGGCAATGTGGCCCTCGATCGCGCGGCGGTCGAAACCGTGAAGCGAGCCTCTCCGGTCCCCGCCCCGCCACCTGAAATAGCCCGCTCCTCGATGACGCTGGCGATCACGATCAGTTTCAAGCGCTGAACCGCCGAAATGCCTTGTCGGCAAATTCGCAACCATCCACACCAGTCGTTGACATCGAGTCGGCGTTCTATACTAGATATCGGAGTCGAGGTTCTCCCGAGTCGTCCGGCTTGGGAGCTAAGAGGGAAGCCGGTGCAAAGCCGGTGCTGCCCCCGCAACTGTAAGCAGTGAGCCCGCGTCGAAGAATGCCACTGGTGCCGTAACGCACCGGGAAGGCCGACAAGGGCGACGACCTGTGAGCCAGGAGACCTGCCGCGACGAACGAGAACGAACCTCGGGCGGGGTGTCCCGGTGGTGCGCGTGGCCGGGCGTCACTGCGTCCCGAACGGCCAATGCGTTCCCACTAAATCCCCCGCCCACAACGCCACGGGGATGATATGGCAACGACTGCAGCACTCACCACGAACGGAGCTCCTAAAGCTCCCTTTATCGCCGAAAGCCACATCTCACCTCAGGCCGAGCCCGGCTACAAGGTGATACGCCGCAACGGTTCGGTGACGCCGTTCGATGCAACGAAGATCGTGGTGGCGCTGACCAAGGCTTTCCTCGCCGTCGAAGGTTCGACCGCGGCGGGTTCGCGGCGGGTGCATGACGTTGTCGAGGACCTGGCCGGACAGGTGGTTGCGGCGCTGACGCGTCGCTTCGAGGCCGGGCGCACCTTCCATATCGAGGAGATCCAGGATCAGGTCGAACTGGCGCTGATGCGCGGCGAACACCACAAGGTGGCGCGCGCCTACGTGCTTTATCGCGCGGAGCGCGCGCGCGAGCGCCTGGCCGGCAAGGCAGATGCGGTCGTGCCGGGCGGTTCGCTCAATGTGAAGGGTGAAGACGGCACGCTTGCACCGCTCGACGAGGCACGCTTCTCGCGCGTGGTCGAGGAGGCCTGTGCCGGGCTCGACGCGGTTTCGCCGGAAGCCATCCTCACCGAGGCACGCCGCAATCTCTATGACGGCATCACCCTGGATGAACTGTCGCTGGCGCCAATCCTGGCCGCACGCACCCTGGTCGAGACGGAGCCGAACTACGCCTTCGTTTCGGCCCGCCTGCTGCTCGACCGCCTGCGCCGCGAGGCGCTCAGCTTTGTCACCAGCCGCTCCGAACAGGCAACGCAGGCCGAGATGACGGGCCGCTATGCTTCCTATTTCCCCGAATTCATAACAACCGGCATCGAGGCCGAACTGATCGATCCCGAACTCGGCCGCTTCGATCTCGCCCGGCTCGGTGCCGCGCTGAAGCCCGAACGCGACCTGCAGTTCCAGTATCTCGGCCTGCAGACACTCTACGACCGCTATTTCCTGCACACGAAGGGCAAGCGTTTCGAACTGCCGCAAGCGTTCTTCATGCGGGTCGCCATGGGACTGGCGGTGCGCGAGATCGACCGCGAGGCACGAGCCGTCGAATTCTACGACCTCCTGTCCTCTTTCGACTTCATGGCGTCGACGCCGACGCTGTTCAATTCCGGCACGCTGCGGCCGCAATTGTCATCGTGCTTCCTGACCACCGTCGCCGACGATCTCGACGGCATATTCAAGGCGGTCAAGGACAACGCGCTGCTGGCCAAATATTCCGGTGGGCTCGGCAATGACTGGACGCCGGTGCGTGGCCTCGGCGCGCACATCAAGGGCACCAATGGCGAGAGCCAGGGCGTGGTGCCGTTCCTGAAGGTTGCGAACGACACCGCCATCGCCGTCAACCAGGGCGGCAAGCGCAAGGGTGCCGTCTGCGCCTATCTCGAGACCTGGCATGTCGACATCGAGGAATTCCTCGACCTGCGCAAGAACACCGGCGACGATCGCCGCCGCACGCATGACATGAACACGGCCAACTGGGTGCCGGACATGTTCATGGAACGGGTCGAGGCCAACGGCGAATGGACGCTGTTTTCCCCCGACGAGACGGCTGACCTACACGACCTCTACGGCTTGGCCTTCCGGCAGGCCTACGAGGCCTATGAGGCGAAGGCTGCCGGCGGCGGGCTCAAGGTGTTCCGCAAGGTTCGCGCCATCGACCTATGGCGCAAGATGCTGACCATGCTGTTCGAGACGGGACATCCCTGGATCACCTTCAAGGACCCCTGCAACATCCGCTCGCCGCAAGGGCATGTCGGCGTGGTGCACTCCTCCAACCTGTGCACCGAAATAACGCTGAACACGTCGAAGGACGAGGTCGCCGTCTGCAATCTCGGCTCCATCAACCTGGTCAACCACGTTGCGGAAAAGGGGCTGGACCTCGATCGCCTGGCAAGGACCGTCAGCGTCGCCATGCGCATGCTCGACAACGTCGTCGACATCAATTTCTACACCATCCCCGAGGCGCGCCGTTCCAACCTGCGCCACCGGCCGGTTGGGCTGGGACTGATGGGTTTCCAGGATGCGCTGCAGCTTCTGCACATCCCCTATGCCACGGATGAGGCGGTCGCCTTCGCCGACGCCAGCATGGAGGCGATCAGCTACCATGCCATCTCCGCCTCGGTCGATCTTGCCGCCGAGCGTGGCCGCTATCCGAGCTACGATGGATCGCTGTGGTCGAAGGGCATCCTGCCGATCGATTCCATTGCCCTTTTGGAAAAGGCGCGGCCCGGCGTTGAGATGGACGCGTCTTCCACGCTCGACTGGGACGCGCTGCGCAAACGGGTCAAGAAATCCGGCATGCGCAATTCGAACTGCATGGCGATCGCGCCGACCGCCACCATCTCCAACATCTGCGGCGTGTCGCAGTCGATCGAACCCGGCTACCAGAACCTCTTCGTCAAATCGAACATGTCCGGCGACTTCACCGTAGTGAACGCACAGCTCGTGCATGATCTCAAGGCGCGCGGCCTGTGGGACGAGGTGATGATCTCCGATCTCAAATATTTCGACGGCTCGCTTGGCCAGATCGACCGGGTGCCGGACGACATCAAGGCGCTCTATGCGACCGCTTTCGAGATCGATTCCTCCTGGCTGATCGACGCCGCGTCCCGCCGCCAGAAATGGATCGACCAGGCGCAGTCGCTCAACCTCTACATCGCCAATCCTTCCGGCAAGAAGCTCGACGAACTGTATCGCCTGGCCTGGCGAAAAGGCCTCAAGACGACCTACTACCTGCGCTCGCGCTCGGCGACGCATGTCGAGAAGTCGACGCTGAAGGGCACCGACGGCAAGCTCAACGCCGTCTCCGCGGTTGTGGCCGCGGCACCCGCCGCGCAAGCCATCGTCATCCATGCCGATGCGGCATGGGGCAAGGCCTGTGCCATCGACGATCCCGAATGCGAAGCCTGCCAGTAAACAGCAGAGAAAAAGAAGGAGACAACAAGATGCTCGACTGGTCAGAACCGAAAGCCCAGCCCAAAGCCGTTATCGATCTCGCGGCGGATATGCCGCCCGTTGCCACCGCCACCGGCCTCGGCGAGATCGACCGCAGCGGTGCCCGCGTTTCCGTCGACGAAAAACGCATGATCAATGCGCGTGCCGATGTGAACCAGCTGCTGCCGCTGAAATACCGCTGGGCGTGGGAGAAATATCTTTCCGGCTGCAACAACCACTGGATGCCGACCGAAGTGTCGATGCAGGCCGACATCGCGCTGTGGAAATCGAAGGACGGCCTCACCGATGACGAGCGGCGCATGATCAAGCGCAATCTCGGTTTCTTCGCCGCCTCGGAATCGCTTGTCGCCAACAACATCGTGCTGGCCATCTACCGGCATCTTACCAATCCCGAATGCCGGCAGTATCTGCTGCGCCAGGCCTTCGAGGAGGCGATCCACACCCACACCTTCCAGTACATCGTCGAGAGCCTGTCGCTGGACGAAGGCGAACTGTTCAACATGTATCGCGAGGTGCCGTCGATCACCGACAAAGCGGCGTGGGCGCTGAAGCACACCCAGCATCTCGACGATCCGGACTTCCGCACCGGCACACTGGACGCTGACCAGGCATTCCTGCGCGACCTCGTCGCCTTCTATGTCATCTTCGAAGGCATGTGGTTCTACACCGGCTTCGCGCAGATCCTGTCGCTCGGCCGCCGCAACAAGATGGTCGGCATTGCCGAGCAGTACCAGTACATCCTGCGCGACGAGTCCATCCACCTCAACTTCGGCATCGACGTCATCAACCAGATCAAGATCGAGAACCCGCATCTGTGGACGAAAGTGTTCCAGGAAGAGGTTCGCGGCATGATCGCCGACGCCGCGGAACTGGAGGCTTCCTACGGTCGCGATACCATGCCGAGAGGCTTCCTCGGGCTCAACGCGGCCCTGTGCGAGCAATACATGCATTTCATCGCCAACCGGCGCTGTGCTCAACTCGGTCTTCACCCCGTGTTTGCGGAGGCCGAGAACCCGTTCCCATGGATGTCGGAAGCGATGGACCTGAAGAAGGAGAAGAACTTCTTCGAGACCCGCGTCATCGAATACCAGAACGGCGGGGCACTGGCATGGGACTGAACGTCGAAGCACGGCACATCGCCGGACAGTCGGCAGCGCTGCAACAGCCGGAAGACGTGTTCCTGTCGTGGCTGCTTGCACAACCTGTCGGGACAGATCTCGCTGCGGCCGCGAACATCGAGATCGCCAGATTGCAGCGATACCAGGGAGACCATCCCGGACCGCGCCGGCTCGTCGAGCTGTTCGAGACCTTGCAAGGGTCGGTCGTCCCGGGATCTGCGATCCGGCAATGAGACGCAAGGTCCTCATCGTTGGGATTGGTGCCGGCAATCCGGATTTCGTGACGGTGCAGGCGATCAACGTCCACGGCCATGTGACCCTGTTCTTCATTCCAGATCACGGGGCCGCCAACGGCCCCGGCAGAAGAATGAAGGACCCGGCCCGCCTTCGTGCGGAGATCCTCGAACTCTATGTGCGGAACCGGCCGTTCCGCACAACCTCCTACAAGGAGCCGTTGCGCAAGGATGACGGCATGGAGCCGCAGGGCGACATTCGACACGCCGGTCTCTCCTTCCAGGAAATGGACGCTTCCGAATGCGGCGCATTCCTGGTCCGAAGCGGATTTTCGCTGACCGAGACGGTGGGACGCGTCCTGCAGCGGCTGCGCTCTTCGGGAGATTTCGAGCTCGACTATGAGGTGATCCCCGGCAACAGCGGCATCCAGGTCCTGACGACGGCGCATAAGGTGGCTCTCTGCAATGTCGGCAGATCGATCCTGACGGCGACCGGGCGTTCCCTCGCCGGAGGTTTCCCCAACAACGCCGACACCATCGTGTTCATGCTGCCCGCTGTCCCCGTGCAGGATACCGTCAGCGGGCACAACGACGTGCATTGGACCCTCTATGCCGGCATGCCGGACGACATGCTCGTCTCCGGCCGACTGCGGGAGATCGTCGGCGGGATCGAACAGGTTCGCAACGCAGCGCTCGACGGTAAAGGCTGGGTTGTCGAAGCCATGCTCCGGCAAAAAGGCGCGCATGGCAGCTAGGAGAAGACCTGGCCGCGCGCCACCGATGGTCTTTGCAGATTCTTATTGCAAACAATTCTCATTTGCATCAAAGATCAGATGCAAATGAGAATTAATCGCAACAAGGAGGCATTCATGCATGATGGGATGAGACGGTCGATCCTGGCCGCAACGATGGGAATGGCCATCAGCGCCATCCTGGCGATCGCACCGGCGGCCGCGCAGGAGAAATTCAAGGCCGTGACCACCTTCACGGTCATTGCCGACATGGCCAAGAATGTCGCCGGCGATGCCGCCATCGTGGAGTCGATCACCAGGCCGGGCGCCGAGATCCACAACTATGCGCCGACGCCGGGCGACATCCAGCGCGCGCAGGGCGCAAAACTCATCCTGTGGAACGGCCTCAATCTCGAACTGTGGTTCGAGAAGTTCTTCCAGAACCTGCATGACGTGCCGGGCGCTGTCGTTTCTCAAGGCATCGAGCCGATGGGCATCACCGAGGGACCCTACACGGGCAAGCCCAATCCGCACGCCTGGATGTCGCCCAAGAACGCGCTGATCTACGTCGACAACATCCGCGACGCCTTCATCAAGAATGATCCGGCCAACGCCGACACCTATCGGGCCAATGCCGAGGCCTACAAGCAGAAGATCGAGGCGACGATCGCGCCGATCCGCCAGAAGCTCGAGGAGATCCCGCAAGACAAGCGTTGGCTGGTATCGAGCGAAGGCGCCTTCAGCTACCTGGCCCGCGACTTCGGCATGCAGGAGCTCTATCTGTGGCCGATCAATGCCGACCAGCAGGGAACGCCGCAGCAGGTTCGCAAGGTGATCGACGCCGTCAGGGCGAACGGGATCGTAGCGGTCTTTTCCGAAAGCACGGTTTCCGACAAGCCGGCGCGGCAGGTGGCCCGCGAGACGGGCGCACATTATGGCGGCGTGCTTTACGTCGATTCGCTCAGCGAAGCGGATGGCCCGGTGCCGACCTATATCGACCTGCTGCGCGTCACATCCGACACCTTGCGGCAGGGTCTGGCTGAAGGCCTCTCGCAATGACGGCTGCCTTCAAGATCCTCGCTCGGCCGGCCTCGCCGGCTGGCATCTCCGTCAAGGACGCGACCGTCACCTATCGCAACGGCCAGACCGCGATGCGTGATGCCAGCTTCGAGATCCCGACCGGCACGATCACGGCGCTTGTCGGCGTCAACGGTTCGGGCAAATCGACCCTGTTCAAGGCGATCATGGGTTTCGTGCGGCTTGCCAGAGGCAGCATCCAGGTGCTGGGCATGCCGGTCGCCGAGGCTTTGCGCAGCAACCTGGTCGCCTATGTGCCGCAGGCCGAGGAGGTCGACTGGAACTTTCCGGTCCTGGTCGAGGATGTCGTCATGATGGGCCGCTACGGCCACATGAACATGATGCGCATACCGAAAGCCGCCGACCGTGACGCGGTCTCGGCGGCCTTGGCCCGCGTCGGCATGTCGGAATTCCGCAAGCGCCAGATCGGCGAATTGTCGGGCGGGCAGAAGAAGCGCGTCTTCCTGGCGCGCGCGCTGGCGCAGGACGGGCGCGTCATCCTGCTCGACGAGCCGTTCACCGGTGTTGACGTCAAGACAGAGGACGCCATCATCGACCTGCTGCGCGCTTTGCGCGACGAAGGTCGCGTCATGCTGGTTTCGACACACAATCTTGGCAGCGTGCCGGAATTCTGTGACCGCACCGTGCTTTTGAAAAACACCGTGCTTGCGTCCGGCCCGACGGCCGAGACCTTCACCCAGGCCAATCTGGAGAACGCCTTCGGTGGCGTGCTGCGCCATTTCGTGCTCGGTGGCGCCGGACTGCATGAGGACAAGGACCGACGCCGCCTCGCCGTCATCACCGATGACGAGCGGCCGCTGGTCTTCTATGGCGAACCCGGGGCCATGCAGCAGCAACTCAGGGAGGACAGTGAATGAGCACGCTGCTCTTCGAGCCCTTCGGCTATCACTACATGCTGAACGCCATGTGGGTTTCGGCGCTCGTCGGCGGCGTGTGCGCCTTCCTCTCCTGCTATCTCATGCTGAAAGGCTGGTCGCTGATCGGCGACGCACTCTCGCATTCGATCGTGCCGGGTGTCGCGGGCGCCTACATGCTGGGGCTGCCCTTCTCGATCGGCGCCTTCTTCTCCGGCGGTCTCGCCGCCGCGGCGATGCTTTTCCTCAACCAGCGCACCAAGCTGAAGGAAGATGCCATCATCGGCCTGATCTTCTCCTCCTTCTTCGGGCTCGGCCTGTTCATGGTATCGCTGTCGCCGACCTCCGTTAACATCCAGACCATCGTTCTTGGCAACATCCTCGCCATCACACCTGAGGACACGCTGCAGCTGGCCATCATCGGTTTCGTCTCGCTTGCCATCCTGCTGCTGAAATGGAAGGACCTCATGGTGGTGTTCTTCGATGAAAGCCATGCGCGCTCGATCGGCCTCAACCCGGTCGCGCTCAAGATCATGTTCTTCACCCTGCTGTCGGCATCGACGGTCGCGGCGCTGCAGACGGTCGGCGCCTTCCTGGTGATCTGCATGGTGGTGACGCCGGGTGCCACGGCCTATCTGCTGACCGATCGCTTCCCGCGCCTGCTTGTGATTGCCGTGATCATCGGAGCAGCCACCAGCTTCGTCGGTGCCTATGCCAGCTACTTCCTCGATGGGGCCACCGGCGGCATCATCGTGGTGCTGCAGACGCTGATCTTCCTGACCGCCTTCGTCTTCGCACCCAAGCACGGCATGCTGGCGGCGCGCCGCCGCGCCGCCGAGGCACTGGAAAGGACGGCCTGACCATGTTCGACACCTTGCTCGCGCCCTTCCAGTTCGACTTCATGATCAACGCGATGGCGATCGCGGTGCTGGTTGCGGTTCCCACCGCCCTGCTCTCCTGCTTCCTCGTGCTCAAGGGCTGGTCGCTGATGGGCGACGCCATCAGCCACGCCGTCTTTCCCGGCGTGGTGCTCGCCTACATCGTCGGCCTGCCCTATGCGGTTGGCGCCTTCGCTGCCGGCATGATCTGCGCGCTCGCCACCGGTTTCCTCAAGGACAACAGCCGCATCAAGCAGGATACCGTGATGGGTATCGTATTTTCCGGCATGTTCGGGCTTGGGCTGGTGCTCTACGTCAAGATCCAGTCCGAGGTCCATCTCGACCACATCCTGTTTGGCGACATCCTTGGCATCAGCCGACGCGACATCATTGAAACAGCCGTCATCGCGGCGATAACCGCCGGTATCCTCATCGTCAAATGGCGCGATTTCCTGCTGCATGCCTTTGACCCGGCGCAGGCGAGAGCCGTCGGGCTGCAGGTACGATTGTTGCATTACGGCCTGCTGTGCCTGATCTCGCTGACCATCGTCGGCGCACTGAAAGCCGTCGGCATCATCCTCGCCATCGCCATGCTGATCGCGCCCGGCGCCATCGCCTTCCTGCTGACCACGCGCTTCAGCGCCATGCTCTGGCTGTCGATGGTCATCGCGGTCGGCGCGTCATTGCTGGGGGTCTACCTGTCGTTCTTCATCGACAGCGCACCCGCGCCGACCATCGTGCTGCTGCTGACGGCACTGTTCATCGCGGCCTTCCTGTTCGTGACGCTCAGGGCCGGGCAGATCGCCTCATCGGCGCAGGTAACCGAATGAGGCCATGAGAGACCCGCATTCGCGAAAGCCAATCGGCGCTATGTCCGGCTCCGGCTTCGCTTCAGGGGCCGAACATAGATTTCGAGCCTGTGGCTGACGATGGCAAAGCCGTGTTTACGGGCGATCTCTTCCTGCAGGCGTTCGATCTCCTCGGACTGGAACTCGATCACGCTTCCGGTTTCCACATTGATGAAGTGGTCGTGGTGTTCGCGCGGCGTGGTCTCGTAGCGCGCGCGGCCATCGCCGAAAGTATGGCGTTCCAGAACCCCCTTCTCACGCAGCAGTTTGACGGTGCGATAGACGGTCGCGAGCGAAATCGTCGGTTCTATCGCGGTGACGCGGCGGTGCAATTCGACGACGTCGGGATGATCGCTCGACTCGAACAGGACCTGCATGATGATCCGGCGCGGACCTGTCAGCCGCAGCCCGAACTCCCGGCAAAGATCCGCGATGTTCCGTTCCAACCTTTGGGTCTCCCGCTTGCTCGGCATTCGACGAGGCTTCGCCGATCGGGCTTTTCCTATCTCAGATGCCTCGCATTCGCAAAAAACATTGCCGTGCTTCGAGAGCGACAAAAGCAACGATGCGAAGCCAAGTCTTTCCTATGGCGGCGGTTCGCATATTGACATAAAGATGTCTTTATGTGATTTGTCTTGATGACGTCGTTCCTGGAATGAAGAGTGTCGCAATATGTCTTCGGTCGATGAGCTCTTCGGCCCGCTGTCGTCGCGTCCCGACGGCTCGGAAATCCTCGCAGCGCTGAAGGCTGCCGCTCGCGAGCGCATCCTTGTGCTCGACGGCGCGATGGGCACGCAGATCCAGGGGCTCGGTTTCGGCGAGGATCATTTCCGCGGCGAGCGGTTCGGCGGCTGCGCCTGCCACCAGCAGGGCAACAACGACCTGCTGATCCTGTCGCAGCCCAAGGCCATAGAGGACATCCACTACGCCTATGCCAAGGCCGGCGCAGATATCGTCGAGACCAATACCTTCTCGTCCACGTCGATCGCGCAAGCCGATTACGGCATGGAAGACATGGTCTATGATTTGAACCGTGACGGCGCCCGGCTGGTGCGGCGCGCGCTGCGCCGGGCGGAGCAGGAAGACGGCAGGCGCCGTTTCGTTGCCGGCGCGCTGGGGCCCACCAACCGCACCGCATCGATCTCGCCGGACGTCAACAACCCGGGCTACCGCGCGGTCACCTTCGACGACCTGCGCCTCGCCTATGGCGAACAGCTGCGCGGGCTGATCGACGGCGGTGCCGACATCATCCTGATCGAGACCATCTTCGATACGCTCAACGCCAAGGCGGCGATCTTCGCCTGCGAGGAGATCTATGCCGAGAAGGGCGTGCGGCTGCCGATCATGATCTCCGGTACGATCACCGATCTTTCCGGCCGCACGCTTTCAGGTCAGACCCCGACCGCCTTCTGGCATTCCGTGCGGCATGCCCTGCCCTTCACCATCGGCCTGAACTGCGCGCTGGGCGCCGCCGCCATGCGTCCGCACCTCGCCGAACTGTCTTCGGTGGCCGAGACCTTCACCTGCGCTTATCCGAATGCCGGCCTGCCGAACGCATTCGGCCAGTATGACGAAAGCCCCGAATTCATGGCCGGCCAGGTCGAGGACTTCGCGCGCGAGGGGCTGGTCAATGTGGTCGGCGGCTGCTGTGGCTCCACCCCGGAACATATCGCGGCGATCGCCGACGCGGTTTCCAGACACGCGCCGCGGGGCTTGCCAAAACGAACGCCGCTAATGCGCCTCTCTGGCCTGGAGCCGTTCACGCTGACCAAGGACATTCCCTTCGTCAACGTCGGCGAGCGCACCAATGTCACCGGCTCGGCCAAGTTCAGAAAACTGGTCACCGCCGGCGACTATGCGGCCGCGCTCGATGTCGCCCGCGATCAGGTCGCCAACGGCGCGCAGATCATCGACATCAACATGGACGAAGGCTTGATCGACTCGCAAAAGGCGATGGTCGAGTATCTCAACCTGGTCGCCGCCGAACCGGACATCGCCCGCGTACCGGTGATGATCGATTCCTCGAAATGGGACGTCATCGAAGCCGGCCTGAAATGCGTGCAGGGCAAGCCGATCGTCAATTCAATATCGATGAAGGAAGGCGAAGCGGCCTTCCTGCATCATGCCAGGCTGTGCCGCATGTACGGCGCTGCTGTCGTGGTGATGGCTTTCGACGAGGTCGGACAGGCCGACACCCAGGCGCGCAAGGTCGAGATCTGTACGCGGGCCTACAAGCTGCTGACCGAACAGGCTGGCTTCGCGCCGGAAGACATCGTCTTCGATCCGAATGTCTTCGCGGTCGCCACCGGCATCGAGGACCATGACAATTACGGTGTCGACTTCATCGAGGCGACGGGAGAGATCATCGCGACGCTGCCGCATGTCCATATCTCCGGCGGCATCTCCAACCTCTCCTTCTCGTTCCGCGGCAACGAGCCGGTGCGCGAAGCCATGCACGCCGTGTTCCTCTACCACGCCATCCAGCGCGGCATGGACATGGGCATCGTCAATGCCGGGCAATTGGCAGTCTATGAATCGATCGACCCCGAGCTGCGCGAGACCTGCGAGGACGTCGTGCTCAACCGCCAGCCCAAGGCGGGCGGCACCGCGACCGAACGCATGCTCGAGATCGCCGAGCGCTACAAGGGAACGGCCGGCAAGGAAACCAAGGAGAAAGACCTGGCCTGGCGCGAGTGGCCGGTCGAACAGCGGATTTCGCATGCGCTGGTCAACGGCATCACCGAGTTCATCGATGCCGACACCGACGAGGCCCGGCTGAAGGCCGAGCGCCCCCTGCATGTCATCGAAGGCCCGTTGATGGCTGGCATGAATGTCGTCGGTGACCTGTTTGGCGCGGGCAAGATGTTCCTGCCGCAGGTGGTCAAGTCTGCCCGCGTCATGAAGCAGGCCGTCGCCGGATTGCTGCCGTACATGGAGGCCGAGAAGCTCGCCAACGCCGCCGCCGGCATCGACAATGGCGAACGCCAGAGCGCCGGCAAGATCCTGATGGCCACTGTCAAGGGCGATGTCCACGACATCGGCAAGAACATCGTCGGCGTGGTTCTGGCCTGCAACAATTACGAGATCATCGATCTCGGCGTCATGGTGCCGGCGACCAGGATCCTGGAAACCGCGCGCAACGAGAAGGTCGACGTGATCGGCCTTTCCGGCCTGATCACCCCGTCGCTGGACGAGATGGTGCATATGGCTTCGGAGATGGAGCGCGAGGGTTTCGACATTCCCCTGCTGATCGGTGGTGCAACGACCAGCCGCGTCCACACCGCGGTCAAGATCCACCCACGCTACCAGAAGGGGCAGGCCGTCTATGTCACCGACGCCAGCCGCGCCGTCGGCGTCGTTTCCAGCCTGCTTTCGCCCGAGATGAAGGCCGGATATGTCGAGACGATCCAGGCGGAATACCGCAAGGTGACCGAGGCGCATGAGCGCTCGGAGCGGGAAAAGCAGCGGCTGCCACTGGCCAAAGCGCGCGCCAATGCGCACCGGGTCGACTGGACCGCCTACCAGCCGCCGAAGCCGTCTTTCCTCGGGACCAAAGTGTTCGAAAGCTGGGACCTGGCCGAACTTGCCCGCTATATCGACTGGACGCCATTCTTCCAGACCTGGGAACTGAAGGGGCGCTATCCCAAGATCCTCCAGGACGAAAAGCAGGGACCGGCGGCACGCCAGTTGTTCGACGACGCGCAGGCGATGCTGAAGAAGATCATCGACGAAAAATGGTTCGCACCCAAGGCCATCATAGGCTTCTGGCCAGCCAACGCTGTCGGCGACGACATTCGACTTTTTACAGACGACACCAGGGGCAAGGAGCTGGCCACCTTCTTCACCTTGCGCCAGCAGTTGAACAAGCGCGACGGCAAACCGAATGTCGCGCTCTCGGATTTTGTCGCGCCCATGGATGGCGGCAGGCCCGACTATGTCGGCGGTTTCGTCGTGACGGCCGGCATCGAGGAAATCGCCATCGCTGAACGCTTCGAACGTGCCAATGACGACTACAATTCGATCCTGGTGAAGGCGCTGGCCGACCGTTTCGCCGAGGCTTTCGCGGAGCGTCTGCACGAGAAGGTGCGCAAGGAATACTGGGGTTATGCGCCGGACGAGAACCTCGCGCCCGACGACCTGATCGGCGAGCCTTACCGCGGCATCCGCCCTGCCCCCGGCTATCCGGCCCAGCCGGACCACACCGAGAAGGTGACGCTGTTCAACCTCCTGAAGGCAGAGGAGCGGATTGGCGTGCGCCTGACCGAGAGCATGGCGATGTGGCCGGGCTCGTCAGTCTCCGGCCTCTATCTCGCGCAACCCGAAAGCTACTATTTTGGCGTCGCCAAAGTCGAACGCGATCAGGTCGAGGATTACGCCAGCCGCAAGGACATGAGTGTCGTGGATGTCGAGCGCTGGCTTGGACCGATCCTCAACTATGTGCCCTCGCCTCTTGCCGAGGCCGCCGAGTAAATCGACCCTGTCGTCTTTGCACTGCGCCGATGTCGCTTTCGTCATCGCACCGGCACGGCGTCCGTGATCAGATCACCATGTTCAAGGTGCTCTCCGGCGAACCACGCCGGAGGGATAATTGGGAAGCCGGTTTGATGCCGGCGCTGCCCCCGCAACGGTAGCGAAGCTTCTGTCCCGACGACAGACCACTGGGCGAAAGCCTGGGAAGGTGTCGAGACGGTCCACAAGGACAGCTTCGAAGCCCGGAAACCAGCCCTGGACTTTTTGGAACTCGACTGATCGCGGTGGGCGGTCAAGAGGCAGAAAGTCGTGCGCCGGTCAAAGACCGTCCAACACGGCCATCTACCCTCCATCACCACCAGTTCAGTCCTTTGACGAGGACAGGACATGGACGCACGTCATGAAATGCTGAAGCTCATCCGCGCGAGGCGCGATGGCTTCTCGCTGGAACAGCCCTTCTACACCGATCCGGATTTCTTCAAGCTCGACATGGAGCTGATCTGGTACCGCGACTGGCTGTTCGTCGGACATGATTGCGAGATCGCCAAGCCGGGCAGTTTCTTCACCGTCCAGATCGGCGCCTACCCGATCGTTCTGGTGCGTGACCGCGAGAACAGGATCCGCGCCTTCCACAATTCCTGCCGCCATCGCGGCAGCCGCGTCTGCACCGTCGACAAAGGCACCTCTGCCCGTCTGGTCTGCCCCTACCATCAGTGGACCTACGACCTCGACGGCAAGCTTCTGTTCGCCCGGCAGATGGCCGAAGGCTTCGACCGCAACGACTACGGGCTGAAGCCGGTCGCCTGCGAAAGCGCCGGCGGCTACATCTTCGTCTGCCTGGCCGACCAGCCGGCGGACTTCGCTCCCTTCCGCCAGATGATGGAGCCTTACTTCCTGCCGCATCGCCTGGCCGACGCCAAGATCGCCTTCGAAAGCACGATCGTCGAAAAGGGCAACTGGAAGCTGGTCTGGGAAAACAACCGCGAATGCTACCATTGCGCGGGTAACCATCCGGAGCTCTGCAAGACCTTCCCTGAAGCGCCGACCGTGACCGGCGTCAACGGTGTCGAGGATGACCCCGAGTTGCTGGAACACTGGGCACGCTGCGAAGCCGACGGGCTGCCTTCGCGCTTCGTCATCGATACGGCCGGTCAGTACCGCACGACACGGGCGCCACTGCTTCCACATGCGGTGAGCTACACCATGACCGGCCAGCGCGCCGTGCAGCGCAACCTGTCCGACGGTGTCGCCACCGACCGCATCGGCACCCTGATGCTCTACCACTATCCGACGACCTGGAACCACATACTGGGCGATCACGCGGTGACGTTCCGCGTTCTCCCGATCAGCGCCACCGAGACGGCGGTGACCACCAAATGGCTGGTGCACAAGGATGCCGTGGAAGGCGTCGACTACGACCTGCAGAACCTGATCCACGTCTGGACGCTGACCAATGACGAGGATCGCCGCATCGTCGAGGAGAACGCGTTCGGTATCAATTCGCCGGCCTACCAGCCAGGCCCGTATTCCGAATTGCACGAAGGCGGCGTCATCCAGTTCGTCGAGTGGTATGCGCGCTTCATGGAGCCTCGGCTGACCGAGGGCGAAAGACCCGCGCTGCGCAGCGTCGCTTGAGGCCGCTCCAATGAACGCCGTCACGAGCATCCATCTCTATCGCCATCTCGACGAGATGGCGCCATGGAACGACCGCCTGCAGGTGCTGGAGGTGGCCGGCATCACCGACGAAGCGCCCGACGTGAAGACCTTTACCTTCCGCTCGGATGCGCAGACCTGGTTCCGCTACAAGCCGGGCCAGTTCATCACGCTGGAGCTGCCGACGGCCGACGGTCCGCTGATGCGTACCTATACGCTGGCTTCGTCACCATCGCGACCGCTTTCGATCTCCATCACCGTCAAGGCGCAGGCCGGCAGTATCGGCACACGCTGGATGTTCGACAATCTCAAGCGCGGGTCGCGCATCAAGGCGCGCGGCCCGGCGGGCGATTTCTCGCACCACAACCATGCCGCAGCGAAGTATCTCTTCATCTCGGCGGGCTCCGGCATCACGCCAATGATGTCGATGCTGCGCTGGCTGAACGACTGCGCGCCATGGACGGACATCGCCTTCGTCAACTGCGCCAGGCGGCCCGAAGAGATCATCTTCCGGAAGGAACTGGAGCTGCTCGGCGCCAACATGCCCGGCCTGTCGCTCGGTTTCATGATCGAGGAGCGGTCGAGCCGCGAAAGCTGGTTCGGCCATATGGGACGGATCGACGCCGTCCGGCTGCCGCTTTTGTCGCCCGACTTCCACGAACGCGAGGTATTCTGCTGCGGACCGGATCCGTTCATGCGCGCCGTGCGAACCATGCTGGAAGCCACCGGCTTCGACATGGCCCACTACCATCAGGAGAGCTTCGGTGCACCCCCGGTGGAGGTCCTGCCTCCCGCCATCACGGACGCTGGAGCTGCCCAGCCCGCCGAAGCGACGATGCCCGTCCGTTTCACCAGTTCCGATGTCGATGGGCAATGTGTCCCCGGCCAGACGGTGCTGCAGGCAGCGCGCGCCAGCGGCGTTCGCATCTCGGCGGCCTGCGAGTTCGGTCTCTGCGGCACCTGCCGCGTCAGGAAGGTCTCGGGCGACGTGGAGATGAGCCACAATGGCGGCATCCTCGATGAGGAGATTGCCGATGGTTACATCCTCGCCTGCTGCTCGAAGCCGCTCACAGCGCTGGAGATCGAGGCATGACCACCCGCGACGACGAAAAAATGGTCGCAACGCGACCGCAAAAGGTCGACGCCACGACCATGGCAGCGATCTCGCCGCTGCCGCCACCGGAAGAAGTCTTTGCCGACTGGCTGATGTCTGTGCCGCCAGGCATCTGTCTCGAGATTGCCGCGCAACGACAGATCGAGCTTATCGACCGTCACGGATCACTCCACCCGGGCGTTGCGGTGCTTCGCAGTCTTCTGGCGGCTGTCGCCTGCTCGGATGACTGGCCCAGACCCGTTCCCAATCTTTGAAGATCAGACCCAACCCTGCGCCAGCCCTCCCAAACCAATGATGAGTAGCCAGCGATGAGCATCGTGCATCTTCAACAGACATCCGCCGCCGATGACAGGATCGGCGACCTCATCGCAGCGCGCCGGCCGGGTCATGGCCTGGTCCGGGCGTTCTACATGGATCCCGCGATCTTCGAGCGCGACATGGAGCGCCTGTTTCGCCGGCACTGGCATTGTCTGGCGCATGCCAGTGTCATCCCCAACCCCGGCGACTTCGAGCTGTTCCGGCTCGGTGACGAGCAGATCATCCTGACGCGAGTGGCGGATGGCACGATCCACGCCATGCTCAATGTGTGCCGGCATCGCGGCGCCGAGGTCTGCACCAAGCCGAAAGGCAATGCACGCTTCTTCGTCTGCCCCTACCACGCCTGGACCTACAGCAATGACGGCTCGCTGCGCGCCGCGCGGCTGATGCCGAAGGACTTTGACCGCAGCGAACACGGGCTGAAGAAACTGCACATTCGTGTCGCGTCCGGGCTCGTCTTCATCTCCTTCGCCGAGACGCCGCTCGACTTCGATCCGATCGAGCAGTCGCTGCGCACCAGTTGCGGCCAGTATGGCTGGGGCGAAGCGAAGGTGGCGCATCGCGAGCTCTACCCGCTGCAGGCCAACTGGAAGCTGGCAGTCGAAAACTACGTCGAGTGTTATCACTGCGGACCGGCGCATCCCGAATATTCGCAGACCCATGCGCTGGAGCAGCCGCTCGAGATGATCGAGAAGCTCAACCAGGCGATGGAGGCGCGTACCTGCGCACTGGGTATCGACGTGGTCAGCGGCGATCGCTGGCAGAATTCGGCCGCAGGTCAGGAAGCGATCCACACGTTCCGCTATGCGCTCTACGACGGCGTCTCGACCGGCAGCCAGGACGGAAAACCGATTGCACCGCTGATGGGTCGGTTCAGCGAATATGACGGCGGCGTCACCTCGATCCATCTCGGCGGCACCACCTTCCTCGTCTGCTACCCTGACCACGGCATGATCTACCGCTTCATCCCGAAGACCGCCGATACATGCGAGATGGAGTTGATCTGGCTCGTGCGCGGCGACGCCGAGGAAGGCCGCGACTACGACCTGGAAAAGCTTACCTGGCTCTGGAAGGTCACCACCGAGGAGGACAAGAAGATCATCGAGCACACCGCGCGCGGCGTGCGCTCGCACTATTTCGTGCCCGGCCCGATCGCGCCGATGGAGCACAACGAGCTCCGCTACATCAACTGGTATCTGGAGGAAATCAGCCGCCGTTAGAGCGTTTCCGTTCTCGCGGAAACGCTCTAACTCTTTGTTTTTACGCAATTTCGGACGGAAAACCGTTACACACCTTTCCTGGAATTGCCTGTAGCGAATGACTTGGCCGGAAATCGAACAGGGAGGATAGGATGAGCAGGAACAGAGGCGTGGTCTATCTCGGCCCAGGCAGGGTCGAAGTCCAGGACATCGAGGATCCCAAATTCGCAGCCCCGGATGGCCGGCGCATCGAGCATGCCGTGATCCTGAAGGTGGTTTCCACCAACATCTGCGGCTCCGACCAGCACATGGTTCGCGGACGCACGACTGCCGAAGCAGGGCTGGTCCTTGGCCATGAGATCACCGGCGAGGTGATCGAAAAAGGCAGCGGCGTCGAAATGCTCGAAGTCGGCGATATCGTCTCCGTGCCCTTCAACGTAGCCTGCGGACGTTGCCGCTGCTGCAAGGGACAGGACACGGGCGTGTGCCTGACCGTGAATCCGTCCCGCGCCGGCGGCGCCTACGGCTATGTCGACATGGGCGGCTGGATCGGCGGGCAGGCCCGCTACGTCATGGTACCTTATGCCGACTTCAACCTGCTGAAGTTCCCCGATCGCGACCGCGCCATGGAAAAGATCCGCGATCTGACCATGCTGTCCGACATCCTGCCGACCGGCTTTCACGGCGCTGTCCGCGCCGGCGCCGGTGTCGGCTCGATCGTCTATGTCGCCGGAGCCGGACCGGTTGGCCTCGCCGCGGCCGCTTCGGCGCGCATCCTGGGTGCTGCCGTCGTCATGGTCGGCGACTTCAACAAGGAGCGGCTTGCCCATGCCGCCAGGGTGGGTTTCGAAGCCGTCGATCTTTCCAAGAGCGAAAGGCTGGGCGACATGATCGCTGAAATCACCGGCTCCAACGAAGTCGACTGCGCGATCGACGCGGTCGGTTTCGAGGCACGTGGCCATAGCGGCGGCGAGCAGCCGGCAATCGTGCTGAACCAGATGATGGAGATCACCCGCGCGGCCGGTTCGATCGGCATTCCCGGGCTCTATGTGACGGAAGATCCAGGCGCCGTCGACGCGGCGGCCAAGCATGGCAGCCTTTCGCTGCGCTTCGGCCTGGGATGGGCCAAGGCACTGTCGTTCCATACCGGACAGACGCCGGTGCTCAAATACAATCGGCAATTGATGCAGGCCATCCTGCATGACCGCCTGCCAATCGCGGATATCGTCAACGCCAGGGTGATCTCGCTCGAGGACGCAGCACGAGGCTACGAGAGCTTCGATCACGGTGCTGCCGTCAAGTACGTGCTTGACCCGCATGGCGATATTTCGAAAGCTGCCTGATCGGGACGACCTCAAAAAGGTCGCAGCGGCGGCGCAGGCTTTGGGAGAACCGATGTCCTGCGCCACTCCCCGATGGGAACGGGAAGCTGCCGGATTTTGTTCGAGAGCAATTCCAGGAAAAGTGTGTAACGGTTTTTCGTCCGGAATTGCGTAAAAACAACGAGGTAAAGCGTTCCGTGAAAAACGGAAGCGCTCTACCCAGGAGATATATCCATGAATTCCCCGGCAAAACTGCGCGTGGGTTTTATTCTCGGCCGCTCCTTCACCCTGTCGGCCTTCGCGCTTTTCATCGACACGCTGCGGTTGGCGAGCGATGAACTCGACCGGTCTGGCCGCGTCAGCGCAGACTGGCATGTGCTGGCGAGTTCGAAGAACCCCGTGAAATCGAGCTGCGGCGTGCAGGTCGTTCCGACGTCCGGTTTCGTGGAGCCGACCCATTTCAGCCACATCGTGGTGGTCGGCGGGCTGCTCAATGTGGAAGAGCCGGTCGACGCCGAGACGACGCGTTACCTGCGTCGCGTTGCAGCAGCAAACGTACCGCTGATCGGCCTGTGCACCGGCACGTTCATCCTGGCTGAAGCCGGTCTCATGAAGGATCATGAGTGCTGTGTCAGCTGGCTCCATGCGCGCGACTTCCAGGACCGGTTTCCCGACCATGTCGTCCGCTCCGACAGGATATTCCATCTCGACGAGAACCGTGGTTCGTGCGCCGGCGGCAGCAGCGCGGCCGACATGGCGGCACTGATCGTGCGCAGCCACATCAGCGAGGATGCCGAGCGCAACGCGCTGGAAGTTCTCCAGATCGATCACGCCCGCTCCCCCTTCCATCTTCAGGCGAGGCGCACATTTGCCGACGAGGCGGAAGACGTCCGTATCAAGGCGACGCTGCTGGCGATGGAGCAGCATATCAACGACCGCATCCCCATCACCCAACTGGCACGGCAGGTAGGCGTGAGCCGCCGTCAGCTCGAACGCCTTTTCAAGGAGAAGGCGGGAATGTCGCCAGCCAATGCCTACAAGCGCGTGCGGCTGATCCATGCCAAGGCGCTTGTCGCAAACACCGATGCTTCCATGCTCGAGATCGCCCTGGAAGCGGGATTCGAAAGTGCCTCGCACTTTGCCAGGACCTTCAAGAAGTTCCACGGCCAGAGCCCGTCGGAGCTGCGGACGGCGGCGATCCACATCTGACGGAAAGTCTGCGCGAAACCGTAATGGCGGGTTCGCGGGATTTGTTGGCAGGTGCGCGAGAGCAGCCTGAACGCCGCTGTGGCATGCTCGGGATATCGGTCATGCTTTCGGCAGACCTGGTCAGCGGAAGGAAACAGATCATGTTCCTGGACGATACGCGCTTCCCGCTTGTCTTCGCGCGAGAAGAAGGACAAGCGCCTGCCTCGATCCTTGCCGAACTCGAAGGGCTTCTGAACCGACAGACACCGTTCGTCCTGATCACCGATCACGCGCCGGATGACCATCGCACGGAAACGGCCGAAGAGCGCAGGGAAAAGGCCCTGTTCTTCAAGCGGACCAAGGATCGTTTCAAGAAGTATTGCCGCGCCATGATCGTGATCGAAGGGAAAAAACCCGCCAGCGCGGCGGTGCGGCTGGCAGCGGCGACCGCGAGCAAGGCGTTCGGCTTTTCCGTTCTTTTCGAGACGGACGAGAGGCGAGCGGCGGCCAGAGGCATGCTTGTGCTGCTCGAGGCGCGTGCCGGAACATAGGCTCCCCGGGCCTCGATGACACGCCGCATGGGTTTGGGATACGCTGCCGGCTTGGCTGATCCGGATCGGAGAAGCAGGTGAATTTTCCGCGAATACAGGGCTTCGGACGGGTGGATGACGTGCCGCGCCCCGTCTTCAGCCTGATCACCGAAACGACTTTCGTCGGCGAGACGGAGCCCCACCATCATGACAAGGCGCAACTGATGTGTGTCATCAGCGGTGTCCTGACGATGCGGGCTGCCGGCGGGCTCTGGACTGTCCCGCCGCATTGCGCCATGTGGATACCCGGCGGCATTTCCCATGCCGGCCGGGTCGCCGGCCATATCAGTATCCTCAACCTCTACATCGATGCGGGCCTGGCCGCTTCGCTCGACCAGGGTTGCGGCATCCTGTTCGTCCAGCCTTTCCTGCGCGAGCTCATCCTGCGGTTCGACTGCGAGATGCCACCGGCGGCAATGGGCCGCGAGCGCGAGGCAAGGCTCATCGCCGTGCTGCTGGATGAGCTGGCGACCGCAACGCTGGAACCGATCCACCTGCCCATGCCCAACGACAGAAGGCTTCAGCTGCTGACCAAGGCGATGATCGAGCATCCGGACCAGCGCTTCACGATCGACGAGTGGGGCGCCCGCGTCGGCGCCAGCAACAGGACGTTGAGCCGGCTGTTCCAACGGGAAACCGGCATGTCGTTCGTTCGCTGGCGACAGCAGCTGCACGTCGGCCTGGCATTGCAGCGCCTTGGGAAGGGCCAGTCTGTCACGAACATCGCCGGTGATCTCGGCTATGACAGCGTCAGCGCGTTCATCTCCATGTTCAAGCGCATGCTGGGAACAACCCCGGCACGCTATTTCGATGAAGTTGCCATGGGCATCTCGGAGCGAAATGCCCGCAGGACGCTGGTGCGCAGCGAAGAGGCAGAAACGGCGCCGAATATCATCCCACTCAAAAAACGGCCCGCGTGATGTGATGCGCGCGGTAAGCAGGGTCGAACCGGGACAGCGTCGGAGAACGACATGGGCCTGCCGGAGCCGCCGGAAGAGACGGCGGCTCCGATCGTTTCAGGCAGCTTCAGCCTTCAGCCGCAGTTGATGTGCTGCCGCCACCATGTTGACGAGAGCGGGACGCACCTCTTCCCACCTGCGTGTCTTCAAGCCGCAATCGGGGTTCACCCAGAGCTGGTTTTCGCCGATCCGCTTGCTTGCGAGAACCAGAAGCTCGGCCATTTCGCCCACCTCCGGAACGCGCGGCGAATGGATGTCGTAGACACCGGGCCCGATCTCGTTGGGGTATTTGAAGCTCTTGAAGGCATCGAGCAGTTCCATGCGCGACCGCGACGTTTCGATCGAGATGACGTCGGCATCCATCGCCGCGATGGCATCGATGATCTGGTTGAACTCCGAATAGCACATATGGGTGTGGATCTGCGTCTCGTCGGCGACCCCGCTCGAACAGATGCGGAAGCTCTCGACGGCCCAGTCGAGATAGGCCTTCCAGTCCGATTTGCGCAACGGCAGGCCTTCCCTGAGAGCAGCCTCGTCGATCTGGATCATCGCGGCGCCGGCCGCCTCCAGGTCGGCGACCTCGTCGCGGATCGCCAGCGCGATCTGGCGACTGACGGTCTCGCGGGGCAGATCGTCCCTGACGAAGGACCAGTTGAGGATGGTAACCGGCCCGGTCAGCATGCCCTTGACCGGCTTCACGGTAAGCGACTGCGCGAACTGCCACCATCTCACCGTCATCGGGTTGGGGCGCGACACGTCGCCGAAAATGATCGGCGGACGGACGTAGCGCGAGCCATAGCTCTGCACCCAGGCATGCTGGGTGAAGGCGAAGCCCGACAATTGCTCGCCGAAATACTGGACCATGTCATTGCGCTCGAACTCGCCGTGGACGAGCACGTCGAGACCGATCTCCTCCTGCCAGCGTATGGCGCTTTCGGTCTCCCGCTTCAGAAAGGCCTCGTAGTCGATATAGCTGAGCTCGCCCTTGGCATGAGCCGACCTTGCCTTGCGCACTTCGGCGGTCTGCGGGAAGGAGCCAATGGTCGTGGTTGGAAAGGCCGGCAGGCCGAGCTTTCTGTCCTGCCGGTGACGGCGCTCGCCGAAATCGGCCTGGCGCCGTTTCATGGCATCGCCAACGCCGGCCAGGCGACCTTCGACCAGGGGATCATGCACCTTCAACGACAGCGAGCGCGCCCTTACGGCATCGGTGGATGCTTGCAGCTGCGCCGCCACTGCGCTCCGCCCCTTTGAAAGCGCCTCCGACAACACCGCCAGCTCATCGACCTTCTGTAGTGCGAAGGCCAGCCAGGGCGTGATGTCGGGATCGAGCGCCGTCTCGATCTCGAGGTCGACGGGCACATGCAGCAACGAGCACGATGGTGCGATTTCGAGGTATTGTGGCGCTCGCACGGCCAGGATCGGCTCGACACGGTCGAGGATCGAGGCGAGATTTGCGCGCCAGACATTGCGACCGTCGACAAGGCCGAGAGAGAGGACGAGGTCCTTGCGGGCGCCAAGCACCACTTTCTCCAGTTGCTGCGGCGCCCGCACGAGGTCGACGTGCAGACCCGCCACCGGCAGCGACAGCGCGGTGTCGAGATTGTCGCCCAGCGACCCGAAATAGGTCGCCAGCATCAGCTTCAAGCCCGGTACTGCCCCAGCCAGCCTGCCATAGGCGAATTCGAAGGCGTGGCGTTCGTTCGGAATGAGATCGAGCACCAGCGCCGGCTCGTCGATCTGGACCCAGTCGGCGCCAGCGGCGGCGAGCTTGCGCAAAAGTTCCTCATAGACCGGCAGCAACCTCGGCAGCAGCGAGATCGGGTTGAAGCCTTCCTGATGGGATTTGGCGAGCTTGAGGAAGGTAACCGGGCCGAGGATCACCGGTCTTGTGTGGATGCCGAGTTGCCGGGCTTCCAGGAAATGATCGACAGGTTTGGTCGTAGCCAGCGAAAAGACCTGATCATCGGTCAGTTCGGGGACCATGTAGTGATAGTTGGTGTCGAACCATTTGGTCATCTCCAAAGCAGTCACGCCGTGACCATGGCCGGGATGAGCGCAAGCCGACGATGCCTCGCCTTGGCTACCCCGCCCCATCGCGAAATAGCTGTCCAGCGGCAGCTCACCACCGTCCCATTGATAGGCAGGCGGGATGGCGCCGACCATAACGGCCGTGTCGAGCACATGGTCGTAAAGCGAAAAATCGTTCGAAGGGATCCTGGTAACGCCACGCCTGACCTGCTCGATCCAGTTTGCGGCGCGCAGCGCCCTTGCAGTCTCCAGAAGATCAGAAGCGGACGATTTGCCGGACCAATAGGATTCCAGCGCGAATTTCAGTTCGCGCCGTGGGCCGATCCGCGGCACGCCGAGGGTGGCTATGGCAATTGTCGACTGAGACATGATTTACCCCGATTGAGTTGGGGCTGGGCAGCAGACGCATGGCAGTGAAGACCACACCAGGCGGTCGTTGCTGCGACGCACCGGGACACCCCGCCCGTGGACGATATTCCGCCATGGCAGGTCTCCTGGCTCGCGGGTCGTTGCTTTCGTCCGTCTTCCCAAGGCATTCGCCTCAGTGACATCAATGGACGGCAGCTCGCCGCTTACAGTTGCGGGGGCAGCTCCGGCATTGCATTCGCGCGCACCGGCTTCCCTCTTAGCTCCGGCGCATCACAAGCGAGAGACCGGAGAACCATGACAGTCGCCAGTTTCCGGCAGGCAGGAAGGAAAGTCAATATCGCATAAAGAGATGTTTATATCTTTACATCCACATTCAGAGGAATGGCCGAACGCAGCAATGCAGATCGCAACCATTGCGAACGAAACGGAAACGATGCTTCATGACCGCATGAACATCGCCGTCCGTGATTCGATCGAGCAGCCTGCCTATTTGTCGAAATTGAACGACGGGCAGCGGGCGGCGGTCCTGCACGGGGACGGCGCGGTCTGCGGACCGCTGCTGATCATTGCCGGCGCCGGATCGGGCAAGACGAACACACTTGCCCATCGGGTGGCGCATCTCATCGTGCGCGGCGCCGATCCGCGACGCATCCTCCTGATGACGTTCTCGCGCCGGGCGGCAACCGAGATGAGCAAGCGCGTCGAGCGCATCGCCGCCGAGGTGATGAAGGAGCGCGCCGCAAGCCTGACGGAGGGACTGACCTGGGCCGGCACGTTCCATTCGATCGGCGCAAGGCTGCTACGCGACTATGCGCTGGAGATCGGGCTTGAGCCTGGCTTCACCATCCATGACCGCGAGGATTCCGCCGACCTGATGAACCTCGTGCGGCACGAGCTCGGCTTCTCCGAGACCGAGAACCGCTTCCCGACCAAGGCGACGTGCCTCTCGATCTACTCGCGCGTGGTCAATGCGCAGGATGTGCTCGAAAAAGTCGTCGCCGACTGCTTCCCGTGGTGCGTCGGCTGGACCGAAGAGCTGAAGCGGCTGTTCGGCGCCTATGTCGAGGCCAAGCAGCGGCAGAACATCCTCGATTACGACGATCTGCTGCTCTACTGGGCGCAGATGGCGGCGGAACCAGACATCGCCGCGCATCTGTCGTCGCGCTTCGACCACATCCTCGTCGACGAATACCAGGACACCAACCGGCTGCAGGCATCGATCCTGACCGCGATCAAACCGGACGGAGCAGGCCTGACGGTGGTGGGCGACGATGCCCAGTCGATCTATTCGTTCCGTGCCGCGGAAGTCCGCAACATCCTCGACTTCCCGACCCTGTTCCCGGCCCCTGCCGATGTGGTCACGCTCGACCGCAACTACCGTTCGACCGATGCGATCCTGAATGCCGCGAATGCCGTCATCGGCGAGGCAACCGAGCGCTTCACCAAGAACCTGTGGACCGACCGCTCCTCGCACGAAAAGCCGGCCATCGTCACGGTGCGCGACGAAGCCGAACAGGCAAGCTACATCTGCGACGAGGTGCTGAAGGAACGCGAGACCGGAACACTGCTCAAGCAGCAGGCGGTGCTGTTTCGGGCATCGCATCATTCAGGACCACTCGAGGTCGAGCTGACCCGGCGCAATATTCCCTTCGTGAAGTTCGGCGGGCTGAAGTTCCTCGACGCGGCCCACGTCAAGGACGTGCTTGCCGTGCTGCGCTTCGTGCAGAACCCGCGCGACCGCATCGCCGGCTTCCGTGTCATGCAGCTGCTGCCGGGCATCGGGCCTGCCGCAGCGACACAGGCCATCGACAGCATGGAACAGTCGCTCGACCTCGAAATGGGCCTGGCGCGTTTCGTACCTCCGGCTCGCGCTGGCAAGGACTGGCCGCAGTTCGTCGACCTGTTCTGCGACCTGCGCCGTGGTCCAGGCTGGCCGGCGGAGATGGAGCGGGCAAGGCTGTGGTACGAACCGCATCTCGAGCGCAAGCACGAGGACGCCACCGTGCGCCGGGCAGACCTTTTGCAGCTCGAGCAGATCGCGTCGGCCTATCCGTCACGCGACCGCTTCCTGACCGACCTGACGCTCGACCCGCCCAGCGCCACCAGCGACGAGGCCGGCCCGCCGCTGCTCGACGAGGATTACCTGATCCTGTCGACGATCCATTCGGCCAAGGGCCAGGAATGGACCAAGGTGTTCCTGCTCAATGCCGTCGACGGCTGCATCCCGATCGATCTCAGCGCCGGCGAACGCAAGGAGCTGGAGGAGGAACGGCGCCTGCTCTACGTCGCGATGACGCGGGCGAAGGATTCCCTGCACCTGATCGTGCCGCAGCGCTTCTACCCCTCCAGCCAGGTCGCGCGCGGCGACAGGCATGTCTATGCCTCGAAGACGCGCTTCATCCCTTCACACATCCTGCAGCATTTCCAGCTCACATCCTGGACAAGCCAGGCGCTGCGCGACGAACAGTCGGCACGGCCGCGCACCAATGTCGACCTCAAGGGCAAGATGCGCTCGATGTGGAAGTGATCGCCGCAGGTTATCCGGCGGCCTGGCCTGCCCCGATGATGCTCCTGATCTCGGAGCGGCAGGAGCCGCAATTGGTGCCGGCGCCGAGTTCCCTGCCGATGGCCTCCAGGCTGCGGCAGCCGGCGGAAACGGCATCGGCCAGCTGGTTGACGCCGACGTTGAAGCAGGAGCAGACGATGCGGCCGGTAAACGGCACGGCAGCGGGCGCACGGCCGGACAACAATGCCTGGCGATCGGCCAGGGTCAGCGGCGCCCGACTGCCGAGCAGCGAAACCAGCCAGTCGCGTGCCGGCAGCTGCCCTTTCGGGGCAACCATCAACGCTTCGGCCAGCGCGCCGTTTTCGTCCACCGCCGCGGCCCGATAGGTCAGGCCCTTGCGGTCGCGATATTCAGCCAGATTATCGGGCGTGGCGAGCAGCTCGCGCGCCAGCAGGATGCCCTGGTCCGGCGTCTCGGTGCCGGCGAGTTCATAAACCCAGCCGCTAGCAACGGCCTGGCGGCTCCAGTGGACGAAGCCGGTCGGCCGCAGGTTGCGGCGCGTCATCAGCACACCCGCCCAGGCGATCTCTTCGCGCACGATGCGCAACGGCACGTTCTTCAGCTCCGGCTGGCCGGAATGCGGATCGGTGATTGGCGTCGCCAGCGCCCCTGCCCCGGCACTGGCCGCGAAATGACCGCTCCAGTGCATGGGCAGGAAAGCCTGGCCGGCCCGCTGCGCGTCGGTGATCCGGACCCTGGCACGGGCCGAACCATACCGTGTCGACAGATGCGCGAGATCGCCTTCGGCCAGCCCGTTGGCTTCAGCGTCGAGCGGATTGAGGTCCAGCATCGGTTCCGGCGCGTTCGCCATCAATCGCGGCACCGCACCGGTCCGGGTCATGGTGTGCCATTGGTCGCGCAGCCGGCCGGTGTTGAGCGCCAGCGGATGAGCGGCGCTGACGGCAAGCGCCACGCCTTCCTGCCGCACGGCGATGAAACGCGCGCGGCCATCGGGGGTCGGAAAGCTGCCGTCGCCGAGCAGGCGGCCTGCCCTCCGTTCATCGCGTGCCGGCCAGAGCCTCGGCTCGAACGTCTCATAATCCGCGTCCGGCATTTCGGCCAACGCGCCAAGATCGAACAGCCGCCCACCGTTGTTCTCGAAGGCGGACAGTGCGGCATGCTCGCGAAAGATCGCGGCCGGACCATCGAAATCGAAAGCCTCGCCAAACCCCATGCGGGCGGCGACATCGCAGATGATGCGCCAGTCCGGCCGCACCGCGCCAGGCATGGCCAGGAACGGCCGCTGCCGCGAAAGTCTCCGTTCGGAATTGGTCACCATGCCGTCCTTCTCGCCCCAGGCGGCGGCGGGCAGGAGCACGTCGGCGAAACGGGTGGTGTCGGTGCGCGTCACGTCGGACACGACGACGAAGTCGCAGGCCTTCAGGGCGGCGCGCACACGCGTCGCATCCGGCATCGACACCGCCGGATTTGTGCCCATGATCCACAATGCCTTGATCTGTCCCGCACCGACCGCCCGGAACATCTCGACCGCCTTCAGGCCAACCTGGCGCGTGATACCGGGCGCGCGCCAGAAACGGCCGACGCGGTCGATCTCGTCGGGACTGTCGAAATTCATATGGGCGGCAAGCTGGTTGGCGAGGCCGCCGACCTCGCGGCCACCCATCGCGTTCGGCTGGCCCGTAACGGAGAACGGCCCCATGCCAGGCTTGCCGATACGCCCGGCCGCGAGGTGGCAGTTGATGATGGCATTGACCTTGTCGGTGCCATGCGCCGACTGGTTGACACCCTGGCTGTAGACGGTGACGGCGCGCCTGGTAACCGCGAACAGCTCGTAGAAGAGCCGCACGTCGGCATGGCTCAAGCCACAGCCTGCCGCCACCGCGTTCTCGGAAGGCGCATCGGCCTGCGCCAGGGCCAGGGCGGCATCGAAGCCGCGGGTGTGGGCGGCGATGTAATCCTTGTCCAGCCCGCCGGCACGCGCCAGATGCGCCAGAAGGCCGTTGAACAGAAGCACGTCGGTGCCTGGGTCGAGTGCCAGATGCAGGTCGCATTCATCGGCCGTGGCGGTGCGGCGCGGATCGATGACGACGATCTTCGTGCCACGCGCCTGCCGGGCGGCCAGCATGCGCTGGTAGAGGATCGGGTGGCACCAGGCGGTGTTCGAGCCGGTGAGCACGATCAGGTCGGCTTCATCGAAATCCTCATAGACTCCGGGCACGATATCCTCGCCGAAGGCGCGGCGATGGCCGGCGACCGACGAGGCCATGCACAGCCTGGAGTTGGTGTCGATGTTGGCGGAGCCGATGAAACCCTTCATCAGCTTGTTGGCGACGTAATAGTCCTCGGTCAGCAATTGTCCGGAAATGTAGAAGGCGACCGAATCCGGCCCGTGTTCGGCGATGGTGTCCCGGAACTGCCGGGCGACGAGGTCGAGTGCGGTATTCCATTCCGCCCGCCTGCCGGCGATTTCCGGATGAAGCAGCCGTCCGTCCAGGCCGACCGTTTCGCCGAGCGCCGACCCTTTCGAGCACAGCCTGCCGCGATTGGCCGGATGATCGGGATCGCCGCGAACCTCGCCACCGGGCTTTGCCAGCACGCCGCAGCCCACCCCGCAATAGGGGCAGGTGGTGCTCACCTCGGTGCTGTCCATGCCGGTGTTCACTCCGCTGCCTGCAGCATGGCGTCGAGCGCGATCGCGATGCGTCCCGCCTCGACGCGCACCGGGATCGTCTTCACCGATCCTTCGTCGGCCCCCTGCGCCTTGCCGGTTTCCAGCGAAAACACCCAGTTGTGCAGCGGACAGGTCACGGCAGCGCCGTGCACGATGCCCTGGCTGAGCGGCCCGCCCTTGTGCGGGCAATGGTCCTCGATGGCGAAGACGCGATCGTCATGCGTGCGGAAGATGCCGATCCTGCCATTCGGGGTCTTCACGCAGCGGGCGCCGCGCAGCGGGATGTCGTCCAGCGTTCCAATGTCCAACCAGCCCATCCGCTCACTCCGCCGCCTGCTGAAAATCCGTCTCGGCCATCGGCTGGAACTCATGCTTGTCCTTGCCCGAGACGCGTTCGGACCACGGATCGACCTGCGCGAATTTCTGGCTGAAGACAAAGCGTTCGAAATAGACCTTGCGTCTGTCGGGATCAGCCATGACCTGGCGGCGGACCTCGTCGAGGCCGACGCGTTTTGCCCATTTGTAGATGCGCTCGAGATAACGCGCCTGCTCGCGGTACATCTGCACGAGCGCCACGATCGCTTCCATCGCCTCGTCCTCACTGCGCACCAGGCCGAGCACTTCCGTGCCCTTGATGTCGAGGCCGGCGGCGCCGGCGAAATGGATCTCGTAGCCGGAGTCCACGCAGATCACGCCGACATCCTTGCAGGTGGCCTCGGCGCAATTGCGCGGGCAGCCGGAGACCGCCATCTTGACCTTGGCCGGCGTCCACGAGCCCCACATGAACTTTTCGATGCGGATGCCGAGGCCGGTCGAATCCTGCGTGCCGAAGCGGCACCAGTCGGTGCCGACACAGGTCTTCACCGTGCGCAGCCCCTTGGCATAGGCATGGCCCGAGACGAAGCCGGCCTGGCCGAGATCGGCCCACACCGCCGGCAGGTCCTCCTTCCTGATGCCCAGCATGTCGATGCGCTGGCCGCCGGTGACCTTGACGGTCGGGATGGCGAACTTGTCGACCACGTCGGCGATGGCGCGCAACTCGGCGGCCGAGGTGACACCACCCCACATGCGCGGCACCACCGAATAGGTGCCGTCTTTCTGGATGTTGGCGTGGACGCGCTCGTTGATGAAGCGCGACTGGTAATCGTCGGCATAGTCACCCGGCCAGTCGGCGACGAGATAGTAGTTGAGCGCCGGACGGCATTTGGCGCAGCCGCAGGAGGTCTTCCACTCCAGCTCCTGCATCAGCGCCGGGATGGTCTTCAGGCCCTTGGCCTTGATCAGCCGGCGCACCTCGTCATGGCCGAGGTCGGTGCAGGTGCACATCGGCTGCACGGCGGCCGGATTGTAGGCATCACCCAGCACCAGCGCCATGACCTTCTCGACCAGCCCGGTGCAGGAACCGCACGAGGCCGACGCCTTGGTGTGGGCGCGCACGTCATCCAGCGACGTCAACCCCTTTTCCGTGATCGTAGACGCGATTCTGCCCTTGCAGACGCCGTTGCAGCCGCAGATTTCCGCATCATCCGCCAGAGCCGCAACGGCCGCCAGAGGGTCCGCTGAAGCGCCCCCCTGGAACGCCTGTCCGAAGATCAGCGTGTCGCGCATCTCGGAGATGTCGACTTCCTTCTTCTTGAGATCGTTGAACCAGGCGCCGTCGGCGGTCTCGCCGAACAGCACCGTGCCGATGATCCGGTTGTCCTGCAGGATCACACGTTTGTAGATGCCGGCCGCTGCATCGCGCAGGATGATCTCCTCGCGATCCTCGCCATCGGCGAAATCGCCGATCGAATAGAGGTCGATGCCGGTGACCTTGAGCTTGGTGGGCGTGTCCGAATGCACAAAGCGTCTGTCTTCGGCGCCGGCCAGTTTCGCTGCCATCACCTTGGCCATTTCGTAAAGCGGCGCGACGAGGCCGTAGACATGGCCGCCAACCTCGACGCATTCGCCGAGCGCGAATATGTCCGGATCGGAGGTTTGCATGCGGTCGTCGGTGACGATGCCGCGATTGACTTCCAGCCCCGCCTCCCTGGCGAGGCCGACATTCGGCCGGATGCCGACGGCCATCACCACCAGCGTCGCCGGAATGATTTCGCCAGTGTCGAGCTCGACGCCCTGCACCTTGCCGTCGCCGACGATCTGCCTGGTGTTGGCCCTGGTCCGGACCGTGATGCCGCGCGCTTCCAGCTGCTTCTGCAGCAGGTAGCCGGCGGCCGGGTCGAGCTGGCGCTCCATCAAGGTCGGCATGACATGCAGCACGGTGACGTTCATGCCGCGTTCCTTCAGGCCGGCCGCGGCTTCCAGCCCGAGCAGGCCGCCGCCGATCACCACCGCCCTGTCGCGCGACTGCGCGGCGAGCAGCATGGCGCCGACATCGTCGAGGTCACGATAGGAGAGCACTCCGGGCAGGTCCTTGCCGGGCACCGGGATGATGAAAGGCACCGAGCCGGTGGCGATGACCAGCCTGTCATAAGGCTCGGTCACGCCCTTGTCGGAGGTGACTGTCCTGGCCGTGCGATCGATGCCGACGATCTTGTGGCCCTTGTAGAGCATGATGCCGTGCTTGATGTACCAGCCGTCGCCGTGGATGACGATTTCCTCGAACTCCTTCTCGCCCGACAGGACCGGTGACAGCATGATGCGGTCGTAATTCACGCGCGGCTCGGCGTTGAAGATGGTGATCCGGTAACGATCGGGTGCGGTCTCAAGCAGATGCTCCAGCATGCGCCCCGGGGCCATGCCGTTGCCGATGATGACGAGTTTCTCTGTCATGGTTCCCGCCCCTATTCGGCTGGTGAGACGGTGGCCTGTTCGGCCAGCGCGCGGGCCTGCTCGATGCGCAGGATGGCGAGATGCATCCAGGTGAGACAGGCGACGACGATGACGAACAGCAGCATGAAACAGCTCGACCAGACATCGGTGAGGTCGTTGAGCGCGCCGAAGGCGATGGGCAGAAAAAAGCCGCCGAGCCCGCCGATCATGCCGACAAGCCCGCCGACCGCGCCGACATTGTCGGGATAGTAGACCGGGATGTGCTTGTAGACCGCCGCCTTGCCGACAGCCATGAAGAAGCCAAGCACGAAAGCTATGGCGATGAAGGCGATCCAGCCGATCTCGAAATGGAAGGAGACCGGGCCGCTGATGCCGCGCACCGTGAAATCAGCCGCCGGCAAAGCCAGCACCGCGCAGCACACCGCCGACACGGCGAAGGTCCAGTAGAGCACCATGCGCGCGCCGATCCTGTCCGACAGGACGCCGCCATAGGCGCGGAAGATGGAGCCGGGGATCGAATAGGCGGCACCCATCATGCCGGCGGTGGCGATATCGAAGCCGTAGACGCCGATCAGGTATCGCGGCAGCCAGAGCGCCAGCGCGACGAAGCCGCCGAAGACGAAGAAGTAGTAGAGCCCGAAGCGCCAGACACGGACGTCCTTCAACGGTTCGAACTCAGCCCGGAAGTTGCGCGGCGGCGTGGCGCCGGTGACGCGGCGCTGCCGGATCACCGGATCGTCCTCGGCGCTGAACCAGAAGAAACACGCCATGAAGCCAAGCACGCAGGCCCAGATGATCGCCACGTCCTGCCAGCCCAGCGCCAGCATGACGAAAGGCGCCAGGAACTTGGTCACCGCGGCGCCGACATTGCCGACGCCGAAGATGCCGAGGGCCGTGCCCTGCTTCTCGGCCGGGAAGAAGCGCGAGACATAAGCAACGCCGACAGCGAAGGAGCCACCTGCCAGGCCGACGCCGAGGGCGGCGATCAGCATCTGCGGGTAGGTCTGCGCGAACGCCAGCAGGAAGGTGGCGAGCGCCGCCGCCAGCATGGTGGCCGTATAGACCAGACGGCCGCCGAAACGATCGGTCCACACGCCGAGCACGATGCGGACAAGCGAGCCGGACAGGATCGGCGTGCCGACAAGCAGGCCGAACTCGGTTTCGGAAAGGCCGAGCTCCTGCTTGATGCGGATGCCGATGATGGAAAAGATCGTCCATACGGCAAAGCACACCGTGAACGACAGCGTGGACAGGGTCAGTGCATACGTGGCCGCCGGATCCCGGCTTTGTCGAGAAGATACGCTCATGGTTCGCTCCGTATTGGGCAAGCGCCGCCGTGCGGTTGAAAACAAAAAGGCTGCCGGACAGGTCGCCCCGCGTCCGTGGGATCGCGTGGTGAGCTGAACGGCAGCCTTGCCTGGTGCGCCCGTCGTTGGACGCAGAATTCGTGGCCCAACCCTGGGCCTCGACTGTTACAAAGCAGGATGCGTGCCAGTTTGGGCAGGCAGGATTTTATTTAATGGAATCAATCATATTCGGCGTATCGACCGAAATCGGCATCTGTCAGCGCTGGCAAAACTTCCGGCAAACGGCATATCGCCATGCACAAAAATGATGCAGTGCGAAAGACCGCCTATGCCTTCGGCGCGGCGGCAAGCTGGCCTTGAACGTACTCCCCGACCCGGTCGGGATCGAACACCTGCCCGTCGAAGAAACCGTCCGGCCCGAGGATGAGGCTGGCGCCGGCCGAACCGACCGGTGTTTCCGCAACCAGCGCACCTTCGACCTTGGCATTGGCCCCCGGCAGCGCCACGCCGAGATCGCGCAGGGCCTGCCGGTAGAGATCGGGCCGGTAGGTCTCGCGCGCGATGGCCTCGTTGGCCTCGATCGTCCCGATCTGCCCCCAGCGAGCCATCTGGCTGTAGAACCAGAGCGCATGGCTCTTCCACGGAAAGGTGGCTGCCTTGGCATACGGCACGAAGAAATCCGCCGCCGCGATCTCGCCGCCATCACCGGTGCGGATCAGCCCGGCGAGCGCCGGCTTCAGCCATTCGGCGGGACAGTCGACATAGGCGGGCCCTGCCATCAGTTGCGCCAGCTCGCCATGGTTGCCGCTGTCGCCACACCATTCGGCCGCGCGGTACAGCGCCCGCAGCAGCGCCGACAGCGCCTCGGGCTGATCCTCGGCCCACTCGGCCGCGACACCCAGCACCTTTTCCGGGCTGGAGCGCCAGATCCCGGCTTTGGTGGTGACGATGCGGCCGACGCCTTTCGCCACCGCCGCCGTGTTCCAGGGTTCGCCGACGCAATAGCCATCGATGCGCCTGGCGCCGAGTGCGTCGGCCATGAAGGAGGGCGGCACGATGACGATCTCGATGTCGCGCTCGGGATCGATGCCGCAGGCGGCGAGCCAGTAGCGCAACTCGTAGTTATGTCCGGAGTGCGGATGCACGACGCCGAAGCGCAGCGGCGCTTCGCCGGCGGCCTTTCGGTGCACCACGACCGCCGCGAGCGCCTTCCCGGTGGAACGGGGATCGAGATCCGGCGATGCGCCCTGCTCCAGCATCGCCTGCCAGAGTGCACGCGAGACGGTGACCGCATTGCCGCCGAGCCCCAGCGCCATCGGCGCGATGGTGCGCGCGGCAAGCGGTGTCAGGCCGAGATTGCAGGCGATCGGCATCGGCGCCAGCATATGCGCGACGTTGAAATGGCCGACGGCAAGGCGGTCGCGGATGCTCGCCCAGGAGTTCTCCCGGGTGAGATGAAGATCGATCCCTTCGTTGGCCGCGAAGCCGAGTTCGCGCGCCACAACCAGCGCGGCGCTGTCGAGCAGCGGCAGGAAGCCCGCGGAGATCTGGTGGGCCTGGTTCATTGATCGTCTCCAGCGCCCAGCAGGCCCGCGGCGGTGACCAGGCTCTGCGCCACGTCGCCGATCTTGCGGTTCTGGTTCATCGCGGTCTTACGCAACAGGGCATAGGCTTCCTGCTCGGAGAGCCCGCGTGATTTCATCAGGATGCCCTTGGCACGTTCGACCGTCTTGCGGCTTTCCAGTTCGCTGCGCGCTTCCTCGAGTTCGCGTTCCATGCGCGAAAATGCGTTGAAGCGGCTGATCGCCATGTCGAGGATCGGCTTGACCCGCTCCTTCTTCAGGCCATCCACGACATAGGCCGAGACGCCGGCATCCACCGCGGCCTCGATCGAAGCGGTGTCGGAGCGGTCGACAAACATTGCAATGGGCCGCTTCACCGCACGCGACAGCTGGAACATGTTCTCCAGCATGTCGCGGTTAGGATTCTCGATATCGATGACGATGACGTCCGGCTGAAGCGCCGCGATGCGGGCTGCGATGCCGGTGACGTCGTCGAGAAGCGTGACCTCGGCATGGCCGGCCTCACGCAGCCCGGCCTCGATGATCGCCGCGCGGATGCGGTTTTCGTCGATGACAAGGATGCGGAGCGCACTGGCAAGCATGCGCCACCTTTGCCGCGCATTTGCTGCAATGCAACAAAAATTGAACCCAGGGTTCGGAAATGCCGGGCCGTCGCGCTTTGCGCAGGTGTCGACCTCACCGGTAAAATATGCTCGATGGGGGTGGGAGGGCAGTCGATCGTTGTGGAGGATGGATGATGTTTCGATCGTTGCTGCTGGCTGTTACGCTCGCGTCGGCTGCTGTTTCAATCCCGAAGGCGGCGCTGGCCGGCCAGACCGCGCAGACGTCGAAGGCCACCATCCAGACCAACCTCGACTACCTGCTCTACACGCCTTCGGACTATGATGCCTCCGGCAAGACATACCCACTGGTCGTCTGGCTGCATGGCGGCGATCAGGGCGGCAGCGACATCGAAAAGGTCAGGCGAAGCGGGCTGCCGAAGCTTATCGAGAGCGGCAAGGATTTTCCGTTCCTCGTCTTCTCGCCGCAGAACCCCAGCGAGGAACTACTCTACCCGATCGAGAAGGTGGACGCCGCGCTCGAGGAGATCATCGCCAGCCACCGCGTCGATCGCAGCCGGATCTACGTGATCGGTTACAGCCGCGGCGCTTTCGGTGCCTGGGCGCTCGCCGAGCAGTTTCCGCAACGGTTCGCGGCCGTGGTCCCGATCGCCGGCGGCGGCAATCGCCACTATCTCAGCAGGACGAGCGAAAAAGCCGCCTTCTGGGTGTTCCACGGTACCGACGACGATGTCATTCCGCTGTCGGATTCTGTCGTGCTGTACGAGCGGCTCAAGGCTCTCAAGCGAGATGTGCGGCTGAGCGTGCTCGAAGGCGTCGACCATTCGGCGATCGAGGCGGCTGCCCTGGGCGACGAAAAACTGTGGGACTGGCTGCTGAACCAGCGCCTCTAGAGCGTTTCCGTTTTCCGCGGAAACGCTGAAACGCCAACTCTTTCCAAAAATAACAAGCCCCATACCCGGGCGGGAATGGGGCAACGACGGTACCGCCTGAGCGGATCTGGGTTATGCGGCCTGGCCTTGCGGACGCGGCGCAAGCCCGGCGCCCTGCTCGCAGACCTCGATGTGCTTGGCGAGCGCCTGGTTCGACAGCACCGCGCTGATCGTGGTGATGTCGCGGCCCTGATAGCGCGGCATCTGCTGGAGTTCCTTCAGCCGTTCCAGAAGTGAAATGCGGGTCATGGTCTAGCTCCTTTGCTGATGATATTCCGCGCCGCGACGGCTGCCTTTGCATCCGCTGCCGCCGCGCCGACGTTCCTCGACCCCCAATGCCCCTGAAACACGTACCGAAGGCAGCCCTGATGCCCGCCGCGATCTCCCTGACGCGCTCTTTGCGTCTCCGTGAAAGGCGGAAACGCCCGGATCAGGCTGCCTTCTTCCTGGCCGCCTTGACCGCGTTGAACGGAATCTCGACGTCGACGGCGAGTGTCGAAACCTGATCGCCGCGCTCCATCTTCACGCTCACCTTGTCCTGGTCGATCTGCATGTGCCTAGAGATGACGCGCAGGATCTCGTCCTTCAGCTTGGCGACCAGATCCGAGCCACCGGCACTGGCGCGCTCATGGGCAAGCAGCACCTGCAGGCGCTCGCGTGCCGCCGGTGCCGACTGCGGCTTGGAAAAGAACCGGAACAGATTCATGCCGCTTTCCTCCCGAAGAGCTTGCCGAAGAAGCTCCGTCTCTCGCCAGGGACGGTAACCGGCAGGGCTTCACCGCGCAGCCTGCGCACCGCGTCGAAATAGGCCCGCGACGGCGCGCTGTTCTCGTCGGCCAGCGTGACCGGCGAACCGAGGTTGGAGGCGCGCAGCACATCCATGCTTTCAGGAATGATGCCGAGCAGCGGGATCGAGAGGATCTCAAGCACGTCGTCGACCTTCAGCATGTCGCCACGCTCGGCGCGCGTCGAATCGTAGCGCGTCAGCAGCAGATGCTTTTCCATGCGCTCGCCGTTCTCGGCTTTCAGCGTCTTGGAATCGAGCAGGCCGATGATGCGGTCGGAATCGCGCACCGAGGAGACTTCGGGATTGGTCACCACGATGGCGATATCGGCATGGCGCATGGCAAGCGTGGCGCCGCGCTCAATGCCGGCCGGGCTGTCGCAGATGACCCAGTCGAAGGCTTTCTTCAACGATGCGATGACCTTCTCGACGCCTTCGGGCGTGAGATTGTCCTTGTCGCGCGTCTGCGAGGCCGGCAACAGGTAGAGCGTCTCCACCCGCTTGTCGCGGATCAGCGCCTGGGTCAGCTTCGCTTCGCCCTGGATAACGTTGACGAGGTCGTAGACGACGCGCCGTTCCGCCCCCATGACGAGATCGAGATTGCGCAGGCCGACGTCGAAATCGACGACCACGACCTTGTCGCCGTTTTGCGCCAGAGCGGCGCCCAGCGCAGCCGAGGACGTGGTCTTGCCCACGCCGCCCTTGCCCGATGTCACCACGATAACCTTGCCCATTGACCTCTCCTTTATGGACCTTCGTCGGGTCAGCCTAGAATTCCAGTTTTGAGCGCATGGCCTTCCAGCCACACCTGCACTGCCCGCCCCCGCAGATCCGGCTCCATGTCCTCCGCCGTGAGGTAGAAGCCGTCGATCGCCATCATTTCCGCCTCCAGCTTGCGGCAGAAGATGCGCGCCGAACCGTTGCCGGTGGTGCCGGCCAGTGCACGCCCGCGCAGCGTGCCGTAGACGTGGATCGAGCCACCGGCGACGACCTCCGCGCCCGATGCGACGGAACCGATGATGGTGACGTCGCCTTCCGGGAAGAAGATAGACTGGCCTGAACGGACCGGCTCGGTGACGACCAGCGATCCGGTGACCTGGACCGATGGCCCGGCAGCCGTGATCGTTTCCACCGCCGGGGCGTCCTGCGGCTCGACCGATTCGCCCGCCTCATCTGATTCGTCTTGCGCCGACGGATCGAAATCCGAGGCCGGGCGCCCATCATTCATGGCCGGCGGCATGTCCGGCCCGAGCAGCGAATGCCGCGCGCCTTCCAGGCCCATGACACGGACGTTACGCTGGCTCAATTCGTCCACCAGCGTGCGCAGTTCCGCCTTCTTGATATCGAGGCCGCTTATGTCCAGCACCACCGGCCGCCGCAGGAAGAAACCGGCGGAACGGGCGGCGAGATCATCAAGCCCGGCCAGCCAGTCTTCGAACGGCAATTCCGGGGCAAGCGACAGGGCAAGGAAGGAGCGCCCCTTGAGGCGGATGGGCCGGGGTTTGGTTAACACGATGGTGATCTTGGTTAATTTTCGGTTTCCAAGGTGTAGGAGCGAAATGGTTAACAAAAGGTTAACACCGTGCCCGCCGACGCGGTTTGACGCGGTCAATCTGATAGTCGGCTGGATATCAGCCGACGGACACAGCCGCGGCAGGTTCGGAACTGCAGCGATTGACACAGGCATCCTGTACCGGCGGGATGCTGGAATCAGGCTGCCAAGCCGTCATGAGGACGGCAAACGGCGGCACCCGCCGACAACCCGGAACGGTGAATGGAATGACCTTGGCCTTCGCTGACTTCTACGACGCCGAGCTGACCCGGCACAATCGACACTTCAGGGCTGCCGCTGATGTCGGACCGCATGACCGGGTGCTCGACATCGGCTGCGGTGCCGGGCTGACCAGCCGCGAGGCTGCCCACGCGGCAGAAGAAGGCGAAGTGTTCGGTGTCGACACCTCCGCCGAGCTGCTCGAGATCGCACGGCAGCGTTGCGCCCAGGACAGGCTGGGCAACGTGACCTTCGAACTCGGCGATGCACAATCCTACCCTTACCCGGCCGCCCATTTCGATCTGTGCATCAGCCGGTTCGGCATGATGTTCTTTGCCGATCCGGCAGCGGCCTTTGCGAATATCGGCCGCGCGATGCGACCGGGCGCGCGCCTGGTGTGGATGGTGTGGCAGAGCCAGGAGCGCAACGCATGGTCGGGCGCCATCCGGGAAGCCCTGAACCCGGCAGGCACGCCCCCGGCGGCTGTTCCGATGGCGTTTTCGCTTGCCGACCCCGCCGTTGCGACGGCACTTCTCAGTGCCGCCGGCTTCACATCCATCGACTTCATCGATGTGCATGAACCGGTGTTCTATGGCCGGGACATCGATGCGGCATATGATGCCCTCACCTCCTTCCAGATGGTGAAGGACGCGCTTGCCGACGCGACGGAACCGCCAGCCACGGTAACGCGGCGGCTGCGCGACATGCTGCAGGCGCATCTGAGCCCCGAGGGCGTGCTGTTCGAGTCGCGCGCCTGGATCATCACGGCGCGCCGTGGATAGCTGACGCAACAGACCATCGATTGCGGGCGGTTCAGACGATGCGGGGCCAGTGGGCATGCGCAGATATTTCGCCGATACAGTCGCGCAGATCGTGTTTTCCACGATCGTCGGCGCCTTTGTCGAGATCGTCGTTGCCGGGCTGACGCCCTGGCAGAGCATGGGCGTGCGCCTTGCCGCGATACCCGTCATCCTGTTCGTCGGCCGTCCCTACGGCATCTACCGCGACTGGCTGTTCGCCGTGACGGCGGGCAATTCGAACCAATTGAAAGCCGCTGCCGTCGACACCGTCGCCAATATTAGCTTCCAGATTCCGATCTACTGCGTGCTCCTCGCCATCAACGGCGCCACCATCCCGCAGATCGTTTCGGCGTCGGGCAGCATCGTGGTCATCTCCGCACTTTCCGGCCGGCCATACGGCCTCTACCTGGTGTGGTGCCGGAAGTTGTTCGGCGTCTCCGACACGCCTTCTTAGAAGCCCGTCCCCGGCAGTTGGACCACTCCGGCATCCATTGGAAGAAAGGGGTGTTTTCCCAGACCTCCAAGACTCCGCTTGACATTTTTGTTCTCTTTTTGTTCACTGCTCTTCTCGAAGCCGCAGGAGGCTGGAATGTGGACTCTCACGATCAGGATGGATGGCGCGACGAAGGAAGAACTCCGGAGCGCGTCGAAAGCAGCGGAAGCCGTCTTCATTCGCGAAAAGATACATCCGCTGGATGGACTGGCGGGGCACTCGCTGCTCGAAGACTGGGATGAGCGTGGCTGCCATGACGACGACCCGGATTATACGGATGAGGACGCCAGGAACGCCAACACCTGGATCGGTGCAGAAGAAGCCGCGATCCTGGCGCTGAGCAAGGGCCGTTCCTTCTTTGAAGTCTCGCGCATATTCGAGATGACGGTTGTCGAGATCAACGCGCCCGCCAACGTGCTGCCCGTGGCAGCCAACAACGAAATCGATCTGCTCACACGCAAAGCCGCCTGACCCGTTTCCGTCTTTCTCCGAAACACGAAAACGCTCTTTGTTTTAACGCAATTCCGGACGTAAAACCGCGGCACACTTTTGCTGGAACTGCTCAGATTGGAACAGGACTATGACCGAGCCGGCAAAAGTACGGGACAATGACACACGCCTGGAGATCGACAAGGCGGCAGATGCGCTTATCGCGGCTTCGGATGGCGATGCACGCTCTGCCGTTGTCGCGCTGCTGATTGCAAACAAGTTGCAGGAGCACGAGCTGCATCTGACCCGGCTGGCGGTATCATCCGGCTATTCGCGTCAGCAGCACCTGAAGCGAGCGATGGAAGAGGCCTCTCAGGCTTAGAGCTTGTCGAAAAGCCATTTTACCGAAATTGCCTTGTCCGGGCTGGGTGGACGACAGCAGCCAGGCTACAGCCGCAATGTCAGGCAGTTTGCCGCGGTGCCGGCCTCGGTAAACTGACGAACCGCTGCGTTTCGGCCCGCATCTGCGCGGCTCGCAACAGCTGCGCGTAGTGCTTGCCAAACTCAGTATGCACCCCTTCGCCACGAACGACGGCATGGCTGTTGATTGCCAGAAGAAACGGGATCATTTGCGCGGCCTCCTCGGTTGACTGGACGCGATGATCTCAGGAAACCTGCCGAACCTCCCACCCGTTTCATGGCAACGTCAGTCCGCTGGAGAGAGCAGCCTGGCTTCGTAAATCCGGGCAAGAAACGGGTGGCCGTTTGACGCTGCGCTGTTGAACTAGAGCCTGCAACGAGCAGGAGCGTGCGATGGAAACCCCGACGATTGAACAAACCGCACTGCAGCGGCGCAGGTTTCTTGCGCTGCGGCGTAAGGAACGCGAAGAGCATCGGCTCAACCTCTTGGATGCCTGCCTCACGGACTATGAGAGAGCCGCCCGAATCCGCCAATGGGCAGATTGGGTGTTGCCGACAATCCATGACGAACCGGAAATCGCCCGCCTGGTCGAGTGGGCAAAAGGGAACGCGGCGCAACTTGAGGCAAAGTCTGCGGCCGCGATGAGCCGGATGGGCCTCAAGGAGCTCTTTCCGGACGCGGACGACCTGCACGATCCGCTTGGAGATCCGGTGCCGAAACATCCCTGGGGCCTTTAGAGCGTTTCCGTTTTTCACGGAAACGCGGAAACGCTCTAGGCTTTGTTTTCGCTGCGTTTTTGTAACGCCAGGTGATTCCAGTTAGCTACAAAATGCTCTGGTGCAAAACCCGCCCGAGGTGAACCGGGGCGGAGGTTGCTTCAGTTGTTCTCGGGGCTGGTCTCAGCCTCATAGCAGAGCCAGATGATCCTCCAGATCAGGATCAGAGTTGGAACGGCCAGGATGCCGGCCAGGACAAGCTGAGGCAGAAGTGGCAGGTCCAGCAACGCTGCAACCACCCAATGGATGACGCCGACCGAGATGAGAAGCTTGGCCGACAGAAGCAGCGTCGCGGCCGCAACGCCGAACAGCGAATACGGGGTGAGGATACGGTTCATTTCAAATGCCCGTGTTTGCGCAGCTGCGGAAAGCAGCGCGCATGATGATCGGAAGTGTGGAATTGATGCCCTGAAGGGCTAGGCCGCTGCCGCCGGCGGGTCGCGGACCTGCGGACGCTCGGGCTTCTGCCCGCCGATGTCATACGAGACCAGTCGCTCGACCCGGGAAGACAGTTCAGGCGCTTCCAGCGCATGCGGCCCGGGCAGGATCGTATCCAGGGCCGAGGCGTGGAACTTGGCGCGGATCGACCGGGCGCTCTCCAGCGCCAGTGACGGCGCCTTGTTCGGCAAGCCCAGTTTCAGGTCCGGCTGGGCTACCGAGACCCGCGGCAAGCCGTCAGAGACGACGGCCGCAGCAGGCTGTCCATACTGCCAGAAGAACAGCACAAGGAGGACGCAGAGAAGCCTCTGCGCCAGGGTCCGTGTCCCGTACTCGGTTACCATCATGCGAGCATCGCTACGGCATCGGGGCCTCGCAGGCAAGGCAAGCGGCGCAGATCCGCCGGGAAACAGCCTTGTTGACCGCCTCAACTCACCTCGCGCAGGATGAAGTCGTAGAGCATCTTGGCGGCGGGGGAGAGCACGCGCTGCTTCATGGTGATCAGCGAATAGGGGCGTACTTCGATGTCGAAATCCGTCGGCACAACGTCGATGGCGCCACCGAGCCCTTCCGGCCCCTGGATGAATTTCGCCACCTGCACCGAGACGGGCGCGATCGCATCCGACTGCGCCACCATCACCAAAGTGAGCAGCAATGAGCTGGTGTTGAAGATGCGCTCGGGCAAGGTGATGTTGCGGTTGAGGAAGTTTGCCTCCATCACCTGGCGCAGCGGCGAGGAACCCGACTGGAACACCCAGTCGTAGCCGGCGGTCTCCTCGAGACGCACTGTCCTGTTCACCATCAGCGGGTGGCCGCGCCGCACGATCAGACAAGCCTTTTCGATACCGATGACGCGGCTCTCGAACAGGCGTGGATTGAGATCTTCCGGCACGCGCGCGATGATGAAATCGTGGCGCATGGCGATCAGCTCGCGCGCCAGCACATTGCTGGTCTCGACCTGCATTGTGATCTCGATGCGCGGATAGAGCCGGCGGATTTCGCGGATGGCAGGCACCGCCAGTTCGATCGCGGGCGCCGTCACCGCGCCGAGGAATACCGAACCGCCCTTGCCCGCCTTCAGTTCGGCGATCTCACGGTCGGCTTCGCGCATCTCGATCAGGATGATGCGGGCGCGCCGGGCCAGCGCTTTGCCGTAAGGGGTCATGGCAATGCCGCGCGGCAGCCGCTCGCACAGCGTCACATCGAGAATGGCCTCCATCTCGGCTATCATGCGCGAGGCGGCCGGCTGCGAGATGTTCATCACCTGGGCCGCGGCACTGACCCGGCCATGATCGTCGAGCGCCACGACCATGCGCATGTGGCGCAGGCTGAGCCCGCTGTGCAGGAGTGCCGCTCCGTCTCCGCGGCCGATGCCATCCCGCTGACTATCCATGAGCCCTCCTGACTGCCGACTGCCGACTGCCGACTGCCGACTGCCGAAACAGATATACCATTTTCGATATATCAAACAGCGAAGATCGAATTTGACAGTTATGGCAAAGGGAACCACCCTTCGCGCGACCTCGTTTCGGCAGCTTAGCCGGCGTTGAAAGAATGGCCGGAAACGGCGACGAGGTGACTGGGAGGCTAGCAGGGATCGACAGGCCCGCCATTGGCGGGATTGCGCGGGCGCCGGATTTCAGGCGCGGCATTCTTCAACTTAGGGAGAGAACAGTGAAGCTCATGAAGACGTTGGTCGCCACGGTGGCGATCGGTTTCGCGGCCATGACTTTCGGCGCGCACGCCGAAGACAAGGGCCTTGTCGGCATCGCCATGCCTACCAAGTCCTCGCTGCGCTGGATCAGCGACGGCAACGAACTGGTCAAGGCGCTGGAAGCCAAGGGCTACAAGGCCGATCTGCAATATGCGGAAGACGATATTCCGAACCAGCTCGCACAGATCGAGAACATGGTGACCAAGGGCCCGAAGGCCCTGATCGTCGCTTCGATCGACGGCACCACGCTTTCCGACGTGCTCAAGAAGGCCGCCGAACAGAACGTCAAGGTCATCGCCTATGACCGCCTGATCAAGCAGAGCGGAAATGTCGATTACTACACCACCTTCGACAACTTCCAGGTCGGCGTGCTGCAGGCCAATTCGATCCTCAAGGGCCTCGGCTACCCTGAGAAGAAGGGCCCGTTCAACATCGAGCTGTTCGGCGGCTCGCCGGACGACAACAACGCCTTCTTCTTCTATGACGGCGCCATGTCGGTACTGAAGCCGCTGATCGACAAGGGCGACCTGGTCGTGAAGTCGGGCCAGATGGGCATGGAGAAGGTCGGCACGCTGCGCTGGGATGCGGCAGTCGCGCAGGCCCGCATGGACAACATCCTGTCGGCCAACTACTCGGACGGCAGCCGCGTCGACGCGGTGCTGGCACCTTATGACGGCCTGTCGCGTGGCATCATCTCCTCGCTGCGCGGTGTCGGCTACGGCACTGGCGACCAGCCATGGCCGATCATCTCCGGCCAGGACGCCGAAGTGCCTTCGGTGAAGGCGATGATCGCCGGTGAACAGTATTCGACCGTCTACAAGGACACGCGCGAACTCGCCAAGGTGACCGCCGAAGTGGTCGATCAGGTGATCCAGGGCAAGGAGCCCTCGCAGATCAACGACACCAAGACCTATAACAACGGCGTCAAGGTGATCCCGTCGGTGCTGCTGAAGCCGGTCGAGGTCGACAAGTCGAACTACGAAGAGCTGCTGGTCAAGTCCGGCTACATCAAGGCTGAAGACCTGAAGTAACCAGGCTCGGGCTCCGCGCCGGCAACACCGGCGCGGGGCTCCTTCCGCAGCTTTCAACAGCCCCTTTTAGCCTCTTGGGCCGTTCTGTATCATGGGAACCCAGCCTTCCGCGGGCGGGCTCCACAGGCGTCGGGTTTGGCAATGGCAAAAACCATTCTGGAGATGCGCGGCATCACCAAGACGTTCCCCGGGGTGAAAGCCCTGCAGGACGTCAATCTGAGTGTCCAGGAAGGCGAGATCCACGCCATCGTCGGCGAGAACGGCGCCGGCAAGTCGACGCTGATGAAGGTGCTTTCCGGCGTCTATCCGCATGGCAGCTATGAGGGCGAAATCCATTTCGACGGCCAGGAATGCCGTTTCGGCGGAATCCATGACAGCGAGCGCGTCGGTATCGTCATCATCCACCAGGAACTGGCGCTGGTGCCGCTGCTGTCGATCACCGAGAACATCTTCCTCGGCAACGAACAGGCGAAATTCGGCGTCATCGACTGGCACGCGGCACGCAGCCGCGCCAAGAAACTGCTGGCGCGCGTCGGCCTCAACGAAAATCCCGACACGCTGATCACCAATATCGGCGTCGGCAAGCAGCAGTTGGTGGAGATCGCCAAGGCGCTGTCGAAAGAGGTCAGGCTGCTGATCCTGGACGAGCCGACCGCCAGCCTCTCGGAGAAGGACAGCCATGCGCTGCTCGACCTTCTGCTGGAATTCAAGCGCCAGGGCATGACGTCGATCCTGATCTCGCACAAGCTCAACGAAGTGAAGAAGGTGGCCGACCGCGTCACCGTCATCCGCGACGGCCGCACCATCGAGACGATGGACCGCGACGACGTCAGCGAAGACCGCATCATCACCTCGATGGTCGGCCGCACCATGGAAGACCGCTATCCGACGCGCACGCCGAAGATCGGCGAAACCATCTTCGAGGTGAAGGACTGGGTGGTCCACCATCCGCTGCACCCCGAGCGCCAGATCATCAAGGGCATCAACCTGTCGGTGCGCAAGGGCGAGGTCGTCGGCATCGCCGGGCTGATGGGCGCCGGGCGCACCGAGTTCGCCATGAGTGTGTTCGGCCGCAGCTACGGCACCAAGGTCAGCGGCGAAGTGCTGCTGCACGGCAAGGCAGCCGACACCACGACGGTGGAAAAGGCGGTGGCCGCCGGCCTCGCCTACGCCACCGAGGATCGCAAGACCTACGGCCTCAACCTGATCGACCATATCAAGCACAATGTGACGGTTGCCAATCTGCCGGGCGTGTCCTCGAAGGCCGGTGTCATCGACGACATGCGCGAATTGAAGGTCGCCAAGGATTTTCGCAAGCGCACCAACATCCGCTCCTCCAGCGTCTACCAGGTCACCGGCAACCTTTCGGGCGGCAACCAGCAGAAGGTGGTGCTGTCGAAATGGCTGTTCTCCAATCCCGACGTGCTGATCCTCGACGAGCCGACACGCGGCATCGACGTCGGCGCCAAATACGAGATCTACACCATCATCAACAAGCTGGCCGATGAGGGCAAAGGCATACTGGTGATCTCGTCCGAGATGCCGGAACTGCTCGGCATCTGCGATCGCATCTACGTGCTGAACGAAGGCCGCATCGTCGGCGAACTGGCCGGGCACGAGGCCAGCCAGGAAAAGATCATGCGGGCGATCGTCCGCGGGGAGGAGAAAGCGGCATCATGACCACCGAAACCGCGACGCCCACCGAGACGGCTCCCGCCAGGCAATCCATGCGCGACGCGCTGAAGGAGAACCTGCGCGAATACGGGCTGGTGCTGGCCCTGATCGTCATCATGGTATTCTTCCAGGTGATGACGAACGGCATCCTGTTCCTGCCGGTCAACCTGACCAATGTGGTGCTGCAGAACTCCTACATCATCGTGATGGCGCTCGGCATGCTGCTGGTCATCGTCGCCGGCCATATCGACCTTTCGGTCGGCTCGGTCGCCGGTTTCGTCGGCGCGGTCGCGGCCGTGCTGATGGTGGACTACGGATGGAACCCGCTGCTTGCCGCGGTGGCCTGCATCGCGGTCGGCGCCGTCATCGGCGGCGCGCAGGGCTACTTCATCGCCTATATGAAAATCCCCTCCTTCATCGTGACGCTGGCCGGCATGCTGGTGTTCAAGGGTCTGCTGCTCGCTTTGCTCGGCGGCCGCTCCGTCGGGCCGTTCCCGACCGAGTTCCAGATGCTGTCGGCTGGTTTCATTCCAGATTTCATCGGTCGCTGGACCATCGTCGAACCGGCGCTCAATGCCTCGGGTGCGGCGATCCCGAACACCGGCATCGCGCTGCATTCGACCACCATGCTGATCGGCCTGCTGATCGTGCTGGGCATGTTCTACGCCGCAACGCGGGCGCGGCGCGCGCAGGAAAGCCATGGCCACGAAACCGAGCCCTTCGGCCTGTTCGCGATCAAGAACGCCATCATGGCCGTCATCATCATGTTCCTGATGTACAAGTTCGCGTCTTACAGGGGCCTGCCCAACGTTCTGATCGTCATGGGCATCCTGACGGCGTTGTTCGTGTTCATCACCAAGCGCATGACCTTCGGCCGACGCATCTTCGCCATGGGTGGCAACATCAAGGCCGCCGCCCTCTCAGGCATCAAGACCGAGCGGCTCACCTTCTATGTCTTCGTCATCATGGGCATGCTGGCGGCACTGGCCGGCCTGATCTATGCGGCGCGCCTCAACCAGGCGACCCCGAAGGCCGGCGCCGGCATGGAGCTCGACGTGATCGCGGCGGTGTTCGTCGGCGGCGCCTCGGCCATGGGCGGCGTCGGCGAAGTTGCCGGCGCGGTCATCGGCGCCTTCATCATGGGCGTCATGAACAACGGCATGGGCATCATGGGCATCAACATCGACTGGCAGCAGGTCATCAAGGGCCTGGTGCTGCTCGGCGCTGTCGCCTTCGATCTCTACAACAAGAAAAAGGCCTGACCCGGAAACAAGGGGCCAGGACAGCTCGCAAGCCGGGAGACCGGTCGCATATCCGGGGCAGTGAAGCCTCGCGGGCAACATCCGAACGAACCATTTGAACGCGGAACGCCAGCCGGGCCGCGCAGGAAGGACTTTGCCGGATTGACGGCGGAAAGAGGCCATCATGCTGATCTCTCAGTTCCTCGACGACAGCGACGCCATTCGTGTCGTTGCCCGCAACGGCGGCAAGGCCCGTGTCGTCACCGGCGCCCGCAGCGTCTATTCACTGGCAACGGAAGCGGCTCGCACCGGCACCGGTCTGGAAGCGCTGATCGAGAAGAAGGGTCTTGCCGATACGGTCGACCTTGAAGCGCTCTACCGAAAGGGCCGGCTGCTGTCGCCGATCAACCATCCCGACCCGGCGCATCTGCATCTCACCGGTACCGGCCTCACCCATCTCGGCTCCGCGGCAACGCGCGACGCCATGCACAAGAAGCTGAATGCCGAGGGCGAGGAACAGCTGACCGATTCCATGAAGATGTTTCGCATGGGGCTGGAAGCCGGCAAGCCTGCGGCTGGGCAGGCCGGTGTCCAACCGGAATGGTTCTACAAGGGCAATGGCACCATGGCGGTGGCGCCGGGTGCCGCCCTGCTCTCACCGGCCTTTGCCGAAGACGCCGGCGAAGAGCCTGAGATCGCCGGCATCTATGTGATCGGCGATGACGGCATGCCGTTCCGCGTCGGCTTTGCCCTGTCGAACGAGTTCTCCGACCACATCACCGAGCGGGTCAACTATCTCTATCTCGCCCATTCTAAACTCAGGAACGCCTCCTTCGGCCCGGAGATTCTGATCGGCGACCTGCCCACCGACATCCGCGGCACTTCACGCATCCTGCGTGACGGCGACCTGCTGTGGCAGAAGCCGTTCCTGTCGGGCGAAACCAACATGTCGCATTCGATCGCCAATCTCGAACACCACCATTTCAAATACGCGCTGTTTCGCCGGCCTGGCGACGTGCACGTGCATATGTTCGGCACCGCGACACTGTCCTTCGCCGACGGCATCCGCACCAAAGGCGGCGACGTGTTCGAGATCGAAGCACCTGAGTTCGGCCTGCCGCTGCGCAATCCGCTCCAGATCGAGCAGCCCGAGACCGTGCTGGTGAAGGCGCTCTAGACGCTCCCGGTGTGCGTCAGCTTTGAGTTTGCGCGTCAGGCCTTAATCCACCGGGTGCCAGTCAGGTCTGTTGTCGAAGACCGACGCAAGCCAGACTGGCCTGGACCATTGCATCCTCTCGCTCATTTCCCGCTCGAGACGATCCGAGCAGATGGCGCCTTCGGGAGGCAGGAGATCGATCGATGTCCACCGGCGGGACAAAACCGCGAATGCCAGCGCAACAACGCCCAGCAGTCTTGCAAGCAGTGGGAGAGCTGTCATGTCAGGCCTCCTGATGCCGCGTGTGCGGCATGCAGCTGCGAAGTCCATACCATAGCATGAACGGGCGTCGCTTGCATCGCCCGGCAGGCAGTGGCCAAAACAGCGAAAAAGGAGTTTCGAGCAGCCGGCATACAGCGACGCATCTTGCGTTGACCCTGTTAGAAGTGGTTCATTATTCTCCCAAATTCCGTCGAAACTGAAGGTCCACTTCAGCGGATCGACCCAGACCGCCTTTGGGAGTTAGAGTGGAAAGAAGTTCACGCCGGCATGAAGGCCCCGCCCATCTGGTGCACATCGCCCTGGAGCGCCATTCGACTATGCCGATCAGCCGGCAGCTTTACCTTCAGTTGCGCCAGGCCATCGTTTCCGGCCAGATACCGGCGGCGGCGCGACTGCCTTCGACGCGCGCTGCGACGAAGCTCTGGGCGGTATCGCGCGGCAGCGTTGTCGAAGCCTACGAAACACTGCTCAACGAAGGCTATGCCTCCGGCCGCGGCGGATCGGGCACCTATGTCGCCAAGGATGTGCCCGAGCGATTGGTCACACCCGTACACGCGCAGACGGAACGCGCCGCCGTCCCGCCGCGCCTCTCGCGCGCAGCACTTGCATCCGTTCAATCAGCGGTGCTGGAACCTCCGCCACAGGTACCGTTCGTTACCGGCCGTTCCGCCCCCGATGCGAAGACGCGCTCCATCCTGAAGCGGCTGGCGTACCGCCATGTCGGCATCCTCTCGGACCACTACCGGGACCCACAGGGGGAACTGCTTCTCAGGGAAACGGTGTCGTCCTATCTCGCCGCGGCGCGAGGCCTGCGTTGCTCGCCCGAGCGCATCTTCATCACCGCCGGCTCCCAGCAGGCGATCGATCTCGCCATTCGTACGCTGACCGACCCCGGAGACCAGGTGGCCATAGAGGATCCCGGCTATCCACCGGCAGGGCTGGCCCTGGCCGCGCACGGTGCCCGGCAGGTCGCCGTTGCGGTGGACGGGGACGGCATTCGCGTCGACAGCCTGGCCGAGCACGGCGACGCCATTCAGGCAGTCTATGTGACCCCGTCGAACCAGTATCCGACAGGTGCGGTGCTCTCGATGGCCCGCCGGCTGGCGCTTGTCGACTGGGCAGCCGCAAACGGCACGTGGATCCTGGAAGACGACTACGACAGCGAGTTCCGCTACGACGAACGGCCTCTCGCCGCACTCCAGGGCATCGATGACCATCAGACCGTCATCTACATCGGTACCTTCAGCAAGGCGCTGCTGCCGGGGCTGCGCCTTGGCTACCTCGTCGTTCCTGACAGGGTGGTGTCGGCCTTTCGCAGGATGCGCATCCTGCTCGATCGTTTTCCGGCGCCGTTCCAGCAGCTGGTGGTGGCCGATTTCCTGCGCGAAGGACATTTCTCGAGCCATCTGAGACGATTGCGCGAGGCCTACCGGATGTCCCGCAACAGCCTGGTGTCGGCGCTCGGCGATCGACCGGCGGCTCGGCTCACGGTGAACACGCCCCACCAGGGCGTCCACATGATCGCGAAATTGCCCGATGGGATCGACGATGTCGGCTTCGCCGGTGCTGCCCGCCGCGCCGGCGTTACCGTTCTCCCGGTTTCACCCATGTGCATCGGTAAGAGCCCGCGCCAGGGTCTCTTGCTCGGCTTCTCCGCATTGACGAATGCGGAGATCGATGTCGGCGTGGCGCGGCTGGGCCATGCGCTTGAGACTGTGAACCGCAAAGGCCCACCGACATGATCACGCCGGCCGGTAGATCTGCGCCTCGGAGCCCAGCGGGAAGGTTTTTGAGTCGATCCGCTTGAGGCGGGCCGGCGAAACGAGATCGGCAAAAATCGGCAGGCCCTTGCCCAGCGCCAGCGGATGCACCACCAGCCGGTATTGATCGACCAGCGCCTCAGCGATCAGACTGCGCGCGAAGGCGGCACCGCCATGGGCGACGATTGGCTTGCCGTCCTGGCTTTTCAGCCTTGCGATTTCATCGGCCAGGCTGCCGCTGGCGACATAGGCCTCGCTCCAGCTTTCCGCACGGGGTTGCGGCTGCCCGGACGGCGTGCCGATTGCCTTCAGCACCGCCGGCCCTTGCCTCGAGAAGACGGCCTTGGGAATCTGGTTCATGAGCGGTGCGAATACGCCGGTGGCGGTCGGCCAATAGGCGGCCATGCTTCGGAAGGTACGGCTGCCCATGATGTGCAGGCCTGCATTCGACAGGTTTTCCAGCTTCCAGGCCATGGCCTCCTGATCGCCATCGCGTATCCAGTCGGCTTCACCGTTGGGGCCGCAGACAAATCCGTCGAGCGACATCGTCATGGTCAGGATCAACTCTCGCATCGCATTCCTCGCGCTGGTTGGCGTTCCAAGGACGGGCGGGCGTGGAGGATTCCGACAAGGGAAGCGAAGAAAGTGCGCCGCTCACGCCGCCAGATGTTCGAACAATCTCGCCACCGCCTCGGCACCCGGGTCGACATGCCCTTCGAGCTGCCGGGCGTTGATGTAGGCGGCGCGGCCGGCCTTGGCGCGGGTGAGCGTGGCGGTGAAGTCCGCGCCCTGTCGTGCCGCCTGCGCCGCATCGGCCATGCTTTTGCCGAGCGCTTCGAGCGCTGGTGCCAGCGCGTCGACCATGGTGCGGTCGCCGACATGGGCACCGCCGATCTCCTGCATGCGCGCCAGCCCTGCCCGCAGCGCCTCGCGGATCGGCAGGCCGCTCGATGCGCCGTCGCCGGCGGCGGCGAAGAAGATGGCGAGCAGCACGCCGGAGGAGCCACCCATGGTCTGGCTGAGCTCCAGGCCGATGGCACGCAGCAGCTGCGTATGATCGGACAGCGGCAGGCGGTCGATGGCGTTGATCAATGCACGGGCGGCACCTGCCAGGGTCGAACCGGTGTCGCCATCGCCGGATTTGGCATCAAGGGCATTGAGGTCCTGCTCAGCAGCGATCAGCACGTTGCAGCAATTGATCAGGAAAGCGCGTGTCGCGGCATGGTTGGACGGCATCGGCATGATCGGCGTCAGGCCGTCCGGCAGAGCGGCGACGATGATCGGGCTGACCTCGGACACGCCCGGCCAGGCTGCGATCGGGACAGGCGTCTTCAACAAGGCCAGCTCGGCCGCATTGGCGGCAAAGACCGAGATCGAAAAGCCTTGCATGTCGAGCGAGGTCATCAGCGGCGCGGGACCGACGGTGTGGGTGATGCTTGCACCGACCGACGAGCCGACAAGCTCGTGCGCGAGCACAGACGTCTCCAGCACAGAGGTACCACCGAGATTGTTGATCAGCGCGACATGCGGCCCCTCGCCCATCACGGCGGCCAACCTTTCGGCCATTGTAGCGACGGAGGCCCTGGCGCCGGCGAAATCGATCTGTTCGACGCCGGCCTCGCCATGGATGCCGAGCCCGAGTTCGGCCTTGCCCTCGGGAATGCGGTCTTCCTTCGGCGAGCCCGGAACCCGGCAGGTGTCGAGCGACATGCCGATGGAGCGTGTGCCGGCGATGACGCGTTTGGCGGCCGAAGTGACTGCGTCAAGATCGGCGCCGCGTTCCGCGAGCGCGCCGGCGATCTTGTGCACGAACAGCGTGCCGGCGACGCCGCGCGCCTGCGGCAGGTCGGGCAGTGCGATATCGTCGCCGACGATCACCATGGAAACGTTGAGGCCGAAGGCGCGCGCACGCTCGGCGGCGAGGCCGAAGTTCAGCCGGTCGCCGGTGTAATTCTTGACGATGAGCAGGCAGCCGGCCGGGCCAGTGACGGCAAGGATCCCTGCCAGCACCGCATCGACGCTCGGTGAGGCAAAGACGTCGCCGCAGACGGCAGCCGTCAGCATGCCCTTGCCAACGAAGCCGACATGGGCCGGCTCATGGCCGGAGCCGCCGCCCGAGACGATCGCCACCTTGGACTTGTCCCAATCGCTGCGCAGCACGACACGGATGTGCGGATAGCCGTCGAGACGGGTCAGCGCGCCGCCGGAGAGCGCGAGCACGCCGTCGATCGCCTCGGTGACGACGTCTTCGCGCTTGTTGATGAACTGGGCCATGAAACTGCTCTCCCTAGATGAGGCGCATGCCGGCGGCGTCGAAATAGAGCGGCCGGGAGGGTTGGATACGGATAGTCTCACCGCCCCTGAGCGGCGTGTGCGCGTCGGTCACAGTGACGAGGTCGTGTCTCCTCAAGGTCAGGTGCAGGCGCGTCTGGTCGCCGAGATGCTCGACCCGCTTGACCAGCGCCTCCTCGCCGTCGCCCTGCACGATGTGCTCGGGGCGCAGGCCGATGCTCTTGGCGCCCGCCGGCGCGCCGGCAAACAGGTCTGCCGGCAGCACGTTGATGCGCGGCTGTCCAAGCCGGGTCGCGGCATAGACGCTGACTGGCTGCTCATAGACCTCGCGCGGCGAACCGAACTGCACCAGCCTGCCTTCGTTGAGCACGCCGACATGGGTCGCCATGGTCATCGCTTCGATCTGGTCGTGGGTGACGTAGAGCAAGGTGGCGCCGAGCTTCGCCTGGATGCGCTTCAGCTCGATACGCAGATCGGCCCGCAGCTTGGCGTCGAGCGAACTCAGCGGCTCGTCCATCAGGAAGATCTCGGGGTTGCGCACCAGCGCGCGGCCGATGGAGACACGCTGCATCTCGCCACCGGACAGCGCGGTCGCCTTGTTGTCCAGCTTGTGGGCGATCTGCAGGACCTCGGCGACCTCCTTGACCTTGGCGTCGATGACATCGCGAGGCGTCCGCAGCAGCGGCGATTTCAGCGGGAATTCCAGGTTCTGGCGAACCGTCAGATGCGGGTAGAGCGAGTATTGCTGGAAGACCATGGCGACGTTGCGCTCGGCTGGCGACAGGCCCTTCATCGGCTGGCCGCCGAGATAGACCTCGCCGCTGTCGGGTGTGTCGAGGCCGGAGACCATGCGCAGCGTCGTCGTCTTGCCGGCGCCGGTTGGTCCGAGCAGCACGACGAAGGCACCGTCGGGAACCGTCAGCGAGACATTGTCGAGCGCGACCGTGTCAGCGAAGCGCTTCGTCACGTTCTCAAGCACGACATCAGCCATGGCCGAGCACCCCTTCATTGGCCTGCGACAGCAGCGCCTTGCCGCTTTCGGCGTCGAACAACGACAGCGTGCGCGGGTCGAACTCCAGCCCGACCAGCTCGTCCTCGCGCACCGCCTGGGCAGACGAGATGCGCGCCTTCAGGTCGCCATGTGCGGTGGCGAGCGTCACGATCTGGGTGGTACCGAGATATTCGACGGCGCTGACACGGCCGCGATAAGGAGCATCGTCGCGGAAGCTGACATGTTCGGGCCGCACGCCCAGAGTGAGACGGCCGGCGCGGCCCTCGCGCACAGCCGGCACCTTGATCCTGACGCCGCCGAGATCGACGCTGTCGCCGTTGATGCCGATCATGCCTTCGAAATCGAGGAAGTTCATCGACGGCGAGCCTATGAACTGGGCGACGAATTTAGTCGCCGGCCAGTCATAGATCTGCTGCGGCCGGCCGAACTGCTCGACGACGCCATGGTTCATGACGACGATCTTGTCGCCCATCTGCATGGCTTCCAGTTGGTCGTGCGTGACATAGACGGTGGTGGCGCCCATGCGGTCGTGCAGCGCCCGCAGTTCCTCCGCCATGTGCTCGCGGAACTCGGCGTCGAGCGCACCGAGCGGCTCGTCCATGAAGAAGGCCTTCGGCCGCCGCACGATGGCGCGGCCGAGCGCCACGCGCTGGCGGTCGCCGCCGGAAAGACCGCCGACCGGCTTGTCGAGGATGTGCTCGATCCGGAGGATACGAGCGACCTCGGCGACGCGTGTCCTGACCTCCTCGCGTTTCATGCCCTGGCTGACCAGCGGATAGGAGATGTTCCTGCGCACGTTCATATGCGGATAGAGCGCGAACATCTGGAACACGAAGGCGATGTCGCGCTGGCTCGCCCGCTTCATGCCGACTTCCTCGCCGTCGATGAAGATCTCGCCCGAGGTCGGCAGCTCGAGGCCAGCCATCATGCGCAGCGTCGTCGTCTTGCCGCAGCCGGAGGGGCCAAGCAGCATGAAGAACTCACCGTCCTCGATGGTGAAGGATGAGGAGCGCACGGCCGTGAACGGACCGAACTCCTTGCGCACGTTCTGGATTCTGATCTGCGCCATCGGCCTACTCCGGGAAATGGCTGACGATGATGAACATCACCGTGCCGACGAGGGTGACGATGAAGGACCACGAATAGAGCGCCAGCACGAAGGGCTGCATCAGCATGACGACCCCGGCGGCGATCAGCACCGACGCCAGCATCTCCCAGGCCCCTCGCCTGAGATGGAACAATCCGTCGAAGAAGCTACTCATTTGCGGACCGCTCCGAAGGTGATGCCGCGCAGCAGGTGCTTGCGCAGGAGAATGGTGAAGACCATGACCGGCACCAGGAACAGGGTCGCGCCTGCGGCGACGGCCGGCCAGTCCTGGCCGCTGACGCCGATGATGGTCGGAATGAAGGGCGGCGCGGTCTGCGCATTGCCGGAAGTCAGCAATACCGCGAAGGCATATTCATTCCAGGCGAAGATCAGGCAGAAGATCGCCGTCGACGCGATGCCGGTGGCCGCCTGCGGCAGCACGACCTTGTAGAAGGCCTGGAAGCGCGTGTAGCCGTCGATCAGCGCCGCCTCCTCATATTCGATCGGGATCTCGTCGATAAAGCCCTTGAGCAGCCAGACCGAGAGCGAGAGGTTGACCGCCGTGTAGAGCAGGATCATGCCGGCATGGGTGTCGCTGAGCCCGAGCGCGCGGAACATCAGGAAGATCGGGATGGCGACCGCGATCGGCGGCATCATGCGCGTCGACAAGATGAAGAACAGCAGGTCATCCTTGAGCGGCACCTTGAAGCGCGAGAAGGCATAGGCCGCAGCGGTACCCAGCACGATGCACAGCACGGTCGAGCCGAAGCCGATGATCACCGAATTGGTGAAGCGTTCGGCAAAACGCGACGGCCCGGAAATGACGAGGCCGTCCTTGCGCACCAGCCTGTCGTACCAGGTCTGCGGCTCGCCAACCGCCTGCAGCTGCTCCTCGGTCAGGCGGGTGCGCGTGGTGAAGACGTTGACGTAACCTTCGACAGTCGGTGTAAAGAAGGTCTTGGGTGGATAGGCGATGGCGTCGGACGGCGACTTGAAACTCGTCGCGATGATCCAGAACAGCGGCAGGATGGTGATCAGCGCATAGAGCACGACCAGGACCCCGGCGCACCATTTCTGCCGCAGCGACGGCTCGGTGACGGAATAGCTGCTCATCGCTGTTTCACCTTGTTCAGGGCTTTGACGTAGATCGAGGCCAGGCCGAAGACGGTCACGAAGAGGATGACGGCGTAGGCGGAGGCATAGCCGGTTCGCCACTTCTCGAAGGCTTCGCGCTTCAGGTTGATCGAGGTGAGTTCGGTAACCGAACCCGGCCCGCCGCCGGTGAGCTGCACGACGAGGTCGAACATCTTGAAGTTCTCGATGCCGCGGAACAGCACGGCCAGCATCAGGAAGGGCAGCACCAGCGGAATGGTGATGGTCCAGAACTGCCGCCATTTCGAGGCGCGGTCGCATTCGGCTGCCTCATAGATGCTGGCCGGAATGGAGCGCAGGCCGGCGAGGCAGATCAGCATCACGAACGGCGTCCACATCCAGGTATCGACGATGATGATCGCCCATGGCGCCAGCGACACGTCGCCGATCATCGAGAAGGAGGACGGGTCGGCGCCAGTCAGGAAACCGACCGCATAATTGAACAGGCCGATCTGCGGCTGGTAGAGGAAGGTCCAGAAATTGCCGACCACCGCCGGGCTCAGCATCATCGGCAGCACGATGATCGTCGTCCAGAGATCGTTACCGCGGAACTTCTTGTTGATCAGATAGGCGAGCGTGAAGCCGATCAGCACCTGCAGCACGATCGTCCAGATCAGGAAATGCGCCGTCGCCTGCATGGTCAGCCAGATGTCGCGATCGGACAGGATGTTCAGATAATTCTTGAGGCCGATGAACTCGACCTCGGCATTGGGGCGGTTGACCCGGAAGTTGGTGAAGCTCAGCCGGATCGTCCAGATCAGTGGAAAGATGTTGACCGCCAGCAAGAGCACGATCGACGGCGCGACGAACAGCCAGGCGAGTGCCCGGTCGGACAGGCCGTGCACGCGCCTGGTTATGGCGCGCGGCGTCGCCGCGGCGACGCGATCGACCGATGATTGCAACATTGATCTTCCCCTGCTTGGCAACTGCGGGACGGCCGCATCATGACCCGCCGCGTGGCGGCGGGCCAGAGCTGACACATGGCCCTGAAAATCGGCATGGACCGTCGGAAGGGCCATGCGCCGGGTCACGGTGGTGGAGCGCCCCTTGCGTATGAAAGGGCGCCTGGTAGTCCAGCGGCGGTCAGTACTTGCCTTCGTCGTCGAAGACCTGCGTCCAGTCCTTGACGAGGCCGTCGAGCGCATCCTGGGCGGAACCCTGGCCGGCGACGACATAGTCGTGGAAGCGCTTCTGCGCCGCCTGCAGCAGCGAGGCATAGGACGGCTCGGCCCAGAAATCCTTTACGATTGCCATGGAGTCTAGGAAGGTCTGCGCATAGGGCTGGCTGGTGGCGAAGCCCGGATCCTCGACCACCTTGCGCAGCGCCGAATAGCCGCCCATCTGCCACCATTTCTGCTGAACCTCGGGCTGGGCGAACCACTTGATGTAGGCCAGCGCATCGTCCTTCTTTTCCGAGGCAGAGACCACAGAAATGCCCTGGCCGCCAAGCTGGGCGAAGGCGACACCGTCCGGGCCAGCGGGGTTCGGGAAATAGCCTGACTTGTCGCCGCCGACATTGGCGTCGGCATTGATGCCTGGCCAGGTGAAGGCGAAATTCATGTGCAGGGCAACCTGGCCCGATTTGTAGGCGTCGATGTCCTCGGACATGTAGGCATCGGAATGACCGGGCGGCGTGCAGCAGTCATAGAGCTGCTTGTAGAATTCGAGGCCCTTAACCGACTTGGCGGAGTTGACGTAGCCTTGCAGATCGTAGGGCTTGGCGGGGTTCTCGTACTGGAAGCCGAACGAGTAGAGCACATCCATGACGCCCATGGTGATGCCTTCGGAGCCGCGCTCGGTGTAGATCGCCGCGCCATAGACCGTCTTGCCGTCGATCTGGCGCTTCTGGAAGAATTCGGCGATGTCCTTCAATTCAGCGAAGGTCTTCGGCACAGCAAGGTCGCGGCCGTATTTCTGCTTGAACTCGGCCTGCAGTTCGGGGCGGGCGAACCAGTCCTTGCGATAGCTCCAGCCGACGACGTCGCCGAAGGCCGGCAGCGCCCAGTAATTCGGCGAATTCTTCGGCCATTCCGCATAGCCGACGACGGTCGCCGGAATGAAGTCGTCCATCTTGATTCCTTCCTTGTCGAAGAAATCATTGAGCTTGACGTATTGACCATTCTCGGCGGCGCCACCGATCCACTGGCTGTCGCCGATCATCAGGTCGCACAGCTTGCCGCCGGAATTCAGTTCGTTGAGCATGCGGTCGGCGAAGTTCGGCCAGGGCACGAACTCGAACTTCATCTTGACGCCGCTCTTGGCCTCGAAGTCCTTGCTGAGCTCGACGAGCGCATTCGCCGGATCCCAGGCGGCCCAGCACAAAGTCAGGTCCTTTGCGTGCGCCTGGCTCGTGCCGGCGGCCCCGGCGGCCAGAAGCGCACCCAGGGCGGCCAATGATGTGACATAGCGAGATTTCATGGCTGGGGCCTCCCGTCCCCTGCTTCCGACCTCCATCGGAAGAAAACACCCTATTCAGGGCACCTGACGCGGAACGACCTTCCCGGCCTCACTCCTCCGCTGTGGTCCACACCGATCCTCCCGGCCTGCCACTGCGAGAGTCATAATTGAGGTGCGCACCTCAAAGCAAGCAAATTTTGAGGTGCGCACCTCAATTCTTGCTTTTCATCTACTTTTGTTGGAGAAATCCGGCTAGGCAATTTCAGCAAGTGCGAGCGGTTTTGCGTCCGGAATTGCGCGAAAACAAAGAGTTAGAGCATTTCCGCGTTTCCGTTGAAACGAAAAGGCTCTAGCGGAAAGGCGGGATGACAAGCGTGCGGCCAACCGCAAAAGACCTGGCAGAAGCCGCGGGCGTGAGTCTCGCCACCATCGACCGCGTGCTCAACGAGCGCCCCAATGTCAGCCCAAAGGCGGCGAAAAGCGTGGCCGAGGCGATCGAACGCATAGGCTTCGTGCGCAACCCCGCCGCCGTGGCGCTGGCACGCAACAAGACCTACCGCTTCCGCTTCGTGCTGCCGACGTCCGGCGACCAGTACCTGTCCGAGATGATCGCCCGGGTTGGCGAAGCCCGCGAAGCGGCGCGCGGCGATTCCACCGAGGTCGAGGTAGCCCGGATCGCGATGAACGACCCGCACCCTGTCGCGAAATACCTCACTGGCATCGATCATGACGAGCTGGACGGCGTCGCAGTGATGGCGCCGGAATCGCCGCAGGTCCGCGACGCTCTGCTGCGGCTGGTGGAACGCGGCGTCAAGGTGGTGCAGTTCCTGTCGGGCCAGGAACGGCTGGAAAGTGCCGACTATGTCGGTGTCGACAATTTCGCCGCCGGCGCCACCGCCGGCAAGATCGTCGGCCGCTTCATCGGCGAACGGCGCGGCAAGATCGTCGTCGTCTCCGAAACCATGATGGCGCTGGACAGCATCCAGCGTCGCCTCGGCTTCGACAGCATCATCAATGCCCGGTTTCCGCAACTCCAATGCCTGCCGTCGCTGGAAACCTACGCCGACGAAAGACGCGCCGAACTCATCATCCAGCGCACCCTGCAGCACAATCCTGATACGGTCGCCGTCTATGTGCTGAGCTCCGAAGCGCGGATTCCGCTGACCGCCGTCTGGAACGCGCAGGACACCCGGCCACTGACCATCGTTGCGCATGAGCGCACGCCCTTCAGCGAACAGGCGCTGCTGGACGAGCGCATCGACGCGGTTATCGCGCAGGACCCCGGCCATGCGGTGCGCAGCGCGCTGCGCATCATGCGCGCCCGTTCCGACCACCGCGAGCTTCTGGCCTCGCAGGAGCGCATCCGCATCGAGGTCCTGCTCAAGGAAAACCTGCAGTTCGCATAGGTTCGCGCCAGCCGCCGCGCAGAGAGCGATCGGCTATTCATCACTTTCGATCGCGATCTCCCACTGAAGGAACTCGGCTATTCTCGTTGAGATCTGCTCATAGAAATCTCGCCGGTCAAAATCGGAGCAGACCATTTCGACCCTATTGAATTGAGCGATGTATGCGCCGTCACTGGCCCAGTCGCCAGCCGCCGTCGCGTTCACGATCGTTATGCTGAGCCATGGCCGGCCATCCGCGCCGCCAAAACAGACGGCGCCCGTCTGCCTGAGTTCAGGCTGCCCCTGGAGAAATCCTATCAACGGGCCTGTTTCGGAAAGTGTGTTCCGCGCGTGTGGAGGCAGGATCGAGATGTACCAATAGCTGGAAATGCGCTTGTCCCTCCTGAAGGCTTCTGAGTATTCCATCAGAGCAACTCCAGCAAAAGTGTACGCGGTCTTGCGTCCGGAATTGCGTAAAAATAAAGAGTTAGAGCAGTTCCGGTGATTCGAAGAAAACCGAAATAGCTTTAAGCGTCAGCTTGCCAGCGACGATTCCCGCGCGCTGCGCCGGATCGCCATTGGCGGCTGTCCGAAGGCACGGATGAAGGCGCGCCGCATGCGTTCGCGATCGGCGAAACCGGTCTCAGCGGCGACCACCTCGATCGGATGCCGGCTCTGCTCCATCATCACGCGCGCCGTTTCGAGCCGCAGGTTCTCCACCGCCTTGGCCGGCGTCTGCCCCGTCTCGGCGCGGAAGGCGCGGCTGAACTGCCGCGGGCTCAGATGGGCAGCTCCAGCGAGCTCCTCCACCGAAAGCGCCGAGCGCAAGTTGGTCCTTGCATAGGCCAGCGCCTTCTGGATGCGATCGGACTTGGGATCGAGCGCCAGCAGCTCGGAATGCTGCGACTGGCCACCGGCACGGCGGTGATAGAGCACCAGCCGCTGCGCCACCGCCCGCGCCAGATCCGCACCGAGATCCTTCTCGATCATACCGAGCGCCATATCGACGCCCGCGCTCATCCCGGCCGAAGTCCAGACCGAACCGTCGACGATGAAGATGCGGTCCTCTTCCATGCGCACGCTTGGGTAACGCGCCTGCAGCTTGCTGGCGACAAGCCAGTGCGTGGTTGCCCGCCGGCCGTCGAGAAGGCCTGCCTCCGCGAGAATGGCGGCGCCCATGCAGATCGAGGCGATGCGGCGCGTCGACTTGAACGCCTTGCGGGCAAACGCCACGATGGCGGGAGCCGGCTGGTCGATGACGATCCCGGTTCCGAAGATCAGCGTGTCATAACCAGACAGGTGCAGCTTGCGCGTCTCGATCGGGATGCCGAACGAATTGCTCAACAGGCCGCCCGTCTCCGACAGGATCTCCATGTCATAGACCTTCTCGCCGGTAACCAGATTGGCGAACTCGAACGCCGAAGCGGCGGCAAGGCTCATCATCTGGAAGCCGGGCGTCAGGACGAAACCGATCCGCAGCATCCGCGCACTCCTTCGGGATCTATGGCGCAGAAAGTGGAATAGCCGAGATTCAGGACACTTTCCATCTCGCCGTCAAAGCGGCAGTTCCGAACCGGCTTTTTCCGCCACCATGTAGGCGGCATACCAGTCGGGCCAGTTGAAGTCGTGCTGGCCGCCGTTGCGCTTCTCGTGTTCGCCATGCGCCTCTGCCGCGCGCCGAAGTGCCGCCATCAGGTCGGCCACCGAACCGTAGGCGGTGACGTCCGGCTCGACGCGTCCCGGCAACCGCGCGGTGATCTCCTGGAGGATCCAGCCATTGCCATCCGGATCGCTGAACGTGGCGAAGGAGTTATAGCTTCGTCCCTCTGGGTCACGTCCGGGCAAGGCCGGTCCACCGACAGCGGCGCGATGGAACGCTTCGCTCACCGCGACGCCATGCGCCTTGAGGTTTGCACGCGCCGTCGCGATGTCGCTGACGATGAGATAGAGCCCCTGCGCCGAGCCGGGTGCTGCCGGCGTCAGCCCCTTGCCGAAATGGATCGAGGCGTTTGAGCCGGGCGGCGTGAACTGCACGACACGGAAGGCGTCACCGTTGACGAAATCAGCGTCGAGCCGCCAACCGAGACCGGCGTAAAATGCCTTGGCGCGATCGACATCGGCAACGGGAAGCACCACGACTTCCAGTTTCAGCGCGGTTGCGGACGACGGGTTTTCGGAATGTGGAATCCGGGACATTGTCGTTTCCTTTCCAATAAGATTGCCGTGGACGGCATCGCTGTGAGGGACGCCGCCTCCAGGGGATCAGGCTGCATAACGTGTTGCGGGAGCACCCAGCGAAAGCTTGGGCCTCAGGGCATTGCGCGCGGCCTCGAAAGCTTGCCAGTCGGCAATGTCCGGCAGCGACGGAATGGTGACCAGTTCGCCAAGCTTCAGTCCCGCCAGCGCAGCGTCGACCATCGCATCGGCAGACATGACGATTTCGGCGGGCAGATGCTCGACGGGCGTGCCGGACAAGGCCCAGAAATCGGTCGCGGTTGCGCCCGGAAGCACGGCCTGGACGCGGATGCCCTTGTCGGCGAGCTCGTGGTGCAGCGACAGCGAAAAGGCCAGGATAAAGGCCTTGCTGCCGCCGTAGACGCCGTTCAGCGTTTCGGGGGAAATGGCGACGACCGAAGCGATGTTGATGATCGTACCCTTGCCGCGCGATACGAAACCGGGCGCCGCCGCATAGGCCAGCCGCATCGGCGCGGTCACGTTGATGTCGATCATCGACTGCATGGCGTCGACATCGCTGGCGAGCAACGGCGCGGTCGCGCCAATTCCCGCATTGTTGATGAGCACGGTGATACTGGCGTCGGTGCGTAGCAGGTTCTCGACTTTTCTCAGGTCCGGGCCACTGGCCAGGTCAGCCGGGAACACTTCGACCGAACGGCTGGTGGCGTTGCTGATGGCGCCGGCGAGGCTGCGCAATTTGCCGGCATTGCGCGCCACCAGTATCAAGTCATAGCCCTGTCTCGCCAGACGATCGGCATAGATCGCACCGATTCCCGACGATGCGCCGGTGACGAGAGCCGTACCCTTGTGTTCGCTTGTCATCTTCGTTCTCCTTTGATGCTCCCATCGATGGGAGACCACCTGAAGATAGGACGACCTGTGCTCGTCCTGAATGTCGAAGATGCCACCTTTCAGGACATTCGAATGCATGACTTCCAGCACGACACTGCGAACATGCCCGAAGCGGGTCTCTACAATTTTACGAAAAATTTAGGTTAAGCAGAGCTTTCCGCGCGCCGGCGTTTCACCAGGAAAATTGAACGGTAAGTTGGGGCCATCATCCTGCATCGACGGAGCCCCCCGCATGACCATGCTCGCCAGCAGCAGTTCCCATGCCGCCGGCCGTCCCTGGTCATCACACGCGAGCATCCCGACCACGCGAACGCGGATGGTCGGTCCCGATATCCTTCGCTCCCTGGCGATCCTGCTGGTGATGCTGGTTCACCTGCCCCTCAACGCCACGCCAGCTGCTTTGGTGACCGTTCGCGAATATGGCTGGCTTGGTGTCGATATCTTCTTCGTGCTCAGCGGCTACCTGATCGGCACGCAACTGTTCAAGGAGATCGCACGGATGGGTACTGTCGATTTCAAGGCATTCTACCTACGCCGCGCTTTCCGGATCTTTCCCGCCTTCTTCGTAGTGCTTGGGTTCTATGCCTTCATTCCGCTGCTGCGCGATGCACCGACGATGCAACCGCTGTGGAAATTCGCAACCTTTACGGTCAATCTCGGTTTCGACCCGAGACAGGGCAACGCTTTTTCGCAGGCATGGACGCTTGCTGTCGAAGAACAGTTCTACCTTGCCCTGCCTCTGCTGGTGCTTCTCTTCCACCGACGCATTGGCACCCGCTGGGTGCTCGCGCTCGCAGGACTGCTGACAGTGGCAGGGATCGTCCTGCGCTATACGCTATGGGACACGCAGGTCGGCGCACTCGTCGCAGGGGGACAGTTCCGTCCTGCCTTTGCCACTTACCTTCGCGATATCTACTATCCGACCTATACGCGTCTGGACGGACTGCTGTTCGGCGTCGTGCTCGCGGCAGCGCGTTTCTTCAGACCGGACTTTTGCGGGCGCTGGCTGCCCGCAAGGGTGACACTTCCTCTTGGGTTGGCCTTCGTCATCGCGGCGTTGATCTGCTTCGCGATCCGGGGACCGCTCGAAGGCACAGGGATGTTTCCGGTGTTTCAGGCACAACTCGGCGCGGTCGCCGGTTTTCCGCTGATCTCGATCGGCATCGCGCTTGTGTTTTGCGCAATGCTCGATCTCGAACACGTCCTGAAGCGCTGGCCTGTACCGGGGGCAGCTCTCGTCGCCACCCTGTCCTATAGCCTCTATCTCACACACAAGTCCGTCTTCCACATCATGCGCCTGCTGGTGGGAGAAGAATACCTGCAGGGTGGCATCGGCTTCTTCATCTATCTGACCACAAGCTTCGCCATCGCGGCTCTGCTCTGGTTGTGCGTGGAAAGAACGGCGCTGCATTTGCGGGATCGATTGCTTTCACCCTCCCGCTAAGGCGCATGGGCCCAGACGGCAAGCGGGCGCCGCAGGCGCCCGTTTCTCCGTCAGTCTTGATGCGGCCACTCAATAGATATCGAAGTCGAAATACTTCGCCTGCACCTTCTTGTAGGTGCCGTCGGCGACGATGGCGTCGATTGCGGCGTTGAAGCGCTCGCGCAGCGCATCCTCGCCCTGGCGGATGGCGATGCCGATCTGTGCTTCGGTGCCCTTCACATCGCCGATCACCTTGCAGCAATCCTTGCCGTTGCCGTTCTTGACCCAGTCGACCAGCACGAACTTGTCGGTGATGATGGCGTCGAGGCGGCCATTGACCAGATCGGTCGCTGCGTCCTCATGCGTGGGATAGAGTTTCACCTCGGCACCGGCCTTGGCGTAGACGTCCTGCGCATAGGTGGCCTGCATGGTCGAGCCTTGCGCGCCTAGCGTCTTGCCTTCCAGCGCCGCCGGCTCGGTGCCGGTCACCGTGGTGTCCTTCAGGCCGGCCAGCGCCAGCGGCGTCGAGTAGTACTTGTTGGTGAAGGCGACCTGCTTCTTGCGCTCCTCGGTGATGGTCATCGAGGCGATGATGGCGTCGAATTTCCTGGCCTGCAGCGCCGGGATCATGCCGTCCCAATCCTGCGCGACGATCTCGCATTCGATCTTCATCTCGGCGCACAGCGCGTTGGCGATATCGACGTCGAAGCCGGCCAGTTTGCCGTCCGCCGTCACCGTGCTGAAGGGCGGCGCCGCACCTTCCGTGGCGATCTTCAGCTTCTCGGCGGCAGCCGGCGCAACCATCAGCCCCATGACCAACGTCGTCGCGGCAGCAGCCGAGACGAGCCCTTTCGAAATCTTCATTCTTGTTTTCCCTCCACGACAGCCGAAACGGCCTGATCCTGCCAAACATGTGCCGGCAAAGCGAGAAAGCGCCAGCGCCGGGCTTCGATTGGTGCTCCATATGTGGCCGCGCCCGATCTCCCGCGATAACACCCGGCTCACGCAAAGGTGACCCGGTCCCGCCCGCATCGGGTTGAAGCGATGGGTCCGGCTGTTAGCCTGCCGCATGGGTTTACCCCCTGGACGCGGAACCGGTCGGCGATGAGCGCCGCCAGTCAAAGCCGCGCCTGCTGACCCTTGGAGTCCCCGATCAATGGCCAGTTTTCCCCTTTCCCGCCGCACCATCATGACAAGCGCCGGCGCCCTTGCCGCCGCCGCCGTCCTCGACCTGCCAGCCGGCATCGCACCAGCCCAGGCACAGGACGCACCTGTGAGCCACAATCCCGGCTTCTATCGCTACAAAGTCGGCGACATCACCGTCACCGCACTCAACGACGGCTTCGGCAAGCGCCCGCTCGAAGGCTTCATCCGCAATGCCGAACTCGCCGACGTCGAGAAAGCACTGGAAGCCGCCTATCTGCCAAGCGACGCGCTTTCGATCTCCTACACCACGCTGGCGCTGCAGATCGGCGACAGGCTAGTGCTGATCGACACCGGCAATGGCGATTCCGGCGCGCCAACCTCCGGGGTCTGGATGAACAATTTCAAGGCCGCCGGCTTTAAGCCGGAGGATGTCTCGACCGTCATCATCAGCCATTTCCACGGCGACCACATCAACGGCTTCCGTCTCAAGAACGGCACCGCCGTATTCCCGAATGCCGAAGTGATGGTGCCGGCCGCCGAATGGGCGTTCTGGATGGACGATGCAAAAATGAACGCTGCACCGGAAGCCGCCAGGAACGCCTTCGCTACCGTGCGCCGCGTCTTCGGCCCCGTCGCCAAGGATGTGAAACAGTTCGAAGCCGACAAGGAACTCGTGCCCGGCGTGACCGCGATCGCCGCTCCGGGCCATACGCCTGGCCACACCGTCTTCGCCATCACTTCCGGCGAAGGCAGGCTGATGGCGCTGTCGGACACGACCAACCATCCGGCACTGTTCGTGCGCAATCCCGACTGGACGGCGATCTTCGACATGGACGGGCCGCAGGCAACGGCCACCCGGCGCAAGCTGCTCGACATGGCGGCGGCGGAGAAGATGCAGGTCGCCTTCTACCATGCCCCCTTCCCCGCCACCGGCCACATCGCCAAGGCAGGCAACGGCTTCGAACTGGTGCCTGTGCAATGGAGCAGCGCGATCTGATTCACGCGATCCAGTCGCAATGTCTCACTGATGGCAAAGGCCGGGACATGTCCCGGCCTTAGATCATCCGCGCCAGGCGATCAGCCTGCAGCTCAATAGATGTCGAAGTCGAAATACTTCGACTGGATCTTCTTATAGGTACCGTCGGCAACTATGGCGTCGATGGCGGCATTGAACTTCTCGCGCAGTTCGTTGTCTTCCTGGCGCACCGCAATGCCGGCTTCGGTCTCGGTTCCCTTGACGTCGCCGATCATCTTGCAGCAGTCCTTGGCCGAACCGTTCTTCATCCAGTCTACCAGCACGAACTTGTCGGAAAGCACGGCATCGAGACGGCCGTTGACGAGGTCTGTCACCGCCTCTTCCTGTGTCGGATAGAGCTTCACGTCGGCGCCAGCCTTGGCGTAGACGTCCTGCGCATAATCGGCCTGGGTGGTGGAGGCCTGCGCGCCGACAGTCTTGCCCTTGACCGCCTCGCCATCCGTGCCGGCCAGCGAGCTGTCCTTCAGGGCAACCAGCGCCAGCGGCGTGGTGTAATATTTGTTGGTGAACGCGACCTGCTTCTTGCGCTCCGGCGTGATGCTCATCGAGGCGATGATGGCGTCGAACTTCTTGGCCTGCAGCGCAGGGATCATGCCATCCCAATCCTGCGTCACGAGTTCGCATTCGGCCTTCATCTGCGCGCAGAGCGCATTGGCGATATCGATGTCGAAACCTTCGAGCTTGCCGTCTGCGGTGAGGGTATTGAAAGGCGGATAGGCGCCTTCCGTGCCGATCTTGATCTTGTCGGCCGCAAAGGCGCTGCTGGCGCCGGCCACCATCATCGTTGCGGCCGCGACCGTTGCGAACCACCTGGACATTTTCATCATGTTTCCCCTCGGGTTGGTCTTGTTGTCCGTGGACAGCCAAGCACGCCGCCGGGAGCCAGGCAAGCGCAGGATGCGATGTGGACTTGCTGCTTTAGGCGGGCGGCTTTTAGGAAAGGGGAGTAAGGGAGTAGGTGTTTGTTCCCCTATTCCCTTATCTTGCTGCCCTGAAGTGCTTCGACAGCTTCAGGCCTTGCGCCTGGTAGTTGGAGCCGAGATCGGTGCCGTAAAGCGCGGTCGGCCGCTTCAGCATGTGCTCGAAGACCAGCCGGCCGACGATCTGGCCATGGTCGAGGATGAACGGCACCTCATGGCTGCGCACCTCCAGCACCGCGCGGCTGCCGGTGCCGCCCGCCGCCGAATGGCCGAAGCCGGGGTCGAAGAAACCGGCATAGTGCACGCGGAATTCGCCGACCAGTGGATCGAACGGCGTCATCTCGGCAGCGTAGAGCGGCGGCACATGCACCGCCTCCTGGCTGACGAGGATGTAGAACTCGTCCGGATCGAGCACCAGCTCGCCGGCGCCGCTGCGATAGAGCGGCTCCCAGAAATCGACGATGTCCTGGGCGGCGCGTCTGTCGACGTCGACCAGCCCGGTGTGGTGCTTGCCGCGATAGCCGACCAGCCCGTCCTTGTCGCCCGCGAGGTCGATGGACAGCGCGATGCCGCCATTGGAGATGTTGGGCGGATCGATCGCCACCAGCGTCTCGGCGCGGTGCAGCGCATGCAGTTCGTCTTCCGACAACAGCGCATTGCCGGTGCGGAAACGTATCTGCGACAGGCGCGAGCCGGTGCGGACGACGATCGGAAACGTGCGTGGGCTGACCTCGAGATAGAGCTGACCGCGATAGCCGGCGGCGATCTTGTCGAACTCCTGGCCATGATCGGTCATGACGCGGGTGAAGATGTCGAGCCGACCAGTGGAGCTTTTCGGATTGGTCGAGGCGGAAATGTCGCCCGGCAGCTCCAGACTTTCCAGCAGCGGCACGATGTAGACGCAGCCCGTCTCCAGCACCGCGCCGTCGGCGAGGTCGATCTCGTGCAGCTTCAGCCGATCGAGCTTGGCCGCCACCGTGCTGTTGGGGCCGGGCAGGAAGCTGGCGCGAACACGATAGGCCTTTTCGCCGAGGCGAAGGTCGAGGCTGGCCGGCTGGATCTGATCAGCATCGAGCGGCCGCGGCGACTTCAGGCTGCCCGCCTGGAACAGCGCCGCGATATCCTGATCGGGAAGAATGCCTGTCTTGCGCAATGACAACTCCACAGGTGGCTCAAGTCAGCCAGCCCTCCATGCTCTTAATGAAGCCGGCAATTGACGCAAGCCGCCCCCGGGTCTAAAGGGTGCTTTATCCCGTGGTGATTTGGCCGGTCGGCTTGCAGCCACGTTAAACAAGTCGCTAAAGGACCGCAGGGCCCGACAAAGGCCGTATGGACCGGTTGCGACTTCGCGGCCGGTTTTTTTGTGTCCGCCAGCTATCATGGCGGCCAGTTTTTGTGTCGGAACGGAACCATGACCGAGAAAAAGCGCAACTGGAAACCCGCAACCCAGCTCGTCCACGCAGGCACGCTGCGATCGGGCTTCGGCGAGATGTCCGAAGCGATGTTCCTGACGCAAGGTTATCACTATGACAGCGCCGAGCGCGCCGAAGCCCGCTTCAAGGGCGAGGAGCCCGGCTTCATCTATTCGCGCTACGCCAACCCCACCGTCGACATGTTCGAAAAGCGCATGTGCGCGCTGGAAGGCGCTGAAGACGCCCGCGCCACCGCTTCCGGCATGGCCGCGGTGACCGCTGCCGTGCTGTGCAGCCTCAAGGCCGGTGACCACATCGTCGCCGCGCGCGCTCTGTTCGGCTCCTGTCGCTGGGTGGTCGAGACGCTGGCGCCGAAATACGGCATCGAGGCAACACTGGTCGACGGCACCGAGATCGGCAACTGGGAAGCGGCGGTACGGCCGAACACCAAGCTTTTCTTCCTGGAAAGCCCTACCAACCCGACGCTGGAGGTGGTCGACATTGCCGCCGTCGCCAGGCTCGCCAACGCGATTGGCGCCAGGCTGGTGGTGGACAATGTCTTCGCCACCCCGCTGCAGCAGAAGCCGCTGGAGCTTGGCGCGCACATCGTCGTCTATTCGGCCACCAAGCACATTGACGGCCAGGGGCGCTGCCTCGGCGGCATCGTGCTGTCCGACAAGAAATGGATCGACGAGAACCTGCACGACTACTTCCGTCACACCGGCCCGAGCCTGTCGCCCTTCAATGCCTGGGTGCTGCTGAAGGGCCTGGAGACGCTGCCGCTGCGCGTGCGTCAGCAGACAGAAGCTGCAGCCAGGATCGCCGACTTCCTGGCCGACCATCCGAAGGTCGGAAGGCTGATCTATCCCGGCCGCGCCGACCACCCGCAGGCCGACATCATCAAGAAGCAGATGACCGGCGGCTCGACGCTGATCTGCTTCGACCTGAAGGGCGGCAAGAAATCGGCCTTCGCCTTCGAAAACGCGCTCGACGTAGTGCTGATCTCCAACAATCTGGGCGATGCCAAGAGCCTGATCACCCATCCGGCGACGACGACGCACAAGAACCTGACCGACGAAGCCCGCGCCGAGCTCGGCATTGGCGAAGGCACGCTGCGCCTGTCTCTCGGCCTCGAAGACACCGACGACCTGCTCGAAGATATCGAACAGGCGCTCAAGAGGGCGTGACGATCTGGAGCGGAATGCGGTGGAAGAACCCGCATTCCGCTCTGTTTCCCCGCTACCGCAACGATTTCGGCGCGACCGAGCGCCAGCTCATCGTCATGGCGTGGCGAACGGTCTCCTCGTCCGCCTTTTCCAGCCAGACCCGTGTCCAGCCCTTCTGACCCCACGAGCCCGGGATCGGTTCGAACTGGCCGGTCGATGTTTCGAGCAGCAGCCGCTGCTCATCCGGCGCGAGCTTGATGACGGCGCGGCTATCCTTCGGCCGCAGGGTGGCAAAGATCTTGCCGCGTACGCGGAAATCGGTGACGTCGAAATGGCTGCTCTGATCGGATCTGGGAAAACCGAGCGCGATCTGGCAATAGCGATCCTCGGACAGCACGGCCAACCTCCCCATCCCCCTGCCCCGACGATCATGCCGCAAACCGACCGGCGGCGATACCGCTGAAAAGGTCAGGCGCCCGACAGAACCTCCTCGGCTTCGTCGGACTTGGTGGTGATGTTCATGGTGTTGCCGCGCCAGTCAATGGCGCCGCCGAGCCAGCCGCGCAGCCAGATGGCCGGGACCATGATGTCGCGCACCACCATGGCCGCAATCAGGCGTGGAGAGGCGTACCAGCCCTTGGCCAGCGCCAATGCATATTCCGGCAGGTAGACGGCAGCCAGCACCAGCAAGGTGGTCGAGAGCATGTCGGCGCCTGAGCCGGCGGCGGCAATCAACGCGAACAGCAATGGCATTGCTGCGCCGACAAAAAGCTCCGGCGCGAAAAACAATGGGAAGGTGACGCGGCGCAACCGCGCCCAGCGTGCCTGGCGCGACCACACCGCCTCGACTTTGCGGTACCCGAGCGGCTGCTCGAACGGCGAAGCCACCAAGTGGACTTTCAGGCCGAGCCCGTTGACAAGCTTCGTGGCGGCGGCGTCTTCGGCGATCTCGGCGGCCAGGGCATGGATACCGCCATTGGCATCGAGCAGCGGCTTCGACCACAACATGCTCTTGCCCTGCGCGAAGCCGAGACCGGCGGCAGCGCCTGTATATTGCCAGCGCGCCTGCAGCGTGTTGAGGAAGGCGCATTCGACCTCGGCCCAGAACCCGTCGGGGCGCGAGCCGACCGGCGTCGAGCAGACGAGACCGCTGTCCGGGCGCCAGGCCTGCATCATGTTCTGGATGTAGTCGCGCGGCATCAGCACATTGGAGTCCGCCAGGATCACCCAGTCGTGCCGCGCCGCCTCCCAGCCTTTGACGCAGTTGTTCAACTTGGGATTGCCGCTGATACGGTCATCGCCGAACAAGAGGCGGGCCGGTACGTCGGGGAAACGCGCCATGGTGGTGCGAATGGTCAAGGCGACCGGGTCATCGGTATGGGCCACACAGAAGATCAGTTCGTAGTCCGGCCAATCGAGCCGAAAAGCACATTCCAGCGTCTCAGGTGTGAAGGGCTCGATACCGCGCGCGGGTATGACGATCGAGACCGGCGGCGCATCGCTGCGAGGTGCCGGTGCCGTGCGGCGTCGCTCCAGCTGGGACCACGCCAGTCCTATGGAAACGAGATTGGTGAGAAGCAGAGCGGCAGAAAAGGATGCGGCGGCGATTGTCAGGTCCATGAAGTCAGGTCACTCCCGGAAACGCGGGCTTTAGAGCACCGCGCGTCCTTTTGGACGCGCAAAGGATGCTCTAAGACTTTGATCTGGCGCATGATCCTTTCCGAAATCGATTCCGATTTCGGAGTCATGCGCTAGCCTTGTTGGGCCATCCAGGAATCATCACGGGACCGGATGCGATCGGCGCACACCATCACCGTTTCATGTCGTGCACATGACAGAAGGTTGACCATGACGGTGCACGGGCGGAAACTCGTTGCAGTTTCTGGTACCGAGTCGCATCAGGTTGCCCATGTACAGCGCAGTCACCCGTAACATCGTGGTCGAGGTGGAACCCTTCTACCTCGAGGACCGCTCGGACCCCGATGAGAGCCGTTACGTATGGGGCTACCGGGTGACGATCGACAACCGCTCGGACGAATTCGTGCAGCTTCTGTCGCGCTACTGGCACATCACCGACGGCATGGGACAGGTGGAGGAGGTGCGCGGCCCTGGCGTCGTTGGCGAAAAACCGGAACTGAACCCCGGCGACAGTTACCAATACACGTCGGGCTGCCCGCTTTCGACGCCCTCCGGCATCATGGTCGGGCACTACACGATGCGCAACGCGCGCGGCGAGCAGTTCGACATCGCCATCCCCGCTTTTTCGCTGGACCTGCCCAACGCCAGGCGGGTGGTGAATTAGAGGGCAGAATGTTCGATGCTTTCCGGCGCGGCGGGTTCATGGTGTCGGCTTAAGCCTCTTTTGAAACTGGTGCGTCCGCACGAAAAACCGGTCGGTGGAGCTTTTCGGCATCCAGAGACCATCGTCGAACGACCGGGATAGGGTCCATCCTTCGCGCTGGTAGAATTTTTCAGCGCGGACGTTGCCTGCCGTGCAAAACAGCTCGGCCTCTTCTACTCCGTTTTCAGCCAGCCTGGCCTCTGCTAACGAGAGCAGGCGGTGTGCCACGCCCTGCCCGCGAACGTCCCTGTCGACATAAAGCTTGACTACCTCCGTGCCTTTTATCGACACGAAGCCCAGCAATCCTGGGTCGACCGCAACGTAAAACGTATCGCACGCCTCATGCAGCCAGATGGTGAAGTGGTCTGGTGTCCTGAAGGTCAGAACCCCTTCGGGGACAAGAGCGGCATGGGCGTCATGCCAGCCCCGGTGCCACAACTGCACGACAGCCGCATGGTCTACCGTTTTTGCCGGCCGAATTTGCAACATTGAACCGCCTTTCCACTATGCCGCCGTGCAGCGGACCTGTCCTTTTCCGCACGAAGAAAAGGACAGGTCGCGCTCACACCTTGGCGGTCCGACGCCAGATGAACAGGCTGACAAGGATGAGCAGCGCCGCCGCGGCAGCGATCACGCCGAAAAAGGCGTGTTCGAACGCGGTGCCCGCCAATACGGTCAGCGTCTGCGCTTCCACAGGCGCCAGCTGCTCGGCGACAATCAGCGCCTCGTCGAGGCTGTCGGCCGCCTGCGCGGCAACGCCTTGCGGCAGCACCAGGGCGTAGGTGTAGAGCCCCGACATCAGCGAGCCGAGAAAGGCGATTCCGAGCGCACCGCCAAGCTCGAAGGAGACCTCCTCGATGGAGGCTGCCATGCCAGCCCTTTCCTCCGGAGCCGACAGCATGATGACACTGGATGCCGCCGTCATGGCCGCGCCGAAGCCGAAGCCCATCAGCGACAGCGCGGTCAGCCACAGCCAGGTCGCGCCCTGGTAAACCAGGAGGTAGACGACAAGCATCGCTCCGGCCAGCAACAGCGAGGACCACAGCACACGCACGGCACCGATGCGCGGCAAGGCGAGGCCGGTCAATGGCCCGGCGATGAAAGCCGCGAGCGGGATCGGCAGGATGATCAGGCCGGCCTGCAGCGGCGAGAGACCCAGCACAAGCTGCAGGCGCTGGCTGAACACCAGCTCCACGCCGATCAGGGCCGCCGACGCCACCATGGCTGTCGCCACGCCCGCCGAAAAACGCGGATTGGCGAAGAGCGAGAAGTCGATCAGCGGTGCGCGGCTGGCAAACTGGCGGCGCACGAAAATGATCATGGCGACAAGGCCGACGGCAAAGGCGAGCGCGGCGGTGACCCACGACGGATCGCGCTTAGCGAGCTCCTTGATGGCATAGGTCAGGCCGATCAGACCGATCATGATCTGGATCGAGCCGACCAGGTCCCAGGGATGACTGCTGTTGCCCGGCCGATTGGGCAGCAGTGTCGCGCCCGCAAGCAGCGCCATCAGCACCACTGGCACATTGATCAGGAAGACCGAACCCCACCAGAAATGTTCCAGCAGCGCGCCGCCGACGACCGGACCGAAGGCGGCGCCACCCGAGGCGACCGCCGCCCAGACGCCGATGGCGAAGGCGCGTTCCTTCTCGTCGGTGAAGGTCAGCCGGATCAGCGACAATGTTGCCGGCATCATCATGGCAGCGCCCAGGGCAAGCAGCGCCCGCGCCGCGATCAGCCATGCCGAGGTCGGGGAGAACGCGGCACCGAGCGAGGCCAGGCCAAACACGACGAGGCCGGCCAGGAACATACGCTTGTGGCCGAGCCGATCGCCCAGCGTGCCGACACCCGGCAGCAGGCCGGCAACCACCAGCGGATAGGCATTGACGATCCAGAGCTTTTCCGTCGCCGTCGCCCTGAGATCGTGCGTCAGCGTGGGAAGTGCGGTGTAGAGCACCGTCATGTCGATGACGATCAAAAACAGCGCACTCGACACGATGGCCAGAACCAGCCAGCGGTTGGACGGGGACATGATGGCTCCTTCAGTATACTCGCGGCCTTGAACGGCCACGGGCATGCATATAAATACGATCGTATTGAAATGGAAGAGGTCAGATGTCAGGAAGACCACGCAGCATCGACCGCGATAAGGTTCTCGATGCCGCCGAGACAGTGGTGACCGAGCTCGGCGCATCGGGGCTTAGCTTCGACGCGGTGGCGAAGGCCGCCGGCATCACCAAGAGCGGCGTGCAGTATTGCTTCGGCACCAAGGACAATCTGATCCGCGCGATGATCGCCCGCTGGGCCGACGCCTATGAAGCCAAGGTCAAGGACGAAGCAGGCCCCGAACCGTCAGCCACGTCGGTAATCCGGGCACATCTTTCGGTGACCCGGGACGAGGACGAGGAGGAACACTCGCGATCCGCCGTCATGATGACGGCGCTGCTGGAGGCACCGGAGCGCGTCGCCGAAAGCCGGGAGTGGTACAACGGCTTCCTGGCAAGGCTTGACCTGTCGAGGCCGGCCGACCGCCAGGTCGCCGTTGCCTTCCTGGCAGGCGAAGGCGCCTTCCTGCTCAAGGCGCTCGGCCTGATCAGCCTGAATGAGGCCGATTGGCACGCCCTGTTCACGGATATGCTGAAGCTGATGGATCAGAAGTCAGGCTGACGGCTGGCGAGCAACCTAGCCGACCACGCGCAGCGTCCGCTCACGGTCTGAGCCGAAGGTTTCCTACTTGGCGGCTGACTTGCTGGCAACAGGACCGGGAGGTAGCCTCAACCTGGTTCGGTCAGTTCTCCTCACCTATTCGGCGGCGACCGGGCGGTCCTTGTTCTCGTCGAACAGCGACGGTTGCGAAGTCCCTTCAACCAGATGCAGATCCGGTTTCCTGCCCTTGCGGACAAAACTCAGCAACCATTGCGACAGCCACTCCATGTACAGGTAAATCACGGGTGTGACGAACAGGGTGAGCACCTGCGAGACCATCAGGCCGCCAACCACGGCAACGCCCAGCGGCTGACGCAGCTCCGCACTGGCACCCTCACCGATGGCGATCGGCAACGTGCCCATGATGGCGGCAAGTGTTGTCATCATGATCGGGCGGAAACGCATGACGCTGGCCTTGTGGATCGCGTCGCGCGCACTTCGTCCCTCGCGACGCAACACCAATGCCACGTCGATCATCATGATGCCGTTCTTCTTGACGATGCCGATCAGCATCAGAAGTCCGATGACGGCAATGACCGAGACATCCATTCCAGCAAGCCGCAGCGACAACACCGCGCCGAGCAATGCCGAAGGCAGGCTGGTCAGGATGGTCAACGGATGGATGAAGCTCTCATAGAGCATGCCAAGCACGATGTAGATGGTCAGGATTGCGCCAGCGATCAGCAGGCCCTGGTTGGCGAGCGAATCCTGGAACGTCTTGGCCGTACCCGAAAAGGAGGTGGCAATCGTCTTCGGCACGCCGATCTCGGCCTTGAGCGCCTCGATGCGGGTCACAGTATCGCCGAGCGATACGCCTTGCGGCAGATTGTAGGAGATCGTCACCGCCGGCAGCTGGCCAAGCTGGTTGATGGTGAGTGGCCCCGCCGTGCGGTCGACCCGGGCGAAGGCGCCCAGCGGCACCAGCGTGCCGCTGGACGTGCGGAACTGGATCGACAGCATCCGCTCCGGCGACCAGTCGATCTTCGGGTCGAGTTCGGTGATCACCTGATAGCTGTCGGCTGCACCGAAGATGGTCGTCACCTGATCGGTTCCGAAACCGCCATAGAGGCTGTTGAGCAGCGTGTTGGTGTCGACACCCAGGGTTGCCGCCTTGTCGCGGTCGACAATCAGCGAAGCCTGCAGAGCGGTGTTCTGGAGATCGTTGTTGACGTCGGCGAACATCGCATGGTCAGCCTGCATCGCCTCCGTCAGTTTCTGCGCCCAATCGTTGGTCTCGTCGGTCTTCAGACCCTGGACGACCAGCTGATAGGCACTGGCCGAAGAGCGTGATCCCAGCCGCAGGTTCTGCACCGGCTGCATGAAGGTGCTGATGCCGGCTACGTCGGCGAGTGGACGCCTGAGGCTTGCCATCACGTCCGTCATCTCGGGGCGTTCGCTCTTCGGCTTCAGCTCGACGAACAGCGATCCCTGGTTGAGACCACCCGAACCGAAACCGCCGCCAACCGTCGACGAGACATGCGCCACATACGGCGACTTCTCGAAGACTTCGGCGACCTGGGCCTGCAGCTTCACCATCGCATCGAACGAGATGTCCTGGCGCGCACGGGTCGAAACGGAAATCTGGCCGATGTCCTCCTGCGGCAGGAAGCCCTTGGGTGAGACAGTGAACAGCCAGACCGAAAGCGTTGCTGTACCGAGAAAGACCAGGAAGACGATCACATGATGTGCAAGGCACCAGGTCAAAACCCGATCATAGGCACGTGTCAGCCAGCCATGCTGGTGCTCAGCGCCCTGCCCTGCCTTGTGCCCTTTCGGAAGGGTCAGGAGGTACGCCGACAGCATCGGCGTCAATGTCAGCGACACGAACATCGAGGCCAGGATCGCCACTGTCACCACGACCGCGAATTCGTTGAAGATGCGGCCGATGACACCGCCCATCAGCAGCACCGGAATGAACACCGCCACCAGCGAAATCGACATCGACAGGATGGTGAAGCCGATTTCCCGCGAGCCTTTGACGGCGGCCTGGAAGGCCGGCAGGCCGTCCTCTTCCATGTGCCGGTAGATGTTTTCCAGCATGACGATGGCGTCGTCGACGACCAGCCCCACCGCGAGCGTCAATCCCATCAGCGAGATGTTGTCGATGGAAAATCCGAGCAGGAACATCACGCCCAACGTGGCAATCAGCGAGATCGGAACCGCCACAGCCGGGATGATCGTCGCTGTCACCCGACGCAGGAAGACAAAGATCACCAGCACGACCAGCCCGATGGTCAGCAGCAATGTGAACTGCACGTCATCGACAGCCGCGATGATCGAGGTCGAGCGATCGTTCATCAGCTGGATCGACGCAGCCGCCGGCATCTGGTCTTCGAAGGACGGCAACATCGCCTTGACCCGATCGACCACTTCGACGGTGTTCGCATCAGGCTGACGCTGCACGGCCAGGATGATGCCGCGCGTCTTGTCAAACCAGGAGGCCGATGTCGTGCTCTGCACGGAATCGATGACCCGCGTCACGTCACCGAGACGGACGGGATTGCCGTTCTTGGTCGCGATGATGATCTTGGAGAAGGCGGCCGCGTCCTGCAGCTGGGTGTTGGTGGTGATGGTCAGCTGCTGCTGGCTGTTCTGCAGTACACCCACAGGCGCATTGCTGTTGGCTGACTGCACTGCCGCTTGCAACTGGTCGATGGAGATACCCCGTGCGGCCAGCGCCGTCGGGTCGATCTGGATGCGCACGGCGTATTTCTTCGAGCCCCAGACCATGACCTGGGCGACCCCGTCGATGGTCGACAGCGAAGGCGAAATCACGTTCTGGGCAATAGCGTCGAGATCGGTCAGCGGCACAGTATCGCTGGTCAGCGCCATCAGGAGGATCGGCGCATCGGCCGGATTGACCTTCCTGTAGCTTGGCGGCGACGTCATTTCCGGCGGCAATTGCCGCTGCGTTCGTGCGATTGCCGCCTGCACGTCGGCAGCCGCGGCGTCGATATCGCGGTTCAGCGCAAACTGCACGGCGATCGAGGTCGAGCCCAGCGAATTGGTCGTCGAGATTGAATCAACGCCGGCGATGGTGGCGATCTGCTTGATGAGCGGAACCGCAACCGATGTCATCATCGCGTTGGGCGATGCGCCCGGCAGCGATGCCGAAACATTGACAGTTGGGAATTCCGCGCTCGGAAGGGCAGCAACCGGCAGGAATTTATAGGCAAACAAACCGCCCAGAATCAGCGCGATCGACATCAGCAGTGTCGCGACGGGCCTGCGGATGCAGAATTCGGAGATCATGGTCGGTCAGCCCGCCGTTTCGTTTCCGTTTGCCTTGACGGCGGCCTTGGGAGATGTGCTTCCGCCTGTCCCATTCTTCCCGGCGCTTTCCGCTTCGCGCACGGCAGTACCTGGTTTCAGGCTCAGCTGGCCATCCACCACCACCTTGTCGCCATCCTGCAAGCCACTGGCGATAGCGCTTTCATTTTCGTGGCTGATCGCCACCTTGACCGGCCGCGCTTCGACCGTGTTGTCGGCCTTGACGACATAGACAAATGAACCTTGCTGGCTGGGTTGCACAGCTTGCGTCGGCACTGTGACGACTTGCGGCATGATCCCGGCGTTGACCGTCACGTTCACATACTGGCCCGGCCAGAGCTTGAGTTCGGCGTTGGGCACGGTCGCCCGCGCTGTAATGGTACCCGAAGCTGTGTCGACCGTGGAGTTCACGAAATCAACCGTACCGGAGCCTATCGGCGCGGGAACACCATCCTTGTGCAGCGTCACCGAAACCGAACCGGGCTTGGCTACAGCCTGCTGCAGCAGGGAAAGGTCGGCCTCCGGGAGATTGAAGGCGACGCGTAACGGGTCCATTTCGGTGATCGTCACCAGCGGCGTCGCTCCGGTGCCGGTGCTTCCGCCGGCCGTGACGAGATCGCCAACACTGACGCTCACGGCGCCTAGCCGACCAGAAATCGGCGCAGTGATGGTGGTGAAGCCAAGTTGAACCTGGTCGGCATCTATCGCCGCCTGATCGGCAGCCACCGTGGCCTGCGCTGCCTTCTGCGCAGCCAAAGCCTGGTCATAGGCCTGCTGCGTGCCAGTCTGCCTGGCGAGCAGGCTCTTGGCACGGTCCAGATCGGCATCGGCGCTCGCCGCCAGGGCCTGATCCTTGGCCAGCGTCGCCTTGTCCTTCTCCAATTGCGCCTTCAGCGCGCGATCATCGAGCGTAATGAGAAGGTCGCCTTGCTTGACCATCTGTCCGTCCTCGACAGCAATGGTCATGACCTGGCTGGCGACGCGTGCATTGATGTTGGCGACTGCCGGTGATGCGAGGAAGCCGATGGCGTAGCGCTGGATCGGAAAATTGGTGACCTTCGCCGTCGCGGTTGCCACGGTGACGGCATTGCGGCCGGCACCTTGCCCACGACCACCTCCGCTATTGTTGCCGGTCGCGGCCTGCGCCGCGATCTCCTTTTCCCCGAACGGCAGCATCTGCCAGACTTTCGAGGCTTGGGCAGGCCACAGATAGGCTCCGGCAGCGACAACCAGAACGCCTCCGATAATCCCGACGAGTGCTTTGTTGCGAACCGTCAATGCGCCCTCTCGATCCAAAGTCAGGCCCTTGCCTGCCGGTCACAGCGCATCCGTATTCACCTCATCGTATGAGGTCGTGCGCGATGAATCCCAGATTAAGATAGCGCAACTTCGCGACTGAAAATGGTCAAAACGCCTTCATTACAAAGATTTAATGCGCTGCACAAATTCACGGCGGCGTGATCGGTGCCTCAGCGGAGCATCGGCCAGAGCGTTGCCGCAAGCGCCAAACCCATGACGATGTTGAACCATTTCAGCTTGACGGGATCCGACAGGAAGCCACGCAATGCCACGCCGAAGCCGGCCCAGCCCGAGATGGTAGGCAGGTTCACGATGGCGAAGGTCATGGCAATCACAGCCACGGAAAGGAATGGTCGATCAGGGTTGGTGTAAACTGCCATGGCAGTCACCGCCATCACCCAGGCCTTGGGATTGACCCATTGAAAAGCGGCAGCTTCAAGCAGTGTCATCGGACGCGCCTTCTGCTCGCCACCGCTGCCCATCGAGCGGGACATCGCTATCTTCCAGGCGAGATAAAGCAGATACGCACCGCCAGCGATCTTAAGCCCCGTGTGCAGAGCAGGAAATGCAGTCAGCGCTCCGCCCAGCCCAAGGCCGACGGCCAGCGCCAATATGAAGAAACCGACACTGATGCCGACCATGTGCGGAATGCTGCGTGCAAAGCCGAAATTCACGCCGGAGGCCAGAAGCATGAAGTTGTTCGGCCCAGGCGTAACCGAAGTCACGAAGGCGTAGACGACAAGGGCGATAAAGGCGTCGAAGGACATTGCAATGGTTCGAATATGGAGCCAGCAAACAGGTCAGGCTAGTTGACCTGTCTGCTGGTTCGAGTCACGGAAATTGTTGTCTCGGTGACAATGCCGCCGGGGCGGCTTCGCGTCACATCCCCTGCGGCCCGCGGTTCATCGCCGCCACGCCGGTGCGGCAGATCTCGACAAGGCCGAGCGGGCGCATGATGGCGATGAACTGGTCGATCTTCGAACCCTTGCCGGTGATTTCGAAGATGAAATGCTCGGTGTTGGCATCGATCACGCTGGCGCGGAAGGCATCCGCCAGTCTCAGTGCCTCGACACGGCTGTCGCCGGTTCCCGCCACCTTGACCAGGGCGAGTTCCCGCTCCAGTGGCCGTTCCTGCCCGAGTTCGCCCGAGCGCACCGTGAGGTCGACCACGCGGTGCACGGGCACGATACGCTCGAGCTGATGCTTGATCTGCTCCAGCACATGTGGCGTGCCGCGCGTCACGATCGTGATGCGCGACAGATGCTTCTCGTGCTCGGTCTCCGAGACGGTCAGGCTTTCGATGTTGTAGCCACGGCCGGAAAACAGGCCGATGACCCTGGCGAGCACGCCCGGTTCGTTGTCGACCAGCACCGACAAAGTGTGGTTTTCCGGTTTTTCCGTCTCCTTGGCGATAAAATAGGCGGAGCCGGTGGGTTGAAGGTGCTGTGCGTTCATAAGATGAATCTCGATCTAAGGTATTTACGCTAACTCGTTGATTATGCGACGCGTGACAGAGTCACGCCGTCCATCACACCAGTTCCCTGCCCTTGGCGTCGATGGCGTTGGCGACCGCTTCGTCCGTGGCCTCGTCCGGAAGCAGCATCTCGTTGTGCGCCTTGCCCGATGGGATCATCGGGAAGCAGTTGGCGAGATTGGCAACGCGGCAATCGAACAGCACGGGCTTCTTGACCGAGATCATTTCCTTGATCGCGTCGTCCAGCTCGTCCGGCTTTTCACAGCGGATGCCGTGACCGCCATAGGCTTCTGCCAGCTTGACGAAGTCCGGCATGGCCTCCGTGTAGGAATGCGACAACCGGTTTCCATGCAGCAACTGCTGCCACTGGCGCACCATGCCCATGTACTGGTTGTTGAGGATGAAGATCTTGATCGGTGCCTCGTACTGCACCGCAGCACTCATCTCCTGGATCGTCATCTGCACCGAGGCGTCGCCTGCGATATCGATGACCAGCGCATCGGGATGCGCGATCTGCACGCCCAGTGCTGCCGGCAGGCCGTAGCCCATCGTGCCGAGCCCACCCGAGGTCATCCAGTGGTTCGGCTTGTCGAAATGGAAGTGCTGTGCGGCCCACATCTGATGCTGGCCGACCTCGGTGGTGATGTAGGTGTCGCGGTCCTTGGTCAGTTCGTAGAGCCGCTCAATCGCATATTGCGGCATGATGACATCCTTGCTCGGCTTGTAGGCAAGCGAGTCACGGGCACGCCAGCGTGCGATCTGCTCCCACCAGGGATAAAGCGCCTTCTTGTCGGCCTTGGCGGTGGCACGCCACAACCGCACGAGATCTTCCAGAACCCGGCCGACGTCACCCAGAATGCCGATATCGGCGTGGACGTTCTTGTTGATCGAAGACGGGTCGATATCGATGTGGATCTTCTTGGAATTGGGTGAAAATGCATTGAGGCGGCCAGTGATGCGGTCGTCGAAGCGCGCCCCCACGCACAGCATGACGTCGCAGTCGTGCATGGCCATGTTGGCTTCATAGGTGCCGTGCATGCCGAGCATGCCGAGCCAGTTCTTGCCGGATGCCGGATAGGCGCCGAGGCCCATCAGCGTCGAGGTGATCGGGAAGCCGGTCAGATCGACCAGTTCGCGCAGCAGGTGGCTTGCTTCGGGTCCTGAATTGACGACGCCGCCACCGGAATAGATGATCGGCTTCTTGGCACCGGCAAGTATCTCGACCGCCGCCTTGATCTTCTCGAGATCGCCCTGGACTTTCGGCTGGTAGGAAGTGCGCGGCGCTGTCTGCGGCGGCGTGTAAATCCCGCGAGCGAACTGCACATCCTTCGGAATGTCGACAACGACCGGCCCAGGACGCCCGGTGGTCGCGACATGAAACGCCTCATGGATGATGGCGGAGAGTTCGTTGACGTCCTTCACCAGCCAATTGTGCTTGGTGCAGGGTCGGGTGATCCCGACGGTATCGCACTCCTGGAAAGCATCGGAGCCGATCAGCGACGTCGGCACCTGCCCGGTCAGGCACACCAGCGGGATGGAATCCATCAGCGCGTCCTGCAGCGGCGTCACCGCGTTGGTGGCACCGGGACCGGAAGTAACCAGCATGACGCCCGCCTTGCCCGTGGAACGGGCATAACCTTCTGCGGCATGGCCGGCGCCCTGCTCATGACGGACCAGAATGTGCTGGACGGCGTCTTGCTGGAACAACTCATCATAGATCGGAAGGACCGCGCCACCAGGATAGCCGAAGAGATGCTTGACGCCGTTGTCGATCAGCGCCTGCACAACCATTTCGGCGCCTGTCATCTCGCGCCGCTCGCTCTGTCCGTTGCTCATGGGGTCCCGTTCCGTCTTTTCCTGCTTTTTCAAGCGCTTGCTGGTATTCTGGTCATATTCTGGATAACAAAAAAGGCCCCCGAGGGAGCCTGTGTGTTTGCGCATGGGAGGACTTCGCCCGGCGGTTACACCGCCTTGCCCACGCGCCTTCCTACGAGAATGAGTACCATCTTGTTCATCGTGGCGGACAATAGGTGCAAGCACGAAGCGCTGTCAACCGTGATATCGCGCTGATTTCAACATCGTTGAATGTGTGTCTTCCGTGCGAACGGCGACGCCGCAATCGCTCCGAACGATTGCGGCGAAATGCCTGCAGCCATAACATCCACGGGACAGCCTAACCCTTTGCCTTGCATCGCGGATCGTGCGGATCGCACTTCATCGGCTTACGGGCAGGCGATACAGGTTTGTGGGGCGCAGCCTGCGGCCGGTGCGGTGCATTCATGTGAGCTGTCTGACGTTGCAGCATCGGCCGCCCAGCCGGCCTATGTTGGGGTTGACTACCACTTTGCATCGGCGAGGTCTCTGCACGGTGCCGTTGTTCAATCGCAGGATTTGTTGGCGGGAGCTTCCGCGGTTCGTGGTTTGCATGAACTCGCTGCGGCCCGACTTTGTTCCTGTTGATCTCGGTCATGGCGCCGGGCGCCCCCTTGCCGGTTGTAGCTGGCAGCCGCCTCCTGGACGGCTGTTGTGTCTTTCCGTCCACTGCTGATACTGCGGGCTTCCGTGGCAGGGCCGGCTGGGTAATAACCGGTGTTTTGTTCCCGGTCATGTCATTGGATTTGGCCGGTCCTGTGGGAGCGGGAGCAATGGGCACCGCACCAACCGGGGGCTTGCCGGGCGAAGGTGGAGACCCTCCTGGCTGCAATGACGCCGCTCTGAGCTTCACCTCGCGCGCCTTCGAAACATCGAGCCTGGCCGACGCTAAAGACCCCTTGGCCGGCGGTGCGATAGTTGCTGCTCGAATCTTGCCGGCAACAGGTTGCGGCAATCGCGCCAGCATCGGCCCGGCGTTGATAGGAATCGCCTTATTCTCCACCCGCACCGTCTGATTGTTGTAGACATTGTTCACGACCACGCGCTGATCGATGATGGTGGTGTTGCGCACGATTGTCACATTGTCCTCGACCGGACGCAGCGCCGGCAGAATCTCCACGGCGCTGATCGCCACGACCGGTACGAAAGACCACCAAACGTCGCGGAATACCACACGTTCCTCCGGCGGTGGTGCCGGTAGCCAGCCGACATAGTCATTGCTCTGGCGCCAGACGACCCAGGCCGGCGCCCATTCGTCTCCAGCGACCCAGACCCAGCCGAGATCGTCGTCGTAGGCCCAGCGTCCGTAGTGGAAGACGACAGCACCGAACGGCTCGCCGGATTCCCAGTACCAGCCGTCGTCGGTCCATACCCAGCGACCAACTGTATATGGCCGCCATGTAGCCGCCACGGACGGCACCCAGACTTCGCCGTATGGCTGCGATATCTGCCACACGCCATATCTGGACAGCCGTTCACGAACTTCCATCGAAACGGAGGCGGCGTGTACAGCCTGTGCAGTTGGCGCCAGCAACGGAAGACCGGTCGTCCCGCTGATCGCAAGGATAAAAGCCAAGGACGCCGCCTTGAGGCGACGGCCTGTTAGACAGATATGTTTCGCATTCACGACACCTACTCCAATGCCCGTGCCCTTCTGCGAAACGCGACCGGCGGCCATCCCTCAACGCGGACCGAGATATCGCAGGGAGCACGATTTCAAAGCACCAAGACAGGATTGCGGCAGGCCCGGATCACGTTCCCGCGAGCTCCGTCCCCGGCGGAGGCGAAACGGGTGCAACTCATTGAAATCGCTTCAAACTATGGTGGGGCGTGACGAAGGTGTCTGTCTTTGCCGATACTCCCCATACCCGGCTGGGAGGATCGGCACGGCCACGCACGACCACTACGATTCCAAGGGAGGAACCCTCGCATGCTCGACAAGGCGCCCAACGCAAAGCTCGCCAAACTGCTCGCCGATTTCGGTGCCGCCCTTGCCGCCGCCGATCTCGAAAAGGCGGTCTCCTTCTTCCAGGACGACTGCTATTGGCGCGACCTTGTCGCTTTCACCTGGAACATCAAGACGTTGGAAGGCCGCGACCAGATTCGCGCCATGTTGAAGAGCCAGCTTGGTGCCATCAAGCCATCGAACTTCGCGATCGCCGATGGCGAAGATGCCACCGAAAGCGATGGATTGCTGGAAGGCTGGATCACGTTCGAGACGGAGGCGGCCCGTGGCTTCGGCCACATCCGGCTGAAGGATGGCAAGATCTGGACATTGCTCACCACTGCGGCCGAACTGAAAGGACACGAGGAAAAGGCGGGGTTCACCCGCCCGCTCGGCGCCAGGCACGGCCAGGGCAAGAACCGGCCGAGCTGGAAGGAGGAGCGCGAGAAGGAACAGGCCGAACTCGGCTTTGCCACCCAGCCGCATACGCTCATCATCGGCGGCGGCCAGGGCGGCATCGCGCTCGGTGCGCGGCTGCGCCAGCTCGGCGTGCCGACCATCATCGTGGAGCGCAATGAGCGTCCGGGTGACTCCTGGCGCAAGCGCTACAAGTCACTCTGCCTGCACGACCCGGTCTGGTACGACCACCTGCCCTATATCGACTTTCCGAAGAACTGGCCGATTTTCTCACCCAAGGACAAGATCGGTGACTGGCTGGAAATGTACACCAAGGTGATGGAGCTAAACTATTGGTCATCAACCGAGGCCAAGAGCGCATTTTATGACGACGACAAGAAGGAATGGACCGTCACGGTGCGGCGCGACGGCAAGGATATCGTTTTGAGGCCCAGGCAGCTTGTACTTGCCACCGGAATGTCCGGTCGGCCCAATCTGCCGAAATACAAGGGCATGGATACCTTCAAGGGAGACCAGCACCATTCCTCGAAGCATCCCGGACCGGACAGATACGCGGGCAAGAAGGCGGTTGTCATCGGTTCCAACAACTCCGCCCACGACATCTGCGCCGCCCTTTGGGAAAACGGCGTCGATGTCACCATGGTACAGCGCTCGACCACGCACATCGTCAAATCCGACACCCTCATGGAGATCGGGCTGGGGCCGCTTTATTCAGAACAGGCGGTCGAGAATGGCGTCACCACCGCCAAGGCCGACCTGATCTTCGCGTCCGTGCCTTACAGGATCCTGCATGAATTCCAGATCCCGCTCTACCAGCAGATGAAAGAGCGCGACGCCAAATTCTATGACGGGTTGGAAAAGGCTGGCTTCATGCTGGACTGGGGCGACGACGGCTCCGGCCTGTTCATGAAATATCTGCGTCGCGGCTCAGGTTACTACATCGACATCGGCGCCTCGCAATTGATCATCGACGGCGAGATCAAGCTGCAACGCGGCCAGGTCCAGGAGATCAGGGAACATTCCGTGCTGCTCGAGGACGGCACCGAATTGGCGGCCGACGTCATCGTCTACGCCACCGGCTACGGCTCGATGAACGGCTGGGCTGCCGAACTGATCAGCCAGGATGTGGCCGACAAGGTTGGCAAATGCTGGGGCCTCGGCTCCGGCACCACCAAGGATCCCGGCCCATGGGAAGGCGAGCAGCGCAACATGTGGAAGCCGACGCAGCAGGAGGCGCTGTGGTTCCATGGCGGCAACCTGCACCAGTCACGCCACTATTCGCAGTTCCTGTCCCTGCAACTGAAAGCCCGGCAAGCAGGCATTCCCACAAAGGTCTATGGACTGCAGGAGACGCATCACAAGGGTTGAACGCCGCTCGATCTTCCTCGTTGAAGGATCGCTCCGCCTGAATCCAACGTCAGCCCAGACGTTTCTGGATGGCGGACTGCACAATCATGAGAATCGACACGATGACGAGATAATAGACGAGCGCAGCGCAGTACCACTCGACGAAACGAAAGCTGGCTGCGATGGCGTCATTGACCACAGCCATGATCTCGCGCAGCGAGATGACATAGGCGAGTGAAGTCAGCTTCACCAGATTGATGAACTCGTTGACCAGAGAGGGCAGCGCAATTCTCAGCGCCTGCGGCAGGATCACGAGCCGGAAGCCTTGGAAGCGGGTCAAGCCAAGGGCCTCGGCGGCGTCGTACTGGCCGGGACCGATGGCACGCAGCGCCCCCTTCATGATCTCGGCCATGTAAGCGGCCGTCACCAGGCTGAACGAGATCGTGGCGGCAAAGAACGGCGTATACCAATTGGCCTTGAGCAGTGCCGGAACAAGTTGCGGCGCCCCGTTCCAGATCAGCAGCAACACGAGCAACAGCGGCGCCGCACGAAATACCCAGACATAGACCTGTGCGACGGCATTGCGGCCACGCCTCGGGGAATTCAGGCAAAGCGCGATTGGCAGGCAGGCGGCAAACGACACAGCCTGCACCACAACGGACAGGAGCAAGGCTACGATCGCCCCCCATAGCATGGGTGGCGATGCTAGCGCCTTCAGGAAGAGGTCGACATCGAAGGTCATCGCCGGCAGCTTTTCAGGCTCGAGACGGTCAGGACTCGTAATCCACGTCGAATACCGCCGGGTTCAGCCCGTACTTCTCTGCAAGCCGGGCAAAGAACCCCTGCTCGCGCAGTGTCTTCAGCGCCACCTTGATGGCCGCGGCATCACCGTCCTTGCGTGCAACGTAGATGCCGTAGGTAAAATCCGACTGCCAGGTATAGGCGATCTTCAACTGGTCCTGCGCGCCGGCGACGCGGAAGGCGCCCTCCGCTTCCTCGGTCAAGGTGGCGTCTGCGCGCCCGACCAGAACCTGCTGATACGCGCCCTGCTGTGCTGGATAATTCTGGATCACCACTGCCGGCTTGCCGGCGGCGGTTAGCTCCTTGTTGAGCGGATCCAGTCGCTCCTCGCGGTAGTAGGTACCAGCTTCCAATGCCACCGTTCGACCGCTCAACATGGCGGGTGCAGTAATCTCACTATTGTCGGCCTTGGTGACCAGGACCGTTGCCGACTTCATGTAACGCACGCCGTCATAGGTCTTGCGGCGTTCCTCGTTGACGTAGATGCCGGAGACGATCATGCCGCAGCGGCCTGATCCCAGTGTCGGCAGCAGGCCTGCGAAATCGGTGATGACATAGGATGTCTTGGCACCCCATGTTTTGGCCAGTGCCTCCGTGATCTCGATATCTATGCCGACAGGAACCGTGTCGCCGGGATCTTTCTTGTAGGACAAGGGCGGAAACGCCGCCGTGGTGCAAACGCTTATCGCGCCGTCCGACACGAAACTCGGCGCCCCCGCCAAGGCTGCCTGCGTGCTCAGCAGCATGGCAGCCCCCATGATGAAAGCCTTGGTCATTGCGTTCCCCTTATTGTTTTGTTGTTCGTTGCTGCTAGCGTACGCGGTCGACGATCCCGCCATAGGTCAGAGGATCGAAGGCCGGCATGATCAGCGGATCGACATGGCCGTCGCGCCGGGCGGTGAGCACATACTGCATCATCGCCTCGTTGCTCGGCATCTCGAACACCTGCACAAAGTCATAAGGTCCCATCGTCGCATAGAAGGCGATCGATCGGCCGCCGAGTGCGGCCACCCGCTCTTCGCTGCGCTTCCGGCGCGCGGCACTGTCCGACAATTCCGCCAACCCCTTGGCGGTGAGTCGCATCAGCGAGATGTACCGCTGCGGCTCGAGAATTTCGTTCGCGCCCGGCGCAACGCGGTCATCGTTCATTTTACCCTCGCCAGCTTGGCCAGGCCGGCCAAAACGGCATCGGAGTCGGCGATCGTGCCGAAGATGCCGTTCTCGACCGTCACCATATGCAGCGCCGCTTTATGCGCGTACTGGTCGCCGCTGGCGCAGGCGTCCGAGATAGTCAGGCACTGGAAGTTGCGATCGCAGGCTTCACGCAATGTCGTGTGCACGCAGACATCCGTCGTGCAGCCGCTGAAAAGCAGGTGACTTATGCCCTGTGCGCGCAGCACATGCTCGAAGTCGGTATAGGTGAACGCGCCGTTGCAGGTCTTGTCGACGATGATGTCCTCGTCCCGAACATCGATGTCTGCGACGATCTGGAAGCCGGGACTGGAACGCAGCAGAACCTCGGTGCCTTCAAGGCCGTTGCGCTTGCGCCGCCATTTCTCGTAGGGCGTCATATCCGCCATGTCGCCCCGATAACCCTGGCGCGTGTGGATGACGCGCACACCGGCGGCGCGGGCAGCAAGGATCAGTCTGTTGACCGTTGGCAGGATTGCGCGCAGCGGCGACGGATCGTAGCCGCTTTTGGCGAAATAGCCGGTGTTGGAGAGGAAGTCTTCCTGCAGGTCGATCACCACCAGCGCTGTGGCGCTGGCCGACAGTTTGCCGTCATAAGGAAAGTCGAACGGCTTGGCCGAAATCATGAAGTCCTCCTCGGATCTGTTCTTCTATTGGTAACAGTCGGAACAGTTTGACAAAAACGATTTATCCTGACCAGAATTGCTTAGGAAAACTCAACAATAGGTACCCATCTGAGTGTGTTGCCGATGGTTCGACCTCTAGCCTTTCTGCCTTACCTCAAGGCTTTCGAGGCAGTTTCGCGACTCGGGACACTGCGCGGTGCGGCCGACGAACTTCATCTCAGCCCGAGTGCAATTTCCTTGCAGCTGCGCAAGCTTGGCGATGTCACCGGAATTGTCCTGTTCGAGCGCGACGGCCGCAACGTCGCGCTGACCGAAGCCGGACGGGATTTCTCGCGCACGGTCTCCCAGACCTTGGCGCAGCTTTCGGCCGCCGTCCGTGACTCTGGTCGGCATGACGTCCATGGTGCAACACGCTCGCTCTCGGTTTCGCTGCCAACCGCGCTTGGTGTTGCGTGGCTGAGCAGCGCTGTCGTCGAATTCGCCGAAAGCAGGGGTATTTCCAATCTGACCATCAACGAGGCGATCGTCGCGGATGCCGTTGACTGGGAGCGTAGCGACATCGCCATCGTCTACGACAACCCGCCCTTCCCTGGCCGCTCATGGCAATTGCTTTCTGAGGTGCAACTCAAGACCGTGTGTTCGCCGGTCTTGTTTCCTCGTCTGGACCTGCAGCATCGCGAACGCCGGCTTAACGGCATCACCTTGCTGCATGAGGACGATGGGCAGGAATGGAACAAATGGGCGATCGCAGCCCGCGTCGATCTCCAGGGCAGCGCCAGGGTGCGTGTTCCTTCCGTGGCGCACGCCGTCTCCTCGGCCGTTCAAGGGCGAGGCATCGCCTTGCTGTCCAATGTGCTTACGGGCAGCTACCTGAACGAAGGCCGGCTGATCCAACCCTTCTCCACTGCCATCAATGCGGCGCGCGCCTATTATTTCGTCTCGGCCGCCGATCGCGCCGACGATCCCCTGTTAAAGGCTTTCGTCGCTCGCATGATCGAATTTCTGGAAACTATGAAAAACTGATCAGTCGCTTTTCCATGAAAACGCTCAATGGATCAGGTCGGTAATCGCCGAATGGCCCAATGCGCACAAAGCCGGTGCGTTCATAAAGACCAAGAGCTTCGTGATTGGCAATGCCGGTCTCCAGCCGCAGCCAGGTGATGCCCGACTCGCGCGCCCTCGCTTCCAGATCCGTCAGCAGCGCCCTGGACAAGCCTTTGCCCCGGGCTGCCGGCACCACCCACATGCGCTTCAGCTCTGCCCAACCGTCGTTGAGTGCCAATGCCCCTGTTGCGATGGCAACGCCATCGGCGTCGCGCGCCACGGCGAAGCGGACATTGTCGGCCCGCAATTCTTCGATCGACAGGAAATGGTTGCTTTCGGCGGGATAAAGTGAAGCGCCATACTTCTCCCCATCTTCCAGCAGCGCAACGATCTCGGGTTTGGCTGGGTCTTCCAATGTGATCGCGAATGTCATCCGTTCAAGCCTCCGCCAATGTCGCCGGTTTCTGTCTGGACGAGCCAATCCGTTTCCAGAACAGCAACGTTCCGCTGAGACCTCCATGAGGTTTCAATGCGTAGTCCGGGATCTCGCCGGCGAGCGTGAAATCGAGCCTCTGATAGAGAGACCTCGCACCACCATCGGTTGCCGTGTCGAGGACCAGAAGCGTGCGCCCCTCACGCACGGCATATTCTTCCGCAGCCTGCATCAAGCTGGTGGCGATCCCCCTGCCCCGATGACCATGCCGCGTCATCAGCTTGGCGATTTCGGCTCGATGCGGCTGATTTTGCGGCAGTCCGAGCAGCAATGTTACCGTGCCGGCAAGGGTATCCCCGTCGAAAGCCCCCAGCACGACCCGGTCGCCACGTGCCGCGGCAGCCAGCGACTGGTCCCAGAACGCCCTGGCGGCTTCATGGGAGAGCGGATGCATGAAACTGACCGACCCGCCGGCAGCGACTGTTTCGACAAGAATTTCGGTCAATGCCGCCAGGATTTCCGGCGAGTTGGTGAGTGTTCTGATTTCGATTGCAGTCATCGTCGTTTTTTCAGGTGAAAAGCTCAGTCGAAATGGCTGAAACGGCGGCGTTTGCGCGAGCGCTTGATCTCGTCGACACGCCCACCGTCGTCGGCATTGAGGTGCCGGCCGCGTTCCAGCAATTCCAGCGTATATTCTTCATAGGTCAGCCCGACCGCTTCGGCCTTGGCCAGTCGAAACAGCGCGATATCGCGCGATTTGGGTTTCCAGGCGGCCTTTTGAGCGCTGCGCCAATGGATAAAGCGATGCGGATCCCCCTTGCCCCAGGCCGGCCCCTTGTAGTCGTCGAGCGGCGGTCCGCCATTGTGATTTCGCTTCGGCATCCGTGGCATGATCACGTCCTGATGAGCACGGTAAGATAGCGAGCAGGTCCCGGCCCAGGTGCGTGGAAAACGCAGTCAGCCGGTGCGCCAAGCGCAAGGCAATCGCCCGGCTCCAGTTTGTGCACCACCTCGCCCTCGGTGAAATCGAGCCGTCCCTCCATCAGCCAGATCTGCTGACGGATGAAGGCATAGCTGCTCGCCGGCAGACTGACCCGTGCACCTGCGGGGAGTTCAACCTGCACCATTTCCAGCGGCATGTCGGTCTGTGGCGACAGGTGCCGGCGGACGTAGCCGGTACCGGGGTCGCGCCATTCCGGTTGGTCTTTGCGCCTCGCAATGCTGCCACCCTGCAGCTCGGCGCGGGCGATCAAGCTGGAAAGCGTCAGCTCGAATGCAGTCGCAATGCGCACAAGGATCGGCGCGGTCGGGCTGGCCGAGCCTCGTTCGATGGAACTCAGCATCGCTTTCGATACGCCGGACCGGTCGGCAAGCTCTGCCAGCGACCAGCTCCTCGCCACGCGCTCAGCGCGGATGCGAGCGGCAATTCTCGACGAAAGATCATCCGATATATCAGACATGCGTCCAAGATATCATATGATTGCTGTTGTGAAAGGGACTTCTCGCGGATTGTTCAAATTGTCGCAGGTGTTTTAACCGCCTCTATACCATCCGCTCACACACGACCTTAACCGAGATTGATTAGCATCCGCGAAGGTAGTGGGGACCCCATTCGTTGATGTTTGTCGAACGCGCAGTTTCCGGTGGCGAGCCGATATCGCAAGAGCGGCGGGATGCGACCCAGACCGACAAGCGCATCCTTGGCCATGTCGTACGCTGCGACGGTGCCCGCGCCACCATCAGCGCTTTCGCCGATGGCGAGGAGGGTCTTGCCACCGGCCACTGGTCCGTCGGCAAGATGATCTCGATCAATCTTGGCAGCACACGCACCGTCGGCCTGGTCTACGCCATCTGTAAATCAGATCTCGCCTGGAACGACAGCGGTCAGAATCCGATCGAGGTCAACATCGAACTGGTGGGCGAAGTGCGCGACGGCGCGGAGCCGGCCGCAAAACCGGTATTCGACCGTGGCATCACCATCTATCCGCACATTGGCGCAATCGCCCATCGCATCCGCAGCCGCGATCTTGCTGCGGTCTACGACCTTGCCGGTCGTCGTGCCATCACCGTCGGCGCTTTGTCGCAGGATGAGGCAATCTCTGCCAACATCGCCATCGACGACACATTGTCCCGACATTTCGCCGTTGTCGGCACCACGGGTGTCGGCAAATCGACTGCGGTTTCCCTGCTCCTGCGCAAGGCCATCGCCGCCAGGCCGGATCTTCGGGTGCTGATCCTCGACCCGCACAACGAGTTCGCGGCGTCGCTGCAGGATCAATGCGTCAAGGTCGACGCCACGACACTCGATCTGCCATTCTGGATCTTCAAACTGGAAGAATTTGCGGAAGTCGTCTTCCGGGGCCGCGAGGCACCACCCGAAGAGGTCGACCTGCTGCGCGACTTGATCCCTGTCGCCAAGAACCTCTACCGCAACGCCGGCGGCACCAGCTTTGTACGCCGCGGCGCCGACACCATGACCGCCGACACGCCGGTACCCTATCGTATTGCCGATCTCCTCAAGCAGATCGACGAACGCATGGGCTTGCTCGAAAGCAAAGCCGAGAGGCCGACACTGAAGTCGCTGCGCATACGCATCGAGTCGGCAGCCGCCGACCCTCGCTATCGTTTCATGTTCAATTCGCGCCTGATCGACGACACGATCCACGAGACGATCGGCAACATCTTCCGCGTACCGCATCACGGCCGTCCGGTGACCTGCTTCGAAATGGCCGGCCTGCCATCCGAAGTCGTCAACTCGGTGTGCTCGGTTCTCGCACGCCTTGCCTTCGACCTTGCTCTGTGGAGCGAGGGAAAACTGCGATTGCTGTTCCTGTGCGAAGAGGCGCATCGCTACATGCCCGCCGACCCGCGCCTTGGCTTCGAGCCGACCCGGCATGCCCTGTCGCGCATCGCCAAGGAGGGCCGAAAGTACGGCTGCTATCTCGGCGTCGTTACCCAGCGCCCGGGCGAACTCGACCCGACCATCTTGTCGCAGTGTTCGACATTCTTCGCCATGCGCCTCTCCAATGAGCAGGATCAGGCCATCATCCGTTCTGCCATCGCCGACTCTTCGGCCTCGAGCCTCGCCTTCGTTACGACCGCTGGGTCGGAACGTTCGGATTGCGCTATGACAGATCCAAGGTCGAAAGCACGAACCGCATGCTGGCGAACGCACAACCGGTCAAGACCGACGACAATCAGCTGACCTGGCGCGCCGGCCTCACCTACCTCTTCGACAATGGGCTGGCGCCCTATGCCAGCTACACCACATCGTTCCTGCCGACCCTGGGAACGGACAAGGCGAACAACCCCTTCCGCGCGCAGACCGCCCAGCAGTTCGAGGTCGGCATCAAATACGAACCGGTGGGCGCGCGCGGCATGATTGGCCTGTCGGTGTTCGACCTGACGCTTGAGAATGCGCTGACCCCCGACCCTAAAGACTCGCGTTTCTCCGTCCAGGCGGGCAAGCAGCGCGTGCGCGGCGTCGAACTCGAAGGCAAGATGGAGCTCACGCCTGAACTCGACGTACTGGCGGCCTATGCCTATTCGCATTCGGAAGTGCTGCGCTCGAACAGACCGGTCGAAGTCGGCCGCGAAATGCTCAGGCTGCCAGAGCACCAGGCCAGCCTGTGGGCGATCTACCGGCCGACTTATGTGCCGGGCCTTGCCCTCAGTGCGGGCGTGCGCGCCACGTCGTCCTACCAGACCGACAGCACCTACCTGGCGCAGCTGCGTATCCCGGCCCGAACCCTCGTCGATATCGGCGCGGAATATGACTTCGGGGCAATCGACAAAACGTTCGAGGGCACCAAGCTGCAGGTCAATGTCAGCAATCTGTTCGACAAAAAGTATGTCTCGCACTGCCTGAACCTGACCGGCGGCAGCTGCAATTACGGTGCCGGACGGACGATCACCGCAGGCATCAACTACACATGGTGATGATGTCCGACCGAGATATCCGAGGAACGCGCTCCCCTTTGGCGGCGTTGCGCCCCGCGATCCTGATGCTCGGCCTGGCGTTGCTGTTCAGCAGCTTCGGCTGGCGGTCGGCCCATGCCGAGATCATTCTCATCGATGCAGCCGGTCGCGAGGTGAGGCTGGAAAAACCGGCAACGCGGATCGTGACGAACGAGAGCCTGCTTCTGCTTTCTCTGGCGTTGATCGACGCCGACCCGGCCGCGAAAATCGTGGGATGGGCTGCCCCCAGACGCCTCGACAGCGGTGTCCTGGCCGCTTTCCGCAAGCGGTTCCCGCAGGCCATGGACATTCCCGAGGTCGGCGGCGTATTGCCCACCAAGAGCTCCGCAGAAGCGATCCTCAGCGCGCGTCCAGATATCTTCGTCGTCAGCATCTGGGACCCCGGCTGGAATGACATCGTCGAGATCCTGAAATCCGCGGGTGTCCCGACGATCTTCCTGGACAGCCCCAGGAACAGCACGCTCAGCCCGGCTGATGTAACCGCCTTTTCGATGACCTTGCTTGGCAAGGCGATTGGTTGCGATGCGAAAGCCGGTGAATATGCCGGGTTCGTCAAGGAGCGTTACCGTCTGATCGAAGAACGACTGAAGGACGCGAAAGATCGGCCTAGCGTATTGATCGACGCTCACGCTGGTGCCGTCTGCTGTTCGTCGCCAGGCGCAAGCAACCGGATGACCGAAGCCGTCGAAATGGCTGGCGGACACAGCATCGGCGCCGATGTTCCCGGCTATGACGGGCAGCTCAGCGCCGAGTTCGTCCTCGGCATAGACCCCAAGGTCTATATCGCGACCGGCGGCCCGCACCTTGCCGCACAAGGCGGCCTGGTGGTTGGAGGCGGGGTGAGTGCACAGTCGGCCCAAGCTGCGCTGCGCACAGCGATCGGTCGCGATTTCCGCGGCGAGCTGACGGCGGTGCGCAACGGACGCGCTTACGCCGTGTCGCATCAGCTCTCGATCTCGGCCCTGAGCTTTCTCGTTTTCGAATGCTTCGCCAAATGGCTGCATCCGGAGCTCTTCAGCGATCTCGATCCGGACCGCACTCTGGCGGAGATCAACGAGCGTTTCATGGCCATACCGCTCGAAGGCACATTCTGGATCGGTTTGAAGGAAGATGCCGCAGCAGCCCCGCAATGAGGCGTCCAGCTGAGCATCCCGCAGCGTTAGAAGGCGCATGACGCGACCCAAGCTTGAACGCAAGGTTTTGATCATGATGACATTTTCTGCCCAGACCCGTGTGGCGTTGTCGGATCCGGAGGCGATCATCGCACCGGTCTGCGAACACATGCTCGAACATGGCGGCGTCTCGCGCATCGAGGATGGTGCCCGCATTCTCGAATTCTCCGGCGCACGTGCGCGATTCAGCCCGACCGATGACGGGACATTGGTGGATGTCGAAGCTGACAGCCTGGAGAGCCTCTATTTCGTGCGGGTTGCCGTCGCCTCTCATATCCTGGAATTCGCCGAGCCCGCCGCTCCCACCATCGTCTGGCGCGGCGACGGTGGCGAATTGGCGCGCCCGCCGAATTTCCAGATCCTGCGCGTAGCCAATGTACAAGACATCACGCCGCATATGCGCCGCATCTCCTTTCGCGGCGACAACGTAGCCCGCTTCGCGGGAATGAATGCGCTGCATCTCAACGTCCTGTGCCAGCATCCCGGCCTCGCGGCACCGCAATGGCCGACGGTCGGCGGCAACGGACTGGCCCAATGGGAAGATCCGGCGAGACGCCCGAGCTTTCGAAAATACACCGTGCGCTCACTCGATGTCGCCGCAGGCAGGCTCGACATCGACTTCGTGCTCCACACCGATGCCGGCCCCGGATCGGCACTCGCCGAGACCACACAAATCGGCGCCGAAATCGGTGTCGTCGGCCCAGGCGGGGGCGGCCTTGTCGATGCCGACTGGTATCTCTTTGCGGGGGACGAGACTGCCCTGCCCGCCATTGCCCGCATGCTGGAATGCCTTCCCGCGCAAGCGCGTGGCAAGGCATTCATCGAAGTCGCTGACAAAAGCGAAGCCCAGCAGCTCAAGTTCCCGGCCGGCATCGAGGTGACCTGGCTTTATCGCAACGGTGCCGCCGCAGGCACGACGTCGCTGCTGATCGACGCCGTGCGAAGCAGCATTCTTCCGGATGATGGATCATCGGTATACATCTGGGCCGGCTGCGAATTCGCCGCATTTCGGCAGATCCGCAGCCATTGCCGTGGCGAACTCGGCCTGAAGAAAGAACAGCACCTGGTGGTGTCCTATTGGAATCGCGGCAACAGCTCCGAGTGACCCTGCGCTTTTGCCGCGAACCGTCCCCGCCAGAAATGTCCGTTGACATCATTCCTCGGGAAGGAAGGCCGGATTGTAGACGATTTCCCAGAGGTGATCGTCCGGATCCTGGAAGTAGCCGGCATAACCGCCCCAGAAGGTCTTCTGCGCAGGCTTGACCAGTCGAGCGCCGGCGGTGATTGCCTTTTCCATCACCGCATCGACTTCCGCTTCCGTCGTCACGTTGTGGCCAATCGTCAATTCCGTCGGGCTGCGCCCGGTCTTCGTTATTCCTGCATCATGAGCAATGTCGTCTCGCGCAAAAAGTGCGAATTTCAACCCGCTCTGCAGATCGAAGAAAACAACGGCGCCGTGCTCGAACTCGGTACCGATGATGCCTTCCGTCTGCAGCCCCAGCCCGTCGCGATAGAATTTGAGCGATGCCTCGAGATCATCAACGCCGAGCGTTATGACACTGATCCTCGGTTTCATGGTTCTGACCTTTCCAAAACTGTCTGACGATATCGGCAGACACCAGGTCAGCCGCCTGTCCTATCTGAGCCCAAATGAACTTCATTGCTTGAACATTTCGGCCAATCTCGCTGTTTGCCGCGGCCAGCCGGTTGAACCTCGACGCTGCCGCGCGTACCTGTTGCAAACGAGATCGGCCAATGTGGAAGGCCAGGGAGATCATCATGCAGGCGGTGCCCGCGCAGGCGACCGGCTACTATCATGAACGTCCGGTTGCGCCTCTCCTGCGCGACTGGTTCTCGGCCGTCTGGGCTCACCAGATGCCGGAAGCTGAAGCCCCGCCTGTCATCGTGACACCCGACGGTACGATCGATCTGCAGTGGATCGACGGCCATTTTCGCATTGCCGGTCCCGACAGGGACCCGCAGACCGAAACCATCCCGGCTGGTGTCACAGTCATCGGCTTCCGCTTCCAGCCGGCAGCGGCAGCAAGCTGGCTCGGCCTTCCTGCCACTGAACTGCTTGGCGAGCGCCTGGCAATCGAGACCGTGCTTGGTCGGAAAGGCCGACAGCTGGGCGCCAACATCCGCCATCAAGACAATCTGGCAGAACTCATTACTTCCATCGAAAAGAGCATTGCGGATGCCCCTCGCCGCCAGACCGCCGACCAAACCATGCGAGCTGCATTCCACCTGATCGAAGCCGGTCCACCCTCGAATACCCCTATCATTCCCTGGCTTGGGCGAGCACTGGCAATGAGTGAGCGCACGCTGAGGCGTCGTTTCGACGAAAGCTTCGGCTACGGTCCCAAAACGCTCGACCGGATCCTGCGCTATCAACGCTTCCAACGGCTGTCGCGAAGCGCACAGGCGTCAGCGGCGGTGCTGGCCGTCGAGGTCGGCTACGCTGATCAGGCGCATCTGGTCCGGGAAAGTCGACGCCTCACTGGCAGCACGCCGGGGCAACTTGAGCGCGTCCTGACCAGCGCGGGCGCCTGACCGCCTGCCACATATGCCGGCACACTCCTCAGCCTGTAGCCCACGCATGCCCGACAACGATGGCCGCATAGCGGGCAGCCTTGCCGAACCCGACCAGCACGACGAAACGCCATAGGCTGACACGTGCCGCACCTGCAGCGACCGTCAACGCGTCACCAATGACCGGCAGCCAGGCGAAAGGAAGCGTCCACAGGCCGTAGCGCCGGAACAAGCTGCCAGCCTTCTCATAATGCTCGCCAGACACAGGAAACCAGCGACGGCCATGGAGCACTTCGACGCCGCGGCCGATCGCCCAGTTCACGACCGAACCTGCCGTATTGCCGACCGTCGCCACGACGAGAAGGAGGGCGGGATCGCCACGACCGGCGGCCAGCAGTCCGAGCAGAACAAGTTCGGACGACGCCGGCAGCAGGGTTGCGGCAAGAAACGCGCTGACGAACAACGCGCCATAAGATGCGAGCACGTCCATCAGAACCTAATATGACTCGCCGCCCATCATGCTCAGACTGTTACGTCGACAATGCCCATCATGCCAAGCTGCTCGTGCTCGAGAATATGGCAATGATACATACGCTGGCCCGGCAGATCCTGCTTCAACACCAGCCTTACGGTTTCCCCCCGTGCCACGTTTACGGTGTCCTTCCAGGCCCGATAGGCGGGTGGCGTCACCTTGCCGTCGCGCTCATGCTCGATCACCTGGAACTGCGTGCCATGAACATGGAACGGGTGGTCCATGTCAGCCTTGTTGATCACTTCCCACAGTTCGACGTCACCGGCTTTGGCAACGATGTCGACACGTTTCATGTCAAAGGCCACGTCATTGATGAAAAAGCCCATTTCCATGCCGCTGGCTCCCATGCCCATCTTCTCGGTAAAGACGAAACGGCGGTTGATTGTCGGGTCGCCGAGCGCCGCAATGGTACGCAGCTTTTCGGGCAGCGGCGGCATGGCATCACCGGCGGTGTCCGAAACGTTGACCGTCAGCAATGCCAGACCGGCATCATCCGGCTTGCCCGGCCCCATCCAGCCACGATCATAGGCCAGTGTTTCCAGCCGCATGGCACCTGGCTTGTCGAACGACACCACCAGGTCGAGCCGTTCCGCCGGTGTCAGCAATATGTCATCGACCGGAACTGGAGCCTCCAGCAAACCGCCATCGGTACCGATCACGGTGATGGCCGCCGCGCCAAAAGAGAGTTTCAGGAAACGCGCGTTGGTGGCGTTGAAGAGGCGAAAGCGGCGTTTGGCGCCAAGCGGCACATCGAGGGCCGGGTTTTTCTGGCCGTTGACCAGAACATGATCGCCGACACGGCCGTTCATCAAATCCATCATCGAATTTTCGGGAATGGTCCCATCGGCGGCAAGGCGCAGGTCTGTGAAGACAAGCACAGTATCGCCATAGGCAGCTGGAACTGGATCGGCCTTGGGCTTGACCAGGAAGACACCGGCCAGCCCACGATAGACCTGTTCGGCCGTCTTGCCGTGGGGATGCGGATGGAACCAGTAGGGAGCAGCACTCCCGGCTGGCAGATCGAATGCATAACGGCGGATGGCACCAGCGACGACAGGATCCATCGGATTGCCATCCTGGTCTGCCGGCACTGGCATGCCGTGCCAGTGGATGGTGCTATCCTCGCCGGGTATTTCGTTGCTGAAGTCGATCTCGATGCGATCACCTTCGAACGCTTCGATCAGCGGACCAGGTGTCATGCCATTGTAGGCGAGCACGGGCGTGTCAACGCCTTCGGCAAAACGGGCCGTCGCCGGCGCTGCCGTCAGCCTGGCGCGGAACAGGCTGGCATCAGTGCTCTCATTGGCCAACCGGGGCAATTCACGCAACGCCTCGCCTTCCTTCAGCGTCGGCGATGCAGCAGGTTTAGCCGGTTCAGCCGGCATGCCGTGGGCTGAATGATCCATGCCAGGCATTGCGTTCATGTCGTCCATCTTCATTTGCGCCAATGCCTGGCTGCCAGCAGCAAGCGTCGCGAGACCCGCCGTGAGAAAGGTGCGCCGATGCATGGGGGAACTCCTGTTTTCATGTTCTCGATTGTTGCGGTTCAGTGCGCGCCATAACGTCTGACGGCGGCGCGCCTGGGTTTGGGCGGAACCGCTTCATGGCCGCTCGAAAGTTCTTCGATGATCGGACAGTTCGGCCGCTCGTCGCCGTGGCAGGTCTTGGCCAGATGCCGGAGCGTCTCTGCCATGGCGCGCAGCTCGCGCATCTTGCGCTCCAGCTCGGCGACATGTGCCATCGCAAAGCGCTTCACGTCACTGCTGGCGCGCGACCGATCGCTCCACAGCGCAAGCAGATTTGTCATCTGCTCGACGGAGAACCCAAGATCGCGCGCGCGCCGGATGAAGCGCAGCATGTGCACCTCATCCGGCGAATAGTCCCTGTAGCCGGCGTCGGTACGCGCCGGACTGGCGATCAATCCGACCTGCTCGTAATAACGGATCATCTTGGCCGATACGCCCGAGGCGCTGGCTGCTTGCCCGATGTTCACCGGTCAGCCTCCATCCCGCGAAGATGGGTTGCGCTGTCAGGATGGATGAAAAAGGCGGGTATGATCATGGGTTTCGCAACTCCCTTTTCGGTTGTTGCCGATGCAGATAAGGCTTCCAGTGACTGGAAGGTCAAGCCGCAATTTCTGAAATTTCGTCAAGGCGCGCGGGTCGCAAGTCGTGCATCGCAAATCCAGTGCAGGAAGGCGCTTGACCTTCCCAGCGTGGCAAGCCCCACAACCGGCTCATCAACCACCAAAGGAGTGTTGCGATGCTGAACCTGAAAGTTCCGGAAATGACTTGCGGCCATTGCGCCAGCACTGTCGAGAAGGCAGTGAAAGGGGTCGACCCAAAAGCCAAAGTGACGGTCGACCTCGGCACATCAACCGTATCTGTGGAAGGCGCAGCCGACGAAGACGCCGTGGCGGCAGCAATCCTGCAGGCCGGCTATACGAACGAGAAGCTTGTCACAAGTTGCTGCGGCAGCTGCCACTAAAGCGCTCCGTTCCCGGAAATTCCCGCAAAAATGCTGTCATGAAAAACGGCCCCGCACTTTGACGGGGCCGTTAAATCACTGACGCGCTCCCAACTGGGAAAACCACATCGTTGCGCCACTTGCAGATGGCTAGCCAGCAAATCTCGTTTCAGCCACCCATCCATTGCGGCAGGCAGGCTTTGGCGATGACATGCGCCGGCGGAATCGAAGGTTCGATGCCGGAACGCATTCGGGCTCTTTCGAGAAGCAGGCGTACGTGTTCCGGCCGCCAACCGTCGCGCTCCATCACGAGCTGCACGATCTGGTCGCCCAAAAGCTCTTCCAGTGTCTCTCTGCGCTCACTCATGTCCTGCCTCTTCGAAGGCCACCCGCGATGCATAGATAGGGCGCCAAACATGGCAGACCAATGATGCTTCGCCGGCTATTTCGAGGAATTTAAAGAAAAAAAATGCGGCAGCGTCCGCGACGTGTTTCACATTCGCTCGCGGCGCGTCCGGCCGCGGTCTAAGCCGGTGGCGGCGCGCCTTCGAATTGCGGCAAGCCGTCATCGATCACGAGCCAGGGCTGCTTCGAAGCCGTAAAGATGTGCATGTCGGGAGAGAACACAGCCGGATCGTCGAGCGACCCCGAAGTCACGCCCATGACACCGGCCTTCTCGCGGCGCGAGAACATGGTCGTGCCGCAATGCGGACAGAAGCCGCGCCTGATCTCCGCAGAAGAGCTGATCAGGGCCAAAGGCCCTTCGACAGTCACCACATCGATGGCAAACAGAAGCCGTGCATTGAACGCCGCGCCGATCGCTTTCTGGCACAGGCGGCAATGGCAGACGCGCTGGTTGATCGGTTCGCCTTCGGCGGAGTACCGCACCACGCCGCAGAGGCAACCACCCTGGTATTTCATCGTCATTCCGGCTTGCTGAGAAAGGGAACGGCACGGTAGCTTGCCGCTCCGTGCCGTCAAATGAAAAGCTGTGATGCGGCCTATTCGAGCGGTCGATCAAAGCGTCCTGGCTAAGACCTCAAGCTGGTCCGCGCAGATGCCCCACCCTTCGTGAAAACCCATCTGCTCATGCTGTTCGCGATCAGCGGCATTCCAGTGCCGGACACGCGCAATGTAGCGGGTCTTGCCAGCGCCTTCGTCTTCGAAGGTCAGAACAACCGTCATGAAAGGTTTCTGGGAAGGCTGCCAGTCGCCGACAAAGGCGTCGGTGAAAACCAGCTTCCGGCCTGGAACCACTTCCAGATACTGGCCGGCGTTGGGGAACTCGCTGCCATCCGGGCCGGCCATCACAACCATGGATGCGCCACCGGCGCGCAGATCCACCTCGGCACGCGGCGTTGTCCAAGGTTTCGGCGCAAACCACTGCGTCATCAGCTTCGGGTCGGTCCAGCAACGGTAGACGGCTTCGCGCGGCGCATCGATGATGCGGGCCAGAACCAGCTCGTTCTCCGACGACGGTGCAATGTCAAGTTTGGTAGCCATGGTAATTCTCTCCTCAATGGGTTGATTTCGATCTTCCCACCGAGGACGGATGGCCGGCCCCCAACCCGACATCGTTGCCGAAAAAATTGGCGAACAATCCGAAAACAGGATTCATTTCAGAAGTTTGCAAGCAAAAGCGTCAGTGCTTTCTCGCCTGCACCAGATACGCGTCGATCGCCGCTTCACCCAGCCACTTCGCGGCTTCCAGCCGATGCAAGCCCTCGACGAGCACATGGCGCTTGCCGTCGTGCCGAACTTGGATCGGCATTTTCATGCCGTTCTCCAGAATGTCTTCGGCAAGATGGCGGACGGTTTCAGGGTGCAATGTCTTGCGTCGCGCCGTCGGCACATAGATGTCGTCGATCTTCACCCTGTGCACTCTCAGCATGGCGGCTCCCGCAAAACATCTCTCTGCCTTAGATAGTCGGTTTACACGCCGGCACCAAGCAGTTGCTGGCCCGATGCTTTCCATTTGACGCCTCGCGAGACGATGGTCGAAATGGCGGAGACTCACGGGCCTGCCATGAACCGACCGCCTTCGACATTTCCGGACTTCGGCTTGTCCCCGCAGCAGCGCCACGCCGCGGTGCGAAGCCATTACTACGAGAAGCCGGGCATGGATGGCGCGCGTGGTGAGATATGGGCTTATACCGACCGCCTGTCCTATCGCCCGGGAGAGATCGTGCTGCTGCAGGTCAGTGCGACAGCGCCGCGCTTTTCAATCGAGATCGTTCGCGATGGCGGCACGGAAGCCGTTTTTTTTGAACAGGCTGACATCGATTGCCATTGGCAGGACACCCCCGAACAATGTTCGGTCGAAGGCTGCGGCTGGGGGACAACCTGCGAATTTGCAATCGGTGCTGATTGGCCGTCGGGTGCCTACAGGATGACGCTGACAGCGCAAGGCCGCGACGAGCAGCTGATCCAGTACCGGCATCTTTTCATTGTCGCACCGCAAGCCGGCAAAAGACCGGGCCGAGTTCTCCAGGTCGCGGCCACCGGAACCTGGCTGGCCTACAACACCTGGGGCGGCTCCAATCATTACGAAGGCATCACCGGACCGAATGGCAACCAGTATTCACCGATCGTGTCGATCGAGCGGCCTTGGTGCCGCGGTTTCGTCACGCTGCCACCAGAGGCCCCGCGCGTGCCACATGGTGTGTCCATGCCGCCGAAGACTGCACCACGCTATCCGCATATGGAATGGGCTTATGCCACCGGCCATTCCAAGAAGTATACGTCTTCCGGCTGGGCGAGTTATGACAGTCACTTCTTCCGTTTTGCGGAACGCAGCGGCTATGCCATCGACCTCGCCAGCCAGCACGACCTGCATTTCACCCCCGAGATCCTTGACGGCTACGATTGTGTCGTCTTCGTCGGTCACGATGAATACTGGACCTGGGAGATGCGTGACGCCGTCGACACCTATGTTGAAAGGGGCGGTCACGCCGCGCGCTTCGCCGGCAATTTCATGTGGCAGACGCGATTGGAAGACGGTGGCCGACGGCAGGTCTGCTACAAATATCGCGCCCGCGCGGAGGATCCGGCCTACAAGGGCGGCGATGTCCGCCGTGCCACCCATTCCTGGGAAGCTCCCGAAATCGGCAGGCCAGGGGCGGAAACATTCGGATTGAATGCCACCCGCGGTCTCTATGCCGGCTGGGGCGGTTGCGCACCGCGTGGTGCGCGCGGCTTTCCGATTTATCGGCCCGAGCATTGGGCTTTCGCCGGAACCGGTCTCTACTATGGTGACCTGCTCGGCGCCGACAGCCACATCTTCGGTTATGAGGTCGACGGTCTGGAGCATGAGATCCGCGGTGGACTGCCCTACCCGACCGCCGGCAGCGGTGCGCCGGCCGGCCTGGAGATCCTCGCCGTCGGCATGGCTTCCCAGGTCGAGGAAAGCGCTGACATTGCGCCAGAGGATCAGTTTCTCGGCGACGAGGACGGACGCTTTGCCGCCGAGACCCTTTTCGGCGAGGCAAGCGACGCCAATCTCGACAAGGTCAAGCGTGCGAATGGCATGATCGTCTCTTTCCAGCGCGGCAAGGGCGAGGTCTTCCATGCCGGCAGTTGCGAATGGGTGGCCGGGCTGCTGCGCCAGGATGCCATGGTCGAGCGCGTGACGGCCAATGTGCTTGATCGTTTCCTTGGCGCGCGATCCTGATGACCGTGACCCGACAAGATCCTCCGCTGGAGCTTCCGTGACAAAACCCAATCTCTTCCATTTCACCCGACTGCCGCGTCCGACCGTGGATCATGCCGCCGGCATCTATTTGTGGGACAGCCAAGGCCGCCGCTACATCGACGGCTCCAGCGGGGCTGTGAACGTCAATATCGGTCATGGCAACCAGGCGGTGATCGACGCGATGAAGCGGCAGATGGATCGCGTCAGCTTCGCCTACACCATCCATTTCGAAAACGAACCGGCACTCACGCTTGGGCGTGAACTGGCACAGCGCCTGCCGGCTGGGCTGGACCGCATCTACTTCGTCTCTGGTGGTTCCGAGGCCGTCGAAGCCAGCCTGAAGCTCGCGCGGCAATGGGCCGTTGCCACGGACCAGCCCCAGCGCTGGAAGATCATCGGACGGATGCCGTCCTACCATGGCATCACCATCGGTTCGCTCGGCGTCACCGGCGACGAAGTCCTGACACCTGCCTTCACGCCCATCGGCAAATCGATGCCCCTGGTGCCGGCACCCCTCGTACACCGGGACAAAGACAACCTCTCGCTTGAAGAGCGAGGGCTGCGCTATGCCGACATGCTCGAGGACAAGATCATCGAAGAAGGCGCCGACAGCGTGCTTGCCTTCATCGTGGAGCCGATCGGCGGCGCCGCCACCGCCGCCCTGGTGCCACCCGACAGCTATTTCGCCCGTATCCGTGAAATCTGCGACCGCCACGGCATCCTGCTCATCCACGACGAGGTGATGACCGGAATCGGCCGTACCGGCCGTTTCCTCGGTGGCGATCACTGGAACTGCCGTCCCGATATCGTCGTGCTTTCCAAGGGGCTGTCTTCAGGCTATGCGCCGCTCGGTGCAATCGCGGCAACCGAAGCGATTGTCGGCCCGGTGCTCGCCATGGGCGGTTTCCTGCACGGTCACACCTATGGCGGCAATCCCGTCGCGACCGCGGCCGGTCTGGCCGTGCTTGGCGAGATCGACAGGCTTGGGCTCACCGAGAATGCCGCCGCCATGGGCAAGGCGTTGAAAGGAGAACTGCAGACCCTGACGAAGCGCTTCCCCTTCATGGCCGACGTGCGCGGCAAGGGCCTGCTCCTCGGCGCCGAGCTTTATGCCGACGCGATCGCGAAAACACCGCTCCCGCGCGGGCACAACGCCAATCTGCGCCTCATCGACCTTGCTTTCGAACGTGGGCTGATCATCTATTCGCGCCGGGTGCGCGGTGGACCGGAGAGCGACAATTTCATGGTCTGCCCGCCCCTGATCGTCACGCGAGAACAGATCGGCGAGGTCGTCGATGTCTTGAGCGACAGCCTGCAAGCCCTGGCCAACGAACTCGGCCTGCCGGTCAATTCCTGAGGATCCCATGGCATCGAACAAAGTCATCATCACCTGCGCCGTTACCGGTTCGGTACACACGCCGTCGATGTCGCCGCACCTGCCGATCACCCCGGACCAGATCGCGGCGGATGCGATCGCGGCAGCCGAGGCCGGCGCCTCGATCCTGCATCTGCACGCGCGCGACCCGAAGGATGGTCGCCCGACTGCGGATCCGGCCGTGTTCATGCAGTTCCTGCCACGCATCAAGCAGGCGACCGATGCGGTGGTGAACATCACCACAGGCGGCTCCTCGCTGATGAGTCTGGACGAACGACTGGCAGCACCCTTGCAGGCCGAGCCGGAAATGTGCTCGCTCAACATGGGGTCGATGAATTTTGCCCTTTTCCCGATGCTGGACAAGCCACGCGACTGGCAGCACGAATGGGAACCAAAGCTGCTGGAGGCGACGCGGCATACCATTTTCAAGAACACCTTTGCTGACATGGAGACCATCCTCGACAAGCTCGGCAAAGGGTGCGGCACGCGATTTGAGTTCGAATGCTACGATGTCGGCCACCTCTATTCGCTCGCCCATTTCCGCGACCGCGGATTTGTGCAGGGCCCTCTCTTCATTCAGTTCGTGCTGGGCATTCTCGGTGGGATCGGCGCCGATCCGGAAAACCTCCTCCACATGAAGCGGATTGCCGACAAGCTGTTCGGCAGCGACTACAGGTTCTCCGTGCTTGCGGCCGGCCGCCAGCAGATGCCGCTGATCTCGATGGCCGCGGCCATGGGCGGCAATGTCCGTGTCGGCCTTGAAGACAGCCTCTACGACGGCCGCGCGCTGGCAAAGTCCAATGCCGACCAGGTCCGGCGCATCCGTGGAATACTCGAAGGCCTCTCGCTGGAGGTAGCAACGCCCACCGAAGCACGCCAGATGCTGGCGCTTAAGGGTGGTGACCGGGTGGCATTCTGATGAACGATATCAAACAGGCGACTGTTCAGATTCGCCCTGCTCGCCCCGAGGATACCGACAATATCCACGCGGGCCTGCTGGGCATCGCCGAGACAGTCGGCGAAATGCACAAGATGCGCTCGACGCCTGACGACATTCGCCGCGACGGTTTTGGAGACCGGCCGCATTTCCAGGTGCTGATCGCGGAAATCGATTCAGAATTTGCCGGCATGTGCCTGTATTTCCCTATCTATTCCACCTGGAGAGGGAAGCCTGGTGCTTTCGTTCAGGATCTTTTTGTCGCAGAGCAGTTCCGTGGGAAAAAGGTCGGTGAAAAACTGCTGCGCCGTCTGGCACGGCAGGTCAATGACGACGGTGGCGTCTATCTGGAGCTCGCGGTCGACACCGGCAATGTCGGTGCCCAGCGCTTCTATGAGCGCATCGGCATCGCCCATCAGGACGACGACCAGGTCCACAGGATCATCGGCGATGCGTTCTTCGCCTTTGCCACGGCCAGGGATTTCGGGGACGAGACGTGAGAGCTTATTACGCCGACGAACAGAAGTGCCATGATCCGAAGGCCTTTCTTTCCAGTGGCGCACCGCAGCCCAATCCGGAACAACCCGAACGTGTCGAGCGCCTGAAGGCTGGCGCGATTGCCGCCGGCTGCTCGATCGAGCGGCCGCGCGATCACGGGCTTGGACCGGTCGCAGCCGTGCATACGCCGGAGTATCTCGATTTCCTCGAGCATATCTTCGAGCGCTGGCAGCGCATCGAGGGCGCCTCCGCGGAGGTGATCCCGAACATCCACCCGCTCGCGCGCACCGGCTCCTACCCCGCCTCTGCCGTCGGCCAAGCCGGTTACCATATGGCCGACACCGCGTGCCCGATCTCTGCGGACACCTGGAACAGTGCACTGTGGAGTGCCTGGAGTGCCGTGGATGCGGCAGAAGCCGTACTTTCAGGCGAACCCGCCGCCTACGCACTTTGCCGTCCGCCCGGCCATCACGCCTTCGCCGATGTCGCTGGAGGCTTCTGTTTCGTCAACAATTCGGCCGTGGCCGCGCAGGTGCTGCGCAGGCAGGCGGCACGGGTGGCGATCCTCGATGTCGACCTGCATCACGGCAACGGCACACAGGGGATCTTCTATGCGCGCCCTGACGTCCTCACTGTCTCGATCCATGCCGACCCGGTGCGCTTTTATCCATTCTTCTGGGGGCATGCCGACGAACGCGGTGAAGGACCGGGCCTGGGCTACAACCTCAACCTACCCCTACCCCGCAAATCCGGCGACGAAACCTTCCTCGACGCACTTCAGGCTGCCTTCCGGCGTATCGGCAGCTTTGCGCCCGATGCCGTTGTCATCGCGCTCGGCCTCGATGCCTTCGAAGGTGATCCTTTCGGCGGCCTGTCGGTTTCAACGCCCGGCTTCGCACGTATCGGCGAGGCGATCGCCAGGCTCGGCCTGCCGACAGTGATCGTCCAGGAGGGCGGCTATCTGTGCGATGCGCTCGGCGCCAACCTGACCAGCTTCCTTACCGGCTTCGCCGGCAGCCACCGGCGATAGCGTGGTTGCCATCAGCGCTGCTGCCGCAGCATGGCGATGATGCGGGTCACGCTCTCGACCGTCTCGGCGATCTCGGCTGCGGTGTTGTAGTGCGCGATGCCTATGCGCACCACGCCCTGGTCGGCAGGAATGCCAAGCTGGTGGACGATCTCCCAGGCGTAGTTGTGGCCCGACCACAGGAAGATGCCTTCTGCATTCACGAGCCTCACGATGCTTTCCGGCACGATCCCGTCGACGGTGAAGGAAACGGTCGGCACTCGCTCATGCACGCGTGTCCTGTCGGTGATGCCGTGGATGGTCAGCCCGTCGATCTTGGAAAGTCCGTCGATCAACTGCAGCGCAAGGGCGTTTTCATAGGCGATAGACGCGCTGAACGCAGCGGTGATCTTCTCGCGCCGCGAGCCCTTTGAGCCGGCTCGTTCGCCCAGCCGCTCGAAATGGCCGATCGTTGCGGTCAATCCCGCCATCAACTCGATCTGTGGTGTGCCGAGCTCGAAGCGCTCCGGCAGGTCATTGGAAGAGCACCGGCATTTGTAGGGCTGCAGGGCGTCGATGACTGAGCGCCTGCCCCACAGGATGCCCATATGCGGCCCGAAGAACTTGTAGGCCGAGCAAACCAGGAAGTCGCAGCCGATTTCGCTGACATCGACACGCCCATGCGGTGCGAACTGTACGGCATCGACATAGACCAGCGCACCGGCATCCCTGGCAATGGCGCTTAGTTCCTTCACCCGGTTGATCGAACCGGTGAGATTGGATGCATGGTTCAACGCCACCAGCCGCGTGCGATCGCTGATCAGCGCAGACAAGGCAGCCGGTTCGACCTGCCAGCTTTCCTGGTCGAAAGGCAGCCAGCGCACGACAAGGCCACGGTCCTCCGCCAATTGCAGCCAGGGCGAGACATTGCCCTCATGATCCATGCGGGTGACGATGATTTCGTCGCCCGGCGCGAAATCACGGCCGAGCGTACGCGACAGATGATAGGTCAGCGTCGTCATGTTGGCGCCGATGATGATCTCCTCCGCCGTTTCCGCACCTAGGAAATCGGCCATCGCGGCGTGGGCATCGTCCACCACCTTCTGTGCGGCCAGGGTCGTCTCGAAGAAGCCGCCAAGATTGGCATTGGTGCTGAGCAGGCATTGCGACACCGCATCGGCGACCGATTTCGGCACCTGTGTGCCCGCGGGATTGTCGAGATAGATGCGTCGACGACCGTCATCGGTCAACGAAAGCGCCGGGAATGCAGCGCGCACGGCCTCGATCGGAAAATTCATCCTGTCCTCGCTTCGTCTGTCTGTCCTTCATGCGGCATCTGAAAACATGCGGCTAGGGACAAGGATTGCCGACGCGCTGATGCACGGCATCGACGGCTTTCTGCATCTCTTCCGTCCAGGCCACATCGGCACAGCCGAGTGCCGTCTCGAGCTGGGCAATGCTGGTCGCACCGATGATGCTCGATGTTACAAAGGGACGGCTGGCCACATATGCGCCTGCAAAGAGTGCCGGCTCCATGCCGAAGGAACGGGCCAGTTCGTTGTATTCCAGCAGCACGGCGGCAGCGTTCGGTGTCTGGTAGCGTTGGCCGCGATTGAACAGCTGCGTGCGTGAACCCGCCGGAAGTGCACCATGATCGTATTTGCCGGTAAGATAGCCCTGCGCCAGCGGCGAATAGGCCAACAGCGAGACGTCTTCGCGGGCGCAGACTTCGGCCAAGTTCACCTCGAAAGTCCGGTTGACGAGACTGTAGGCGTTCTGCAGCGAAACGACACGCGGCCCAAAGCCGTTGTCGCTTTCGGCCAGGAAACGCATCGTGCCCCAGGAACTCTCGTTCGACAGGCCGAAATGACGGATCTTGCCGGCTTTCACGAGCTCATCGAAGACGGCCAGCGTCTCGCCGATCGGGGTTTCCTCCCCGCCGGGAGAATCCGCGCGCGGCGACGTGCCACCGATACGCGTGGGATTGGCGCCCCACGGCACATCACGATCCGGCCAGTGGATCTGATAGAGGTCGACATGGTCGGTGCCGAGCCTGGCCAGCGACTTGTCGATGGCGTCGAAAATGTCCGCACGCACCAGTCTGGAGGAACGCCCGCCGCGGAACCACTCGCTGGCCGTACGGCCGACCACCTTGGTGGCCAGCACGACTTTGTCGCGGTTGCCGCGCGCCTTCATCCAGCTGCCGATGATCGTCTCGGTACGCCCTTGCGTCTCTGCCTTGGGTGGAATCGGATAGAGTTCGGCCGTATCGATGAAATTGACGCCGTGCGCAAAGGCCAGGTCCATCTGCGCGTGCCCTTCGGCTTCGGTGTTCTGCTGGCCCCAGGTCATGGAGCCCAGGCAGATCCTGGAGACGAGAAGATCTGTCCGGCCGAGACGGCTTTTCTGCATTTTTTCTCCGGAAGGGTGTGCGGCCGCGAGCGTGCAGCAATGTGGATGGGGGAAGCCCAGCATAGGCAAGCCCGACTTGCAGGCCAAGCCCTGCGAGGCTTCAGAAAAGGGTTGAGACGAAGGGCACTAGAGCATTTTGTAGCCAAGTGGAATCACTTGGCGTTACAAAAATGCGACGAAAACAAAAACTTAGAGCGTTTCCGCGTTTCCGTGAAAAACGGAAACGCTCTAACGACGACGCGTGGCGGCCAGGGCCTTTTTCTTGGCGTCGTCGATCAGCATATTAGCCACCTGCATGCGGATCATCGCACGTTGCCGCAGGTGCGGCGCGACCCGGTCCGGATGATTGGTAAAGGCGAAGTCGCGACGCAGGCGCCCGAGATCTGCAGCCTTCGCAATGCGGCCGAGCCCGAGTTCTGAAGCGATGGCCTCGGGATCGATGGGCGGAAGGATCTCTTCCGGCTCGGGATGTTCGTCTGCCAGTGCGACGCGTGCCTGATCGAGCAGAGCCGAGAACTCGGCGGCCAGATCAGCGCCGCTCTCGCGATACTCGGCCGCCGCTGCCTCGCCCGATACCTTGATGCGGCCGGAATGCAGTTCGTCGACGACGGAAAGATAGTCGAAGGGAATGGTCGGCTTGGCGCCCACTTCGTCTGCTTCCCCGGAAGCGACAAAGAGATCGTCGAGCAAGGAAGCGAAATCCCGCTTGGCTCCGGTAGCGATGTCAGCCTCCCAGCAATGCGCGCCCAACCGAACGTGGGCGGACGATACATCCGGCTCGTTAAAAATGCATGCCATCAGCGGCAGGATTTTTAGCGGCTGGCTCGCCATGTCGAAGGGGCAGCGAAGACATTCCCGAGGCGCCGGTCGGCAGGCTGCGACATATTGTGCAACGCAGCATAAAACCAGGCATTGCGGCAATGCTGCACTGCAACAATGGTCATGAATCACCTATATGGGAGATGGGAGGACCAACCGGAGCCAAGAACCATGGGGTTCTTCACCGAGATGTTCGCCCGTCCGCGCCCACAGGAGCAGGTGCGCTATCGCGCCTCGCTGGCGCTGATCTATGCGATGAGCCGCGCCGACCGTGCCGAGGCCGGCATCAAACCGGCGGACTTTCCGCGTATCGCCCGCATCCCAGCGCTTCGCTGATCGTAGCCATCAATCGCCAACAGCCGGCCCGGACCCTTCACGCTCGCGTTTGCCCACCGCTGATGAAGGTGACTTTGCCCAATGGCACGCCATTGTGGCGCAGGATGTCGTAAGCCGTGGTGACATGGAAATAGAAGTTGGGCATGGCGAAATGCAGCAGATATTGCAGGCCAGGCATTGAAAGTTGGCGGCCACCGAGCCGAAGTTCAATCGTCTTTTCCTCGGACCCTGCAATGTCCTGTGCGGTGAACGTCGCCAGATAATCCGTCGTGCGACCGATGCGTGCATGCAGATCGTCAAAGCTCTGCTCATCATCCTCGAAGCGCGGCGCGTCACGTCCGGCCAGCCTTGAGCTCGCACCCTTGGCGTGATCGGTTGCGATCTGCACCTGCCGGGTCAATGGGTACATGTCCGGTGCCAGGCGCGCAAAAAGAAAGACTTCCGGATCGATCTTGCGTTCCGCTGCATTTTGCTCTGCAGCGTTCAACACGCCGGCCAATGCCTTCAGCCTGGCCTGAAACACCGCGACCGATGCGTCGTACATGGATATCGCCATGACCGTTTTCCCTGTTGCCCCGACCGAGACGTAGCGCCTTCGCCGACGATTCTTCAAGTGCCGCCAAGCCGTCACGCGCCTGCCTCATTCGGCACCGATGCTGGTTGCATCGAGTGGAGATTCGTCGATGAAAAGCGCCCTTTTCGCCGCGACCGCAGCAGTCAGCCTGACCCTATTGGCTCAGGCCGCACGCGCCGCCGAACCGCCTTATCTCGACGACCGCACCGATGCCGCAGCCGTCATCCGGTCGCTCTACAACGCCATCAGCCGCCACGAATATGCGCGTGCCTGGGATTATTTCGGCGACACCAAACCGGCCAAGGATTTCGACAGTTTCGCCAAGGGATACGACGGTACCGAAACAGTCGAAGTGGTGACTGGCAACGCAGGCAGCGACGGCGCTGCCGGCAGCATCTACTATACCATTCCGGTCGCTATCCGCGCCGTCGACAAGGCCGGCAATGGCAAGGTCTTCGCTGGCTGCTACACGCTGCGGCAGGTCAATGCAGAGATCCAGGCTCCACCTTTCAGCCCGATCCGCATTGAGAAAGGCGAACTCAAGCCTTCCGACAAGGAATTGGGCGAGGCTTTGCCGGAAAGCTGTGGCGACAGCCCGCCAATCCCGAAAAAGGATGCGGAACTCGATCAGGCAAAACGAGCTTTTCTTGCTAGCTATGCCGAGGAGTGCGACCAGGAAGGTCCCGCTGGCCGCCAGATCGGCGATCCCACTGTCTACAGCATCAGCTACAAGCCCTCGGACGATCAACCGGACAAGACGGTGCGTCTGTTTCAGTTCTTCTGCTCGATGGCTGCCTACAATGAGAGTTCCATCTACTATTTCTCGGATGCAGAGCAGAGCGTGAACCAGCTACAGTTCGCGGTACCGGAACTCGACATCCGCTATGAAAACGGCAACACCGAAGGCAAGGTCGAGCATATCGGCGTCATCGGGTTCCGCACCGTCGACCGGCTCATCAACTCCGGCTACGATGAGAACGCGCACACACTCGTCTCTCATGACAAATGGCGTGGTGTCGGGGATGCGTCATCGAGTGGCACCTACCTGTTTCGCAACGGGGCGTTCGCGCTGGTCCAGTATGACGTCGACGCGAGCTACGACGGCGAGGTCAACCCGGAAACGGTGATCGACTACAACACCGCGCCCTGATCGCCGATCGTTTCGGTCTATCTGGTGCGCGACAGCATCCAGTTCAGCGTCTCGCGCCAGTCCGTCATGCGGATCGGCGTGCCATGCGTCCCTGTTTCAAAGCGCACGAAGCGGGTCGGATAAGCCTTTGACCTGGCAAGGATCGAACGGAAGAAAGCTTCCTGGTTTTCAACGGGAAAGACCGGATCCTTGCTGCCCTGTCCAAAAAACACCGGCACACGCCGCTTGAAGGCCGGGCTGGCGAAGAAACTTTCGTCCCACAATGACCCGAGCAACAACAGCCCATCGATGCGGTTGCCGGTATCCGGGCGATCCGCCAGCTTCCAGCACAGCGCTCCGCCCATCGAGCCGCAAGCGATGAAGATCTTCGCGCCGGGCGAACGCTCGGCGTAGTAGTTGATCAGCGCGGCCACCTGCCCTGCACCCTTGTCTCCGAAATCGGTGAAATCCGGAGACAGATACAGGCCACCATTGCCGGCCATCAGGTTCTTGAGGCGATTGAAGTTGCCGCCGAAGGTGAAATCATCCACGCCCTGCTTGCGGCTGCCGCCTTGCCCATGCAGGTAAAGCACGATGATAGCGGCTCCCTCCATCTTCCCAACCGCGACATGGCGCAGCGTGCCGGTGTCAAGCTTGAGCGCCAGGTCCTTCTGCACGTTGCGCACGTCGGTCGAGGTATATTGGGGGCGCACCCGCCGCTCCGGTACCGCGTCGCGCTCGTTGATGTCGCGCATCTCGCGGTAGTCGACCACGCGGTAGACGTCGCCTTTCTCCGCAGAGAGAATGCCCGGATAGGCAAACAGCTCGTCCTTGAAGGGCTTCAGTGTTTGCGCTTCGGCAATATCCGCCATCAGGCCAGACAGCAGCAGGACCACCAGCGAAAGGCGGAGGCAGCGTGTGAAGCCGGAAGAGAGAGAAGAGATAGCCGTCGTGTTCATGCAAGAGGGTTGCGTTGTCGCCTGCCCTCTTGTCAATCCTGCAACACACCGCCGGCTTCAGCCAATGCCTCGCGCGTGTCGACATCGACGAAGGCGCCCGCGCCGATCTCCACGTCGATGACGTCCAGCCCTTCCGCCTCGACAAGATGGCGTGCGCCGGTGTCACCCTCCAGATGACTTACGGCAGCAAACAGAGAACGCGGCAGGATCACGGGATTGCCACGTCGCCCATCATGCGACGCGCGCACCACCGAAAGGCCACCGGAGGCGCGGAAGGCATCGATCAGCCGGTCGAGATCCGCTGGCGATACACCAGGCATGTCGCCGAGCATCACCAGCACTCCGGCGACATCATCCGCGAGCGCGGAGACACCGGCCTTCAGCGAGGTCGACAAACCTTCGCCAAAATGCGGGTTCTCGACAAAAGTGGCCTTGAGGCCAGCGAGCGCCTTTTTCACCCGCTCCGCCTGATGGCCGGTGACCACGATGACACCGTTTGCCTTCGAGGCCAGGGCTCGTTCCGCGCTCTGCCGCGCCAGCGGCTTGCCGCCAAAAAGCGCGAGAAGCTTGTTGGGCCCACCCATGCGGCTGGAGCGGCCAGCCGCGAGCAGCACGACCGGAACCTTCAGCGCAACCGCTTTTGCTTCCCCTTTGCCGGAGGTGAGTTCGCGCGGCTGCGGTCGGGTCGGAATTTCCATCAGGAGCCCACCCACGCCCATGCCGGCAATATCCTCGTTCGTCACTGAAATACCAGTCATCAGTCGGTCCAGCACCCAGTCGAAACCATTCAGCTTCGGGCTGCGCGCACAGCCCGGCGCACCGAGTACGGATTTTCCATGCCGCTCGCCGAGCACAAAAAGATTGCCCGGATCGACCGGCATCCCGGAGCGGTGGACGATGCCGCCGGCAGCGCGGATTGCCGCCGGGATGACGTCCTCGTCTGGGTCACTCATCGCCGAGGCGCCGAACACCAGCACCATGTCGCTGTCATCCGACAGTTGCTCGATGGCGCGAGCAACATCCGCCGCTGCATGCGGCGTGCGGATCTCGCCCGAAATCGCACTGCCGGTCCGTCCCAGGCGCTCCTCGGTGACCTGGAGGGTCTTGTCCAGCACGCTGTCCTTGATCGAGGGCAGCATGGTTTGCACCACGCCCACCCTGAAAGGTTTGTAGGAATGCATGCGGAAGGCTTCCCGACCCCGGCCCAATTCCAGCGCACGTGCCAACACGCGTTCCGAGATGGCGAAGGGAATGATCTTGATGGTCGCCACCATCTGTCCCTCCATCATCGGCGCGAAGGGCGGCATGGTGGCAATGGTGATATCGGGATCGACCAGGTTGATGGAATCGATCAGTTGCTTGTCGACCGTAAAGACACCGGAAACGGTGGCATGAAGGTTGACGCGGCCGGTGGCAGCGGGTTTCGCCTCGATGCCGGCAAAGGAAAGTCCCGAGGCCAGGCGTTCGGCCGCGGCATTCTCCTCGACGTCATCGGCTGCGAGCACCGCGACGATGACATCGCGCAACCCGGCATCCCGCATCGCGGCAACGTCTTCGCCAGAGAGCACACGCGCCTTGCGCAGGCGCCTGTCACCGACAACGGTCGAATGCGCCAGGATAGCGCCCTCGGCTTCCTCCAACGGCACCGGACCGAATTTCACGCTGCTTCGCCCTTGCGTTGAAGGCCGCGCGAACGGAATGCATCGATCACCTCGGCCAGCACCGCTACTGCGATCTCCGCTGGACTTGCCGCTCCTATATCGACACCGATCGGCGCGTGGATGCGCGCGATATCCTCTGTGCCTGCCCCCAGTGCCAACAGGCGCTCGACCCGCCGGGCGTGCGTCTTGCGGCTGCCGAGCGCGCCGACATAGAAGCAGCGCGCGTCGAGTGCCGCCTTCAATGCGAAATCGTCGATCTTTGGGTCATGGGTGACGGCGGCAAGCGCCGTGTAACCATCAAGCGGCTGTTGCGCCAGAACGTCCTGTGGCCACTCGGCATGAAGCGGTACATCGGGAAAGCGATCCGGCGTGGCAAAAGCGGTGCGCGGATCGATGATTTCGACCGGATAGCCCGCGATCCTGGCCATCGGCGCAAGCGCCTGGCTGATGTGAACGGCGCCGATCACCACCAGGCGCGGCTGCGGCAGATGGGCATTGAGGAAGAACGTGCGGCCCTCGGCCTCGACAGAACCGGAGAGTCCGGTGCGGAAAGCCCTTTCGATGGCAGCACCGAGTTCTCCGGCGACCGTATCGCCCTCGCGCACGACCCGGTCGCGTCCATCGCCAAGATCGCTCACCAGAACTGCCGCGCGGCGTGCGCGGCGCTCGACGTTCAATGTCTTGAGGACATAAGGATCCATGCTGCCCGGTTCCTACCCCAACCGCTCGACATAAACCTTGATACGCCCACCGCAGGAAAGGCCAACCTGCCATGCCGTCTCGTCCGCAACACCGAATTCGAGCATCCTGGCCTTGCCGGAACCGATCACGTCCAGCGCCTCGGCCACCACGGCGCCCTCGACACAGCCTCCGGAAACCGAACCATGGAAATTGCCTTCCGCATCGATCACCAGATGGCTGCCGGCCTGGCGCGGCGCCGAGCCCCAGGTTTCGACAACAGTGGCGATGGCGACATCCTTGCCGTTCTTCATCCAGTCTTCCGCGATCAGCAGCGGATCTCGGGCCTCGTCGAGATAGGCGCTGTTCTGCATGGCCATTCCTCCAGACATTGGCTAAGGCATGTCGCGCAAAAGTGCGCAGCGGTTTTGCGAGAACGACATGCGCAAAAACAAAGACCTAATGCGCAAGGAGCGTATCTGAAAGATCGCGACGCGCATTAGGCCGCCCTTGCCGTGACAGCATCGAGCCAGCGGCGCGGATCGTTCTCGTGCATCCGGCTTCGACCGAGCGACACGCAAAGATCGGCAAGCGCGTTCAGATTGTGTACGGGCCGGAATTCGTCGACATTCGGCAGCATCGCACGCACGCCGCGCGCCCGCGCCTCGAACCCGTCGAAGCGCAGCAGCGGGTTCAGCCAGATCAGCCGACGGCAGGACTTGTGCAGACGTTCCATCTCCCTGGCGAGCCCGTCGACATGATCGCGCTCCAGCCCGTCGGTGATCAAGAGCACCACCGCGCCTTGCCCCAGCACGCGCCGTGACCACAGCCGGTTGAATTCGGCGAGCGTCTCGCCGATGCGGGTGCCACCCGACCAGTCCTTGACGGCGGCAGAAGCGTCCGCCAGCGCCTGGTCCGGATCGCGATGCCGCATCTGGCGCGTCAGGTTGGTCAGCCGTGTGCCGAACACGAAGGCGTGCACGCGCCGCCGCTTCTCCGTGAGCGCATGCAGGAAATGCAGGAAGATGCGCGTGTACTGGCTCATCGAGCCCGAAATATCAGCCAGCACCACCAGCGGCGGATAAATCTCGCGCGGCGACCGGAACTTCGGCAGGATCAGCGCCCCACCAGTGCGGGCCGATGCCCGCATCATGGCGCGCGGATCGATGCGCCGGCCGGACGCGTCGGCCTTGAAGCGCCGTGTCGTCACCATGTCGAACGGCAAGCGCAGTTCCGAGATCGCCCTGCGGGCATCGGTCAGCTCTGCCGCGCTCATCTGGGCGAAATCCTTGCCACGCAGCATTTCATTGCCGGAAACGGTGAACCGCGCGTCGATTTCGATATCCGGAATCTCGCGTGGTGGTGCCGCGTTCTGATGTCCTTCGAACATCGCATCGCTGACCCGGCTCTCGGCGGCGCGTGGCTTCTGCCGCTCGCGGTTCTCAAGCGCCACCGGCGAGAACATGGCGAGCAGTTTCTCGACAAGCTCGCGCGACTTCCAGAACAGCCGAAATGCCTCGTCGAAGGTGGCATGGTCCTCGTGGCGGGTGACGAGCACCGCATGCAGCGTCCAGTAGAAGTCATCACGGCTGCCGATACCGGCGGTGAGCACCGCCTCGATCGCATCCTTCACCGAGGCAGGCCCGACCCGCATGCCTGCCTTGCGCAAGGCACGCGCAAAGTAGACGATGTTGTCAGCGATCCGGCCTTCCGGCTGGCTGCCTGTCATTTCACCCTACTCCGCCGCCGAGGCGAGTTCCGCCTGGACTTCCTGGAGAATGCGCCGTCCTTCACCCTGTTCGATGCGGGCGATGTCGTCCTGGTACTTCAAGAGGACGCCGATCGTGTCGGAAATGGTTTCCGGGTCGAGCGCCACCTTGTCGAGCTCAGTCAACGCGCCGGCCCAGTCGATGGTTTCCGCCACGCCCGGCGCCTTGAACAACTCTATCTGCCTCAGCTTCTGGATGAAGGCGACGACTTCCGCCGACAGGCGCCTGTTGGCGCCCGGCACCTTGCGCCTGACAATCTCCAGCTCGCGTGCCGCATTCGGATAGTCGACCCAGTGATAGAGGCAGCGCCGCTTCAGGGCATCATGGATTTCACGGGTACGGTTGGTGGTGATGATGACGATCGGCGGCTCTTCAGCCCTGATCGTTCCCAGTTCAGGCACCGTGACCTGGAAGTCGGACAGGATCTCGAGGAGGAAGGCTTCGAAAGCCTCGTCGGTACGGTCGAGTTCGTCGATCAGAAAGACAGGGGCGGCCCCTTCCTTGCCGGTCAGTGCATCGAGCACGGGGCGGCGGATCAGATATTTTTCCGAGAAGACATTGCGTTCCATGGTCGAACGCTCGACCTTGCCCGCCGCCTCTTCCATGCGGATCTCGATCATCTGGGCGGCATAATTCCACTCATAGACCGCCGAGGAAACGTCGAGCCCTTCATAGCACTGAAGACGGATCAGACGTCGGCCAAGCGCCGACGCCAGCACCTTGGCGATCTCGGTCTTTCCGACACCGGCTTCGCCTTCGAGGAACAGCGGCCGCTTCATGCGGAGCGACAGGAACAACACCGTCGCCAGCGACCGGTCGGCCACGTAGTCCGCGTCGGTCAGAAGATCGAGAGTCTCGTCGATCGTCGCCGGCACGGGGCACGGTTTCAGCTCGGTCATCCTGGCTCCGTGAATGCCCGCGTTCTAGTCCTGCAATATGCGGTAGCCGCGGTCGTGATAGATCAACGGCTTCAAATTATCGCCGATGCGCAGACCTGTCACCTTGCCAAAAAGCACACGGTGGGTGGCCAGGTCCTTGGTATCGACCAGCTCGCAGTCGAAAACAGCCAGCGCGTCGGAGAGCGTCGGCGCACCGGTCGACAACGTGTCCCATTGCCCGAGCGCAAAACGCTCATCAAGCGACAGTCCGGTTACGCCGGAAAAACCGACCGACAAAGGCTGATGGTGCGAAGACAATGTGTTCAGAGCGAAATTGCCGTTCTGGATAAACGCTTCGTTCTTGGGATTGACCCGGTTGAGGCAGGCCAGAACCATCGGCGGCGTGTCCGACACCGAACAGGCTGCAATGACGGTGGCGCCGCGTCTGCCAGCGACGCCATCGGTGGTGATCACATGAACATGGCCAGCAAAATGGCTCATCGCGTCGCGATAGGCCTGCGGCTCGACATCATTCTTCATCAGCACGGGCGATTTTCCAGACACCAAACCCCTAGCGCTATATATGGCCGCAACCTGCGCACGACAAGCGAAGTGGTTGATGCAGCCGCCGAAATTGCCTTGTTGCACCAAAAGCTGCCAGCCTTTAGGTCTGGACCGACACCGGTTCGAAAACCGATGGGGGAGCAGTTTACCGGAATGCGACTGCCGAACGCACTCATAGGCCTGTTTGGCGGGCTGCTGTTGACCGGTGCCGCTGCTGCGGCGCCGCTCAATATTGGTATCGCGGCGCCCCTGTCCGGCCCGTCTGCGATCCTCGGCAGGCAGATCGAGTATGGCGCGCGGCTGGGCGCGAGCACCCTTGGCGCCGAAACCACCCTTGTCGACGACAAATGCAGCGCGGACGGTGGTGCTGCTGCAGCCGCCCAATTCGTATCGTCCAAGGTTGACGTTGTCGTCGGCTTCCTCTGCACCGAGGCGATCGAGGCCGCGATGCCGATCCTGAAACAGGCGGGCATCCCGGTGATAACGCTTGGCGTACGCAGCGAAGGTCTCACGGACAGACGCGCCAAGACGGGCTGGCCAGTGTTCCGATTGGGTCCGCGCGGCGATGCCGAACGGGACGCCGCTGGCACGATCCTGTCAAAGCAATGGCGCGACGCTTCCTTTGCCATTGTCGACGACGGCACCATCTACGGGCGCGAGTTGGCGGAGGCTGTGCGGGTCGCAACCCAGCAGGCAGCGCTGAAACCGGTTTTCACCGACACATACCGTCCCGAACTGGACAATCAGGTCGGCCTTGTCGGGCGGCTGCGCAAAGCCGGCGCCGATGCCGTCTTTGTCGGCGGCGACGGCCGCGATGTCGCCATCATGGCGCGCGACGCGGCCAAACTAGGCTCCGGAATGGCCTTTGCCGGTGGCGAGGCGTTGCGCGCGGCAGCGAGCGATGTGCCTTACGCAACAGACACCTTGATGATCGCGATGCCGGAATGGGCGGAGGTCGCGGAGAAGAAGACGCTTGACCTGTTTTCTGTCGGCAAGGTCTTGCCCGAGGGCTACGCGCTGCCGGCCTTTGCCGCGGTCGAGATCGCCGATGCGGCCAGGAAAGCGTCCGAGGCGGACCGGAAGCCGCTGACGACGACACTGTCGGACCGGACTTTCACGACGTCGATTGGCTCGATTGCCTTCGACGCGAAAGGCGACCTGACCCGGAACCCGTATCGCGGCTTCCGCTTCGACGGCGCGCGTTTCATACCCCTTGAGGAGCAATGATGTTCCGCACCGGCCAACGCAACCTGATCACAGATGTCGCTGGCCTGCGTGTCGGCAACACCGGGGATGCAAGGCTGAAGTCGGGAACCACGGTTCTCGTTTGCGACGAGCCGGCGGTGGCTGGCGTGCAGGTCCTGGGCGGCGCTCCAGGTACGCGCGAGACCGACCTGCTCGAGCCGCACAATTCGGTCGAAACCATCAACGCACTGGTGCTTTCGGGCGGTTCCGCCTTTGGTTTGGACGCAGCCTCCGGCGTGCAGGCGGCACTGCGCGAACTGGGCGTCGGCTTCGAGGTCGCGGGCTTTCGCGTGCCGATCGTGCCGGCGGCCATCCTGTTCGACCTTCCCAACAATGGCGACAAGAACTGGGGCCGGTATCCGCCTTATCGCGAGTTTGGATACGAGGCGACGCTTGCCGCTTCGACGGATTTCGAAATCGGCACCGCCGGAGCTGGTACTGGTGCCCTGACCTCAGGCCTGAAAGGCGGCCTTGGCTCCGCTTCGACCGTACTGGACAATGGCATCACTATCGGCGCCCTCGTCGCGGCCAATCCAACCGGTTCGGTGACCGTCGGCCGTAGCCGCCATTTCTGGGCGGCCCCCTTCGAGATCGGTGATGAATTCGGCGGGCTGGGCTACCCTTCCCCTCTCCCCGCCGACAGCCAGCAGGTCCGGTTGAAGTTCCGCGACAATCCTGTCGGCGCCAACACCACCATCGCGATCATCGCAACCGACGCGGTGCTGACCAAGGCTGCCGCCAAACGGCTGGCGATCGCAGCACATGACGGCTTCACGCGCGCCATCTGGCCGACCCATACACCAGTGGACGGGGACCTCGTCTTCGGCCTCTCGACAGGCAGGAGTGGTATCGTGCCCTCGCCCGTCGAAGCCATCGACCTTTATGCCGCCGCCGGCGCCACCATGGCGCGGGCGATCGCACGCGCCGTGTTCAAGGCGACACCTTCGGAGGGCGATCTTTTTCCGGCCTGGTCTTCGCTGAAAGACTGAGTGTACAGCGAGCGCCTGCTGCGGGCATAGTAACAGAGTTCGAGAGGGCGGATGATGCGGGTGCGGTTGGCGAAGTTGATAAGCTTGGCAGGCGCGTTATGGCTGGCGGCAAGCGCTGCATGGGCCGGCGATGTCGCACAATTGCAGGTGCTCGGCTTCAGCAAGGGCGGCGGCATCTTCGCTTTCGAAGAATATGGCGTGCAGGACGGCTCCGGCTTTCCCTACGCCAATCGCTACTACATCGATACGGCGACGGACACGTTCGTCAAAGGCACACCGGTGCGCGTGCGCATCGATGATGAAAGCGCCACCCTGCAGGCTGTTCGCGACAAGGCGCGCGAACAGGGCGAGGCGATCGTCAAGCAAGCCGAACTCAACGCCAACCAGGGGTTCATGGCCGGGAGCAATCCCGTGACCGAACTTTCCACCGACCCGCAGCGCATGGTCGTCAATCCGCGCCCGGTCTTTCCGGCAATCGACGAGCCGCTGGAATTCAGGCTGAACGAGTTCGTGCTGAGCGGCGACGAAGTCTGCGCCAGCCAGGGCGAGACCAAAGGGTTCCGTCTCCTGCGCATCGAGGCAACCCCCAATGGCGCGACGAAGCTGCTGCATGAAGACAAATCCATCCCGAAGAGCCGCGGCTGCCCGACTGGTTACGGGATCGGCGCGGTGCAAACTTACAGTGGCGACAGCCTGTCCACTTATGCCGTGCTGATCTGGACGCGCGGTTACGGCTTCGAGGGTCCGGATTACCGCTGGATCGCGGTGACTGGGCGGCTGTGACCGCGTCTGCCTCGCCAGCTCCGATAGGCGGCGCGACGGCGACCCGGCTGCATCAGGCTTTGCCTGCGCTGCACACGACAATCGCCGGCGCCCTCGTTTGGGCCCTTTCGATGGGCGCGAGCGCCTGTGCCAGACTGTTCCTGGATGACTGGCAGACGTCGGGAAGCATCGTGACAGTCGTGTTGTTGTTTGCCGCTGGAGGGGCTCTCGCCTTTCCGCTTGGCCTGTACGCGGCGCGACTCGTTTCGCTTGGTCGGTCCGGCGAAGTGGCTTTCGCTGCCTTTCTGGCGTGTCTCATCGCCGCGACAATCGCGATCACCGGCGGCCTCTACGCGCTGCAGTACCGCAGTTATTATGCCGAATGGCACGGTACACCGTTCAGCCTGCGCTGGTTCTTCCAGTTCGCCTTCACCAGCGCCGGCGCGCTCTACCAGTTCGCAATCCTCGGTATTCGCTTCTATTTCCCACTCGGATTCGTCACGCTGTTTGCCGCAGCGCTGTGGTTTGTCCGTCAGCCGCGTTGAGCATTTTCTCCTGCTCTGTTAGGACGCGGCGTAAGTTTTCCCGAGACATCAGGACGGACCGATGATTCCACGCTACTCCCGGCCGGAAATGGTCGCCATCTGGTCACCGGAAACGCGCTTCCGCATCTGGTTCGAGATCGAGGCGTATGCCTGCGACGCATTGGCCGAGCTTGGCGTCATTCCGAAGGAAGCCGCGAAGACCATCTGGGAAAAGGGCGGCGCCGCCAAGTTCGACGTCGACAAGATCGATGAGATCGAGCGCGTCACCAAACATGACGTGATCGCGTTCCTGACGCATCTCGCCGAGTTCGTCGGCCCGGATTCACGCTTCATCCATCAGGGCATGACTTCGTCCGACGTTCTCGACACCTGCCTTGCGGTGCAGCTCACCCGTGCCAGCGACATCCTGCTCGCCGACATCGACGCCTTGCTGGCAGCGCTGAAGCGGCGCGCCTTCGAACACAAGGACACCGTTACCATCGGCCGCAGCCATGGCATCCATGCCGAGCCGACCACATTCGGCGTCAAGCTTGCGCAGGCCTATGCCGAATTCAGCCGCTGTCGCGAGCGGCTCGTCCATGCACGCGAAGACATCGCCACCTGCGCGATTTCCGGCGCCATTGGCACCTTCGCCAACATCGATCCCTATGTCGAAGAACATGTTGCCGCAAAGCTGGGCCTGAAGCCCGAGCCGGTATCGACGCAGGTCATCCCGCGTGACCGTCATGCCATGTTCTTCGCCACACTCGGTGTGATTGCCTCGTCGGTGGAACGGCTCGCCACCGAGATCCGTCATCTGCAGCGTACCGAAGTGCTGGAAGCGGAAGAATATTTCTCCCCCGGCCAGAAAGGCTCGTCGGCGATGCCGCACAAGCGCAACCCGGTGCTGACCGAGAACCTCACCGGCCTTGCCCGGCTGGTGCGTGGCATGGCGCTGCCGGCCATGGAAAATGTGGCGCTCTGGCATGAGCGCGACATCTCGCACTCCTCGGTCGAGCGCATGATCGGACCGGATGCGACGGTAACCCTCGACTTTGCCCTGGCGCGTCTCACCGGCGTTATCGACAAGCTGCTTGTCTATCCCGAAAACATGGACAGGAACCTCAACAAGTTCCGCGGTCTGGTCCACTCGCAGCGTGTGCTGCTGGCCTTGACGCAAGCCGGCGTCTCCCGCGAGGACGCCTATCGGCTCGTCCAGCGCAACGCCATGAAGGTCTGGGAACAGGGCGCTGATTTCCTTGAGGAACTGCTTGGCGACAAGGAAGTGACGGCAGCACTATCGGAAGCCGAGATCCGCGAGAAATTCGACCTCGGCTACCACACCAAGCATGTCGACACGATCTTCAAGCGGGTGTTCGGATAAGCTCTCATGCGGCTGGCGGTCATTTCCGACATCCATGGCAATCTGCGCGCGCTGGAAACGGTGCATCGCGAGATCAGGGCGGCGGCGCCCGACCTGATCGTCAATCTCGGTGACTGCCTGTCCGGTCCGCTATGGCCGGAAGAAACCGCGCAATATCTGGCGGCTCAAGGCTGGCCGACCGTGCGCGGCAATCATGATCGCGAGCTCGCCGAGACGCCGGCCGCGGAGCTCGGCGAGTCGGACGCGTTTACCCACCAGGAACTTTCCAGGGTGTCGCGGGAATGGGTTGCTGCATTGCCAGCGACCATGAGCCTTGAGCCGGACGTCTTCCTTTGCCATGGCAGCCCGTCGAGCGACGAAATCTTCCTGCTGGAGGAAGACGGTGGCAATCACTTCTTCCCATCCACCGAGAGCGCGGTTCGGCACAAGCTCAGCAACGTCACCGCGGAGCTGGTGCTGTGCGGCCACTCGCATACGCCACGCGTCGTCCAGGTCTCCGAACGCCAAATCGTTCTCAATCCGGGCAGCGTTGGGGTGCAGGCGTTTCCCGGCCTTACGGTGACCGGCAGCCCGCACGCGCGTTTTGCGATCGCCACGCGCCAAAGCGGCCGATGGTCGTTCGACCTGCGCGCCATCCACTATGACTGGGCAGAGGCTGCCAGCCGCGCCGAAGCCGGCGGTTTTGCCAATTGGGCGCACGGGCTCTCGACGGGATTCGCCGCCGACGCCGTCGGCACCTGAGGCAATCAGGCGGCGAACGGGTCCAAAAGGACGACCGTTCCGTCTCGCGCCTTGTGAGCATTGATAAGGGGCACAAGACGCTGGAAATGTTCTGTTTCGACATGGGCTCTTAGCGCCGAGCGGTCCGGCCACTCTTCGACAAAGACGAAATGGCCGGGGTTTTTCTGATCGATGAAGAGCTCATAGGAGATGCAAAGCGGCTCCCGTCGCGTTTTCTCGACAAGTTCTGCATAGAGCGGCCGAACGTTTTCGATCGCTTCGAGCTTGATGAAATCGTGAGCGACAACCTTGAGCATGAGGCCATTTCATCCTGTGAATGAGGGCTGAAGCGGAAAGACCGGCCGAAACATCGGTCTCATCCTCCGAAAGCGCGTACGAACCTGAGAGCACCAGATGGTGCAGGTCCGCGCAGGACGAACCGCTGCACATATTTCGTATCGATGTCCTGATAGGTCAGCCGTCCATCGCTGACGAAGCCGGCGCGGCTGTAGACATCGGGATTTCCGATCAGCGCGCATCCATTGGCGCCACGTTCATCCAGCAGCTTCAGCCCGGCCGCAATCAGCGCCGTGCCGACACCCCGGCGCTGCATGCTCGGCTTGACCGCGATCGGACCAAGCCCAAACCAGCCGTCATCGACGCCGTCGATCGTAACCGGCGAAAACGCCACATGGCCGACGATCCCACCGCCCTCTTCAGCCACCAGTGAAATCGTCAGATCGCCATCGGCCCGCAGGGTCCGGATGATATCCGCCTCCGTGTCATCACTGAAGGCCATCGGTTTGAACGCAGCCCACGTCAATTCATGGATTGCGTCGTGGTCAGCGTGCACTTCCGACCGGATCAGCATTTCATGCAGGAGCTCCAGGCACTGTACGGATTACAGTACCCCAGGGATCGGCATAGGTGGACGATGCCTTGGCGTTCGATGAGCGCATCTCCACCCAGGACAGCCCCGAACGGCCGGCGTCGCGCGTGCCAGCGCCCGCGCTCTGCCAGGTGTTGGCGCCGATGTGGTGATGATAACCACCAGATGACAGGAATACCGCCTGCGAGCCATATTTGGTGACCGTGTCGAAGCCGAATTCCGTGTTCCACCAGGCCTCGGCCTGATTGGGGTCGCCGACCCGCAGATGAACGTGGCCGACCACCGTGTTTTCCGGAGCACCCTTCCAGCCGGCGTCGCCGGCTGGCACCGAACCGATCACGCCGGGGATATCCATGCGGATCGTCGCCATCTCGACGGTTGGGCCGTTCCATTTCCAGGTGTCGTGCGGACGATCGGCGTAGATCTCGATGCCGTTGCCTTCAGGATCAGTGAGATAGGCGGCTTCGGAGACCAGATGGTCCGAAGCGCCTTCGACCGCGATCTTGTTTTCGATGGCGTGGTTGATCCAGCGTCCGAGATCAGCTCGGCTCGGCAGAAGGAAAGCGGTATGGAACAGGCCGGCGCTGCGGGGATCATCCGGCTTGGCAGCAGGATCGCGCTCCAGCACCAGCAACGGGCGATTGGCAGCACCCAGCGTGATCGTCTCGCCGTCGCGCGTAAGTTCCTGCAGTCCGACGACGGCATTGTAGTACGCAGCAAGTTTGTCGGCGTCGCGGGCTTTCAAACCGACGCGGGCGACACTGACCGGGGTGGTGGCGGCGAAAGGCAAGGGGCTCATCTTGGTCTCCGAGCGGGCCGCGCCGGTGATGGCTCCCAGAGCCAGAATGCCGGTTGCGCCCATCATTGTACGTCGCGTCAGTCGCAAAACCCGATCTCCGACAAACGCGGCAGTGGTTGTCCCCACCAGATGAGGCATTTCCACTGTTCACACAAGACAGTAAAAATCGAACATGGTGTTCACAGTTTTGATATAAGACCTCACTGACCCATCGTACCATCCGGACATTCCGTTGCGCCAGCAAGTGATCACGGCAGACAGGCTCTCCCCGCTTCACTATTGTTTGCCAACAACTTGAATTGGTTCATCATTCCATGACAGTCATCAATTTGAGACCTGCGCGGGCCGGCGACGGGCAAGCGGTTTTCGACGTGACACGGGCCTCGGTTCGAGAGCTTGCAAGGAGCCATTATTCCGAAAGTCAAATCGCCGGCTGGATGGACGAGCGCACGGCACAGACCTACGAAAGGCTGATCGCAGCGGGAAGCATGGTGGTTGCCGAGCAGGACGGCAGGATCGTGGGTTTCGTTGATGCCGAGCCCGGCGAAGTAACACGGCTCTTTCTCCTCGCCGCGGCGGCCGGCTTAGGCCTCGGCAGCAAGCTGCTTGAAATCGGCATCGCCAAGGCGCGGCAAGGTCATGATGGCCCGATCCGGGTTGAAGCTACACTCAATGCGGAAGGTTTCTACGCGCGGCATGGTTTTCGCCCGATAGAGCACGGATTCTTCTCCCATGGTGTCGGCGGCGACCCCATCGGTATCATCCTGATGGAACTCTAGCCCGGAGAGGGTCAAGGTTGCGCCAAAAGGGTCGGAACGCTACATCCGCGGCATGAAAGTCAAGGACACCGACATCCTCATCGTACCCGGCTATACCAATTCGGGGCCTGACCACTGGCAGAGCCGCTGGGAAGCGAAACTGTCGACGGCGCGCCGCGTCGAACAGGCCGAATGGTCCAAACCCGTGCGTGAGGACTGGACGGCTCGCGTCGCTGAAGCCGTCAACGAAGCAACCAAGCCGGTTGTGCTGGTCGCGCATTCGCTCGGTGTGCCGACAGCCATCCAGGCGCTGCCGCTGTGCAAGAAGCCGATCGCCGGTGGCTTCTTCGTCGCCCCGCCGGACGTCGCCAACCCGAAGATCAAGCCGAAGCACCTGATGACGTTCGGCCCCTACCCTCGCGATCCGCTGCCTTTTCCCTCGATGGTGATCGCCAGCCGCAACGACCCGTTCTGCGATTTCGAAATCGCGGAAGACCTCGCAGGTGCATGGGGTTCACTGTTCATCGATGCCGGGGAAGCCGGCCATCTCAATTCGGAATCAGGCCATGGACCATGGCCGGAAGGCTCGATGACCTTCGCGCATTTCCTGTCGCGGTTATCAGCGAATAGTGGGTAGTGAGTGGGAACTTCGCCTATTCGCTGCTCACCACTCACTATCTCACTACCCAATCGACGCTTTCACGCTTGCCAGCAGCGTCTTGGCACCAAGACCAACCAACGCTTGCTCAGAACCCATGGCAAGCAGCCTGTAGCCCATCTTGACCAGGCGGCCGCTGAGGCCGGCATCCAGGACATAGATCGCCGCATGCTTGCCCGCCTTGCGGCTGCGTTCGGCGATCAGTGCGATCGTCTCCATCATGTCCTCGAGCGTCGAATCCACGACCGCGCCATTGCTCCAGGCGATCGAGAAATCCGAAGGGCCGACAAAAATACCGTCGATACCGGGCGTCTCAAGAATACCGTCCAGTGCGGCGAGCGCCGCGCGTGTCTCGACCATGGCAAAAGCCAAGGTGCGCTGGTTGCTCTCCTTCAGCCAGTCGGCCTGCGTGCCCTTGCCGTAGCGCGGCAAGGCATAGGTAGGTCCCCAGGAACGCTCGCCGAGCGGCGGGTACTTCATCGCCGCGGCGAAAGCCCTGGCGTCGGCCACCGAGTTGACCATCGGCGCGATCACCGCCTCGGCACCGAAATCCAGCGCGCGACTGGCCATGTCGAAACGGCCGACCGGAATGCGCACCAGCGCGGGCTTGCCAAGCGACTGGATCGGCGCGATCGAGCGCAAGACGCTGTCCTCGTTGTGACCGCCATGCTGCATGTCGAGCGTCACCGCGTCGAAACCCTGCCTGGCGACGATCTCGACGGTCAACGCATCCGGCACGCCCGACCAGGCGGTGCACAGCGTTTCATCGGCTTCCAGGCGAGCTTTAAGAGACATCGGCAATTCCTCTCCAGATCAATTCCAGCAAAAGTGCGCAGCGGTTTGCGTCCGGAATTGCTTAACACATAAAGCAGGAGCATTTCCGCGAAAACGGAAGCTCGATTTGAATCCAGTTTCAGCCGGAAATGGCGGAAAAGGCAAAGAAAAACCGCCCGGAAAAACCGGGCGGTCCATTGGTCCAGCCATGCCGGCGCCCGACGATCAGGTGTTCTTGATCTGCTCGATGGCCTGGGCCATCAGCTCATCCATGGTGCGCCGGATCTGATGATCGGACTGGTCGATATTGGCGGCATCGAAATCCTTGCGGATCTTGCGGAAGACGTCATGATCACCCGCTTCCTCGATATCCGAAACCACGACTTCCTTGGCATAGGCGTCGGCGTCGGCGCCGGTCTTGCCCAGCTTCTCTGCCGCCCACAGGCCCAGCGCCTTGTTGCGGCGCGCGTTCGCCTTGAAACGCAGTTCCTCGTCGAAGACGAACTTGCGCTCGAAGCCCTCTTCGCGGTCCTTCATGCTGCTCATCGCAAATCCTCCGGTGGAACCGATTCGGTTGGTGGTCGATATATGCGTATCCGGATTTCTCAAACCAAATGGCTGGCGCGCGGTCAATATGCGATCTTGTCCAGCGCCAGCCCGCATTTCTCACACTCGATGCAGCCTGTGTTGCTCTTTGGAGCGCCGCGCGTCCATTCGGACGCGCAAAGGACGCTCCAACACTTTGAGTTGGCGCATGATCCTTTCCGAAAATCGAAGTCGATTTTCGGGGTCATGCGCTGGCGAGGCGGATACGGCGTCGAGGGGCGAAAAGCGTATAAAGACATACGGTTGAGCCACTTGACGCCGTAGACGTCCGCCGAAAGAGCAACCCGAAGGGCCGGTTGAAGAAGCCGACAGGGTACGTCGCCACGCTTGCGCGATGTCCCGCGTCGCGTCTGCGCGCGGCTCCTGCCCTGTCGGCTTCTTGAACCGGCGCAGGCCGCATCGAGTGCGAGAAATGCGGGCTAGCTTGTTGCGTTGCGGCATTTCGCCCCCGGAAAGCGGTGATTCGACCGATTTGCCGATTGAGCGATGTCCATGATTGCGGTAGAGACCGCGATTGAGACCATAGACGCGCCAATGTGCCGCGAAAGAAAGGGACCGGTCGTTGCAACCTGCCCTTCCAACCAGAGAAAAAATCCGATGAAGTCACGCCGCCGCATTTATGAAGGCAAGGCCAAGATCCTTTATGAGGGACCCGAGCCTGGAACGCTGATCCAGTTCTTCAAGGATGACGCGACCGCGTTCAACAAGAAGAAGCACGAGGTGGTTGACGGCAAGGGCGTGCTCAACAACCGCATTTCCGAGCACATCTTCAACCATCTGAACCGCATGGGCATTCCGACCCACTTCATCCGCCGGCTCAACATGCGCGAGCAGCTGATCAAGGAAGTCGAGATCATTCCGCTGGAAGTGGTGGTGCGCAACGTCGCCGCCGGCTCGCTGTCCAAGCGGCTCGGCATCGAGGAAGGCACCGTGCTGCCGCGCTCGATCATCGAGTTTTACTACAAGGCCGACGCATTGGACGATCCGATGGTGTCGGAAGAGCACATCACAGCCTTCGGCTGGGCTAGCCCGCAGGAAATCGACGACATCATGGCACTAGCCATCCGCGTCAACGACTTTCTCTCCGGGCTTTTCCTCGGCGTCGGCATCCAGCTCGTCGATTTCAAGATCGAATGCGGCCGGCTGTTCGAAGGCGACATGATGCGCATCGTCGTGGCCGACGAGATTTCGCCCGACTCCTGCCGCCTGTGGGATGTCGCCACCCAGGACAAGCTCGACAAGGACCGGTTCCGCCGCGACATGGGCGGGCTGGTCGAGGCCTACCAGGAAGTGGCGCGCCGCCTCGGCATCATGAACGAGAACGAGCCGCAGCGCCCGACCGGACCAGTCCTGGTCTCCTCGAGCGGCCCGAAGGACACCAAGCACTAATACGATTGCCGCGCCGACTTCTGACGGAAGTCGGCGCATCTGGTTTCCGGAGCAGTTTCGCGGAGCCGACCAACAACCACAACGAGGATTGCATAGCGTGATTAAGGCCCGTGTCACCGTGACCCTGAAGAATGGCGTGCTCGACCCGCAGGGCAAGGCGATCGAACATGCCCTGGGCGGCCTCGGCTTCGACGGCGTCGGCCAGGTACGCCAGGGCAAGGTTTTCGACATCGAAATCGATGGCACCGACAAGGCCAAGGCTGAGACAGCGCTCAAGGCGATGTGCGACAAGCTGCTGGCGAATACGGTGATCGAGAATTACGCGGTGGAGATTGCCTGACGTGAAAACCGCCGTCGTCCTCCTCCCCGGCCTCAATCGTGACCGCGACATGATCGCGGCGCTGACCAAGATTTCCGGCAGCGCACCGGCCACTGTCTGGCAGACAGACACGGACATTCCCGATGTCGACCTGATCGCCATTCCGGGTGGTTTCTCATTCGGCGACTATCTGCGCTGCGGCGCTATCGCGGCGCGCTCGCCGGTGATGCGCGCAGTAGCCGAAAAGGCCGCGAAAGGCGTGATGGTCGTCGGCGTCTGCAATGGCTTCCAGATCCTGGTCGAGGCAGGCCTGTTGCCGGGCGCGCTGATGCGCAACGCCTCGCTGAAGTTCGTGTGCCGCGAAGTGAAGCTGCAGGTCACCAATGCCAACACCGCCTTTACCCGCGGCTACCAGCCGAACCAGATCATCCGTTGCCCGGTCGCGCATCATGATGGCAACTATTTCGCCGAGGCTGAGACACTGGCCCGCATCGAGGGCGAAGGCCGCGTGGTGTTCCGCTATGCCGAAGGCACCAACCCGAATGGCTCGATCAATGACATTGCCGGCATCATCAACGACAAGGGCAATGTGCTCGGCCTGATGCCGCATCCCGAAAACCTGATCGAAGCGGCACATGGCGGCGTTGATGGCCGCGCTCTTTTCGAAGGCGCGCTTGGCATCGCAGCCTGAGCCATCTCTTCTTCCGATACCGACCAGATCTCATCTCGACTTGGGGAAGCCGAAACGATGAATGCAGCAAAGATGGCCGTCCGTTTCGGCTTCGTCGCTTTGGCTGGCCTCGCACTGGTGGCCTGCCAGTCGAAGTCCTACAATTCCGCACCAACTGGCGGCGGCAAAAGCGCATCGCTGCGCGCCATGGAACAGGTGGCGATCGCAGCGCATAAATGCTGGATCGCGTCCAAGGACCCTGCTTTCAAATCCTACCAGATGGCCAATGAGCTGAACAATTTCGGCGGCACGCCGCGCTTCCTGCTGGTTCCAGCGAAGCACTATGGCGGCAAGCCGCTGCTGGTAGTGCAGGCACGCGGCGCCTCCAGCCGTGTCGAAGTGTTCGGCCCGCTGATGAGCGAGCCACTCTCCGGCCGCATCGGTTCCGATATCGCGCGCTGGCAGACCGGCAACGGCGACTGCGGCGCCAAAGCCTAGCAGCAAGGGCGCGCGGATTTCTCGTCCACGCGGCCCTTGCCTGCCCGGCCGGGCTTCAATTCCTCCTGGAACGCTGCGGCACGCCGAGTTCGGCAAGCTCTTCGTCGCCAAGCTCCATCAGACCCCGGCGGGTTAACTGATATTGCGGCAGCGTGTTCCAACCGCGTACCAGCCTTTCGAGAAACCTCACGAAAGGCAACGGCTCCGAACTGGTGGAGCGTATCGGCGCAGGATATCTCTTTTTCCGTTCCATCATACGAGCCCTCGAGCGGAACCGGCTGCTCAATCGAAGAAGGACCGCATTCCCTCGCGATAGGCGTCGGAACGAGAAACGCCGATATCTTTCAGCTGTTCGTCGGTCATCTCAAGCAGCGCAAGCCGGCTGCGGCGGCGCTCCAGCGCCCTGCCCAGCCAGGTTGGGGACGAGGTCATCATCACCGTCACGCGACGGCAAAATCCCGAGAAGCCCGACGGCTGCTCGATATGGATGATCGAAGACGATTGTCTCCGATAAATTGTCTCTATTGCACTTGCCATAACAGCACCATTGTCACAATTACCGCGACAATCGCGGTGCAATCCATATGTATTGACTCTTCAATTGATACAATATACTAAATTGTCACCATGACAAATTGGCTCCCCGACCTATCCTCCGGCACCGGCCCGCTCTATCAGCGCCTTGCCGATCGCATAGAAGCCGATATCGACCGCGGCGTGCTCGGTGCCGGTACAAAATTGCCGCCCCAGCGCGACCTCGCCTACGACATCGGCGCCACGGTCGGCACGATCGGTCGTGCCTACCAGTTGCTGCGCGAGCGCGGTCTTGTCAGCGGCGAGGTCGGTCGCGGCACCTATGTGCTCAAGCGCCACTCCGACAGCACGCAGCCAGACGATGCAATTCCGCTGCCGGCTCATCCGGAAGGCACACGCCTGACCGTAGCGCCGGCTGGCAAGCTGCGCCTCGACAGTACGGCAGCACCCGACACCGGCCAGGGCGGCGCCATCACCGATCTCCTGGCACAGATCACTCGCGACCATGCCTATGAGATCGCCAGCTACACGCGGGATTTCCCACAACGCTGGATGGATGCCGGCAGCCTCTGGCTTGCCCGCAACGGCTTCCGCCCTGCCCCTGACAGCATCGTACCGACCCTTGGCACGCATGCGGCGGTCATGGCTGCAATCGCTGCGCTGACCGCACCTGGCGACTACATCGCTTTCGAGCACCTCACCTATTCGCAGGTGTCGCGCAGCGCAGGACTGGTCGGGCGACGCATCGTACTGGTCGGCTCCGACGCCGCGGGCATTGATCCCGAGGATTTCGAGCGCGTCTGCGCGCAGAAGCATCCCAGGATGATGTTCCTGATGCCGACCGTGCAGAACCCCACGCTGGCAACGATCGATGTCGGCCGTCGACGCGACATCGCGCTGATTGCACGCGAATACAATGTGCTGCTGGTCGAAGACGATCTCTATGGTGGCCTTACCGAGGACAAGACACCGCTGCTTGCCGAATTCGCACCGGAACGCACGATCGTCGCCAGCGGCCTGTCGAAATCGGTATCGGCGGGGGTCCGTGGCGGTTGGCTGTCATGCCCACCCGCCTATCGGCACCGCATCCAGGTGGCGCATAAGATGCTGACCGGCGGCATGCCCTTCCTGCTTGCCGAAGTCGGATCGAGGCTGGTGCTTTCCGGCAAGGCGCATGAAATTCGCCGCAACAGCATTGCCGAAATCAATGCCCGCATCGCCATCGTGCGCGAAAAACTGGCTGGCTTCACTTTCCAGGCTCGCGACAATGTCCCCTTCGTCTGGCTCACTCTGCCTGACCCCTGGCTTTCCGGCACGTTCAAGAACGCGTCGTTCGAGAACGGCGTGCTGCTCGACGACGAGGACGAGTTCAAGGCAGGCCGGTCGGAACAGGTCTTCCATGCCGTGCGTTTCGGCATCTCGGCGCCGGGCCCGCGCACTGATGTCGCGCGCGGCGTCGAGATCATCCGGCGGCTGCTGGAAGAAGGCCGCGCCGGTTACGATTCCTTCGGCTGAGCTTCAGTCCGTGATCGGTGCTGCGTGTGCTTCCGCATTGCCGGCGGCGGCAAGGCGATCGAGTGTCGCTACCAGCCCAGCCGTATCAGGACAGATCTGCAGGGACGTCATCTTGCCCCAGGCCAGATGCACGGCGTGAATACCGCGATTGTAGGTGCGCACGCCATCCGTGCCGCTGTTGGTTTCCAGCCAGGTGACAATGGCCAGCGTATTCCATGGCGGCCCGCTGACGGCGATCCGATCCAGGTCGAAATGCAGATCGGGCAGCAGCCGATAGAGGCGCTCATACCATTCCTTCGTCTTCGGCAAAGACGTTCGCACACCGGAAAGCGCGTGCCCGTCGCCAAGGAAACGATGCTCAAAACGCGACGCGAAGCCTGCCAGTACGGGGCCGGCATCGCCCTCGTTCACGCTGTCGAACAAAGAGCGGATTCGCGCACGAACAATCGCATGGTACATGCCAACCTCCACATCATAGTTCAATGATTGAACCTACTGCCTTGAGTTCAATCAGGCAACCCACTAGCCTGAGTGCATGAAGAAGGTCAGTTTTGGCGAAATGCGCTGCTCCCTGGCGCGATCCCTGGAGATCATCGGCGACTGGTGGTCGCCTCTCATCATTCGCGATATCTATCTCGGCCTTGTGCGCTTCGACGACATTGCGCTCAATCTCGGCATCTCGCGCAACCTGCTGACGCTGCGTCTCCGGCATCTTGTCGACGGTGGCGCGCTGAGACGCACCGCCTATCAGGAACGGCCGGTACGCTTCGACTACCAACTCACCGAAGCTGGAGAAGAATTGGTTCCCATCATCCTCGCCCTGACTGCCTGGGGCGATCGCTGGGCGCAACCGGCAGAAGGGCAGCCGATCCGGTTCCTGCACAAGACCTGCGGCTGCACGCTCACCCCGAAAATCGCCTGCTCGGCATGCGGAGACGAGGTGAAGGCATCCGATGTCCGCGCCCTGCCCGGCCTTGGCGGGGCCGCGCGGCCAGGTACGATGGTGCTGGCAAAACGCCTCGCGCAGGCAACCAGGGCCTGATCACTGGCAAACTGCCTGTGGCATGCGGCCATTTTTCTGAAATCGGCAGTGTCGCAGCGCCGCCTGTTCGGCTATAGGGGCCGCAACACGCTCTCGGAGTTGCCCGCTGCACCATGACCATCTCCAACACCGTGAAGATCACGCCGGAACTGATTGCCTCTCACGGGCTGAAGCCTGACGAATACCAGCGCATCCTCGAGCTGGTCGGGCGCGAGCCGACTTTCACCGAGCTCGGTATCTTCTCGGCAATGTGGAACGAGCACTGCTCGTACAAATCCTCGAAGAAATGGCTGCGCACGTTGCCGACGAAGGGCCCTCGGGTCATTCAGGGGCCCGGTGAAAACGCCGGCGTGGTCGACATCGGCGACGGCGATGTCGTGGTCTTCAAGATGGAGAGCCACAACCACCCCTCCTTCATCGAGCCCTATCAGGGCGCGGCCACCGGTGTCGGCGGTATCCTGCGCGACGTCTTCACTATGGGTGCACGGCCGGTTGCGGCGATGAATGCGCTGCGCTTCGGCGCACCAGACCACCCCAAGACCCGGCACCTGGTGGCTGGCGTGGTAGCCGGCGTCGGCGGCTACGGTAATTCCTTCGGTGTGCCGACTGTTGGCGGTGAGGTCAATTTCGACGCCCGCTACAACGGCAATATCCTGGTCAACGCCTTCGCAGCCGGCCTCGCCAAAGCTGATGGCATCTTCCTGTCGCAGGCCAAGGGTGTCGGCCTGCCGGTCGTCTATCTCGGCGCCAAGACCGGCCGTGACGGCGTCGGCGGTGCCACCATGGCCTCGGCCGAGTTCGACGACAAGATCGACGAGAAGCGCCCGACCGTGCAGGTCGGCGATCCATTCACCGAGAAGTGCCTGCTGGAAGCCTGCCTGGAGCTGATGGCATCCGGCGCGGTCATCGCCATCCAGGACATGGGTGCCGCAGGTCTCACCTGCTCGGCCGTCGAGATGGGCGCCAAGGGCGATCTCGGCATCGAGCTAGAACTCGACAAGGTACCGGTGCGCGAAGAGCGTATGAGTGCCTATGAAATGATGCTCTCCGAGAGCCAGGAACGCATGCTGATGGTGCTGCGCCCTGAAAAAGAACAGGAAGCCGAAGCGATCTTCCGCAAATGGGGGCTCGACTTCGCCATCGTCGGCAAGACCACCGACGACCTGCGCTTCCGCGTCCTGCACCAGGGTGAGGAAGTCGCGAACCTGCCGATCAAGGAACTCGGTGACCAGGCGCCTGAATATGACAGGCCGTGGGTGGAACCGGCCAAACGTGCACCGCTGGCGGCCAACGACATCCCGCAGGCGGATGTGGCCGATGCATTGTTGAAAATGCTCGGCGGCGCTGATCTCTCGTCACGCCGGTGGGTGTGGGAGCAGTACGATACGCTGATCCAGGGCAACTCGCTGCAGATCCCCGGCGGTGATGCCGGCGTGGTGCGCGTCGACGGCCATGCCACCAAGGCGCTTGCCTTCTCCTCCGACGTGACGCCGCGCTATTGCGAGGCCGATCCCTATGAGGGCGGCAAGCAGGCAGTGGCCGAATGCTGGCGCAACCTGACCGCAACCGGCTCGCTGCCGCTCGCGGCGACCGACAACCTCAATTTCGGCAATCCGGAACGCCCGGAGATCATGGGGCAGTTCGCCAAGGCCGTCACCGGCATCGGCGATGCCTGCCGCGCACTCGAGTTCCCGATCGTGTCGGGCAATGTCTCGCTCTACAACGAGACCAACGGGCAAGGCATCCTGCCGACGCCGACCATCGGTGGCGTCGGCCTGATCGACGACTGGTCGAAGATGGCCAAGGTGGGATTCGCCGGCGAAGGCGAAGTCATCCTGCTCATCGGTGGCCCGGCCGGGTGGGGCAGCCACCTCGCCCAGTCGATCTACATGCGCGACATCCACAACCGCAGTGATGGCCCGCCGCCGCCCGTCGACCTTGTCCACGAGAAGAAGGTCGGCGACTTCGTGCGCAAGCTGATCCGCAGCGGTGCAGCAACCGCCGTGCATGACCTGTCGGATGGCGGTCTTGCCGTGGCGCTCGCCGAAATGGCGATGGCATCGGGCATCGGTGCAACGGTGCCCGGCCTGAGCGATGCCAACCCGATCCCGGTCTTCTTCGGCGAAGACCAGGGCCGCTATCTGGTCACGGTGAAATTCGCCGGCCAGTCGGAGGAATTGCAGGCGCTGTGGAACGAAGCCAAGGCGCTCGGCATCTTCGCGCCGTGGATCGGCAACACCGGCGGCAGCGAATTGAAACTGGGCTCCGCGCGCGCCATATCAATCGAAGACTTGAAAGCGGCGCACGAATCCTGGTTTCCTCGCTTCATGGACGCCTAGGACGAGCGAGAAGATAATGGAATCGGCAGCTGACGCGGTGGCAAATCGAAAATGGCTGAGTTCCTGATCAACCTGATCGTGTTCTGTCTTACTGATTTGGTCTGCAGGATTCTGCGAAGCACGGCGAGAGCGGCAGGCTGGCGGCCCGCTGAAAGTATAACGCAACTGACTAGATCACTCTCGATCTCGCTTTTCCCCGGTGTCGGCTTGAATGGGTGTCGGTCCATTGGGAGTGGACAGCGGTTTTCCGACCAACGATATTCAGCCTTGTGGCCACGCAAATCCCGATCAGCGGTTGGTTTGAGACCAATGCTGGTGAATTGACCGAAGCTCACGAATCCTGGTTTCCTCGCTTCATGGGGAATTGAACAAGAAGGAACGTCCCATGGCTATGGACTCCCGCGACATCGAACGGCTGATCAAGGAAGGCATTCCGGACGCCAAGGTGACGATCCGCGATCTCGCCGGCGACGGCGACCACTATGCCGCCGAAGTCGTGGCCGAGAGCTTTCGCGGCAAGAACCGCGTTCAGCAGCACCAGATGGTCTACGACGCGCTGAAAGGCAACATGGGCGGCGTGTTGCATGCCCTCGCCCTGCAGACCAGCGTACCGGAGTGATGCGGGCCGTCTTCTTCGACGTTGACGGCGTTCTGATCCACAGCCTTTTTCATCCTGACCCGGCGCGACGCCGGCGCTGGGATCAGCATCTCCTGGAAGATCTGGGAGTGGCCCGAGAGGATATCGCCCCTCTCTTCGGACCGGAATTCAACGATGTCATCGAGGGGCGCGTTTCACTCGTCAACAAGCTTGACGCGTTCCTGCCGACGATCGGCTTTCACGGTTCTTCGCTCGATTTCCTGACCTATTGGCTGACACGCGACGTCAGCCTGAACCTGCCGCTTCTCGATCTCATCAAGAAGCTGCGTCGTTCCGCCGAAACGCGTCTTTTCATCGCCACCAATCAGGAACACATCCGGGCCTTCCACCTGTGGAGCGAAGTCGGGCTGCGGCATTATTTCGACGAGATGTTCTACGCGGCGCGCTTCGGCGTCGGCAAGAACAGCGGCCGCTTCTACGAAAGCGTCGACCAGTTGATCGGACAGCAAACCCAGCCACCACTCTTTTTCGACGATTCCGCCAAGGTTGTCGCGGCCGCACGGCAGCATGGCTGGGAGGCTGTGCTCTATCACGATCTCGACGATTTCACGCGTCATCCGTGGATTGCGTCGCGGCTCGACTGAACAAATTGCCCTCAAGGGTATGAAGACTACCGTTTTTGAACTGCCAGAATGGGGCCGGCCGGATACGAACCGCCGACAATTGTGTCGGCCCCGTTGGAGAGCGTCGAGACAGCGCCATCAAAGAACAGCGCATTGCGGCAGCCCAGTTCATCGCGAAACAGCCTGGCGAAGCCGCCAAGGCTGACTTCGCCACGCGAGATCACCAGCACCACCGTATCGGGATCGCGAACGCCGACACCGTTGCGGATATAGCGTGACGTGCCATTCGGTTCGAAGCGCGGATGCAGGGCTCCGTCGATCACCAGCATCGGACCGGATTGGGTTGCGTAGGTCACCGCGGGCCGGGCAGCCGCGAAGGCGTCGGTTTCCAGGACGCCCGCCTTGCCCTCCGTGCCGATGTAGAAAACACCGTTGGGCTTGAGGAAGAAATTGCCCTCTGCGTCATTGCGATTGAGCGGTGTCTCTTCGTTGCCATTTTCCACGAACAGCCCGACCGGCGAAAGGTCCTTGTGGTACATGCCGGCATTCATGGCGAGCAACACCGGCGATCCGGCAGCAGCACGCGTGGCTTCAATGAATTTCGTTACGGAACCGTACGGTTTGGCTGCCGCATCCTGCCGGTGCAGCGATACCGCGTACCGGCGCAGATCCAGCTCGCACACGACATAAGCGACCGTCTCGAACGTGAGATCACGGCAGGGTTCCGGTAACGCGCTCCTTGCTGGCGACCGTGCAGGCTGCTGCACCGACGATGGTGATCGCGGCGACATCGGAGCCGATGGAGGAGGCGCCGATGGCGTGGACTGTCGAGGCGCCACCTGTTGCGAACGCCAGGCAAACCAGGTCACCAGAGAGGCGCCCGCGAGCAATAGAACCAGCAAAACGATCCAGGTTCGACGTGTCATCGGCAGCCCAAGACTGCGTTCTGCTTGGCCCAGCAACCGACTGTTGCTTGCGCCATTTCGGCATGGTGATCGGCAAACATCTTGTTTCGGCCCGCTGTCGGGGTTATCTCATTAAAAATGTTACAGCCCGACTCCCGCGGGCGCAGAAGGATTTTGGCCCATGAGCGGAATCAACGACTACATCGACAGCGAAGTGAAGAGCAACGACGTCGTCCTGTTCATGAAGGGCACGCCGGGCTTCCCGCAGTGCGGCTTCTCGGGTCAGGTCGTGCAGATCCTCGACTACATCGGCGTCGACTACAAGGGCGTCAACGTGCTGACTTCCAACGATCTTCGCCAGGGCATCAAGGACTATTCCAACTGGCCGACCATCCCGCAGCTTTACGTGAAGGGTGAGTTCGTGGGCGGTTGCGATATCATCCGCGAGATGTTCCAGGCCGGCGAGTTGCAAGCCTTCCTCGACGAGAAGGGTATCAAGGTCAAAGGCGCCGCCTGACCTGATCCTTGCCGGGCAGCCCCCTGCCCGGCTGAATTAAATCGTCCGCTTCAGGACATAAGGCCGATGCGCCCAGATAGCGCATCGGCATTTTGGCATTGGGGGATCCTCATGGATACGCAAGCCCAGCAAGACGCCCGACAACCGGCCTTTGCTATACCGCGCTGGGAATTCATCTCCATCTGCGCCGCGCTGATGGCGCTGAATGCACTCGCGATCGACATCATGCTGCCCGGTCTCCAGGAGATCGGCTCCAGCCTGGGCGTCGCCAACGAAAACCACCGCCAGTATGTGATCTCGGCCTATTTCGGCGGGCTTGCTGCCGCGTTGATCTTCTATGGACCGTTATCGGACCGCTTTGGCCGCCGTAAACCGCTGCTGGTCGGTCTGGTCATCTATATCTGTGCAGCCGCCAGCGCGGTGTTTGCGCCGAGCTTCGAAACATTGCTGCTGCTGCGTTTCATCCAGGGTATCGGTGCCGCCTCGACGCGCGTCATCGCCGTCTCGATGGTACGCGACCGTTTCGGCGGCCGCGCCATGGCCGAAGTGATGTCGCTGATCTTCATGGTCTTCATGGTGGTTCCGGTTGTCGCGCCCTCGATAGGGCAACTGGTGATGATCTTCTCCAACTGGCACATGATCTTCATGGCGATGGCTATACTGGCTACGGCGATCGCGCTGTGGACCTTCATCCGCATGCCTGAGACACAGCATCCTGAGGATCGGCGGCAGGTCGATCTCAGCTCCGTCTTGCAAGGCTTCGGAATCGTGCTGTCGAACCGGCTGTCGCTTGGCTATACGCTGGCATCGACCGCTGTGTTTGCCTCACTGTTCGGCTTCATCAACTCCGCCCCGCAGATCTATCTCGACATCTACCATCTCGGTTACTGGTTTCCGGTGCTGTTCGCGGCGATCGCCGGCATGATGGCCGTATCCTCGTTCGTAAATTCGCGTCTCGTCATGCGGCTCGGCATGCGTCGCCTGTCGCACGGTGCGCTGATCGGTTTCACCATCGTCTCGACGGTATGGTTCGTTCTGTCCCTGCTTGGACCGATACCACTGCCGCTGTTCGTGCTTCTGTTCGCATTGGCGATGTTCCAGTTCGGCTGGATCGGCTCCAATTTCAACGCCATCGCGATGGAACCGCTCGGCCACATCGCCGGCACGGCAGCCTCGATCCAGGGCTTCATCCAGACGCTCGGCGGCGGACTGATCGGCGCAGGCATCGGCCAGGCCTTCGACGGAACCGTGACACCACTGGCCGCCGGCTTCTGCGGTGTGGGAATCCTGGGATTGGTGTTCGTGCTGATTGCCGAACGCGGCAAGCTGTTTACCGCGCCCAATGCACCACACCCGGTCAGCGCGGATCTTTCCCATTGATAAGAAGCCGACGGCCACGGCCGCCGGCTTCTACGAGGGCAATTCCTGCAAACTGCGCCGCGGTTTTGCGTAGGAGAGCTGGAGTGTTTCCGCTGAACGCGGGAGCACTCTAGGACCAGAGTTCGCGCTTGATCTCGGCCCAGCTTGCCTTGTCCGGTGCCACGATCAGGCCGCCGGCAATATGCGATGGCAGATAGGCGGTGCCGTCGAACCGCGCGGCATAGCCACCAGCCTCCTGATGGATCAACACACCGGCCAGGTGGTCCCATGGCATCATCACGTTCTGAACGATGAAATGCGCGTGACCGCCTGCGAGCACGCGATACTCATGCGCCGAGCAGCGATAGCCGATATAGGACAGGCACTTCGCCTGGTTTTTCGCCAGCAACGAACGCTCCGGCTCTTCGAAAGCCTGCCAGCCGAGCGCGCCGGTCATCTGTGTGAAAGGCACCGGTTCGGCCACCGTGGCAGGCTGCCGTCCCTGCCCGTCCACCATATGACTGCCTGCCCCCCGAACGCCGACCAGGGCATCCTTGCCAACCGGGTCATAGATGATGCCGGCAACAGTCTCGCCATCCTTGACTACGGCCAGGATCACGCCGAACACCGGCACGCCGGAAGCGAAGTTGTAAGTGCCGTCGACCGGGTCGATGACAAAGGCCAGCTTGCTGCCTCCGAGCTTCGCCAGCAGCGTCTTGTCGGCCTCGCAGGCTTCCTCGCCGACAATCAGGGCATCCGGATATCTTGCGGCCAGAGCCTGGGTGATTACACGCTCGGCATTGATGTCAGCCTGGGTGACGAGGTCTGCCGCCGACTTCTTCTGCTGCACGTCACCTGCGCCGAGGCGGCGAAAGCGCGGCATGATCTCCCGCTCCGCGGCATCGGCCACAACGCCGGTCAACCATTCGATGTCACGGTCGTCAAAGCGCATTTGTATTCTCTGAAGCGGGAGCCAAAGCAGCGAAATCGAACAGCTTGCGATCGAGCAAGTGAGAAGGCCGCACATTGGTCATGGCGCGGATCATCGTGTCCTTGCGGCCCGGCATGCGCTTTTCGATGTCGTCCAGCATCGCCTTCATGGCATTGCGCTGCAGCCCTTCCTGGCTGCCGCAGAGGTCGCAAGGAATGATCGGAAACGCCATGGCATTGGCAAATTTCTCCAGATCCTCCTCGGCGCAATAGGCCAGCGGCCGCAGCACCATCATGTCGCCCTCGTCATTGAGGAGCTTCGGCGGCATCGCAGCCAGCCGCCCGCCGTGGAAGAGGTTCATGAAGAAGGTTTCGAGGATATCCTCGCGGTGATGGCCGAGCACCAGCGCCGAGCAGCCTTCCTCGCGCGCCACGCGGTAGAGATGGCCGCGCCGCAGCCGCGAACAGAGCGAGCAATAGGTCGAGTTCTCGGGCAGCTTGTCCGTGACGATCGAATAGGTGTCCTGGTATTCGATACGGTGCAGGATACCGTTGGTCGTCAGGTAGTCCGGTAGAATGTGCTTGGGAAAATTCGGCTGGCCCTGGTCGAGATTGCAGGCGATGAGCTCGACCGGCAGCAGACCACGCCATTTCAGGTCGAGTAGCAGCGCCAGCAAACCGTAGGAATCCTTGCCGCCCGACAGGGCCACCAGCCAGCGTTCGCCCGGTTTCACCATGGCGAAATCGTCCATGGCCTGGCGCGACAGCCGGAGCAGGCGTTTGCGCAGCTTGTTGAATTCGACAGATGACGGCACGTCACGAAACAGCGGATGGCAACCACCATCGAGATCGGGAATCGGGTCTGCTGGTGCGTTCATGGCGTTACGTTCCGCAGGATCTTGGCGCATCCAGTCGATGCGCGGCTCTGATGCCGCGCCTTATACCGGGGCTCGCGCCGCCAAACAAATGCCTGAAACAAAAAAGGCCGCCCGAAGGCGGCCTTTTGCATTCGAAATTCGCGTGCTGGATTAGCGCGAATAATATTCGACGACCAGGTTCGGTTCCATCTGGACAGCGAACGGAACGTCAGCCAGGCCCGGAACGCGGGCGAAGGTCGCGACCATCTTGTTGTGGTCGGCTTCGATGTAGTCCGGCACGTCACGCTCGGCGAGGCCGACGGACTCCAGAACGATGACGAGCTGCTTCGACTTCTCGCGCACTTCGATGACGTCGCCCGGCTTGCAGCGGTACGAACCGATGTTGGTGCGCTTGCCGTTCACATTGACGTGGCCGTGGTTCACGAACTGGCGTGCTGCGAAGATGGTCGGCACGAACTTGGCGCGATAGACGACGGCGTCCAGGCGCGACTCGAGCAGGCCGATCAGGTTCTCGGAGGTGTCGCCCTTGCGGCGGTTGGCCTCTTCGTAGGTCTTGCGGAACTGCTTTTCCGAAACGTCACCATAGTGACCCTTCAGCTTCTGCTTGGCACGCAGCTGCAGGCCGAAGTCGGAAAGCTTGCCCTTGCGGCGCTGGCCGTGCTGGCCGGGGCCGTATTCGCGCTTGTTGACCGGGGACTTCGGGCGGCCCCAGATGTTTTCACCAAGACGGCGATCGATCTTGTACTTAGCGGATTCGCGTTTGCTCATCGCATTCCCTTTTCAAAACAACACACCCGAACCACCGCGGTCCGGGTGAAGGAAACGCGCCCTCCTCTGGCCTCCGTTTTCGAGACCTGACAGGATTTTCCGCGCAAGCGACTGGAAAACCCACGGGACACGTCAGTTTGCGGGACCGGGAAAGTGTATACTTCTTTCTGCCCGGTCTCGCGGCCACAGAAAAACCAAACACCGGACGCGTGGCCCGGTGCTTGGACGGCTACCTAGTGGAAGTGCTTCGCCTTGTCAACGGCGGGGCTCAAGACGAGACATCCGCGCAATCTGGAACTCCATGGCCGACGTATTGCCTATTTCTTCTGAAGACGCTCACCAATACCGGACGCATAGTTCATGACATGGAAGGTGTAGTTCTCTTCCACCGTCCCTTGGAACAGATGCGCCCACGGCCCGATCGCATAGATGCCGAGGTCCTCGCCGCCATGCGTCTCACTGGAAAGCGGTACCAGCGAATGCTGCACGAAATCCGGCTTGGTCGTTTCCTCGGAGGTCAGCATGGGACGTTCGGATGGTTTCTCCGAGCCGCCCGGTCCATTGGCAAAGCCTATGGTGGTGTAGGTCTTGCCGTCCTTGCCATAGATCGGCTCGTCATCGACACCGACTGAAATGCCGAGGATCGGATTACCGCGCTTGGCATAACCGGCGATCGTCAGCGTGTGGCTATGATCGCCGGTGACGACGATCAGCGTCTCGTCGAGATCGACCTTGCGCAGGATCGCCTTGATCGCCTCGTTCATCGCCACCGCATCCGAAAGGGTGCGATAGGCGTTGGACTCATGGCTGGCGTGATCGATACGGCCGCCCTCAACCAGCAGCACATAGCCTTCCGGATTGCGGGAGAGCATGTCGATCGACTTTTCCGCCATCTCCGCCAGCGACGGTTCGCCCGCCTTGTCGCCCGGGCGGTCATGTTCGTATTGCATGTGCGACGGCTCGAACAGGCCAAGCAGATGGTCGGTCTTGGCCGGATCGATCGCCTTGAACTGCTCGGCATTCCAGACAAAGGCGCCCTTGTCGCCATAGCGGCTGAGCCAGGCTTGTGTCAGGTCCTTGCCATCCTTGCGCTTGCCTTTCTTGTCGGCATATTCCGGATCGGCAGCCGTTGCCGGCAGGAAGCGATCACGCCCGCCGCCCATCGCCACTTCGAGACCGTTGCCGTAGCGCATGTCGACCAGTTGCTGTGCGATGTCGGCACAGCCGGCGGAAACCACCCCGGCCGGCATGTCGGCATCCGATTCCCAATCGCGGTTGGCGATATGGGAGTAGGTCGCGCCCGGCGTGGCATGCGTAAGCCTGGCGGTGGTGATTGCTCCCGTCGACATGCCGAGCGTCTCGGCCATTTCCCACAAGGTGGTCACCGTCTTGGTCTTCTGATCTTCGCAGGAATCAAGCCTGGCGGTGTGGTTGAGCCCCATCAGGTCGTTGATGGTCTTCACGCCTGTCGTCATGGCGACGGCGCTCGGCGCGGAATCGGTGATCTGGGCATCGGCGGAGTAGGTCTTGGAGGCGGCCAGATAAGGGAATGCCTCCCAGGCAAGAACATTGGATTCGCCATCGACGCCGCGCTGCTGCCCTTCGAAGATGCGGGCGGCGGTAACCGTGGAGAAGCCCATGCCGTCACCCACGACCAGGATGACGTTCTTGGCGCGATTGGTGTTCTTCTGGCGCTTCAGGATCTGGTTGAGCGCGCCGTCGGCCTGTTTGTAATAAGGGTCGTCGCCCTGCAGCAGCCTGGCATCCTCGGCGCGAACGCCCGTAACCGTAGCGATGCCAGCCAGCACGAACAGGGCCGGCCGGGCAAAATCCTTCCAGTAGCGTTTCATTCCTTCCTCCACAGAATGACCCCACCGCGAGACAATGATTAGCCCGCTAATGAAATCTGGCAATGACTGGGAGGAGAAAAGAGCCATTTTCCCCAGCGTAAAGCAGGCGTATCTTGTCGAAGCTCACATGCGGAAAGGTCTGCCCGGCTCAGGCGACAGCGTCGAAAGCTGCTCTGGCGGAACGCAGATTGTCACGGTTGCCGGCAGCCCAGGTGCCGAGCGCGGCAATCGGCACGGCAAGCGACTGCCCAAGTTCCGTCAGTGCATATTCCACTTCCGGCGGCGTGGTCGGGCGCACGGTTCGGCTGACAAGACCGTCACGCTCGAGCGAACGCAACGTAACGGTCAGCATGCGCTGGGAGATGCCCTCGATCGCGCGCCTCAGCGCGTTGAAGCGCATCGATGCCGGCTGCAGGTTGAGGATGACCAGAATGCTCCAGGTGTCGCCGACACGATCGAGCACCTCGCGGATCGGGCAGTTGCCATCGGCATCGGTGGCGAAACCTGGCGTGGTGTGGAGCAGCGGCACGCCCACTTCATTTGTCCTGGCGTTCATGCAGTTCCCTTCGCGTAACCTGGGCACGAAATCATGCGTTCTTTTCGCGACGGCCCGTCGCGGCTATGTAGTTACCGGTGATAACCTGATTACTCGAAATATCCATCTTTCCCGAAAAAGGGAAGGGACAAGACAAGGAGACCATCCATGAAGATCGCCCTCATCGGCGCCTCCGGCTTCGTCGGCAGCGCCCTGCTCAAGGAAGCCACCCAGCGTGGTCACAGCGTCACGGCCGTTGTCCGCAACCCCGAGAAGGTCGCTGCCGCCTCTGGCGTCGCCGCCGTCAAGGGCGATGTCAACGACGTCAAGCAGCTTGCCGCGTCGCTCGCCGGCCATGACGTCGTCATCTCCGCCTTCAACGGCGGCTGGGGTGATCCAGACATCTACAACAAGCATCTTGCCGGCTCGCGTGCGATCGCGGCGGCGGCCAAACAGGCCGGCGTGCGGCTGATCGTTGTCGGCGGCGCCGGCAGCCTGCTGGCGCCTGACGGCAGCCAGATCGTCGATTCACCCGACTTCCCTGCTGCCTACAAGGATGGCGCCCGTGCCGCCCGCGATGCGCTTGCCGAGCTGCGCAAGGAAAGCGGGCTGGAATGGTCATTCGTGTCGCCAGCCGCACACATCGCTCCGGGCGAACGCACGGGCAAGTTCCGTCTCGGTGGCGACGAGCCTGTGCTGGACACCAAGGGCGAGAGCCATGTCTCGGTCGAAGACCTTGCCTACGCCATTCTTGATGAAGCCGAGAAGCCGAAGCACACCGGCAAGCGCTTCACACTCGGCTATTGATCGGGACCAGCCTGCCGGTGGGATCAATCCTCGGATTTCTTCTCCGGCAGGCCGTCGAGCTTGGTTTCTGCCAATTCTTCAAGCTCCTTCTCGGTCATCGACTGATACATCTGCTTCGACGCACCGATGAGCTCGCTCTTCTTGATCTCGCCGCGCTTGGCGGCGAGAGCGGCACCCGCCGCGCGCTGCTGGGCTTTGGAGGTGGCGGGCATGATCGCGTCTCCTTGTTCGACTGAACGGGAAACGCCTTGCCCTGCCATGCGTTCCGGCAATTTTCAGGATGTGGTCAGCCCGAAGCCCTGCATCAGGCGCCGCGTCGCAAAATTGGTCTTGCCCGAGGTGAAGACGGCGAAATCGATTCCGTTGCCGTGAAGCTCGACCGCCTCGTTCGGCTGTCCATCCTCGAGCAGCGACAGCGCCCGGCGCGCGATCGCTTCGGCCGGGTCGATCCAGTCGACCGGCCACGGTGCGGTCTTGCGCATGCGGTTGACCAGAAAGGGATAGTGCGTGCAGGCCAGCACGACGATGTCGGTGAAGCGGCCGTCCTGCTCGATGAAACAGGGGGCAATCTCGGCACGCACCGCCTCTTCGTCGACGAAACCGTCGCGCATGTAGATCTCGGCAAGGCCAGCCAGCGCGGTCGAGCCGACCAGCCGGACATGGCATTTCTGTGCCCATTTACCGATGAGGTCGCGCGTGTATTGCCGCTTCACGGTGCCGGGCGTTGCCAGCACAGAAACGAGGCCTGAACGGGTGCGTTCTGCCGCAGGTTTGATCGCGGGTACGGTACCTACGAAAAGATGGGCAGGAAAAGCCTCACGCAGCGCGTCGATGACCAGTGTAGAGGCAGTATTGCAGGCAATGACCGAAACCGCCGGCTGGTAGCGATCCAGCAATTGCCCGAACAGCGCCAGGATATGTGCATTCAGCGCCGGCTCCTCCCAATTGCCATAGGGAAAAGCGGCATCGTCGGCGATGTATATGAAGCGACGATCGGGCATCAGCACGCGCGCTTCGCGCAGCACAGTGAGCCCGCCGACGCCGGAATCGAAGATCAGGATCGGCTGCTGCCCGGTCATTCCATGCCCTCAGTCGTTGTCCAGCCCCTTGCCACCGACCGGCGGCAGCGTGTCACCGTCGTCGCTGTCCTCCGACGGATGCGCTGCACGATCAGCCCTGGCCTTGCGCTCAGGGTAGCCGGCGCCGCGCGGCTCCTTCGGCGAGAAATAGTCGAGCGACGCAACAACGCCACGCAGTACCTTCAGCTCCGGCTCCGCAAAGCCGGCGCGGGTCAACACGGCACGCAGGTTGTCGACCATCTTGGGCTTCTTTGCGGCGGGCCTGAAATAACCGCGCGCCTCGAGCGCCGCTTCCAGATGTCCGAACAGGCCGTGCAGCTGTTCCTTGGTCGCCGGCAGCATCTCAGCGCTGGAGAAGTTGGTATCGGTCTCGTTCTCGAGACCGGACTTCATCCACTCATAAGACATCAGTAGCACGGCCTGCGCGATGTTGAGGGAGGAAAAGGCAGGGTCGACCGGAAAGGTGACGATCTCGTCGGCAAGGCCAACCTCGTCATTGTAAAGTCCGAAACGCTCGCGCCCGAACAGGATGCCGGTCTTCAGGCCGTCCCGCGTGCGGGCCCGCAGCGACCTGCCCGCTTCCACCGGTCCGCGCACCGGCTTGAAGCCGTCGCGCTCGCGCGCCGTGGTGGCGAAAATGAAATTGAGGTCGGCGATGGCTGAAGGCAGGTCGTCGTAAAGCTTGACCGCATCGATGACGTGATCCGCCCTGCTGGCCGCCGCCCGGGCTTTCTCGCTCGGCCAGCCGTCGCGCGGATTGACCAGCCTCAGCTCGCTCAAGCCAAAATTCGCCATGGCGCGCGCCACCATGCCGATGTTTTCGCCAAGTTGCGGCTCGACAAGGATGATGGCGGGGCCAGCGGCCTGTTCAGGGGAATTCGTCATGACAAAACGCTCATTTGCGGCACTGTCGCGACCCCTGCCACATCCGGCCGCGAAAATGAAGCTTGGCTGTTCCCTTCGACCGCAGGCGTTCAGCGATGCTGCAACGCCAGGCGCACGCCAAGCGCGCAGTAGATGCCGCCGACGACCTTGCCTTGCCATTTCAGGATCGTGGGGTTGCGGCGCAGCAGGTTGCCGAGCGCGCCTGCGCCAAATGCGAACACCAGCGTGCTTACCAGCCCCAACACGACAAAGATGATGCCGAGGCTGAGCAACTGGAAAGGCACCGGCCCGTTTTCCGGCCGCACGAACTGGGGAAGGAAAGCCAGGAAGAACAGCGCCGTCTTGGGGTTGAGGACTTCGGCCAGGATTGCCTGACGAAAAGCCTTTCCGGCGCTGATCGGCAGCGTATTCGCGGCCAGCTCCGTCGGCGCCTTGGCCAGGATCGCGCGGATGCCGAGGTAAACGAGATAGCCGGCGCCGAGATATTTGACGACCGAGAACAGCATGGCCGATGCCGCAATGATGGCCGAAATGCCGACGATGGCCAGCACGGTGTGGATCATGTCGCCGGCGGCGATGCCGGCACCGGTGGCAACGCCCACCTTCGTTCCCGAACTGGTCGAGCGTGCGACGGTGAGCAGCGTAGCTGGCCCCGGAATGAAGACGAAGCCGAACACGATCGCGACATAAGAAATCAATGTTGCCAGATCAATCATGCGTGAGCTCCCTGCCAAAGGCCTCCAACAGCATCATTGTTTCGGCCGAAAAGCAACGCGCTGCCGATCATCTGGCGTCTCCGCCAGCAAGCATCTGCATGCCACCGAATGGCCAATCATGCGTTCTGAGCGTTTGCACCCCCAATCGGGCTTTGATATAGGGGCCGCATCTCTTGGCCGAGCCGTGCGCGAGGCCCTTCCCGACCAGCAGCGAGGCTTCTTTCCATGGCGAAGATCAAGGTGGCTAACCCCGTCGTCGAACTTGACGGCGACGAGATGACCCGCATCATCTGGCAGTTCATCAAAGACAAGCTGATCCACCCTTATCTCGACCTCAACCTCGACTACTACGACCTCGGTATCGAGCATCGCGATGCCACCAACGACCAGGTGACCATCGACGCCGCCAACGCCATCAACAAGTACGGCGTCGGCGTGAAATGCGCGACCATTACGCCTGATGAAGCCCGCGTCGAAGAATTCAAACTCAAGAAGATGTGGAAGAGCCCCAACGGTACGATCCGCAACATCCTGGGCGGCGTCATCTTCCGCGAACCCATTATCATGAAGAACGTGCCGCGCCTGGTGCCGGGCTGGACCAAGCCGATCATCGTCGGCCGTCACGCCTTCGGCGACCAGTACAAAGCGACCGATTTCAAGTTCCCCGGCAAGGGCAAGCTCTCGATCAAGTTCGTCGGCGACGACGGCCAGGTGATCGAGCATGACGTGTTCGATGCACCGGGCGCCGGCGTGGCGATGGCCATGTACAACCTCGACGAATCGATCCGTGAATTTGCGCGCGCCTCGCTGAACTACGGCCTGCTGCGTGGCTATCCGGTCTATCTTTCAACCAAGAACACCATCCTCAAGGCCTATGACGGCCGCTTCAAGGACATCTTCCAGGAAGTCTACGAGAAGGAATTTGAGGCAGCCTTCAAGGACAAGAAGATCTGGTACGAACACCGCCTGATCGACGACATGGTCGCCTCCTCGCTCAAGTGGTCGGGGGGCTACGTCTGGGCCTGTAAGAACTATGATGGCGACGTACAGTCCGACACCGTCGCGCAGGGCTTCGGCTCGCTCGGCCTGATGACCTCCGTGCTGATGACGCCGGACGGCAAGACGGTGGAAGCGGAAGCCGCGCACGGCACCGTTACCCGCCACTATCGCCAGCATCAGAAGGGCGAGGAAACCTCGACCAACTCGATCGCCTCGATCTTCGCCTGGACCCGCGGTCTCGCGCATCGCGCCAAGCTGGACGACAATGCCGAATTGAAACGTTTTGCCGAGACGCTGGAGCGGGTCTGCATCCAGACTGTCGAGGGCGGTTACATGACCAAGGATCTGTCGCTGCTGATCGGTCCCGACCAGCCCTGGCTGTCGACCACAGGTTTCCTCGACAAGATCGACGAGAACCTGCAGAAGGCGATGGCCTGATCCTGGCGGTTATAGGATTGGAAAAGCCCCGGAGCATCCGGGGCTTTTTTGTTGTCGCCGTCGTCCCCTTCCCCCTTGCGGGAGAAGGCCGAAGCCCTCAAACCAGCGGCAGGTTGATATCGGTCAGCAGTTCGGCCGGCGGGACGTCACGCGGGTTGTTGATGTATTCCTCGAACATAACAGTGTCGCGCAGCTTGCGACCGGACATGGGCAGCCATTCGCCATAGAGCCAGGTATAGGCTTTGTGCATCTCGGCATAAGGTCCTTTGTGGCGCAGTACGGCATACTCGCCCCCTTCGAGCTTCCGACGTTCCAGCGGCGCCTGGGCTGGCTGTGTCGCGTCCATCTCGACGCAGGCATAGGAGCGCAGCTTGTCGACCGCGACAACATCGGGATCGTCGAGATAGATGCCGATCATACGCAGACCGGGGTGACCTTGGCCTCGGGCATAGAGCGTGCCGAACAGCTGTTCGAACGCCTTGCCGATGCCCATATAGGAACCCTGATGCGAAACGCCGACTACTTCGGTGGGCTTGAGCGTGCGGACGGAAATATCAAACATGGTGGAAGCCTTTCTCTGTTTGCTTTCAAAGAGTGTGTGGCTTCCCTCTCTCCTGTAGCGCGCCGGCGGCATGCCGTAGGCAGCCTTGAAGATGCGGTTGAACGACTGGACATTGGGATAGCCAGACCGTTTCGCAATTTCACTGATGCCGAGATCCGTCTCCACGATGTCGCCGGCCGCCCGATGCAACCTCAGTCGCTTGACGGTAGCCGCAGCGGTTTCGCCGTAGATGGCGCGATAGATCCGATGCCAGTGATAGGGTGACAGGCAGGCGATTTCGGCCAGGCCGTCCATATCCAGCTCCTCGTCGAGGTGCTCGTGGATGTGGTTCGAAACCCGTCTCAAACGGGCTTCGTAGACTGCCCATGCCGTTTCGCCATTCATGTCAGGCCTCATGCAAATCGATCGGCTGGAAACAACCATAGCGGCTTTTGACAAATCCTGCTGACTTGCATGGCAGGCAAAACGACGACGCCGTGTTATGCAGCCAGACGGGGAGAACCTGACAATGAACCAGCCATCGAGACCGACGCTTTACGGTGCGGATTACAGCGTCTATGTGCGCATCGCACGACTGGCGCTGGCGGAGAAGTGTGTCGACTACGAACTGGTGACCGTCGACATCTTTGCGGAAGGCGGACCGCCCGACTGGTATCGCGCATTGCACCCCTTCGCGAAAATCCCGGCCTTCGAACATGATGGGCTGAAACTGTTCGAGACAACGGCGATCAGCCGTTATGTCGACGAAGCCTTCGAAGGCCCCGCTCTGCAGCCCGGGCAGCCGCGCGAACGCGCGGTTATGAACCAGATCGTCGGCCTGCTCGATGCCTATGCCTACCGCACCTTAGTGTGGGACATCTATGTCGAGACCGTCTCCAAACCGCGTGAGGGCAGGACGCAGGACGAAGCCGTCGTGTCGGCCGCACTGCCCCATGCCGAAACCTGCCTCACCGCCCTCGCCGCGCTGAAATCTCCGGGCCCATGGCTGCTCGGCGCACAACTGACCCTGGCTGACCTGCATGCAGCGCCGATCTTTGCCTATTTCATGCAGGCCGGCATCGCAGCGCCGATGCTTGCCGGGCATCCCGCCCTGCTGGACTGGTGGCAGGCGATCCAGACGCGAGAAAGCTTCACGGCCTCAAAGCCAACCAGCTAGCCCGACATTCGAAAGATTTTTTCCGTAAGCTTCCAAAACCGAGGCGTGGTTTCTTGCCCTCGGCTGTCAAGCGCCCCAAATAGAGGCAGCGGCTGTTCTTGCCCCGAGCGTCCTTGAGCATCTGCATGCCTTTGCCTGATGTGGACGCCTTTCAATCGCTGTCCTTTCAAGACATTTCAGGAAAGAGACCCATGAGCCCGACAATCCGTTTCAACGACGGCAAGGCCATCCCGCAACTCGGCTTCGGTGTCTGGCAGGTGCCGAACGAAGGCGCCAATGCCGCCGTGACTGCCGCGATCGAGGCCGGTTACCGTTCGATCGACACCGCCGCCATCTATGGCAACGAAGAAGGCGTCGGCGACGCGCTCGCAGCCTCCGAAGTCGACGATATCTTCCTCACCACCAAGCTGTGGAATTCCGCACAAGGTTACGATTCGGCACTGAAAGCCTTCGACGCCAGCCTCAGGAAGCTGCGCCGCGACACGATCGACCTCTATCTCATCCACTGGCCGGTGCCATCGCGCGATCGTTATGTCGACAGCTGGAAAGCGCTGGTCAAGCTGCGCGAGGAAGGCCGCGTCGCCTCGATCGGCGTTTCCAATTTCCAGATCGCCCATCTCGAGCGGCTCAAAGCAGAGACCGGTGTGGTTCCGGCAATCAACCAGGTGGAATTGCACCCGCGCTTCCAGCAGAAGGACCTGCGCGCCTACCACGACAGGGAAGGCATCGTCACCGAAGCGTGGAGCCCACTCGGCCAGGGCACGCTGCTGCATGATCCGGCACTCGTCGCGCTGGCGAAGAAGCATAACAAGACCGCCGCCCAGGTGATCCTGCGCTGGCATCTCGACATCGGCAACGTCGTCATCCCGAAATCGGTGACGCCATCGCGCATCGTCGAAAATTTCCAGGTCTTCGATTTCAAGCTGGCGGCTGAAGACATAGCCGAGATCGAGAAGCTCGACAGCGCCAAGGGCAAGATCGGGCCAGATCCCGATACGTTCGCGATGGGGTAATTCAAGTTTAGGGTGCGTTCCTCGGGAACGCGCCCTCCCTCCATACCTTGGTTTTTCGTGGCTGCCTTTAAAGCGGCGCAGCTTCGTCCAGATTTCGTCCCGGTTCAGCGCGTAATCTCGTCCCAAATTCGGGGGAATCATGCGCAAACGTACCGTTGCCCTGTTGGGGGTATTTACCGCTGCCTGCGCCATATGGGCACTCAACAGCAGCCTGCTCGCCGGCGCAGCGGAGCGACGACCGATGTTGATCGCGCATCGCGGGCTTGGCCAAACCTTCTCCCCTGTCGGCATCGGCAACGACACCTGCACGGCCGAGCGCATCTATTCGCCGGAGCATCCCTATCTCGAGAACACCATCGAAGGTTTCCGGGCAGCGTTTGCAGCGGGCGCAGACATCGTCGAGCTCGATGTCCACCCGACCACAGATGGTGATTTCGCGGTGTTCCATGACTGGACGGTGGATTGCCGTACCGATGGCAAGGGCGTGACGCGTGAAAAGAGCCTCAAGGAACTGAAGGCGCTCGACATCGGCTACGGTTATACCGCCGACGGCGGCAAGACCTTTCCGTTCCGTGGCAAGGGCATCGGCCAGATGCCGAGCCTTGGCGAGGTACTCAGCGCATTTCCGGACAAGCGTTTTCTGATCAACATCAAGAGCGACGACATTGCCGAGGGCCGGCTGCTGGCAAGGATGATCGGCGCGCTGCCGCCAGAGCGGCAAAAAAGCATCATGGTCTATGGGGGCGGCAAGGCCATCGACGCCTACCGGGCCGCCCTGCCCGATGCGGTCGTGCTGGGAACGGACCGCGTCGTTCCCTGCTTGATGCGTTATGCCGCCCTCGGCTGGAGCGGTTATGTGCCCGAGGACTGCCGCAAGACGCTGTTCATGCTGCCGGCCAATTACGCTCCCTTCGCCTGGGGCTTTCCCAACCGGCTCAGCGAGCGGCTGAATGCCAGCGGCTCGACGCTGGTGATCCTTGGCGACAATGACGGTTCGAAGCATTCAGCCGGCGTCGATGACATCGCGACGTTCAGGAAACTGCCCGTCCGTTTCGATGGCGCGATCTGGACCAACCGCGTCGACCGGATCGGGCCTTCGGTGGCTGCTCCAGAATAGTCAATGCCGGGTATTCCACCCGGCATTGACGGCTGCTCAAACCGTGGGTTGAAAACCCGCCCGACTGCCTATGCAGCGAGCGCTGCCTTGACCGCGGCAATGGCATCGTTGGCCTTGGAGGCGTCCGGGCCGCCAGCCTGTGCCATATCAGGCCGACCGCCTCCGCCCTGGCCGCCGAGCGCAGCGGACGCCACGCGCACCAGATCGACGGCGCTGAAGCGACCGACAAGGTCCTCGGTGACCGCAACGACGACACTCGCCTTGCCTTCAGCCTCACCGACCAGCACGACAACGCCTGAACCCAGCGCCTTCTTGCCCTCGTCGGCGAGCGGCTTCAGGTCCTTCGGCGAGACACCGCTGACCGACTTGCCGAGGAAACCGACACCTGCCACGGTCTCCGCGACATTTTCGGCCGCGCCAGCGGAACCACCACCCATGGCGAGCTTCTTGCGCGCATCGGTCAGGTCGCGCTCCAGCTTCTTGCGTTCGTCGAGCAGCGTTTCCACCCGCGCGAGCACATCGGCCGGGGAAATCTTCAACGTCGCCGCGACTGCCTTGAGCCGGCGGTCCTGCTCGTCGAGATGGCGGCGTGCCGCCTCGCCGGTCAAGGCCTCGATACGGCGAACGCCGGCCGCCACCGGGCTGTCGGAAACAATGCGCACCAGGCCGATATCGCCGGTCGCCTTCACATGGGTGCCGCCGCAAAGCTCGATCGAATACGGCCGGTTGGCCTTCTCGCCATGCAGTGCCGTACCCATCGAGACGACACGGACCTCGTCGCCGTACTTTTCACCAAACAGTGCCATCGCGCCTTCCGCGCGTGCATCATCGACCGACATCAGCCGGGTCGTGACCGGGCTGTTCTGTACGACGATCTCGTTGGCCATGCGCTCGACCTCCTCCAGCTCTTCCGAGGAGATCGGCTTGTTGTGCGAAATGTCGAAACGCAACCGCTCCGGCGCAACCAGCGAACCTTTCTGGGCGACATGGGTGCCCAGCACTTCGCGCAGCGCCTCGTGGATGAGGTGCGTGGCGGAGTGATTGGAGCGCAGGCGCGTCCGGCGCGCATGATCGACCTCGAGTTCGACGGCAGCGCCTGTCTTCAGCGAACCCTTGGTCACCTTGCCTTGATGCACGAAGAGCCCATCGGCCTTCTTCAGCGTATCGGTGACTTCGATGCGGAAGCCTTCGCCGGAAATCGTTCCGGTATCGCCCATCTGGCCACCGGACTCACCGTAGAAGGGCGTCTGGTTGACGATGATCGCCACGCTGTCGCCTTCCCTGGCGTCGTCGACGACCTTGCCGTCACGCAGGATTGCCGTGACGATGCCTTCGGCCTTCTCGGTCTCATAGCCGAGGAATTCGGTCGCGCCGATCTTGTCGCGTACGGAGAACCATACGGTCTCGGTCGCAGCTTCGCCGGAACCGGCCCAGCTCGCACGCGCTTCCGCCTTCTGCCGTTCCATCGCGTCGGTGAAACCGGCAAGGTCGACGGAGATGCTGCGCTGGCGCAGCGCGTCCTGCGTCAGATCCAATGGGAAACCATAGGTGTCGTAGAGCTTGAAAGCAGTCTCGCCGTCCAGCATGTCGCCGGCACCGAGTCTGTCGGTGGCGTCGGCGAGCAGGCCGAGGCCGCGCACCAGCGTCTTGCGGAAGCGTGTTTCTTCCAGCTTCAGCGTTTCGGTGAGCAGCGCCTCGCTACGCACGAGCTCGGGATAGGCCTGTCCCATCTCACGCACCAGCGCCGGCACCAGCTTCCACATCAGCGGTTCATTGGCGCCGAGCAACTGCGCATGGCGCATGGCGCGGCGCATGATGCGGCGCAGCACATAGCCGCGCCCCTCATTGGAAGGCAGAACGCCATCGGCGACCAGGAAGGACGACGAACGCAGATGGTCGGCGATCACACGGTAGGAAGCGACGTTCTCGCTGCTTGGGCCTTGCCCGAGTGCAGACGACGCCGCATCGATCAGATGACGGAACAGATCGGTCTCGAAGACGCTCTCCACACCCTGCAGGATGGAGGCCATGCGCTCCAGGCCCATGCCGGTATCGATCGATGGCCGCGGCAGGTCGATGCGTTCTTCCTTGGTGACCTGCTCATACTGCATGAAGACCAGGTTCCAGAACTCAAGGAAGCGGTCGCCATCCTCTTCCGGGCTGCCGGGAGGGCCGCCCCAGATGTGCTCGCCGCGATCGATGAAGATCTCCGAACACGGGCCGCACGGGCCGGTATCGCCCATTGCCCAGAAATTGTCCGAGGTCGCAATGCGGATGATGCGGTCATCCGAGAAGCCGGCGATCTTCTTCCAGTAGCCGGCAGCCTCGTCGTCGGTGTGATAGACGGTGACGAGCAGCTTGTCCTTCTTGAGCCCGAACCCCTTGGTGATCAGGTTCCAGGCCAGTTCGATCGCGCGTTCCTTGAAATAATCGCCGAACGAGAAATTGCCGAGCATCTCGAAGAAGGTGAGATGGCGGGCGGTGTAGCCGACATTGTCGAGATCGTTGTGCTTGCCGCCGGCACGCACGCTCTTCTGCGCGGTCGCGGCGCGCGAATAAGGCCGCTTCTCCAGGCCGGTGAAGACGTTCTTGAACTGCACCATACCGGCATTGGTGAACATCAGCGTCGGGTCGTTGCGCGGCACCAGCGGGCTGGAGGCGACGATCTCGTGGCCTTCCTTGCGGAAATAGTCGAGAAAGGTCGACCGGATATCGTTCACGCCACTCATCGAAACTGCCTTTATGGTGAAGCCGCCGGCCGGACCGGTGGAAATGGAATAGGCCTTTTAGCGGCAGCCTTCCAGCCTGTCCAGAAACAGGCTGGGCCTACGCGGGCAGACAAAAAGCCACCGCCGGAAACGCAAACCGCCGGCGCAAGGCCGGCGGTTAAAACATTGTCATCAGGCGATGAGCTTCCCCTTAGGGGTGAGCAGAGCGTTACCCTTCCGCAGCGTCGTCGACGTCGTTGTCGCTGTCGCCGCCATTGTCGAGGAACTTCTCCGCGATCAGCCCCGAATTCTGCCGCAGCGCTAGCTCGACCTCACGGGCAAGATCCGGATTGTCACGCAGGAACTGCTTGGCGTTCTCGCGGCCCTGGCCGAGACGCTGCGAATTGTAGGAGAACCATGCTCCCGACTTCTCGACGATGCCGGCCTTGACGCCGAGATCGATCAATTCGCCGGTCTTGGACACTCCTTCGCCATACATGATGTCGAATTCGACGACCTTGAAGGGCGGAGCCAGCTTGTTCTTGACGACCTTGACGCGGGTCTGGTTGCCGACGACCTCGTCCCGATCCTTGATCGAACCGATGCGGCGGATGTCGATGCGCACCGAGGCGTAGAACTTCAGCGCGTTACCGCCGGTTGTCGTCTCGGGCGAGCCGAACATGACGCCAATCTTCATGCGGATCTGATTGATGAAGATGACCATGGTGTTGGAGCGGGAGATCGAAGCCGTGAGCTTGCGCAGCGCCTGGCTCATCAGGCGGGCCTGCAGGCCGGGCAGCGAATCGCCCATCTCGCCTTCGATTTCGGCGCGCGGGGTGAGTGCCGCGACTGAATCGACCACCAGAACGTCGATGGCGCCCGAACGCACCAGCGTGTCGCAGATCTCCAGTGCCTGCTCGCCGGTATCCGGCTGCGAGATCAGCAGGTTTTCCAGATCGACACCCAGCTTGCGGGCATAGACCGGGTCGAGCGCATGTTCGGCATCAACGAAGGCGCAGATGCCGCCCTTCTTCTGCGCTTCCGCCACTGTGTGCAGCGCCAGCGTGGTCTTGCCCGAGCTTTCCGGTCCGTAGATTTCAATGATGCGGCCGCGTGGCAGGCCGCCGACGCCGAGCGCGATGTCGAGGCCCAGAGAGCCTGTCGGCACCGTGGCGATCTCGACCACCTGCTCATTGGCACCGAGCCGCATGATCGAGCCCTTGCCGAATGCCCGTTCGATCTGCGACAGCGCAGCGTCGAGCGCTTTTGTTTTGTCCACCGAATTGTCCTCTACAAGCCTCAAGCTATTCTGAGCCATGATACATCACCCCTTGGTCGTCAATGAAGGCCGGACAGTCCGGGATCCCTTGTTATTATGTACCCTTTTTGTTCCCTTTTTGCAAGCCGCTCCAACACATTGAAAAATATGTTCAATTCTGATTTGTTCTTTTTTTGTTTTGCGGAAGGCATTCGTGCGGCGTGCTCACGCACGCAAATCACATTGGCGCGATGCGGCCGTCGCCGATTCGGCACGGCGGCAGCAACGGGCCATAACGCGACCGCCAGCATCGCGGTGCATGCATGAGCCCCATGCCGAAGCTTTTCGCCGCTGGTGGCGCGCATGTCGACCGACGCGGCCAGGTCAGCGGCACCTATGTGCCGGCGGCTTCCAATCCCGGAACGATGCGCGAGGATGTCGGCGGCGGCGTCTTCAATGCACTGCGCACAGTCGTGCGGCGGGGCGTCGCCACCTCGCTGATGTCGGTGCGCGGTGGCGACACGGCGGGCGAGACGGTCGCGCGGACGATCGCGCAGGCTGGCATCAAAGACCTGTCCGTGACCTTCCTCGACCGTGCGACGCCGAGCTACACGGCAATCCTCGATAGCGAGGGCGAGCTCCAGGTGGGCTTTGCCGACATGGGACTCTATGACCTGGCCTTCCCGAAACAGATGCGTCGCGCTAACATTCGCGCTGCGATCGAAGCAGCCGACGCGGTGCTGTGTGACGCGAACCTGCCGACCGCCGCGCTTGAAAGACTGATGGCGCAGGCTCGAGATCGACCGGTCTTTGTCATCGCCATTTCACCGGCCAAGGTGGTGCGCCTCGGCACCCTGTTCGAGCGGCCGGCGCTGGTGTTCATGAACCGTCGCGAGGCCACGGCTTTGACCGGCCTTTCGCGCGAGACACCGGAGGGCGAACTTGTGGCGGGCCTGCGCGGCATCGGCATGCGCGGTGGCGTGGTGACGGCAGGAGACCGCCCTGCCCTCGGTTTCGATATGGACGGCGCGTTCGCGGTCTCGCCGCCTGCGCCCAAGGCCGTCGTCGACGTAACCGGCGCAGGCGATGCGCTGGCAGGGGCCACCACCGCGGCGCTGCTGCGCGGGCTGCCGCTGCGCGTCGCCCTGCGCGAAGGTGTTGCTGCAGCCGGGCTCGCCATCGAAAGCCCCCTCGCAGTACCCGACTTCACCCAGGCATCCTTTGCCGCAGCCCTGGCCCTTGTGCCGGAAGCGCGGGAAGTGGCATGAGGGCTGCAATCCCATTCTTGAACGGCTGTTCGCGAACCGCGTGACGCCAACCGGAGACTTCTCATGATCCTCGAAACCGCCCGCCAGTACATCGATATCCACGCCCCCGTGGCCGAGGCGCTGAAGGCGGGCCGCCCGGTGGTGGCGCTGGAATCGACCATCATCACTCACGGCATGCCCTATCCCGACAATGGTGCGATGGCGGCGAATGTCGAAAAGATCATTTCGGATGAAGGCGCGGTGCCGGCAACGATCGCGGTCGTCAATGGCCGTATCAAGATCGGGCTTTCCGATGGCGAAAGGGAATCGCTTGCCATGACCGGCGATGCGATGAAGCTGTCGCGCGCCGACTTTGCCTTCGCCGTCGCCGAAGGGCGCACCGGCGGCACGACCGTGGCCGCCACCATGATCGCGGCACATATGGCTGGCATCAAGGTGTTCGCCACCGGCGGCATCGGCGGCGTGCACAAGGGCGCCGAAAAAAGCTTCGACATCTCGGCCGACCTCGACGAACTGGCGCGCACGCCGGTTATCGTGGTGTCGGCGGGTGCGAAGGCCATCCTCGACATCGAAAAGACGCTGGAAGTGCTGGAAACGCGCGGCGTACCGGTGATAGGCCATGGCTGCGAGACGATGCCGGCCTTCTGGTCGCGGCAATCGCCCTTCCGTGCGCCGCTGACGCTGGATACGCCCGAAAAGATCGCCAAACTGTTCAAGACCCGCCAGGCGCTTGGCATCGATGGCGGTGTACTGGTGGCCAATCCGGTGCCGGTAACCGACGAGATCCCCGCGGCCGAGATGGCCGGCTATATCGAGGCTGCGCAGAGGGCAGCCGAAGCGCAGAACGTGACCGGCAAAGCCGTCACGCCGTTCCTGCTCGGCAAGATCCTGGAACTTACCAACGGCCGCAGCCTGAAGACCAACATCGCGCTGGTGGAAAACAATGCCCGCGTGGCGGCCAGGGTCGCCAAGGCCCTGTAAAAAGGTCGCCGGCTTCTACGCCCCCCGCCTTCCCTCCAGCGCGCAACTGTGGTGACGATGTCCTGGGCGGACGGCGAAGGAATGAGGACAGAATGCCGATCAAAGGAAAATTGACCATCGCGGCGTTGGGCGTCGCGGTGCTGCTCGCAGGTGTGGCGAACAGCCAGGCAGCGACCAAATGCACGGCCTATGAGCAGCAGGTGGCCAAGCAGATCAGGGAAGGCAAGGCCTTCCTGAAGCAGGAAAGCTTCAAGAAGTGGATTGACGACGGTCTGCAGAGCAAGGCCCCCTACAACAAGAAACCTTATACCGCCTACAGCAAATGGTACGCCCGGTTTGACAAGCTGGGTTCGATGGGAGCGGAAACGGAAAACGTGAAATTCCTTGAAAACCACGGCTTTACGGCATCGGCCGCTTATTCCGTGTTTCAAGGCTATGCCCTCAACGGCAAGCTGACATCCGATGTCGACATCGACTTCGAAAAGAAGATGAACGCCTTTTCCTGCGGCTGATTTCAGTCGTTCCAGGCTGGCTTGATGTGTCTTACTTTCCCGAACGCAACCCAGCCTGATAGGATTTCCTGGCCCAGGAAGCCATTTCGTCCGGGTCGTCGGCGGCGCCGTCCGGCAGGGTCCAATAAGGCATTGCCACCTGCTTGCCGTGGCGTGACCCGACATAGGTCCATTGCGAGCACCCAGCCGCGTCGAATTCGCGGCCGAGCTCGGCATCGCCCTTCAGTATCAGCTCGCCGCGCAATTCGATAGCGACGATGACACCGTCGAAATAGATGCCCTTGCCGCCGAACAGCCGGCGGATGCTGACCGGGCCCAGGCCAGCAAAAAGGTCGGAAATCGCATCATTGTCCATGGCTTGATCTTGTCACGAACCTCAGAGCAATTCCAGAAAAAGCGGGTAACGGTTTTCCGTCAGGAATTGCGTCAAAACAAAGGGTTAGAGCATTTCCGCATTTCCATCAAAAATGGACGCTCCGGTGATCGTCGCGGCGCAACCAAAGGTCTCCTGACAGGTTTTGTCTACAAAAGCGTGTAGAGTTTCAGGCCAAGAACGAGGAAACGATCATGCCCATGCTTCTTCAAGGCTCCTGCCGCTGCGGCGCAGTCCGCTTCGAAGTCGGAAGCCACACACCGGCACCCTACCAGCTTTGCTATTGCTCGATCTGCCGCAAGCAGCAGGGCGGCGGCGGATACGCAATCAACCTCGGGGCCGCTTCCGCAACGCTGAAGATAGCCGGCAAGGAGAACCTCGGCGTCTATCGCGCCGAGATCCAGGACGACGAACGCCCTGTTTGCGAAACCTCCACAGGCGAACGCAATTTCTGCAAGAACTGCGGTTCGGCCCTGTGGCTCTATGACCCAACCTGGCCGGAACTCGTGCATCCGTTCGCATCCGCGGTCGACACGGAGTTGCCTGAACCGCCGGAGCGCACGCATCTGATGCTGAAATACAAGAGCGGCTGGGTCGAACCCGACATCCGCGACGGCGACAAGGTCTTCAATCTCTATCCTGAGGAATCGATCGCCGACTGGCATAGAAGAACGGGAATGTGGGTGGAGTAGATTTTCTCTTCCCCCCATAACGGGCAGTAAAATCAGCCCTCGCCCGCGAAATCCTTCAGTGCCTGTCCCTTGAGGCGGAAGAACACTTTTTCTTCCTCTCGCGAAGCACCGGTTTCATCGTAGAAAGCGAGCAGCCGGGTATTGTCGCGGTCCGCGGTCCAGTCGACACGCGACATGCCGCGCAGCACGGCGATGCGGGCAAGCGCCCGCAAAAGCGACGTGCCGGCGCGGCTGCCGCGCGCGGTTTCAGAGACGAACAAGTCCTTGAGAAACAGCCCGCTCTTCAATCCTGGACCGGGGTAGATGGTGGAGAAGGTGGCGAAACCGATCAGACGATCCGTTTCGGCGACCAAAATCTCGACGCCGGCTGGAAGGTTGGCGAGGTCCGCCAGGATGACCTCCCTCGCAGGGCACGGCACACGGTAATGCTGCTGCATCGCTTCCAGGAGGGCGGCAAGCTGCGCGTGGTCGGCGAGGCGGTGCGGGCGAACAGAGATCACGCCCGCATCAGCCGAATTCATTGCAGCAAAATCTCAGGCAGCACTTTGGGCGCGGGCTTCAGCGAGCGCCTTGAGGTCGGCTGGCTTCAACTCCACCGATTCACCGCAGCCGCAGGCCGACGACTGGTTCGGGTTGCGGAAGGTAAACCCTGTGCGCAGCGTGGTGCGCTCAAAATCCATCTCGGTGCCGAACAGGAATAGCGCAGCTTCCGGCGCGACATAGACGTGCGCACCATCACGCTCGACATGATCGTCCTTGGCATTCGGTTCGGTCACCAGGTCGACCGTGTATTCCATGCCGGCGCAGCCGCCCTTCTTGATGCCGAGGCGAATGCCTTGCGCATTCTCGCGCGTGGCCATGATCTCGCGCACGCGCTCGGCGGCCCTGTCGGTCATTGAAATGACGGCGAAGCGTCCCATGTCATTCTCCAGTTTCACGCGGGTTAAAGGCCCACGGAACGAGTCTAGCTATAAGATGGTGAAGTTTTCGCAGCCGTGCAAGACGGCTTAGTACCACCCCACCGCGACCTGAGCCTCTTCCGACATGCGGTCGGGGGTCCATGGCGGATCGAACACCATCTTGACCTCGACGCCGGAAACGCCTTCCACGGTGCCGACGGCATTTTCGACCCAGCCAGGCATCTCGCCGGCAACCGGACAGCCTGGCGCGGTCAGCGTCATGTCGATCTTGACCGTTCGGTCGTCCTCGATATCGATCTTGTAGACCAGTCCGAGCTCATAGATGTCGGCCGGGATTTCCGGATCGTAGACCGTCTTCAGCGCCGAAACGATGTCGTCGGTGATGCGCGCCAGTTCGTCTGCGGGAATAGCCGAAACGGGAGCGGTCTCGGCTGGCACCGCCTGAGGTGTCTCTGTTTCAGTGATCGCGGCGTCTTCCATGGCTCTTACCCGAAGAATTTCCGTGCTTTTTCCAGCGCCTCGACCAGCGCGTCGACCTCGGCGTGCGTGTTGTACATGCCGAAGGATGCCCTGCATGTGGAGGTCACGCCGAAGCGTTTCAACAGTGGCTGCGCACAATGCGTGCCTGCACGCACGGCAACGCCCTGCCGGTCGATCACCATCGAGACGTCGTGGGCGTGGATGCCCTTGAGCTCGAAGGAGATGATGGCCCCCTTGTCCGGGGCATCGCCGAAAATGCGCAGCGAGTTGATGGAACGCAGCCGCTCATGCGCATAGGCCTTCAAGTCAGCCTCGTGCGCGGCGATCCGCTCACGACCGACCGATTCCATATATTCGAGCGCGGCACCGAGGCCGATCGCCTGCACGATCGGCGGCGTGCCGGCCTCGAAGCGGTGCGGCGGATCGTTGTAGGTGACGATATCCTCCGTCACCTCTTCGATCATCTCGCCACCGCCCATGAAGGGCCGCATGGCCTCGAGGCGCTCCTTCTTGCCGTAGAGCACACCGATGCCGGATGGACCGTAGACCTTGTGGCCGGTGAAGACGAAGAAGTCGCAGTCGAGATCCTGCACGTCGATCGGCATGTGCACGGCGCTCTGGCTGCCGTCGACCAGGACCGGAATGCCATGCTGATGCGCGATGCGGCAGATTTCCTTTATCGGCGTCACCGTGCCCAGCGCATTCGACATCTGGGTGATGGCGACAAGCCTGGTGCGGTCGGTCAGCCGCTTTTCGAATTCCTCGATATGGAACGCCCCGAAATCGTCCACCGGCACCCAGACCAGCCTGGCGCCCTGGCGCTCACGGATGAAATGCCACGGCACGATGTTGGAGTGGTGCTCCATGATCGAGAGCACGATCTCGTCGCCCTCACCGATATTCGGCATGCCCCAGCCATAGGCAACCGTGTTGATGGCGGCGGTGGTGTTGGAGGTGAAGACGATGTTGTCGGTGCTCGGCGCATTGAGGAACCGCCGTACCGTTTCGCGTGCCTTCTCATAGGCATCGGTCGCAGCATTCGACAGGAAGTGCAAGCCGCGATGAACGTTGGCATATTCCTGGGAATAGGCGTGTTGGACGGCGTCCAGCACCGCCTGCGGTTTCTGCGCCGAAGCACCGTTGTCGAGATAGACCAGCGGCTTGCCGTAGACCTCGCGCGACAGGATCGGGAAATCGCGGCGGATCGCCTCGACATCGTAGGGAGCGGTGGTGTTCAGCACGTGATCCATTTTCCTGATCAGAGCGAATAGTGAGCAGCCAGTAGTGGGTAGTCAGTAGTGTTCGGGAGTAGCGGGGTAGAGTTTCCTTCCCTGCTCACCACTCCCACATTCCCTACCCACTACCCATGTGTCGCGAACCACTCGTCGAGCTTGCCCTCCAGCGTCTCGACGATCTGCTCGTCTTCCAGTTCCTCGATCACTTCCGCGACAAAGGCTTTCACCAGCAGACCACGCGCGGTCTTTTCATCGATGCCGCGCGCCATCAGATAGAAAAGATGGCCGTGGTCGATCTCTGTGACGGTGGCGCCATGGCCGCACTGGACGTCGTCGGCGAAGATCTCCAGTTCCGGTTTGGTCGAGAACTCGCCATCGTCCGACAGCAGCAAGGTGTTGCAGGCCATCTTGGCGTCGGTCTTCTGCGCGTATTGATGCACATTGATGCGGCCCTGGAAGACACCACGCGCCTTGCCGGTGACGACGTTGCGGATTACCTCCGTCGACGTCGTGTGCGGCACCGCATGGTCGAGCACCATAGTCACATCGGTGTGGGTATCGCCGGCGAGCAGGTTGACGCCGCGCATCCTGAAATCCGCGCCTTCGCCCTTGGTGGCCACCACGACTTCCTGGCGCACCAGCTTGCCGCCGGCATTCAGGAAGAACAAGGTGAGCCTGGCGTCCTTGCCGATCCAGGCCTTGAATTGGGCAAGGTGCGAAGCTGTTTCCGGCTGCTCCTGCACGATCAGCCAGGTCGCTTCCGCGCCTTCGTCCAGCGTCAGCTGACTGACGGACGAGGTGAGCGCAGCACCCTCACCGGTCTGGTGCTCGACGATCACTGCCTTGGCGCCCTTGCCGATACGAACCGGCAGCCGCACATGGCTCTGGCCGCCGGCCTGCACATTCTGCAGCTCGATCGGCTTTTCCAGTTCGATCCCGTCAGCGATTTCGACAAACACGCCGTCGGCAACGAAGGCTGTGTTGAGCGCGCCGATGGCATCGTCAGTGCCATAAAGATCGAGCGCGGGAGCGAAGCTGCCATCAGTCAGCTTGTCGGACAGCCGGGCGAACGAGACACCTTCGATCGACGGAAATTTGGTCGTGGACGTGCCATTCAGCACCGACACCACCGTCGAGCCTTCGATCACCGGGGCAATCGCCCTGGCCTTTGCCGAAGGATCAAATCCCGGCACGGCAGGCAGCAAGGTGCGCAGGTTGGTGTAGTGCCAGCTTTCGATGCGCTTGGTCGGCAGGCCGCCCTTCAGCGCTTCGATGGCGTTGTCGCGCCGAACCATGACCTCGCCATCACCCGGCAGCAGCGACTGCCGCTCACCGAAGGCGTCGATCAGCGCCGTCTCGGCCTGGGTCAACTGCGGTTGAACATGTGCATTCATGACAGTTCCCTCACGCAGCCTCGCCGATCACGCCGGCATAACCATTGGCCTCCAGGTCGAGCGCCAGCGACTTGTCGCCCGACTTGATGACCTGGCCCTTGTAGAGCACGTGCACACTGTCCGGCACGATGTGCTCGAGCAGGCGCTGGTAGTGGGTGATGACGATGATGGCGCGATCAGGCGAACGCAGGGCATTAACACCATCGGAGACGATCTTCAGTGCATCGATGTCGAGGCCGGAGTCGGTCTCATCGAGCACGCACAGCTTCGGCTCGAGCAGTTTCATCTGCAGTATCTCGGCGCGCTTCTTCTCGCCGCCGGAGAAGCCGACATTGAGCGGACGCTTCAGCATGGCAATGTCCATGCTGAGCGAGGCGGCTTTCTCCTTCACCAGCTTCAGGAATTCCGGCACCTTCAGCGGCTCCTCGCCACGTGCCTTGCGCTGCGCGTTCATGGCCACTTTCAGGAACTCCATCGTCGCCACGCCCGGTATCTCCATCGGATACTGGAAAGCGAGGAAAATGCCAGCGGCGGCGCGCTCGGCCGGATCCATCTCCAGGATCGACTCGCCGTTGTAGAGGATGTCGCCTTCGGTGACCTCATAGTCCTCGCGACCGGCGAGGATGTAGGACAGCGTCGATTTGCCGGAGCCGTTCGGGCCCATGATGGCAGCGACTTCACCCTTGTTCACCGTCAGGTTCAGGCCACGAATGATCTCGGTGCCGTCATCGGCGATGCGGGCATGCAGGTTCTTGATCTCAAGCATCTGTTCTTCCTGAATCTTTTGATCGGTCAGCCGACCGAGCCTTCGAGCGAAATACCGATGAGTTTCTGCGCCTCGACGGCGAACTCCATCGGCAGCTCCTGGATGACATCCTTGACGAAGCCGTTGACGATGAGCGCGATGGCTTCTTCTTCGGGAATGCCGCGCTGCATGACGTAGAACTTCTGGTCCTCGGAAATCTTCGACGTCGTCGCCTCATGCTCGAACTTGGCGGTCGAGTTCTTGGCTTCCATGTAGGGAACCGTGTGCGCGCCGCACTGGTCGCCGATCAGCAGCGAGTCGCAGTTGGTGAAGTTGCGCGCGTTGGTCGCCTTGCGGTGAGCCGAGACCTGGCCGCGATAGGTGTTCTGGCTGAAACCGGCCGCGATACCCTTGGAGATGATCCGGCTACGGGTGTTCTTGCCGAGATGGATCATCTTGGTGCCGCTATCGATCTGCTGGTAGCCGTTCGACACTGCAATCGAATAGAAATTGCCCTGGCTCTCATCGCCACGCAGGATGCAGGACGGATACTTCCAGGTGATCGCCGAACCGGTCTCGACCTGCGTCCACGAGATCTTCGAACGATGGCCACGGCAATCGCCGCGCTTGGTGACGAAGTTGTAGATGCCACCCTTGCCCTGCGCGTCGCCGGGATACCAGTTTTGCACGGTCGAATATTTGATCTCGGCATCGTCGAGGGCAACCAGTTCGACCACGGCGGCGTGAAGCTGGTTCTCGTCGCGCTGCGGCGCGGTGCAGCCTTCCAGATAGGAGACGTAGGCTCCTTCTTCCGCAATGATCAGCGTGCGTTCGAACTGGCCGGTGTTCTTCTCATTGATGCGGAAATAGGTGGAGAGCTCCATCGGACATCGAACGCCCTTCGGCACGAAGACAAAGGAGCCGTCGGTGAAGACCGCCGAGTTCAGTGTAGCGTAGAAATTGTCCGAGGTCGGCACGACCGAACCCAGATATTTCTTCACCAGTTCCGGATGTTCGCGGATGGCTTCGGAGATCGAGCAGAAGATGACGCCAGCCTTGGCCAGCTCTTCCTTGAAGGTGGTGACGACCGACACAGAGTCGAAGACCGCGTCGACCGCGACACGACCGGACTTGTAGACGTTGTCGCTGGCGTCCTCGTCCGACAATCCGTCGACCGGCGCCTTTTCCTTCTGCACGCCAGCCAGGATTTCCTGTTCTTTCAGCGGAATGCCGAGCTTCTCGTAGACCTTCAACAGTTCCGGATCGACCTCGTCGAGCGACTTCGGACCGGACTGGTTCTTCGGTGCCGCGTAATAGTGGAGGTCCTGGAAATCGATCTTCGGGTACTCGACGCGCGCCCAGGTCGGCTCGTCCAGCGTCAGCCAGCGGCGATAAGCCTCCAGACGCCATTCCAGCATCCACTCCGGCTCGTTCTTCTTTTCGGAAATGAAACGGATAATGTCTTCCGAAAGCCCCTTGGGGGCCTTGTCGGTCTCGATCGTCGTCTCGAAGCCATATTTATATTGGTCGACGTCGATCTTTCGGACTCGATCGATCGTCTCCTGCACGGCAGGCATAAGCGTTCTCCATCCATGCCGAGGTCAAGGCCCGGCCGTTTTCAAACTATGGCACCGCCGGCCCGATACGGGCCGTGCTTGGCGGCGTAAGTTCCATATAGTGCGCTCCGGCCAAGAAAACACCCGGCCAATCGGAACACACGGCTCTACCAGGCCGAAGCCTGAATTCTTTCCGCCTTTTCAGGCGGCTCTCTCCCGCGCAGCGCGGCGGGCGGCAATGCCGGCCAGCGCCTTGCGAAACCGTTCGACATCATCGGCGGTCGTGGCAGCACCGATCGACACACGCAGCGCCCCGCCCTCGTCGCCATGGCCCATCGCCTTCAGCACATGGCTCGGGCCCACTTTGCCCGACGAACAGGCAGAGCCTGCCGACAGCGCGATACCCGCCAGGTCGAAGGCAATCTGCACCGTCTCTGCCTTGGTGGCTGGAATAGCGAAGAACGTCGTGTTGGCAAGACGTTCCACACGCTTTCCGAAAATTTCGGCGTCCGGCACAAGGTCGGCTACGATCGCCTCGATGGCGTCACGCCGCTGCCGGACAGCCTCGATATCGGCAAGCCCGGCGAGTGCTTCGCACGCGGCCGCGCCAAAGCCGGCAATGGCGGCCAGGTTCTCAGTGCCGCCGCGATGACCCTTCTCCTGGCCGCCGCCGGTAACCAGAGGCGCCGGCATCATCAGGTCGGAGGCAGCGACGATGGCGCCTACACCCTTAGGACCGCCGAGCTTATGCGAAGAGAGAATCAAGTAGTCCGCATAAGGCGCTGACATATCGAGTAGAATGCGCCCTGCAGCCTGCACCGCGTCCACCACCAGGACACCGCCGGCTGCTTTCACGGCTTTGGCAATTTCGGCAATCGGCTGGACAACGCCGGTCTCGTTGTTGGCGGCGTGGATGGCCACCAGAGGCAGGCCTTCGGTTTTGTCGTGGCTGGCAAGTGCCAGGCCCAAAGCTTCGAGGTCGAGGATGCCATCGGGTGTAACACCGATACGCGAGACCTTCTCTGGCGCGAAACGGCCGCCGTTCAGCACGCATGGGTGATCGGCCGCAGACACATACAGGCGCGCCATGCGCAGTACCGCGCGGCCCATGCGCCAGTCGGGAGAGAGCAATGTTACCGCCGCTTCCGTGGCACCGGAGGTGAAGAAGACATGATCCGCCTTGGCGTTGACCAGCGCGGCGACATCGCGACGCGCCTCTTCGATCAAGCGCCTCGCCGCGCGGCCTTCAGCATGCACCGAGGAGGGATTTGCCGCATCCAACGCCGCGACAACAGCCGCGCGCGCCGCTGGAAGCAGCGGTGCACTGGCATTGTAGTCGAGATAGGCGCGATGCTCGGCCATTTTACCCGGTGTTTTCCTTTCAAAACCCGCTCTCGCGATGAGAAGCGTTATTTCCTTGAAATTCCAAGGCCAGCCGTCCTATTACGCGGCTTGCGGCAGCAATGGCAGAGCCTTACATCTTTGCCATGCAGTTTTGAACAGTTCTAAACTAGCTTCTAGGTAGGCGCTCGCCTTGCGTCAAGCTTGGATTGGAGCCGAGGCTGGAATTGTTCGGACGCCTAGCACATGACCCCGAAAACCGGAATCGATTTTCGGAAAGGATCATGTGCTAAACCAAAGTGTTAGAGCGTCCTTTGCGCGTCCAAAAGGACGCGCGGCGCTTCAGAGCGTACACCAGGAGTTATTCATGCCAGAGGTCATTTTCGCCGGTCCGGCCGGTCGCCTTGAAGGTCGCTACCAGCCTTCCAAGGAAAAGAGCGCGCCGATCGCCATCGTTCTGCATCCGCACCCGCAGTTCGGCGGCACGATGAACAACAAGATCGTCTACGACCTCTTCTATATGTTCCAGAAGCGCAATTTCACCACGCTGCGCTTTAATTTCCGCAGCATCGGCCGCAGCCAGGGCGAATTCGACCACGGCACGGGCGAACTTTCGGATGCCGCGGCGGCGCTCGACTGGGTGCAGTCCCTGCATCCCGATTCCAAGAGCTGCTGGGTAGCCGGCTATTCCTTCGGCGCATGGATCGGCATGCAGTTGCTGATGCGGCGCCCGGAGATCGAAGGCTTCATTTCGGTGGCGCCACAGCCCAACACTTATGATTTCTCCTTCCTGGCGCCTTGTCCGTCCTCGGGCCTTATCATCCACGGCGACGCCGACAAGGTGGCGCCGGCCAAGGACGTTCAAGGGCTGGTCGACAAGCTGCATACCCAGAAGGGCATCACCATCACCCAGAAGACGCTTCCGGGCGCGAACCACTTCTTCGCCAATGACGCCGATCTGCTGATCGAAGAATGCGCGGATTACCTCGACCGCCGTCTCGCCGGCGAACTGGCCGACCCGCGCCCGAAGCGACTGCGCTAGAAGCCCATGCCGGCTTGCCGGCAACAGGACAGCACATGAAAATAAGACCCTATGCCGAGCGCGACACTGCGCGCCTGGTCGATATCTGGCTTGCCGCCGTCCACGCCACGCATCATTTCCTGACCGAGGAAGACATCCAGTTCTTCGAGCCGCGGCTGCGCGATCTGCACATACCGGCACTGGAAGTCTACGTCGCAGAAGGCGACGACGGCCAATTGCAGGGCTTTGCCGGGCTGGACGGCGCAAATCTCGAAATGCTGTTCATCGATCCCGTTCATCATGGACACGGCATCGGCAAGCAGCTGCTCGACCATGCTGTCGCGCTCAAGGGGCGCCTGAAAGTGGACGTCAACGAGCAGAACCCAGGCGCTCTGGCCTTTTATCTCAAATGCGGCTTCACACAGGTCGGCCGTTCAGAGCTCGACGGCTCGGGAAAGCCTTTCCCGTTGCTGCATCTCGCACAACTGGGCTGAGACAGTCGTAAACCGCAACAGGCGCATTGCCTCTGGGCTGCGTTGATTTCAAGGTAGTCCTCGAGAAGAAGGATTTCACCCTTGTATCAGCCGCCGCATTTCAATGAGACGCGCCTCGAGGTCCTGCACGCACTGATCCGCGCGCACCCGCTGGGACTGTTGATTTCCAATGGAGTAGACGGACCTGTAGCCGATCCGATCCCGTTCCTGCTCGACGCGGAAACCGATACGCAAGGCAGGCTGCGAGCGCATCTGGCCAAGGCCAATCCACACTGGCGGCTGATTTCGGACAATCCATCAGCCAGGGTTCTGGTCGTCTTCCAGGGCAGCGATGCCTATGTCACGCCGTCCTGGTACGAAACCAAGCGCGAAACCGGCAAGGTGGTGCCGACGTGGAACTATGCCACCGTGCAGGTTCGTGGAACGGCAAAAGTCGTAGCCGACAGCGCATGGCTTGCGCGGCAAATTACTGACCTCACCGGCAAGCAGGAAGAAGGGCGCGAACATTCCTGGGCGGTTACCGATGCCCCACCGGAATTCATCGAGGCTCAGATCAAGGGCATCATTGGCCTGGAAATCACGATCGAAGACATAACAGGCAAATGGAAAGTTAGCCAGAACCGGCCTGTTGCCGACCGTGAAGGCGTGGCAGGCGGTCTCGACCACGAAGCCTCGCCGCACTCGCCTGACATGGCGGCGCTGGTGCGCCGCTATGGCGGACTCGACTGATCGGCCCCAGAGCGTTTCCGTTTTTCACGGAAACGCTCCAATTCTTTGTTTCTATGCAATTCCGGACGGAAAACCGCTACGCGCTTTTGCTGGAATTGCTTTCGTGCTGGGTCGCAGGCCGGTCGTGGACGATTCTTCCGGAAGCTCTACCGCTTCTTGGCGTTCGCCAGACGGTCCGTCTGGGGCGGGGCAGGCCGACCGGGTTTGAGCGGAACAGGAAGCCCAGGCGAGCGCAGACGATGGCGGCCACCACCGCAAGGCCAAAACCGAGGCCGAAACCGACAATGGTGTCGCTGGGATAATGAGCCCCGACGAAGATGCGCGTTGCGGCCAACCATAGGCCGAGAAGCAGGAACCAGTATTTTCCACGCGGGAACAAAAGCACCAGAACGGCTGCGACCGATCCGATCGTCGTGGCATGCCCGGACGGGAAGGAAGCGAAGATGGCCTTCACCGTGAACGGATGGAACGAGAACGCACCATATTCTTCGTAGAGCGCGGGGCGGGCGCGGCCGAACAAAATCTTCAAGACGATGGTCAGCAATCCAGGCAAACCGACCGCCACAAGTACGAAAAGCGCAATGGAGGTGCGGTTGTAGACCGCCATCAGTTGCTTGCGGCCAAGACCCGACCAGTCGATTTGATTGGCCACCAGCAACCACGCCGCAGCGGGCCAGAGATACCACTCGCCCAACCCCAGCGGCGTGGACATTTCGGCCAGCGCACCAAAAACCGGATGCCAATCCCGTACCGAAGCGTGATCCAGATAGATGGCGGCCAGTCCCGCCAGAAGGACACAGCCTATCGTCCAGGGCAGCCAGAATATCCGGTCATATTGAGCCGGCCGCCGGCGGAAACGGCGACCAATGACAGCGAAGGTGGTGACCGTGTTCATCCGACTGCGCGCAAGCATGCGCTGCAGCAGCGGCCGTGATGGCGCGCCAGCATCCTTCATCCTCAAAGCCCCTTACCCCAGTTCCGCCAATCAGCGGCAGCAACACATCGGTAGAGTGACGCTATCATGACAGATCATCAAGGTCTGGCTAACGAACGGTCAAGGATTGGCGACCTTGTATAGCCCGAGTGCCAATTTGTCGCCGGACGAGTAATTGGTGCCGTCGATTTCCTTCAGCCGCGTTACCGTCTTGCCTGAACTGGCCAGTGCGGATTGAAGTGCTGGCTCGTCAGCAACAGGAACCAGTGCAAGCGCGCAAGCTGGATCCACCGCCAGATGGGCCGCGGCTCCTTGCGTATCGGTCAGCTTGGTATTGGTGCCGGCCATGAAGATCAGGCTTGGCTCATGGTATTGCGACGATGCCAGAACCGAATTCTCGCAAGGCTTCTTTTCCTGGATCGCGGCGACGATGCGTGGTGTCAACCAGATCGGCGTCAGCGTCGGCACGATAAGCCCGATCAGCACTGCATAGGTCGCGCCCGCAGCAGCAGCGGCGGCACCGATGCGATTCAATGAAAGCTGCGATTGGCGCGGAAACGCAAGATAGCCTGCGGCTAGCGCAAAAATGGCCGCCGGAATGCTCCACGGATTGAACGCGCCGGTCAAATAAAGCGGCGCTCCAACTGCAATAGCCGCGATTCCCAGTGTGACGACGACAAGACCGAAAGCTGTCGCCCAATAGAGCCAGGTCTGCCAGCGTTTCAGGGCCGCCTGCTCCGGCGACAAGGTAAGCAGCCAGCCGACCAGCAGCGCTACGGCGGGATAGGCCGGCAGGACGTAATGCGGCAGCTTGGTGGGCACCAGTTCGAGAAGGATCCAGAACGGTATGTACCACGCAAGGCAGAAACGCAGCCGTGGGTCACTGCGCATATGATTGAGAGCCGCCAGCCCCGCCCCGAGCGCGATCAGGCTGAACGGCCACATGAACAGCGAATAGGTCAGCGAATAATAGCCGGGGGGCATGCCATGCGATTCCTGACCGTCGGCAACCTTGCCGACCAGATCCTTGCCGACGGCTTCCTGCCAGAATGCACCACCACTCTTCCAGGTGATCACGGCAAGCCAGGGCACGACGATGAGAGCCGCCAGCAAAAGGCCCCTCCCGGCCTTCAGCCGCGAAAGCCACCGCGCGTCGCGCTCGAAAGCGAGCAGGATCAGGATGGTCACAAGCGACAACGCTGGCGTAATCGGTCCCTTGATGAGGATACCCACCCCTTGCGCAATCCAGAAAAGCCAAGGCAGATATGCAGCCGATGGCTCGTCGCGGCGTGCCGCGACATAGATCTGCGCCAATGCGCCCTGCGCAAGCACACAACACGCCAGGAGGAAGGCATCGGTCTTGGCGATGCGCCCTTCAAAGGCCGTGGCAAAGATGGCCGCGATTACCAGACCGGCAGCCACGCCGGCATTTGCTCCAAACAGAACCGTTGCCGTCCATGCTGTCGCAACCACTGCAATGGCGATGCCCAGCGCCGAAACGAGACGATAGATCCAGATCGGAGCGACAGCCCCCTCGCCGCTCAATCCCACCGCCGCGGACTGCAGCCAGTAGATGCCGATCGGCTTCTTGTAGCGCGAAGCATCCTGGAAGCGGATGTCCATGTAGTCGCCGCTCTCGGCCATCTGCTTGGTGGCCTGGACGAAACGCGCTTCGTCGCGGTCCACCACCGGCAGGCTGGCGAGCCCCGATGCAGAAAGCACGAGACTGAAGAAAAACAGAAACAGATATTTCCTGGTCATCTCCACGCGCCTGATCTCCTACCGAAAGATTGATACGTCGTGGACACAAGCGCCATCCAAGGCGATTTCGAAGAACAATTGCAACTACCGGTCATGGCCGATCGTCGGTCAAGCGCGATTTTTGGTCCAAAATCAATACGGTAACTCTCCGAAATCGCCTAAGTCAGTCGACCTTGCTCATGGCAGCCTTACGCTCATTGGCGATCAGCCAGAGATTGCGGATATAGATGAAGAGGCCCAAGCCCTGCCCGGCGATAAAGACCGGGTCACGGCGCTGTATTGCGTAGACCAGGAGCAGGCCGCCACCGCCCAACGAAAAGAACCAGAAGGCAATTGGGACCACCGAACGCTTGGCCCGTTCGGAGGCAACCCATTGCACCACGAAGCGCATGGTGAAGAAGAACTGCGCGATGAAGCCGAGCAGCACCCAGCCATCGAACTGCTGCACGAAGACTTCATGCAGCCAGGTCACCAGTTCCTGGAACACACTATCCATGCGTGATTTCCCTTGCCCTTGGCATGCGCCGGCGCCGGCGCCGCAGCCACCAAACTCCGAGCAGATCGGCGGCCCCTTGCAGCCCCCGATCGAAGATGCCGTAATTGGACTTGCCGTGACGGCGCGAGCGGTCGACCACGTCGCGATGCACCACGCCGTAGCCTTCCTGGATAATGAGCGCCGGCACGAAACGATGCGTGCCGTCGAAGAACGGAAGCTTGCGGAATATCTCGGTACGCACGGCCTTCAGTCCGCAACCGGTATCGCGGGTCTGGTCGTGCAGGATGGCGTTACGCAACCAGTTGGCGAAACGCGAGGCGAGCTGCTTGGCCTTGCTATCACGCCGCTTCAGACGCTGTCCCTGGGCCGCACCAACCTCCGGACCGGCTGCGCGCAGCGCATCGACCAACACCGGAATGTACTGCGGATCGTTCTGGCCATCGCCATCGATGGTTGCGACGATATCGCCCTGCGCCGCCCAGACACCGGAGCGCACGGCAAGGCTCTGCCCGGACGACTTCTCATGGCGGATGTGGCGAACCGGAAACGGTTGCTCGGCATCCAGGGTGGCAAGCACCGCCGCGGTGTCGTCGGTCGAGCCGTCGTCGACAACAATGACCTCGAAGTCGCGCCCGCTCATGGATGTCGCGATTTCGTCGATCAGCAGAGGCAGGTTAGCCGCCTCATTGCGGCCTGGTATGACGATGGAGATCAAGGCGTCCGCCATGGCAATCAGATCGACCGAACAGCTTCACGAATGTCGAGCGACGCGGTCGGCCCGACGCGTGCTCTGGAACGGCGGCGCGTCCACCGGAACGCGGGCTTTCCTTACGCCAGCGGCCAGATCGTGGCAAGCATCCGGGATACGGCAATACCATTCACGGACGCGTGATCAGCCCACCTGTCACAGACTCGCTGCAGCCGGTCGTGGTCGGAAACGTCAACGGCAGACCACGCTCGGCACGCACGGCAAGATAGGCCCAGGCCTCTGCTTCAGTGGCGTCACCATTGAAGCCGGCATCCTCGGCCAGGATCACCTGCGCACCGGCCTTGAGCGCACCAGCGCGCAGGTCGCCGACGATATGCGGGTTCTTGCGACCGCCACCGCATACGATCCACAGTCGCGGCGCTTCGGGCATATGGGCGGCGGATTTGAGAATGGCCTCCGCCGAAACGCTGGCGAGCGTACGAGCCCCGTCGGCGAGTTCCAGACCCTCGACTCCGTCAAGCGTGAAATCGTTGCGATCCAGGGACTTCGGACCGGATTTCGCAAAGAAGGGACTGTCAAGATAGCGCTCGACAACCGAGACGATCACACCACCTTCGCTGGCGATTGCACCACCGGCATCGAAAGGCACTCCGCCTTCGCGCGCGACCCATTGATCGATCAGCGTATTGCCAGGTCCTGTATCGAAGGCGATGGGATCGCCGCTTTCCCCGACATAGGTGATGTTGGAAATACCGCCGATGTTGATGAACACGACCGGATATTCGCACGCAAATGGCTCAGGCAATGTTCTGGCCAGCGCGGCATGATAGGCGGGAACCAGTGGCGCTCCCTGGCCACCGTGCAGCATGTCATTGGCACGCATGTCATAAACCACGGGCAGATCGGTGCGCGCTGCCAGCAACGGCCCATCACCGAGCTGGACCGTCAGCCCCAGATGTGGCCGGTGCAGCACGGTCTGACCGTGGAAGCCGATCAGATCGGGCTGCCCCCATTTCCTGGCTTCCCCAGCCAGAAACCGCGTCACGGCATCCGCGTGCCTCTCCGTGATCTCCTGCTCGAGTTCGGCAAGCGTTCCCGGGCGCTCCTCGCGCCGGACAATGGCCTTGGCCTCCTCCAGCCCGGCCGCGATGCGCTGGCGGAAGGCCGCCTCGTAAGGCACGAAGAAGGATGGACCGCGCTCGAGCGCATTTTCACCGTCGCTACGCAGCATGGCGAGGTCGATGCCGTCCATCGAGGTACCGCTCATCAGGCCGATTGCGCAGAATTGGGGCATTCCTGACCTATATTCTTGTGATTCCAGGCCCGGCGATGCTAAAGGCCCGGAGCAGCGCACGCCAAGGGCTGCGCTGCTTTCTCTTTGTTTTCCGGAATCCTGTCATGCCCGCCTTCAAGTCCGACTTTCTGCGCGTTCTCGACGAACGTGGCTTCATCCACCAGATCTCCGACCCGGAAGGGCTCGACGCATTGGCGAAAAAGGGCCAGATCTGCGGCTATGTCGGCTATGATGCGACGGCTACGTCGATCCATATCGGCAATCTGATCACTGTCACCATGCTCTACTGGCTGCAGGAAACCGACCACAAGGCGATCACGCTGATGGGTGGTGGCACTTCGATGGTAGGCGACCCCTCCTTCCGTGACGAGCAACGCAAGCTGCTGACCGTGGAGCAGATCGAGAGCAATATCGAGAGCATCAAGAAAGTCTACGGCAATATCCTGCGCTATGACGGCTCGAACCCGGCCATCATGGTCAACAACGCTGACTGGCTGCTGAAACTGAACTATGTCGAATTCCTGCGTGACGTCGGCCGCCATTTCTCGGTCAACCGCATGCTGTCGTTCGACAGCGTGAAGCTCAGGCTGGACCGCGAGCAGTCGCTGTCGTTCCTCGAATTCAACTACATGATCATGCAGGGCTACGATTTCACCGAGCTCAGCCGGCGCCATGGCACGGTGCTGCAGATGGGCGGCTCCGATCAATGGGGCAACATCATCAACGGCGTCGATCTGAGCCATCGCATGGGAGGCCCGCAGCTCTACGCGCTGACGACGCCGCTGCTCACAAAATCCTCCGGCGAGAAGATGGGCAAATCTGCCTCGGGGGCGGTCTGGCTGAATGGTGATCTCTTCAGCCCCTATGATTTCTGGCAGTATTTCCGCAACACCGAGGATGCCGATGTCGGTCGCTTCCTGAAGATCTTCACGCGCCTGCCGCTCGATGAGATCGCAAAGCTGGAAGCGCTTGGCGGTTCAGAGCTCAACGAAGCCAAGAAGATCCTCGCCACGGAAGTGACGGCAATCGTGCATGGACGCGTTGCCGCACAAGAAGCTGCCGAGACCGCGCGCAAGACTTTCGAGGAAGGCGCGCTAGCCGACAATCTGCCGTCGATCGAGATACCCGGCGCCGAGCTGGAGGCCGGCGTTGGTCTCCTCGCCCTGCTGGTGCGGGCCGGACTTGCCGCTTCCAATGGCGAAGCGCGCCGTCATGTCCAGGGCGGCGCGGTGCGGCTGAACGATGAAGCGATCACCGACGAACGGCGCTCTGTCACGCTTCAGGATCTGAGTCCGGAAAAAGTTGTAAAGCTTTCACTCGGCAAGAAAAAACACATTCTGGTGCGGCCGGTGTAAGTCGACGGCCTCATCGAAATTCGAAGATCGAGCGAAAAATACCAGGTGCGATGACCGACAGTGGGTTGATCTGCAGGTCGGGTTTTTTGGCGCTTCCCCTCAATCGATAGGTCACCCCGATCAGGCCGCGGTCGCGACCATTGCCCAACAATGCGCCAACCAGCGGCAATTCGCCGAAGATGCGGTTGAAGCCATAGGCCGGCATGAAAGTGCCGGTCATGTCCATGTTGTCGTTCTGGTCGTAGAGCGTACCCTGGAAAGTGGTCCCGATCAGCGGACCACGCAGCACGCCATTCGCCACCTTGAGAGAACCGGTTCCTTTGACGATCTCGGCATAGCCTCGCTCGAACTGAACGCGAGAGGTATCGATATCGGCCTTCACCGCCTGGTTGAGCGAACGCTTGTCGCCGGTCGGCGTCGTCGAGACGATCGACGCCAGCTTTGGCTCGTTGACGATCTGGAAGTTGCGGGCATCCACCGTGCCGCGCATGGGCCCATCCGCTGCGCCGGCCAGCGCTACGGCGATCGAGCCTCCTTCCATGTGCTTGTAGATGTCGAGGAAACGCAGCACCGCACCCGCATCCGCTGACTTCATGTCCAGCGTATGCCGGCCGCCAACGGTGTTATTTGAAACGTTGATGGACGCGCCGGAACGAGCTTGAGCGCTTACCGTCAGTCCGTTGACCTTCGATCCAGCGCCGCTGTAGTCGAGCGTGAAGTTCGACACGACTTCGTCGTTGAAGCCTGTCAGCGCCTTCACGTCGGCAGTTACCGAGATCGCGTCACCGCCTGCGCCCTTCGTGGCGCTGTCGGTGTCTGAGGTGAACTGCTTGACCAGCGCACGAGCATCGAGTGCTTCGCCGTTCACCTTGACGGCATACCCCTTGCCAGAGCGTTTGATAGAGACGGCAACGTCATCACCACGGTTGAGCTGCACGTGGGACAAAGTCGCGGAAACCAGATCACCATTGGACAGTTCTACCGCGCCGCGAGCCTCAAACGTCTTGCCATCGAGATCGAAATTCGCAAGCCGGGTGGTCGACCCGGTTTTCTCCATGGTGAAGGAGACCGTTGCCGGCACACCAGGCCCCTTGCTCCATCCGGCCCAGGGGATATTCAGCTTGGCGTTGGTCAGGTCGGCAACGACGTCCTGATTGGCATTGTCGCTCTTGTCGAGCGCGATCTTCATCGTGCCGGAAAGCATGGCAGAGAGGCCAGGCATCAAACTCTGCCGGATTTTGTCGTCGACCGTCAGCGTCACCTGACGGGAACGTGGCGGCCCGTCTGCTTCGAGCGGTTCAGCCAGCGTGATCTCTGCGGGAATGTCATTGAGCAATGCGTGCGCCTTGACTATCGCGCCCCTGGGATCGACGACGATGCTGCCGTCGGCACCGGTGACCATCTGATCGTCGATCGGCTTGGAAATGGCGAGATCCTGGTAATCCAGCGACACCAGCCAGCCCAGCTTTGACGTATCGATACCTTTCTGCAGCGGGATATCCGCCCTGACGTTGCCGGTGACGGTTCCTGACAACTCGTCCGGCTTCAAGCCGACGTGGCGCATGGCGTTAATCGGTTCGTAGGAGGCCAATTCAACGATAGCGTCGGCATCGCCCGCGACATCGATGTTCAACGCGCCGATGACTGGCGGGATATTGGCATTCTTGACGCTGAGCGTACCGTTGCTTGCCGCCACCAGTCGGCCACTCGGCATGTAGACCGTCCCGCTGGAAAGCGAGATGTCGACATCGTTGCCGTGGAATTCGACCACGCCATTGGCGTCGCGGATAGGCGGAATTTGGCCGGCGGTATCGAACCGTGATCCTTCCAGCTGGAAGCGGCCAAACACCTCGTTGCGATCAAGCGGAATCCCGTTTCCTGCCCGTCCGGGCGCCACTTGGTATTGCAGGCTGGCTTCCACGACCTTGCCACCGAACAGGTTCACCAGCACCCATTCGCGGGCCCCACGCGCAGAAAACCAGGGCCAGAGCTGTTTGACATGCGAGACCGGCATGTCGTGAACGTTCAGAGCCATCGAGACGCCTGGCGCCTTACCGGCAACGAACTCCACAGCTGCATTGCCCAGCACCTCACCCGACGGCCCCGATCGGACCGCGATGGTTGGCACGACAAGTTTGCGGCTCACAGTCCGGTACTCGCCTGCGATGCGTCCGACGACGTCAAGCGCAGGTTCCGACGAATCGATCGGCGCCAGCATCGACTTGTTGCTGACCAGGTCAAAACGGTAGGACGGTTCGTCACCGGCGATGCCCTCGCGCGGTTTCGGCCCAAGCGAACCTTCGATGTCGAAGCCCGACCGACCAATACGCAGGTCGAGGCCGTCAATGCCGATCTTGTTGGCACCGCGTAGCAACGTCGCCTTGAGTTTCGCATCGACCGGCAACATTCCGCGTGCACCGAGGTCCAGAACAGCACCGGCCAAGGAACCAGAAAGGCTCAATCGTGGCTGAGCATCGCCCTCACCCTCCGTTCCCTCCAGATGCAACGTCACCGCCCCAACATGGCCACCGGTCTGCTCGGGTGCCTTGGCATCAGCTTCGATCGGCTCCACCGTAATATCGGCCTGAAGAGCCGTTACCTTGCGTGCGGCGGGATCACGACCCGCAGAAGCTTCCACTGCAAGCTTGCGACCGTCGATATCGAGCTTGGAAGAAAATCGCACGGCAGCGGGACCGGATTGCAAAACTGTCGCGTCGGCAACCCTCACAAGCCGCACATCACCGGTCGAAGACAGAACCACCGCAACATTGTCGAGATCGATCGAACGGATCGAATCCAGCCGGATTGCGTCAAGCGACTGATGGACCGCACCGAAGACCGCATCGACGATCTTGTCTGGGTCAATCAGCCCATCGGCGTTGCGCAGAGAGGCAGCCCAGTCGCTGTTCCCTTGCGAGGGCATGGCATCGGCGAAGAGGCTCGCATCGGAAATCCTTGCGCTGGTGAGCTGCACCTCGCCCGACAAAAGCGGCAGCAGGCGCAAACCAAACCGCATCAGGCCGGCTTCCACCATGGGCTTGCCGTCACTGGCGATCAGCTTCATATCGCGGACTTGCAGCGCCAGGAAACTCGCTTTGTCGAGCGTGATGCTGGCTGGCCCCATTGCAACGCGAACATCGACGCCGGCCATTCCCTCGATGGCTTGCTCCGCGGCCTGTCGCAACCGCTCCGAGCCTATCCCGCTGGCACCGATGGCATAAATTCCTCCGACCGCCAACATGATCAGCACACCGATGCCGAACAGAACACGCGTCAGAAGACGGGCACCGCGACGAAACCTGGCCCGCCCAAGCGGTGGTACGGCATTGGCCGAAGGCAGGGTGCGGAGATCTGCAATCTCGTCGCGCCTGAACCGGATCTTCTCGTGCCTCGGGAGTTCCTGATTCACCTAGTCTTCCGTCTTCAGCCCTCGTTGGCCGACGATTCCACGCTGACACTAGAGCGTTTCCGCCTGAGCGGAAACGCGGAAACGCTCTAACTCTTTATTCTACGCAATTCCGGACGCAAACCGCGGCGCACTTTTGCTGGAATTGCTCCATATCGAGCCAATCCAAAGCGCGAGCGGCAAAAGCAGAATCGTGCTTTGCCTTCCACCGCGCGCCGATTTATTGAGGATCACGCACGATGCCAGCAGAGGTCATTCCCCTCGCCGGCGTCATTGGTTCGGCGCTTAGGTTCAAACAAAGGCGTGGTTATGGCCGATCTTGATGTGGGTGACACTGCACCCGATTTCACTCTCCCAGCCGACGGCGGCGGCAGCCTCAAACTCTCTTCTTTTGTCGGCAAGCCGGTGGTTCTCTACTTCTATCCCGAGGACGACACACCGAGCTGCACCAATGAGGCAATCAGCTTCTCGCAACTCAAATCCGATTTCGAAAAAGCCGGCGCAGTGGTGATCGGGTTGTCGCCCGACAGCGTAAGGAAGCACGACAAATTCAAGGCCAAGCATGCCCTGGAGATCGCTCTTGCCTCCGACGAAGAGCGCAAGGCTATCGAAGCCTATCACCTGTGGGTGGAAAAGAAGATGTATGGACGGACCTATGTGGGAGTGGAACGTGCCACCTTCCTGATCGGGCGCGACGGCCATATCGTCCGCATCTGGCGCAAAGTACGGGTCAAAGGCCACGCCGAAGCGGTTCTTGAAGCGGTTCGAGCCCTGTAGTCTGACATCGGTTCGGATTTACGGACCTTAAAGCTGCATGGATCGTGCGGGGCAAGGCTTTGTTAACCATAACAAGTGCCTAATGGGCATTGTTGGGGTAGCAAACGAAAGCCTGGTTCGGTGAACGCAAACGGTCAGTCGGCGGTGTTCGGCAGGCGCAAGGAGCCGCATACGGTCATCATCGCCCGTGGCGATGAAATACGGCACTTCACGGTGCGTCCCTGGATGATTGCATGTCTGGGTTCAGTCGTTGCTGCCGTCGTCGTCGGTTACCTGCTGGCCACATCCTATCTCGTTTTCCGTGACGACCTTATCGGCGCAACGACCGCTCGCCAGGCCCGCATGCAGCAGGCCTATGAGGACCGCATCTCCGCGTTGCGCGCGCAGGTGGACCGGATCACCAGCCGTCAATTGCTCGACCAGCAATTAATGGAGACCAAGGTCGGTGAATTGCTGGCGCGTCAGACCCAGCTCAGCCAGCGTCATGGCCGACTTGGCCCCATCTTGGAACGTGCAGAAACTCTCGAAGGGATCAGCCCGGAACTGCAGAGCCCAACGCCAACCGCTCCAGCCGATCGAACCAAGCCTGAAGACCATGCTGCGCTCATCGGCGACAAGGCGATGCCGGAGCTTGCCGCACTGGCCAGCATGGGCGGGAGTTCCGAGGCGCCGGCGTTTTCACGCTGGTCGACTCGCGCCGACCTACCTGTGGATGCGTCTTCCGCGGACCGCGCCGACAAGCTGTTTGGGGCCATCAATCAATCGCTGCAGGCGATCGAAACCGAGCAGCTGCAGCGCATAACCCGACTTGCTGACACAACCTATCAGAATGCGGATGCCATCAAGGATGCACTGCAGGCAGCAGGGCTGCCTGTGGACGCCGATTTCGGCAAGGATGAAACCGATGTCGGTGGCCCGCTTGTACCGATTGATCGCGCGACATTGTTTGACACCAGGGTCAAGGAGCTGGACGAAGCACTCGACCAGCTCGACCATCTACGCAAGGAAGCAAGGCGATTGCCTCTCGCCAATCCAGCTCCGGGCCGCGCGGTGACCAGCCCTTTCGGCGTACGCACAGATCCTCTGCTGGGCACCGCGGCGCTGCATTCAGGCATGGACTTCCGCATTCCGCTTGGCTCCCCTGCCCGCGCCACAGCATCCGGCATAATCACCAAAGCAGGCTGGAACGGTGGCTACGGTCGCATGGTCGAAGTCGACCATGGTCAAGGCTACACAACCCGCTACGCCCATCTCAGCCGCGTCGATGTCTCCATCGGCCAGGCCGTCAAAGCTGGCGACGTCGTCGGCCAGACTGGATCATCAGGCCGCTCGACTGGTCCGCACCTGCACTATGAGGTCCGGCACGACGGCGATGCCATCGATCCGTTGCGCTTCCTGAGGATCGGCAAGAAGGTCGAGAAGTACCTGTAGGCGCGATCAGATGGCGTAACGTCATCGTCAATTCTCGCGTTTCGAAATTCTCCAGGCTCAAGGCCACAGCCCCGGATAACCACGCAGACCCGATCGGTCCTTATGCCGACCGGGGCAAGATGCCTGCGCCCTGATCCGTGACTCGCCCTTGCATTGCCTCAAGCCCGCAGAGCGCGTCAGCCGCCGCAAAAATTCCATATTGACGAACGCGTCATAAAATGGAACAAACATTCCATAAAGAAATAATACGCTTCAGGCATTCCAATCGATGCCCTGGAGTTCCATCAAAGGAAATACCCATGCCGGCCCCTGGAGGAACATGAGGCAGGCGTGCCTGGGAGCAGGAACCGGATTGTCAGGTGCGACCGGACACCATCTGTGGAGGAGAACTGAAATGAAGAAGCTTTTGCTGGGCGCAATTGTTACGGGGCTTATGACTGGCACTGCCCTCGCCGGCGACATTGGTGTGTCGATGGCCAATTCGGATACGTTTCTGACGGTGCTTCGGAAAGGTATCGAAAAGGCGGCATCCGACGCCAAGCAGCCGGTCCAGATCGAAATCGCCGACGACGACGTCAACAAGCAACTCAGCCAGGTGCAGAACTTCATCGCCGCCAAGGTAGATGCGGTGATCGTCAATCCTGTCGACACCTCGGCCACCGCGAGCATGACCAAGCTCGCCAACGACGCCGGAATTCCGATCGTCTATGTCAATCGTCAGCCAATCGACATGGACAAGTTGGGAAAAGGCGCATTCGTCGGCTCGAACGAAGTCGATTCCGGCACGCTGGAGACGAAGGAAGTCTGCCGCCAGCTCAAGGAGGCCGGCAAGACGGAGGCCGGCATCCTGGTGATGCAGGGCGACCTGGCCAACCAGGCAGCGGTCATGCGCACCAAGGACGTGCATGACGTGATTGCGACTCCGGACTGCTCCTTCATCAAGATCATCGACGAACAGACCGCCGGTTGGGATCCGGTCAAGGCTCAGGATCTGATGACCAACTGGATCGCCGCAGGTCACAAGCCGGATGCCGTCATTTCCAACAATGACAACATGGCCATCGGCGCCATCAACGCGATGAAGGCTGCGGGCTGGGATATGAAAACAGTGATCGTCGGTGGCGTCGACGCCACGCAGGAGGCGCTCGCCTACATGAAGGCCGGGGATCTTGATGTGACGGTCTTCCAGAATGCGGCAGCTCAAGGCGGCGGTGCGATCGACACCGCAATGAAGCTCGCGAAGGGTGAAGCTGTGCAGTCGCCGGTATGGGTGCCGTTCGAACTGGTGACGCCAGCCAACATGGATCAGTATATCTCAAAGAACTGACCGGGACTGGGAGCGCGCCGCATGCGCGGCGCTTCTCTCCTCCGATTTCATCAACCTTGCATCTGAACCGGGTCTGGGAGGACTGATCGGCATGCAGAGCCCTTTGGCAGCCACGACGCACGACACCGGCATCGTTCCCATCGACGACTACATCCTCGAGGTTGAGGGTGTGCGTAAGGAGTTTCCAGGGGTCCTTGCACTCGACAACGTGCAATTTCGCCTGCGCCGCGGCAGCGTTCACGCCCTGATGGGCGAAAATGGCGCCGGCAAGTCGACGCTGATGAAGATCATCGCCGGCATCTACACACCCGACTCCGGTTCATTCCGCTTTCACGACAAAGATATTCGCCTCAGGAGCCCACTCGATGCCCTCGAAAAGGGCATCGCGATGATCCATCAGGAACTCAACCTGATGGCGCCGATGACGGTGGCCGAAAACATCTGGATCCGGCGTGAGCCGACCAATCGTTTCGGTTTCGTTGACCATGCCCGGATGCGTGCCCAAACCGCTGCGCTGTTCAAGCGCCTCAACATCGACCTCGATCCGGATGCCCAGGTCGGCACACTCAGCGTTGCCAATCGACAGATGGTCGAAATCGCCAAGGCGGTGTCCTACGAATCCGACGTGCTGATCATGGACGAACCGACGTCAGCCCTGACCGAGCGCGAGGTCGAGCACCTTTTCAAGATCATCCGCAGCCTGCGCGAACAGGGCAAGGGCATCATCTACATAACGCACAAGATGAATGAGCTGTTCGAGATCGCGGACGAATTCTCGGTGTTCCGTGATGGCAAATACATCGCGACAAGAAAATCGACCGAGGTGACGCGAGACGACATCATCCGCATGATGGTCGGGCGCGAGATCACCCAGATGTTCCCGAAGGAAACGGTTCCGATCGGAGAGGTAGTGCTTTCCGTGAAGGACCTCGCTCTGAACGGCATCTTCAAGGATGTCACCTTCGAATTGCGCTCTGGTGAAATTCTGGGCATTGCCGGACTTGTCGGCTCAGGCCGCTCCAACATCGCCGAGACGATCTTCGGCGTTACGCCAGCCGATTCGGGCACGATCGAGCTGTTCGGCAAGACGACGCGCGTCGACAACCCCGCCACCGCAATGCGTCACGGCATGGCCTTCCTCACAGAAGACCGCAAGGACACGGGCTGTTTCCTCCTGCTCGACATTCAGGAAAACACCCAAATCGCCGTGCTGCAGTCGGGCTATGTCAAGAATGGCTTTGTCGAGCAAAAGCGTCTTGCCAGGGATTCGATCGACATCAGCAACGCCTTGCGCGTCAAGACGCCCGACATGTCAGAACCGATCAACAATCTGTCCGGCGGCAACCAGCAGAAGGTTCTCATCGGACGCTGGCTGCTGACCAAGCCGAAGATCCTGATTCTCGACGAACCGACGCGGGGTATCGATGTCGGCGCCAAGGCGGAAATCCATCGCCTGATTTCCAAACTGGCGGGCGAAGGCGTCGCAGTCATCATGATCTCATCCGAAATGCCGGAAGTACTCGGCATGAGTGACCGCATCATGGTGGTTCACGAAGGTCGAGTGACCGGATTTCTGGACCGCGAAGAAGCCAATCAAGTGAAAATCATGGAGCTGGCATCTCACTGAGATTTGCTGCCCCACCTTGGTGGAGACAAACATGACTACGAATGATGTTGCGGGGCCCACACGCATGATAGGGGCCAAGAAGCGCCTGCCGCCGGAAGTTTCGATCCTGGCCGTCCTTATCGGGATCGCGCTGGTGTTTGAGATCCTGGGCTGGATTCTGGTTGGCGACAGCTTCCTGATGAACAAGCAGCGCCTCTCCATCATTATCCTTCAGGTGTCCGTCATCGGCATCATTGCGGTCGGTGTCACACAGGTCATCATCACCGGTGGTGTCGACCTGTCTTCCGGTTCGGTTGTCGGTCTCGTTGCCATGGTCGCGGCCAGTCTGGCGCAAACGTCAGTCAACCCACGCGCTGTCTACCCATCGCTGACCGATATCTCGCCTATCTTTGCGATTTTGGTCGGCCTTGCCGTCGGCCTGCTCGCCGGCTGGGTGAACGGCTTCATCATTGCGAAAACGAAGATACCGCCGTTCATCGCCACGCTTGGCATGATGGTGTCGGCGCGCGGTCTCGCCAAATGGTACACGCAGGGCCAGCCTGTAGCCTTGCTGTCGGACGAATTTACGTGGTTCGGTAAAAGTTTCGATGTCTTCGGCTTCCCGCTGCCGCTGCCGGTGATTATCTTCCTGCTGGTTGCGGTGGTCTTCCATGTGGCGCTTGGCTACACACGCTACGGCAAGTTCACCTACGCGATCGGCGCCAATCCACAGGCGGCGCGCGTATCGGGAATCAATATCGGCAACCATCTGATCAAAGTCTATGCCATCGCCGGCCTGCTCTCTGGCCTCGCCGGCGTGGTCACGGCAGCACGTGCGGCGTCCGGTCAACCCAACATGGGTGTCGCTTACGAACTCGATGCGATTGCTGCGGCCGTGATCGGCGGCACATCCCTTTCCGGCGGCGTTGGACGAATATCCGGAACCCTGATCGGTACCATCATCCTCGGCGTGCTGACCTCGGGCTTCACCTTTCTGAAGGTTGGTGCCTATTACCAGGAAATCATCAAGGGCATGATCATCGTAGCCGCAGTGATCATCGATCAACAGCGTCAGAACCGACGCAAGAAGGCCTGAGCCGTCTCCTCCCAGGACAGCCATCTCGCCGCGCCGACCTCCGGCGCGGCGTTTTCCCTTGCACCGGGCATAAACTCTGCCGCATCGGATGCAGGCCAGAGCCTGCCGGTCAAATTCGGGTCGTCGCTTTGAAGAATCTGGTGGGCGATGACGGGCTCGAACCGCCGACATCTTCGGTGTAAACGAAGCGCTCTACCAACTGAGCTAATCGCCCGCTCCGGCGCGGACCTTTAAGCAGTTAGCGAACGCTTCGCAAGACCAAATGACAAGATTGAAGGGATGTTAAGCTCGCACTTTCGCGGCTTTCCAACGGCTTGTCAAAAAACCTTCGCATGAACTGCAATTAGCCGTGACGGGCCGCTTGACACCTGCCGGTGAACCCCTTATCCAGCCGCCAACGACGACACAGACACGTGTCGTCGGTGCGCGGGTGTAGCTCAGTCGGTTAGAGTGCCGGCCTGTCACGCCGGAGGTCGCGGGTTCGAGCCCCGTCACTCGCGCCATTCTAATTTTCAGCAGAAAGCTGTTGTTTTTCAATCTTCATGCGGCACGGCCTGCGTGAAGATACCGGATGTCACGCTGCGCCGCAGGCAAAATCGTTTATCAGCAGGATCACGTCCTTGGCCGCGGCGGACCGTCAGCCGCGAAACTGCCGGCAAAAAAATCGGTATGATTATCAACCCCTCCAAAATCTCTACAAATTAGCGGCTAGCGTTGGAGTGCGCTGGCCAAGTCGGTGATTCTGCATATAAAGCGTGCTTCAACCGGAACGTTCGAACCGCAACATGGACCTCCCCATCTTCGCCATCAATCTCGACACCGAAGTCGACCGCTGGGAGGAGCTGGCGGGCAATGCCAGTTCCGCGGGACTTTCCTTGCGCCGTGTATCAGCGATCGACGGCAGAGGTCTGCCGGTTGAGAATTGGGACGGAGTAGATCTGGCGACGGCCAGGGCTCGGAGCGGGCGAGAGATCCTGCCGACAGAGTATGCCTGCTACCAGAGCCACCTGACCGCATTGCGGACATTCCTGGACGAAGGCAAGCCATACGGGCTGATCATCGAGGACGACGTCGCCTTCAACGAGGATACGTTGAGCCGGATTGAAGCGATCGTCGCAGCCGCACCGAATTTCGACGCCATCAAGCTCACCACCCACAGAACCGGGCTGTTCATCCGAGCAGTCACAACCTCGCGAGGCGATGAGATCGGGCGGGCACTCCATGGTCCGCAGGGCTCCGCAGCCGCCTATCTCGTTACAAGACAAGGCGCGCAGAAGCTGATTTCGAAACTTGCCACGATGACCTTGCCTTGGGACATCGCCCTGGAACGATTCTGGGATTCCGGCCTAGAAGTCTATTCAACGCGAAAGAATGTGTTGAGCTTCACGTCGCGCAGCGCTGTTTCCAGCATCGCAGGGCCTTCAGGAAGCTACAAAGGTGCCAGATTCTCGTGGTGGAAACGGCTGGGAACGGCTTCCTTCCGCGCGAAGGATCAGTTTCGACGTCTGCATCACGTTTTTCTGCGGCCGCCACTGGGCAGCGAGACGGCGGACTTTGCAGCGTCCAGGCAGCCCTTATTGTGGCAAATGCTCGCAACACTTCTCGTGCTGGCTTTCATCTCACCAGTCTGGCGGGAGGCTGACACCTATCGCTACGCCGGAGTTCTCCTCTTTCTGGCGGGCATCTTCCGCTGGCTGGGCAAGGATTTGTGGACATACGGCAAGCCATTGATCGGCGGGGTCGGCTATCTCTGTTTTGGCTGGACCTTCTATGTGTTCGCCCGCCTTGCAGTCGTCTATTTCACGAGCGGTCAACTCGGCGCGTCCGAGGGCATCTACTTGTTTCCCGCTCTCTATGCGACGACGGGCTTCACACTCCTGGCCTATGTCAGGCGCCCGTCGATCGTCGCCGCATGTTTCATGGTCGCGAGCCTGGCCTTTCTTGCAGCGAGCACCGGCTACGCGGCTATACTTCAAGGCCTGAAGCCCGAGCCGATTCTGTTCAACAACCCTATCCACGCGGCGGTCGGCGCTGGTTTCATCTTCCTGTGCGCACTGCAGTTTGCGATTTACACCACGCAGCGCAGCGACCTGGGAGCAGCAGGCAAGGTGCTGTTCTGGCTGCTCTCAGCAGCGGTGCTGGCTTTTGCCGTCGTCAACATCGTCGCGCTGCGGTCGAAGGGTGTGTGGTTTGCTCTGGCTGCAGCGCTTCTTCTGCTGGTTGTCTTGACCGTGCTGCGGGGAAGTCGGCGCCACGTGATCGCGGGTATGGGCGCCCTGGTTCTGATCCTCGGTGGCCTTTTCTTCTCTTACGGAATCCTGTCATCGACTGCGGGCGACACGGTTACCTTCATCGGAAGGTCCATTGCAGACGCGACGGCCAACGGCGTAGGCAGTGCCCTCGAACACGCCATCCAGAGCGACCTGACGCCGGTATCGGCCAAAGAGCGCCTGATGTTGTGGTCCAACGCGCTTGAAGTCTGGAAACATCATCCGATTTTTGGCGCCAGTTCAGCCTGGCTCACCGAATGGCAGAACAGGGCCTATCACACCCAAATCTACGATGTCTTCCACAACGGCTATCTTGAGATCGCCGTGCGCTACGGCGTCGCCGGGCTGATGTTCTATGCGTTTCTCTTCGCCTGGTCGGCAAGGCAGGTGCAGCAAGCGGCACGGACCAAGCTCATCGAGCCAACCGCATGGCATTGCTACATTTCAACGCTGACCTTCTTCGCCATCACACTACTCAGCAACTCCAACAACCGGTTGGCGATCGGCGAGAGTTACATGTGGTTCGCGACGGCTTTCGGCTTCTATTGTTTCTACCTGCGCCAGCGCGCCAAGCAGGTTCAACCACAGACATATTTCTAGTCCGGGTCGGGGCGCCGCCATTCAGGCAAGCACCCAACAAAAAAGCCGGGCGCTAGGCCCGGCTTTTCGCAGTTCTGAACAAACAGCGCGCCTTAATTGACGGCGTCCTTCAGGCCCTTGCCGGCGGTGAACTTCGGCACCGTGCGGGCCGGGATCTTCACTTCCGCGCCGGTCTGCGGGTTGCGGCCGGTCGAGGCAGCGCGCTTCGAAACCGAGAAATTGCCGAAGCCCACCAGACGGACATCGCCACCCTTCTTCAACTCGCCGGTGATAACGGCAAACACCGCATCCACCGCCGACTGCGCGTCACCCTTAGAGATCTTCGCGGCATCGGCGACAGCGGACACCAGTTCGTTCTTGTTCATCAAAATTCCCTTCCATGAGAACACCGGAACTTACGACTCATCCGGCAGGGATTGGACTTTAGAAAGAAGCGTTCCGACAACCAAGCCAAAAGACCGACAAAAGAGCGAAAAAAGCCCGGAAAACCGGGCTTTTTCACAAAAAAGCCGGGCACAAGGCCCGGCTTTTCGTTTGTGCATTGCACTCTTAGCCGATGCTCACTTAGCAACCCGAAAACCGAAACCGATTCTCGGCAGGCACAAGGCGCAGCTTTAGAGCCTCAGAGCATCCTTCGTACGCCCCAAGGGACGCGCGACGCTCTAGTGAGCAAGCGACTTTCCAGCGTCATCGACATCGGCGCTTGCCGGAGTGTTGACGGGTTCTACCCACTCGATCGGCTCGGGCATCCTGACCAGCGCGTGCCGCAGCACCTCGCCGACACGCGAGACCGGAATGATCTCCATTCCGTTCTTCACATTGTCCGGAATCTCGGCCAGATCCTTGGCGTTGTCTTCCGGGATCAGCACCTTCTTGATGCCGCCACGCAATGCTGCGAGCAGCTTCTCCTTCAGGCCACCGATCGGCAGGATGCGACCACGGAGCGTGATCTCACCGGTCATCGCCACATCGGCCCGGACCGGAATACCGGTCAGGATCGACACGATGGCGGTTGCCATGGCCGCACCGGCGGACGGACCGTCCTTCGGCGTGGCACCCTCCGGCAGGTGCACGTGGATGTCGCGCTTGTCGAACAACGGCGGCTCGACGCCGAAATCGAGCGCTCTGCTGCGGACGTAGGACGCCGCCGCCGAGATCGATTCCTTCATGACGTCGCGCAGGTTGCCGGTCACCGTCATCTTGCCCTTGCCAGGCATCATGACGCCTTCCACGGTCAGCAACTCGCCACCGACTTCCGTCCAGGCCAGACCAGTAACGACACCGACCTGATCATCGGACTCCGCGCGGCCGAAGCGATACCGTTCGACACCGAGATAGTCAGCCAGATTCGCGGCGGTGATCTTCACCGACTTCTTCTTGGTCTTCAGGATCTCGGTCACCGCCTTGCGGCCAAGCTTCATCAGCTCGCGCTCAAGGCTGCGGACGCCCGCCTCGCGGGTGTAGGTCTGGATGACAGCACGGATGGCATCCTCGGAAACCGAGAACTCCTTCGGCTGCAGTGCATGGTCGCGCACCACCTTGGGCAGCAGATGCCGCTTGGCGATCTCGATCTTCTCGTCTTCGGTATAGCCGGCGATACGAATGATCTCCATGCGATCCATCAGGGGCGCAGGGATGTTCAACGTATTGGCCGTCGTCACGAACATCACGCTCGAAAGGTCGTATTCGACCTCAAGATAGTGGTCCATGAACGTCGCGTTCTGTTCCGGATCGAGCACCTCGAGCAGCGCCGAAGACGGATCACCGCGGAAGTCCTGGCCCATCTTGTCGATCTCGTCGAGCAGGAAGAGCGGGTTGGACTTCTTCGCCTTCTTCATCGACTGGATGACCTTGCCGGGCATCGAGCCGATGTAGGTGCGACGGTGACCGCGAATCTCGGCCTCGTCACGCACGCCGCCGAGCGCCATGCGGATGAATTCGCGACCGGTCGCCTTGGCGATCGACTTGCCGAGCGAGGTCTTGCCGACGCCAGGAGGACCGACGAGGCACAGGATCGGCCCCTTGAGCTTCTTCTGGCGGCTCTGCACGGCGAGGTACTCGACAATGCGGTCCTTGACCTTGTCGAGGCCATAGTGATCGGTATCGAGCACGTCCTGCGCGAAATTCAGGTCCTGCTTGACCTTGGAGTTCTTGCCCCACGGAATCGACAGGATCCAGTCGAGATAGTTGCGCACGACCGTGGCCTCGGCGGACATCGGCGACATGGTGCGCAGCTTCTTGAGCTCCGCCTCAGCCTTCTCCCTGGCCTCCTTGGTCAGCTTTGTCTTCTTGATGCGCGCCTCGATCTCGGCGGCCTCGTCGCGACCGTCCTCACCTTCACCGAGCTCCTTCTGGATCGCCTTCATCTGCTCGTTGAGATAGTACTCGCGCTGTGTCTTCTCCATCTGGCGCTTGACGCGCGAGCGGATGCGCTTCTCCACCTGCAGGACAGAGATTTCGGCCTCCATGAAGCCCATCGCCTTCTCGAGACGCTCCTTGACGGAAAGCGTGGCGAGCATCTCCTGCTTCTCTGGGATCTTGATGGCGAGATGCGAAGCAACCGTGTCGGCGAGCTTGGAATAGTCGTCGATCTGGCTGGCCGCACCGACCACCTCAGGCGAGATCTTCTTGTTCAGCTTGACGTAATTCTCGAAGTCGGAAACCACAGAACGCGCCAGCGCCTCAACCTCGACCTCCTCCTCCTCCGGCTCCGCCAGAACACCGGCCTTGGCCTCGTGATAGTCGGTTCGGTCGGTAAAGGTCACGATCTTGGCGCGTGCCACGCCCTCGACCAGCACCTTCACGGTGCCATCGGGAAGCTTCAGAAGCTGCAACACATTGGCCAGCGTGCCGATGTCGTAGATCGCATCGGGCTCGGGATCGTCATCGGCGGCGTTCATCTGGGTGGCAAGCAGGATCTGCTTCTCCTGGCCCATCACTTCTTCGAGCGCCTTGATCGATTTCTCGCGCCCGACGAAGAGCGGAACGATCATGTGTGGGAACACCACGATGTCGCGAAGCGGAAGAACCGCAAAGGCGCCGTCACCGGTAGCCTTGGATATTTTGGCCATTGTCCAACCTTTCCTTCGCGATCGCCTTTGGCCAATCGCGAATCTCATATTAACGACCGCGGACCATTCCGCCTACCACCGATTGTGACGGGAGTTTTGCAGCACAGAATTCGGCCCGTGGCCTTCGCTTGTTAAGTGGATAAGGCACCGGCAAAGATCAAGGTCCACCCTCACCTACCTTTAGTGCTAGGCAGCCTGCCAGCGATGTCCTTATCCGCGAAATGAAAACGGCGCCGAACGGCGCCGCTTCGACCTTGAAAAAGGGGGTGTCAGGCGCTGACGTTGCCCTTTTTTTCCTTCTGCTCGGAATAGATGTAGAGCGGCCGGGCATTACCCGAAACGACTTCCTCAGAAATCACCACTTCGCGGACACCTTCAAGCGCCGGCAGCTCGAACATGGTGTCGAGCAAGATGGCTTCCATGATCGAACGCAGACCGCGAGCGCCGGTCTTGCGCTCAATGGCACGCTTGGCGATCGCCGACAACGCGTTCTCGTGGAAGGTCAGATCGACGCTCTCCATCTCGAACAGGCGCTGATACTGCTTGACCAGCGCGTTTTTCGGCTCGGTCAGAATCTGGATCAGTGCCGGCTCGTCGAGATCCTCGAGCGTCGCCAGAACCGGCAGACGACCGACAAATTCCGGGATCAGGCCGAACTTCAGCAGATCCTCAGGTTCGACCTGGCGGAACAGGTCGCCGGTGCGGCGATCTTCCGGCGAGGCGACCGTCGCGCCGAAACCGATCGAGGTCTTGCGGCCACGATCGGAGATGATCTTGTCGAGCCCGGCAAACGCACCACCGCAGATGAACAGGATGTTCGCGGTGTCGACCTGCAGGAACTCCTGCTGCGGATGCTTGCGGCCGCCCTGCGGTGGCACCGAGGCAACCGTGCCTTCCATGATCTTCAGAAGCGCCTGCTGGACGCCCTCGCCCGACACGTCGCGGGTGATCGATGGATTGTCCGACTTGCGGCTGATCTTGTCGATTTCGTCGATGTAGACAATGCCGCGCTGCGCACGCTCGACATTGTAGTCGGCAGACTGCAGCAGCTTCAGGATGATGTTCTCGACGTCCTCGCCGACATAACCGGCTTCGGTCAGCGTCGTGGCATCAGCCATCGTGAACGGCACGTCGATGATGCGGGCCAGGGTCTGGGCAAGCAGCGTCTTGCCGCAGCCGGTCGGACCGATCAGAAGGATGTTCGACTTCGCCAGCTCGACGTCGTTGCTCTTGCCGGCGTGCGCGAGGCGCTTGTAGTGATTATGGACGGCCACCGACAGCACGCGCTTGGCGTAAGGCTGGCCAATGACATAGTCGTCCAGAACTTTCAGGATTTCCTGCGGTGTCGGCACGCCTTCGCGCGACTTCACCATAGAGGTCTTGTTCTCCTCGCGGATGATGTCCATGCACAATTCGACGCATTCATCGCAGATGAACACCGTCGGTCCGGCGATCAGCTTGCGCACCTCGTGCTGGCTCTTGCCACAGAAGGAGCAATACAGGGTGTTCTTGGAGTCACCGCCGCTGTTGCTGACCTTACTCATCGTCCCAGTCCTTTCATGGGCACCCGCCGATGGTTTGGCGTATGGCACACCTACATATCTATCGCGGGAATCCGCGCCGGCCAGTGGTCTGGCTCCTGCAACGCATTCCGTACGAAACACAAATCAGAAAACGTGGCAATGATTCCTGCAGCCCCACGGAAAGCTAAGCCGCCGAAAATCAACATAGCCTTAACGTAGGCAATCGTCCTCGTCGAGGAAACAGCCAATTGTGGCTGAAATGCCGCAAACCACACCAAAAGCGTGGTCTGCCGCCGACAACTGACAATTTTAGCTAGGCTGAATATCAGCTTGCGGCCGTTTCCGCCGGCTCACGGCTCTCGATGACCTTGTCGATGAGGCCGAAATCACGGGCCTCGTCGGCTGTCATGAAATGGTCGCGGTCCAGCGTCTTTTCAATGGTCTCATAGTCCTTGCCGGTGTGCTTGACGTAGACCTCGTTCAGACGGCGCTTGAGCTTGATGATATCCTGGGCGTGGCGCTCGATGTCGGAGGCCTGGCCCTGGAAGCCACCCGATGGCTGATGCACCATGATGCGGGCATTCGGCGTGGCGAAGCGCATATCCTTGTGGCCGGCACAGAGCAGCAGCGAGCCCATCGATGCAGCCTGGCCAATGCAGAGCGTCGACACCGCCGGCTTGATGAACTGCATGGTGTCATAGATCGCCATGCCGGACGTCACCACGCCGCCAGGCGAGTTGATGTAGAGGTTGATTTCCTTCTTCGGGTTCTCGGCTTCAAGGAAAAGCAGCTGCGCGCAAACCAGCGTCGCCATGCCGTCTTCGACCGGGCCAGTGATGAAGATGATGCGTTCCTTGAGAAGACGCGAGAAGATATCGTAAGCCCGTTCGCCGCGATTGGTCTGTTCGACCACCATCGGAACGAGGTTCATGTAGGTTTCGATGGGGCTCTTCATAAATGGTCCCTTGCCTGGATGGGTTTCCGCGCCGAGTGGGCGGAATCGATGCTGACGGTGTTTTCCGTAGATAGGATGCCGGCTCACCCTAACGCAAGACCGTGCCGCCTAGCCATCCGGCCAGCGCATTTTATGGCCTTGCCGCCGTTAACGAATTTTAAAGAATTCACTTTCCCGCCCATCACCGTCCGTTAAAGTTGAAGCGAGCGGCGTGAGTTCGCGTAAAAAGGGGTGGCATATGTTGAAGAAGCAGCTTTCGCTGGCCGTATCCGCGCTGATCATGCTCGGTACCGCCTCGGAAACAGTGGCCGGCGGCCGCGCGATCGAATGTTACGAACCATACCGGACGCGTCCGGTCTACGACACCATCTATGGCGAGGAGCAGGTCAGCCCAGGCTACAGCCGGGTGGTCAGGACCCCGCCGATCTATGGCACCCGTCAGCGTGCAGTGCTGATCCGCCCTGAACGTGTCACTTACGAGGTAATCCCGGCGGTCGTCGACACACGCTACCGCACCGTTCAGGTCTCGGATGGCGGCTATGGCTGGGAGTGGCGCTGGATCAACGGCCGCCGCGTGCTGTGCAAGATCAAATACAAGCCGCGCTACGAGAGGGTGGCCGAAACCGTCGTGATCCAGCCTGAATCGCGCCGCCGCGTCGTTGTCCCTGCGGAATATGGCTACGAGACCGAACAGGTCGTCGTGCAGCCGGGATCGGAGCGTGTGCTGGAGGTGCCGCCGACCTATCGGCAGGTCGCGCGTCGTGTGATGGTCTCGGAAGGCCAGACCGGCTGGCGCCGCGTGCACATCCCACGGCACTGCCAGTATTGAGCAGGCTGCGTGCAGACAAAGCCGGGGCAATTGCTCCGGCTTTTGCCGGCACCAGCAATGGCCGCGCTCAAAGCAGCCAATGGAAGGCGCGACGCAGGAAAGCCTGCCCGTCCCGCGTTATCGGGTCGCCATGAGCCATCAACACGTTGTCCGCGGACCAGGCGAGGATTTTCCCAATTGAGGCACGTGCCGCCCGCCTGTCGGTGAATGCGATCCGAAACTTGCGAGGCACGGACGCTTCGGCGCCGATCATCAGATCAAGCCGCGCCACGACCGCGCGCCAGCCGGAGAACCAGCCGGGTCTGAATTGCTGGATCAGATCGCAGAAGAGAACGGTACGGCTCGCCAGGTGAAAAAACACGACTTCGGTTGTGATAAAATTTCCGCCCATGACGACCTGCCTCACATCCGTGTTCCAGGCCGACTGGCCGATGTCGGCGAGGTCACCATCAAACGGGATATCAGGTCGCTTCTCGCGTAATCCCGGCGGGGCATAAGTCTTTGCTTGTGGAAAGGCGCGCTGCCAGTCACCAAGGAACAGGTGATGCAGCGAATTGGGCGGGACGAGATAGCCTACTTCGCCCAACGCGCTGACGGCCGCTTGCAATTCGGCTGTAAGCGCAACCGGCGACCAGATGAACAGCTGATTGCCGGACAGGCGAATGACAGCCATGCGCGTCGGATAGTGAAAACCGGCCGCGGCTGTTACGGTCGGGCCTTCGGCAATCCAGATTTCAGGCCCGAATTGCGTCAGGGTGGAAGCCACTTCATCACCATTATTTACAGACGAGTAAATTTACACATATGTATAAAAATGCCAAGTTTGAAACGCACTGAACGGTCCAGAAACCTGATCCTCGACGCTGCCGACGGCGCGTTCCGGGAATTCGGGTTCGAAAACACCTCGGTCGAGGAAATCGCCGAGCGCGCCGGGTTGACCCGCAAGACGGTCTACAATCTGTTCGGCTCGAAGGAGGACATCGCCCTCAGCCTCATCGCCCGCGTGGAAGCGAACGACGCCGGCTACCGCGAGCTGATGACGCGCAACATGAACGTCACCGAATTGCTGGAACTGGTTCTGACGGACAGCGCAGGCTGGTGCATGGCCAATCCATCACTGGCGCGCCTGGCGCTTGCGCCTTCCATACGACCATCCCCGGAGCCACCGTCCCAGCGCCCGTCTTTTCAGGGGCTGGTCCGGGACATTCTTGCTCTTGGCCAGCAGCAGGGACTGGTCCGCAAAGACGAGGAAGCAAACTACATGGCCCTGGTCCTGCTCGGGATCTATGGCCAGGCGATGCTGAACTCGCTTGCCGGAGAAGCGTTCGATCACAGCCAGGTGCGCCGGCTCATCCGCATCGTCGTCGAAGGCATCGGCGAACAATCGTAGCTTGCCAGCACCAGCCGGCTTTTTCTTGAAGAACCGGGTCTCCATATCCAGCAGATGGAGAGAGTGGATTTTTCATCACCAACCAAAGAGGAAGTAACCCAGCGAGTGGCTTTTGCGATCGTTGGGGTTCTCATAATTGCCGCCGGGTTTTGGATGTATTCGGGCTACAGCCGGGTTGTCAGAAAGCTACATATCTCGGGCACCGTGATCTCCGTCGTTTCGAGCAGGTCCGGCAGCCGATATTTTGTTCGACTGGACAGCGCCCAAACGATTTTGATTCCGGGACCGCCCATCGTGCTTTACCCCAGCGGGGCCGCCGTCGCGCTTGAACAGCTCGTGCACGAGAATGGCTCTATCACCTACGAGTTTCCGCACCAGTCGATCGATTGACGCCGGAGATTTGTCGCGTTAGTCCTCCCCCCGCAGTCGCTTTAGCGCTGCCGTAGGCGTTACCGTCATCCAACGCGCCTTTTCGAGAAGGTCCCGGCTGGGAGATCTCGATCACGAAGGCGCAACGGTATGTCCATTCTTCCTGCTCAGCGGCTTATGGCCCGCTCGACACATGCATTGGCAGGCACGCTCCTGCCAGGATGCACGCTGTCGCGCCGCGCATGGCCCGGCCCCACCGTCCGCCTTTCCCAACAAGCACCTGAAAGGCAAAACCCATGAAAATGACTGGCAATACCATCCTCATCACCGGTGGAACGAGCGGTATCGGCCGCGCGCTGGCCGAGGCTTTCCATGCCCGTGGCAATCGCATCATCATCACAGGACGGCGGCAGTCCCTGCTCGATGAAATCACGGCGGGCCGGCCTGAACTCCACGGCATCCAGCTCGATCTGGCCGATCCGGCCTCGCTCTCCCGCGTCGCAGCCAACGTCCGGCTGCATTTCCCCGAACTCAACGTGCTCGTTGCCAACGCGGGCATTTCGCGTGCGGAAGACATGACTTCCGACAGTTGGGATGCCTCCGACGCCGAGGCGATCGTCGAAACCAACATACTGGGCGTACTGCGCATTACAGCAACCCTTTTGCCAACGCTGAAGGGACGGCCTGGTGCGACGATCATCGGTACCAGTTCGAACCTGGCCTTCGTGCCGCGCGCCGATTTTCCCGCCTATTGTGCAAGCAAGGCATTCCTGCATTCCTGGCTGCAATCGCTGCGGCACCAGCTCCGCAACGTTCCCGTCGAAGTGCTCGAGCTCGCGCCGCCCTACGTGCAGACGCAGCTCACCGGCGCCCAGCAGGCAATCGATCCACGCGCCATGGCTGTCGACGCCTATGTCTCGGAGGTGATGCAGCTGCTGGAAATGGGCGAACATCCTGGGGGCGAGGTGCTGGTCGAACGCGATCGTTCCCGGCGCTGGGCCGAGCGCGATGGCCGTTACGAAGCCACTTTCGCAACCATGAATCCCGCGTGAGAGATCGACTGATGACGCTGGTATCTTGCTGCCGGCAATACCGAGCTCAGCCCACAGAAAGAAGCCGGGTCACGGGCCCGGCTTCTTTCTGTCATTTGTCGACAGGTCTTGCCTTTTCGGTGATCTCCCGTGGAGATTGCCTGTTCAGACCTGTTCGTGCCCTATCGCACGGTTCTGCATCACCTTACCGCGCGGCATCGCAACGACTAGCGCAGCGCCCGTTTCCCATCATGGATGGGATCAACGACTTGCCTGCCAACTGCGGCCTTTCAGATCTGTTCAGCCCGAAGCCAACGCTTGAGCCCCTCGACATCACCGTCACCGACCGCACGGGCCACGCGGCGACCAACGGAGGCACCGAATTTGTAGCCATGGCCGGAACAGGGCGAGACGATCAGGCACCTGCCCTTTTCGCGCGCCAGAAACTTCTCGTCGGCAGTGAACGTGTAGGCACAGGTCACCACATCGGTCACCCGGTATTCGTTGATGCGGGCAATCGGTGGCGAAAACAGGTCACGGATCCGCTCCCCCTCACCTGGCACCGGCATGCGGTTCCAGTCGGCATCGTCGGTCGGCACCTTGTGCAGGCCGGAGCCGAATTTCATCCCGGCCCCACGGCTCAGCGGGATCATGTAGCCGTCGGTCTTGCCACCGACGTCGAGGATGACAGGAGAGGCTTCCCAGGCAGAGCGCAGGTCAGCCGGCGGTTCGACATAGGCCAGCGCGGTACGATAGGTCTTCAACTCGTCGCCCAGTTCCGGAAACAGCTTCAGCACCCAGGCGCCCGCCGTGACCACCACACGATCGGCCTGGAGGCTGTCACCATCGGCAAGCGTCACCCGCCCAGCCGAGGCGTCGATCGCGATTGCCTTGCAGTTTTCGCGCACATCGGCCCTATGCGCGCGCAGCCATTTCACCAGCCCCGCCGCGATCCTGCGGCAATGCAGCGCGCCGCCTTCCGGTGAAAAATACGCGTAGCGAAAGGTTCCGGGCTCCAGGAAAGGCCAGCGTTCAACCGCGGCCTCGGGCATCAGCAGCTCAATCGGCCAGCCGCCCGCGTCCATACCCTCCCGATATTCCTCCGCCTCATCGCCCGCTTCACGCGACACGCACAGGAAGCCGCGCTGATCGAGATGGTCTTCGCCGAGGTCACTCCACAACTCTTCCCAGGCGGCATAAGCCTCGCTGATCAACTGGCCATAGCCGGTTCCCGCGCGATAGGCGCGACGGATGATCCGGTGATGGTCTCCCGAGGCAGCCAGGGGATTGGGGATGGGTCCCTGCTCCAGCAAGGTGACGCCATGGCCTGCCTTGATCAGCGACCATGCGGTGGAGAGGCCGGCAATGCCGGCGCCGACGACGATGACGTTCATATTGGCAACAGCCCTCTCATGCGGGAAAGTCATCTCAATTCACAATCCCGGAGCGTTTCTTGCAACACCATCTCGTACGCATCGATTGCTCCGAAGTCACCGACATGCATGCGCTTTTTGCCGAAGCCTTTGGCTTCCCGGATTTCTATGGCCGCAACTGGGACGCCTGGATCGACTGCATGTCGCATCTGGACGAACCGGATGCTGGCCTTTCAACCGTCCATGTGGAAAAAGGCGGCATCGTCGTCATTCAGCTGGAGCAGGCTGAAGCGCTCAAGCGCGGCCAGCCGGATCTGCTCGCCGCCTTGTGCGAATGCGCGGCCTTCGTGAACTGGCGACGCATCGAGGCCGGCTCCGGCCCGATCCTGTGTCTTTCCTTTGCAAGCTGAGAGCGACATATGCCGACCAAGCCAGCCTATCTCTTCTTCGACCCCGCGAGCCGGCATGTCAGCCTCGACCCACACGAGCCTGCCTTCGTTCAGGATCCCTATGGCGCCTATGCCTGGCTTCACGCCAACAGTCCGGCCTTCTTCTGGAAGGAATTCGGCTTCTGGTGCCTGGGTGGCTATGACATGGTCAATGGCCTGCTGCGAGACCGCCGCTTCGGTCGACAGAACCCGACCGGCATTCCGGACAGCCGTGGCCTCGACCAGGATCGCAGCCATCTGGCCGCGTTCGACGCGATCGAGGCCAATTCCATGCTGGAGCTTGAGCCGCCAGTGCACACCCGGCTGCGCACGCTGGTCAATCGCGCCTTCGTCTCTCGCCAGGTCGAACGGCTGCGGCCCCGCGTGGAAGTGCTCGCCAACGAGTTGATCGATCGCTTCGAGCCGGGCAAGCCCGTGGACCTGCTGCCTGCCTATGCAGCGCCGCTGCCGATCACCATCATCGCCGAGATGCTCGGCGTGCCGGTGGAAATGGGCCCGCATCTGCTCGACTGGTCGCACCAAATGGTGGCCATGTACATGCATGGCCGCACCCGCGAGACCGAAGATACGGCCAACCGCGCAGCGCGCGAATTTGCCGACTTCCTTCGCGGCTATGTCACCGAACGGCGCAACCAGCCAGGCGACGACCTGTTGTCGCTGCTGATCTCAGCCCAGGAGGATGGACAGAAGCTCTCTGAAGACGAACTGGTATCCTCGACGATCCTGCTGCTCAATGCCGGCCATGAGGCAACCGTGCATCAGACAGGCAACGCGGTGCGATCAGTCCTCGCGCAAGGCGGCGATCCGCGACGCTTCTTCACATCGCCGGAGGCAACCGCTGCAACGGTCGAGGAATGCCTTCGCTATGATGCACCGCTGCACATGTTCACCCGCTACGCCTATCAGGAGATTGAGGTCGTACCGGGGGTGACCATAAAGCCGAACGAGCAGGTCGGGCTCCTGCTCGGAATGGCCAATCGCGACCCCTCTGCCTTCACAGGAGCGGATGTCTTTACTCCGGCGCGCAACGACCAGAAGAATGTCTCCTTCGGCGCCGGCATTCATTTCTGCATCGGAGCCCCATTGGCCAGGCTCGAACTGCAGGTGTCGCTGAAGACGCTGTTCGAGCGCCTGCCGACATTGCAGTTCGCCGACGAGCCGCAGTTTCGCGACACTTATCACTTCCACGGACTGGAAAGGCTCAGCGTCCGCGCCTGAGTTCCTTATATGAGCGTGAGGTGAAGTTCCTCACGCCAACACTGCCGTTCCATGCTATTCTTTGCCTTTCGCAGGCATTGTTTCGCATCGCCGTACGTCTCGATGAGGGGGAGCGTGCACCATGCGGCAGGACAAATATCTGCTCGGCCGTGGCCCGGCCGAGGAAGCAAGGCTGAAACGGCAGATCGCCAACCTGGCGCCGGATTCCGATGCGCAATTCGAACGCATCGGCATCAAGCCGGGTGAGCGGGTCATCGACCTGGGTTGCGGACCGGGCGGCGTGCTGCACCTGCTTGGCAAGCACGTCGGTGTGACCGGCTCGGTGCTCGGCCTAGAGCGCAGCCCGCATTTCGTCGAAATGGCACGTCGTTTTGTCGCTGATCATGCGCTGCCGCAAGTCGAGGTGCGCGAGGGAAACGCCTACGATACCGGGCTGGAACGCGGGTCGTTCGATGGCGCGCATATGCGGCTGGTGCTGGTCAATGTTCCGGAGCCGCAGCGCATCGTGCGCGAGATGGTGGCGTTGGTGCGGCCGGGAGGCTGGATCGCGAGTTTCGAGGCTGATTTCGTCGCCCATTTCTGCGATCCGGCACTACCGGCCTGGGATCGGCTGCTCAAAGCCTACATAGCCTACTCAGAGGCTCAACACATCGACCTGTTCATCGGCCGGCGCACGCATCGCCTGTTTCGCGAAGCAGGTCTGACCGACATCCATGTCGACGCGGTCTACCATGTCTACCCACTCGGACATGACCGCCGGCCGATGCTCTACGAGTTCGTCAACAATGTGCGCGAGCAGATGATCAATCAGGGTTTCATCGCACGCGACGACCTCGAAACGGACATGGCCGCGCTCGAAACCCATCTGGCGGATCCCGATGTGCTGGCGACCTCGCACACCTTCTTCAGGGTGTCGGGTCGAGTACCGCGATAGGAACGCCGTCAGAGCTTGATGACGTATTCCTTGCGAGTCGTTTCAAGAACTTCCCAGCTTCCCTTGAAGCCCGGCCTGAGCACGAAACTGTCGCCTGCCCGCACGGTACGCGCCTCACCACCGTCCTCCGCGATCACGGAAACGCCTGCAAGGATGTGGCAGAATTCCCATTCGTCATAGACGATGTGCCATTTGCCCGGTGTCGATTCCCATATGCCGGCGTAAAGGCCGCCATCGCGCTCCTCGGCATTCCAGGTACGGAATTTCGGATCGCCCGAGACCAGTCGGTCCGGAGCCGGCGCGCCATGCTCCGGCTCGATGCCGTCAATGGAAACGGTGAGGAATTTCGGCTGGCTCATGAAGAAGGCTCCGGTCTGATCCGGAGCCTTCTGTGCCATGCCGATCAGACTTTGGCGAGCGCCTGTTCGAGATCCGCGACGATATCGTTCACGTCCTCGATGCCGACCGAGAGACGCACCGTGTCCGGACCTGCGCCCGCAGCAACCTTCTGTTCGTCGGAAAGCTGGCGGTGCGTGGTCGAGGCCGGGTGAATGACCAGCGACTTGGTGTCGCCGACATTGGCCAGATGCGAGAACAGTTCCAGCGCCTCGACGAACTTCACGCCGGCTTCGTAACCACCTTTGAGACCGAAGGTGAAGACAGCGCCCGCGCCCGATGGCGAGTACTTCCTCTGCAGCGCGTTGTTCTTGTCCGTCGGCAGGCCGGGATACGACACCCACGAGATTTTCGGATGGTTGGCGAGCCAAGCAGCCACGGTCGAAGCATTGTCGCAGTGGCGCTGCATGCGCAACGGCAGCGTTTCCAGGCCGGTCAGGATCAGGAAGGCGTTGAAGGGCGATATCGCCGGGCCAAAATCGCGCAGGCCGAGTACGCGGGTCGCGATGGCAAAGGCAAAATTGCCGAAGGTCTCGTGCAGCACCAGGCCGCCATATTCTGGGCGGGGTTCCGACAGCATCGGATATTTGCCGGATTTCGACCAGTCGAAGGTGCCGCCGTCGACAATTACGCCGCCGATCGAATTGCCATGGCCACCAATGAACTTGGTCAGCGAATGCACGACGATGTCGGCGCCGTGCTCGATCGGGCGCACCAGATAGGGTGTCGCCAGCGTGTTGTCGACGACCAGCGGAATGCCATGCTTGCGGGCGATATCGCCGAGCTTTTCGATGTCGACGAACTCGCCGTTCGGATTGGCCAGGCTTTCGGCGAAGATGAACTTGGTGTTTTCGTCGATCTGCTTCTCGAAGGTGGAGACATCATTGGTGTCGCCCCAGCGTACTTCCCAGCCGAAGTTCTTGAAGGCATGGCCGAACTGGTTGATCGAACCGCCGTAGAGCCGGCGTGCAGCGACGAAATTCTCGCCGGATTTCAACAGCGTGTGCGCGACCAGAAGCTGCGCGGCGTGACCGGATGCTACCGCAAGTGCGGCCGTGCCGCCCTCGAGCGCTGCGACACGCTCTTCGAGCACAGCCTGTGTCGGGTTCATGATACGGGTGTAGATATTGCCGAACGCCTTCAGGCCGAACAGCGAGGCTGCATGATCCGCGTCGTCGAAGACATAGGACGTGGTCTGGTAGATCGGCGTGGCGCGAGCGCCCGTGGCCGGATCGGGTTTGGCCCCGGCGTGAACCGCGAGCGTGTTGAAACCGGGTGCGCGCTGGCTCATCGAAAACCTCCTCAAATCGCCCCAAAAAATCGCCGGGCATTCTTGGGCGAGCCGCGCACCGAATGCAAAGAAGATTTTGCCTGGTGAGTGCTATTTTTCAAACCCCCGACCAAGGTTTCGGCAAAACACTGGAATATTATTGCTGGCTACCTCTGGCGAACGCCAAAACTCTGGAAACCCTGACGCATGATGGGCTTCTTGGAGGACAGCACGCCCGAATTGACGCCGTTCCACCCAATCTCGCCGGAGAGACGACCATATTCGATCTTGGGGCAGCGGTTCATCACCACCTTGATGCCGGCAGCCTCCGCCTTTGATGCCGCCTCGTCATGGCGCACGCCGAGCTGCATCCACACAACCTTGGGCAATGGATCGAGCGCCAGAACCTCGTCGACGATGCCTGGCACGGCGGCCGGCGCACGGAAGATGTCGACCATGTCGATCGGCTGGGGGATATCCGACAGCCTGGCATAGGTCATCCGCCCCAGGATCTCCTTGCCGGCATGGCCGGGGTTGATCGGAAACACCGAAAACCCCTTGTCCAGCATATATTTCAGCACGAACCAGCTCGGCCGAACATCATTGGCGGACGCACCGACGATGGCGATGGTCTTCACTGAGTTCAGGATGCCGGCGATATAGGCATTGTCATAGGCGTCGTGGTTCATGCGGCATCCGGTGCGAAACGATAATGATAGCTGTAAAGTAGGGTGTTGAAGCCCAAAGCCCGATAAACCGCAAGGGCTGGATGATTGTCGGCCACCACCTGCAGGCAGGCCTTGTCTGCTCCAGCGCCGCGGGCCCAGTTCATGAGCGCACCGACCGTTCGTTTGGCCAGCCCATTGCCGCGATGGTCCGGGTGGGTAGCGACGGATTCCACCACCAGCATGCCATGGCAAAGGATGCCATAAGCGATCGAGGCGGTCCGACCACCGGCGCGCGACGAGGCGAAAGCCTTCGGCAGGCTGATCGAAGCGACCATGTCGCGGAAGATCACGGGATCCTTCGCCAGACGATCGCGCAGATCGAACCAGTTCTCCGTTGGCTCGGTCGTCACCATCGTACCATTGGCATCGGATGCAGGCTGGGCCACCAACGGCGCCAGTAATGTCAGGGTGCTCGCCTGCGTCGTGTAACCGCGCCGGTCAAGTTCGGCCGAAATCTCGCGCGTGAAATCGGTGAGGCGGAACACCGGCACCTGGCGGAAACCACGATAGAAAGCTTCGACCCTGTCGATGAGCGCAGCATCGCAATGGCGCTCGCCCGCCAGCGGATTGGCGGAGTTGGTCCGGCGGATGCCACCACCCGAACGGCGCAGCAACCAGCCGCCGGCAACCTGCTCCGCCGCCGCGGGCCAGGCTTGACGGCAAGCCTCCTCGACGTGCCAGACAGTGTTAGGCCGAATGTCGAAAACGAGGCTTTGGCTCATTGGCTGGGAAATGCCCGGTGTTTCGATGCGCGTGACATGGCAGAACGCCGTATCACTCGCCCTGCCATTCAGGCTGCCGCTTGCCTATAAAGGCACCGATACCTTCTTCGGCGTCTCGCGCCAGCATGTTGTCCACCATCACGCGTCCAGCGTAGTCATAGGCATCCGACAGGCCCATCTCTGCCTGTGCATAGAAGGCTTCCTTGCCGGTGCGGATCGTCAAAGGCGATTTTGAAGCAATGGTTTGCGCGTATTTGGTCACGACCTGATTCAAGTATTCGCGCGGCACGATGCGGTTGATCAGGCCGAATTCCTTGGCGGTAGCGGCGTCGATGGTCTCGCCGGTCAACAGCATTTCCATCGCCTGCTTGCGCGATACATTGCGCGACAGCGCCACCATCGGCGTCGAGCAGAACAAGCCGATGTTGACACCTGGCGTGCAGAATGTCGCCTCATGCGAGGCGATCGCCAGATCACAGCTGGCGACGAGTTGCAGGCCGGCGGCTGTCGCCAGTCCGTCAACCGCCGCGATCACCGGTTTCGGATGGCGCACGATGGTCTGCATCAGGGCCGAGCAGGCAGCGAAGGTCTTCTCGAAAAAGGCCCTGCCGCGGTCGCCTTCGCTGCGATGCGCAGTGAGTTCCTTGAGATCGTGTCCGGCACAGAACACCTTGCCGGAAGCAGCAAGCACAATGACGCGCACGGACGGATCCTGACGCAGTCGGTCGAACTCCGCCTGCAACGCAGCCATGACAGCCAGCGACAAGGCATTTGCGGGCGGACTGGCAAGCGTGAGCCGTGCAACGCCGCTGGTCTGTTCGACCAGCACCGGCCCGACGGGTTCGGTCTTGATGGCGACGATTTCGGCCACGTGCTGATCTCCACTGCTCGACGGCCCAGCCGTCGGATTCGTTCAGTATGAAACAAAAGAACTAGCACGCAGCCGATTGAAGGAAAGGCTTTGGGCATGTTTTCTGGACCGTAACAACCTTAACAGGCGTGAGGCTTGGACCGAAGCGCCACGACAGCGGACGGACGATACCATGCCGATGCAGGACGATCTCAAGCCCGTGTTGACCGCTGGCGAGGCCAACGCCCTCCTGAAATCGGTCTATCCGCAGCTCAACGATGACTATCTCGCCTATGAGGCGGTCGATATCTTTCCGGGCGGCTGCACGGTTCGCCTCAATGCGGATGAGCGGCACCTGCGCCCGGGCGGCACCGTCTCCGGCCCCTGCCTGTTCACGCTGGCCGATATCGGCGGATATGTCTGCGTGCTTTCCCACGCCGGCCCGGACGCGCTGTCCGTCACCACTAATCTCAACATCAATTTCATGCGTAAGGCCGAAGCAGGACCGGTTCTCGGCCACTGCCGCATCCTGAAGCTGGGCAGGAGCCTCATGGTCTACGACATCGATATCGTCGCGGGAGCAACGGGGCACACCGTCGCCCAGGCCACCGGCACCTATTCGATCCCACCGAAGCGCTGACGCGTTCAGTCCAAAATCGCCACATCCATCCCAGCCAGGCTATCGCGCTCCGCCACGGCCTCGATGCCGGCAATGCGATCACCTTTCAGCGTGACGCGCAGGACAAGCAGTGTCCGACCACCGGCCTCGACCACGACCCCGAGCGTACCGTCGAGCATGGCCGGCTTTGCCCCACGGGCGCGGCCATTGAACGCATTGGCAACGGCCGTCGGCCCACGCAATTCGGCCTCGGAGCCCAACCGCATCGCCGCCTCATCGGCCCGGAATATGACCTCCGGATCCAGGATCGAGAGCAACGCCTCGAAATTGCCGTCACGTGACGCCGCGATAAAGGCTTCAACGACCTTGCGCTGGCGGGCACGGTCCGCTTCCGGTGAGACCGAGGTGCCCTGCACGCGCTGGCGGGCACGGCTGGCCAGCTTGCGTGTTGCATCGGTCGTGCGCCCGACGATCGGGGCAATGTCATCGAACGGCAGGTCGAACATGTCGTGCAAGACGAAAGCGACCCGCTCGGCCGGTCCAAGCGTCTCCAGGACGATGAGCATGGCAAGACCGACGGAATCGGCCATGGCGAGTTGATACTCTGGGTCGTAGGAGGCGGTGCCGGCTTCGGACGGCAGATCGTGTTGGCCGTCGCTGATCGGATCTTCACGACGCAACTTGCGCGACCGCAACATGTCCAGGCAGATGCGTGCAATCACCGTCCTCAGCCAGGCGCCGAGATTGTCGACATCGTCGACGTCGGTCCGATTCAGCCGCAACCATGTTTCCTGCACGGCATCCTCGGCCTCTGTGCGGGAGCCCAGCATGCGGAAGGCAACGGCTCTCAGATGAGCGCGGTTTGCCTCGAACTGGCCTGCCAGAATCTTTTTTTCGTCCATCGGTCACATTCCCTGTCTGCCGTGCGTCTTGCCGATGACGAACGAAATCCGGCCGATGTGACCAGCAGGGCGCGGAAATCGTCGCGAGCCCGATCTAACACGGAGATGAAAGCCATGCAGGCCCGAATGAAGAACCCCGTCTTTGTTATCCCTGAAGCCATGCAGGCGCTGATGGCGCTCAACAAGGCGACGGAAAAGAGTGGCCTTTCCGAGGTCACCACCAAGCTCGTCCATCTGCGTGCCAGCCAGATCAATGGATGCAGCGTGTGCGTGGATATGCATGCGCAGGAACTGAAGAAGGCGGGAGAGACTGACCGCCGCATCTTCGCCGTGGCGGCCTGGCGCGATACACCATTCTTCAACGAAGCCGAGCGGGCGGCGCTGGCGCTCACCGAGGCTGTCACGCGTATTGCCGACCGCTCGGACGCAGTACCGGACGATGTCTGGAATGAAGCTGCCAAATATTACGACGAGAAGGCCATATCCGGGCTACTGTTGCAGATCGCACAGATCAATGTGTGGAACCGGCTGAACGCCAGCGTGCGGCAGGTGGCCGGCGCCGCGTGGAATTGATTGAAAAACGCGTCGAAGGCCGGGAGCTACCCGGCCTTCGACACCATTTTTGCTACGCCGCCCGGGCCTGGAGCCGGCGAGCGACGTCGCCGATCGATTCTTCGAGCGAGCGGGGTTTGCTTCCTGACAGGATCTCGACCGCATCGGTCGTAGAAGCCACCCATCCCTCGGCGACAGGATGGAAGATTGCCGCCAGAAGTTCGGCATAACCCTGTGACAATCCACCAGCCACCGTTTCGGCGATGAAGGTGCGGTCATCTACCGAAGCGTAGCGGATCGTCCGCCCGAGTGCCTTCGACAACAGCGCAGCTGCCTCGGCATAGCTGTAGGCCTTGGAGCCGGTCAGCTCAAACGCCTTGCCGTCATAACGGTCCGTCAGCAACGCGCCAGCGGCAGCAGCGGCGATGTCGCGGGCATCGACGAAACTCGTCTTGCCTTCGCCCGCCGGCACCCGAATTTCACCAGCCTGCACGCCGCCCGCCCAATAAGTCGTGAAATTGTCGCTGAACCAGTTGGGGCGCAGGATCACGAAAGGTGTACCGGAGCGCTCCAGCTGCAATTCGAGTTGCCGGAACGGAATGGCGTCGCTGGCGTCGACGCCGATCGCCGTCTGGAGAACCACCTTGATCTTGCGTGGTGCCGCGGCCTCCACTACGGGCCTCAGCAGCCCGAGTTGGTCAAGGTAACCCGCTGGCGAAACGGCATAGATGCGGTCAACGCCGTCCAACGCCGGCTCGACGCTACGCGGATCGGTCAGGTCGAGGCGGACGGGTTCGGCACCCGCCGGCAGGCTCGGGGATGCAGCGCGGCTTGCCGCCTTGACCTGCTCTCCCTTTACCAGCAATTCGGTTACCAGCGGGGCTCCGACATTGCCTGTCGCCGCCAGAACCAGGATCTTTCCCTTGGACATATCAAACTCCTGACGCTTTCTTTTGGAAAGCGGGTTTCAAACAGAAGCTTGTTAGCCAAAGGAAACGTGCATAAAAAGAAGGTACTATCCGGTTACAAGGTAGCACGCGTCGCCCCCAAGTTACCGACAGGTAATTGCCTCAACGGACAAGCAGCCATGCGCAACTATGACGTCTATGCCGAGAACTGTCCGACAAGGCTGCTGCTCGATCACATAGCGGACAAATGGACCGCGCTGGTCTTGTGGAAAATTTCGGACGGACCGGTGCGCTTCAACCAGTTGCGCCGCGACGTCGAAGGCATATCGACAAAAGTGCTGTCGCAGACATTGAAACGGCTCGGCCGTGATGGGTTGATCGCGCGCAAGGTCTTCCCCACCGTACCGGTCACCGTGGAATATTCGATCACCCCGCTGGGCAACACGCTCGCGGAGAAGCTCTCGGCCATCACGGAGTGGGCTGAAGCCAACATCGAAGCGGTGATTGCGGCCCAGGAACGCTTCGATCGCGAGTGTGTCTGCACAGGCGGCCCCGTGGCTTCGAATGGCGCGAAACGCGGCCTTATTCAGCCCGCTGGAATGCGGTAAAATAATACCACAACTTTAAAGCATTGTTTTTAAATAATTTTCCAAAAAACCCTCGACTTCAGATCGCTTGACGACGTCAATGCCCTCTCCTATAAGCCGACACAAAGCAGCGGCCCGCAAAAGGTCGCCGTTTTGTTATTGGCAGCAGGCAGTCGCCAGCCGGCAATAAAAGCAACAAGAAACGCCTTCTTTTGAAGGTCCGAAACGAAAGCATGTAACCATGGCAACCTTTTCGCAGAAGCCTGCGGACGTGGTGAAGAAGTGGGTGCTGATCGACGCCGAGGGTCTCGTCGTTGGTCGTCTGGCATCGCTCGTCGCCAACATCCTGCGTGGCAAGAACAAGCCCACCTTCACGCCCCACGTCGACGACGGTGACAATGTCATCATCATCAACGCCGACAAGGTCGTGTTCACCGGCAAGAAGTACACCGACAAGGTCTACTACTGGCACACCGGTCACCCCGGCGGCATCAAGGAGCGCACTGCGCGCCAGCTGCTCGAAGGCCGCTTTCCGGAGCGTGTTGTCGAGAAGGCCGTTGAACGCATGATCCCGCGCGGTCCGCTCGGCCGTCGCCAGATGAAGAACCTCCGCGTCTATGCTGGCGCTGAGCATCCGCACACCGCCCAGCAGCCTGTGACGCTCGACGTCGGCGCGCTGAACGCCAAGAACAAGAGGGCTTGATAATGGCTGAGCTTTCCTCGCTCGCAGAACTCGGCTCGGTCGCGCAGACCGCGCAGCCGGCCGCTCCGGTCCACGTCCAGAAGCTCGACAAGTCGGGCCGCGCCTATGCCACCGGCAAGCGCAAGGACGCCATTGCCCGCGTCTGGGTGAAGCCCGGCTCCGGCAAGATCACTGTCAATGACAAGGAATTCGGCGCCTATTTCGCGCGTCCGGTCCTGCAGATGATCCTCAACCAGCCGATCATCGCGGCCAACCGCGCCGGCCAGTACGACATCGTCGCCACGGTTACCGGTGGTGGTCTCTCCGGCCAGGCCGGTGCAGTCCGTCACGGCATTTCCAAGGCGCTCACCTACTATGAGCCAGCGCTGCGCGCCGTGCTCAAGAAGGGTGGCTTCCTGACCCGCGACAGCCGTACCGTCGAGCGTAAGAAGTACGGCAAGGCCAAGGCCCGCCGCAGCTTCCAGTTCTCGAAGCGCTAAGCGTTTTCGCGAGACCAAATCGAAAAGGCCGCCTCCGGGCGGCCTTTTTGCTTTTCTCGGCAGCAGGACCGTTTGCAGCCTGCAAAGGATCAATTGATGCTGGCGGTCGTCGTCGGCAGATCAGGCCGCCTCTCGCCATACGACACACGATAGCCCTTGGCCGCCAGCCACTCGATTGCAGCCCGCGGCTCGTCGGTCTGGATGATGGTGGCACCGTGCTCGGCCCAGAAACCCCAGCTCTCGGCAGGCATGCCTGCTGCCACGGCCAGCTCGTCGCCACGGCCGCCAGCGAGGAAACCGCCCGGCTTGTTGAGGATGGCGTAGGTATTCGCCCACAGATGCCAGCCCCCACGCACAGCAGCTGCCCGCATACGGGTCGAGAACAGCGCCCCTCCTGTATCGGTCAACCTCTCGGCACCGTTGCGCCAGTTGATCAATTCCATCGCGTGGGAATTGAAGATGCGGGCAACCTTCTCGACGAAAGCCACATCCCGCACGGCGTCGTCGGCGATGATCGGCATGAACTGAAAGCCCTCGCCTGCCGCCCTCAGCGCGGCTCCGACCTCGGCGATGCGGGCGTCGTTCCAGATATTCTCCTTCACCACGACCTGTTCGGCCATACCGAGCGCCTGCGCCTCGGCGATGATCTGAGGCAAAGCGTCGGTACCAAGCTTGTTGTCGACATTGACAAGGATCCGGCTGCGCGTGACGGCAAGCAATTCGGAGAGTGTCGAGACGGCTTCGTTCGTTTCGACGCGCCCCGCCTCGATGACCAGCCGGCAGCTCTTGAGCTCCGCAACTGTGCGTTCGGCAGCCTCGCCTTTGCAGGTCGTGGTACGATCGAGCCAGCTGTCATGCATGATGATGAAGGTGCCGTCCTTCGAACGGCGCACATCGACCTCGATCATTTCCGCGCCGGCCGAGATCGCATCCTCGATGGCAGCCAGCGAGTTTTCCGGGAAACGCGCCTTGCCACCCTGCAGGCCGCCGGCGCGATGCGCCACGACCATGACATGATCACGCCATTGGTTTGCGTGCTGCAGGCGGTCAAGGATGAGTGCCGTACGATCCTGCCCTGCGCCGGCACCGGGTGTCATCGTCAGCATCGCAGCCAGTGCCGCGCCGAGGCGTGCCATCCGCATAAAGAATCGCTCCATACCGGAAAAGGCGATTTGAAAATTTCCTGTATCGGGGCCGCTCTTAGCGGCGCGGCATGACGACGGCGTGAACGAAGCCGGCTTCGCAAGCGCACGAACGGTGCTGCTACGGGTTGCTTACAAACAAAAAAGCCCCGGTCGAAACCAGGGCTTTTTCATTCAATGTCAGACGGCCTTGCGGCCGCGCGGCGATTACTGCGCCGTCTTGGCCTTCTCCTGCTCTTCCTTGAGCTTCTTGGAGAAGTCCTGGTTGTTCTTGTTGACGAACTCCTGCAGCTTCTTCTGACGATCTTCGATGTCGGACTGCTGCATGGCGGGACCGTCAAAGGCAGTGCCGAAACCGGTCAGCGGAATCTTGATCGGGTTCGGCTGCGCCTGGAAATTGATCGAGGTCAGCGTGATCTGCTGGCCCTTCTTGAAGGAGGTGACGAGCTGGTCGGTCAGCGGCACCTCGGCAACGCAGCGATCCGGGAAGCAGATGACATAGTCGAGCTTCTGCGCCTTGTTGTTGTCGATCTGGAGCGCGATGCCGGGAGGAACCAGACGTCCGCTCGGCACGGTGACCTGGAACACCTTGCGGTTCACCTTGCCACGCAGGTCGATCAGGCTGACGCCGGTGATCAGCTGGCCGTTGCCGGCGGTCTGGATGTTCTGCACGTTGCAGATGTCGACGTCTTCCTGCTTGGTGCAGGCCTTGAACCAGCCCTGCGGGATCTGCTGCTGAGCGGAAGCAGCCGGAACGCCTGCACCCAGGATGCCGACGACGCCAGCGGCCATGAGCGAAAGACGATGAGCTTTGCTGTTCAGGCTCTTCATATGATGAACTTCCTCTACCTTGATCCCCGTAGCGGCCTTCAGACCTTGGCGTGCTACCTCTTGCCCAAATGAGGCAACAGAATGACTTCGCCCGGCGTGTTACACCGGCATTGTTCCTGAATCCAGCCCACCAGCGCATTTCCTGCCCAGTTTGGGCGTTCTGTTCTTTGCCAGCTTCGTCAGCCGGCTTGCGCCAGCTGCCCGACCATTTCTTGACTATGGCCACGGTACGGCCACAGCTCATGCTAGGTTGCGTCTCGAATCACACGTTCCGTTCGAGGCTACGGCATGAGCCGCTCTTTCTATTGGCTGACCGCCGCGTTTCTCCTTGCTGGCAGTGCTTCGACCCTGGCCGAGCCGAAATACGGCATCGCCATGCAGGGAGAGCCGGCGCTGCCTGCGGGCTTCACGCATTTTCCCTATGCCAATCCCGATGCGCCAAAGAGCGGAGATGTCACCTATTGCGTGATCGGCTCGTTCGACAATCTCAACCCGTTCATCCTCAAGAGCCTGCGGACCACGGCGCGCGGCATGATCGACACTATCTTCGGCAATCTCGTCTTCGAGCCGCTGATGCAGCGCAACTACGACGAGCCCTTTGGCCTCTACGGCCTGCTTGCCGATAGTGCAGACATGGACCCGGAGCGCAAGTGGATCGAGTTCCACATCGATCCCAAGGCCAAATGGTCGGACGGGCAACCGGTGACACCGGAAGACGTGCTCTTTACCTACGACGTCTTCACCGAAAAGGGCCGTCCTCCCTATTCGGATCGGATGAAGAAAATCGCAAAGATCGAGAAAACCGGCGAGCGGAGCATTCGCTTCACTTTTAACGAGGAAGCCGATCGCGAATTCCCGCTGGTCATTGCGATGACGCCGATCGTGCCGAAACATGCCTTCGACAAGGAGACTTTCGACAAGACGACACTCAAACCACTTATTGGTACAGGGCCATACATGGTGAGCGAAGTCCAACCGGGCGACCGCATCGTGTTCAAGCGCAACCTTGGCTACTGGGGTAAAGATATCCCCTCCAAGCGCGGCTTCGACAATTTCGACAAGATCACGATTCAGTATTTTCTCAATGCCAACTCCCAATTTGAGGCTTTCAAGAAAGGCATCTGTTCGGTCTACGCAGGCTCGGCCTATATGGGGATGGGCGCGCTCCAGGCAGAGCGCGATTTCAATTTCCCTGCCGCGCGTAACGGCGATGTTATCGTGCAGGCTTTTGAGCTCGGCATTCCACCCGTCGTAAGCGGCTTTCTCTTCAATACGCGTCTCAAGAAATTCCAGAATCCGGTCGTGCGGCGTGCACTGAGCATGTTGTATGATTTTGAATGGGCCAACAAAAATCTGTTCGGCGGCAAATACATCCGCACGATGAGCTATTGGCAGGGTTCTGATCTTTCCGCGCTAGGGCAGCCAGCCAGCGAAAAAGAAAAGGCGTTGCTCGCCCCTTACCCCGACCGTGTCCCGAAGGACGTTATGGACGGCACATGGCGCGCTCCGACAACCGATGGATCGGGTCAGGACCGGAAAGTATTGCGTGCCGCCTTCGATCAATTCGAACGCGCGGGCTATCATATAGTCGACGGCACAATGCTTGACACGGATGGCCAACCATTCGGATTTGAAATCGTTGCCTCATCCCAGGACGAGGAGCGCCTTGCCTCCTTGTACCAGCGTACGCTGGCCAAACTCGGCATCAACGTCACCATCCGCACGCTCGACGGCGACCAGATTCAGGCACGCAAGCAACGCTTTGATTTCGAGGTCCTGGTGGGAGGGGGAGGCTTCAACAATTCTCTCTCGCCCGGCATCGAGCAGGTCGGCCGCTGGGGTTCGGAATATGCCAATGTCAGCGGATCGTTCAACCTTGCCGGTGTCGCCGATCCAGCAATCGACGCGGCCATCAAGGCCATGCTCAATGCACGAAACAAGGATGACTTCGTCGCTGCGGTGCGGGTACTCGACAGATTGTTGATTTCCGGCAGCTACATGGTGCCGTTTCAGCACAGTGGTAAGCAACTGGCGGCCTACTGGAAATATCTGGATCATCCGCAAAAGACGTCCATATTTGGTTTTCAACTGCCGACTTGGTGGCGCAAGCCGAACTGAACTTACCGCGAAAGGACGAAGCGATGAGCGAGACCCTGAGCATCGACGTGGTGTCGGATGTCGTCTGCCCCTGGTGCTTCCTCGGCGAGAAACGGCTGCAGCATGCGATCGAAAGCCTGAAGGATGTGAGTGTCGAGGTGCGCTGGCGTCCGTTCCAGCTCGACCCGACCATTCCGCCGGAGGGCAAGGACCGCAAAGCCTATATGCAGGCCAAGTTCGGCGACGGTGACCGTTTGAAACATATCCACGCCAATCTGGCATCGCTGGGCGCCATCGAAGGCATTTCCTTCGATTTCGACGCCATCAAGGTGGCCCCCAACACGTTGGACGCGCACCGGGTCATACGCTGGGCCGGAACTGCCGGCGTCGCCGTCCAGAACAAGCTGGTCGAGCGGCTGTTCAGCGCCTACTTCGAACGTGGCGAGAACACCGGCGATCCTCGCGTGCTGATCGAGGCGGCGCGCGAGGCCGGAATGGACGTCTCCATCGTCGAGACACTGCTGCCGACTGACGCGGACGTTGAGGCCGTTAAGGCCGAGATTGCCACTGCCGCGCGCATGGGCATCACCGGCGTGCCGTGCTTCCTGATCGAGGGGCGCTATGCAGTGATGGGCGCGCAGGACACCGAGACGCTTGCCGACGCCATCCGCCAGGTAGCCGAGGCCAAGGCGCGCGGAGAGCTCGAAAAGGCGGTCTAAGACCTACACAGCCAATTTCGCGAGCTGCGTCATCACCACCGCCGAGCCAGCAAGACGCTTTTCCGCGGTCGGCCAATCGCGGGCAAACACCACGCTTTGATCCGGCCTGATCTTGGCGAGGGATCCCTGCTCGCCGATGAATTTGACCAGTCCCACGGGATTGGAGAACTCCTTCTTGCGGAACTGGATGACGACGCCCTTGGGACCAGCGTCGAGCTTCTCGACATTGGCCTTGCGGCACAGCACCTTGATGAAGACGATCTTCAACAGGTGCTTCACCTCTTCCGGCAGCGGACCGAAGCGGTCGATCAGCTCGGCGCCGAAGGCGTCGATCTCCTCCGTGGTCTCCAAATCGCCAAGGCGTCGGTAGAGAGCCAACCTGAGCTGCAGGTCCGGCACATAGCCTTCGGGGATCATGACGGCGGTGCCGACGGTGATCTGCGGCGACCAGCCGGTGTCGGCAGCCTCGCCGGAGTCCTTTACCTCCGCAACCGCCTCCTCGAGCATCTGCTGATAGAGTTCGAAGCCCACTTCCTTGATATGCCCGGACTGCTCCTCGCCGAGCAGATTGCCGGCACCGCGGATGTCGAGGTCATGGCTGGCGAGCTGGAAGCCGGCCCCCAGCGTGTCCAATGACTGCAGAACCTTGAGGCGACGGTCGGCGGTGTCGGTGAGTTTCTTGTTGGCTGGCAGCGTGAACAGCGCATAGGCGCGGACCTTGGAGCGGCCGACGCGGCCGCGCAGCTGATAGAGCTGGGCGAGACCGAACATGTCGGCACGATGCACGATCAGCGTATTGGCCGTCGGAATGTCGAGACCGGACTCCACGATCGTTGTGGAGAGCAGGACGTCATACTGACCGTCATAGAAGGCGTTCATGATATCGTCGAGTTCGCCTGGCGGCATCTGGCCATGGGCGACGGCCACTTTCAGTTCCGGCACCTCGGCCTTGAGGAAATCCTGGATTTCAGAGAGATCCGAGATTCGCGGCACGACATAGAAGGAATGGCCGCCGCGATAACGCTCGCGCAGCAGCGTCTCGCGAATGACCAGCGGGTCGAACGGCGAGATGAAGGTGCGCACCGCCATCCGGTCGACCGGCGGCGTGGCGATCAGCGACAGTTCGCGCACGCCGGTCAGCGCCAGTTGCAATGTGCGCGGGATCGGCGTCGCCGACAGCGTCAACACGTGCACGTCGCTCTTCAGTTCCTTCAGCCGCTCCTTGTGCTTGACGCCGAAATGTTGCTCCTCGTCGATGATCAGCAGGCCGAGGTTCTTAAAAGAGATCGAAGAACCCAGCAGCGCGTGGGTGCCGACGACGATGTCGACCGTGCCGTCAGCAACGCCCTTCTTGGTTTCCGCCAGTTCCTTGGTGCCAACCAGTCGCGACGCCTGGCGCACGCGGATCGGCAGGCCTGAAAAGCGCTGCGAGAAGGTCTTGAAATGCTGGCGCGACAGCAGCGTCGTCGGCACCACGACAGCCACCTGAAAACCTTCCATGGCAGCAATGAAGGCGGCACGCAGCGCCACTTCGGTCTTGCCGAAGCCGACGTCACCGCAGATCAGGCGATCCATCGGCCGGCCGGCCGAAAGGTCCTCGGTGACCGCATCGATGGCCGACTGCTGATCGTCGGTCTCTTCGTAGGGGAAGCGTGCGGCGAACTCGCCATAGAGCCCGTCGGCCGGCATCATGGCGGGCGCTGCACGCATCTGACGCTCGGCGGCGATGCGGATCAACTGGCCGGCCATATCGAGCAGGCGGCGCTTCAGCCGCGCCTTGCGCGCCTGCCAGGCGCCGCCGCCCAGCTTGTCGAGCGAGGCTTCCGCCGAGTCCGAACCGTAGCGCGACAGCAGCTCGATGTTCTCGACCGGCAGGAAGAGCCGGTCATCGCCGGCATAACGGATTTCCAGGCAGTCGTGCGGTGCGCCTGCCGCCTCGATGGTTTTCAGGCCGACGAACCGGCCGATACCATGATCGGCGTGAACGACGATGTCGCCATGCGACAGCGAAGCAGCCTCGGCGATGAAATCGGCGGCCCGCTTCTTGCGCTTGGACCGGCGTACCAGCCGGTCGCCCAGAATGTCCTGTTCGGCAACGACGACCAGTGCATCGGTCTCGAAGCCGGTTTCCAGAGGCAGGACAGCCAAGCCCGCCTCGCCCGGCGCCAGCTTTTCTGCATCGGCCAGTGACGCGACCGGCTTGATGTTGCCGAGATGGTGTTCGGCCAGGATCTGGCCGAGACGGTCGAGCGAACCTTCGGTCCAGCCGGCGACGATGACCCGGCGCCTGGCTGCACGCTCCTCGGCGATGTGTTTGACAGCCACGTCGAAGACATTGGCGTTGGGGTCGGCGCGTTCCTCGGCGAAGGAGCGGCCGGCACGAGAACCGGCGTGGAAAACCTTGCGCGCCCCGGCGTCTGGTGCATCGAACGGCGTGAATTCGATCTGCTCGCGCTCTTCGGCTGCCGTCTTTACATCATCCGGCGCCAGATACATCAGCCCTGGCGCCACCGGCTTGTAGGGCACGGCATCCTTGAGCGCTGCGTCCGCCTGTTTGCGCCTCGCCTCATAGTGGTCGAGTATGAGATCGTGCCGCTCGACCAGCGCCTCATGGGCCAGATGATCAAACACCACCGGCGCATCCGGCAGGTAGTCGAACACGGTTTCCAGCCGCTCATAGAAGAACGGCAACCAGTGCTCCATGCCGGCGAAACGGCGCCCTTCGGAAACCGCGGTATAGAGACCATCATCGCGCGACGGCGCGCCGAAGGCCTCGATGTAGGAGCGGCGGAACCGGCTGATGGTTTCTGGCGCCAGCGCCACCTCGCTCATCGCCTGCAGTGTCATCGACTTGCGCTGGCCGGTCGTGCGCTGGCTAGCGACATCGAAGCTGCGGATCGATTCCAGCGTGTCGCCGAAGAAGTCGAGGCGCAGGCCTTCGCTCCAGCCAGGCGCGTAAAGATCGAGGATGCCACCGCGAACGGCGAATTCGCCGATATCGCGTACCGTCGGCACGCGCTCGAAGCCGGAATTCTCCAGCCGCGAAATCAGCTTGTTCATGTCGACCTGATTGCCGGGCCTGGCGTGGAAGGTCTGGGTTTCCAACAGTTCTGCAGGTGGCATGCGCTGCAACAGCGCATTGACTGTCGTCAGCACGATGGCCCGGTGCGGCTTCCTGGCCAGAGCGATCATCGCCGCCAGCGCATCCAGCCGGCGCCCGGCGGCGTCGGAACCCGGGGAAACACGGTCGTAAGGCAGACAGTCCCAGGCTGGCAGTTCCAGCACCGGCAGCCCGGGCGCAGCAAAGGCAAGCGCCTCGGCAATAGCGGGCAGACGCTGGCCGTCACGGGCAACGAACAGCAACGGCCCATCCGGTGCGATTTCGTTGGCCGCCTGCACCAGAGCGAAGGCTTCGAAGCCGTCGGCGACGCCGTCGACGATATAGGAGGCGGCGCGGCCCTTGGGCAGACCGATTTTGGGTATCAGGCTCATGATCGTTTCAGAATTGAAGCGTTTCGCGCGACGCCAGGATCTTGTTCAGGATCGGCAGATCGATGTCACCGGGAACCGGTTCGCCGCCGGTCAGCCAGGGCATCAGCACCGTGTCGGAAATTTCAAGGAGCTTTTCATATTGGTGGATCTCGTCGGCGGTCAAGCTGGCGATCTCGCGCTCTGCGAAATTGCCAAGGATGAGATCCATCTCCTTCATGCCGCGATGCCAGGAGCGGAACAGGAGCTTCTTGCGGTGCGGGTCCAGTTCATTGTTCGCCAGTCTTGCGTTCGATCGTGTCGTTGCGGTCATGGCGGCGGCATCCCTTACTTGCAGGGCGCATATAGCGTGGATAGGCGGCGGTGTCAGCCCGACCAAGGCCGTTCACGGCCAAGTCGCCAATGCTCTGGACTGTGATTGATCTCACAGTCGCACGCCCGGCTTCGTGATCAGATTTCCGGTGCACTCAAGCACCTGGTCACATGAGGGAGCATGATTATGGTCAAAGCAGTCACCAAAAGTCCCGTCAAGACCACTGCCGCCAGCCTGAAAAGTACCGATGTAAAGTTCGGCGACAGTTTTCTCAGCGATCCGTCGAAAGCCTTGAAAGCCAAGGGCCTGGTCATTTCAGACGCAGAGGCCACCCGGCTCTCCCGCGAAGTCGCAAAGCTGAGAACGCGCCCCGGCGGCGCGCTCACCGGCTCCGAGGCCGCGGAAACAGAAGTCACAGTGTCCGTCGGCGTCAAGTTCTGACAACGACGGGAAGGTCGGCGGCGGGAAACCGCAGTCGATCCGGCATGCGTTCATCGTGCAAAGCCCTCCGCGCCATGCGTACCGACGTGACGCGGAGGGAGTTTCCCCGACAGCAAACAGAGGTGCACCATGTTCGACGCAGACTACAGAACAGCCGACATCCTTGTGGTCGTACCGCCTTTCGCGAGCCCGGATCGACCGGCTCTCGGTCCGCACGTGATTGCCGCGCGCGCAGCGCAGGCCGGCTACGAAGCCCGAGTGCTCTACGCCAACCTCTCTTTCGCCAGCCGGATCGGCGTTCGCCGCTACCAGAAGCTATGCGGAACACCGACCGGACTGCTGATCGGAGAACGGATTTTCGCGCGCGCCATGTTCGGCACCAAGGCGCATGGGCATATGGACCCAGAAGTCGAGCGTGCCATCACCGCAGCGACCGCCCCGTCTGTCGTCACATTGGACTGGCTGCAGGAAACCGCGAAACAATGGGCCGATGACTTCTCCGCGGAACTCCGAGCGATGCCCGCGACTATCATCGGCTTCAGCACCGTCTTCGAACAGACCCTCGCTGCGCTTTCCATCGCCAAGCGAACCAAACAGGCCGCGCCGGACAAGATCTTCCTGCTCGGCGGCGCCAATGTCGACGGCATCATGTCGGAAGGCATCCAGCCATTGGCCGGCTCGATCGACCACATCTTCTCCGGCGAAAGCGATGTCTCCTTCGTCGATTTCCTGACCAATCTGCGCGATCAAAAACCGGGCAATGGCAAGATCATCCGCGGTGAACCACTCGAGGCCCTCGATGACTCGCCGATGCCCGACTACGACGACTATTTCGCGCAACTGGCGCAGACGGTAGCCTGCGACATTCATCCCGATGGATTACGTCCGGAGGAAATCTGGCTGCCTTATGAAACAAGCCGCGGCTGCTGGTGGGGTGCCAAGCAGCATTGCACGTTCTGCGGCCTCAACGCCAACGGCATGCAGCATCGGCAGAAATCGGCGGAAAAGGCATTCACCGAACTCAATGATCTCGTTGCGCGGCACAAGTCGACGAGGATCATGATGGTCGACAACATCATGCCGCACTCCTACTTCTCGACCCTGCTCCCGGAACTGGCCAAGGCCGAAAACAAGGTCGGCATCTTCTACGAGCAGAAGGCCAATCTCTCCTTCCAGAAGATGAAGCTGCTGAAATCGGCTGGAGTAGAGCGCATCCAGCCTGGCATCGAATCGCTGGCGACCTCCGTGCTGAAACTGATGCGCAAAGGCAGCACCCTGAAGATCAATCTTGATTGCCTGCGTTTCGCCAGGGCGCTCGGCATCGAGGCAGCCTGGAATCTGCTGACCGATTTTCCCGGCGACGAGGACGTGGCCTATGAGGTCACGGCAGACCTGATCCCGCTGCTGCAGCATCTGCAGCCGCCGGTCGGGGTCGGCCAACTCAGCATCGAACGGTTCAGCCCGTATTTCGACAGGAAGGACGATTACAAAATCACCAACGTCCGCCCCATCCCAGCCTACAGCCTGGCGTTCCCGACCATCGAACATGCCGACGATATCGCCTATCACTTCATTGGCGACTACGATTCCAGCCTTCGCCGCAGACCGGACCTGGCGCGACGGCTGGGTGACGGTGTCGAAGCATGGAAAGCCGCCTGGGCGCCGGATCGCGTCATGCCCGTCCTGTGCGTGCTTGATCTGTCGCCCGGCCGCTACCTGCTGGCGGATACACGTGCCTGCGCCCATGTCGATGCCGAAATCCTCAACGAAGCAACGATGTCAGCCTATCTTTCCGGCGTCGGAGACCAAACCGTGCTCCGGCGCGCGCTCGAAAGGGGCTACCTGCATGACGACCATGGGCTGCTGTTGCCGCTGGCGACCGCAACCGAACATCTGCTTGAGAGATTCGAATCGCCGCGCAATCACGCGGCCGGGTTCGATCGGCACGCCCCCGGATCAGGGAGCACTCAATCCCTGAAAACCGCCAGCGCCTGACAACCGTGGTCTGAAGCAACAGGAACCGGCCGCATATGCCTTGCGCGTGCGGCCGGTTCCGCGCTTATTGCTGCGATGCGCCCTTCCCTGCTCGACCCGCTGTTTTCACCCATCACGACGCTTGCCGGTGTCGGATCAAAGGTAGCAGCACTCGTCGAGCGGGTGCTGCCGGTGGATCTCGGCGAGCGGGAGGCGCGTGTCGGCGATCTTCTGTTCGTGCTGCCGAACTCGGTCATCGACCGCCGCAATCGCCCGGGCATTGCCAATGCGATCGAGGGTGCGATCGTCACGCTGGAAGTACGCATCGATCGACACCAGCCGCCACCGCGCGGCAACAGGTCTGTCCCCTACCGGGTCTATGCGCATGACGACACCAGCGAGATCACGCTGACCTTCTTCCACGCCCATGCCAGCTATCTCGAAAAGGCAATGCCCGAGGGCGAGCTGGTCGTGGTGTCCGGACGCATGGAGTGGTTCAATGGCCGGCCGAGCATGGTGCATCCCGACCATATCGCGCTGGCAAGCGATGCAGGCAACCTGCCGCTGGTCGAGCCGGTGTATCCGCTCACGGCAGGCTTATCCGCGAAAGTGCTGCGCCGCGCCATTGCCCAGGCGCTGGAGCGCGTGCCCGCGCTTTCGGAGTGGCAGGATGCCGGGTTCATGCGGCGCCATACCTTTCCGTCATTCGCGGCAGCGCTTGGCCGGGTGCACAATCCGGAAACCCCGATCGATGCCCAGCCGGAAAGTGCGGCCTGGCGCAGGATTGCCTATGACGAATTCCTGGCGGGCCAGCTGTCGCTCGCCCTGGTGCGCTCACGCATCCGCAAATTGTCAGGCAGACCGTTGAACGGCGATGGCCGCGTCATCGACCGGCTGCGCACGGCCCTGCCCTATTCCCTGACGGTTTCGCAGGAAACCGCACTTGCGGAAATCCTCGCCGATCTTGCAACGCCCGAACGCATGCTGCGCCTGCTGCAGGGCGATGTCGGCTCCGGCAAGACGGTGGTTGCGTTGCTGGCCATGGCGCGGGCGGTCGAGGCGGGCGGGCAGGCAGCTTTGATGGCGCCGACCGAAATCCTGGCGCGCCAGCATCTCGCCACCATCGCGCCGCTGGCCGAAAAAGCAGGGCTTACGACAGCCATCCTTACCGGCCGCGAAAAGGGGCGCGAACGCACAGAAACGCTGGCCAAGCTCGCCGACGGCTCGATCGACGTCGTCGTCGGCACCCATGCGCTGTTCCAGGAGACCGTGGCTTTCAACAACCTGGTTTTTGCGGTGATCGACGAGCAGCACCGCTTCGGCGTGCATCAGCGGCTCGCCTTCACCGCCAAGGGTGATGCGCCCGACATGCTGGTGATGACGGCGACGCCGATCCCGCGCACGCTGGTGCTCACTGCATTCGGCGACATGGACGTCTCCAAACTCACTGAAAAACCGTCCGGGCGGCAGCCGATCCGCACCGTTACCCTGCCGCTGGAGCGGCTGGAGGAACTGGTTGATCGCATTCGCGACGCGGTTGCGGAAGGCCAGAAGATCTACTGGATCTGCCCGCTCGTCGAGGAATCCGAAGAGATCAAGCTGATGTCCGCGGAGGACCGTTTCACTTCACTGAAGCCGGTGTTCGGCGATCGCCTCGGGCTGGTGCATGGCCGCATGAAAGGCGCGGAGAAAGATGAAGCCATGCGCGCCTTCAAGGAGGGCGAAACCCGCGTGCTGATTGCCACCACAGTCATCGAGGTGGGGGTCGACGTGCCGGACGCCACCATCATGGTGATCGAGCATGCGGAGCGCTTCGGCCTTGCCCAACTGCATCAGCTGCGCGGTCGTGTCGGCCGTGGTTCGAAACCGTCGAGCTGCGTGCTGCTCTACAAAGATCCCCTCGGTGAAACGGCAAAGCGTCGGCTTTCGGTGATGCGCGAAACCGAGGACGGCTTCGTCATTGCCGAAGAGGATCTGAAGCTGCGCGGCGAAGGCGAGCTTCTCGGCACCCGCCAGTCCGGCACGCCGGGCTTCCAGGTGGCGCGCATCGATGTTCATGCCGATATGCTGGAGGCGGCGCGCGACGATGCAAGGCTGATCCTTTCGCGCGATCCCGAACTTCAGGACGAACGCGGCGAAGCGCTGCGGCTGCTGCTTTATCTGTTCGGGCGCGACGAGGCGGTGCGGCTCTTGCGGGCCGGTTGAGACTAGAGCGTTTCCGTTTTTACAGAAACGCTCTAACTCCCTGTTTTTTCGCAATTCCGAACGGAAACCGCTATGCACTTTTCCTGGAACTGCTCAAAGTACCGGCGGGTGGATTGCCGAGGTCGATCAGCTGCCCATCCGGTCCCTTGAGCTTTTTCCTCGGATCCGGCGCGACAAGGCCGGCCGAGACGATCAGGCGGGCGCCCTCCTCGATGGTCATGTCGAGCATGACGATCTCGGACTTGCGGACATACATCAGGAAGCCGGTGGTCGGGTTCGGCGTGCACGGCATGAACACGCCGATCAGAGGATCGCCGTCGACATCCAGCTTCTCGTTGATCTCGGTGTGCTTTTCGCCCGCGACGAAGACCAGCGACCAGACATCCTTGCGGGGATACTCGACCAGGCCGACCTGCCGGAACATCTCGCTCTTGTTCGAAAGCACGGTCTCGAAAATCTGTTTCAGCGAGCCATAGATGCCGCGCACCAGCGGCATACGCCCGAGCAGGCGTTCGCCGAAAGTGACGATGGCGCGGCCGACGATGTTGGCGGCAAGGAAACCGATCAGCGTGATCAGCACCAGCGCCACGATGAGCCCGAAGCCAGGAACCGGAAACGGCAGGTAGGTATCGGGATTGTAGCGCCCTGGGATGTAGGGTTTGACCCAGGAATCGACCCAGCCGATGAACGACCACGCAATATAGGCGGTGATCGCCAGCGGCGCGCAGACGACAAATCCGGCGAGAAAATAGTTCCTCAGGCGGGTTAGCGCCGATGTTCTGGGTGTATCCGACATTCCGTGCTCTGAGATTGTGCGTTGCACCACCTTAGAGCATCACCGTGAATGGGCAACAATCCGACGCTCTGTCGGAGCATGATCTTTTCCGAAAACCGGTCCGACTTTCGCGTCGCCAACCTTTGGTTCGGGATCATGCTCCATCGCGGCAGTCCGGCCGTCACTCCACCGTGACGGACTTGGCCAGATTGCGCGGCTGGTCGACATCGGTGCCCATGAACACCGCCGTGAAATAAGCCAGCATCTGGACCGGCAGCGCGTAGAGGATTGGCGCGATGATTTCCGGAACGTCCGGCAGAACGATGGTGTCGATGGTCTTGACCGTCGACTTCTCGGCGCCCTTCCTGTCGGTGATCAGGATGATCTTACCACCGCGCGCTGCCACTTCCTGCATGTTCGAGACGGTCTTCTCGAAGATGCGGTCGAACGGAGCGATGACGACAACCGGCATGTTTTCGTCGATCAGCGCGATGGGCCCATGCTTGAGTTCGCCCGCCGCATAGCCTTCGGCGTGGATGTAAGACAGTTCCTTGAGCTTCAGCGCGCCCTCGAGCGCCAGCGGGAAATTGGTGTCACGGCCGAGATAGAGCACATCGCGGTGATGAGCGAGATCGCGCGAGACCTTCTCGATCTGCTCCTCCAGCTTGATGACCTGGCTGGCCAGACGCGGCGCCTCGGCAAGCTGCTTGACCAGCTTCGCCTCGTCATCGGGCGAGATGAAGCCGCGGGCAACGCCGGCACGCACGGCGAGCGCTGCCATCACCGAAAGCTGGCAGGTGAAGGCCTTGGTCGAGGCAACGCCGATCTCTGGTCCGGCCAGGATCGGCAGCACGACATCGGCTTCGCGCGCCATGGTCGATTCGCGCACATTGACGACGACACCGATCGGCACGCCTTCCTTGCGGCAGTAGCGCAGCGAGGCCAGCGTGTCGGCGGTCTCGCCGGACTGGGAAATGAAGAGAGCTGCGCTGTTCTTCGACAGCGGCATTTCGCGGTAGCGGAACTCCGAGGCGATATCGATATCCACCGGGAGCCGCGCCAGGCGTTCGAACCAGTACTTGCCGACGAGGCCGGCAAGATATGCGGTGCCGCAGGCAGAGATCGCAAGGCGATCGATCTTGGCGAAATCCCACGGCAGGTCCAGCGCCTTGGCCTTGCCGTTGGTGAAATCGATGTAGTTGCCGAGCGTGTGGGAGATGACTTCCGGCTGCTCGTGGATTTCCTTGTGCATGAAGTGGCGGTGGTTGCCCTTGTCCACGAGGAACGAGGTGCCGATCGACTGCTGGCGCTTGCGCTCGACCTTGTTGCCGTCCATGTCGAAGATGGTGATCTCGTTGCGACGCACCACCGCCCAGTCGCCATCTTCGAGATAGGTGATGGAATTGGTGAACGGTGCCAGCGCGATGGCATCCGAACCGAGATACATCTCGCCCTCGCCGTGGCCGACGGCGAGAGGCGGGCCGTTGCGGGCGCCAACGATCAGGTCTTCGTCACCCTTGAACATGATGGCGAGTGCGAAAGCACCTTCAAGGCGCTTCAACGCATTGTGAGCGGCCTCCACCGGCTTGGCGCCACGCGCCATTTCGCGCGAAACCAGATGGGCGACGACTTCTGTGTCGGTCTGCGAGGAGAATTCATAGCCGTCCGCCGAAAGCTCGGTGCGCAGCTCGGCAAAATTCTCGATGATGCCGTTGTGAACGATCGCCACACCATTGGAGAAATGCGGATGTGCGTTGGTTTCGTTGGGAACACCGTGGGTCGCCCAGCGGGTATGACCAATGCCGATGGTGCCAGCGAGCGGCTCGGCCTGCAGCCGGCGCTCGAGATTGACCAGCTTGCCCTCGGCGCGACGGCGCGACAGTTCGCCATGTTCGATCGTGGCGACGCCGGCTGAATCATAGCCACGATATTCGAGCCGCTTCAGCGCATCGACGATCAGCGGTGCAACCGGCGAATGGCCAACAATTCCAACGATTCCGCACATAAAAGCTGCCCCGATTCCTCTTGGCGATCACCCGGCCGCTGTTTAATCGACCGCTGCCACCCACGACAATCACATTGCGTTTCGTCCAGTCTTTTGACTTAGAGCGTTTCCGGTTTTTTCGGAAACGCGGAAACGCCCTAACTTTTTGCGCAATTCCGGACGGAAAACCGCTACGCGCTTCTCCTGGAATTGCTCTGGACCTGTCCCGCTGCCTCGTATGACAGGCGTTTGGCGAAGTCCAGTCGCAACAACTTCCTATTTCTTGACAGCAGAAGCCCGCCGCTCGCGCAGTTCCTTGCCTTTGCCGGGCAAGGTTTTCTGGCGTGCACGACCAAATGCCAAAGCATCTTCGGGGACATCTTCCGTGATCACACTTCCAGAAGCGATGTAAGCGCCGTCGCCAAGCTTGATCGGCGCTACCAGCGACGAGTTGGAACCGACAAAAGCACCGGCACCGATATCGGTGAAGAACTTGGAATAGCCGTCATAGTTGCAGGTGATGGTACCGGCGCCGATGTTGGCGCCAGCGCCGACACGCGCGTCGCCGATATAGGTCAGATGATTGACCTTCGCGCCGGCCTCGATCCTGGCGTTCTTGACCTCGACGAAATTACCGACCTTGGCCTTTGCGGCGAGATCGGAGCCTGGCCGCAGGCGCGCATAGGGGCCGATGTCGGCATTGGCCGCAACAGTAGCGCCTTCTAGGTGACTGAACGCGTGGATCTTCACGCCGCTGGCGATCATCACGCCGGGCCCGAAGAACACATTGGGCTCGACCACCGTGTCCTGGCCGATCTCGGTATCAAATGAGAAATAGACCGTCTCCGGCGCGATCAGCGTAACACCGGCAAGCATTGCCTCCTTGCGCCGGCGCTTCTGCCAGATGGCCTCGGCTTCGGCGAGCTCGGCGCGATTGTTGATGCCGAGCGCGTTCTCATAGCCTGCCTCGGTTGCAACGACATCCAGCCCTTTGCCGTTGGCAATCTCGACGATGTCGGTCAGGTAATATTCGCCCTTGGCGTTGGCGTTGCCGACGCCGTCCAGCAGGGCGAGCGCGTGCTTGCCGGAGACCGCCATCATGCCGGCATTGCAGAAGCCGATCTTGCGTTCCTCGTCGGTACAATCCTTTTCTTCGCGGATTGCGGTAAGTTTACCGCCCGTTTCGATCAACCGGCCGTAGCCGGCCGGGCTTGGCGGACGGAAGCCGATGACCACGACGGCAGCCCCTTCGGCGAGCTTGGCCCGCGCCTCACCGAGAGCCGCGGCATCGATCAAGGGTGTGTCACCGAACATGACGAGGACATCGTCGTAGCCCTTCGCCAGGGCCTCGCGCGCGGCCAGCACCGCATGCGCGGTGCCAAGGCGCTTGTCCTGCACGAAGGTGCCGGCCCGCGGCGCAAATTTTTCAGCCGCCTTGCGCATCTCTTCGGCGCCATGGCCGATAACCAGGGCAATATCCGTGGCGCCGGCAGTCTCCGCAGCCTTCACCACATGCGCCACCATTGGCAGGCCTGCAATCTGATGCAGGACCTTCGGCAACGCGCTCTTCATGCGGGTGCCTTCGCCGGCGGCGAGGATGATGGAAAGGCAGGTTCTGGATGTCATGGGCAGCTACCAATGCGGGAAAGACGAAGGCCTTCTAGAGCATTTCCGGCGAAAACAGAATCGCCTTCGATGCTCCATCTTCTTGTTTCGATGCAATTCTGGACGCAAAACCGCTGCGCAGTTTTGCTGAAATTGCTCTAGCATCGGCGCATTATGGTACCAATACGGTTAAATTTCGGGCTGGAGCAATGCTAGGAAAAGTGCGCAGCGGTTTTCCTGGAATTGCGTAAAAACAAAAGTTAGAGCCTTTCCGCGTTTCCGTGAAAAACGGAAACGCTCTAGCTATCCGAGACGCCCCAGCGCCGGGAAGTTTTCCAGCAACCAATAGGCCATCACCTGCACACCGCCGGTCAGGAAGAAGACACCGGCAACAACCAGCAACGCACCGATCACCTTCTCGACCCGGCCGAGATGAACACGGAACTTGCCCAGGAACCGCATGAAGGCTCCGGAAAACAACGCGGCAATCAGGAATGGAATGCCAAGACCGAGCGAATAGGCTGCAAGCAGCAGCGCGCCTTCGCCCACAGTCTCGCGCCCGCCCGCCAGTGTCAGGATCGGCCCGAGCACAGGGCCGATGCATGGCGTCCAGCCAAAGGCAAATGCCAGGCCCATCACATAGGCGGCAACCGCACTGGCCGGCTTGCCCTGCGACTGGAAGCGTGCCTCCCGCGACAGAAGCGGAATACGCAGGACACCCAGGAAATTGAGGCCCATCAGGATGATGAGCGCGCCGGCGATCATCGCCAGCGGCTCCTGGTAAACGCGCAGCAGCCGGCCAATGGTGGAGGCGCCGGCACCCAATGCAATAAAGACGGTAGAGAAGCCGAGCACGAAAGCTATGGAGGCAGCGATCAACGCGCCGCGGGCTCCGGCCTTGGCGGCGACACCGGCATTGCCGCGGAAATCATCGACGGAAACGCCGGCCATGTAGCACAGATAAGGCGGAACGAGCGGAAGCACGCATGGCGACAGGAAGGAGATGGCCCCTGCCCCGATCGCGCTGACATAGCCGACATCCAACGCCATATTTAGTGCTCCGTCCGTTGCGCAGCAGCATATAGCCCCGGCGACGCGCGGTCTCCAATCACCATTGTGTGGCAAGTCAGCGCAGAACGGTTTTATCAGCGATGACGAAATCGTGAGGCAAGGAATTCGTGGAAGCGGATTGAAACTGCCCTGGGCCATCTCTCCGTCCTGCCGGCACTCTGGGCATATCCCACGGGTCGGGACTTCGATCTCGACATGGACAACAGTTCCTGTTGCAGTTCTGTCAGCCGCAAGATCGCGACTTCTTCCAAGTCGACACAGGCCCGCGTCGACATGGCCAAAGTCGCCCGGTGACGGGACTGTCAACACGCACCACGGACCGCAGAAGATCGTCTTCAAATGCGTGAGTTACGCCTCGCTCGAGGCATGCAATTTGAGGCGACCTCTTGACCGGACTGAAAAGCACGGCCATGTGACGGGCGGATTTTTCAGCTTCCGGCGCTTCCATTTCCTGGTTTGACGCCGCACGGGAACGCAGCCGCTCATGGACATCGTCGTCGTCGAGTCGCCGAACAAGGTTAAAAGTATCAACAAATATCTTGGCCGGAACTACAAGGTTCTGGCCTCCTTCGGCCATGTCCGCGACCTGCCCGCCAAGGATGGTTCGGTGAAGCCCGACGAGGATTTCGCCATGTCCTGGGCGGTCGACACGGCTTCGGCCAAACGGCTGACCGATATCGCCAAGGCAGTGAAAGACGCCGACGGCCTGATCCTTGCAACCGACCCGGATCGCGAAGGCGAAGCCATTGCCTGGCACGTTCTGGAAGTCCTCAAGCAGAAGAAGGTGCTGAAGGACAAGCCGGTCAGGCGCGTCGCCTTCAATTCCATCACCAAGCAGGCGGTGCTCGATGCCATCGCCAGCCCGCGCGAGATCGATCCGCCGCTGGTGGACGCCTATCTGGCGCGCCGCGCCCTGGACTATCTGGTCGGCTTCACGCTTTCACCGGTGTTGTGGCGCAAATTGCCGGGCGCCCGGTCCGCCGGCCGCGTGCAGTCGGTGGCGCTGCGTTTCGTTTGCGATCGCGAGGCTGAAATCGAACGCTTCGTGCGCGAGGAATATTGGCAGATCGCCGCCATTCTCGGCACACCGCGCAATGATAGCTTCGAAGCCAGGCTGACGGCCTATGAAGGCAAGAAGCTGCAGAAGCTCGACATTTCCTCGCAAGTCATGGCCGACGACATCAAGGCGATGCTGGAAGGCGCATCCTTCCGGGCGTTGTCCGTCGAAGCCAAGCCCACCAAACGCAATCCTGGACCGCCGTTCACAACCTCGACGCTGCAGCAGGCGGCTTCGTCGCGCCTTGGCTTCTCGGCCCAGCGCACCATGCAGGTTGCCCAGCGCCTTTACGAAGGCATGGACATTGGCGGCGAGACGGCCGGCCTGATCACCTATATGCGTACCGACGGCGTCCAGATGGCGCCTGAGGCGATCTCGGGGGCCCGCGACACCATCGCCAAGGAATTCGGCGCCAAATATCTGCCCGAAAAGCCGCGTCACTACACGACCAAGGCCAAGAACGCGCAGGAAGCCCACGAAGCGATCCGCCCGACCGATTTCAACCGCACGCCGGCCGAGATGCGCAAATATCTCGATTCCGACCAGGCGCGGCTCTACGAGATCATCTGGCAGCGGGCGATCGCCAGCCAGATGCAGCCGGCCGAGATCGAGCGCACCACGGTCGAGATCGAAGCACGCAATGGCGCGAAGATCGCCGGCCTGCGTGCGGTGGGCTCCGTCACCCGCTTCGACGGCTTCATCGCCGCCTATACCGACCAGAAGGACGAGGATTCGGAAGACGAGGAAAACCGCCGTCTGCCCGAAATCCGCGCCGAGGAGACGCTGAAGCGGGAGCAGGTCAACGCCACGCAGCACACGACCGAGCCGCCGCCCCGCTACTCGGAAGCCTCGTTCATCAAGAAGATGGAAGAGCTCGGCATCGGCCGCCCTTCGACCTATGTCGCGACGCTGAAGACGCTGGAAGACCGCGACTACATCAAGATCGAAAACCGCAAGCTGATGCCGCAGTCCAAGGGCCGGCTGGTTACCGCCTTCATGGAGGGCTTCTTCGAGCACTATGTGGAGTATGACTTCACCGCCTCGCTTGAGGAGAAGCTCGACGAGATTTCCGACGGCAAGCTCGCCTGGAAGGACGTGCTGCGCGATTTCTGGAAGGATTTCTCCGGCGCGATCGACGGCATCAAGGAACTGCGCGTCACCGACGTGCTCGATGCGCTCAACGAAGAGCTGGCGCCGCTGGTCTTCCCCGAGCGCGAGGACGGTTCCAATCCGCGCATCTGCCCGAAATGCGGCAACGGCAACCTGTCGCTGAAGCTCGGCAAGTTTGGCGCCTTCGTCGGCTGTTCGAACTACCCCGAATGCGGCTACACGCGCCAGCTCGACGGCCCGAACGGCAACGGCGAAAATGGCGCGGTCGAAGACGGCACCAAGCTGCTCGGCAAGGATCCGTACACCGCCGAGGAGATCACGCTGCGCTCCGGGCGCTTCGGTCCTTACGTGCAGCGCGGCGAAGGCAAGGATGCCAAGCGCTCCAGCCTGCCCAAGGGCTGGACGGCTGCGACGATCGATCATGAGAAGGCGCTGGCGCTGCTGTCGCTGCCGCGCGACGTCGGCCAGCATCCCGAGACCGGAAAGATGATTTCGGCCGGTCTTGGCCGTTACGGCCCGTTCGTCCTGCACGACGGCACCTATGCCAATGTCGAAAGCATCGAGGATGTCTTCTCCATCGGCCTCAACCGTGCCGTATCGGTGCTGGCGGAGAAACAGTCGAAGGGGCCAGGCGGACGCAATGGCGGCACGCCGGCAGCGCTGAAAGATCTTGGTGACCACCCTGCCGGCGGCGGCAAGATCACGGTGCGTGACGGCCGCTACGGTGCCTATGTCAATTTCGGCAAGATCAACGCGACCCTGCCCAAGGGCAAGGACCCGCAAACGGTGACGCTGGACGAGGCGGTCGCCTACATCGCCGAAAAGGAAGCCAAGGGCGGAGGCGGCAAGAAGCCGTTCCGCGGCAAGAAGAAGGGATAGGGCATTGGCGCGCAGGATCTCCGGACGAAGCCATGGCGATCCCCGCGCAGCCGATACCCGCAGGGGAACACCCGACCAGTATCGACCCTCGCGTGACGAAATCCTGCGTTACATCGCAGAGAATCCCGATCGCTCCGGCAAGCGTGAGATCGCCAAGGCCTTTGCCTTGCGCGGCGACGACCGCGCCTGGCTGAAGGATTTGCTGCGCGACCTTCAGGATGAGGGCCTGCTGGAAAAGTCGCGCAAGCGCCACATCCGCCCCGGCGCCCTGCCCCATGTCGCTGTGCTTGACGTGATCGGGCGCGACGACGAAGGCGGCCTGCTCGGCCGGCCGGCTGAACATCAGGGCAATGGCGAGCCGCCGGTGGTCTCGATCCGTGTCTCGCGCGGCGGCCCCGTAGCCGGCATCGGCGACCGGGTGCTTGCCAAGACCTTCCCGACTGACGACCCCACCGGTCCGGCCTATACGGCACGGATCATGAAGGTATTCGAGAAACGCAAGGACGCCGTGCTCGGTGTCTTCCGTGTCCTGAAGGACGGGACGTTCCGCATCGAACCGGTGGAGCGGCGGCAACCCGAACTCATCGTCGACAGCGAATTCCAGAACGGCGCCAAAAACGGCGACCTGGTTGAAGTGGCGCCCTCAAGCTCCGCTCGCTACGGTTTGCCGCGCGCCAAAGTGCTTGCCGTTCTGGGCTCGCTGACCAGCGAGAAGGCGGTCTCGATGATCGCCATTCATGCCCACGACATCCCGCATATCTTCCCGTCCGACGTGCTGGCCGAAGCCGAGGCTCTGAAGCCGGTGACACTGCAAGGGCGCGAGGACTGGCGCGACCTGCCGCTGGTCACCATTGATCCGGCAGATGCGAAGGACCATGACGACGCGGTCTACGCGATACCGGACACGGACGAGAACAATCCCGGTGGCGTGGTCGTGACGGTGGCCATCGCCGACGTCGCGGCCTATGTGCGGCCGAATTCCGCGCTCGACCGCGAGGCGCTCAAGCGCGGAAATTCGGTGTATTTCCCGGACCGCGTGGTGCCGATGCTGCCAGAACGCATCTCGAACAATCTCTGTTCGCTGCGTGAGGGTGAAGACCGCCCCGCCATCGCGACGCGCATGACCTTTTCCGCCGAAGGGCGAAAGATCCGCCACAGCTTCCATCGCGTGATGATGAAGTCCGCCGCCAAGCTCGCCTACCAGCAGGCGCAAGCCGCCATCGACGGGGTGTCGGATGACAAGACCGGCCCACTCGTTGAGCCCGTGCTGAAACCTTTGTGGGATGCCTATGCGGTGCTGAAGCGTGGCCGTGATGCCCGCCAGCCGCTGGAGCTTGATCTTCCGGAGCGCAAGATCCTGCTGAAGGAGGACGGCACGGTCGACCGCGTCATCGTCCCGGAACGGCTCGATGCGCACAAGCTGATCGAAGAGTTCATGATCCAGGCGAATGTCGCCGCTGCCGAGACGCTGGAAGCCAAGAAGCAGCCGCTGATCTATCGCATCCACGACGGCCCGACGCTTGCCAAGCAGGAATCGCTGCGCGAATTCCTGCAGACACTCGGCCTGTCTCTGGCGCGTGGCGCGCAGATGCGACCGAGCCAGTTCAACTCCATCCTCGAACGCGTGCGTGGCGCCGACAACGAGGCACTCGTCAACGAGGTCGTGCTGCGCTCGCAGAGCCAAGCCGAATACAACCCCGACAATATCGGCCATTTCGGGCTCAACCTGCACCGCTACGCGCATTTCACCTCGCCGATCCGCCGCTATGCCGACCTGATCGTGCATCGTGGGTTGATTGCGGCGCTGGGCCTCGGGCCGGACGGGCTGACACGCGGCGAGGAAGAAAGACTGGCCGAAACCGGCGCGCTGATCTCGACGGCAGAGCGCCGTGCCATGGCCGCCGAACGCGAAACCGTCGACCGCCTCATCGCTGCCTTCCTGGCGGAGCGTGTCGATGAGCGATTTGATGCACGCATCTCCGGCGTCACCAAGTCAGGACTTTTTGTCCAATTGCCGCAATACGGCGCAGATGGTTTTATCCCGGTGTCATCCTTGGGTGACGATTATTATATATTCGATGAAACGGCGCGTTCGCTTTTCGGGGAACGCAGCGGCAAGGGATATCAGCTTGCGGACCGTGTCGAGGTCCGCCTTGTCGAAGTGGCGCCGCTGGCCGGCGCGATGCGCTTCGAAATGCTGAGCGCACCGAAACCACTGCCTGGCTCAAAACGGTCGTTTCACAAGGCAAAGGGCCGCGCCCGAGCCTCGCAATCGCGTTCTGGACCGCGCGGCAGGAGACGATGATGCAACAGCAGGTTTTCGGTGGCGAACAGCACTCCAGCAGGCCAACCCGCCCGCTGTGGACGGCGATGAAGCGCGGTTTCCTGTGCCGCTGCCCGAATTGCGGCGAAGGCAAGCTGTTCCGTGCCTTCACCAAGACCTTCGATCACTGCGAAGCCTGCGGTGAAGAGTTCCATCATCACCGCGCCGACGACCTGCCAGCCTATCTGGTGATCGTGATCGTCGGCCACGTCATCCTCGGCGGTTTCATGGGCGTGGAGGCGACCTCGACGCTCTCCATGTGGCAGCATCTGGCCATCTGGGCGCCGCTCACCATCATCATGTCGCTGGCGCTCCTGCAGCCGATCAAGGGCGCCGTGATCGGCCTGCAGTGGGCTTATTACATGCACGGCTTCGGAGGCGAGGTCGACCATATTGAGGGCCATCCTGAGACGTGACGTACAGGCTGGTGCAACGGACCAGTCCAGACCACCCCTTTAATTTGACAAAAGTTTCCGCTAGGTCGGTCACATGCAAGGGATGACCAAGGCGGAAGTCGACAAGGCCGAGCGCAAGGACGCGGCGCTCGGAGATGGGCCGAAACGGCCGCGCGATGCCGCGACGCTGATCCTGCTCGATCGCAAGGGCAACGACTTCCACGTGCTGATGGGCCGCCGCCATGCGGCCCATGCCTTCATGCCCGGCAAGTTCGTTTTCCCAGGTGGCCGCACCGATCCCGCCGACAGCCGCGTTCCGGTAGCGACCGGACTGCATCCCGAAGACGAAACCAAACTCACGGTCCGCGCCGGGCGCACAGGTCCGACTCGCGCTCGCGCGATCGCCTTGTCGGCCATCCGCGAAACCTATGAAGAGGCCGGCCTGCTGATCGGCCGCAAGGGCCCGCTCGCGACCGGTAAGCGCGACTGGCAAGGTTTCGTTGACCATGGCGTGCAGCCTTCGCTGGAAGCCGTGCGTTTCATTGCCCGCGCGATCACCCCGCCCGGGCGCGTGCGCCGCTTCGATACCCGTTTTCTCGCTGCCTGGCGCGACGACGTCGCCGTCGCCTTGCCGAACGGCCCGACCAACGAGCTCGAGGAGCTGGTCTGGTTGCCATTGGCCGAGGCCAGGAAAGCCGATATTCCGACGATTACGCGAACGATCCTGGATGAGTTGGAAAAACGGCTCAACGACGATCCGCTGCTGCGGCCCGGTGGAGCGGTGCCCTTCTACCGGATGCTCCACAACCGCTTCGTGCGTGACGTTCTCTAAGACAAATCCAAAAATCAGGCTGGCATGACGGACGAAACCATGGCGCAAGACGAGGAGCGCGTACATTGGCTGCCCATGATAGCAGCCATTTCCTCGATCAGCGTCGTGGGCATTGCCATCGGCCTTGGCATGCCGCTGCTCAGCGTCATCCTGGAATCACGCGGCCATTCTGCTTCGATGATCGGCCTCAACACGGCGGTCGCCGGCCTCGCCTCGATCGCCGGAGCGCCGTTGGCGACACCGATCGCCACACGCCTTGGCGTAGCCTGGGCTATGCTGATCATGATCGCGGCAGGCGCACTTGCCTTTGTCGGTTTCCATTTCGCGCCGGCATTCTGGATGTGGTTTCCGCTCCGCATCGTGCTTCACATCGCCTTGACTGTCCTCTTCATCCTGTCCGAATTCTGGATCAGCACCTCAGCGCCGCCGCAACGGCGCGGCCTGGTGCTCGGCATCTACGCCACAGTGCTCTCGCTTGGTTTCGCAGCCGGACCGTGGCTGTTCTCGCAGATCGGCAGCTCCGGTTTCCTGCCCTTCGGCGTCATCATCGTGCTTGTCGCAGTCGCGGCGATCCCCGTGCTTGCAGCGCGCAAGGAAAGCCCGCCAATCCGACCGGAAGGTGAAGAAACCAGCGGTTTCCTGCGCTACATCTGGCTGGTTCCGACCGCCACCGCCGCCGTCCTGGTGTTCGGCGCGGTCGAGACCGGCGGCTTTGCGCTTTTCCCGATCTATGGCAACCGGATCGGCTATTCAGAAGCGGACGCCGCGCTGCTGCTCACCATGATCGGGCTGGGCAATGTCCTGCTGCAGATACCGATCGGCATGGTCAGCGATCGCGTTGGTGACCGGCGCTACCTGCTGCTTGCCTGCGCCGCCGTCGGGCTCATCGGAACGCTGGTCATGCCGCACCTTGCCTCGAACTGGCACCTCATGGCCGGCCTTTTGTTCGTATGGGGTGGGGTGGTAGCGGCACTCTACACCGTCGGCCTTGCCCACCTCGGCTCGCAGCTTTCCGGCCACGAGCTCGCTTCGGCCAACGCCGCTTTCGTGCTCTGCTATGGTGTCGGCATGGTGCTAGGACCACAGGCCATCGGCCTCGGCATGGATGCCTTTGGGCCGTCCGGCTTTGGCGGTGCGCTGTCGCTGTTCTTCGGTGCCTATATCCTGCTGGCAGTCGGGCGGCTTGTCCTGAAAACAGGCAGAGGCTGACGGATATCAGGCCGCAAGCGGCCGGGCTTTCAGCCACAGGAACAACGGAATCCGATCCCAGTTGCGCATGGCAGCCCATTGCGGCCCCGCATCAGGCGTCGGCTCCAAAAGCGAAGTAACCGCCAATCCAGCTGCTTCCAGTGCGGCCATGTAGTTCTGCAACGGCTGCGACCAGCCGGCGAAACGCATGCGCAAGCCGTCCCGCTCCTCAGCACCCTCAAAATGCTCGCGGCCAAAATAGGTGCCCTCGACCACGAAAGGCGTTTGCGCAAGCTCGCGGTCGAAACGGCCGCGATCGGCAAAGGGATGCACGATCGAGACAAACAGCGTGCCGGATGGACGCAGCACGCGCCGCATTTCCTTCACCGCAGCGGGCACATCATCGACATCCATCAAAACGTTGTAGGCCATGACGAAGTCGAAGCTGGCCGCTTCGAACGGCAGAGCCGTGGCGGGCGCGACCGCGTAACGGTCAGCCGAATCGACCTCCCTTGCGGCGGCGACAAAAGCTTCGACCGTGTCCGTCGCCGTCACACGATAGCCGCGCTCCTTGAGCAGGCGCGAAACCCTGCCCTCGCCGCAGCCTACCTCCAGTGCGTCACCACCGCCCTTGCCGATGAACTCGTGCAAGGCCGGCCGGTACGCCCAGAATGCGTCATGATCAGGTGCGCGGGCCCATTCGATCCATTCGGATGCGACATCGGACCAATGATCGTGATCTTTCCTGGGATCAGTCATGGCGGGCTCCTTGTTTCGAGACGAAACGGCCCTGATGGCTCATTCACCGGGTCCGTACAATGTCCTATTCCGGCCCGCCCTTGCTCCAGCCATCGGTCCTTGCAGACCTAGAAGAGCCGCCCCACTCAGTCGCCGGGTTTCTTCTTGCCGGTCAGAAGGGCATAGACGGCCATGGAGTGACCGTGACCGAGATCATAATCCGTCTTCAGCCATTCGATGATCTGCCCAGCCTTGACACCCGGCTTGAGTTTTCCGCCTTCCGAAAAGCCCCTGGCGTCGGCGAGACGCATCAGATCGTCCGGTCCCTGGCCCGTCTTGTTCTTGATCGTATCGAGATAGGCCTGGAAAGACATGAACTTCTCCGGTTGTTGAGACGCCGGAATATGAGATGCGCCATCGCCTCCCGCAATGGCTCTGATTTGCGCCATGGCAAATCAGGACCCGGGTGATTTGCACCAGCAAGGCCTGCCAGGGTTGTGTTCCTGCCAGATTGCTGTATAGACGCGCGCAATCTGCCGGTCCCAGCTGGGGGCTGAACGGAGGGCCGGAGGTTTCGCAAGGAACCGCCGTGTGGAGCGAAAACGCTTCCGCCTCCCGTGTCTCCGCTCTCGACCGTCTCGTCGTGCTCCTTTCTTCTCCGCCTCGCGGATAAAGAGAAGTTGCAGAGGCTTTAGCCGCCGGGAACCGGGAGAGAAACGAAGAAAGGCAAGACAAATGGCTCTTTACGAACATGTGTTCCTTGCCCGGCAGGATCTGTCGCAGCAGCAGGTCGATGAGCTCGTTGAACGTTTCAAGGGCGTCATCACCGCAGGCGGCGGCTCGGTTGGCCGGGTTGAGAACTGGGGACTGAAGTCCCTCACCTACCGGGTCAAGAAGAACCGGAAGGCTTACTACACGCTCATGGACCTGACCTGCCCACCGGCAGCGCTCAGCGAAATGGAACGCCAGATGGGTCTGTCGGAAGACGTCCTGCGTTTCCTGACCATCAAGGTCGAGAAGCACGAGGAAGGCGTTTCGGCAATGATGCAGAAGCGCGAAGAGCGCTCCGAACGTGGCGGCTTCGGCGACCGTGACCGCGGTGACCGTGGTCCGCGTTCGTTCGGCGACCGCGGCGATCGTGGTCCGCGCTCGTTCGGCGACCGTGACGGTGGCGATCGTGGCCCGCGTCCGCAGCGCAGCTTTGAAGGGGGTGCAGAATAATGGTCGACATCAACCAGATCCCGACCCGGCGCCCGTTCCATCGCCGCCGCAAGACCTGCCCGTTCTCCGGCGCCAACGCCCCGAAGATCGACTACAAGGACGTGCGTCTGCTGCAGCGTTACATCTCCGAGCGCGGCAAGATCGTGCCGTCGCGCATCACCGCCGTCAGCCAGAAGAAGCAGCGTGAACTCGCCCAGGCGATCAAGCGCGCCCGTTTCCTCGGCCTGCTGCCCTACGTGGTCCGCTAAACAGCTTTCCCGCGGGCAGCAATGCCCGCGGGTTTTCCCCCGACGTGATGGGCACGGCCGGTGGTACTGAAATCCCAAGTTGGGCCTTGCCCTAACTGCCTCGACAGGCAGGACAGCGAAACCGGCGCTACGGTGCCATTCTCTTCCTGACTGTCTCCCGAACGGCGTCGATCACGACGCAGATGGAGAAAACAATGGAAGTCATTCTTCTCGAACGCATTTCCCGCCTCGGCCAGATGGGTGATACCGTCAAGGTCAAGGACGGCTTCGCCCGCAACTTCCTGCTGCCGCAGGGCAAGGCGCTGCGCGCCAACGAAGGCAACAAGAAGAAGTTCGAAGGTCAGCGCGCCCAGTTGGAAGCCCGCAACCTCGAGCGCAAGTCCGAAGCCCAGCAGATCGCCGACAAGCTCGACGGCAAGAGCTTCATCATCGTGCGCTCGGCCGGCGAAACCGGTCAGCTCTACGGCTCGGTCTCGACCCGCGATATCGCTGATCTGCTGACCGCCGAAGGCTTCTCTGTTGCCCGCAACCAGGTCGAACTGAACCACCCGATCAAGACCATCGGCCTGACCAATGTGGCGATCGCGCTGCATCCGGAAGTCGAAGTCACGGTGACGCTCAACATCGCCCGTTCGTCCGAGGAGGCCGAGCGTCAGTCCAAGGGTGAGATGCTCACCACTGCTGAAGCCATCTATGGCGACGACATCAACGAAAACGCCCGTCCGGACAGCTTCTTCGATCCGAACGCCGATTTCGAAGGCGAAGAAGAGAACGCCTGATCTTTTAGAGATCTGTCATAAAGCCAGTCTTGCTGCTGGATCAAGAAACCGGGCCTGGCGCCCGGTTTTTTTATGCCAACGGAACTTTTCGACGCTTCCGCCTTTTTTGAAGGATTGGACAGCACTGCTGTCACTATCGTTCTTTGAGGGCACGTCATGAATGTTTTTCTGGAACGCATTGCCGAACGCGTTGTTCGCAGAGGCAATCTGGTCATCACCGGGCCGAATGGGACGACCCGGACTTTCGGCGACGGCAGCGGCCCGAAAGTGCATATGGTGATCCATACGCGTCATGCAGAGCGCGCTATCACCCTGCACCCATCCCTGGCCATTCCTGAAGCGTTCATGGAAGAGGAACTCGACTTCGTTGAAGGCGACGTGCTCTCGTTCCTCCACCTCGTGTATCAAAACACCGGAATTTCCTGGATAGAGTCGACCTGGGGCAAGTTGGTAAATTCGGCGAGGCTGACCGTCCGCCCACTGCAGCAGCTCAACAATGCCCGCCAGTCGCGCCGGAACGTCGCACACCATTACGACCTGTCGGGCGATCTCTACAAACTCTTCCTCGACACCGACATGCAGTATTCCTGCGCCTATTTCGAGCGCCCGGACATGACGCTGGAGGAAGCGCAGCTGGCCAAGAAACGGCATATCGCCGCCAAGTTGAAGGTGCGGCCTGGCCAGACCGTGCTCGACATCGGTTCGGGTTGGGGTGGGCTCGGCCTCTATATCGCGGAAGCCTTTGAAGCGGATGTGCTGGGCGTCACGCTCTCCACCGAGCAGCACCAGGTTTCGACCGACCGTGCACATGCCCAGGGCCTTGACCGACGCGTCCATTTCGAGCTGCGCGACTATCGTGACTTGTCCGAGCGTTTCGATCGCATTGTGTCGGTGGGCATGTTCGAGCATGTCGGCATCAACCACTACAAGACCTTCTTCGACAAAAGCGCGAAACTGCTGAAGCCGGACGGCGTCATGCTCCTGCACACGATTGGACGAACCGGGCCGGCCACCACCACCAACGCCTTCATCCGCAAGCATATTTTCCCTGGCGGCTACATCCCGGCACTTTCGGAGATGATGCCGCATATCGAACGCTCGGGCCTGGCCGTGACCGACGTCGAGATCCTGAGGCTGCACTATGCCGACACGCTGAAGCACTGGCGTGAGCGCTTCCTGGCCAACCGCGACAAGGTCAAGGCGATCTACGATGAACGCTTCTGCCGTATGTGGGAGTTCTATCTGTCGGGTTCCGAAGCGTCCTTCCGTTGGCAGGACCTCGTCGTGTTCCAGATCCAGCTCACGCGCAAGAACGACGTCCTGCCCATGACGCGCGACTATATCAGCAAGTGCGAAAAGGCGCTGGAAGTCAGAGATGCGCCGCAGAAGCCGCTGTTCGCCAAGCCGGCACGGCGCCGCAAGGTGAAGGACTAGGCGCGAGTATTCCACGCCCGGCGTTTTGCTGCACTGATGCCACAGCTATTGATATGGACTAAGAGAGGGGGATGAACATCCTCCTCTTTGTCGTCGCGGCTATCGCCGAAATTGCCGGCTGTTTTTCGTTCTGGGCCTGGTGGCGACTGGAGAAATCGCCGCTATGGCTGCTTCCGGGTCTCGCCTCGCTGGTTGCCTTCGCCTGGCTGTTGGCGCTGGCGCCGATCGACGCCGCCGGACGCGCCTACGCGGCCTATGGCGGCATCTACATCGCCGCCTCCCTGCTCTGGCTCTGGCTCGCGGAAGGCGTTCGTCCCGATCGCTGGGATATCGTCGGCGCCGCGATCTGCGTGACGGGGGCGTCGGTGATCCTGTTCGCACCGAGGAGTGTCTAGGCATGGAACTGCCCGCACCGCTGCGACAGGCCGTCGAGCAATTGCTGGACAACGTGCCGCTGGCAACCCTGAAGCAGGCTTCCCGTACTCTGTCCGACCGCTACCGAGCGGAAGTACGCGACGGGCGTCTGCATATGGGCGATGACGTTGCCGCCAAGGCCTACCTCGCCACCCGCCTGCCGGCCACCTATGCGGCGGTCCGCACCAGCCTCGAGGTGCTCGCAGACACCTTGCCGGATTTTGCCCCGAGGACGATGCTCGACATCGGCGCTGGACCGGGCACCGTGTTGTGGGCTGTGGCCGACCAGTGGGCTTCGATCGAATCCGCAACGCTGCTGGAAGCCAGCAATGCTGCCCGCAAGGTGGGTCAAACGCTCGCGACAGGTATCAATGTGCCGCAGGTGCACTGGCAGGCCGGAGACGTCACGATCGATCTGGCTGTCATGCCGGCCGCCGACCTCGTTACCATGGCCTATGTCATGGATGAAATCGCGCCCGCGTCACTGCCTCGGCTCATCGAACGCCTCTGGCAACTGACCACCGGCACGCTGCTCGTCGTCGAACCGGGCACGCCCGCCGGCTGGCAGCGCATCCTGCATGCCAGAGCCAGGCTGATCGAAATCGGCGCGTCTGTCGCCGCTCCTTGCCCGCACCAGGCGCCCTGCCCACTGGTTGCGCCGGACTGGTGCCATTTTTCGCGACGTGTCGCCCGCTCGCGCCTGCACCGGCTGGCCAAGGATGCGGATGTGCCCTGGGAGGACGAGAAGTTTATCTACCTTGCCGCATCCCGCATGCCTCAGACCGCGCGGGCAGCCCGTGTTCTGGCGCCGCCGAGAAGCGGCTCAGGCAAAGTCGCACTCAAGCTGTGCCAGCCTGACGGCATCGTATCGGAGCGGCTTTTCACGAAACGTGACGGCACCGTCTTCAAGACGGCGCGCCGTCTGGATTGGGGCGATGCGATCGACCTCGAATCTGCCTGATCACGCCAATAGTTCTTGATCTGTTCCTGTTGCTCGGCTAGGCTTTATGCCCCACCGAGTCAATCGGATTCGGGGTGCTGGAATATCGTCCTGTGGACGATGGGGCAGTTCTGTGAATCACGGGCATTGGTTGGTCGTTCGGAGAGTCTGAATGGACCGTTGCCGCGATCCTTCTGCTAACGACACACCGGAATAGATTGGGGATATCATGGCAGAGGCAGCTCTCAAATTCGGCGCAGCGGAAACGCCGCTCTATCGTGAAGCCCCCAACAACATCGAGGCCGAACAGGCTCTGCTCGGCGCCATGCTCGTCAACAATGACGCCTTCTACCGGGTCTCCGACTTCCTCAAGTCCGCTCATTTCTACGAACCTCTGCACCGCAAGATCTTCGAGGTCTCAGCGGAACTGATCCGCATGGGCAAGATGGCCAATCCGGTGACCATCAAGACATTCCTGCCGGCCGACGAAAAGGTCGGCGACATGACCGTGGCGCAGTATCTGGCAAGGCTCGCCGCCGAGGCCGTCACCGTCATCAATGCCTCCGACTACGGCCGCGCCATCTATGACCTGGCCACCCGCCGCGCGCTGATCACCGTCGGCGAGGACATGGTCAACATCGCCTACGACGCGCCGGTCGACATGTCGCCTTCGGAGCAGATCGAAGACGCCGAGCGGCGCCTGTTCGAGCTGGCCGAGACCGGCCGCTACGATGGTGGTTTCGAAGCCTTTACCGACGCCGTCAAAACCGCGGTCGACATGGCCAATGCCGCCTATATGCGCGACGGCCATTTGTCCGGCATCTCCACCGGCCTGCGCGACGTCGACCGCAAGCTCGGCGGCCTGCAGCCTTCGGACCTGATCATCCTTGCCGGCCGCCCGGCCATGGGCAAGACATCGCTGGTCACCAACATCGCCTTCAACATCGCCGAAGCCTACCAGCCGGCACAGCAGGCCGATGGGTCAATCAAGGCCGCCAATGGCGGCGTGGTCGGCTTCTTCTCGCTGGAAATGTCGTCCGAGCAGCTGGCGACCCGTATCATCTCGGAGCAGACCGAAATCTCGTCCTCGAAGATCCGCCGCGGCGAAATCACCGAGACCGATTTCGAGAAGCTGGTCGCCTGCGCACAGACCATGCAGAAGATCCCGCTCTACATCGACGCCACCGGCGGTATCTCGATCGCCCAGCTTGCTGCGCGCGCGCGCCGCCTGAAGCGCCAGCGCGGCCTGGAAGTCATCGTCATCGACTACGTCCAGCTGATGCAGGGCTCCGCCAAGTCTTCGCAGAACCGCGTGCAGGAAATCACCGAAATCACCACCGGTCTCAAGGCGTTGGCCAAGGAACTCAACGTTCCAATCATCGCGTTGTCGCAGCTGTCACGTCAGGTCGAAAGCCGTGACGACAAACGCCCGCAACTGTCGGACCTTCGCGAATCGGGCTCGATCGAGCAGGACGCCGACGTCGTGCTCTTCGTCTACCGCGACGAATATTACATGCAGAACAAGCAGCCTGAGGAAGGCACGCCGGAATACGAAGACTGGCGGATCAAATTCGAGAAGGTGAAGGGCAAGGCTGAACTCATCATCGCCAAACAGCGTCACGGCCCCACCGGCACGGTCGAGCTTGCGTTCGAGGGCCAGTACACCCGCTTCTCCGACCTCGCGGAAGAGCATCAGTTGCCCGAGCGGTTCGAGCATTGATCCGCATCCCGATATCCCAGCGTAGAACTGGCCTCGTTCATGGCTAAGTCGCGCGTCCAGTTCATCTGCCAGAATTGCGGCACCGTGCATCAGCGCTGGGCGGGCAAGTGCGATGCCTGCGGCGAATGGAACACGCTGATCGAGGAAGGTACGGCCGGCGGCATCGGTTCGGGACCCGCTTCGCTGAAAAGTGCCCGCAAGGGCCGCGCCGTCGCGCTGACGACGCTGTCGGGCGACATCGAGGACGCGCCGCGCATCGCCTCCGGCATCGGTGAACTGGACCGGGCGACTGGCGGTGGCTTCGTGCGTGGCTCGGCACTGCTGGTTGGCGGCGATCCCGGCATCGGCAAGTCGACGCTTCTCACCCAGGCGGCGGCGGCACTCGCCAATCAGGGCCATCGCATCGTCTATGTGTCAGGTGAAGAGGCGGTCGCGCAGATCCGGTTGCGCGCACAACGACTGGGCGCCGCTTCGGCGCCGGTGGAACTCGCCGCCGAAACCAATGTCGAGGATATCCTGGCAACCATCGCCGATGGCAAGCGCCCGGATCTGGTCATCATCGATTCGATCCAGACCTTGTGGACAGACCTCGCCGATTCGGCCCCGGGAACGGTCACCCAGGTGCGCGCGGCGGCACAGGCGATGATCCGCTATGCGAAATCCACAGGCGCTGCCGTGGTGCTCGTCGGGCACGTGACCAAGGAGGGGCAGATCGCCGGACCACGTGTCGTCGAGCATATGGTCGACGCCGTTCTCTACTTCGAAGGCGAAGGCGGCCACCACTTCCGAATCCTGCGCACGGTGAAGAACCGCTTCGGCCCGACCGACGAGATCGGCGTGTTCGAAATGTCGGATAAGGGACTGCGGGAGGTCGCCAATCCTTCCGAGCTTTTCCTCGGCGAAAGGCACGCAAAGTCGCCCGGCGCTGCGGTTTTCGCCGGAATGGAAGGCACCCGGCCGGTGCTGGTCGAGATCCAGGCTCTTGTCGCGCCCTCGTCTCTCGGCACGCCTCGCCGTGCAGTTGTCGGCTGGGACGGAGCGCGGCTGTCGATGATCCTGGCTGTCCTGGAAGCGCATTGCGGCGTGCGTTTCGGCCAGCACGACGTCTATCTGAATGTCGCCGGCGGCTATCGCATTTCGGAACCGGCTGCCGACCTCGCGGTGGCTGCGGCGCTGGTGTCGTCACTCACCGGTCTTGCCCTTCCCGCTGATTGCGTCTATTTCGGCGAAATCAGCCTTTCCGGCGCCGTGAGGCCGGTTGCGCATGCGCAACAGCGTCTCAAGGAATCAGAGAAGCTGGGCTTCGGAAGCGCAGTCCTGCCTGTCGGCAGCGAGGAAATTGCCGGGGGTATAGGCGCCGGCGCTTTCCAGCCTACCGAGCTCGCCGATCTTGTGACGCGCATCGCCGGCACCCGCCGCGGACGCGCCACCGAGGACGAATAACAGGGCATATGGAGTAGGCGCAGGACATGCCGATTACGCTGCTAGACGGGATTCTCGCCGGCTTCACGCTTGTTTCCGCAATGCTTGCCATGGTGCGCGGCTTCTCTCGCGAGGTGCTGTCGATCGCTTCCTGGGCGGCAGCCGCGGTCGCAGCCTATCTGTTCTACAAGCCGGTCGTTCCTTACGTTCAGCCCTATATCGACAATGAAAAGATCGCGATGGGTGCTGCCGCCGGCATCGTCTTCCTCATCGCATTGATCGTCGTGTCGATCATCACCATGAAGATCGCCGACTGGATCATCGACTCCCGGGTCGGCGCGCTCGATCGCACGCTTGGTTTCCTCTACGGCGCTGCACGCGGCGTCCTGGTCGTCGCTGTCGGCCTGATGTTCTTCAACTGGCTGGCCGGCGAGAAGGCACCGAATTGGGTGGCCGAATCGAAATCGCGTCCGCTGCTGGAATCGATTGGCAAGTACATCGAAAGCGTGCTGCCGGAAGATCCGGAAAAGACGATCCTCAAGCAGCTCAACAAGAGCGGCGTGGTGCCCAATACCGGCACGCCGCCTGCAGGTACGCTGGCTCCAACTCCCGAAGGCACGGTGCCGGAAAACAACGAAGCGCCGGCTCCGGACGACGAGGCGCCGGCCGACCAGCCGCCCGCCGGCGGCAATGCGCCGGCTACAAACAACTGACGATCGTGTGAAACGCCGCGAGAGCACGTTGCTTTCGCGGCGCCATGGCCTTATATCGCGGTTTTAGCGGACAAGAGGCTTCCGGCATGGCAGACGCAAACGACGTGCTTTGCGCCGAGGCAGATGACCACTTCCACGACGAATGTGGTGTCTTCGGTATTTTCGGTCGCCAGGATGCGGCCGCCATCGTCACACTCGGACTTCATGCCTTGCAGCATCGCGGCCAGGAAGCGGCGGGCATCGTCTCCTATGACGGCAGCCAGTTTCATGTTGAACGGCATGTCGGCCTGATCGGTGACACCTTCACCAAGCAGTCGGTGATCGACAGGCTGCAAGGCAACCGTGCCATCGGCCACACGCGCTATGCAACGACCGGCGGTGCTGGCTTGCGCAACGTGCAGCCATTCTTCGCAGAACTGTCCACCGGCGGCCTCGCCGTCGCCCACAACGGCAACATCACCAATGCCCTGACCGTGCAGCGCACCCTGCAGAAGCAGGGTTCGATCTTCTCATCGACATCCGACACCGAGACGATCCTGCATCTGGTCGCCACCTCCAAGGAGCGCGACATCAATTCGCGCTTCATCGAGGCGATCCGCCAACTGGAGGGTGCCTTCTCACTGGTGGCGCTGACCTCGAAGAAACTGATCGGTGTGCGTGACCCGCTGGGTATCCGCCCGCTGGTGCTGGGAGATCTCGACGGCGCCTGGATCCTTGCCTCCGAGACCTGCGCCCTGGACATCATCGGCGCCCGTTTCGTTCGCGACGTCAAGCCTGGTGAAATGGTTGTCATCACCACCAAGGGCATCGAAAGCCATTTCCCGTTCGAGCCACAGAAAACCCGCTTCTGCATTTTCGAATATGTCTATTTTGCCCGCCCGGACTCTTCGATAGAAGGCCGCAACGTTTATGATGTGCGAAAGCGCATCGGTGCGGAGCTGGCGCGCGAAAACCCGGTCGAAGCCGACATCGTCGTGCCGGTTCCCGATTCCGGAACCCCGGCCGCGATCGGCTTTTCGCAGGAAGCTGGAATTCCGTTCGAACTCGGCATCATCCGTAACCACTATGTCGGACGCACCTTCATTTCGCCCGGCGATTCCATTCGCCACATGGGCGTGAGGCTGAAGCACAACGCCAACCGCCGCATGATCGAGGGCAAGCGCGTGGTGCTGGTCGATGATTCGATCGTGCGCGGCACCACTTCGCAGAAGATCGTGCAGATGGTGCGCGATGCCGGTGCCAAGGAAGTACACATGCGCATCGCTTCGCCGCCGACCCGCGCGTCCTGTTTCTACGGCGTCGACACGCCGGAGAAGTCAAAGCTGCTCGCGTCCCGCATGTCGGTGCAGGAAATGGCGGAATTCATCCGTGTCGACACGCTCGGTTTCCTCACCATCGAGGGGCTCTATCGCGCCGTGGGCGAGGCCTCGCGTAACGAGGAACAGCCGCAGTTCTGCGATGCCTGCTTCACCGGGCAATATCCGACGCGCCTGCTCGACCACGAAGGCGCCGACAATGTGCGCACGCTCTCGCTGCTGGCCAGTGGTGGACAATAGGTCGAGCGCACGGCATGCCGCTTGGCGTCTTCTGGGTCGATTTCGAGGAGAATGACTTCGAGCGCGTTCCAGTTTGGATGACACTTGGGGTCGGAATTACCGCTTACGACGCAAGGGATGCCCTTGCCCTACTGAAATTGCGCTTTTTCGCTGAGGCTGAGATGCCAGTGTGTCGCATCAAGCCAATCGAGAGCATAGAGGATATCGAGCAGAACCACGTTCGGCCCAATATCGGCAACTTCCTTCGACGCGGCGTCTGGTACCCTGCCGTCGACGGCTGGTCATGACTAGACCCGCGTTTCCGCGACTCTTCCAACCAGACCTCGTCTGATGGCGAGAACATCGCCTGGCCCGTGAACCGCGGCATAAAGCAGCCCCGCGAAGAAAGTGAAGTGGTCGACAAAGAAGCCGAACTCGGCCTGGTTCGCCTGCCAGCGCGACGGGCCGTGGAAAGAGAGCGCCAGGAAGATCACATAGGCCGCCGCCAGCAAGGCCGCTTCCGAAAAAAAGGCGCCGCTCAGGAATGCCAGCACCAGCGTGACTTCGAAGATCGCCGCCAGCCAGGCCAGCAGCAACGAAACCGGAAAACCCGCCGCCGCGATATAAGCGGCCGTATCGGCCATCCCCGCAAACTTGAAAGTTGCGGCCATGGCGAAGACACCGGCGAAGATCAGTCTTGCGATGAGAATTGCAGCAGTCCGGCCCATCTTGTCCTCCTTTGCAAGCCGTGTTCGCTTCAAGGACGTCCGGGCATCGACTTCCCCGACATGGCTCCCCGAAAATACTGCGACCATTCGTCGAACCGGCCACAGGCAAGGACCGGCGGGGTTTCGTTTGCGCGGATTTCGTCCTATCTGGTCGCGCTGACCGTTCTTGTCATATTGGATGACCGCATGACCGCTACTCCAGACCTCACCGGCCGCCTCGCGGTCGTCACCGGCGCTTCGCGCGGCATCGGCTACTTCATCGCCAAGCAGATGGCGGCCGCCGGCGCACATGTCATCGCAGTTGCCCGTACCGTCGGCGGACTTGAAGAACTGGACGACGAGATCAAGGCGGAACACGCCAGGACCGGCAAGGGCGAAGCGACCTTGGTGCCGCTTGACCTCGCCGACATGGCCGGCATCGACCGGCTGGGCGGCGCGATCCATGAACGCTGGGGCAAGCTTGATATCCTGGTCGCCAATGCGGGCGTGCTCGGCGTGATTGCCCCGATCGGTCACGTCGAAGCCAAGACTTTCGAGAAGGTGATCAACGTCAATGTCACCTCGACATGGCGATTGATCCGCTCGGTCGACCCCTTGCTCAGGCTCTCCGATGCCGGCCGGGCCATCCTGCTCTCCTCGGGGGCGGCACACTCGGCACGCGCTTTCTGGGGACCCTACGCCGCCTCCAAGGCCGCAGTGGAAGCAATGGGGCGCTCCTGGGCGGACGAGACCCGCAATTCGCCGTTGCGCGTCAACATGGTCGACCCCGGCGCCACCCGCACCGCCATGCGCGCGCAGGCGGTACCTGGCGAAAACCCGGACACCTTGCCCCACCCTTCCGAGATTGCCGCGCGCATCCTGCCGCTTACCGGCCAATCGGTGACCGAGACCGGCATGATCTTCCAGGCCAAGCCCAATCGCTGGGTCTCATACCAGATGCCCGCCTGAGATCTCGGACCCCCACGACAGGCATGGTTGCGGGATGAATTCCTTCCCCGGTATCGTTGCTCTTGGCAGGGGCAGCCAACCGGGAGGAATTTCCATGCACAAACTGCTTTTCTTGTCCGCAACCGTGGCGCTGACGCTTGCGGGATCTGCTCACGCCCAGGACAAAACGATGAGCTTCTTCGTCACCAGTGCCGGTTCCGGCAAGGGCGCGGATCTCGGCGGACTGGCTGGCGCGGATGCCCATTGCGGCAAGCTGGCCGAGGCCGCCGGCGTGACCAGCAAGATCTGGCATGCCTACCTTTCCACCAAAGACACCGATGCACGCGACCGTATCGGCAAGGGGCCGTGGTTCAACGCCAAGGGCGAAAAGATAGCCGATGATGTCGCCTCGCTGCACAGCGACAGGAACAATCTCACCAAGCAGACCGCGCTCAACGAAAAAGGTGAAGTAATCAACGGACGCGGCGACAAGCCGAACCGCCACGATATCCTGACCGGCTCGAACCCGGACGGCACCAAGGCCGCCGACAAGACCTGTGGCGACTGGACACAGAGTGGGGCTGAGGGCATTGCGCTCATGGGTCACTCCGATCGCACCGGGCTGGACGATTCGGCAGCGGCCAAATCCTGGAACTCGTCGCACGGCTCGCGTGGCGGCTGCAGCCAGGACGCACTGAAAGGCACCGGCGGCGACGGGCTGTTTTATTGTTTTGCGGCTGAGTGAGCGAACCCGCAGCAACCGACGAATCCAGAGCGTTTCCGTTTTTACCGGAAACGCTCCAACTCTTTGTTTTTACGCAATTCCGGGCGGAAACCGCTATGCACTTTTCCTCGAATTGCTCTAAGCCACACTTAAATCCAAGTTCGGTTGCTGTGTTCACTTTTGAAGGCAGCTGGCGCCGAAGGTTGATTCAGCTTTCGGAGCCATGCGGCATGGGCGCGCTTTCACGCACGGCCAAGACTTGCTAGGTTCCGTCAACTCATTCATTCCCAATCCTAAAGTGAGGACTTTCCATGTCATCGACCGTTGCCCTGGTCTGGTATCTCGTCGTTGCCGGCCCGCAAGGCGGCATGGTTGTGCTGCCGAGCACCTTCGACAATCGCGAGCAGTGCGCTGCAGCTATCACCGAATTCCAGAAGCAGCAGCCCGCGCCGACCGGCTGGACGGTCCAGTGCGTGCCGAGCGCCTCGCCTTATGCCGATATGGGCGACGATGAGCCCGGCGCAGAACAACAGCCGCAGCAACAGCAGCAACCGGCCCCCGCCCAGTAAGCCGAGCACGGCGCTGAAGCCATTCCAGGAAAAGTGGGTAACGGTTTTCCGTCCGGAATCGCCTAGACAAAAGTTGGAGCGTTTCAGCGTTTCCGTGAAAAACGGAAACGCTCCAAAACTGCGCCAACGCAAGCATTTGTCTGGCTCAGCAGCACTGAGGCAACCTCTCGTGTAGCTTGGCAGCTACGGAGGGGCTTGGAACAATCACGATCCTGGCTCGGCCGCGCATTCCGTAACCGAGCCCATATGACAGACGTCGTTCTCTCCGATACGCGCGAAAAGGTGCTGACTGGCATTCTGCTGACCAGCCTGGCCTATCTGCTGTTTTCGTTGCAGGACGCCTCGATCAAACTGCTGGTGACGACCGCCACGGTTTGGCAGATCCTGTTCATCCGCAGTGCCACGATCCTCGTTGGCTGCCTTGCAACCGGCGGCGGGCAGCTGGTCATTGATTCGGCGCGTTCGCCGATCCTCAAATCCATGCTCTTGCGCAGCTTCCTCATCCTCGCGGCATGGCTTTGCTACTACACGGCTGCGAAAGACCTGCAGCTCGCCGAGCTCACCACCATCTATTTCGCCGCACCGATCATCGTAACGGCGCTGTCGATCGTGATCCTGAAGGAGAAAGTCCCGCTGCTGCGTTGGGTGGCCGTCCTGATGGGCTTCGGTGGCGTCTTCGTCGCCTGTGACCCGGCAAGCCTCGGCTTTTCGCTGCCCGTTCTGCTGGTATTGGCGGCTGCCGGCTTCTGGGGTCTCTCCATCGTGTTGCTCAGCAAGGTCGCCACACAGGAACGCACCACCGTGCAGCTCGTGCTCAACAATGCATTCTTCCTGGTGATCGCCGGAGTTCCATTGCTGTGGAGCTGGCAGACCCCGAGCTGGCAGGAGCTTCTCCTGATGATCACCGTGGGCATCCTCGGCGGCCTCGGCCAGTATTTTCTGTTCGAGGGCATGAAACGGGCGCCGATCTCCATCATCGCCCCGTTCGAATACACAGCCTTGCTCTGGGCCTTCGCGCTCGGGTTCCTGATCTGGGGCGACGTACCGCGCGATGCCGTGTTTGTCGGCGCGGCCATCATAGTGCTCGCTGGCCTTGTCGTCGTCGCCAGCGAACGTTTCCGCAAACCCGCGGCCTGAGCAACCGATACTCCTGTCAGAAGGCTGTCAGGAGACCGGAGCTATCATGATCGGCTCCGGAGGGCTGATGGAACAGGCGAATGAGGCTGAAAGGAACCGTGCGCTCGGCATCCTGCTGGTGGCGGCATCGGCAATCGTGTTCGGACTCAGCGGTGTGCTTACCAAATCGATCACAGCCGACGCGCTGACGGTGACCTGCTGGCGTGGATTTGTCGGTTTCCTGTTGATCGGAGCCTATGTGTGCTGGCGGCCAGGCCGAGCTGGCAAGCGACCTGATATGCGGCTCGGCTGGCGAGGATGGCTTCTGGCCGTCGAAGGGGCTGCTGCCAGCATCGCCTTTATCGCGGCTTTCAAATTCACCTATGTCGCCAATGTCGCGGTGATCTATGCGACAGCGCCATTCGTGACTGCCCTGCTCGCCTGGATCCTGATACGTGAGCCATTCCGGCTGCCAACCATGGTTGCGGCCCTGCTGTCGCTGTGCGGCGTCGCCGTCATGGTGCATTCCGGCCTCGGCACCGGCAATCTGTTCGGCGACGGACTGGCGCTGCTGATGACGATCGGCAGCTCGCTCTACATGATCATGGTCCGTGGCTTTCGCGATACGCCCGTAGTCTGGGCCGGTGCCGTCGCGTCGCTGCTGCTGTTCGTGTTTGGCTGGTTCGTCACGGATCCATTGGCGATCAGCCGCCAGGATATCCTCCTGCTTGCGGTTTTTGGGACCTCCTTCGCGGTCGCCTCGGTGCTATGGACCGAAGGCAGCAGGCTGATCCCCGCTCCGGAGGCGGCGCTGCTTGGCGCAGCCGAGATTCCGGCCGCGGCGTTGTTCGCCTGGCTTTTCCTGTCCGAGATCCCTCCCTACGCCAGTCGGGCTGGAGGAGCCGTCGTACTCTGCGCGGTCCTCGCACATGGTTGGCATGACTGGAGTTCCGCCCAGCGCCTGGCGCAGCTTTCCACAGGCAAGGCCGTAAAATAATTGCGCTGTCATGGAACCATCACAGAGCCCGCGCATTATTGTGGTGCGGGCCATGCTCTAGTCCCCCCAACCCCTCGGCCCGCTCCCCTCCAGCCGACCTTATGGTCGGCTTTTTCTTTGCGTCAGTCGGCCTGACGGTCAGCCATCCTTATACGAGCGCACTCTCCCGTTTCGCATTGACCTTGATGTCACTTTCGATAGGGTCTGCGCGGTGCGGCCGGTGGTCGGGGCGCACAAAGCGTCCCTATGGACGCGCGACACCCTGAACTGCATTGGGAGTGACGCGGTATGATTCTCTGCGTTGGCCTGTTTGCCGCTGTCGCGATTGCCTGGCTGCTCATCGCAGTTATCGAGAAAGTGCGCCTTGGGTTGAGTTTCGCCCAGGCATTCCTCTACACGCCGTTCAAGCTCGCGTACCGGATCACCGATCAAAACCTCAGGACCATCCGCGACGCCAACGCTCCCGTGATCTATGTGATCGTCCACCAGTCGAAGCTCGATCCGGCGCTGATGTTGTCATTGTTGCCGGAGAACACGCTCCATATTCTCGATGAAGCCTCCGCACGCTCCTTCTGGCTGGAACCCTGGCGCGAACTCGCCCGCACCATCGCCTTCAATGCAGAACATGTCTTCGTCAGCCGGCGGCTCGTGCGCGTCCTGAAAGGGCGTGGGCGGCTCGCCGTATATTTCCCGGACGCTGTCGAGCCGGACGTGAAGTCATTCCGGCTCTACCGCGCAGTATCGCGCATTGCCTTGCAGGCGGATGCCCGTATCGTACCGGTCTTCGTAGGCGGCGCACGCTGGCTTCCCAGTTCGCTGACACCCGCAGAGCGAGCTCCTCGCAGACTGTTCCCCAGGCTCACGGTCAGCGTGCTGCCGCCCATGACGCTTGAGCAACTGGCCACACGAGATGGCGAACCCGCTCGAAATCGCGGCAATGCACTGTTCGACTATGTTGCGGAGGCACGCTTCGGCGCCACCGATCCCGGCCGTGGCCTGTTCCAGTCGATCCGCGATGCTTCCGACCGTTTCGGCGCTTCCCATCCCATCATTGAAGACGTGGTGAGCGGAACGCTCAGCTACAGGACACTCTTTGCAAGCGCCCGCGTCTTCGGCCAGCACATCGAAGCGCGCACAGCGCCCGGCGAGGCCATTGGTGTTCTTCTACCCAACACCAATGCCATGATGATCTCACTGCTCGGCATGTGGTCATCCGGCCGCGTGGCCGCGATGATCAACTACACGGCGGGCCCGGCCAACGTGACCTCCGCCGTGCGCACGGCAGTGGTCCGTACCGTCGTCTCGTCGCGGGCCTTCATCGAAAAGGCATCCCTTGCCGATGTTGTCACAGCCGCCGAGGAGGGTGGCGCCAAGTTCCTTTGGCTCGAGGATATTCGTGAAAGCACCTCCAGCCTCGAAAAGCTCGCTGCAGCCGCCTGCTGGCGCTGGCCGCTGCAGCCGCAGGACGCACAGAAGCCAGCGGTGATCCTGTTCACGTCGGGTTCCGAGGGCCACCCAAAAGCGGTCGTGCTCTCGAACAGCAACCTTGTGGCCAATGCCATGCAGGCCGAGGCACGGCTCACGATTTCGCCCGGGGATATCCTACTCAATGTGCTGCCGGCCTTTCATTCGTTCGGCCTGACTTGCGGCACCATCCTGCCGCTTGTGAGCGGGATGCGGGCGTTTCTCTATCCCTCCCCTCTCCACTACAAGATCATTCCTGAGATTGCCGGGAAGACGCACCCGACGGTGATGATCGGCACCGATACCTTCCTGGCAAACTATGCGCGCCACGCCGGCGACAGTGACTTCTCCAGCCTGCGGTTCATCGTGGCAGGTGCCGAACCCGTGAAACCGGAGACACGCCGTACTTACCGCGACCGTTTTCAGGCCGATATCGTCGAGGGTTTTGGCTTGACGGAGGCCGCCCCGGTGGTGGCTGTCAACACCGCGATCCACAGCCGCGAAGGCACGGTCGGCAGGCTGCTGCCCGCCATTCGCATGCGGCTCGATGCAGTCGAAGGCATCAAGGATGGCGGCAGGCTATGGCTTACCGGACCAAACATGATGATGGGCTACATGACCGCGGACCGGCCGGGAGAGCTGCAGCGCCTGGAGAATTGGCACGATACCGGCGACATCGTCTCGGTCGACAGGGATGGTTTCATCACCATCCGCGGCCGAGCCAAGCGTTTTGCCAAGATCGCCGGCGAGATGGTGTCCCTGGGTGCGGTCGAAATGCTGGTGCGATCGCTCTGGCCGGAAGACAATCATGCCGCTGTTGCGGTGCCCGACAAACGACGGGGCGAACGTATCGTGCTGGTAACCACCGCTGGCGATGCCGATCCTGAGGATCTGCGCAAATTTGGCAAGCAGCATGGCGCGGCCGAACTGATGGTGCCGCACGATATCGTCAAGGTCGACGCGCTCCCGGTTCTGGGATCCGGCAAGACCGATTATGTTGCCGCGAAAAAGCTGGCGATGGAGCAACTGGGGCTGGCCGTCTGAAACTTCGGAAAAACCTGCTCAGACGATGATCGCGAACTCAGCCTTCGTTTTCGATCCCCTTGTGGTCGACATCCGGCGGCAGGATCGCCTCGCCTTCCTTCTTGGCGCGACGCGAATAGGCGCGCACGCTGAAGGGCAGGAAGATCAGATAGGCTGCCACCGATGCCGTCAGCGTATGCCAGGGGTAACTGACCAGCAACAGCACATAGAGCACGACCGCAAGGATCACCGGCAGCACCCGATCTCCGGGAATCTTCAGGCTCTTGCCGGAGTATACCGGCAACCGGCTGACCAGCAGGAAAGCAATCAGCACGGTGAAGGCGACACCTGCGAAGGCGATCGGCCGTGTCGGCTGCATGCCGAGGAAAGCCAGATAGAGCGGCAGCAGGACAAGCACGGCACCCGCCGGTGCCGGCACGCCGACGAAATAGTCGGCCTGCCAGGCTGGTCGATCCGTCTGCTCGTCGAGCACGTTGAAGCGCGCCAGGCGCATGCCGCAGGCGATGGCGAACAGCAACGCGGCGATCCAGCCGGGCGATCCAGCCCTGTCAAGCAGATAGGCGTAGAGAACCAGTGCGGGTGCGACGCCGAAATTGACGATGTCGGCCAGCGAATCCATCTGTGCGCCGAACTTGGACGTCGCCTTGAGAAGGCGTGCCAGGCGGCCATCGATGCCGTCAAGGAATGCTGCGAGCAGCACCATCACCACTGCAGTCTCGAAACGATTCTCGAAAGCGAAGCGAATGCCGGAGAGGCCGGCGCAGATCGCCAGAACGGTCACGAGGTTCGGAAGAACCATGCGCAGCGGGATCTCGGTGATGCGCGGTCCGCCATGACCATGCGGCTCGAATTTCTTGAAAGGAGCGCCCATCGCGCCGTCCTTACGAGATGCGCACAAGCGGCGCCGCCTGCGCGCCACCGAACTCGGCAATGATGGTTTCGCCGGCAACCGCGGTCTGGCCGACGGCAACGCGCGGAGCGGCGTTGGCAGGCAGGAAGACATCGACACGCGAGCCGAAACGGATCAACCCGAAACGCTCGCCAACCGCCAGCGTGCCGCCGGCGTCAGCCCAGCAGACGATACGTCGCGCCACCAGGCCGGCGATCTGCACCGCGGCGACCGTGCCGTTCGGGCTTTCGATGACGAGACCGTTGCGCTCGTTTTCCTGGCTCGCCTTGTCGAGTTCGGCATTGAGGAACTTCCCAGGCCGATGCTCGATGCGCGTGATGCGGCCACGCACGGGAGAGCGATTCACATGGCAGGAGAACACATCCATGAACACCGAGATGCGCGTCATCTCGGTGGTGCCGAGGCCAAGCTCACGCGGCGGCACCGCTGGTCCTACCGCCGAGACGACGCCATCGGCGGGGCTGACGACCAGACGGTCATCGACCGGTGTGACGCGCTCCGGATCCCGGAAGAAATAGGCGCACCAGGCAGTGAGGATCAGGCCGATCCAGAACAGCGTTGACGAAAAATAGCCGAGCAGCAGCGTTGCCGCGGCAAAACCCGCGATGAACGGATAGCCTTCGCGGTGGATCGGAACGAACGCGTTCTTGACCGTGTCGACAAGATTCATCGGGCTGGGGGCGGCTCCGTTTCGGATGCGCCTCTCTACCGGAAAGCGCTTGCCATCGCAACGCGCCAAAGCCGCGCGGGCGCCGGTCGGTGCTTAAACACAGCTGCGGGCGCTCGGATATCCGGCAGATCAACTGGCTAAGAGATTGAGATCCCTCTAATTTTCTTCGGCGTGCGTAACCTGGAATGGAACGCCCGGCAGATAGACCGGAATAGGCCGGATCTCATAGATTGCGGTCGGATTGGCGCTGCGGAGACTGCGTGCGGCCTCGACAGCTTCCTCGCGGGTTGCACAGTCGACGACATAGAAACCGAGCAACTGTTCCTTGGTCTCGGCGAATGGTCCATCGATGACCATGCCTGCTCCCGGCCCACGCAATGTGAAAGCACCTTCGGTCGGCCCGAGGCGGGCGGCAGGGCCCAGCTTGCCCTCTGCAAGCAGTCTATCGCGGACAATGGCGAGATCCGCCATCACGGCAGCGTCCTCCTCCGGCCTCCACGATTCGACCACGCCCGAGGCGTGGTAAGCGAGAATGGCGTACAGCATCGGTTCCCCGGCTTTGTTACAGCGCACGTCCCTGCCCCTCGACGTACGTCAGCCCGATCGCAGCTATAGCGCAGATGTGTGTTGCCTACGATACTTCTTCCGTGCGCCTGCGCACGACGACGCCAAGATCGTCCGTTTCGCGGGCAATGCGCAGGCGTTCTTCCGCTTCCGTCGCTTCGCGCTGGCGATCCCACATCGACGCGTAGAGACCATTCTGCCGGAGCAGATCGCCATGCTTGCCGCGCTCGGAAATCTGACCATCCTTCAGGACAATGATCTCGTCGGCCGAAATCACGGTCGACAGACGGTGCGCGATGACGATCGTGGTGCGATCCTTCGAGACCAGGTCGAGTGCTGCCTGGATTTCCTGCTCGGTATGGCTGTCCAGTGCGGACGTGGCTTCGTCGAGGATCAGGATCGGCGGCGCCTTGAGGATCGTCCTGGCGATGGCCACGCGCTGCTTCTCACCACCCGAGAGCTTGAGGCCACGCTCGCCGACCGTGGTGGCATATCCCTCCGGCAAACGCTCGATGAAGGGGCCGATCTGGGCCAGCTCCGCCGCGCGGCGGACTTCGTCCTCGCCGGCGTCCATGCGGCCGTAGCGGATGTTGTAGGCGACGGTGTCGTTGAAGAGCACGGTATCCTGCGGCACCATGCCTATGGCCGAGCGCAGGCTTTCCTGCGTGACGTCGCGTACATCCTGCCCATCGATCAGCACCGCGCCCGACTGCACGTCGTAGAAGCGGAACAGCAGCCGCGAGATCGTCGATTTTCCGGCGCCCGAAGGCCCGACGATGGCGACCGTCTTGCCGGCCGGAACCTCGAAGCTGACGCCCTTCAGGATCTTGCGGTTGGGATCATAGGAAAAATGCACATCGCGAAATTCGACATTCCCGCTGCCGATGGCGAGGGGTTTGGCGTTCGGTCTGTCGACCACCTCCTGCTTGACGCCGAGCAGATCGAACATGTGTTCGATATCGGTCAGGCCCTGGCGGATTTCGCGATAGATGAAGCCGATGAAATTGAGCGGCACCGAGAGCTGGATCAGCATGGCGTTGATGAACACGAAATCGCCGATGGTCTGCGTCTTGTTCATCACCTCATAGGCCGACATGCACATGACGACCGTGGTGCCGAGGCCATAGATGACACCCTGGCCGAAATTCAGCCAGCCGAGTGACGTCCAGATGCGCGTGGCGGCGGTTTCATAACGCGCCATCGACCGGTCGAAGCGCTGGGCTTCCATCGCCTCGTTGCCGAAATATTTGACCGTCTCGAAATTGAGCAGCGAATCGATCGCCTTGGTGTTGGCGTCGGTATCGCTGTCGTTCATGTCGCGGCGGATACCGATGCGCCAGTCGCTCGCCCTTACCGTGAACCAGACGTAAAGCGCGACGGTAACGGCGACGACGGCGACATATTTCCAGCCATAGGTGAAACCGAAGATACCGGCTGTCAGTGCGAACTCGAGCACGGTGGGCGCCGTGTTGAGCATGATGAAGCGCACGATGGTTTCGATGCCTTTCGTGCCGCGTTCGATGATGCGCGACAGGCCGCCGGTGCGGCGCTCCAGATGAAAGCGCAACGACAGCTGATGCATGTGCACGAACGTGCGGAAGGCCAGCTGGCGTACCGCGTGCTGTCCAACCCGTGCAAACAGAGCGTCGCGCAGCTGGTTGAAACCAAGTTGCACGAGACGCAGGAAATTGTAGGCAATCACAAGCGCGATCGGCGCCAGCAGGATTTCAGGCAGCGGCGGATGATATTGCCCGGTACCAGCAAGCGCATCGGTCGCCCATTTGAAGAAATAGGGACCTGCCACCAGCACCAGTTTGGCTATCACCAGCAGCAACGTCGCCCAGGTGACGCGCCAGCGCAGGTCGGGCCGGTCGGCCGGATACATATACGGCCACAGATTGCGCAGCGTCTGGAAGGTGGCGCCGGTATCGGCGGCGGAAACGGTCTTTTCAGCCACGGTTCTTGCCTTATGAAATCGATTCGGCCGTACGACGGCAAGCGTCAACCAGCGCAGCGACAGATGCCGAGACACCAGCGAGCGCCTTTTGGTCGACCTCGTAGCGCGAACGCTGCCGGTCGGGCGTGAAGCGGACCAATCCTGCTTCGACCAGGATCTTCAGATGTTGTGAAACCGTCGACTGCGCGAGGTCGAGATGGTCCACCACCTCGCCGCAACAGCAGGAACGGCTGGCGGACAGGCACTTCAGGATCTCGATCCGCGCTGGATGCGACAGCGCCGCAAACTTTGCGGCGACTGCGTGCGTATCGACAGGGTGGCCTGCGCCACAAAGTTCAAGCGGAGAGTCCATGGTTCATCGTCGATAAACGATGAACCAATTTTGCGCAACCTGGCCAGATGGACGAAACGAATTCTATTCGGCGACGGTTGCCTGGTCGCCCAATGTCTTCATGTCGGCGGTTTCGCCTTCCTTCGACTTCTGGGGCACCTTGAAGACCTGGCCGGGCCAGATGCGGTCCGGATTGCTGATCTGCTGCTGGTTGGCAAGGTAGATCGTCGAGTAGCGCACGCCATGCCCGTAAACCCGACGCGAGATGCGCCAGAGTGAATCGCCGCGACGGATGATGACGGCGTGGTCGACTTGCTCAAGCTTCGGTGCGACGGTGGTCGGTGCCTTGTCTGCCGACGCCGCGTCCTGCTGAGGCGTGGCCGGAGCCGCTTCAGAAGCAGAAGGAGCGACCGCGGCGACGGCCTCGCCGGGCTCACGCTGGAATGGCACCGCCGCCCGGGCAATCACCTTGGAGCCGTCGGCATCCAGCAGATCGACCCGAACGGTGTAGTCGCCAACCGGCAGATCGCGGGTCGCCTCGACGAGGAACTGTCCCTTTTCGGATGCCACAGCCTCGCCGAGCAGGATTTCGTTGGCATATGCGCGAACCTTGCGGCCTGGATCGGCGGTACCGGCGACAAAGATCTTGCCGCCGTCGATCTCGACAGCGCCGACTGAGACCTTCGGTGCTCCGGGTGCCGGCTGGGCTACGGGTTCGGCAGGCTGGGCTGCGGAAGCCGTCGGCTGTGGTGCAGCCTGTGCGCCGGCAGGCGCGGCGGATGTCTGCTGGAGACTGGTTTCTCCGCCGGCTTTATCTTCAACCTTCGGCACCGAAAGCAAGGTTGCGGCCTTGCCTGGCTCCTCGACCAAAGCCAGCACCTGACCGTTCGACTTTTCTGGGATCGCGACAACGGCGGTCTGCGCCGAGGGCACGACAGCGTTGGATGGGGAGGTCGAACGCAGCTGCAACTGGTAGTTTCCAGGCTTCAGCGGATCGTTCAGAACGATTGCAAAATCGCCGTCCGGCCCGGCCGTCGTGGTCCCGAACACGGTAGCACCCTGCACGACATCAACCTTTGCATTCGGAGCGGCCTTGCCGGCAACGACGACGGAGCCGTCCCCTTCGGCACGAACCACGTCGAACGTCGGCGCGACAGGGCCAGCCGCTGGCGCTGGTGCGGCCGGCTTTTCCGGCGTCGGTGTCACGGCGGCCTGCTGCTCAGCCGGCTGCGGTGACGTCGTTGGCTGTTGCACTGCAGGCTGTTGCGTTGCCGGCGCGCCTGGCTGAACGGCAGCGATCTGCGCCGGTGGAGTGGATTTCAGGTAGGGATCGAGCGCACCGGAGATATATGCCACTCCGGCCACCGCTGCCGCGCCGCCTCCTGCAAATAGCAATGCCCTGACAAGCGCTGTTGTCATATCCTCTAAGCCCCCTTAGCCACCTAATGCCGGTCTAGCTGCTTTTCGCAGAGCCGACAAGAAAAAGCCCGCCTTCAGGCTTGACCGGACCTGCAGACGGCATCACCAATCCAATCATGAACACGATTCGATCCGTCTGTGTTTATTGCGGCTCATCAACCGGCCGCGATGGCATCTATCTCGAAGCCGGTCGCCAACTCGGCCATTCCCTTGCCCGCTCAGGCCTGCGCCTGGTATATGGTGGTGGCACCAAGGGTATCATGGGTGCGGTTGCCGAAGGCACCATGCGCTCGGGCGGCAAGGTCATGGGCATCATACCACGCTTCCTGATGAACCGGGAGGCGACGGAAAGCGCGCTCGACCGGCTGCATGAGCTGGTCGTTACCGAAAACATGCACCAGCGCAAGCACAGGATGTTCGAAGAATCCGACGCCTTCGTAGCGCTGCCCGGTGGCATCGGCACGGTCGAGGAAATCGTCGAGATCATGACCTGGGCGCAGCTCGGCCATCATCGCAAGCCGATCGTATTCGCCAACATAAAGGGTTTCTGGGACCCGATGCTGGCATTGATCGATCACATGGCGGCTGAAGGTTTCATCCATACGGCTCACAATGTGAGACCCCTGGTGGTCGAGGATCCCGACAAGATCGTTGCGACCATTCTTGCTACAGGCGCTGCCGTCGACGCACCAACCAGCGGAATCTCTTCCGTCATCGACAAGATGTGATGCCGACGGCGGCGGATCGCTTTTCTCCGAACGCGGAACTGTCTGGATAAGAACTGGCGTACCTTTGCCGAGATTGCCTTAGCCACGCCGGCTCGCAGTGAGCATCGACCACGTATAGATGGCCAGCGCCGCCCAGATAAGACCGAAGGCGATCGCTTTGGTCGTGTCGAACGGCTCGCCAAAAACGAAGACGGCGATCAGGAACACGATGGTCGGCGCAATGTACTGCATGATGCCGATGGTCGAGAGGCGAAGCAGCTTGGCGCCGAAAGCAAAAAGCAGCAGCGGCACGGCGGTGACGATGCCGCTGCCCATGAAAAGCAGCGTATCCGTCGTGTTACCCGTCGCAAAATGCCCCTCTCCCTTCAAAGCCAGCCAGACGACATAGGCGAGGGACGGGATGGAGAGGAGGAGCACTTCCAGCAGGAACCCCTGGCTCGGACCGATCGGCAACGTCTTGCGGAAAAACCCATAGGCCGCGAAAGAGAAGGCCAATGCCAGCGAAACCCAGGGCAAGGTGCCGCTTTCGACAGTGAGCACAATCACCGCCACTGCAGCCAGCGCGACAGCGGCGATCTGCAGGCGGTTCAGACGCTCACCAAGCAGCAACGCGCCGACCAGAACGTTGACGAGCGGATTGATGTAGTAGCCCAAAGCAGTTTCTACCGTGCGGTCGACGGCAATCGCCCAGACGTAGATGCTCCAATTGACCGTGATCAACGTCGCCGTCAGCGCGGCCATTGCCAACATGCGTGGCGAACGCAGCGCAACTTTGAAATCGTCGGTGCGACCAAGCCAGATCAACAAGGCGGCCGCGATCGGCACCGACCAGATAATACGATGGGCGATGACTTCGGCCAGCGGCAAATGGGCCACCGCCTTCATGTAGAAAGGCAGAAGCCCCCACAGGAGATAGGCGCCGAGGGCAAGGAGAAAGCCGCGGCGCGCGCCGGAATCAGTTTCCATTGGTACAGTCTGGGTGGTCATGGCCCAAAGCTATGCGCCAGCGACCGTACCAAGACCATCAAGTAATTCTGATGCATCGTGGACTTTCGCTGATGGATTGCTTGAGGTCGCGGCACCGTCTTGGCTCTATTCGGCGGCAACCAGCCCGGCCATCTCGCGGTTCTTCATCAGCTTGTAGATGATGGAATCCATCAGCGCCTGGAACGAGGCATCGATGATGTTTTCCGACACACCGACCGTCCACCAGCGGGCACCGGTGGAATCGTGCGATTCGATCAACACTCGGGTGATCGCCTCGGTACCGCCATTGAGGATACGCACTTTGAAATCGGCGAGTTCGAGGTCGACAATTTCGTTCTGGTACTTGCCGAGATCCTTGCGCAGCGCGAGATCGAGCGCATTGACCGGGCCGTGGCCTTCGGCCACCGACATCTTCTCCTCATTGTCCACCACCACCTTCACGATGGCTTCCGAAACAGTCCTCAGCTGGCCATTGGCGTCGAACCTGCGCTCGACCATGCAGCGGAAGGAGGTGACGGCGAAGAATTCCGGCAGGCCGGACAACATCTTGCGCGCCAGCAATTCAAAGGAAGCATCGGCCCCTTCATAGGCATAGCCTTCGGCTTCGCGTTCCTTGACAACGGCAATGAGCGCGTCCAGCCGCGCATCGTCCTTCGGCACGTCGATGCCGCGCCGCTTCAGCTCTGCAAGGAAATTGGCCTTGCCGCCCTGATCGGAGACCATGACGCGACGACGGTTGCCGACAGCTTCCGGCGGCACATGTTCATAAGTCTGCGGCTCCTTGATCAGGGCCGACGCATGGATCCCTGCCTTGGTGGCGAAGGCTGAGGAGCCGACATAGGGCGACTGCGCCTCAGGAGCACGGTTCAGCAACTCGTCGAAAGCACGGGAAAGGCGCGAAATGCCGGCCAGCTGCTCGGTTGAAATGCCGGTCTCGAAGCGATCCTTGTAGGCCGGCTTCAGCATCAGTGTTGGGATCAGCGTCACCAGGTTGGCGTTGCCGCAACGCTCGCCGATGCCATTCAACGTACCCTGGATCTGCCGCACGCCGGCCTCGACGGCGGCGAGTGAGTTGGCGACGGCCTGCCCGGTGTCGTCATGGGCATGGATGCCGAGATGATCGCCCGGGATGCCGGCTGCAATTGCGTTTTCGACGATGACACGGATCTCGGCAGGCTGGGTGCCACCATTGGTGTCGCACAGCACCACCCAGCGCGCGCCTGCCTCATAGGCGGCTCTGGCGCAGGCCAGCGCATAGTCCGGATTGGCCTTGAAACCATCGAAGAAGTGCTCGCAATCGACCATGGCCTCCCTGCCGGCGGCAACAGCAGCGGCCACGGATGCGCTGATCGCCTCGAGGTTCTCCTCATTGCTGCAGCCCAGCGCGACGCGAACGTGATAGTCCCAGCTCTTGGCGACGAAGCAGATGGCGTCCGAGCGGGCCTGCACCAGCGCGGCGAGACCAGGGTCATTCGACGTTGAAACGCCGGCGCGCTTGGTCATGCCGAAGGCAACGAATTTCGAGTGCGTCGTGCGTTTTCTGGTGAAGAATTCGGTATCGGTCGGATTGGCGCCGGGATAGCCGCCCTCGACATAGTCCATTCCGAACTCATCCAGCATGCCAGCGATCGCGATCTTGTCCTCGACCGAAAAGTCGATGCCCGGCGTCTGCTGGCCATCGCGCAATGTCGTGTCGAAAAGGTAGAGGCGGTCGCGTTGCATGGTCATTTTCCGGCGTATTTGTCGGTTGCGCGGATCAGGCTGTCGAGGATACCCGGTTCGGAATAGGCATGTCCGGCACCTTCGATGAGATGGAAGTCCGCCCTCGGCCAGGCCTTGTGCAGTTGCCAGGCATATTTTGCCGGGCACGGCATGTCGTAGCGGCCGTGGATGATGGCGCCGGGAATATCCTTCAACTTGTGGGCGTCGCGCAGGATCTGCCCCTCTTCGAGCCAGCCGGCGTGAACGAAATAATGGTTTTCGATGCGGGCGAAGGCGACTGCATAGTCGTCTTGCGCGAATGGGTCACTGGTCGACGGCTCTGGCAGGAGCGTGATGGTCTCGCCTTCCCAGATCGACCAGGCCTTGGCCGCCTCGACCTGCTTCTGGCGATCGCTGCCAACCAGCCGCCTGCGGTAAGCTCCCATCATGTCGCCGCGCTCGTCCTCGGGGATCGGCGCCAGGAACCGCTCCCACTTGTCAGGGTACATTTCCGAGACGCCGAACTGATAATACCAGTCGAGTTCGGCACGGGTGAGCGTGTAGATGCCGCGCACCACCAGTTCACTGACGCGGTCGGGATGTGTTTCGGCATAGGCCAGCCCGAGCGTCGAGCCCCAGGACCCACCAAAGACCAGCCACTTGTCGAAGCCGGCCTTCTCGCGCAGCCGTTCCATGTCGGCGATCAGATGCCAGGTCGTGTTGGCTTCCAGCGAAGCGTTGGGCGTGGACTTGCCGCAGCCGCGCTGATCGAACAGGATCACGTCGTAGAGCTTCGGATCGAACAACCGGCGATGGTTCGGCGAGATCGTGCCGCCCGGTCCACCGTGCAGGAAAACGGCGGGCTTGCCGCCCCTGGTACCAACCCGTTCCCAATAGACCTGATGACCGTCGCCCACATCCAGCGTGCCGGTCTCGAACGGTTCGATCTCGGGATAAAGTGTACGCAATTCCAGACTCACAACTTCAGCCCTTTCTCAGGCCAGTTTTGGGTTTCGCGATCGGGATGCTGGAAGGAGATGATGTGCTCCTGCCGCGCATAATAATCGAGGTCCTGATGCACCGGCGCCTCGAAGATCTTCTCCACCCAGGGCAGTCGCGATGCGTAGTTGACCTGATGCGTCGGTGCCAGGTCGGAACGGTCGTCGAAACTGCCGATCGAAATCTCCAGAGCATCAGGGCTCTTGTAGGTCATCGGCGTACCGCACCGTTTGCAGAAGCCACGCGCGATGTTGATGGACGACTGGAAGTAGCTCGGCTCCTCATGCACCCATTCGACACCGTCCGACGGCACCGTGACGAAAGCGCCGAAGAACGAACCAAACTGCTTCTGGCACATGCGGCAATGGCAGATGGATGGGCGCCCCAGCTCACCGCGTATGCGGAAACGCACGGCCCCGCACTGGCAGCCGCCAGTCCTGATGGCATCGGTCATGATCTTTCCTCCGGTGGCCAGGTTTCTGTGTCGTGGTCCGGGTGCTGGTGGTTCACCATCGAGGTGATGAACGGGACGGAAACCGGATCGTCTTCCGTTATTCCGCCGGGCAATGAAGGGATCGCATCGACATAGGGCAGCTTGGCCTCGATGCCCCACTGGATGGTTGGCGGAATTTCCTCAGGATGATCGAAGGCCGCAATGGCCAAAGCGATGCCATGGGGATCTTCAAAGCTCAGTGGCGTGCCGCATTCCGCGCAAAAACCGCGCTTGGCAAAGCTGGAAGACTGGAACAGCTTCGGTTCGGCGCGCGTCCATGTCAGCCTTGCGCCGGCGATGGAGACCAGCGGCTGGTAAAAATTGCCGCTCGCCTTCTGGCACATGCGACAATGGCAGATCGAGGCTTCACCCAGCACGCCTTCGACGCAAAAACGCACAGCGCCACACTGGCATCCGCCGGTATAGGTGGGTTTGTTGTCGAGGCTCATCACGCCGACCCGTGGCAGACGGCTTCGATGTTGTTGCCGTCGGGATCGAAAACGAAAGCGGCATAATAGTGCTCGTGGTAGTGCGGGCGCAGCCCCGGAGCGCCGTTGTCCCTGCCACCCGCAACGACTGCCGCCTTGTGGAAAGCGTCGACATCGGCCCGGCTGTTGGCGGTGAAAGCATAGTGACGGCCCGGCGCCGAAGTCCTGGTCTCGTGAAGCCAGAACACCGGCCGGTCCCGGCCGTAACCACCAACCTTGGCGCCACCCGTATATTGCTCGGGCACCATGTAAAGCAGTGAGGCGCCAAGCGGCGCCATCGCCTTGTCATAGAACGTTTTCGCCGCCTCGAAATCGACGACGGAAATGCCGGTATGGTCGATCATCGCTTCACCTCCCAGGTTGTCACCCGCTCCCCTGTCACCGGATCCTTGCCATCCTTCAACTGGATACCTTGTGCCAGCAATGCGTCACGGACGCGGTCCGCCTCAGCCCAGTTCTTGGCCGCAATGAAGGCGAGGCGCTCCGCTATGGTGTTCGAAACAGCCTGCTCATCAACGGCTGCGGTCGCAAGACTGAAACCGAGGAATTGCAGCGCTGCCTTGAGGCTTGCCGCCGCGTCATTTCCTTCGGCGGCATCAGCCGCAAGCTGCGTCAGCACCTGGAAAGCCTGATAGGTGCCAAGATCGTCCGACAGCGCCTCGATGATGGCTTGTGGAACGTCAGCAGCCTCGCCGTCAGCCAGATCGGCGCCACGCTTCCACTTGCGCAGCGTGTTCTCGGCTTCCTCCAGTTTACGGACCGAAAAGTCGATCGGTTCGCGATAGTGCGTCATCAGCATGGCAAGGCGTAGCACCTCGCCCGGCCATCTGCGGCCGCCGAAGGTCTCCGTCTCCAGGAGTTCGTTGATCGAGTAGAAGTTTCCCAGGCTCTTGGACATCTTCTGTCCTTCGACCTGAAGGAAACCGTTGTGCATCCACACATTGGCCATCACGTCGGTGCCGTGGGCGCAGCGCGACTGCGCGATCTCGTTCTCGTGGTGCGGAAAGATCAGATCCAGGCCGCCGCCATGGATGTCGAAGACTTCGCCGAGATAGGCCGCACTCATGGCCGAGCACTCGATATGCCAGCCGGGCCGCCCCCTGCCCCACGGGCTCTGCCAGCCAGGCTCTTCCGCAGATGAAATCTTCCAAAGGACAAAATCGCCCGGGTTCTTCTTGTGTGCGTCGACGGCGATGCGCGCGCCGGCCTGCTGCTCGTCCAGGGGACGCTTGGAAAGTTCGCCATAGTCCGGCATCGATGCGGTATCGAAAAGCACCTCGCCTTCCGCTGCATAGGCGTGACCGCGATCGATCAGCTGGTGGATCAGGCCGATCATGTCAGTCTTGCCGTCGGCACGCGGTTCCACAAAATCGGTGGCGCGCGGCTCGTAGGTCGGCTCAAGGCAGCCAAGCGTGGCAACGTCCTTGTGGAACTGGTCCGCCGTCTTCTCGGTTACCCGCCGGATTGCTTCGTTGAGCGACAGCTTGCCGGAGGCGATATCGTTGCCGAAATCACGCAGGGCACGCGCGTTTATCTTATCGTCGAGGTCGGTGATGTTTCGCGCATAGGTGATGTGCTCGGCGCCATAGACATGGCGCAGCAACCTGAACAGCACGTCAAAGACGATCACCGGCCGCGCATTGCCGATGTGGGCGAAGTCGTAAACGGTCGGGCCGCAGACATACATGCGCACATTGTCGGGATCGATGGGGACAAAATCCTCCTTCGCCCTGTTCAACGTGTTGTAGAGGCGCAAGCCCTTCGAACCCTCAGACATTCATCCCCTTCCCGACCGGTCCCGGCCGCCGCGCATTTTCGCGCACAATCCAACCCCAGCCTGCTGGCCGGGGCGTTGTCCACTCAGAGAGAAAGTTGAGGCGAAAACGTCCAGACCAGCGCGAGCGCTAGCCAATAATGCAAATGCCACAAATGGCGAAAGACGTTCTCATGGGCGGCTTTATCGCGCCCGCCCGTGTTGCCGTCAAGTCGCAACTTTCACCGGCAGGTCGCCCTAACGGGCGTAAACCATTTGAAGAAACTTTTTCTTAAGCATGTGCGTTCAGTGCTATAATATTCGTCGGCTCATGTGGAAAACGCCACGATTTGGTCGGAATCGGCCATCAAGTGCAGCGCCTTCCAATGACCTTGACCTTGGGGAAGTCGAAATGCCACGCAGCAAGCAGGAAGCCAGTCGAGCGAAACAACCGACACTCGCCAGCCAATACCGGGCAATCGGCCCGGCGGCGGTGGTAGCGGCCTTGCTCCACACGGCTAAGAAGAAGAAGCCCGCGCACAAGATCACGTCGCCGCGCGCGGCCTGAACAAACGGTCTGTCGGCGAAGACCGTCGCTGACGAGCCGATGCTCGCTCGGCGCAAGAGACTAGAATAGCGACATCTGATCAGCATCGTCGCCACCGGGCTTCTTGCGCGCTGGTTTGGCCGATCTTTGCTCGGCCGCCAAGTCTTCGGGCGACACGACAAACCTCTCCTGGATCTCCGGACCCGAATTGGCGACCTTGTTGACGAGGTCCGAGACCGGGATTGCCTCGAAGAACCCCTCCTCGACCGGGCGCAGAAGATCGGCGACAGCACGCGGCTCCTGGCCCCGACAATCCAGCCAGCGCGAGAAATCCTCCGGATGGATGACGACCGGCATGCGGTCGTGGATTTGGGCGATGTCGGCATTTGCCGACGTGGTCATGATGGCACCTGTATCCATCTCGGAGCCACCGGGCTCCGCGTACGTCTCCATGAGCCCCGCAAAGGCGACAATGCCGCCGCTTTTCGGGCGCACCCAGTAGGCCTGCCCCTTCCTGCTGCCTGCCTGGCGCCATTCATAAAAGCCACTGGCCGGAACCAAGGCGCGGCGATGGCGCATGGCTGTGCGGAAGGAAGCTTTCTCAGCCGCGCTTTCGGATCGGGCATTGATGAGAAGTGGAAACTGACGTGTGTCTTTGACCCAGGTCGGTATCAACCCCCAGCGAACCAGCATGGAGCTCCGGTCGGAACGGTTCGAACCGGGTGCCTTCGGAGCGCCGGAAATCACCATCGTGATGGGTTGCGTGGGTGCGATGTTGTAGCGCGCCGGAAAGGGCTCGATATCATCCAGACCCAGGAACGTCGTGGTCTGGTCGGGCGTGGCGGTCAAGGCAAAACGTCCGCACATGGCGCAATCTCTTCTCTGTCTGGCTCCGAAAGTGGTGGTGGAAGCGTGTGGCTGCAACCGCTAAAGCTCGATTTGGAAGCACGATCCACAGCCATCGCCCTGTCTGGCAAACAACGGGAAGACACTTCGAAATGATCCGCAGGCAAACCATACCGTCGGTTTCAGTGGCGGTGGTGCGGGGCGACACCGTGCTTCTGGTAAAACGAGCCAGGCCGCCTTCCCAGGGCGTCTATGCCTTCCCGGGCGGCAAGGTAGAGGCCGACGAGAGCCTGGAAAGCGCCGCCAAACGGGAGCTTCTCGAGGAGACAGGCCTCGGCGCGGCCGATCTGCGTCCGCTGATCGAGATCTTCATCGACGGCTCCACCGAAGGCCACCCGGTGGACTATCGCCTGACGGTGTTCGGTGCCCGCTACATCGGCGGCGAAGCCAAGGCCGACGACGATGCAGAAACAGCGGCCTTCTATACGCTTGCCGAGATGGAAACGATGCCATTGGCCGGTTCCGTCTTTTCGGTCGCAAAGGACTTGCTGCAGCCGGATAAAAAGCCGTTGGGCTAAACCCGGCTGTGCCTTGCGGCAGACAGATTGTTTGTTCACAAAGGCTTATGATCCGCGCTTTTACGCTTTTCATGCTTGGTCTTGCCATCCTCGTGGCCGCTCCGGCGCGCCCGGTGACGGCTGCCGAGGCGCCATTCGAGCCTGGGCTGATGCGGCTGGCCGAAGTGCTGGGATCCCTGCATTTCCTGCGCAACCTTTGCGGCGAAAAGGGAGATCAGTGGCGCAGCGAGATGGAGAAGCTGCTGGAATCCGAAAACCCCGATGCGGAGCGGCGGGCGCGTTTCATCGCCGCCTTCAACAGGGGCTACCGCTCGTTCGGCAGCACCTACACGCAGTGCACATCGTCTGCCAGCGAGGCAATCAGCAGGTACATGAAAGAGGGCGAGAAGCTCTCGCGCGACATCGCGTCGCGCTACGGCAATTAGCGAGCTGTTAACTTTTTCATCATTGTGGCAGCACAGCACCAAAGTCCTGTGGTAGGAACCTTAATGGGACATTAAAGGGACGGGTCAAGTTTGATCCTCATTTGAAGGATCGCCGCTTGAACAAGGGTGATAGTTGCGTATGGGACACACAGCCAACGATATCGATGCCCTCGTCAGGGAAGAAAAACGCCTGACCGCCGTCGAAAGCCATAGCGAAGCATGGGCGGAAGGGCTTTCTGCGGGTATCGAGCCAGATATCATCGCCGAGGCTGCACTGGAAACCGCATTTTGCGAGATGCTGCGCGCCAATGGCGAAACCGCAGCCCTTGCCCTGCTCGACAGGATGCGTGAAAAGGTAATTGCCGGGGCGTTCGAGCCTGACCAAGTGCGGCACTGAACCGACGCCCGGCGCCGACCGGCGGAATAGCCTTTCCGCCGCGCGGCGGCATACCGACCGGGCGCGGCCCGGCAGCATGGAGAGGCGGCCGTTGAAATCTTCGTCCTTCGACAGACCCCGCGGCCTGGCGTTTGGCGCTGGTTTCCTCGCGCTGACGCTTGCGACAGCTTCGGCGCTGCTCACAACGGCCCGACCTGCCACTGCACTGAGCGAAATCAAACACGACGACGTGCAGGTCCCCGGCAAGCGTCCGCAGATGGGGCCGGAAGCACCAAAACCGGGTACCGTACCACTGCCGGATCCAATCCAGACCGTTCCGCCAGCCCAGAAGACAACGCCGCCGGGCCAGGACGAGCCCGAACAGGTTGAGCCAGCCAAACCGGGAGAAGGCAGCGGCAATCTCGCGCGGCCGCAGATCGATCCGACCGCGTCGTTGCCGCCTGTGCAATATGACCTCGCCAAGCTGCCGGAACCGGTGCGGCGCATGCGCGACCTGATCATCGAAGCCTGCAAGAGCGGTGATATCGAGAAGCTTCGCCCATTGATCGGCATCGGCGATTCGCTGACACAGCTTTCGCTGACCGATATCGAAGGCGATCCGATCGCCTTCCTCAAGGGATTGTCGGGCGATACCGAGGGTCAGGAAATCCTGGCCATCCTGCAGGAGGTTCTGGACGCGGGTTACGTGCAGCTCGACCCCGGTACACCCCAGGAGCTTTATGTCTGGCCCTACTTCTTCGCCTATCCGCTGGCCAAGCTCGACGCCAAGCAGCGGGTGGAGCTCTTCAAGATCGTCACCGCCGGCGACTACGAAGACATGAAGCAGTACGGCACCTACATTTTCTACCGGGTCGGCATCACGCCGCAGGGCCGCTGGACCTTCTTCGTCGCCGGCGATTGAGGTCGCGATCCCCTTTTCAGGACAAGACCTGCTGCCAATGAGGGGCTGGCGGGACACAATGCCCGCCAGACGAGGTTAGTATCCGCGGCGACGGTAGTAGCGTTCGTCGCAAGGCGCAGTGAAGATGCGACCGTAACGATCCTGATAACGGCACATCTCCCGACCGCGGTCGCGCGGTTGTGGACCACCAGAGGTTGCCAGAACCGCGCCGAGCAGCGCGCCGGCACCAGCGCCGATCAGAGTGCTCTCCGTATTGCCGCCAATCGCCTGGCCGACCAGCGCACCGCCAGCTGCGCCAAGGGCGGCACCGCCAGTTGCCCTCTGCTGTTGTGCCGTCTGCGAGCAGGCGGCAAGACCAAGCGTCATCACCAGGGCCGTGGCGGTGCCGAATTTCGTCAGATTCATCAGGACTTTCTCCGTTGGGTCCGTACGGACGTCAACGCGACCTTAGCGATCCAACATGAACGCAGCCTGTCCAAATCTCAGCGCGATCCGCTGCCGAACTTGTTCGCCGCCATGACACCCAAAGTCGGGAGAATCACGACGTTGACCAGATAAATCAACAGCAATACCGGCCAGGCGGCTGATGCAGTCGACCCGACTAGCTGACAACAGCTTCCGAGAATTCGACTGCCCTGCCCTGCGATGGCGTGACGATCTCACCTTCCCACATGACGCGGGAGCCACGCACGATGGTGCCAACTGGCCAGCCGGTGACTTCCTTGCCGTCATACGGCGTCCAGCCTGCCCGCGAGCCCGCCTGTGCATTGGTGATGGTCTCGCGCCGCTTCATGTCCACGACCGTGAAGTCGGCGTCGTAACCGGCGGCGATGCGCCCCTTGCGCGCCATGCCGAAGATGCGGTTCGGACCATGGCTGGACAGATCGACGAAGCGTTCCAGCGTGAGCCGACCGGCATTGATGTGATCCAGCATGATCGGAACCAGTGTCTGCACGCCGGTCATGCCTGACGGCGAAGCCGGGTAGGTTTTTGCCTTCTCGGCCAGCGTATGCGGGGCATGGTCGGAGCCGAGCACGTCGACAATGCCCTGGCTGATGCCATGCCAGATGCCGTCGCGATGGCGAGGCGCGCGCACGGGCGGGTTCATCTGCAGAAGCGTACCAAGGCGGCCATAGTCGTCGGAGCTCATGGTCAGATGATGCGGCGTCGCCTCGCAGGTGGCGACATCCTTGTGCTGCTGGAGGAAAATGATCTCCTCGGCCGTCGAGATATGCAGCACATGGATGCGCGCACGGGTCTGGCGCGCGATGCGCACCAGACGCTCGGTGCACTGCAGCGCAGCGATCTCGTCGCGCCAGACAGGGTGCGAAGACGGGTCGTTCTCGACCCGCAAGCCAAGGCGCTCGCGCAGGCGGAATTCGTCCTCCGAGTGGAACGCCGCGCGGCGTCGGGTGTTGCGCAGGATGGAGGCCACGCCTTCGTCATCCTCCACCAGGAGGTCACCCGTGGACGACCCCATGAACACCTTGATTCCGGCCGCTCCCGGCAGCCGCTCCAGTTCGGCCACATCACCGGCGTTGTCACGCGTACCGCCGACCCAGAAGGCGAAGTCGCAGTGCATACGTCCGGTGGCGCGTCCGATCTTGTCGGCGAGCGTCGCTTCGCTCGTCGTCAGTGGATTGGTGTTGGGCATCTCGAAGACGGCCGTGACACCCCCCAGCACCGCAGCGCGGGAACCGGTTTCAAGATCTTCCTTATGTTCAAGGCCCGGCTCGCGGAAATGCACCTGGCTGTCGACGACGCCGGGCAGCACGTGCAGGCCACGGCAGTCCACGGTTTCACCGGCGGAAGCGGTGCTGAGATCACCGATTGCGGCAATCCTGCCGCCGTTCACGCCAACGTCGCGCGGGCCAATGCCATCATGATTGACGACGATGCCGCCCTTGAGGATGAGGTCGTAGGTCACTGCCATCCACTCCGGCCCTTGTGTGGGAATTGCCTGCGGCTTACGTAATGGCTCTTCGAAATGCAAGATCAGGCCCATGCCGACAACTCTTCTCGCAGACCGCGCCCTCGTCTCCGTTTCCGGCCCCGAGGCCGAGCACTTCCTGCAGAATATCCTGACGGTCGATCTCGATCCGCTTGGCCAAGGCGAGACCAAACCAGGTGCGCTTCTGGCGCCGCAAGGCAAGATCCTCTTCGATTTCCTGGTCTCCCGCACGGGCGAAAATGCTTTCCGGCTGGAGTGCCGTTCCGACATTGCCGATGATTTCGTCAAGCGGCTGATGTTTTACCGGCTGCGCGCAAAGGTCGATATCTCCAAGCAGGAACAGGATGTTGTCGCCGTTTGGTGGCAGGCTGATTCAAATGCCTCGCAAAATGATTCCGCAGCCTCAACCAGTGAATCAAATGCCGGCGTGCGCGACAGCCGTTTCAGCTCTCCGGTCCTGCGCTTCTACGAAGCGCCATTGCCTGCAGCGAACGCCACGCAAGCCGAATGGGATGCCTTTCGCCTTTCACAGGGCGTCGCTGAAAGCGGTCCCGACTACGGCCTGAACGATGCCTTCCCGCACGACGTCCTGCTTGATCAACTGGACGGCGTCGGCTTCAAGAAGGGCTGCTTCATCGGCCAGGAGGTTGTTTCGCGCATGCAGCATCGCGGCACGGCGCGCCGGCGTGTGCTGCTGGTGGAGGCTGCAAGTGCCCTGCCCGCCTCAGGCACCGAGTTGACCGTCAATGGTCGCCCTGTCGGTACCCTGGGCTCGGTGTCAGGCACGCACGGTCTGGCCATTGCGCGCATAGACCGCGTCAAGGCCGCGATGGACGCTGGCCAGGAAATCAGCGCCGAAGGCGTCGCTGTTTCGCTGGCCATTCCTGGCTGGGCACGCTTCACATTCCCCGAAACCACCAGTGCGGAAGACGCCTGATGGCAGACCGTGTCGGCGCGCCGCCACGAGCCTGGCAGCGCATGCTGTCGGGACGCAGGCTCGACCTGCTCGACCCTTCCCCGCTCGACATCGAGATCGGCGACATTGCGCATGGCCTTGCCCGCGTCGCGCGCTGGAACGGCCAGACCTCCGGCGATCATGCGTTTTCTGTGGCACAGCACTCATTGCTGGTCGAAGAGATATTCCGGACCATCGTGCCGTCGTCGTCTCCCGCCGCACAGTTGACAGCCCTGCTGCATGACGCGCCGGAATATGTCATCGGCGACATGATCTCGCCGTTCAAATCGGTGGTCGGTGGCGGCTACAAGTCCTGCGAAGAGCGGCTGCAGCATGCCATTCACCTGCGCTACGGATTGCCGGCTTCCGCAAGTCAAAGCCTGAAAAGGGATATCAAGCGCGCCGACCAGATCGCTGCCTATTTCGAGGCGACGGCACTGGCAGGTTTCGGACTGGCGGAGGCTGCGGAATTTTTCGGCCGCCCACGCGGACTGTCCATCGATCAGTTCAACCTTACCCCCCGACCTGCCAAGCAGGTGGAAAAGGCGTTCACCGCCCGGTTCCACAAGATCGAAGTCGATTTGCGGTAGAGCGTTTCCGTTTCTCACGGAAACACTCCAATTCCTTGTTCCAGCGCAATCCCGGACGGAAACCGTTACACACTTTTCCTGGTCAGCCTTCGACGAAGCGCAGACCGACCACGCCGACAATGATGAGCGCGATGCAGCCAAGCCTCAGTGGCGTCGCCGGATCGCCAAACAGCACAATGCCGAGGGTCGCGATACCAACCGCGCCGATACCCGTCCAAACCGCATAAGCGGTACCGGCCGGCAGATGACGCATGGCGAAAGTCAGCACGAAGACGCTGAGCAACGCGAAAAAGATACCGCCGACACTCGGCCAGAACCGTGTCCAGCCCTCGGCATATTTCAATGAAACGCCCATCGCGATCTCGATGACACTCGCGACAAGAAGCAGCAGCCAAGCCATTCCGGCCCTCCTTTGATATTCAGATGCGGGTCCATGTGTGCTAGCAGGCACCAAAGAGCAATTACGCACCTTTTGGTGCCTATAGGTTTTCGATGGCCGCGCCAAATGTCTATGATTCTTCCTGTTCCGCACGGGATGCACTGGAACTTATCGCGTCCAAATGGGCGATGCTGATCCTGCCGGCTCTATCTGGAGGGCCAATGCGCAACAGCGCGCTGCTCAGGAAAATCGGCGGCATCTCGCAGAAGATGCTCACCCAGACGCTGAAAGATCTGGAGCGTAACGGGCTGGTGATCCGCCAGGACATGCAGACAGTGCCGCCGCATGTCGAATACAGGCTGAGCGCTCTCGGCAGTTCACTCAGCGAAGCGCTGATCACGCTCGACCGCTGGGCGGAGCGTCATTCGGGCGATCTCGACGCCGCCCGCGAGCGCTTCGACGCTGACCGAAAGTTTTTTGATTAGCGCCCCTGGCGCTCCAAACGATCCAGGAACCACTGCGTCAACCGGATCCAGACCTCGTCTTTCTCGCCAGTGTCCTCACAGCCGTGGTCGAGGTTCGGATTGTCGTTGACCTCGATGACGAAAACGCCGTCCCTGGTTTCCTTCAGGTCGACGCCGTAGAGGCCATCGCCAATGCAACGGGCAGCCTTGACTGCTGTCTGGACCGCATGTGCGGGAGCATCCTTCAGGGTGAAAGTCTTGAAGCCGCCCTCGTCTGGTTTGCCGGCGCGATCGTGGTTGACGATCTGCCAGTGCTGCTTGGCCATCAGATACTGCACGGCAAAGAGCGGCTCGCCGCCCAGTACGCCGATGCGCCAGTCATAGTCAGTCGGGATGAACTTCTGCGCAACGAGCAGGTCGGAATCCTCCAGCCACTCGGTCGCCAGCTTCTTCAACTCTCCGAAATCCTTGCACTTCTTGACCCCGCGCGAGAAAGCGCTGTCGGGGATCTTGAGGACCAGCGGAAACCCAAGCGTGTCGGCCGCCACCTCCAGGTCTGAGGGACCGGCAATCATCACGGTCGGCGGCACCGGTACGTCGTTGAAGGCCATCAACTCGTTCAGATAGACCTTGTTGGTGCAGCGGATCATCGAGAGTGGATCGTCGATGACCGGCATGCCTTCCTGCTGGGCACGACGGGCGAACCGATAGGTGTGGTTGGAAATCGAGGTCGTCTCACGGATGAACAACGCATCGTAGTTGGCAACCCTGGCCAGGTCTTTTTTGGTGATCGGCTCGACCTCGACGCCCATTTTCTCGGCTATGCGCGCCCAATACCGCAGCGAGGAGATCGCCGAAGGCGGCAATTGCTCATGCGGATCGACCAGCGTTGCAAACGTGTAGCGTGCCGGGGTGCGCGCCTTGCTGTCTCGCCATTCGCGGCCGGTGTAGACGTCGAGGCACTCGAGAAAGCGCTTCTCCTCCACCTCGGTCATCCGCGCCAACGGATAGAAGCCTATCTTGCGGATCGTCGCCCATTCGCCGGCGTCGTTTATCGCCACTTCCAGCGCCGGTGCACGGAACCAGTCGAACAGGAGTTTGGCGAAACGATCCCAGGCCCTGCCGGGACCGATACCGAAGAAGATGTGAACCTTGGATGGGAAGGCGCCGCCGAGATCCTTGCGGCACTTGTTCAGCGCCAGCTCCAGTTCCGGCAGCGCGTGCTCGTAGAGCTTGCGCTCGGAGAGATCGATCATCGTCTCTACGGTCGGAATGACCTTGTGGCCGCGCGAACTCGCCAGCAGCGAGGCATAGTAGCCACGGCTCTGGTAGTCATAGCGGTTGGAGAGGTTGATCACCTTCGGGCGCTGGCCGCGGAACAGGGCGGGATGGGCCAGATAGTCGCGATTGGTGATGACTTTGTGAGGCGTTGCCACCTGGTCGAGATCGTTCTGCCTGCCTGTGAGGATGACCCAGGTCATTGTTTCGCGCGCGCTCCAAGAATGATGGCGGCACGCAGTCCGTCGCGGCCGAACTGCGCCATGGAAATGAAGATGTCGTACGGCACTGGAATGTTGGCGGCATCCACCTGCGTTTCTTCCCGCTCGTCCTCGACCCATGGATCGTGAATGAGGATATGGTCGCCGTCATCGCCGATGGCCAGAACCCAGTGCGGGACTTTCTTGCCGAACATCAGGAAGCCGCTGATCAGGACGACAACCAGCTTGCCGGCGGCGACCGCGGCGCGGATGTCTTCAATGGAAAAGGCATTGTAGCGCACCGGGATGCCATATTCTCTGGCACGACGCTGGAAATCGATCTGTGCCAGTTCCATGACACGGCGCTTCTCGACACTGCGCACCGACTGCAGGAACAGCGGCCCGTCGAACGAGACGAAAATCTCGGCCGAAAGTCCGTATTCGTAAGCAGCCACCGCCAATCCGAACGGCTCGCAGCCGCCTGGACCCGACATCATGAAAACAGTGGTTGCCTCCCGCCATAACCGCACTTCCATGACCGGGTCTGGCCTGAAGCCGGAATCGAAATGCGCCATGGTCATCATCAGACAGCATGGACCGCAGGTAAAATCGCAGGTCTGCTCATAGAACGGCACGGAGGTAAGGACCGGTACATGACCGCGCAGCATCTTCTCGTAACGCAGTGCAGGCGCGCCATCCTCGTAATAGTCGTTCTCGCGACCAATCTTGCGATAGCCGGATTGTTCATAGATGCGGATGGCGCGCGCGTTGTCCTCTCGCACTTCCAGGCGCAACATCATGCGGTCGTGTTCGAAAGCGATGTCCTCTGCCGCCTCCAGCAACAGGCGGCCAACGCCCTGCCCGCCAAAATCAGGGCCTGTAGCCAATGAATAGAGCCGTGCTACGCGGCTGCCCTTGCGAAACAGGATGATCGCATAGCCCGCAATGTTGCCGCCGCTCTCAGCGATCAGGGTCTCAGCCGTTTCCCGCTCGATGAGCTGGCGGAAGGAACGGCGTGAAATGCGGTCGGTTTCAAAGACGGCGTTCTCGATGGCTGCGAGAGCATCGACATCAGAAGCGCGGGCCGTGCGGACTTCGGCAGGCATGAAGGCTTGAAAAACCTCGGTGCGTGGCAGGAAACTGGCCTATCGAAACATCGAAGACGCCGACAGGAAAGCCGACGCATGTTCAGCGTTTCGCGCTTCGATTTCGGCTGAATTGTGACAGATTCGACTTGCTTGCCAAGACGTCGGACAACTTCCTTCGCCGGAGATGTCCAGGCTTCCAACGACCGTCGCAGACAGGCGCCTGACAGACCCATACGAAAAATACAGGTCAGGGCTTTGCTGCCGGCTGCAGCCGTGCAACCAAGGGGCATGATCAGTGCCGAGCGACAACAGTCCCTGCGTCCCTGGCCGAGATGGCTCGGATGGGTCGGCATCGCTCTCCTGATCGCCGCCATCCCGGCAGCGTTGGGAGCAATGACGATACCGGCGAATGAATACAAAGCCTGGGGCGTGGATGCTGTCGATTGTGACGGGCCGATTTCGGTCTATCTGTTTGCGGTCCCCACACTGCTGATCTACGGCACGGGTGCGATCGTGAACGGCCGCTATTTTCGCAACCGGCTGAACCTGGTCTTTGCAGCCTTCTCTGCCCTGCTCTGCGTGCTGATAGCCGCCAATATCGCCAGCGCTGTCGGCGAACAGGTGCATATGGAGCGCGATCTCCAGGCCTGTCGATAAGCGGGACTGTCAACAGCCCCGCTCAGACCTTGCTTTCGACGCCTTCGATCAACTGGCGATAGGCATTGCGGGCAACGATAGCGAGCCGTTCCTGCGGCAGGGAGCCGACAACGGCACAACCATAACCCTTGTCGAGCCAGTAGACTGCCGTAGGTCCGTTCTTCTCGGCGTAGGTGCCCTTGGCATAGCTGCCGGATTCCGAAGTTACGAAAAGCGAGATGCGGTTACCCTCGGCATCTTCATAGAGCAGCATCGCCGCCTTGCCCGTGCCAGAAGGCAGCAACCGGCCACCGACCAGCTGGAATCCGTCGGCGGTGAGATCCGGGGTTACCAGTCGCAGGCCGATCCGCGCCGACAGCCAATTGCGCATATGCTCCCCGTCCGAGGCGGGCACCTCGACCGCATGACGCTTCTCGGCTGCATAGACAACGTAGGCAGCAACAGCCTCCTCGGCGAACCTGTCGGCCGAAGGGTCTTCCATGCCGATGCCGCGCGAACCGACGACGTAGCCCCCTGTACCACCCATTGCCAGCAGCGCCGCTGCCGCAGCGGCCTGCCACCAGCGGGAACGCAACGGCGGCCGGCGGCCGCCATCGCCAGCAATCAGCTTGGTGAAGCGTGCCGGAACCGACTCATCAAGAGTGGCTGACAAGGCGCCGCGCAATGCTTCGCGGTCGGCACTGAACCGATTGCTCCTGGCCTTCATCTCTGGATTATTCTCGAGCCATGTCTCAAAGGCGACGCGTTCTTCGTCGGGCAACTCACCGTCGAGTGCCAGATGAATGTCCCGTTCCGTGAAATCGCGCGCGGTCATTTCTCGACCACCTTCAGCGAACGGCGCCGTGCACGATCGTCGAGCAGCGCGCGCAGATCCTCCCGGCCGCGCGAAATCCGTGACATCAGCGTCCCCGCCGGGATGCCGAGAATGTTGGCTGCCTCGGCGTAGGAAAAACCTTCAATGGCCACGGTAACGATCGCGGCGCGGCGCTCGGGAGTGATAGCCTGCAAGGCATCGAGGATTTCCCGGGAGGCGATGTTCTCGACCTGGATCGATGGCACTGCCAGCGCCTCATCGCCATCCAGTGGCAGCATCGCCATTTCGCCGCGGCGGCTCACTTTGCGCATCTGGTCGATGAAAAGGTGGTGCATGATCGTGAACAGCCATTTCCTCGGGCTTTCGCCGGTTTGCCAGTTGTCCAGCCTGGCCAACGCACGCTCGAGGCAATCCTGGACGAGGTCGTCCGCGGAATCGCGATTTCGCAGCAGCGCACGCGCATAGCGGCGCAAGCGCGGAATCTCGCCAAGGATCGCGGCCTTCCTGTCGTCCATGGGTGGCGGTTCGCCAATCTTTCCCGTTGCCCCGGCGATTGAACGCGCCTTCGCCGTCTAGCGCAAGCGGCGCGCCAATACCCGCTCTGTTGCCTTCAGGGACAGAACGAAGCCAGCGAAGGGATTATTCCCGGGCCAATTGACGGGTTAAAAAAATAAACGCCGCCAGCTCGTGGAGCCAGCGGCGTTGGAGAGCCGGCTGATATCAGAACCGGTAGTTGAGACCCATCTTGACGGTGTGGCTCTTCAGGTCGTCCGAGCGTTTGGCGCCGTTGCGCAACGTGTAGTCCACGTCACCGTAGTTCACGTAGTTGTATTCGACCTTGGCCGAGATGTTGCCGGCGAACGCCTGCTCGATACCGCCGCCGAGCAGATAGCCGCCCTCCCACTTGCCACCCGAGGCAACGGTGCCGCCCGGCTTGACCTTGGTCATCGAATAACCGGCCGTGCCGTAGACCAGTGTCCTGTCGAAGGAGACGCCTGCGCGAACCTTGGCGGCACCGGTCCAGGTGCGCTTCAGTTCGGCGCCGTCATCCAGCTTGTGCTTGGTGCCCTTGGAGTAGGTGCCGTCCAGTTCCGCGCCGTAGACGAACGGACCGCTCTGGAAGTTGGTGCCGACCTGGCCGCCGAACTGCCAGCCGCTCTTGCTGGAAAACGGGTTGGGAAAGCCCGAGGATGATGTACCCAACTGGCCACCGATATAGCTGCCCGACCAGTTGTAGGCGGGATCCGAATAAGTCTGGTCGGATACGAGGTCGGCCGCCACGGCCGGCACGGCGAAAGGTGCAAGGCCAGCGAACATGACGAGAAACAGATTTCGCTTGGACATGGTTTTAGCTCCGAAAATGATTGAGCTGCGGAGCATTTAGCTCCGCAGCCCGTTGACGGGGCTGACGGCCGGTCGGCGACTGGGGAAGCAATCCGCCGGCTGGGCCCCGTGCACCAGCGCGCTGGTTGCATGGGGACAATGGCCGGCATGGATTACGCCAACATTGCGCAAAGTTTAGCGAAAACAAATATTTATGGGTAATATTTCAGTAAGATTCCTTAAGCGTTCCTGAATGCCGCTATCCCTCCTTGGGCGCCCGCGACAGCAGCCGCTGGTAGAACAATCCAATGCCGATGAGCACGGCTCCGAGGCCGATGAAGGAAAGCGCTCGCAACACGCCTTCCAGTTCCGACATGTCGAACAGGAAGACCTTCAACACCGCGATCGCGATCAATGCCGCCGAAGCAATGCGCAATACATAGGAACCGAGCCGGACACCGACCACGAGCAGCACGACACCGAGCAGCAACCACAGTGCTGAATAGCTGTAGGTCTCGATCTGCTCCATGCCACTCCACAGGCCGATGAACTCCCCCTTGAAGAAGCGCCGCACCGACAGGGTCGCATAGGCAAAAGCCAACACCGCCCCGATCAGAGCAAGCATGGCAGAATACCATTTCGGGCGCTTGCCGCGCGCGTAGTAGGCCAGCGCTCCGGCAGCAGCGGCTGGCAACAGATAGGCCAGGAAAAGCAGGTTGAAGACTGGAATCCTGCCTGTCGACTCATCGGTGAACAGCGGATTGAGGATGACAAAATGCTGGCCGACGATGGTGAGCGCCGATATGACACCGACGATCAGCGAACCATAACGCAATACCGAACTGGGCGAGCGCATGTCGATGCTGATGAGGATAGCGCCAGCACCGAGGGTTATCAGCGTATAGATCGCCTGTTCGGCCAGCGAGACCCGCCCGTCGTCGATGACGCCACCATGCATGGCGTGTCGCACCAGCATCGCCACGCAAAGCAAGGCAAACAACGCCGCTCCTGCTTCCATGGCGAGGCGTGGGCGGCCATTGGTGGTGCGCGCCAGCTGCCAGGCGGCAAAGCCGAAGCCAAGTGCCGGCACACCATAACCGGCCAACAGCCAGTTGAAGACTGGCGTCCTGGACAGGAATTCAGCACCGACGATGGTCAGATCGAAGGCTATGCGAGCAAGAACGGCCACGACAGCGCCTACCGAAAGCCAGCCGAGGACGGGATAGTTGCGCCAACGCGTAGCCAAGGCAGGCACGACGGCGGCCGCCCCCAACAGAACGGTGGTAAGGCCTGAACCAAAGGCCATATGCAGCAACAGCACGGTTGCGAGCCCCGCACCGGCCAACGCGAAGGAAACAGCCAAACCTCCAACGAGCGGAGGTTGTTCGGCCCGCGCGATCCATTCGCCACCGACAATCAGGACAGCGAGCAACAGCAAAGTGACTGCGGCATAGACGAAGTCCCGATCGATATCACCGAACGTCACCCAAAGCGACAGCACGATCACCAGGGGTACAGTGGCAGCGCATGCAGCCCACGAGGTCGACAGGGCAAGGCTTGTCCCGACATGTCGCCTGGCGCTCCACAGGCCCGCGCCCAGGAACAGCAGACCAAGTACGATGCCGATGCGAACCATCACGGCGTCTGCAACGACGGTCACCGGCGTGGTGTCGATGGTCGCGTAGCCAGAAAGATCGATGGATGTCTCAGCCAAAGGCGTGATCTTGAGATAGGCAAAGATCGCCGCCAGTGCAGCGCCGTAGAGGACAGGGAGCGCCTGCGGCCGAAACACCACCGTTCCGATCATCGCGGCGACGATCAGAGCTGCCGGCCAGGCACCACCAAGATCGGCAAAACGCGGCTCGGCAAACAACACCAGCGTTGCAGCCGCGACGAAGATCGCCGGAGCGATCGAAGTCAGGTCGAAGCCTATCCTTGCCTCGGTCTGGCTCGGCTCCGAACCGAGCCAGACAAAACCAAGGACCGCAAGGACAACGAGATTGATAAAGACGAGGACGCCGAAGCCGGGCAGCGGCGCCTCGACCATATAGAGCACGATCCACAAACCGACGCCGGCAAAGGCTGCCGCCATGAGCAGCGACCAGCGGCGAATGCGCGCAATGAAGCCCGTCGCTGCGAGAACGATCGCCAGATAGCCGAACAAGGCCCATGGGTTGGGTGATTGGGAAGAGACCAGCATCGGCGTAGCCAGCGCGCCGAGCAGCCCTATGCCGGCAAGCGCCTGGCCATGCACGAGCGCGGCGGCGATCGTCGCGACGCCGATCAGCCCAAGCAGCATGAAAGCCACCGAGGGGCCAATAAAACCGTAAATGCCGTGCGCAGCATAAACGGTACCAAACAATGTAAAGGCGCCGGCGGCGGTGAGAATCGCCGGGATGAAGGCGCCGGCAGCGCCCTCCACAGGCACCTTGAAGCCGGTGCGGCGGATGAATTCACCGCCGCCAGTCAGAACAAGGCCAAGGATTGCGGCCATGGCGATCCGTACACCCGGCCCGAAGATGCCTGCCTCGATGCTGTAGCGCACAAGGAAGAGACCGCCCAAGGCGAGTGCTATACCACCGACCCATACCGCCCAGCGCGTGCCAAGTGCGGTTTCGATATCCGGCTTCTTCGTCGTTTCTTGCGGTTTCGCAGCACCGTCTTCGCCCTTAGGCTCGGAAACAGTTTCCTCGTCCCGAGCCGGGCTGCCCCACGGGCCAGATGCCGCAATTTCCTGCACATCCTCCGGTTCGGAGGTCTGAGGAACACCATCTGACCTGCCCTCGAGCAAGGCCTCGCTCGAGCTCAGTGGTGATGGCTGAGTCGCGAGCGCCTCGGCGGGCCTTAAGACCGATCCCGCCGCGCCCGGAATGACCAGCTTGCGCACTTCACCGAGCTCGCGTTCGATCCTGCCGAGCTGCGAGCGCTGTCGAGCCACGATAACGAGCAGAACGACAAAACCGACAATGCTGAAAACATCCACCGAGGCATCCCCCTGAAGCCGCGTTCCACCCCGTCGCCCGAATCGCCTAGCGGGCCGCCAGATTGGCTACCGAGAAGATCGAGCAGGTTTCGGTACCGAAGGCCAGTAGCCTGCCTGCACTGTCCTTCAAGGTCGCTTCCGATACGGCCAGCGTGCGCCCCTTGTGCATGATCCTGCCTTCGCACACCACCTCGCCGATGTTCGGCGTAATGGGTCGCATCAGGTTCACCTTGAATTCCGCCGTCGCATAGGCCTCGCCCTTGGCAAGCAAGGTCTGCACGACGCAGCCGAGCGCCGAATCGAGCACGGTAGCGGCCCAGCCGCCGTGTACCCCGCCCATGGGGTTGAGATGCTTTTCGTTGGGCATGCCGCGAAAGACGACACGCCCTTCCTCCGCCTCGGTGAGGGCGAAACTCAGTTGATACGCCATGGGCGGCGCTGGATAGCGACCGTCGATGACGCGCTGCAACAGCTCCAGTCCAGAATAGGCCAGCATGTCGGCATGCGGAATAGTGCCAACGCCCTTGGGCGAAATCCGGCCGGGATAGAGTTCAACGGCACTCATGCGGCGGTGTCTCCCCTGGTCGTGCCATGGGCAGCATGATGCTTGCGCAAGGCAGCAATGAAGCCGGAGCGAGCGTCCGGCGGTTCGACGCCACGTGGCTCATAGACATGACGGGTGAAAAAGAACGATGTCAGCCTGAAGGCTTGCTCCACCGCAGAAAGATCCGCATTCAGCCCGGCGCCACGCTGCAGGAACATAGGCAGCGCCAGCATCTTGTCGTGCCAGGGCGCGCCCGCTTCGCGCGACACCGCCCTGCCCGACTTCGGCGAGACATAGGCCAGGTTCTCCTTGGTCCCGGTCGCGGCACATTCGGAAAGGTCGAGGCCGAAGCCGAGTTCATCGAGGACCATGAGTTCAAACCGCGCAACCAACCCGCCTGCAACCTCCGCATCCTCCAGATGCGCAATGATGAGGGCCAGCGTTTCGTAGAGCCCGTCATGCGGATCGCGCTCCGGCAGAAGCCGGAGATTCGCGGCCAAAAGCTGCAAGCCGTAAACGGCGACCGCGCTGTCCATCAACCGCGCTGCATTCATTTCGATGGCTTCGGCCTGAAAGGTTCCGAGATGCTCGTCGAGGCGGGCGTGCCAGATCAGGTCGACCCGGTTACCGGCCTGCAGCACTGGCTGCATCTTGCGCGCACGACCACCGCGCACCAAGCCGAGATGCCGGCCATGCGCGCGCGTCATCACCTCGAGGATGGCGCTGGTTTCGCCATGCTTGCGGGTGCCGAGTATGATTCCCTCGTCGCGCCATTCCATCGCGGGAGATTTGACGCCTTCGACGGGGAAATCAAGGAGCAGGCGGAAAGGCCGACACATCCTTCCGCCAAAACAAACGGCCCGCGGCGAAAGCCGCGGGCCGCAAGAGACCGACTGGAGGTCGATTAGAAGTTGCGCTGGAAGCGGACGATGCCGCCGAGGCTGTTCTTCTTGTCAGCCTTTGTCCAGCTGTTGAGGTAATCAGCCTTGCCGAAGCGACCCTCGTGGACGAAGTCCACTTCCGGCGTGATCGTGAAGCCCGGCACGATTTCGTAGGCAACGTTGGCCGCGATCGCGAGGCTACGGTTGTCGTCGAGCGAGACCTGGGCATTGAACTTGGTCTTGGAGTCGAACTTGTAGGTACCGCCGCCCCAGACAGCCCAGTTGCCACCCCAAGGCTTGTACTGGTTGCGATCGATGTTGTCGTCCGAACCATAACCAGCCATGACGAAGAGCGTGAGCTCGCTGGTCGCGTTCACATCGAGGCGAACCTTGCCAGCCCATTCTTCGTAGGCGCTGTTGTAGGCTGCAACACCGGTGATCGAACCCCAGTCGCCCTTGTACTTCAGACCGCCGACCACGTGCGGAACGTAGCTGTCGATGGTGTTGTTGTCGGCGGTCCAGGTGTCGCCAACGCGCTTGATGCGCGAATAGCCGCCCGATCCCTGTTCCAGCGACAGGATTCCCGAGAAACCGCTGCCGGCATCGAAGGTGTAGCTGATCAGGTTGGTGTCTTTGCCACCATAAGGAATCAGCGTGTCCTGGATGACGTTACCGGCATAGCCGATGAACGAATCATATGCCGTTTCATCCTTACCGACGCGCAGACCACCGAGCTGGATCCAGGCGAAGTTCAACGAGACACGGTTTTCACCCTTGTCATTGACGTTGCCGGCCGAAGCGCCCTGGCCATTGCTGAAGTTGAAGCGGGTTTCGGTGAAGGTCTTCAAAGTGCCGAGCTCGGTTTCCTGACCGGTCCAGGTCCTCAGCGCAAAACGAGCGTTCTTCGCATAGGTTTCCTGCTTTTCACCGTTCAGGCGGTCGGTGGTCTTGGCGCCGTCGAGCGTACCGACGTCACCGAGGCCAGCGTCGTAACGGATGTAACCACCAACGCGCAGGCAGGTCTCGGTGCCCGGGATGTAGAAATAGCCGGCGCCGTAGACGTCGCAGATCTTGACGTATTCAGCGGGTTCCGGCTCGGCGACCACAACAGCGTCGGCGGCGCGCGCACCGGAAACTGCGAGCAGTGCCGCAGCCGAGCCGAGAAGGAGGCTCTTGATGTTCATTTTGACCTCTCCAGTCAATTTTCAAAAATATGTTTTCAGATTTCTGGCTGAAGGCCATTGCCACCAACCGCCACTCGAAAGGCGACGCCCGAGCGCCCCTTTCTGTCGGGACAATACGCATCGAGTTTCCACTTTCAACGGATATTGCACTGCACAACGGCAAGACAGGATATTCGCCTGCCGCTTGTTGTATATTTACAACTAACTTATTGATATTCAAAGATTTTTGGCACATACGGCACATCGACAGAAATCTGTCACAAAAGACTGATTATTCGCCGAATAACATTCTATCTGCTAACGAAAATCGAGAATGAAAACCGACCTGCCAAAGGCGGTCAGGCGGCCTCGGTTGGCCGCCCGGCCGCCGCCGCAAAGGCCTCGGCAGCACGGATGACGTCGTTTGCGTGATCCTTGACCAGAAGCGCGAGCGGAGCCTCGCCGTCGAATTCCGACGCCGGCCGGATAAGCCATGACCAGGCCGTTCTCGGATGCCCGATGAACTCGAGCACATCGCGAATGCCCGGCACCGGACGGCCATCGACGAATTGAGCAAGCGGGAAGACGTGTTTCCTGCCACCGGTGCGCAGCGCAATCACTTCGCCCCGTCGTTGCCAACGGTGCAGGGTAGAGCGCGGAATGCGCAACGTTTCTTCCAGATAGGTAGAGCCGGCTACCTGGCCGGCCCATTCTTCGACCAGGACGGATGCCAGACCATTGCGCTGCGGCGATCGCTCCGAGCCGGATTCGGGCAGGGAGCCTTCCAATCGAGAAGCCCCCTCTTCTGCGCGCGCCCTGCCTTCCGAAGCCTGAGCAGCGTCGACCAGCAGGAGTTTGATAATCTTGGCTGCGAGCTTCGATGGATCCCTGAGCAACCGGTCCATTGCCCGGCGCTGGCGCGGAGAGAGATTGACGATTGCCGCGGCAATGCTGCCACCGACAAATGCCGCGGCCGCAATTGCCGCCTCGTTGGACAAATCGACGCCACCTCGCAGGACGCGCTCAAGCTCAGCCACTGCAGCGCGCTCGAGGTCAAGCCGGGAAAGGCCGCCCGTGGTGCCGGTAAGTCCATTCATGCGCATCATTCCGCCGCCGCCCCGGCGCAACGAACTCCACCGGGACGCGACGGCTATAGGTGCCGCATATGACAGTTACGCGACAAACGGACAGCCCGACTAATGCGGGAAATCCAGACCCATCTGGCGATAGCGCTCTGGGTCGTCGCCCCAATTCTCCCGGACTTTCACGAACAGGAAAAGGTGGACCTTCTGCTCCAGTATTTCGCCGATCTCCTTGCGCGCGGACTCGCCGATTGCACGGATCGTCTCACCTTTGTGGCCAAGCACGATCTTTTTCTGACTGTCACGCTCAATATAGATCACCTGCTCGATACGCACCGAGCCATCCTTCTTTTCCTCCCATTTCTCGGTTTCGACATGGGAGGCGTAGGGCAACTCCTGATGCAGGCGCAGGTAAAGTTTCTCGCGCGTGATTTCGGCAGCAAGCTGGCGCATGGGCAGGTCGGAAATCTGGTCTTCGGGATAATACCAGGGGCCAACCGGCAAAGCCTCGCCGAGATAGGTGAGCAGGTCCTTGCAGCCGGAGCCCGTCAGAGCCGAAACCATGAAGGTACGCTCGAAAGCAACCCGCTCGTTGATAGCCTTCGTCAACGTCAGCAGCGTCTCGGGTTTCACGCGGTCGACCTTGTTCAGAACCAGTATCTTTGGTTGGCGCACATCGGCCAGCTTGTCGAGAATGGCATCTGCATCCCCCTTGATGCCGCGTTCGGCATCGATCAACACCAGAACCAGATCCGCGTCCTTCGCGCCGCCCCAGGCGGTGGTGACCATTGCGGTATCGAGTCGCCGCTTCGGCTTGAAGATGCCAGGCGTATCGACCAGCACGATCTGTGCATTTCCGTGGGTCGCAATGCCGCGCACGAGGGCACGGGTCGTCTGCACCTTATGGGTCACAATCGACACCTTGGTACCGACCAGCTGGTTGATCAGCGTCGATTTCCCGGCATTGGGCGCGCCGATCAGCGCGACAAAACCAGAGTGCGTTGTCCCTGCGTTCATGTCTGCCGTCATCGCACATTGTCTCCTTCGGCGGCCCATACCCCTTCGCGGACCAGAAGCACCGTAGCGGCGGCCTGTTCCGCTTCACGTTTTGAGCGGCCGGTGCCCGTCGCCGATTCCTTGGAGGTAACACTCACTGTTACTGTGAAAAGCGGGTCGTGATCCGGCCCCTCCCGACTATCGATGCGATACTCGGGGGTGGCGGCTGCCGCCTGATGCGCCCATTCCTGCAATTCAGTCTTCGGATCGCGTCTCGCTGCACCAACGGCTTTGGCGCGCGGCCTCCAATAAGCGTGGATGAAGCGCCTGGCTGCATCGAGTCCATCATCGAGATAGATGACTGCAATCAGCGATTCCAGCGCATCGGCGCGCAGGTTGACTCGCTTGCGTTCGGCGAGGTTCCGAACCTCGCTACCCGCCCGGATTAAATCAGCCAATCCGATCTCATCAGCGATTTGTGCCAATGTTTCGGCGTTGACCAACGCATTGAGCCGCACCGACAGCTCGCCTTCGGGCGCGTTTGGAAAGTCGGCCAGCAGCATATCCGCAACAGCAAGGCCGAGCACCCGGTCGCCCAGGAATTCGAAGCGCTCATAGTCGACCCCGGCATGGCTACCGCGGGCGCTGGCATGTGTCAGCGCTCGCTGCAGACGCTTGGGATCGCGGAAACTATGACCGGTTCGACTTTCCAGGACGGCGGCCAATGCCTCGGGAGTTAAACGCTTGGGCGCCGTCATTGGTTAGTGAACAAAGGTAAAGAGGCGCGACGGACGCATCTCGGAAGGCCACTTCCAGATCTCGAGCGGGCTGGCACCGCCGGCGATCGAGAAGAAGATGATGTTGGCGCGGCCGACGAGATTGTCCGCGGGCACATACCCGACACTGAACCGGCTGTCGCTGGAGTTGTCGCGGTTGTCACCCATCATGAAATAATGGCCTTCCGGCACGACGAATTCACGTGTGTCGTCACCGATGCCGTTTGGCGTCAGGTCAAGCGTATCGTAGCTCACCCCGTTCGGCAGTGTCTCGCGGTAGACGTCGACAGGCCTGTTCTGCTCGGTGATATCGGGGTTGTCGATCTGGCCAACCTTGGTGCGCGGGACGCCAGCGCCATTGATGAAGAGTTGACCGCCCTTCATCTGGATCTTGTCGCCAGGCATGCCGACAACCCGTTTGATGTAGTCGACGGATGGATCCGGCGGGAACTTGAAGACGACCACATCACCGCGGTTCGGTTCCGAGCCCCAGATGCGACCCGAGAACAGATCCGGTCCAAACGGCAGCGAATAGCGCGAATAACCGTAGGCCCACTTGGTGACAAAGAGATAATCGCCCTCCAGCAAAGTCGGCCGCATCGAACCGGAAGGAATCGAAAAGGGCTGGAAGAACAAGGTACGAATGACAAGCGCCAGAAGCAGAGCCTGCACGATAACGCTTACGGTTTCGCCAAGTCCGCCGCTTTTCTTCTCGGATTTGTCAGCCACGCTCATCTCATCCTCACTAGAGCACCGCGCACCTATTCGGACGCACAGGGAACGCTCTAAAACTTTATCTACACATCCTTCTTGCCGAAAATCGATTCCGACTTTCGGGCTGATGCATTGTCCCGCCGTTCATATACGGGGTCGCCGGCTGCCGGGCAACGCCGTTGTCTTGCCAGACAACGTCAATAACTCCTCCAGCCTCCATCACTGTGGCGCTTCTGCGACCGGCAGTGCCTCGATGATCACAAAGGCTTGAGCAAGCGGAAAATCGTCGGTGATCGTGAGATGGATCACTGCGTGATGCCCGGGCGGCAGAAGCTTCTTGAGCTGGACTGCTGCGCCACCGGTCAAAACCATGGTCGGCTTGCCACTTGGCAGGTTGGCCACGCCCATGTCGCGCCAGTACACCCCCTGCGCGATGCCGGTTCCCAGGGCCTTGGCGCAGGCTTCCTTGGCGGCAAACCGCTTGGCGTAGGAGGCTGCCCGGGCTCTACGGCCTTCTGACCGGGCCTGCTCGACATCGGTGTAGACCCGCTGGACGAAACGCTCGCCATGTCGCTCAAGCGACTTCTCGATACGACGGATGTCGATCAGGTCAGAGCCGATGCCGATGATCATCGTGTCGCCGAACCCAAGGCATCAGGGCCGGATACCCGGTGATGCGCGGCCCTTTCGGCAAGCCGCCGGCGTCGACGCTCCCGAAACGCCGTCATTCCCCAGCGCGTAAGCCCATAAGCGACAACGCCTGTCAGAAGACCAAGTGGAACTGCGCCGATCGTCATCGGCTTCAACACCGGCTCCCAAAGCTGCGACAGGCTCAGATGCTCCATCATGGCACCGAGATGCTCCGGCACTCCCTTGCGTGGCAGGTGCTGGTGCAAAATCAGCTTGCCGGTCTCCCAGGACGCCCCCCACAGAAACGGCATCGTCAGCGGATTTCCGAGCGCGGTACCGATGGCAGCGGCGACCAGATTGCCGGCAACCAGCCAGCATACGGCTGCGGCAACGAGAAAATGCAGTCCGAGAGGGAAAAAGGAAGCGAACACGCCTGCCGCCACTCCGGCGGCTACCGCATGCGGCGTTGCGTTCAGCCGCACGATGCGCCTGGCATAGTAACGCAACGATCGTGACAACGAGCGGCGTGGCCAAAGCCACACCCGCAGGCGCTCACCGAGACTTTCCGCTTTTCTGCGCTTGAACAACATGTCGATCAGGCCAACCCCACCCGGGCCAATCAGAGCGTGCGACTGCCCGGCTTCACCGGCGGAATGGCGGCCAGCTCGGGCGGCAACTGATCGGCAGGATACGCCGGAACCTCATATTGCGCGAGTGCAATCAGCGGCACGCCGACGTCGGTCTTGCCGGCCGAACGATCAATGATGCAGGCAGCCGCCAGGACCTCGGCACCCAGACCGTGCAGGCATTCGATCGTCTCGCGGATGGAGAGACCCGTCGTGACGATATCTTCCACGATGACGACGCGTGCACCTTTCTCGATATCGAACCGGCGCAGTCTGAACACCCCCTGCTCGCGCTCGACCCAGATCGCCGGTACGCCAAGATGACGCGACGTCTCGTAAGCCGGGATCAGGCCGCCAACGGCAGGACCGACGACATAGTCGATTGGTCCGCGTATCTCGGCGCGGATCTTTTCGGCCAACGCCTTGCACAGGCGCTCAGTCTTGTCCGCATGCATGAACACCCGCGCCTTCTGCAGGAAAGTCGGGCTGCGCAGGCCGGAGGTGAGGATAAAATGACCTTCGAGCACCGCCCCCGCCGAGCGAAAGATATCAAGCACTTCAGCCGTGTTCATGCCTTGCGGCTCCAATCATCCGTTGACACGCCGCGCATCGCTGACGCTCGAGTTTTCCTTGAGCTGCGACAGCAGCCGGTTCAAGTGCTTCAGATCCCAGACTTCCAGGTCGACCAGCATTTCGGTGAAGTCGGGCGCCGTGCGGACCATCGACAGCGTGTGGATGTTGGCGTCGTTTGAAGCAACGACCTGCGCGATATCAGCAAGAGAACCTGGCGCATTGATGGCCGTCACCGAAATGCGTGCCGGAAACCGCTCCCGGTTGTTCTCATCGATATCCCAGCGCACGTCGATCCAACGCTCCGGCTGGTCGTCAAAGGCAGTCAGTGACGGCGACTGGATCGGATAGATGGTAATGCCGGAGCCAGGCTGGATGATGCCGACGATGCGATCCCCGGGGACCGCGCCTTCAGGCGCGAAGCGCACCGGCAGATCACCGCGCACGCCGCGGATCGGCACCGCCGCATCGTCCCGCGGCTGTGTCTTGTCGCGGCGTGCGGCACGCCCCGGCATCTGGAACAGCATGCCGGCAGCATTGCGGATGCGTGACCAGCCTTCCTCGCGTTGTTTCGGCGGTGCGACGGTGACGCGCTCGTCCTTGTAGTCGGGGAACACGGCTTTCAAGACATCTGCCGAAGCGAGCTCACCACGCCCGACTGCCGCCAGAACGTCCTCGATATCCTTCCGTGCCAGCCGGTGCAGCACCGACTTCAGGTTTTCCTTCGAGAAGGTTTTGCCACCACGTTCGAAGGCGCGTTCGAGGATTCGCAGGCCAAGCCCTGAATATTGCTTGCGGATGGCGTTCTTGGTGGCGCGGCGAATGGCGGCGCGCGCCTTGCCGGTGACCACGATCGATTCCCAGGCCGCCGGCGGCACCTGCGCCTTCGAGCGGATGATCTCGACCTCGTCGCCATTCTTCAGCTCGGTCATCAGCGGCATGACGCGACCGTTGACCTTGGCACCGACGCAGGTGTCTCCGACATCGGTGTGGACCGCATAGGCGAAATCGATCGGCGTCGCGCCACGCGGCAGCGCGATCAGCATGCCTTTTGGGGTGAAACAGAATACCTGATCCTGGAACAGTTCCAGCTTGGTGTTCTCCAGGAAATCTTCCGGATTGTCGCCTTCGGCCAGCTGCTCGATGGTACGGCGCAGCCACGCATAGGCGTTGGTCTCCTTGGAGATGATGTGTGTGCCGCCATTGGCCTTGCCGGCCGCATCCTTGTAGATCGAATGGGCGGCGACGCCGTATTCCGCGATCTTGTTCATCTCGCGCGTGCGGATCTGCAATTCGACACGCTGGCGCGAAGGGCCGACGATGGTGGTGTGGATCGACCGGTAATCGTTCTGCTTCGGCGTTGAGATGTAATCCTTGAAGCGTCCAGGCACCATCGACCAGGTGGTATGGATCAGGCCAAGTGCGCGGTAGCAGTCCTCGACCGTGTCCATGACGACGCGAAAGCCGAAGATGTCGGACAGTTGCTCGAAGGACAGCGCCTTGGCTTCCATCTTGCGGAACACCGACCATGGCTTCTTCTGGCGGCTTTTGACGCTGGCCTTCATCGCATGCTTGTCGAACAATGCCGACAGCGCGTTCTCGATCTCGGTCAGCACGCCCTTGTTGCGTTCCGAGATTTCGGCGAGCCGCGCGGTTACCGTGCGATAGGCCTCCGGGTTGATATAGCGGAACGCAATCTCCTCGAGCTCCTCGCGCATGCCTTGCATGCCCATGCGTCCGGCCAGCGGCGCATAGATCTCCATTGTCTCCTCGGCGATGCGCAGACGCTTGTCCTCGCGCATGTGATCGAGCGTACGCATGTTGTGCAGGCGATCGGCGAGCTTGACGAGAAGAACGCGCACATCCTCGGAAATCGCCAGCAGAAGCTTGCGCAGGTTTTCGGCCTGCTCGGCCTTCTTGGAGACGAGATCGAGCTTTTTCAGCTTGGTCAGGCCCTCGACCAGCTTGCCCATGTCGGGACCGAAGAGCTCATCGATCTCGGCACGCGTGGCTGTGGTGTCCTCGATCGTGTCGTGCAGCAGGGCTACAGCAATGGTTGCCTCGTCGAGATGCATGTCGGTGAGGATGGCTGCGACCTCGAGCGGGTGCGAAAAATAGGGGTCACCAGAGGCACGCTTCTGGTGACCATGCTTCTGCATGGCGTAGACATAGGCCTTGTTGAGCAGCGCCTCGTTGACGTCCGGCTTGTAGCGCTGGACGCGCTCGACAAGCTCATACTGACGCATCATGGGCGGATTCTCGCAACGCTGAAATGAATCATGCGCCGCTCGCTGAGCGACGCATGTCACAAATAGCCACGAAAACTATGGCGCGAAAGGGCTTAAGCCCCGCCGGCTATCAATAATCGTCGTTCTTTTCCGGAGCCACCAGGCCTTCGATACCGGCCAGCAGATCCTCTTCCGACATGCGGTCGAAAGTAATGCTCTCTTCCGGCTCGTCGGCGTCGGCCACAACAGCGGTTCCGGTCTGATCGGTGATCGCCTCGGCTTCCGGTGCTTCCGGCTCGTCGACCTCGACATGCTTCTGCAGCGAATGGATCAGGTCTTCCTTGAGGTCGCCGGGCGAAAGCGTCTCATCGGCGATCTCACGCAGTGCCACGACCGGGTTCTTGTCGTTGTCGCGCGGCACGGTGATCATCGCACCCTGGCTGATCTGACGGGCGCGGTGACCGGCCAACAGCACCAGCTCGAAGCGGTTGTCGACCTTGTCGATGCAATCTTCAACGGTTACGCGGGCCATTCGATGCCCCTTTCATGCTCTTGATCTATTGGAAATCTGGCGGGCTCCATAGCCCGAACCGGCCCGGAATACAAGCGCGGCGCGCCTCAAGCACCCACCAGGCCTGTCTCCGATCACAATTTCTTGCTCAATCCCTGCCTACCCTTGGAATGCCATCATCCGGGCGTTATTTCCAAAACAATATGGGCTTGGCGGTTTTCTTTAGAAACCTTGCCAGACGTACTTATCGCATTGCCTATTTTCAAGAAGGATATTGCCATGTTCGACCCACGCGAAAAGATCGCTCTTTTCATCGACGGCGCCAATCTTTACGCCACTTCCCGTTCCCTCGGCTTCGACATCGACTACCGTAAACTTCTAGCCAGCTTCCAGAAGCGCGGCTATCTCCTGCGCGCTTATTACTACACCGCACTGGTCGAGGACCAGGAATACTCCTCGATCCGGCCGCTGATCGATTGGCTCGACTACAACGGTTTCAAGGTTGTGACCAAGCCGGCCAAGGAATTCACCGACGCTGCCGGCCGCCGCAAGATCAAGGGCAATATGGACATAGAACTGACCGTAGATGCGCTGGAACTTGCCGATGTCGTCGACCACTATGTTCTCTTTTCCGGTGATGGAGACTTCCGCACTCTGGTGGAAGCCTTGCAGCGACGTGGCCGCAAGGTCTCGATCGTCTCGACCATGGCATCACAACCGCCAATGATCTCGGATGACCTGCGCCGGCAGGCCGACCATTTCATCGACCTGATGACCTTGAAGAACGAGGTTGGCCGCGATCCGACCGATCGTCCGGTCCGGCGTCCGGAACCGGCCGCCGCCCAGGATGAAGACGACGACCAGTATTAATGGACCCGTATTGATGGTGGGGGCCGTCAGATGGTAGCACCCGAGCATGCTTGCCTCCGCCGAACCTGATCACGACTGTCCACTTTGCCCGCGTCTGCACGACTTCATCGCCGGTTGGCGTGAACGCGAGCCTGGCTGGTTCAACGGTCCCGTACCGGCATTCTTGCCCAAGGGCAGTGCCCCAGGCCGGGAAGACAGCGTCCGCCTGCTGATCGTGGGCCTGGCACCTGGCCTGCGCGGCGCCAACCGGACCGGACGGCCTTTTACCGGCGATTATGCGGGCGACCTGCTCTATTCGACGCTGATTGCCCACGGTTTCGCCCGTGGACGCTTCGAGGCGCGACCGGACGACAGCCTGGAACTTGTCGACACAGCCATCGTCAACGCGGTGCGGTGCGTGCCCCCGGAGAACAAGCCGACTGGTCCGGAGATCGCAACCTGCCGAGCGTTCCTGGTCCCGACGATGGCGCGCTTTCCGAATCTGCGTGCCATTCTGACGCTGGGGGCGATTGCGCATCAATCGACCGTTCGAGCCCTTGGCCTGCGGGTCGCAGCCTTCCCGTTCAAGCATGGCGGCAGCTATGACACAGGCAAGGTCCAGCTCTTCTCCAGCTATCATTGCTCGCGCTACAACACGAATACCGGCGTGCTCACGACGGAGATGTTCGTGAAGGTGTTTTCAGACATCAGAGCAGCGCTGGGTCCGGCATAGGCTGGGCTGCTCAACAACGCGGCCGGGTTCTGCGACAGACGCCTAGCCGCGTTCCTTGAGCAGCCTGCCTTTTTCGCGGGCCCAATCGCGCTGCTTTTCCGTCTCGCGCTTGTCGTGCAACTTCTTGCCGCGCGCCAGGCCGAGCAACAGCTTCGCCCTGCCCTTGTCGTTGAAATAGATCTTGAGCGGCACCAGGGTCATGCCATCGCGCGCGACACCCTGCCCCAACTTCGCGATCTCGCGCTTGTTGAGCAGCAATTTTCGGCGTCGCCTCGGCTCATGGTTGAAACGGTTGCCTTGCAGATATTCCGGCAGATAGGAATTGATCAACCAGATGCCGCCATCCTCCACTGAAGCATAGGATTCCTGGATATTGGCCTGCCCTTGACGCAGAGACTTCACCTCTGTGCCGGTCAGCACCAGGCCAGCCTCGACCGTATCGAGCACTTCATAGGAAAAACGCGCCTTGCGGTTTTCCGCGGCGGTCTTGTTGTTGGGGTCGGCCTTCTTCACCTGGTTCATGGCATTCAATTTCAATCAACTGTCGACGCGCCATCGCTTCGCCACCCGGGCGCGCCGGAAAAGAAGCCATCAAATGGCAATGCGGGCCGAATTCCGCAAGAGCAATTCCAGGAAAAGTGTGTAACGGCTTTCCGTCCGGAATTGTGAAAAAACAAAGAGTTAGAGCGTTTCTGCGTTTCTGCGAAAAGCGGAACCGCTGAAACCCTATAACAGCTCAGTTCAAAAGACCTGCAAATTTCATCGCCGCGTCGATCTTGGCTGCAGTGCTTTCTTCCACCGTCATGAGCGGCGAGCGCACTGCATTCTCGATACGACCAAGCCGCGAGAGCGCATATTTGGCACCGGAAACGCCTGGCTCGACGAAGATCGCCTTGTGCAGAGGCAGCAACCGATCCTGCAGCTCCAGTGCGCGCTCCTTGTCGTTGGCAAGCGTGGCTTCCTGGAACTCGGAGCACAGGCGTGGCGCAACATTGGACGTGACCGAGATGCAGCCGACACCGCCATGCGCATTGAAGCCGAGCGCCGTTGCATCCTCGCCGGAAAGCTGGATGAAATCCTTGCCGCAGGTAGCGCGCTGTTCGGACACGCGCTCGATCTTGCCGGTGGCATCCTTCACGCCAACGATGTTTTTGAAATCATTGGCCAGCTGCCCCATCGTCTCCGGCATCATGTCGATCACCGAGCGCGGCGGGATGTTGTAGATGATGATCGGCAGTCTTGTGGCCTTCGCGACCGCAGCGAAGTGCTGATAGAGGCCGCGCTGGGTTGGTCTGTTGTAGTAGGGCGTCACCACCAGGGCAGCGTCGGCACCGGCCTGTTCGGCGAACTGCACCAGACCGACCGCCTCTTCGGTGTTGTTGGAACCGGCACCCGCGACCACGGGCACTCGGCCCTTGGCGACCTCGATGCAGGTCTTCACCACATGACGATGCTCTTCATGCGACAACGTCGGCGACTCACCCGTGGTGCCGACCGGAACCAGCCCGCGGGTTCCTTCTTCAATCTGCCAGGCAACAAGCGCGCGAAAGGCTTTCTCGTCGAAGCGCCCGCTCTTTTCGAACGGTGTCACGAGCGCAGTCAGCGAGCCTCTCAGCATGTCTTCAAACTCCACGGAACCAGCGGTTTCCAAGCTTCTTTTTCAGGGTATCGATCGAACCAGGCCGATCCTGAACGGCTCTAGCCCATCGAAAGGCCGGGCACCATAGTCTCGACACTGTTCTGGAGCAAGTAGAGCCAGCGCGGAAGACGGCAAACGAAACGGAACCGATAACCTTTCTTTTATCGGCTTTGCGCAAGCGACAGCTGGGGCTTCCACAATCCCAACCTATTTGTAGCGCGTCGACACCTTGAACAGACCGGAATCATGACCGCCAGACGGCTCTATCGTTTTGCTATCCTTGGAGCGATCGTGGTGCTGGCGCCTGCGATCGCCATTGGCAGCGGCATCGACAAGCGTCTGTCCGATGCGCTGCCGATGTTTCCCGTACCGAAGAAGCAGGACCTGCCGGCTTTCAATCCGATGCAGCTGAAGATCGGCCTCGACGCGCTTGCCGCCAAGGATTTCGACGGCGCGCGCGCAGCCCGCGACAAGCTGCCTGTTTCCTCGCTCGACCATCATATTCTGGCTTGGGCCATCGCACTTTATGGCGGCGACAGGGTGCCGTCCGGCGAAATCGCCGCGGCCTCCGAGTTGCTTCCCGGCTGGCCCGGCATGGCAACGCTGCGCAGGAACAGCGAACGTGCACTCGTTCGGGAAAACCCCGGCGCCGACATCGTTATCAAGGCTTTCGACGGCAGTCAGCCGCAAACGGCCGAAGGCATCATCGCGCTTTCGCGTGCCTATGTCGCCAAGGGCGACGTGAAAGCGGCGCAATCCGTGCTTTCCCCCTTCTGGCGCACGGAAAAACTGGAGGCCAAGGACGAAACGGCAATTATCAACGAATTCGGCCCGATCATTCCAACGGCGGATCATCGTTATCGCATGGAGCGCATGTTCTATGCTGACCGAGTCGACTCGGCTCAGCGTGTTGCCATGCTGGCCGGCGCGAAAGAACTGGCCGATGCCTGGGCTGCAGCCTCGGAAGGTGACAAGAACACACCAAAACTGCTGGCTGCGGTTCCGACAGAACAACGCTCCGCAGGCTACCTCTTTGCGGAAGCGGAATATCTGCGCAAGCGCAAGAAATTCGGCGACGCCGCAGCATTGATCCTGAAAGCCCCCACCGACCGCGCCGCACTCGTAGACCCCGACGCATGGTGGGTCGAACGGCGCGTGCTTTCGCGCGAACTGGTCGACAAGGGCGACATGAAGACAGCCTACCGGATCGTCTCGACACACATGGCGGAAAGTCCGACCAATGCCGCCGACGCCGAGTTCCACGCCGGCTGGTATGCCTTGCGAGGCCTAAAAGATCCAGCCAAGGCGGCTGAGCATTTTTCCCGCATTGCCAATCTGGCACAAGGCAGCCTTTCGCTATCGCGGGCCTACTACTGGCTTGGCCGCGCCGCCGAAGCCGGTGGGCCAGGCGATGCCAAGGAATACTTCACGAAAGCCGCGGCATTCGGCACGACCTTCTATGGCCAATTGGCCGGCGAGCGCGTTGGCAGCCGCACACTCAACATCGCCTCTCCGCAACCCAGCGACATCGACCGGCAGAGTTTTTCGAAACGGGAAGCGGTTTCCGCCATCGACCGGCTACAGGAAGCGGGCTACGAGCGCTACGCGAACACACTCTATGTCGATCTGGCAGGTCAGTTGACCAGTCCGGGCGAGGTGGCTCTGCTTGCCGCGATGGCTGAACAACGAGGCAATCATTTCCTTGCACTGAGGATCGGCAAGATCGCCGCGGCGAATGGCGTGAATGTCGGGGCATTGTCGCACCCGATCGGTGTCATTCCGGAAACCGCGAATATTTCCGGCTCCGGCAAGGCACTGGCTTATGCCATTGCGCGTCAGGAAAGCGAGTTCAACGTCAGCGCGGTTTCCCGTGTTGGTGCGCTCGGCCTGCTGCAATTGATGCCTAGCACGGCCGAACAGCTGGCGAAAAAAGCCGGCATGGCATTTTCACAAACCAAGCTCACCACTGATCCAGGCTACAACGCCACGTTGGGTGCGGCTTTCCTTGGCCAACAGCTCGACCGCTACAACGGCTCGTATGTGCTGACCTTTGCAGGCTACAATGCCGGACCGCGCCGGGCCGACCAATGGATCAAGCGTTATGGAGATCCCCGCGGCAAGGACATCGACACGGTCGTCGATTGGATCGAACGAATTCCCTACGCCGAAACAAGAAGTTACATCCAGCGCGTGATGGAAAATTACGAGGTCTACAAGATGCGGATCTCGGGCGAATTCGATATCGTTGGCGATCTCGTCAACGGACGAAAATAGGCGGCAAAGTCCGCTCCCCGTTTGCCCGAACGTCGTCCGATTCCATTCACAGAACCCGATTTGACGCCGCCCTCCCTCACCTGTAGCCCTTGTAAAGCGGCACTGAGGGAAGGAGCCAGACGTGACGGCAGGTTTCTCCGATTTTTTCTATTCTTCTCCGGATGGTTTGAAACTGCACGCCAGAATCTACGGTGAACACAACCATGACAGTCTGCCAGTCGTGTGTCTGCCGGGCCTGACGCGGAATGCGCGGGATTTCCATCAACTGGCGCTCTATCTCTCCAACGCGGCAGAACCACAACGCAAGATTGTTTCATTCGACTATCGCGGACGCGGCCAATCCGCCTATGACACCAATGTCGCCAACTATACGGTGGGTGTCGAAGCCAACGACATTCTGGCTGGCCTCGATCAGCTGGGAATCAAGCAAGCCGCCTTCATCGGCACATCGCGTGGCGGCCTGATCATCCACGTTCTGGGGGTATTGAGATCCACGATCCTGAAGGCGATCGTGCTCAACGATGTCGGACCGGCGCTCGAAATCACAGGGCTGGCGCACATCAAATCCTATCTTGAGAGGGCCCAGAACCCCCAAAATCTGGCGGAAGCTGTCGAAGCGCAGAAGACGGCTCACGGCCAGGACTTTACTGCCCTGACCACCGCAGACTGGGAGCGCATGGTCGCCGCCATCTATCGGGAGGAAGATGGCAAACCCGTTCCGGACTTCGATCCGAAACTGGTAGAGACGCTGGCGGCCGTCGACCTGTCGAAACCGCTGCCAACCCTCTGGCCGCAGTTCGAGGCACTTGGCGAGATACCGATGCTGGCAGTTCGCGGCGCCAACTCAAGGTTGTTGTCAGAAGAAACCCTGCAGGAAATGGCGCGCCGTCACCCGAGGTTGCAGACCGTGACCGCAGCAGGCCAAGGTCATGCTCCATTCTTGGAAAACGGCGAACTACCTGAAACCATCGCCAGATTTATCAACGCTGCGGAACGGCAGCAGTAGTCTCATGAAAGCGCATGAGCATCGAACCCGTTCAGGCGCGTTTCTTATCCTCGGACTTTGCTGAAGTCGGCTTCTTCTTCGTCCGCGGCTTGCGCGGCTTGGCTGCAACGCTCTCCAGAGGCGACAGACTCGCGCCGTCGGCAGATCCCGTGGGCCGGGTTTCCAGCACGACAACACAGCTGTCGAGATCATTGGTCGCGAGATGCGCATAGCGCATTGTCATCTGCAAGGTCTGGTGGCCAAGCCACATCTGCACACGACGGATGTCGATACCACCCTGGACCAGCCTGGAGGCACAGGTATGGCGCAGGATATGCGGCACCACCTGCTCGTCAGCGCCAAGACCAACTTCCATCTTCGCCTCGTTCCAGATCTGGCGGAACTGCGGCTGGTTCAGCATGGCAAACGGACCTTTCGGCCGGCGGCCCTCGCCTGAAAAAGCAACGACTTCCCGGGCACGAAGGGTCAATGGAATGGTGCGGCTTCGGCCCGATTTGGTGATCCAGAAGCTGACCCGTGTCGGCTGCAGGTCGTTCCAGATCAGCCCGAGCGCCTCGCCGAGGCGACAACCGGTATCGACCAGGAAAATGGAGAGCCGATAGGCGTCCTCGCTGCGGCTGCGAATGGCCGCAAACAACCGTGCCTCCTCGTCTTTTTCGAGGAAACGAATTCGCCCTGCCCGCTCCTTCTGGCGGCGGAACTCGGGCAAGCTGTGGATATCTCCCATTTTATGAGCCTTGCGCAGCAGTTTGCTCAGCGCAGCCATCTTGCGATTGATGGTTGCGTTGCTGTTGCCACGTTGGCGCAAGGTACCGATCAGGGTATCCAAGGTGCCTTGGTCGAAAGCACTGAAGCGTTCGCCAAGCAGAATCTCGTCTATCTCGCCGATGAACGAACTGACATTGTATTTATGCCGTCCATCATCCCACAATATATCGCGATAGGCTGAGAACAGCTCACTGATCCGATAGGATTTTACCTCTCGTATATTGCCGGTACTGTATTTTATCCGGACATTTTGAGACGTAAATGCAGCGAATCGATCGGAGAGCATGCTCTCCTGCAGCGCGTCTTGAGACATCTTTTTGCCACACCCCCCTGTGGATGCGCAAAGGCTTATCCACAAGGAGACATCCTTTCAAGAGAGCAATTTGCGTGAATCTCATTCCGAAATGATCGGAATCCCTTCGAGACTACCCACAAACTTGCTTCCAGTTACCGTTCCACCCCCTGTTTCCGTCTTTGTTCCCAAGCCCAACGTCAAACAAAAGAGCCCGGGCGCATAACGCCCGAGCTCGATAGATGTCTAAAGAGACGACATCTCTTAGAAGTCGCGCTGGAAGCGCAGGATGCCGCCGATGCCATCATCCTTAACGGGATGATACTTGCTGCTCGCGTAGTTGTAGTAATCAACTTCAGCCGTGACGGTGAAGCCTGGAACCAGCTCGTGAGCGATGTTGGCAACCAAGCCCAGAGTCTTGCCCTGGTCGTAGGAAGCCTGAACGTTGAACGAGGTCTTCTCGTTGAACTTGTAGGTACCGCCACCGAAGACGGCCCACTTGCCATCCCACTGCTTGTAGTAGGTGCGACCACCGTTGAAAGCGAGGTTCTCGCCACCAAAGCCGCCCATCACCCACAGGTCGATCTGGTCAGTTGCCTTGACGTCGAGGCGAACCTTGCCAGCGACTTCTTCGTAGTTGCTGTCGTAAGCGACAACACCAACGATCGAACCCCAGCCAGCAGTGTACTTCACGCCGCCGACGACGTGCGGCACATAGCTGTCGATGGTGTAACCCTTGTCACCCTGTTCCAGCGAGACGATCGCCGAGAAACCGTTGCCGGCATCGAAGGTGTAGCTGATCAGGTTGGTGTCGAAACGACCATAGCCGACGATCGTATCGTCGATGACGTTGCCGGCATAACCGGAGAACGTATTGAAGGCCGATTCATCCTTACCGATGCGCAGGCCACCGAGCTGAATCCAGGCGTAGTTCAATGAAACGCGATTGTTGCCGTTCTCATCGATGTTGCCTGCGCCGGTGCCACCACCGTTGCCGAAGTTGAAGCGAACTTCGGTGTAGGTCTTCAAGGTGCCGAGTTCAGTTTCCTGACCGGTCCAGGTCTTGAAGTTGAAGCGAGCCTGCTTGAAGTAGGTATCGTGAACGCCCTTGCCCATCTTGTCGGCAACGTCCTGGATGCCTTCGCGATCACCAACGCCGATGTCGTAACGGATGTAGCCGCCGATGCGCAGGCAGGTCTCGGTGCCCGGGATGTAGAAGTAGCCAGCGCCGTAGACGTCGCAAATCTTGACGTATTCAGCGGGTTCCGGCTCGGCGACGACGACAGCGTCGGCGGCGCGCGC
>DASZAX010000010.1:0-44499 GCA_035944705.1 Mesorhizobium sp. | reverse complement strand
CTTGAACTCGGGATCATGCTTGGCCTTGTTCCATTCCCGCTCCAGGTCGAGGATCAGCGGCATCAGCGTCTCGGCGACGAAGCGGCCACCGAAAATGCCGAACATGCCCTGCTCGTCAGGGCCGGTGCGGAAGGAATTGGGTTGAAACTGTGCGGTCATCGGAAGGTCCGTTTGCTGTCCCCCGATTGTCCTTCGCCGGAGAGGGAACAAGTCAAGTCGTGACAACCGGATCGAGGTCGAAAAAAACAATTCAATTACAACGGTTTGTGTGAATGAGCCCGAAGGATCTGCTGGCTGCTTGTGCCCCTCATGTGGATAGACAAGGCTCAGTGCCGCACCTATTCTCGTGCCGGATGACGCCAGACCTGACAGATATCTCCAGCCGCCTTGCACACGCTCCCGGCATACGGTCCGGCTCCGCGGATGGTGCCGTCGCGGCCCTGTCGACCAGTTACCGGCCGCACCGGCTGCATCTGGCGAACGAAGCGTCGGCGCTCGACTTCCGCCACCACGCCATCGATTGCGAAGAGGCTTCCGTCAATTTCCTGCGCTATGGGCCGGAACTCACGGTGGACGCCGGGTCCTTCGACACGTTCTACATGCTGGAATTCCCGGTCAGCGGTGGCGTCGACCTTGCCTATGGCGACAAGCGGCTGGGTTCCCATGCCGGCACGGGATTGCTTTTGTCGCCGGGTGCCTACATCCGATCGACCTGGCGCGCCGACACCTCGCAGGTGATGCTGCGTCTCAAGCGTAGTTTCGTCGAGCGCGCCTGGCAGAGCTACACCGGCGATGCAGAGCGCCGCACGCCGGTATTTCGTGCCGAGATCGACCTCGGCTCGGTTGCCGGCAGGCGCATCATGAGCCTGATCGGGCTGATCGTGACGGAACGGCTGGATGAAAGCGCGGCGCCTTCATCGTCGATGCCCCCTTCCTCCATGCCCCCTTCCTCCATGCCCTTGATCAATGCCGTGCTTCAGACCGTGTTCGAGCATGCGCCGGCGCTGTCTGCGCCGAGGGTCGAGAGCGCGCTTGCCGGAGCCGTGCCGCACTATGTCAGCGGGTTCCGCAAGTTGCTGGACAACCCGGCCAATCTGCAACTGGCCATTGCCGACCTGGCCGCCCTGCTGGGCGTCACGCCACGGACACTGACCGCCGGCATGCGCCGGTTCACCGGCCTGTCGCCGCATGAATATCTCACCGGCCAGCGCATGAACCATGCCCGTGCCCTGCTGCGCCATGGCGGCATCTCGGTCGCCGAGGCGGCCAGGAAGGTCGGCTACGCCAATGCGGGCAGGTTTGCCGCCTCCTTTCGCGGCCACAGCGGCATGAACCCGTCACGCCTGCTGGATAGCCAGGACCGCTGATACCAAAGGTCATTTTTGAATGACCGTTGGAGCGGAAACGCTCCAGCCCGTTGCTTGTGTCTCTGGCGGCCGGATGGGCCGCGCTGGCGATTGAGGCGTCCTGGATGTATCAACATCCGGGACCTCCACTAAGACATTTTCGGAAATGTCCGTCCGTTTTGGGAAGTCCGTTTTCGTTTGTCGCGCAAACAGTTTGACAAACGCAGGTCCTGAGCCTGCTCCTGACGCGATGTCGGGAGGGGCAGAGTGAACGGCAGCACCATACTCGTCGTCGATGTCGGCACGTCTGCGCTGAAGGCCGTTCTGTTCGGGCCAGACGGATCGATGATTGCCTCGGCCGTGGAGCCGATCGCCACCCGGCACGGCATGAATGGCGAGCATGAGCAGGATGCGGAAGGCTGGTGGCGGGCACTGGGCAAAGTAGCCAGGTCGCTTCCGGGCGCGGGCACCGCAGCGTCGGTGGCGTTTTCCGGCTCGATGCAGAACCTGATCGCGCTGCATGCCGATGGCCGCCCGGCGGCACCGGCGGTGCTCTATTCCGACCAGCGCCTGGACGCGGACGAGGTGTCCGGGCTGGCGGCGAAACTGCCGGCGGACTATGGCCGCCGGACCGGCAACAGGCCCGACGGCGCGCACACGATCCTCAGGCTGATGGCGCGGCGGCGCTACGAACTGCCGGCAAACGATGCGTTCTGGATGTTCGGGGCCAAGGACGCGCTGACCTTCAGGCTGACCGGCAGGCGCGTGGTCGACCCCACCGTTGCCTCCACCACCGGGCTGATGGATTTTTCGAGCCGGGGCTGGGATCGCGAGCTGCTCGGCCTTGCCGGTGTCGATGAGGCATCCCTGCCGGCGATCGAACCGGCCAACGGCATTGTCGGCCGGATCACTGGCGGCGCGGCCGCCGAGACAGGTCTCCCCGCCGGTATCCCTGTTTTCAACGGAGCCGGCGACGCCGCGGCCGCAACCTGGGGCGCCATGGCCGATAAACCGGGCGCCGCTTATTGTTATCTCGGCACGACCGGCTGGGTTGCGGCGACGGTCCGCAGCGACCACGACAGGCTGCCGCGCGACATCTACACGCTGGCCGATCCAGTGCGAGCGGATTGCGCCATCATCATCTCGCCCTTCCTGACTGCCGGCGCTGCCATGGACTGGCTCTCGGCCACCACCGGCCAGACCATCGAAAAGCTCTGCAAGCGGGCAGCGAGCCACGACGAAGCGCCGGGCAAGCCGCTGTTCCTGCCTTATCTCGGCGGCGAGCGCGCGCCGTTCCAGGACCGCGACGTGCGCGGCGCGTTCCTCGGCCTCGAGCAGACCAGCGATGCCGGCGCGCTGGCGCTGGCAGTCATGGAAGGCGTTGCCTTCGCCGTCCGTCACAATCTCGAAGCGGCAAAGCTTCCGCGCTCGCTGCTGACCGCCATCGGCGGCGGCGTCCGGCATCCGCTGCAGCAGCAGATCCTGGCCGACGTGCTCGACCGCGATATTCGCATTCCGGCCGACAGCGAGGCGACGACCGCCGCCGGCATCATGCGGATGGTGGCGGGCAAGGCCGGGATCGCGGCCGATGCCATCGCACAGGACACAATCGTGAAACCGCGGCCGCAACGCGTTCAGCGTCATATTAGGCGCTACGATGCCTATCTTTCCGCTACGTCCATGGCGCGGACGCTGGCGGCCGGACTTGAATGACAGAGCATGATCCCGAAAAGTGGGAACCGGTTTTCGGAAAAGATCATGCCCCAACGAAGAATGCATGATCCCGAAAAGTGGAACCGGTTTTCGGAAAAGATCATGCTCCAGCGAAGAATGCATGATCCCGAAAAGTGGGAACCGGTTTTCGGGAGAGATCATGCTCCAGCGAAGAATGCGCCGCCGGCGCAATCCAGGGGAGGACGGACATGAAAAGAACATTCGCGGCACTCGTGGCATTGGCCCTGAGCAGCACGGCGGCACTCGCGGAAGATATTGCGGTGCTGACGCCTTATCTGAGCTCGGTCACCACCAATGAGATGGTCGAGACCTACAAGAGCGAAGCCGCTTCGAAAGGCTGGAGCATCAATGTCGTCGACACGCGCGGCGACTTCCAGCAACTGGCGAGCCGGGTGGAAGACGTTACCAATGCCGGCGTGAAAGCCATCGTGCTGGTCAGCGTCGATCCCAACCAGATCGTCGATCAGGTCGAGGCTGCATCCGCCAAGGGCATTCCGGTGATCGTGCTCGACGGCGCCGTGGCCAAGGGCGTGACGGTGAACATCACCACAGACAACTTCGCGCTCGGCACCATCCTGTCGGACTATCTGTTCAAGGCGATGGGCGACAGGGGCAACATCGTCAAGTTCTTCCACTCCGCCCATCCGGGTGTCCGCCAGCGTGAGCTGGCGCTCGACAAGGCGCTCGCCGCACATCCCGACATCAAGGTGATCGCCGAACATTATGTCCAGGTGCCCGGCCCGATCGACAATGCACGCCAGGCGATGGAAACGTTCCTGCGCCAGCATGGCAGCCAGATCAACGGCGTCTGGGCGGCCTGGGACGAGCCGGCTATCGGCGCGCTGCTGGCGATCCAGAGCGATGCAGCGGATTCCAAGGTGCTGATCGCCGGCATCGACGGCAACCCGCAAGCACTCGACCTGATCAAGCAGTGTACGAACCTGATGGCGACCGTTCGCCAGGATTTCCCCGCCATCGCCAGGACCGCGGTATCGGAAACGGGTGCGGCGCTCGAAGGCAAGAAGCCGGAAAAGCCGGAGATCTTCGTCGAGGCCAAGGTGGTCGACCGGGCAAGCCTCGGCGTCACCTGCAATTGATGTGAACGAAGGTTTGCAGCGGTCGTGACGGGAGGGAGGACAATGCTGGAGGTTGCCGGACTGGCAAAGCGCTTCGGCGGCGTCCGTGCGCTCGATGGCGTCGCGCTCAGCGTCGCCGCCGGGCGGGTGCATGCGCTTCTCGGCGAAAATGGCGCTGGCAAGTCCACCTTGCTCAAATGCCTTTCCGGCGTGCACCGGCCTGATGGTGGCAGCATGCTGCTGGACGGCGACGCGTTCACTCCGTCGACACCGGCCCATTCCGAAAAGGCCGGGCTGCGCTTCGTGCATCAGGAACTCAACCTGGTGCCGCATTTCACCGCCTATGAGAATGCCTGGGTCGGCCGCCGTTATCCACGGCGCGGCGGGCTGATCGACTGGCGCGCGATGCGGGCCCGGTTCTCGCAGACCTGCGAACGCTACGGCCTCGACATCGACATCGACCTGCCTGTCGGGCGCATGTCGATCGGCAGGCAGCAGATCGTCGAGATCCTGCGCGCGCTGATGGACGAGGCGCGCATCCTGGTGCTCGATGAGCCGACCGCGGCATTGAGCGAAAAGGAGGCGGCGGTGCTTCACCGCATCGTTCGCCAGCTCGCCTCGCATGGCTGTGCGGTGATCTTCGTATCGCACCGGCTCGAGGAGGTGATGGCGATCGCCGACGACTACACGGTGCTGGTCAACGGCACGACGGCCGGTTCGGGACGGATCGCCGACACCGATCGCGACCGGCTGGTGGCGCTGATGGCAGGCGGCGCGTTTCAGGCCCGGCCCAACGTGCCGATGACAACCACAGGCCCGACGGTGCTGGCGCTGTCGAAGTTTGCCGCAGCCCCCGGACGCCGGCCTGTCGACCTGAACGTCGCCGCCGGCGAGATCGTCGGCATATACGGCATCGTCGGCAGCGGCCGCTCGAGCCTGCTCAAAGCCATCTGGGGCGCCAATGCGCTGAGCCGCGGCGCCATTTCCATCGACGGGCGTGCGCTGCCGGCAACGGGCATTGCCTCGCGCATCGGGGCCGGTGTCGCCTTCGCGCCGGAAGACCGCCGCTCGGCCGGCCTGGTGATGGATCATTCCATCCTCGACAACACGCTGCTGCCGCGCCTGACGCTCAACCGGTTGGTGCAGGCCTTGCCGTTGCTGTCCTGGCGTTCGGCGCGCCGCGATGTCGGCCAGCTTCTGGCGCAGCGCGGCGTCAAATACCGCTCCATCAACGACCGCATGTCGACGCTGTCGGGCGGCAACCAGCAGAAGGCGCTGATCGGACGCTGGGTGCGCCCGGCCTGCCGCCTCTATCTGCTGGACGAGCCGACGCGTGGCGTCGACGTGCGCTCGAAGGCCGAGATCCATGCGCTGTGCCGGAACCTCGCCGGGCAGGGGGCCGCGGTCGTCTTCGCCACTTCCGACATCGAGGAACTGGTCACCCTGGCAGGACGGGTGCTGGTGATGGCCGGTGGTGCGATCACGCTCGACAGCCCGAACCATGACCTTGGCCGCCGAACCATTGTCGAGGCTGCGTTGCGCGCCACGGCGGAACAGGAGAGTTACCCATGAGCCTGATCTCGCGCTTCGGCACGTTGTTCGGCCTCCTGGCCATCATTGCCCTGTTCTCCATCCTGTCGCCGACGGGCTTCGCGCAGCCCTCCAACCTGATCAACATCACCCAGCAGATGGCCCTGCTCGCCATCGTCGCGCTCGGCGTGGTGTTCGTGATGGCTGTGTCCGAGTTCGATCTTTCGATCGGCGCCATCGTCTCTATGGCCGGCATCACCAGCGTCTATCTGTTCGGCCAGGGCTGGGGCATCGTGCCCACCATCGCCGTCACGCTTGCCGCCGGTTTCGCGGTCGGCTGCGTCAATGGCCTGGTCGTTTCGGCCTGGCGGGTGCCGAGCTTCATCATGACACTGGCGATGGGCACCATCATCGGAGGCTTCACCTTCTGGCTCAGTGCCGGTGCGACGCTGTTCGGCAACATACCGCTCGCATTCCGCGATCTTGGTCGCGGCTATCTCGCCGGCATTCCGGTGCCGACACTGTGGGCGCTGGGCGCGGTGCTGTTCGTGACGCTGATGCTGGACTGGACCGAGCTCGGGCGGCGCATGCTGGCGCTCGGCGGCAACCGCGAGGCCGCGCGCCTCACCGGCGTTCCCGTCGTGCCGACGACCATCAAGGCCTTTGGCCTGTGCTCCGCCATGGCCGCCGCCGCCGGCCTGCTGCTGACGGCAAAACTCGGCAGTGCCCACCCCACCGGCGGCAACGGCTTCCTGCTGCAGGCCTATGCCGCCGTCTATCTCGGCATCACCGCATTCCGTGACGGCCAGCCAAGTGCTGCCGGCACGCTGCTCGGCACCGCGATCATCGCCGTCGTCGCCAACGGGCTGACGATCCTTGGCATTCCCAACTACATGCAGGATGTGCTGACCGGTCTCATCATCATCGCGTCGGTGCTGGTGCGCAATGTCGGGAGCCGGGCACGGTGACGGCGCAGGAACCGGTCCATGTGCGCATTGCCCGCGCGCTCGCCACGGAGTTCGGCAACAGCCTCTGGCAGGCCAACGAACCGCTGCCGTCGGAGACGGAACTCGCCCGCTATTTCAAGGTGACGCGCCGTACCTTGCGCAAGGCGTTGTCGATCGTCGAGGCCGAGGGGCTGATCACCAAGAACCAGGGCCGCCACTCGCTCTATCGCGGCCGCTCCATCGCGCTGTCGCACGACACCATCGTCGACCTGCCGACAGCGGCCCGCGAGGCCGGTTTCCGGTTGACGACGAAGCTGCTGCGTTTGGGCGAGGCACGGGCCGGGCTGGCCGAGGCACGGGCGCTCTCCGTCAAACTCGGCGAAACCGTCGGCGAGATCTGCCGGCTCAGGCTGCTCGACGGCCGGCCCGTCGTGCAGCAGCGTTCGGTCATTCCGCAAAACCTTCTGGCCGGGATACGGCCAGCCGACCTGGAGCGCAGCTCGCTCTATCGCGAGTTGCTGCGCCTGCATGGCATCGATGGGCTCGTCATCGGCCGCGAGCAGTTCGTCCAGTCGTCGGCAACGGTGGAGGAGGCAGGCTTTGCCGGCATCGAGGCGGGCCACCCCGTCGTCCGCGTGCTCCGCCTCGTGTTGGCCGACGGCAAGCCTGTCGAATATTCGAACTCGATCCTGATCGGCGATTATTTCCGGTTTTGAGCGGCGTTCCGGCAAGCCTTCAGATCAGATGCCCTCAGATAAGGTGATTGCGTTCCATCATCTCCCTGGCGCGTCGTACCGCACCCGAGGCATCGTTGTCGCGGCAGCGCCCTGTCACCATTGTTGACGGAGTCACTGTCGGCATTTCGGCAGCCGGTTCTTCCTTCGGCAGGACCCAAAGGTCGCGGCCAAACCGGAACAGGGTGTCTCTGCTTGCAGCGTAGAACGAAGGCATCATCGGCTCCCGTCATCCGGAGGTTCAGCCCCGGAAAAAACATGCGCTCCCGGCGCTCCGCTGTCCATGTCTAATTTGAATATTTTCCTCGAGCCTTGTATTTGCTGCGAAATCGTTCTAAGTATTTCAAATCGATCTTGCCTGTTGAGCTTGTTTTGGCGTTTCGGCGCCTGACCGATCTTCCTCTCAATTTCGAAAACTACGGCGCATGACATGATGTCAGGCGGCGAATTTCTATGTCAATTGAAGGGAAATTCTCATGGCTTCCGGAACAGTAAAGTTTTTCAATTCCACCAAAGGCTTCGGGTTTATCGCGCCGGACGACGGTTCGAACGATGTTTTCGTCCATGTGTCGGCAGTGGAACGCGCCGGTCTGCGCGGTCTCGCCGAAGGACAGAAGGTGAATTTCGACGTCGTTGCCGATCGCAAGACCGGCAAAAGCTCTGCCGACAATCTGCAGGCGATCTGAGACAGGTCATTTCTGGCTGCTGACCACGGATGTACTGGCATCGGCCATGGAGATGACTTTTGGAGAAGGTCGGGTTCGCCCGGCCTTTTTTCATTTTTCACCTGAGCGTTTCCGTTTCCACGGAAACGCGGAAATGCCCCAAATGTCTGTTTTTACGCAACTCCGGACGGAAGCCGTTACACAGTTTTCCTGGAATTGCTCTAGCGGAGACCGAGATGAACAAATCCATTCCCAACGATGTGTTCAAGCCGAAGCCGACCCGGACGGAGTCGAAGGACGACACCACGTCGAAAGCGGCAAAGGCGATCATCAACGACGAGCTGGCCAAGCGCAGGGCCAAGACCGAACGGCTGCGGCAGGCCCGGCTCGCCCAGGAAGCCGTGGCTGTCGTTGAAACCAAGCCCGCAAAGCCAAAGGCACGCGCCAAGAAAGCCGGCAAAGCTTAGGTCTGGCCCAGCGCAACGGATCTGTCCATCGCAAACACTCTAGGATCTGAATGCCGGTCGGCGGCTTCGGACCCGGCAGCAGCTATCCAGGGTCACCGGAGCCAGCCATGGCGTCGTGGCACCGTACACGTTTGACCAATCGCAATAACCGGTTAAGGTCACTTCGGGTCGCGGGGTTCTACGAGCTGTCATTCAACAGTCCAAACGTCTGGGCGGCGCCATGATCACGTTCACATCTCTCCTGCTTGCCTTGTTCGGCCTTCTGCTCGGTGCCGGCGGTATCTGGCTTGTCACGCTCGGTGGCAGTCCGGTCTATCTCGCCATCGGCGTCATCTTCCTCGTGGTGGCGCTGCTGCTCCACAGGCGCAGCGCCCTGGCACTCTGGGTCTACGCGCTGCTGGTGATCGCGGCACTCGGCTGGGCGATCTGGGAAGTCGGTTTCGACTGGTGGCAGCTCGGTCCGCGCGGCGGGTTGATCATCCTGGTCGGGCTCTGGCTGCTTACCCCTTGGGTGCGCCGCTCGCTTCGTTCGGCCGATGGCGCCGTGCCGAGCGCCTGGCCCTTGGCCATCCCGGTGCTGGCGGCCATCGTGGTTGCGGGCTATTCGATGACCACCGACCCGCACGATGTCGCGGGCGAGCTTCCGAAGGAAGGTGCGGCCGTCGCGTCGCTCGGCAATCTCGTGCCGCCCGGCGACTGGCATCAATATGGCCGCACGCAGTTCGGCCAGCGCTATTCGCCGCTCGACCAGATCAACGTCGGCAATGTCGCCAGCCTGAAGGAAGCCTGGCGCTATCAGACCGGCGATGTGAAACTGCCCGACGATATCGGCGAGACCACCTACCAGGTCACGCCGCTGAAGGTCGGCGACACGCTTTATCTGTGCACGCCGCACAACCTCGCCATCGCGCTCGATGCCGAGAGCGGCAAGGAGAAGTGGAGGTTCGACGCCAAGCCGGGCCTCAATCCCGACCGCCAGCACCAGACCTGCCGTGGTGTCACCTATTGGGTGGACACACGCGTCGCCGCCGACCAGCCCTGTGCCGCGCGCGTCTATCTGCCGACCTCCGACGCCAGGCTGATCGCGCTCGACGCTGCCAGCGGCAAGGTCTGCGACAGCTTTGCCGACAAGGGGGCGCTGCATCTGGAAGCCGGCATGAAATACAATCCGGCCGGCTATTATTATTCGACCTCGCCGCCGGTTGCCGTCGACGACAAGCTGATCATCGGCGGGGCGGTCAACGACAACTATTCGACGCAGGAGCAGTCCGGCGTCATTCGCGCCTTCGACATTCGCACCGGCGCCCTGCTGTGGAACTGGGATTCCGGCAATCCCGACGACACCAGGCCTTTGGTGGAAGGCAAGACCTACACCACCAACTCGCCGAACAGCTGGTCGGTGTTCAGCGTCGATGAACGGCTGGGGCTGGTCTACATCCCGCTCGGCAACCAGGTACCGGACCAGCTCGGCATGGGCCGCAGCGAAAATGTCGAGCGTTTCTCGTCCTCGATCGTGGCGCTCGATATCCTCACCGGTAAGCTGCGCTGGGTGCGCCAGACCGTGCATCACGATCTCTGGGACATGGACGTCCCGGCCCAGCCCGTGCTGTTCGACCTGACCAAGGCGGACGGCACCATCGTGCCGGCACTGGTCGGCCCGACCAAGCAGGGTGACCTCTATGTGCTCGACCGCCGCAGCGGCGAGCCGATCATCCCGGTGCGCGAGATTCCGGCGCCGGGCGGCGCCATCCCGGAGGACTTCTCCGCGCCGACGCAGCCGATCTCCGACCTGACCTTCTCGCCGCCGCCGCTGCAGGAGAAGGACATGTGGGGCGTTTCGCTGTTCGACCAGATGATGTGCCGCATCAATTTCCATCGGCTGAACTATGAGGGCCGCTACACGCCGCCTTCGCTCAAGGGCACCATCGTCTATCCCGGCAATTTCGGCGTCTTCAACTGGGGCAGCGTCGCGGTCGATCCCGAACGCCAGATTCTATTCGGCATGCCGACCTATCTCGCCTTCACCTCTCGCCTGGTGCCACGCGCCGATATCCCGCCCAAGGGCAGCAACGAGAAGGGCAGCGAGCAGGGCCTGAACCGCAACGAAGGCGCGCCATACGGCGTCTACATGGGGCCGTTCCTCGGCCCGCTCGGCATTCCCTGCCAGGCGCCGCCATGGGGTTACGTCGCCGGCGTCGACCTGAAGTCCGGCAAGATCACCTACAAGCACAAGAACGGCACCGTCCAGGACATGACGCCGCTGCCTTTGCCCTTCAAGCTCGGCGTTCCGGGCATCGGCGGGCCGATGCTGACGCGCGGCGGGGTGGCGTTCCTCGGGGCTGCCGTGGACAACTATCTGCGCGCCTATGACGTCACCACCGGCAGGCAGCTCTGGCAGGCAAGATTGCCGGCCGGTGGCCAGGCCACGCCAATGACCTTCGCCACCGCCAGCGGCAAGCAATATGTCGTGATGGTCGCCGGTGGCCACGGCTCGGTCGGCACCAAGCCAGGCGATTACGTCATCGCCTATACGCTGCCGTAGAACAGGTCGGAGCTGTCTTTTACCGAGCCCGCCCCGGTTCGCCCGGGGCGGGCTTTTTCATTCTAGGGATCGGAACCGCAGCGTCAGTAGCACGAGCCGGGTCGCAAATAAATGCGCGCCAGTCGACACAGTATTCAATAAGCTATTGATATTGCAGTGATTATATTGTCTTCAGACGTGATTGCTTATGTCCACTTGTGGACAGACGGCCGTCGGAAACCGGCGCATGGTTCGGTCATCGGCGGTAGTTGATCAGGGCGTCGCCGACTGTGAGCGCCGCCAGCGCTTCCGCCCCAAAGGAAGGGAGGAGGCCATGGCGGTTCCTCACCACTTCAGTGGTATCGCGTATCCTGACGATCTGAAATTCCTCTCGGAAATCTTCGACGCCATCTGCGTTGAGCGCGGTTTTCATTGCGGCAGTCCCGCTGCCGCCGACCTCGCGCGGGCGACAATGGACCTGTTCGCGCAAGGGGTGACAGACGAAGCCGAGATCCGGGAAAGCCTCGATGCCTATCTCGGACGCAGATCGATAGCCGGCGAATTGTTGCGTGCAACGGGAGCGCCATCATGAGCGTGTTCACGCCGCTGACTTTTCGCACTGCCCGCGGTTACGAGCTCAGCATTGCGAGATTGAACGACGTGGTCAAAGCCATTTCGATGGCATGGCCGGACAAGGAATGCGAACTGTACCGCAATGCCGCTCATCTGGCGGACAAAGCCAGGCAGGGCTGGTGTACGCCCCGGTCCGCCTATGACGCCTTCGTTGTTGCGGCGCGTGCGCAAGGGTGCATCGTCGAATGCCGGCCGTTGCGGGATCGTGTCGCCGAGCAACTCGCAGCGATCGAGCCGGAGAATTTCAATCCCTTGCCAATACTGCATCAGACGCGGCCGGATGTTCCTGATGAGGAGCTCGCCAAGCGTCCGACTGGATAAGATCGGCACGGTATCGCCATGGCCCTCTCCTCCGGCGGCGCCCATGTCAGCGTCGCGCGAAAAACCATCTGGCAACCTTGGTGGCTGCGCGAAGTCCGGAAGCAGCGTTGGCTGATCTGCTTGTATCCTCATCGATAGCCGCGGGGCCGGATTGTTCCAGGGCATCGCGATGTCTCAGGCTGTCCGGGGTCAGGGTTCCGGAAGGTTCTGGCGTCGACACATGGATACCCCGGTCCTCGTCATCGATCTGCCGCATGGCCATCAACCATTGCGCTTCATGCCGGTTCATGAGCCCGCCTTCCGCGGACCAGATCTCGGCCGCGCGTTTGGCGATGCGGGCATCTCGTGCGTTGCGCTCCTGCGTCATGCCAACCTCCGCCCCTGAGGTGTTCCGGTCTCGCTCCGGGACGCCCGGTGTGGCCTCCTACACCAGCTCATAAAGTACAAAATAGGAAACAACGACGATGGATGCTGCAAATGTCAGCATTCCCAGCAGGTAGCTGTAGTGATTGATCGCTTTTGCATGCGTCGAATAGTTGGTCATGGAAATGTCCTCGCGTTGCGTCTGGTGAAGTCTCCGATGCTGAAAATGCCTTTCCCTGACGTCGGCCTCTTCGAGGTCGGTTGCTCTATCTGAATGCATTCTCGTCCTGCCGGGGCGCGCGGATGTCGGTGGCTTGATAGCCGCCTGCGCTGCCGCCGGTTTGGCCTGGGCAGGCCTCTTTCTTCAATACTCGTGATGAAAAATCACGGCCGCTTCCCGTGGGAAGTCGTCTGCAGGATGGCCAAAATACGCTATACAGCCGGAAGACAGGATGTCCTCCCTTGTTGGGGCTAGGGCACGGTGGCCGCCCTCAATCGACAGCGCCCTCGAAACGGCCGCCGATATCGCATCCTACGCCCTTGCGCCGGCGAAAGCGAGGCTAATCTTTGCAGGGTGTATGCACTGGCACTCCAGGTTTCGCGCGTCGCCTTGATGGCGGACACACCCGTTGCTGGTCTTTCAAGAAAGAAATCATCCCGCGCATTGTTTATATAGTAGAATAATATGTGAAAGTGTTATCGATTGTTTCCTGGTGAGTGGAAAGTTTTATCGGCTTAAGTCAGAAAAATGACGCATATTGTGCAAGAAAAAATGGAAATAATTTTTCACCGGTGCCTTGTTTAAAACTCAATCAAGGTGCATATATATCTCTCGTTGATTTGGCCACTTGGCTTCGCGGTGTCAGAGACCCGCCATTTACCACCGAATTTTCGATAGCGAACGTTCACGTGCCGACTTGGCGCGACGTGTCGCTTCATCTGAACGGAACGAGCGCTGACGCTGACCACGGATGTACTGGCAGTGCCAGTGGTCGCGCCCGTTCGGATGATGCCGATCCCGGGCGCGCATCAGCGTGCTCCTGCAGAGACCAACGCCATGACCAGCCGCAGCAGACAGACTGTCGTACACTTCTCTTCGGCCTTCCTGCTGCCCGGTTTCGATGCGCCGCAGCCAGCTGGCGACTACCGCGTCGATCATGACGAGGAGCCGCTGGAGGGCATGTCCTGGCTTGCCTGGCAGCGCGTCGCCACATTCATCCATCTGCCTGCAGTCGGCCAGCAAGGCTCGACGCGCCAGATGTTTCCGATCAATCCCGCGGACCTCGATGCCGCGCTGGAAAAGGACCGCAACAACTCATGACCGCAGCAAATAGTCTTCACCGCCTGGCTCGTCCGGCACGCCGGGAAACCCTTACGCATCTGTTCGCGGTTGGGCAGGCGGTGCGGTTGAAGGGCAATTTCGGCACATTTCCGAGAACCGAGGACATCTACCACGTCACCGGCACGCTTCCTCCGCAAGGTGGCTCGCCGCAGTACCGCATCCGCAATGATGACGAGCGCTACGAGCGGGTGACCACGCAAGACCATCTCGAACCGGTGCGCATGCCGCCTGCCGGGGACGGCACCACTCTCATCGAAAGGACATTCGGCCATGGCCAAAGGGCAGCAACGCAGCAATCGCGAGATCAGAAAGCCGAAGCAGGACAAGCGCCTGCCCAAACCTGAAAGCCCGTTCGGCAAACCCGCCGCCGGCGGCAACGATGCCTTGCGCGGCAAGGGCAAGGCCTGACGGCCACAACGAACCCCCGGAACGGAGAGAGCATCGGCGATGAAAATCGTGATCGAGTTCTACCGTACCCGAGAGGCCGACAACGCGCATGCCGTCGTCGGCCGCGAGACCGCGGAAGCAGCCGATCTGGCCGATGCCATCGGCGTTGCGTGGCATCTCTCGCAACGCCTGAGCATGCCCCAGCAGCCGGACGCCTTCTCCATCACCGATGGCGAGGGCAACACGCTTCATTCCGGTCCGCTGCGCGCCAGAGCAATTCCAGCAAAAGGGCGCAGCGGTTTTGCGTTCGGAATTGCGTTGAAAACAAACAGAGCACTTCCGCGTTTCCGCTAAAGCGAAAACGCTCTGGCTGGAATTTCGAGGAGAGTCATCACCATGAACGCCCGTAGCAACGACACCGCGCAGGAACGGCAATCGCTTGCGATTGGCGTCTGGGACAATGAAGGTGGAGCGCAGCTGCCCGAAGGCGCGGATCGCCAGTATGGCCGGCGTATCGAGGTCGATCAGACCTGGACCGTCTATCACGTGTTCACGGGCGTACCGGCGCATGCGGACGGCCAGACCATGACCGGGCTCAGCCGATCGAAAGCGACCGATGGCATGGTGTCGCTTAACCGTCGCAACGAAGCACGCCGCTTCGCCGGAAAGAGGTTGAACGTGCGGGATTGAACTTGAAAGCGGCGTGGAGTGGCCGGCTTGCCGGCGAAAGCCGCCGTACCGACCCGGTACGGAGTTGTGGACATACCGGGCCGGCGCTCGCGCTCTGGCGGTCGGAGGGACTGACCACCAGTATTGTTGAAACTGGCCAGCCCGGCAGCCGTTCCAAAAAGAAACGCTGCCCGGAGGAGAGTTGGGCAGCGCAGTTGGGAGCACTTCGATGAAGCTTCCTGCAACCCGGCCGCAGCCGATTGGTTCAAAAGACTTCGCGTCGGCTGACGCCCGTCTTCAGTGTTTTTCCGCCTCGTCCTGACTGTTCGGGTAGACCCCTTTCAGCACTTTGTCGAAATGCCGGGTGACGGCGGTGTTGCACTCGCAGGCGATCGAGCGGAGCCGGCCCTTCTTGTGCACGACGACGTGGCCACGCTTCGTTTCGATGACGCCTTCGCTGCGCAGGTCGCGGAAGACGCGGGCGAGATAGCTGCGCCCGACCCCCAGCATGGCGGCAAGATGCTCCTGCGTGAGCGTCAGGTCGTGCCTGCCGGTCCGATCCATGGCGGCCAGCAGCCATTTGGCCGTGCGTTGTTCTATCGTATGGGCGGCATTGCAGGCCACCGACTGGAAAATCTGCGCCAGCAGGCAGTCGGCATAGCGTGTCAGCAGGTGGCTCAGGCTGGGTGACCGGGATTTCGCCTTTTCAAGATCCTGCACGTCTATCCGCCAGAAGGAGGCGCCGACCTGAACCACGGCCCGGGCATAGGCTGGCAGTTTTCCCTGGCTGACGATGCCGCCAACGGCTCCCTCGCGGCCGACGAGCACCGTTTCGATGCCCCGGCCGTCGCGGAGGACGACGAGATAGGAGATCAGGCTCGGGCCGCGCGGAAAATAGGCATGCCGCACCGTGTCGCCGGGTTCGTGGATCAGCGACCCCGACTGTGCCGACCAGTCTTCCAGATGTGGTTGCAGGATGGCCCAGTCATCAGGCCGCAACGCGCGCAGCAGGTTGTTGTCCACTGTTTCGAGTGATCCGTGCATGGCAACAGCGTCCTTTTCTGTCCGGCCTGTTCTACAGCCAACGCGACAGACGGGGAAACGTTCAGAGCCATGCGAACTGACTGCGCCCACCGGGTCGGCAGTCCAGGAGAATGGCAAACCGGCCTCGAAGGCAATAGCCGGGAGTGCTGCGGCATCGTCAAGGATCGTGCCAGACAAGATGCCGGCAGCCGGTTCGGCCGTCTGCCACGAGCTTTCGTTGCAGAATATAACCTGATCCCTTTGGTGCAGGTTTTATTTTGTCGGGCCCGATTCGACTTGGCGGAACCTTTTCCGGATTTGTGCGTTACCGATTACTTTTTGGCGTTGTTGCGTATTTCAGTTTCGCAGATGACAGGCAGCAGGACTGCCAGGGTGGTCAGCGATGTGGAAGCCACGCCAGGCCCGGGAAGGGCTCTATCTCAAAACCGCGGATCATGTCCCCGGCCGCAATGTCGCGGTGACGGTGCTTGCGCTGGTCAGTTCGTCACTCCTGTGTGCTGCGGCCCGCGCGCATGACGCGCCTGCCGGCTGGAGCTACGACATCGAGTGCTGCTCGGGGCTCGACTGCTATCAGGCCCCGGCCTCTGACGTGAAGGAAACGCGGGATGGCTACCTGCTCTCGACGGGAGAGCTCATCCCCTACAGCGATCGCCGCATCCGGCCTTCCCGTGACGAATTCTTCCATGAGTGCAAGCCGGGCGGCCAGACCGCCTCGCCACGCTCGCTTTGCCTTTACGTGCCGAACCGCGGTTTGTAGGCGGCTGGCCTTTAGAGCGCTTCCGTTTTCACGGAAACGCTCCAAGCTTTTGTTTTGCAGCCTTTTTGCAACGCCAAGTGATTCCACTTGGCTACAAATGCTCTATCTTGAAACCTCTGCCCTCGGCCGGCGAAAGATCAAGCCGCCGGCCTGCCGGGTCAACGCCAGTGCCAGTTCGGCAAGGCCAAATCCGAGGATGGCGGCAAGGAACCATGGCAGGCCGGCATGGACGATCAGCCATGCGCCAAGTGTCGGGAAGCCGAAGATACCGACAAAATAGGCGATGACGAACCAGGTCAGCGCGGCATTCCTGTGTTCGGCCGGTGCATCGTTGACGGCCTGCGTCTGGATCAGCGAATAGACCAGCCCATATCCTATTCCGATCAGGATCGCGCTGGCGACCTGGACGGCAACGCCGAAACCGAGCCAGAACGCTGCAGCGACGCCCATGCACATCAGGATGAGCAGGACGATGGAGGCTTTATCGCCATCGGCTCGGTTGAGTATCGGCGCCAATGTAAAGCGGGCGACCACGACGGTTATGGCATTGACCGCGAAATAGGTGCCGCCCTTCAGGCCCGTTCCTTCGACCAGCGATGTCTGGAAGGTCAGCATGCCGCTGAACACGCAGGCGCCCAACCCCACCATCACGATCGGATAGAGCGCGCGTGTCCGCGCGATCGAGGGCAGCGCCGCCACCCAGTTTCCCTGGCCCGCGACGGCAACCGCTTTTTTGTCATACGGCGCGACCACCTCGAAGATAAACAGCATCAGGGCGGCGAGTGCCGTCGACGCGGCGACGACCTCGAACGCCTGCGCCGTCGTCAGGCCGGCATGGTCGATCAGCGCGGTTGCGACGATAGGGCTGAAGCCGATCCCACCCATCTGGAATGCGCCGTAGCGGGTGAACCAGAAGCCGCGATCACTGTCGGTGACACGGACGGAAAGCGACATCGGCCCGGCCAGGAAAAAAGTTCCCCAGCCGAGGCCGATGAAGAACCCGGCCACTGCGATTGTGGGAGCGACGGCCGAGATCCATGCGAGGCCGACATAGCCGGCGGCAACCAGCGCCGCGCCGAGCGCAGCCATGCGCGCCGCGCCGATCCGGTTTGCAAACCAGCCGACGAGTGGCACGCCGACCAGCGTGCCGACCATCGCACCGCTCAGCGCTATGCCTGTCTCGATCTCGCTGCCGCCGAGGGCGCGGAAATGTGTCGTCAGCAGGAATGTCGCGCCATAGCCGACCGAAGTGAGAAGCGTCGCGATGAAGAGCAGATAAGCGTGGGAGGACCGCATGCTGGCCAAAACCTCATGAAAAGCGGTCCTATCATTTTCTGGATCTTACAGGTTTTACAGGTCCACTTGGTGAGAGCAGACCGGACCGCTCCAGGACGAGTTTGTTGCCGTCGAGGCGCCAGCGCTGGTTTCCTCACGCCACCGCCCGGATCGCCTCGATCCTGTCAAGCCCGCCCACGGTTCCTGCAAAGCTCTCCCATACGCCCTTGGCGCCCTTTTCCCATTCGGCACGATCCTGCGGCTGCGCGACATGGCCGCCTTTCTCGGCGGCCTTGGCCACCGACACCGCCTCGTCCTCGACGATAAGCTGGTTGAAATAGGCCGCACCCTCGCTGGCGGCGGCCTGGAAGACGACTTTCTGTTCGTCGTTCAGCCCGTTCCAGAAACCGGTCGAGAAATAGACCACGCCCGAGGCCCAGATATGGCCGGTTTCGGTCAGGTAGGGCACGACCTCGTAGAGCTTGAAGCCGGCATAGGCGGATTTGGTCAGGTCCATGGCATCGGCGACGCCGGTGGCCAGCGCGTTGTAGGTCTCGGTGATCGGAATGCCGATCGGCGTGGCGCCGAAGGCGCTCCACAGCTTGGTGTGCAGCGGGCTTTGGATGACGCGGATGCGCTTGCCCTGCAACTGCTCCGCCCGCACGATCTCTTCCTTGGCGAGCAGGTGGCGCGCGCCGTAGTTGATGTAGTCGAGCGCGACGAAGTCCTGCGCCAGCAGCTTCTGCTTGAGGTCCTTGCCGACATCGCCGTCGACGACCTTGCGCACATGGGCGGCGTCGCGGAACAGGAAGGGCAGGTCGAGGATCTGCAGCTCCGGCACCCAGCTGGTCAGCCACGACACCGTCGACTGGCTGGCCTGGATGGAGCCGAGCCGGATGCCCTCGGCGACTTCCTTTTCGCCGCCCAATGCACCGTCCTTGACGATGTTGAAGTGGAACTGCCCCGGCAGCTTCGCCTCGACGATGTCACGGATCCTGAACCAGATCTTGGTCTCCGGCTTGTCGTCGCCGAACAGCGAGGCGACCGTCAGCTTCGTCGCCGCCTCCGCCCGACCGATGATGGCAGGGGCGAACAGCACGCCGCCGGCAACGGCTCCCGCGCTCTGGAGAAAACTGCGTCGGCTAATGAAATTGCTCATGACAAGGATCCGTTGCTTGAGAATGGGTCAGAAGAAGAGGGCCCAGGCGCTCAGGATCGCCAGGGAAACGAGAAGGGCCGTGAGGTAAGGCAGGATGGCGCGGAACAATGTCGGCGCGGGAATGCGGGTCACGCCGGAGACGACATAGACCAGCATGCCGACTGGTGGCGTCAGCCCGCCGATCATCAGGTTGACCACCAGGATGACGCCGAAATGGATCGGGTCGATGCCGGCGGCCACCGCGATCGGCAGGAAGATCGGCGAGAACAGCAGGATGGCCGCGCCGATGTCGAGCACCAGTCCGACCACCAGCAGGATCAGGTTGATGGAGACAAGCACGCCGAGCGCGCCGGCACCCAGGCTTGTTGCCGCGCTGGAGACCAGCCCGGAAATGTCGTCGACTGCAAGCAGGAAGGCGAAGGGCGCGGCGCTGCCGATCAGCAGGCCGATCGCCGACGCCTCGACCGCCGCCTGCCGCACGGCCTCATAGAGCGAGGCTGCACGCAGGCGGGCAAAGATGCCGAGCAGCAGCGCGTAGAGGGCGGCGAGTGCGGCCGCTTCGGTGGTGGTGACGACACCAAAACGGATGCCGACCACCACCAGCACGCCGAGGCCGAAGGCCGGGATGGCGCCGATGGCCGAGCGCCAGCGCTCGCTCGCATCGGCACGCGGCTGCGTGGTGTTCTCGCGCACGGTCAGGTGGATGGCCACCGCCAGGCAGATGGCCATGACGCCGCCGGCGAAAAAGCCGCCGACCAGCAGCGCACCGACCGACAAATTGGTTGCAGCCGCCAGGATCAGGAAGGCGATCGAGGGCGGGATGACGTTGTCCAGCACCGAGGTCGCGGCAATGATCGCGCCGGCCTGCGCCGGCGGATAGCCGCGCTTGACCAGTTCCGGCTGGAAGGTTGCTGCGCCAAAGGCGGCATTGGCCACCGACGAGCCCGAGGCGCCGGAAAACAGCACGCTCGTCAGGAGCGCGGTCTGGCCGAGGCCTGCCCGGCGGTGCCCGACAAGTGCCGCGGCGAAGCGCACGATCTGCCCGGCGACGCCGGATATGGTCAGGAAGCCGCCTGCCAGCAGGAAGAACGGGATCGCCAGCAGCAGGAATTTCGACAGGCCGGTGACGGTGGACGAGACGATCGCCGCTTCCGGCAGGGTCGAGCCGAACATAAGCGCGATGTAGGAGGCGGCCAGGAAGGCATGCGGCAAGGGTGCCGCCACGATCAGGCCGATGGCGGCAATGATGCCGAGCACCAGGCTCGGCGGCCACGAGACGTCGAAGGAGAGCCGTGTCGCGGCGAGATACAGTGCTGCGCCGATGATGGCGGCCAGAATGAACTGGCCGCTGCGTCCTTCGGCCACGCGGCTGAGCGCCAGCGCCAGCAGCACCAGCGCACCGCCCGCGCCGAGGAAGCCGAAGCGGATCCATTCCGGCAGGCCGAGCGACGGCGAGATGCCGCCGAGTTTGGTGGCGATGGTCGCGCCGCCGAACAGCAGCACCAGGCCGGTCAGAACCGAGAAGACGTCGGCGGCGATTTCTGCAACTGCCTGGCCGGCAGCCGGCATCCGCCGCACGAAGATGTCCAGCCGCATCGCCAGCGCGCTGTTGATGGCCAGCGGCGCGCCAGCCGCGATCAGCGCCACATGCAGCCAGATGCCGGCGTCTTCCGCACCAAGCAGGCCGGTGGAGAAGACATAACGCAGCAGCACGGTGGCCAGCACCACCACCAGAAGCACGGCCAGCAGCAGCGCGCAGACCGCGCCGAGCCCCTGTTCCAGCCAGCGCAGCAACCGTGCCGCCTGCCGGGCGGCGCCTGAGGCGGGTGCGGTGAGATCCAACGTGCTCATGGGGTCAGCCCGCAGATGCCTTGGAAAGATCGCGGTCGAACAGCGTCGACCAGGTGAAGTTCCTGGCCTGGGAGACCTCGCGCTTGACGTCGAGGCGCGGCAGCACGCTTTCGCCGAAGCGGTAGGCTTCCTCCAGCAAAGGCATGCCGGACAGGATGAAGGTATCGACACCGGCTTCCTTGTAAGCCTCCAGCGTGCGGATCACCGTGTCGGGTGAGCCGACGATCGCCGTGCCCGGCCCCGGCCGCACCAGGCCGATGCCGGCCCAGAGATTGGGCGCGACCTCCAGCTCGCGCAGATCGTCCGGCTTGACGCCGCCATGCATCGCGCTCATGCGCCGCTGTCCGACCGAGTCTGAATTCGAAACGAAGCGCTGGTTGGCGGCGATCGCCCTTTCGTCCATGCGGGCATAAAGGTCGCTGGCCGCTTCCCAGGCCTTGCTGTCGGTCTCGCGCACGATGACATAGAGGCGGATGCCGTAGTCCAGTGTGCGGCCGTGCTGTGCGGCCTTCGCCTTGACGGCATCGACCTTGGCCTTGATCTGCTCCGGCGTTTCGCCCCAGGACAGATAGGTGTCGACATGCTTGGCCGAGACGTCGAGCGCCTTGTCCGAGGAGCCGCCGAACCACAGCGGCGGCGGCGCGATGCTTTCGCCGACCGGCAGTGCCAGCTTGGCGCCGACCGTGTTGAAATATTTGCCCTGGAAGTCGACCGTCTCGCCCTTGAACAGCCTGTGCCAGATGGTGAGATATTCGTCCGCCATGTCGTAGCGCTCGTCATGCGGCATCGTCATGCCGTAGGCGCCGAGCATCTTGGCGTCGCCCGACACGATGTTGACGAGCAGGCGGCCCTTGGAGAATTCCTGGAAGGTCGCCGCCATCTTGGCCAGCAGCGTCGGCGCGATCAGGCCGGGATGGATGGCGACGAGGAATTTCAGCCGCTCCGTATAGGGCAGCAGCGCGCCGGCCAGCACCCAAACGTCATGCGCGCCGGTGGCGAACAGCGCACCGGTGTAGCCGAGATGGTCATAAGCCTGGGCGAGCTGGCGGTAATAGCCGTAGTCGACCTGGCGTGAGCCTTCCGGCTGCCAGGGATAAGCGCCGTCCGGCGCGCACATGTACCAGAGCACGTTCATGCCGGGACCCTTTCATTGTTGGGAAGAGAGCCGAGTTGCACCGGCTGTTCGAGATAGCCGTGCCGGTAGAGCGTATCGGCCTCGTCCTGTTGTTCCTGGACGATGGCGGCGTCCGCTGCCACGACCGAGAAATCGCGCGAGCGGATCACCCGTTCCCAGGCTGTCGCATCGCCGTCGCCGATGCGAGCGGCGGCCAGAAGCGCTGCTGCACGCGCCGGATCGGCCTGCACTTCGCGCCCGACGCGGGCAAGTTCGGCCAGGATTTCGGCCTTGGCGTCGTTGGCGTTCCTGCGTCCGGCGAGTGTCCAGAACACCGAGCGGTTGGGAATGGTGTCGCCGCAGCGGGCGATCAGGCGGATGTCATCACGCTCCAGTGCCTTTTCGAGCCGTGGCGCCATGGCGATCCAGGCATCGACGCGGCCGGTGAGCAGCGCATCGAGCGAGTCTTCCGGCTTCAGCTCGACCGTTTCGATGTCCGGCAGGCGCAGGCCTTCGCCTTCGATGGCGCGGGCCAGCAGATAGGTGTGGAACGAACCGTCGATGAGAGTGACGCGCTTGCCCTTGAGGTCGCCGACGCTGCGCACCGCGCTGTCCTTGCGCACGAAGATGCCGCCATTGGCCGGGCGCGGCGCCGAGGCGGCGAGGTAGGAGACACGCAGCGAATTGGCTTCCGACACGATCGGTGGCGTCGAGCCGGTGCCGCCGAAGTCGATGCGTCCTTCATGCAGCAGTCGGCCGGTGTCGCGGCCTTCCGGATAGAGCACGAATTGCGGATCGAGCGATGCGAAGGCACCGGGCCATGAGCGGGCCAGCATCAGGTGCAGGTTGGAGGGGTGAACGCCTATCTTCATAATTTCTATCGTATTTATGGACTGCCATATCAATTTACTTTTTTATGAAGTGAATCCGAGTGCGCTCATGCCAATTGCGTCGGGCGGAAAGGATTTTTATCGCGCCGATCCGCCCCGCAACGGCATTTCCTTTGCGGCCTCTCAAACGGCATGGCGCCGTGCTTGTCGGGCAGGCGGCGTCACTATACTTTTTTATGAAGCGTCAACTCAGGATCCCGGGTCAGCACCATGGCCAAGCCGATATCCTCGAAACTCTGTCCCAGCGTCGGCGAGGCCAGCGAGCTGCTGAAGCATCTCGCCAATCCCAACCGGCTGGCGATCCTGTGTTTCCTGATGGAACAGGAAAGTTCGGTCAGCACGCTGGAGGAGGAGCTCGGCATCCGTCAGCCGACGCTGTCGCAGCAGCTCGGCGAGTTGAGGGAAGCAGGACTGATCGAAGGCCGGCGCGAGGGCAAGTCGATCCTCTACCAGGTGACCGACATCCGCGTCGCTCGTCTGGTCGGCATGTTGCGCGACCTGTTTGCCGGGCTGGACGACGTCACCAGCCGGCGCGCCATGAATTCCGGCCTGTCGGTCGATGAGATGATGTTCGACTGATGATCGACCTCTACACCTGGATCACCCCCAACGGCCTGAAGATCTCGATCCTGCTCGAGGAGCTCGGTCTGCCTTACCGGGCGCATGCCGTCGACATCACGCGCGGCGAGCAGGACAGGCCGGCCTTCCGCGCCGTCAGCCCATCGGCCAAGATCCCCGCCATCGTGTTTGAGGACGGCAGCACGCTGATGGAGTCCGGCGCGATCATGATCCATCTCGCCGAGCGCGCCGGCCGTCTGCTGCCTGACGAGCCTGCCGCCCGGCTCAATGTGCTGGAATGGCTGTTCTGGCAGGTCGGCAATTTCGGCCCGACGCTCGGCCACGCCCATAACTTCCTCACCTACAATCCCGGCAAGGCGCCTTATGCCGAGGACATCTTCCGCACCGAGACGCGCCGTCTCTACGACACTCTGGAAGCCAGGCTGGAGGGCCGCCAATACGTCGCCGGCGACTATTCGATCGCCGACATCGCCATCTGGCCCTGGGTGTCGCGCTTCGTCCGCCACAAGGTCGACCTCGCCGACTTCCCCAACATCCGTCGCTGGTATCTCGAACTCGCCGCCCGGCCGGCGGTGATCCGCGGCTACGCGATGCCGCATGTCACCGGAGCGATCCCGTCGCCGTGATCGCGGCACCTGGTCCAGCACGCACCGGCCTCGCTCTTCTGCAGCATGCCACCCATTGACATCTTTGCCATTTGGCAGTGGACACGACACTCTCCGGTCAAGAGATGGGGATGGAATGCCGATCGTTTTCTTGTTGCCCTTGGGCGCTCTGCTCTCCTTCGCTGCGGCCTGGCTGACCAGGAGCCGCGCCCGTTATGTCTATGTCGCAATCGGCTGTGTGATGGCAGCGATTTGGCTGCTGTACATGGTGTTGCTGATAAATCTGGAGCTGCCGGACTGAAGTGCCCGCCATCGCATCAGCGGCCCTTCCGAAGATCACCGCGGTCGATGCGCAGGTTTGGATCTGTGCCTGCGATCCCATAGCGCCGCAGCCAGCCGGCGATAGGCGGTCAGTTCCTCGTTCGCTGCCTTGCGGATCGTCATCAGGGCCAGCGCGGCGGACAGGATGATGATCTCCGTTGCCCTGGCATCGCGCGCAGCGCCAGACCACACGGCCATCCAGTATTCGAGGCTGGTAAGGCCGCCAATGCCTTGCGACAGCGGTTCGGGCTGCGCCGGAGTTCCGAGATCGACGGGCCGGCCCTCGACCAGCCGATGCATCGTCATGGCCCGGAATGGGTTGCATTCGGCGACATCGCGGCTGGAGGCGACGATGGAAAGATCGTCATGGCCAAGCAGCAGGGCGGTGTCCCTGTGCAGTTCCCGATAGGCCGGCTGCGAGACGCCGAGCAGTATTGTGCGTGCGGCGAGCGGGTTGAGAAGATGAACGGCGGAATTGACCGAGCTACGCGACTCGAACAGCGGATAGAGCGACATCAGCCCCTGAAGCCGTGCGCCAAAGCCGGCCAGCGGCATGTAGACGATGTTCCTTTCGCCAAGCGTGACCCGTGCCTGGGCAACCGACAGGGCGACGGGAATGCCGATCGTTTCCACGGCCCGCTCCAGCCTGCCGCCGGCATGCGAACCATGCATGACCACCCGGTGGCCTGCATCCACCACCAGCATGGCGGATAACACGAACCAGGGTGTTCGCAGCGAGCGCGGCGAAGGGTAGGCCGGCCAGTCGAGGTCGGCGTCCGGGACGCCTGCACTGCCCGCGTGGAAGCTGTCCCTGGCCGCCTGGACAAGCCCGGCAAGTTCGGCGGCGGTTTCGCCGCGATAGCTGATCAGGCGCAGCAGGGCGCCGACCTGCATCGGATCGGCCCCACCCTGCAGGATCGTCGTGAAGGCATCCCGCGATTCCGTGAGCGTCAGCGGTCGCGAGTTGCCTGATTTGCGGCCGACGACGGCGATGTATTTGGCGAGCCGCCGGCGCGGGTCGCCATCGTCTGCGATGCCGGACAGCTGTTGCGCCAGCGCCTCGGGTCCAGGTTCGTCATCGAGCAGGAAAGCCGGCCGCATCGCCAGCGGCGGCGCCTGCACGATCGGTTCGCGCCGCCAGCTTTCCAGCACCGCCGCGTCCGGCTCCGCGCGGTCGGTTCCCGGCACGTTGCGGTCCATCACACGCTCGGTCTCGGCCGCCAGAGCCCGCAGCCTGTTGCGCAGCGACTCCGCCCGTGGTGTCGGCACCAGCCGGCGGCCGGAGCGCTTCAACAGCGGGTCGCCATAGAGTTCGCGCGCCTGGCCGAGCAGCCTGCTGACGGCAGCCGGGCTCAGCGCCAGGCGCTGCGCCGCCCTGGTGACGCTGCCTTCGACCAGCAGGCAATCCAGTGCGACCAGCAGGCGCAGCTTGCCGAGATAGGATGAGGCGGGGTGTGTCGCTTCGATTGGCCGGCGCGCCTCCGGGCGGCCCGTCGCTGTGCCGGGGGGTGCCGCCATTTGCGTTTTCCTGAATTTGGAATCGTTCCGAAACATAGGCGTTGACCTTCCCGCGTCGCGATCAGAAAAGACGACTAACTTACTCAAGTTTTAGCGGGCGGGGAATTGATGATGGCTGGGTGGGACATTTCGCGCGGTTTTTGGCAGGCCCGGCGGTCGCGTCTGACGCCGAGCCTGTGGTGCGGTGTAGCCGGTTTTGCTTTGCTGGCCGTCTCGTCGGTGGGCGCCGCGGCCCAAAAGGCTCCCGCCGCTCAGCCGGCCGAGAAGCCGACCTTGCTGGAGCGCATCGTCATCACGGCGACCGGTTTCGAGCAGAACGTCAAGGACGCGCCGGCCAGCATCACGGTCGTGTCGCGCGAGGAACTGGAAAAGGGCTCCTACCGCAACCTCACCGACGCGCTGCGCAGCGTGCAGGGCGTGGCGGTGACCGGTGCCGCCGGCGAAGAGGACATCTACATTCGTGGACTGCCGGGCGCCTACACCTTGTTGCTGGTCGACGGCAAGCGGCAGAGCACGCGTGATGCCCGCACCAACGGAAACTCCGGCTTCGAGCAGAGCTTCCTGCCGCCGGTTGGAGCCATCGAGCGCATCGAGGTGGTGCGCGGGCCGATGTCCTCGCTTTACGGCTCGGATGCCATGGGCGGCGTCATCAACATCATCACGCGCAAGGTCGCCGACCGCTGGATGGGAACCGCCACCGTGGACGGAACCGTGCAGCAGCATTCGCGCTACGGCAATTCCGCGCAGGGCAGCATCTATGCCAGTGGTCCCATCATACCGGGACTGGTGGGCGCGCAGCTGTGGGGGCGTGGCCTGAAGCGCGAGGAAGACGCCTTCAGCGCCGGCAACCCGCAATACAAGGATACCGACCTCACCGGGCGCCTGACCTTCACGCCGAACGAGAACCACGACTTCGTCTTCGAGGCGGGCCGTACCAGCCTGCGGCGGGAAGCGAGCGCCGGCAACACCGCCACCAGCAACAGCTACAACTACAACGATCGCGACCACTGGTCGCTGTCGCATACCGGGCGCTGGGGCTGGACGACTTCGGACTTCTCGATCTCGCAGGAGACGGCCGAGCGCACCAACTTCAACTGGGATGGCCGCACCTCGCGATTTGTCGAGAACCAGCGTTCGCCGCAAATCCGCAACACGGTCGTCGACGGCAAGTTCACCACGCCGTTCGAACTGCTCGGCCAGCACACGCTGGTCACCGGTGGCCAGTTCATCGACGCCACGCTGACCGACCAGAATCCCGGCAAGCGTACCGGCAAGGACGAGCAGTTCGGCATCCGGCAATGGGCCCTGTTCGCCGAGGACGAATGGCAGCTGACGCCGGATTTCGCCCTTACCGGCGGGCTGCGCATGGACAACCACGAGATCTACGGCTCGCATTTCAGCCCGCGCATCTACGGCGTCTGGCACACCACCGACCAGATCACCCTGAAGGGTGGTGTTTCCTCCGGCTTCAAGGCGCCGGAGATCCGCACCATCGCACCGGGCTATGCCTACACGACAGGCGGTGCCAACTGCACCTACGGGCCGAACGGCACCTGCGGCGTCATCATCGGCGATCCCGATCTGCGGCCTGAAAAGAGCCTCAGCTACGAGGCGACGGTGCTATGGGATAACCTGTCCAACTTCCGTGCCGGCGCGACCTATTTCTACACCGACTTCAAGGACAAGATCTCGAACGCGCTGGTCTACAATCCGGACGGCTCGATCGCGCGCTGGAAGGAGGATCCGAACTACCGGCTCTGGTACAGCTACAACATCGACGATGCCGTGCTGCAGGGCGTCGAACTGACGGCGGACTGGCAGGTCATCGACAGCGTGACCTTGCGCGCCAGCTACACCTACACCGATTCGGAGCAGAAGACGGGCGACTTCGCCGGCCTGCCGCTGACGCGCACGCCGACGCATATGGGCAACATCCGTGCCGACTGGACCACGCCGATCGACGGGCTGAGCGCCTGGGCGGCCGGCAACTACCATGGCTCCGAGATCAATTCCGGCCTGCGCATCGGTGCGCAGGGGACGCCGGTCTATGCCAGTGACGGCAAGACCATCCGTGCACGCAAATATGGCGCCTATCTCACCGCCGACATCGGCGCGTCCTACTCCTTCAACGAGAACGTCACGCTCAACGCCGCCATCTACAATATCTTCGACAAGCGTGTCGAAACCAACGACTACAACGCCGTGGTCGAGGGCCGGCGGCTCTGGATGAGCCTCAGGTCGACCTTCTGACGATGGTCGGGCGTACGGCAAAAGCGATGATCGGAGCCGCGGCGATGGCCATTGGCGTCGCTGGCACGGCAATGGCCGGTGAGCCGACGCGCATGAGCTTCGATCTCGGCGGTCCGGACGACATCGTGCGCAGGGTCTTCCTCTCGGTGCCCGACGGGCCGGCGCCCACACAGGGTTTTCCGGTGGTCTATCTGATTGACGGCAACACCACCTTCGACCTTGCGCGGCAGGTGCTGGCCAGAGAACCGGACGTGCAGGCCGTCCTCGTCGGCATCGGCTATCCGGGCGACAGCCGCGAGGAGATCGTGCGCCTGCGTTTCTTCGACCTGACGCCGCCGACGCCGGCTGAGTTGATCCCGCCGGGAATGAATGTCCCGAAGACCGGTGGCGCCGATGCTTTCCTCGAATTCCTGCAGTCGACTGTGAAGCCCGAGGTCGAGCGTCGCGTTGCGGTCGACCCGACCCGGCAGACGCTTTTCGGCCATTCGCTCGGCGGACTGTTGGCTCTGCACGTGCTGTTCTCCAGGCCGGACGCCTTCCAGACCTACATCGCGGCAGACCCGTCGATCTGGTGGAACGGACGCTCGATCCTGGGCGAGATGGAGCAATTCCTGCGTGACCCGTCTGCTGGTGAGGGCAGGAGGCTGCTGATCGAGACGAGCGGCAAGCGGGCGCAGAGAGCGGGAGCGGACGCTGCGACCCTCGAACGCATCGAGAAGCTGCGCTCCGGGCCGAATGGCCACGATGTCCAGGAGACCCTCAGGGCCAGCAGGCTCAAGCTTGGCTATCGCCAGTTCACCGACGAGAGCCACGGCAGCATGATTCCGTTCGCTGTCGCTGACGCCCTGCGCTTCTCGCTGCTCGGCATCAGCCCGGCTCCCGCAACCGACGGATCGACAACGCCCGACGGCAAGTAAGCCGGCGCAATTCGAAAGGCAGGAACAAATGTTCAGCAGGATCAGCCCTCTCATCGCCTCATTGGCCCTTGTGGTGCTGGCGTGTTTGCCCGCGCATGCGCAAGAGATCACGGTCAGTCATGCGCAGGGCGAGACGAAACTCAGCGCTCAGCCGGCCAGGGTTCTGGTCTTCGACCTTGCCACGCTCGACAGTCTCGATCGTCTTGGCGTGGCGGTGACGGGCGTTCCGGGCGGGCCGAAACCCGCCTACCTCGCCAGGTACAATGCCGACAGCTACGTCAAGATCGGCACGCTTTTCGAGCCGGATTATGAAGCGGTCAATGCCGCAAAGCCTGACCTCATCATCGTCGGCGGACGCTCAGCCGCCAAGTTTGCCGAACTGGCGAAGATCGCGCCGACCATCGATCTCACCGGCAACGCCAAGGACTATCTCGGCTCGGTCGAGACCAATGTGAAGACGCTTGGCCGCATCTTCGGCAAGCAGCAGGAGGCCGAAAAAGCGGTCGCTGAACTCGACAGCGCCGTGTCCGCCCTGAAGGCCAAGGCGGTCAGCAAGGGCAAGGGACTGATCGTGTTGACCACCGGCGGCCGCATCAGCGCCTACGGCCCGGGCTCGCGCTTCGGCATCCTGCACGACGCGTTCGGCATCGTTCCCGCCGCCACCGGCCTCGACACCGGCACGCATGGCCAGCCCGTCTCGTTCGAATACATCCTCAAGACCAACCCTGACTGGCTCTATGTCATCGACCGCGATGCTGCCATCGGCCGCGAGGGCAGTCCGGCGAAAACCCTCCTCGACAACGAACTGGTCCGGCAGACGACGGCCTGGAAGAAGAACCAGGTCGTCTATCTGGAGCCGGCCAACTGGTACCTTGTCGGCGGCGGGCTGACGGCGCTGCACCAGAGCATCGAGCAGGTGTCGAAGGCCTTTGATGCGCCGGGTGAGTGAGTTGGGAGCCGCTTCGCCGCGTTGCCTTCTCCCCTTGTGGGAGAAGGTGGCCGAGCCGCAGGCGAGGTCGGATGAGGGGTGTTGGACGGATCGCGACCTTTCGGGTTAAGATGCTGTTATACAGATGTAATTTCCTCAGCCTCGTTTCTTCCAGCACCCCTCATCCGGCCCTTCGGGCCACCTTCTCCCACAAGGGGAGAAGGGGCCGGCCGCAACGGCGCACGAAACCCATCACCACTTCACACACCTGGCCGAGCACCACCGGCCTGCGCCCTGAAAGCTCCTCTCGGACATCGCGTTGAAGACAGCCGCCGCCATCCTGCTCGTTGCCTGCCTGGCGCTGGTCAGCCTTTTCGTCGGCGTCAGCGACATCTCGCCGTTTGCCTTGTTCAGCCAGGGTGGTGACAGCCAGGCTGCCGAGATCATGCTGGTCAGCCGCATCCCGCGCACCGCGGCGATCATGCTGGCCGGCGTGTCGATGGCGATCGCCGGCACGATCATGCAGATGATGGCCCGCAACCGCTTCGTCGAGCCATCAACCGTCGGCACGGTGGATTCGGCCAGCCTCGGCATCCTCGCCGTCACCCTCGTCGCCCCCGAAACGCCGATCTACGTCAGGATGCTCGTCGCCTCCGTCTTCGCGCTCGCCGGCACCGCGATGTTCCTGCGCATCCTGCGCGCGATACCGCTGCGTTCCGTGCTGATGGTGCCGCTGGTCGGCATCCTGTTCGGCAACATCATCGGCGCGGTCGCGGCCTTCATCGCCTACCGTTTCGAGCTGCTGCAGGCACTCAATGCCTGGACGACCGGTGATTTCTCCGGCGTGCTGCGCGGCCGCTACGAGCTTTTGTGGCTCTCCTTCTTCCTGGCTGCGCTCGCCTATGTCACCGCCGACCGCTTTACCGCTGCCGGCCTCGGCGAGGATTTCTCCACCAATCTCGGCCTCGACTACAAGCGCGTGCTGCGGCTCGGCCTGGTCATCGTGGCCATGGTCACCGCCGGCGTCGTCGCAACCGTCGGCATGATCCCCTTTGTCGGGCTGGTCGTTCCCAACATCGTCGCGATGGTGCTCGGCGACAATGTCCGCCGCTCGCTGCCCTGGGTGGCGATCCTGGGCGCCGGACTGCTGCTTGCCTGCGACATCACCGGGCGCGTCATCCGCTATCCATATGAAATCCCCGTCGGCACCATCATGGGCGTCGTCGGCAGCGCCTTCTTCCTGGTGCTGCTGTTGCGCCGGCGGAGGCAGCTTGGTTAGCCGTCGCCCTCTAGAGCAATTCCAGGAAAAGTGCGTTGCGGTTTTCCGTCCGGAATTGCGTAAAGACAAAGAACCAGGGCGTTTCCGCGTTTCCGCGAAAAACGGCAACGCGCTTCTGCTGATCGCGCTGCTTTCAGTGCTGGCCGCCGCCGCGATGACGGCATTCATGACGCTCGGCGCCAACGGCAACTGGGGCTTCGTGCTGCCGTTTCGCGGCACCAAGCTGGCTGCCCTGCTGCTCGTCGCCTATTCGATCGCGGTGTCGACGGTGCTGTTCCAGACGCTGACCGGCAACCGCATCCTGACGCCGGCGATCATGGGGTTCGATGCGCTTTATGTGCTCGTCCAGACGGTCGTCGTCTTCCTGTTCGGCGCCGGTTATTCCAGCCTGGCCGGGCCGCGCGTCATATTCGTCGTCGATGCCGCCGCCATGGTGCTGTTCGCAGCCATCATCTACCGCTGGCTGCTTTCGGGCGAGGTGCGCAGCCTGCATCTGCTGCTTCTGGCCGGCGTCATCTTCGGGGTGCTGTTCCGCAGCCTGTCCAGCTTCCTGCAGCGCATGATCGATCCGCTCGACTTCATGGTGCTGCAGGATCGCTTCTTTGCTTCCTTCAACACCGTCCATGGCGAGATCCTCTCCGTTGCGGCGATCGCCGTACTGGTTGCATCCGTGATCGGCTGGCGCTTCTTCTCCACCTTCGACGTGCTGGCGCTGGGGCGCGACCACGCCATCAGCCTCGGCGTGGCGCACGGCCGGGTGGTGACGGTGCTGCTGATGCTGATTGCCGTCCTGGTCTCCGTCTCGACGGCACTCGTCGGCCCGGTCACCTTCTTCGGGCTGCTGGTCGCCAACCTCGCCTATCATCTCGCCGGCACGTCGCGTCACAAGGTCGTGCTGCCGGTTGCCATCCTGCTTGCCGTCATCCTCCTGGTCGGCGGGCAGACGGTGCTCGAGCGCCTGTTCGCCTTCAACACCGCGCTCAGCGTGCTGATCGAATTCCTCGGCGGGACGCTGTTCATCCTGCTGCTGCTGTCCGGAGCGAGACGATGATCCGCATCGACAAGGTGTCGAAGTCCTATGGCCGGGCCGTCGTGGTCGACGCTGTGACGCTCGACCTGCCGCAAAAGGGCCTGACATCGATCATCGGGCCGAACGGCGCCGGCAAGTCGACGCTGCTGTCGATGATGAGCCGCCTCATGCCGATGGACGCCGGCACGATCACCGTCGACGGCCTCGATGTGACGACGACGCCCGGCGATGTGCTGGCGCGCAAGCTCGCTATTCTCAGGCAGGACAACGCCATGGCCTCGCGGCTCACGGTGCGCGAACTGGTGGCCTTCGGCCGTTACCCGCATTCGAAGGGACGCCCGACGGCGGCGGATCGCGAGCATGTCGAACGCGCGCTCGCCCATCTCGAACTCGGCACGCTGGCCGACCGCTTCCTGGACGAATTGTCGGGCGGCCAGCGTCAGCGCGCCTTCGTGTCGATGGTGCTATGCCAGGACACGGACTACGTGCTGCTCGACGAGCCGCTGAACAATCTCGACATGAAACAGGCGGTCTCGATGATGCGCCTGCTGCGCCGGGCCGTCGACGAGTTCGACAAGACCATCGTGCTGGTGCTGCACGATATCAACTTCGCCTCCAGCTATTCCGACCACATCGTCGCCATGCGCGACGGCAGGCTGGTGCAGCAGGGATCGCCAGCCGCGCTGATGCGCTCCGAGGTGCTGGCCGAGATCTACGACCTCGACTTTGCGGTCATGGATGTCGAGGACAAGCCCATCGGGCTCTATTATCGCGGCAACGTCCGGGGACGGATCCAATCCTGATCATGCCCATCGCGGTGATCGTCGCCTCAGCCCCGGCGGGAGGCGGAAGCGGCACTTACGCGAAGCCTTCTCATTGCCGCCTCGTGTTCCCGCCGTTCTGCCGAATCTTCCTCGTGCCGCCTGAGCATGGCGAAGCCGATCAGGCCGGCAGCGACGATCGGCGCGACAGTGAGCAGAAGCAGCCAAATCTCATTGTGCAGCATTTGGACCTCCTGTAGCGATTGGCTGGCTGAAACATTCTCGCGCAGCTCATTTCGCTCCGTTTGCAACCATGGCGCCGACCTCGGCCTGACCGGCCTTCGGCACCATGTTGTTGCGGAGCGATAGCGAGCGGACGAGCCGGATCGGGTCGAACACCTGCTGGCTTAGCGCCGGCTCTTCTTCGTTGTCACGCACCGCCGTGACGCTGTCGACCGGAGCCGTCAGTCGCCAGCACACCTGGCCGGTGCCACGGTCGATCTCGGCACTGCCATCCAGTGCCTGCGGCGTGGCCCGCAGCAGCACGATGCTGCCGAACCCGCGCGGATTGCTCTGATGGCAGGCCGCCGGTTCTCCGGCGAAACGCTCTTCCCAGCTGAGCTGCAGCACGGAAGCACCCGTCGCGTCGGTTACGACTTTCCACGTCACTTCGATCGAGCCCTTAGGACAGGCCAGCGCGCCGTATTTGGCGGAATTGGTGCCGAGCTCATGCAGCGCCATGCCGAGATATTGCACAGAGCGCGCGTTGAGCGTCAGCAGCGAGCCCGACACCTTGATGCGCTCTTCGTGTCCGAACGGCTTCAGGTGTTCCTGCACCAGTTCGGCGACGCTGGCGCCCGACCAGTCCGACAAGACCAGCAGGTCGTGCGAGCGGGAAAGTGCGGCGATGCGGTCGCGGACATGGCGTTCGAATTCCTCGGGCGACGTGGAGCGCCGGCTGGTTTCCTTCACCATGGCCAGGATGACAGCGTACTGGTTCTTCACCCGGTGGTTGACCTCGCGCAGAAGCAGCCTGATGCGGCGCTCGTTTTCGCGCGTTGCGGTGATGTCGCGGGCGATCTTGGAAGCGCCGATGATCTTGCCGTCGGCGGTCTTGATCGGCGAGATGGTCAGCGAGACATGGATCGGCGTGCCGTCCTTGCGCAGCCGTAGCGTTTCGAAACTGCCGATACGCTCGCCGTTGCGGATGCGCTCGATGATCTCGTTTTCTTCGTTGTGCAGGCGTTCGGGGATCAGCATCAGCACGGATTGTCCGACCGCTTCAGCCGCCGTGTAGCCGAACATGCGCTCGGCCGCGGCATTCCAGGTGGTGATGACGCTGTTGAGGTCCTTGCTGATGATGGCGTCGGAGGATGAATCGACGATGGCGGCCAGGCGGGCTCGCGCCTCTGTTTCAGCCTGCGGCTCCGCATCGGGGGACGCGGCGCTGGACTGCAATTCGATCGGTTTGTTTGCCTTGGCCCGCATGATCGCCCTCCGCTTGCGCTCGCAATGCATCCTCTGGGAAATCCGCTTGTCGCCGGTCGGTTCCAAAAATCTGTGGGATTTTCAGTTGTGAATGAGCTGGGGTGAGGTCGGGGGTCATTGACCCCCGACGCAGCCGGCCGTCACTGCCAGTACGGATCGACCTTGTAGTAGCTGTAGGAGGCATCACGGGCCTTCAGGCCATCGTCTTCCGTCAGTTCGTTGACCGAGTAGGACGGCGCCGCCTGCAACTGCTCCTTGTCGTAGGGAACGACATAGCCTTTCTTGCTCTTGTCATAGTCGAGCGAAGCCCATGGGATGGCGTGATATTTCTCGCCGATACCGAGAAAGCCGCCGAAGCCGATGACGGCGAACATGATGCCGTTCGAGGTCTTTTCCAGCATCACATCCTCGATGTCGCCGATATGTTCGCCGGCTGTGTTGTAGACATTGGTTCCAATCACACGGCTGGCGGGAATGGCTTCGGTATGGCCTGTTACAGTGGTCATCGTGGTCTCCTTCTTCGAAAGTGGATGCCTGTAAAAACAAGCATCTCGCCGCGGCCTGGTTCCAATTTTCTGGCGCCGCGCCGAAGCATCGCGTTCAGCGTGTCGGCTGCTTGCCGATGAAGTCCAGCATCAGGGCGAGTGCCGGCTCGGCATGCGTCTCGAGCAGGAAGTGGCTGCCGTCGAAGATGTGGGCCTCCATGCGCGGCAGGTCCTGCATCCACGACAGCGTCTCGGCAATGTCGAAATACGGATCGTGACGGCCCCACAGCATCAGCGCCGGCGGCTGGTGCTTCTTGAGATAGCCGGCAACGGCGTCGAAGCGGGCGACGTGGTTGCCATAGTCGGCAATCAGCGCGCGCTGCGTTTCCATGCGGCCGGGCAGGTTCATCACGCGCCAGTCTTCGACCCAGGGTTCGCCTTCGATCCTGGCCGCGACGTCGTCCGGCAACCCGCCCGTATACTGCTCGCGCGTGAATTCGAAGGTCAGGTGCGACGTTGCCTTCTTTTCGTTCTCCGGTGTCGGGTTTTTCCAGAACTCGAACGTGTCGTGCCACAGCGGGCCGAAGCCGGTTCGGTGTTCGTTGGCGTTCTGGATGATCAGGCCGGCGACGCGTTCGGGCGCCCGCATGGCGATGTGCACGCCGACGGGGGCGCCCCAGTCGTGCAGGTAGATGAAACGCTGCCCGATCGCGAGGTGGTCCAGCAGTTCCCGGATGGCGCCGCCGAGCATTTCGAACGTTGGTTTGGCCAGCGGCTCCGATTGGCCGTAGCCGGGCAGGTCGGGCGCGATCACGAAAGCGACGCGCGCCAGCCCGGGGTTGATGCCGTCGAATGTGCGGGCCGAACTTGGAAAGCCGTGCAGGAGCAGCAGCGCCGGCTTCGCCGCATCGCCCGCCGTGACGAAGGAAAGCTCGGTTCCACCGGAAAGCCGTAGCTGCTGTCGTTTCGGGGACGTCATTGCTGCGCTCCTCGCATTGGTTCGTGGTTCGGGAACGCGAGGGTGTCGGTTGGGTTGCAAGCGATGTGGGTTCTCCTCATGTCGCCTGCTGCGAAATGGAAGAATGCCGCCGCTCAGGCCACATATGTGCCGCGGTGCACCGGCCCCGCGGCCGTCCGATGCGGAAGTGCTGACGTATCAGCAGGCCGATCGTCGAGGCGGCATGCCGTACAGGAGCGCCATCAGCGCAGCCGCCCTGCCTTGTCGAAGCGCGCTTGCTGGGCAGCGGCGAGGATTATTCCCGCCCGCTCGATCCAGGGCCGGGAAAGCCACCTGGCGATCTCGTCCCTGTCGGCTGTCCAGCGGCATTCGATGCGGCCGGTATCCGGATTGGGGCTCCAGATCGCGATGATCTCGGGGCGCGTGCGGGATATCTCCCGACGGGCTTCGCGCTGGAGGCCGGTCTCGATTCTCTCGGCCACGAAATAATCGCGGTGCCGGGGGCTGCGGGGGAAGGTTGCGATGTTCATGTCTCACTCCTTGACGTGCCGCGCGGGACGTCAGGGCGAGACCGATTGCTCAGACCCGACCTGACGGCCTTTGCGGCGTGTTTGTTCGACTACTGTCGTCAGGCATTTCAGGTTTCCTGTCTGATTGTCGGAAGCTTCCGAGCACCACTCGGATATCAAGTGGATCGAGGCATATCCAGCCGAAAAGCGGTGCCTCGGAAAGGCAATGGGATAAGGTCGGTATACCAAAGGATATTGGCGGCACGAGCCTGCCGCCAGGGCCGTGCCCTGGCGCGTCAGGAAACCGGTTCGGCGCCGCCTTGCTCTGTCCGCCGCGCGATGAATGCGTCGAGGATCTCGCCGCAGCCGGCTGCCGACGCTGGCACCTCGAATTCGGCGAGCCTGCGTTTCCAGACATCGTTGGCGCGTTCGGTCGCGGTGCGTGCGCCGGCCTCGCTCCACGAGCCGAAATTGGAAAGGTCGGCGACCAGCGGCTCGTAGAAGGCCGTGCGATACCGCGACATGGTGTGCTGCGCGGCGAAGAAATGCCCGCCCGGCTGCACCTCGGCGATGGCGTCGAAGCCGATCGCATCCGCATCGCCGGGAACCGCCGTGCACAGTTCGGCGATGGTCTGCAGTGCCTCGATGTCGGTGATCAGTTTTTCGAAGGAAACGGTCAGGCCGCCTTCGAGCCAGCCGGCGGCGTGGATGCAGACGGTCGCGCCCGCGAGCACGCTGCCCCACAGCGAGAACTGCGTCTCATGCGCGGCCTGCACGTCGGAGATGTTGGCTGCACTGCCGCCGCCGGAACGCCAGGGCAGGCCGATGAACCGCGCCAGCTGGCCGGCGCCCAGCGTTGCCTTGACATGTTCCGGCGTGCCAAAGGCCGGCGCGCCGGACTTCATGTCGACATTGGAGGAGAAGCTGCCATAGACCACCGGTGCGCCAGCGCGGCTGATCTGGGCCAGCGCCAGGCCAGCCAGCGCCTCGGCATGCTGTAGCGTCAGCGCGCCGGCGACCGTGATCGGCGCCATCGCGCCAGCAAGGCAGAACGGCGTGATGATCGACACCTGTCCGGCCCGTGCGAAGTCGATGATGCCTTGCGCCATCGGGATGTCGAGCTGGCGCGGCGAGTTGCTGTTGATGACGGTGTAGCAGTGCACGTCCGACAGGAAGGCGTCGTCGGAAAGGCCGCGCGCCAGCCGAAGCATCTCGAAACTGTCTTCGACCTGCGGCGTGCCGCGCGCATAGACGAAGGGCAGCTTGTCGGAGAGGGTCAGCTGCACGCGATTGACCGCGTAGTGGCGCAGGCGCGTCTCGACATCCTGCGCCTCGATGAACGGCCCCATCATGTGCAGCACGTCGAAGCTCTGCACGATGCGCACCAGGGCCTCGAAATCGGCGAGGTTGCCGGGGCGACGGCCTCGCTCGATATCGGTCACGTTGGGGGCTCCGGAACCGGCCAGCAAGGAGAGCGCGCCAAGCTCCAGCACGAGGTCCCTGGAGCGATCGCCGCCGAGGGCACGGATCGATCGCGGTGCGGAGGCAAGGGCCGCCGTCACGATGTCGCGGCCGATGCGCACCATCTGCGTGTCGTCGTCGACAATGGCGCCGGCGCGCCGGTAGAGTTCGCGCGCCTCCGCCAGCAGCACCTTGATGCCGAGCTCCTCCAGCACGCGCAGCGCGGTGTCGTGGATGGCCCTGACCTGGTCGTCGGAGAACACCGGTTGCGGCAGGAACGGGTTGCGCAGGTTACGATAGTCGGGCTTGCGCTGGCTTGCCGCCTCGCCACCCCTGACCCGGCGCCGCTCGCGGCGGCTTTCCCTGGCGACGTCGTCGATCATTGCGTTTCCTCCAAAAGCGGCAAGGCAAGGTTGCCGTCTTTTCGGACGAAGGTCGGGCAGGAAAACGAAGGGATAGAGCAGAATCCCGACTATCTTGGTGCCTTGGCAGAGGCGCGCTTTGGTGGTCCGGATCGTGGCGCAGGGCGGCAATCATCCGCGCAGGCGATCCACGCCGACGGTGCCAGGGGCCGGTCGTTGCCGGGGTACAGCTTCGGCAGGCTGCCGCAGCTTGTCCGCAACGCCCTGTCGCTCAAGATGCCAGCCTAGCGGCTGTGGTTGGCAGCGCTGTTGTCGAACCTTGCTTTTCCGATTGCCGCGTTCAGCAGCATGGCCACGCGCCATGGCTTTTCGGCAAGGGTGATACGCCTGGGGACGGATGGATCGCTGGTCAGCTGTTCGACCTGCGCCTTGCCGTCGAACTGACGGATTTCGACGACATTGGCCGGATCCAATTCGACAATGGTGCCGTCCGCTGCTTTCAGCTGCACCCGCGACATTGAGCTGGAGTCCTCATTGCAAGCGGCAAGGTTAGCCTATGCGCATCCGGCCGGGAAGCAAACCGGCCAGGCATGATGGCAGGAAGCTGGAAAAAACGTCCTGCATGAAGCCCGTTTTGGGCATGAGAATCCATTCCGCAAGGGAATGAGGGCATAGGAGAGTCGGGTGAAAGGCTGACCGGTCACAATTTCTTTTCGAGGAAGGCGGCGATCTCGCCTTCGAATTTCTCGTGCACCGCGGCGCGGTCGACGGAGGGCTCGTCGCTGCAGATCAGCGGCGCTTCGGCCGCCAGCTCCGGCGGGCAGGGGTCGATGAAGACGAAGTGACGGCCGGGCACCACGGTCTCCTGCGGCGGGAAGGAAAGCCCCTTGGCGAGCGCCAGCGCGTTGTGCGACGCGTTCATATAGGCATCGTCCTGCGGGCGGAGCAGGAAGATCGGCAGGCTGATTTCCTTGAGGCTGACCCGGTCGAAGACGAGGCTGAGAGGATCCATCAGCACGAGCGCCTTCAGGCGAGGCTCCTCTGGCAACTGGGTCTTGCCGAGCTGGCGGATCGCATCCGTCACGCTGTCCTTTGCCGGGCCGCAGGAGCCGATATCGTCCCGGCCGGCTCCAGAGCAATAGGCCGAGGCGGCGCTCGCATCGAGGCGGGCGCCGGCGAGCGCGAGAGCGGTATAACCGCCGGCGGAATAGCCGATCATGCCGATGCGGGCCGGATCGACATGGGCGGCAAGCCGTTCGTCCTGCAAGGCAGCCTGCAGGGCCTCCATGGCCTGCCGGGGACGCGCCGCGAAGATCTGCGCCTGCGTCTCGAACCGGGGACGTGTTGCCGTGTCGCCGAGATGCGCGGGGGCGACCACGACAAAACCCTTGCGGGCGAGAGAACCTGCGAGCTGGCGATGCCCGAGCGGCGTGCCGCCGCTGCCATGGGAAAACAGCACGACGGGAAACCGTCCCTGCGCGGCGATCGGCGCATCGCGGCTGGCATTGATTGTGAAAGGCCCCGCCTGCCAGGCTGTCTGCGGCGCATCGGTCGGATACCAGACCATCACGTCGAACGGGCCGTCCGCGTCAGGAACCTGCAGCCGCAATATGCCTGCTTGGCGTTCCGCTGCTGTGGCGTTGGCGATCGGTGCGATCATCGTGATGAACATCAGCGCGAGAAACGCCAGGGCGGATCGACCAATTGCTCTAGTCTTCATCGTCGGGATGCTCACTGTGCGCGAAGTTGCCTCCGCATGTGCAGAGGTTTCGCGCCATGATCAAGACGATTGGGGCAAATCAAAGAGGGGCGCAGGATCGACCGGGATTCTCAGGCGATTTCGCCCGTACCGGCCTTCAGCGCGGGCGCATTGGCGTACGCCTCAGAACTTCGCGTTCTTATCGGCCCCGGAGGCCGCTCGTGCGGGAACCGACCTGGCCGTGCGGGCAACACCAGGCGTCGCTGCCTGCCCGATGGCAAGCCGCCAGCCTTGCCGTGTCAGAACTTCGCGCCGACCTGGAGCCGGAATTGTTGCGGACCGACGCCGCTGCGGCCGTCGATGGTGAAGCCGTAGTCGGCACCCAGCGTCCAGTCCTGGCCAACCTGCATATCGGCGCCGAGCGTGATCGTCGCATGGTCGCGTGCGCTGCCTGCGGTCTGGAGAAGATAGGACGGGCTGCCGGTCAGGTTGGCATAGGACAGCGCGAGGCTGCTGGCGCTGGCGAAGTCGTGCCCGTATTCCAGCCGCAGCTTCGGCGTGAACACGCCCCAGTCGGTCGGCATCGCATAGCCGAGCCGCAGACCGACAAGGCCGGTGAAGGTGTCGATGGCCTGGTCGCCGTAGCGGATGGCCGACCATGCGGCGCTGTTTTCGCTGAAGCCGTCGAGGCTGCTGCGCGAGGCGCTCATGCGCAGATAGGGCGAGATGAACACGCCGTTGACCGTCGTCTCATAGCCGGTGGTCACCGATGCGAAGATCTGCCGGCCGTCACGCGATCCGTCGAAGAGATCACCCGTCTGGGCATCGAACCGCTTCGAGCCGAACCGCAGCCAGCCATAACCGGCGACGCCGTCGAGGAAGACGCCGCCCGAAGGATGGTAGCTGCCATAGACCGCCGCGCTGTAGGCAAGGCCGTTCGTGCGCGTTCCGTTGTCGCCGATGAAGCTGCGGTCGGAACCGAAGCTGATGCCGAGCCCGGCGGCGAAGCGGTCGCTGAAGCGGTAGTCCATGCCGGCGCTCAGGCCGTAGGTGGTGAAGTCGAAATTCCTGTCGTTGTCGGTGAAATCCGTCGAGCCGAAATTGACCGAGCCGCCGGTCCAGAAAGCCAGCGCGCCGTCCGCGAAGGGCGAGCAGGGCGCCTTGCCAGCCGTGTCCTTGTCGAGACCCAACGCCCCAACCCGGTCTGCTGCTCCCGACGGCTGCGCGTCCTGCCGGTTCTCCTTGCCCGAGCGGCTGTCGTTCAGGCTGACGCCCCAGCTGTTGGCGAGGCAGCCGCCGCCATGCAGCTGCTCGAGGTGGCTGTTGAGATTGTCGAGCGCCATGGCGGCGAAACGCTTTGCCGCTTCCGCCTCGGCATTGGCGACGCCGGCAATGTCGCTGTCCCTGGTCGGGTCGGGCAGGGCGGCGACGCTGAAGGAAATCGTCGCGGGCGCCGAGGTGGCATAGCGGTTGGACAGCGTGTAGGTCGCGACCGCCGTGCCGGAGAAGGTCGGCGATGGCGTGAATTTCAGCTTGTAGCGGCCAGCCGCCACCAGCGAGGCCATCACCGCGCCATCCGCATCGGCGGTGTCGCCGAGGACGATGGTCGCCGTTCCGGCCGAAGCCGGCGTCAGCGCTATCAGCCGCGCGTCGGTGAACGGACCGCCGGCAGCGCCGGCCGTCAGGTCCACCGTGGTGTTGCTGCCGGCGACGACCGAGGCGCTGAGGGATGGTGCACTGATCGCCGGTGCCGCCACGGTTAGCGCATAGCCTGCTGTGCCGGTGAAGCCGAGCGCGTCCCTGGCCGTCACGGTGATGCTGGTGGTGCCGATTTCGGTCGGCGTTCCGCCGATCGTGCCGCTGGCTTCGTCGAAACTCAGCCCGGCCGGCAGCGTTCCCGTGATCGCATAGCTGTAGGGGCCGGTTCCATTCGTAGCGGTGATCACGCTCGTATAGGCCGCGCCTGCCGTTGCCTGCGGCAGGGCGCCGGTGCCCGGCGTGAAGACGATTGGCGAGCGTGGCTGCACGGTGACCGTCACCGTGGCCGGCGCCGACATGCCGCCTGGGCCTATCGCCGTATAGGTGAAGCTGTCCGTGCCGCCGAAAAAGGCTGCGGAAGGCGTATATCTCACGACCATGCCCGAAAGAATGAAGGTGCCACGGGTCGGTGGTTGCGCCATCGATATCGAAGTGACTGTCCCGTGGATCGAGGCCGTGAGGTCGATCGCCGTGGTCGTCGCGTAGGATGTCGACACGGCCTTGTCTGCGGCGACAGGAACCGCATGGCCAATGACCACCGAATAGGCTTGCGAACCGCTAAAGCCCAGGTGGTCGGTCGCGGTGATGGTGAAGTTTGTCGACCCGGTGGCCGTTGGTGTGCCGCTCAGCACTCCAGATGGTGAAAGGACCAGCCCAACTGGCAGGCTGCCTGATGTCACCCCATAGCTGTAAGGTGACGTTCCGCCGGAAGCGGAAACGGTGGCGGAGTAGGCGGTCCCGACCTGACTGTCGGGGAAGGTTGCAGGCGTGACGGTGATGGTTGGCGCGTTGACGGTAAGGTTGAATTGCCTGGAAGCTGTCTGCCCCGCCTGGTCGGTGGCCTGTATCGTGAAGCCGAAGGCCCCACTGACCCGCGGCACACCGGAGATCGTGCCCGTCGCAGTATTCAGAGACAATCCGGTCGGCAGGCTGTTGGCGGTTATCGAAAAGGCATAAGGCGGTGCGCCGTAGCTGGCCACGATGGTCTGGCTGTAGAAGGTCCCGCCCGTTGCCGCCGGAAGCGACGAGGTGGTGATCGAGACGGCGCCGCCCGGTATGACGACATTGAAACTCATGGTCACGGGGGGCGCTGGGGTAAAAGCCGCATTGCCGGGCTGGCTGGCTTCTATGACGCAGGTTCCCGGGGCCTTGGCGAAGACCTGGTTGCCGTTTCTGATCTCGCAGATGTTGGCTGTGCTGGCATTGAACGTGACGGGCAGGCCGGAGGTCGCGGTTGCGTTCAGTGTGGTCGTGGTGCCGAAGTTCACATTGCCCGGACTGTCGAAGGTGATCATCTGAGTGCCTATCGGCGTTATCGGGCCCATTGGCCCGGACGCAGGCCCTTCTCCGGCCGAATTGGTGGCGGTCACGGTAAAGGTGTAGGTTGTTCCATAGGCGAGACCGGTCACGGTGATCGGGTTGGTGGTTCCGGTTGCCGAGATGGTGCCGGGATTGGCTGTCACGGTGTACCGCGTGATTGCCGCACCGCCATCGCTTGCCGGCGTACCGAAGCCTATAGTGGCCGATCTGCTGCCGTAGACATGTGTGAACGTTCCGGCGGTCGGCGCACCGGGCACGACAGCATTCACATCAAATGTCTGCTGCACGGTGGGGGCTGGATCGTAGGCCGGATCGCCTGCCTGATCGGCATCGATGGTGCATGTGCCGGCTCTGAGGAAAGTCAACACGCCGGTGTTTGTGACCGTGCAGACATTGGTGGTGGTGGATTGGAGCGAGACGGGAAGGCCCGAAGTCGCACTGGCCGACAGTGTCGGCGAGGTTCCGTAGTTCTGAGGTCCTGGATCGTTAAAGGTGATCGTCTGCGGTGTCGCGGCAACCGCGTGCGTTCCCGGTGCCAGGAACCAGCTAAGCATCGCAATGAAGACAAGTGTCTTTGCAAACGCCAATGATGTCTTCAAAAAACGCGCCAAGAAATTCCCCAGACGCCCGCGATGCATCCGTGGTGCACTGTGCTGAAAGAAAACGGAGATTCCTGCGCGAGCGCGTTCAGGTTAGGCGCGCGGGCCGAGGGGTAAATACGGCATATGCCGTATTTCGGCGCAGGCCGTGCCTGAATGGTTACCGCGCTGCTAACGGCCGGGCTGTAGCTGCCATATGCTCAAAACTTCACATTCAGATCCGCCCGCACGCCATGATCGCCGGTCTTCGAGCCGACCTGGCCATGGTAGGAGATGCCGAGTGTGGCCTGCGGCGCGATGGCGAAATCGAGCCCGGCTTCGATGACGGCGGCATCCTTTGCGATCGGCGCACCGGCGATCGTGAAGGTATTGCTGCCGGTGAAGGCCTGGCTGACCGTCGGCGTGACATCGCCATAGGCATGCCGCCAGCCGATCATGCCGCGAACTGTTGCCTTGGCCGCACCAATGTCGAAGTCGGTCGCGGCACGGATGCCGAGTGTCGTGAGGGTGTTGTCGTTGGAACCGCTGTGCAGGGTCGGCGCCGACGCGCCACCTTGCTCGGCAAAGCCATTGCTGTGGACATTGACATAGGCAAGGTTGGCGAAGGGCTCGAAGGCCACGCTGCCTGCCTTGATGCCGTAGCCGAGTTCGCCGAACACCTGCGTCGTGCCGGCGCGGTGGGAACCGGTGAGACTGTCGGTAAAGCCGGGGAAAGCGACCTGCCGGCTCGTATCGATCTCGCTCCATGTGTAGGCAAGGCCGGAGCGCAGCGAAAACGCGCCAAGCTGCGTGCCGCCATAGATGCCGAGATGGTAGTTGTCGCTCGAGGCGGACGAACGCCTGTCAT
>DASZAX010000009.1:0-462124 GCA_035944705.1 Mesorhizobium sp. | reverse complement strand
GCGCGCGCCGCCGACGCTGTCGTCGTCGCCGAGCCGGAACCCGCTGAATACGTCAAGATTTGCGACGTCTACGGCGCTGGCTACTTCTACATCCCGGGCACCGAGACCTGCCTGCGCATCGGCGGCTACATCCGTTACGACGCCGGCTTCGGCGACGTCGGTTCCTTCGATGGTGCCAAGACCACCGATCGTCTGAACGGTGAATCGCAGAGCACCTACTACAAGAACGCCCGTTTCGCGCTGAAGACCTGGACCGGTCAGGAAACCGAATACGGCACCTTGAAGACCTACACCGAAACCCGCTTCAACTTCGGCAACGGCCAGGGTGGCAGCGCGGGCAACGTGAACAGCGATGGCGAAAACCGCGTTTCGCTGAACTATGCCTGGATCCAGCTCGGTGGTCTGCGCGTCGGTAAGGACGAGTCGGCCTACAACACCTTCATCGGCTACGCCGGCAACGTCATCCAGGATACGATTGTTCCTTATGGCGAGTTCGACACCAACCTGATCAGCTACACCTTCGACGCCGGCAACGGCTTCTCGGCGATCGTCTCGCTGGAACAAGGTTCGGGCAGCTACAACACCCTCGTGAAGAATGGCGCTGGGGTCTGGGTTGACGGCGTCGTGAACAACACGATCGACAGCTACGTTCCGAACGTGGTGGTCGGCGCCAAGTACACCCAGGGCTGGGGCGGCATCACCGGCGTCGTTTCCTACAACCCGTCGTGGGAAGAATGGGCCGGCAAGGTTCGTTTGGACGTGAACGCAACCGACCAGATCTCGCTCTTCGTCATGGGCGGCTATGGTACGGACGACAACGCGTTCCGCACCTTCTACAAGCCTTGGGCTGGCAACTGGGCCATCTGGGGTGGTGGTACCTACAAGTTCAACGAGAAGACCTCGTTCAACCTGCAGGCATCGTATGATGAGTACAAGAACCTCGGCATCGCAGCGAACATCGCTCATCAGCTGGTTCCGGGCTTCACCATCACGGCCGAAGTCGACTACAACCATGTCGGTACCTACGACAGCCCGAAGGATGGCGTTACGGCCAACTGGGTTGGCGCCGACAAGAAAAACAGCGTCGGCGGCCTTCTCCGCTTCCAGCGCGACTTCTAAGCGAGAGTCTTTCCCGACTTTCCAGAACCCGGCGGGCAATCGCCGGGTTCTTCATTTTTGGGCACACCGAATGCGCTTTGTTGGGAGGAGCGGGCAACCGCAAGATTCCCCCACAAAGGAAAATGGTCGTCGGACCGTTACCACTCTGAGCAATCTCAATGCTTGCGTGGTCCTGCCTGTCGCTGTAGCCAGAACCGGAATCCAATCCGGGGCTTGTCCATGCCAAAAATCCCACCGCTTTCGCCAATCGTCGCAGCGCTGCCGGCCACAGTCCCGTTCGTCGGTCCCGAAGCACAGGAGCGCGATCGCGGCAAGCCGTTCCGCGCACGTCTCGGTGCCAATGAAAGCAGCTTCGGCCCCTCCCCGCGCGTGGTCGAGCGCATGCAAGCCATTGCCGGCGACATGTGGATGTATTGCGACCCGGACAATCATGACCTCAGGCAGGCCGCCGCCGCGCATCTCGGCATCTCCGCCGACAACGTCGTGGTCGGCGAAGGTATAGATGGCCTGCTTGGCTTGCTCGCCCGCATGTATGCCGGACCGAACGATCCGGTCGTGACCTCGCTCGGCGCCTATCCAACCTTCAATTTTCATGTCGTGGGCACCGGCGGACGGCTGGTGACGGTGCCATATGAAAATGACCGTGAGAGCCTCGATGGCCTGCTCGCCGCCGTAAAACGCGAGAACGCGCCGCTGGTCTATCTCTCCAATCCCGACAATCCGATGGGAAGCTGGTGGGAAGCCGACGAAATCAACGGCTTCATGGAAGCCCTGCCGGAAACAACGATGCTGGTGCTGGACGAAGCCTATGGCGAACTCGGACCAGCCTCGGCTTCGCCGTCAGTTGACGTGACGCGGCCTAATCTCATTCGCATGCGCACCTTCTCCAAGGCCTATGGGCTGGCGGGCATCCGGCTGGGCTATGCCTTTGGCGAAAAGCAGGTGATCAGCGACTTCGAGAAGATCCGCAACCACTATGGCGTGAGCCGCATGGCACAGGAGGCCGGCGTCGTGGCACTCGCCGATCAACCGTGGTTGCGGGAAGTCGTGGCCAAGGTCGAGGCAGGGCGCCAGCGAATCGCGGCAATTGCTCGCGACAACGGGCTTGCTCCCCTGCCCTCGGCAACCAATTTCGTCACCGTCGACTGCGGACGTGACGGCGCTTTTGCGGGAAAGATCCTGCAATCGCTGTTGTCGCGCGACGTCTTCATCCGCAAACCGATGGCGGCAGGACTGGATCGTTGCATCCGCATCAGCGTCGGCCTCGATCACGAGCTCGACATTCTGGCTGAAGAATTGCCAGGTGCCGTGGCCGCAGCCAAGGGCAACTGAGCCAGCGAGCCTGGCGATCGACAGATATCCGGACTAGCGACGCTGGGCCTTAGGCATCGTCACCCCGCTTGCCCGCAGTTGCCAACGAGTGCCGTCGCTGCGGAAATCGGCGATGCTAAGAGGCTCGACATCAATGAACTGGAAGCCGTTGAGCGGCGCCTTCAAGACATGCAGGATCGCCGCCCGGATCACAGCGGGATGGGTAACCGCAATCGTATGGCCGGGCTCCGCCACCTGCTCGTCGAACAGAGCGGCTACGCGAGCGGCAATACTCCTGAAATTCTCACCGTCCGGCGGTGTCGCGCCAGGATCAACCAGCCAGGCGCTTGCCACGTCCGGCTGGGCACGTTGGACATCCTCGAAAGCTCTGCCTGACCAGGCGCCGAAATCCTGATCCTTCAACGCAGGCACATCTGCCGCCTGCAGGCCCAAGGCTTCAGCTGTCTGGCGGGCACGAAGCACGGGACTTGTCCAGATACGCGTTGCCGTATCCAGGTTTTCAGCCAGCGCTGAAATACCGGCAAGCACCCTGTCATCAAGTGATTCGTCCGCAGGGAAAAAGCCGCGCCGGCTGGCTGCGGTCAACCCGCAGCAGATCATGGTGAGACGGACAAGCATGCGGAATCACGACCCTTGTGTGCCCAGGAAGCTAGCACAGACACAGATCAGCACCGCAGGATGAATGTGGGGGCGAAAAAGCTGCACAAGCATCGGCGGGCCGACGATGAACTAGCCAAGTCTCGCTGAAATTTTCGTCGCCGAATCGCAATAGAATGCAACGTTGACGCAATCTCTCGGGCATAGTGCGCCTGCAGCGACAGACAATGGACCGGAAAGACTGAATGCAGGCGTTTCGCTTCAACCACGAAAGCGTGCTCTATAGGGCTTTGTCCATCACGCTCTGGCCGCTGATTTTTGCTGCAAGCATGACCGGCAGTCATTTCGCATTCGAAAGCAGCCATCCCATTCTCTGGTTCAACGTCGTCTATCTGGCGACGATTGCCGTGATCGCCTTGTTCGAGCGCATCATGCCTTATGAGCGAAGCTGGCTGGAACCCGATGGCGAGACCTTCAACAACGTCGCACACACGCTGGTCACCAAAGGCCTGACACAGATCGCAGCAGCGGTGACGACCTCGTTTCCAATGCTGTTTGCAACAGTCGCGCAGCCCGCGCTGCAGCATTCCTATTCATTCTGGCCGAGCGAGGCGCCGATGTTCGTTCAGGCGGTTCTTGGCCTGATCATCGCCGAGTTCGGGCTCTATTTCGCGCATCGCCTCAGCCATGAACGCCTGCTGCTCTGGCGGTTCCATGCCCTACACCACAGCGTCGAGCGCCTCTGGGTGCTCAACACCGGGCGTTTCCACTTCGTCGATTCGCTGATCAAGATGCTGCTTGGCCAGTTGCCGCTTTATCTGCTCGGCGCGCCGTTGCCGGTGTTCCTGTGGCTTGGTGCCGCGTCGGTGTTCATCGGCCTTTTGACCCATTGCAACATCGATATGCGCACAGGCTTGCTCGACCGGATCTTCACCACGCCGTGCATCCATCGCTGGCACCATTCGCGCGACCTGCGCGAAGGCAACACCAATTATTGTGAGAACATCGTCATCTGGGATCAGGTGTTCGGCACCTATCACAATCCCGCACGCCCCTCCTCGACCGATATCGGCATCAGCGGAACCATCGACGGAAGTTTCCTGGGCCAGATCGTCCAGCCGTTTTCCAAGGCCGGTGTACGACGCATCCTCGGCAAGCCGCCACAGAAAACAAGTCATGACAAACCTGAGCGCCAGGAAAGCTGACGGGCTTCCGCACCTGTCTTGCATTGTCACAAGCGGCCCAGGGCGCCATCCGCTGGACCTTTGATGTTTTCTTTCGTCCTGTCCGCACGAATCGAAATCTTCCGCGCTTGAATTAATTGAACGTTCGTTTTATTCTTGTCGTTGCGGAGAGGATCATGGCCAGAACGACAGGTTCGGACGGCGAACGGACGGAAGCGGCGATCCGCGACGCGGCGCTGTTGCTGATCGCGCGTCATGGCTACGAGGCAGTTTCAATGCGGCAGCTGGCTGCGGAAGTGGGCGTGCAGGCTGCCGCGCTTTATCGCTATTTTCCAACCAAGGAAGACCTGCTCTACACGCTGATGCTGGATCATATGGCGGGACTGCTGGCGGCGTGGCAGGCCGCTCGCCCCGAGACAGCCGGCCCGGTGGCGCGTCTCGCGGCCTATGTCGAAAACCATATTGCCTTCCACATCGAGCGCCGGTCGTCGACACATGTCTCAAACATGGAGTTGCGCAGCCTTGCGCCGGAGCGGCTGACCCACATCCTGAAGCTTCGCACGACCTACGAGAAAGAACTGCGCGCGATCCTGCGGGACGGCGCGGAAGCAGGTGCCTTCGCCGTTGACGACATTGGCCTCACCGCGATGGCGCTGATCCAGATGATGACCGGCGTCATCGTCTGGTATCGGCCCGGCGAACGCCTGTCGATCGGCGGTGTCACTGAAACTTATCTGGCCATGACCATGCGCCTTGTCGGCGCGCCACAGCCTGCTGGGGAGCAAAGGCATGTACACGAACACGCTTAATTTCGGGCTCGGCGATGATATCGAAGCGCTGCGCGATCTGACACGCCGCTTTGCCCAGGACAGAATTGCGCCACTGGCGGCGGAGATCGATACGAGCAACGAATTTCCACCGCATTTGTGGCCCGAGCTCGGCGCGCTCGGGGTGCTCGGCATGACAGCAGATCCGGATTATGGCGGTTCGGGCATGGGCTATCTTGCGCATGTGGTGGCGATGGAGGAGATCAGCCGCGCGTCGGCCTCGGTCGGCCTTTCCTATGGCGCGCACTCCAATCTCTGCGTCAACCAGATCAACCGTTGGGCAACACCGGCGCAGAAGGAAAAATACCTGCCCCAGCTTTGTTCGGGTGAACATGTCGGCGCACTCGCCATGTCGGAACCCGGCGCCGGTTCGGACGTGGTGTCGCTGCGCCTGCGCGCCGAAAAGAAAAATGACCGTTATGTGCTGAACGGCACCAAGATGTGGATCACCAACGGTCCCGACGCCGAAACCATGGTGGTGTATGCAAAGACCGACCCGGAGCGGCATTCACGCGGTATCACCGCCTTCATCATCGAGCGCAGTTTCAAGGGCTTTTCGGTGGCGCAGAAGCTCGACAAGCTCGGCATGCGCGGCTCCAACACCGGTGAGCTGGTGTTCGAAGACGTCGAAGTGCCGTTCGAAAACGTGCTTCACGAAGAAGGACGCGGCGTCGAAGTGCTGATGTCCGGCCTCGACTATGAGCGCACCGTACTTGCTGGCGGCCCGCTTGGCATCATGGCTGCGTGCATGGACGTCGCCCTGCCCTATGTGCATGAGCGCAAGCAGTTCGGACAACCAATCGGCAGCTTCCAGCTCGTCCAGGGCAAGCTGGCCGACATGTATACGACGATGAATGCCTGCCGCGCATATGTCTACGCGGTGGCTGCCGCCTGCGACCGCAAGGAGACCACGCGCAAGGACGCCGCCGGCTGCATCCTGTTTGCCGCTGAGAAGGCAACCTTGATGGCGCTGGATGCCATTCAGTTGCTCGGTGGCAACGGCTACATCAACGACTATTCGACAGGCAGGCTGCTGCGTGACGCCAAGCTCTATGAGATTGGCGCCGGCACCAGCGAAATCCGCCGCTGGCTGATCGGCCGCGAAATGATGGCGGAGGCGATCTAAGGTGGAACCCGCGCGACATCTGCGCCGCGCGGGTTGTCTTTCAATGCTCAGGCAACACGATCCCCATCGCTTTAGCCCAGCGGCCCAGCACCTGGAGTTCCTCGGCGTTGGCGAGCCGATTGCCGAAACCACGCACCTGGATCACCCGGTTCCGGTGATCGAGCTCAATCGTCAGCAGTCGGTCGACACGGCCGGGCGAACGCCGGCGCATCGACCAGATCGAACAGCCACCGGAGATGCACTTTTGCGCATAGCTCCAGACGCAATGATGCATCGCCCGGCTTTCCGCCACGAGTTCGTTCGCGGTCACCAACTGGGTCACCACGAATTCCTCACGCCGCTTGCGCGCCTGGCTGCCGGAAGGCTGCCAATCCCAGTCTGCCAGAACCGAACCCGCCCAGCGACCAGGGCCCTGCTCCCCTTTGCCATGAGCGCGGAAAGCGAGACGGGCAGCCTCGATGCGGGCGACAGCCGCGATGTCGCGGTGCCAGTCTCGCATCTGCCGCGTCAGCGAACCGAGCGTTCGGCCCGAAAGGCTGAACGTGCGATCTTGCTGATGTCGCGCAGCGATGTAGTCGCAGAGATCGTCGATTTCCTCGACAGGAGCAGGATTGCCGCAGAAGAATCGAGCCGCTTCACGCCAGAAAGTGAAATCGGCACGCGGCGTGCGTGCGATCTTGGAACGGGTAATACGCAGCGCCACACCCAGATCCTCAGTGTAGGAGCGAGCGATGGCCAACCAGATCGCCGCGTCGAAACCGAGGTCGGCGGGCGAATTGAGGAACCAGTGGACTTCCTTGCGCGAAAGCCAGTCCCTCGCCTCTTCCTTCCACAACGATCTCCCGCGCGCCGCAACCACATACCAGCGCCGGCGCAACGTGGTCTCATCCGCACCGAGGTTGGAACCGTCGAGCCAGATCTCCTCCAGCGCGTGGGGTACGGGGTAAAGCGCAAAAAGATGACGTGCCGCCGCCAGCCGCAGGCGCGCAGGATCCCGAGTCTTCAGCTTAGGCTGCCAAGCCTCAGGATCACGGGCCAAAACACCCGCGAAACCCTGCGCAGCATCCCTCAGAGCACGCGCGAAATCAGGCGCGGGCCGTGGGGGGCGCTGCGCGCGCCGCAGCGTTGCCTCATACTGGGCTATGCGTTCGCGCTCGGCTTCGCGCCGGCGCCGGATCATGGACTTGGCCATGGTCGTTCGTCCTCAATGAAACCCTGTCAGCCGGACGCAAATCGAGCGCCGGCACGGAATGTGTCGAACTCGGTTGCGCAGTCATGGACAGGTCTCCTTTCGGTTGAACGGGACGGCTCTCTATGCCGCCGACCGACTTCGCACAAGAAAGAAATCGATACTGTTTCCAATGACATAGGCTACTGTTGCACACAGGCAACCCACGCCCTGGACAAGCGGATGACGGCGGCGGGGAGCACAATGCTCCCCACCGTTTCAATGAAAGCCGCGCGGCATTCGCGCGTCTGGCGCAGTCACGACCTGATGATCGTCAGACCAGATTGCCTGGACCGGACCGCGCCACGTTATGAAACGAACCGGCAGGCCACCCTCCTCGAAGAGGCACGCCATATGCCTTGTTCGTCGGATCGCTTCATTGGCCTCCCCTCTGAACCAGCAAACGCCGTGCAGGGAACTGCGACGGCCGAAGTACAAGGTTCGCCTTGGAGGGATCGCCAGATGCTCTCCAAACCATTCCCAATGATCATCGATCCGGTCGATCACCCATTGCGGGCAATCCAATTCCAGAAGCCGAAAATAGGATTGGAAAATGCCGGTCTCGACACGCGTGTCGCTGTCGATGAGCGGCGTAACAAACCGCACATACATGATGACTGCCGCCTGCAGCCGAAACACAGGCAGTCCTCTGATTTTCGGATAGCGGGACAATCCGCTGCGGCGCGGATTAACCGATCGTCCTGCCCAGAGGCGCGAAACGCATGAAGAAGAATTTCATCGTCACCTCCATCAGAGTGTTGTTCGCGGCTGCTCCAAAGAAGGCTAGCCGCATGCGGGACGCGGCTGATACATCGAAACCAGTGTCGCTGCAAGAGCGCAGCGCTTGAGGGAGTGAAGCATGCCGGTGATTCAGTCTTCCATCTCCACCTCCTCCGAGGGCTTCCGTGCCAATGCAGAGCGCATGCGCGCGCTGGTCTCAGACATTTCGGACAAGGCTGCCCTGGTGCAACGTGGCGGCTCCGAGGAAGCCCGCGCTCGCCACACCGCGCGCGGCAAGCTGTTGCCGCGCGATCGGTTGGCGCAATTGCTGGATACGGGCTCGCCTTTCCTCGAGATCGGCCAATTCGCGGCCTGGGACATGTATGACGACGCGATTTCCGCCGCCGGCATGATCGCCGGCATTGGCCGTGTCGAAGGCCGCGAGGTCATGGTGGTGGTGAACGACGCCACCGTCAAGGGCGGCACCTACTATCCGCTGACAGTGAAGAAGCACCTGCGCGCTCAGGAGATCGCCCTGCAGAACAGGCTGCCTTGCGTCTATCTGGTCGATTCCGGTGGCGCCAATCTGCCCAACCAGGACGAAGTCTTTCCCGACCGCGAGCATTTCGGCCGTATCTTCTACAACCAGGCCAATATGAGCGCGGCCGGGATTCCACAGATCGCCTGCGTGATGGGTTCCTGTACGGCGGGTGGCGCCTATGTGCCGGCGATGGCGGATGAATCGATCATGGTGCGCAAGCAGGCCACCATTTTCCTCGGCGGTCCGCCGCTGGTGAAGGCGGCGACCGGCGAAGACGTCAGCGCCGAAGAACTTGGCGGCGCCGACCTGCACACACGCGAAAGCGGCGTTGCCGACCACTACGCCATGGACGATGAGCATGCGCTGGCGATCTGCCGCCGCATCGTGCGCAATCTCAACCGCAAGAAGGAGATTGGGCTCGATCTGCGTTCGCCCTTGGCGCCGCTCCATGATCCGCGCGAGATCCACGGCATCGTCCCTGCGGACCTGCGCCAACCCTATGATGTGCGCGAGGTGATTGCGCGTATCGTCGATGGTTCGGATCTCGACGAATTCAAGCAGAACTACGGCACGACGCTGGTGACCGGGTTTGCCCACATCCACGGTATCCCTGTCGGCATCATTGCCAACAACGGCGTGCTGTTTTCAGAAAGTGCCTTGAAGGGCGCGCACTTCATCGAACTGTGTTGCCAGCGCAAGATCCCGCTGGTGTTCCTGCAGAACATCACAGGCTTCATGGTTGGCAAGAAATACGAGGCTGGCGGTATCGCCAAGGACGGAGCCAAGCTGGTGACCGCGGTCGCAACCGCACAGGTGCCGAAGGTGACGATGATCATCGGCGGTTCGTTCGGCGCCGGCAATTATGGCATGTGCGGCAGAGCCTACTCGCCCCGCTTCCTGTGGATGTGGCCGAACGCGCGTATTTCGGTGATGGGTGGCGAACAGGCGGCCATGGTGCTGGCACTGGTGCGGCGCGAGAACATCGAACGCAAGGGCGGCGCGTGGTCGGCGGCTGAAGAGGCCGAATTCAAGCGTCCGACGCTGGAGAAATACGAACGCGAGGGGCACCCGCTCTATTCTTCAGCTAGGCTCTGGGATGATGGCATCATCGACCCCGCCAGTTCTCGGGAAGTGCTGGCGCTTTCCCTGGCGGCCGCGCTCAACGCGCCGATCGAGGATACGAAGTTCGGCGTGTTCAGGATGTGATGCCGTGGTTTTGTCTCAAGCGCCAAAAACACATGGCAGGAGCAGCGGCTGGCTCAAAGAATTCAATTGGCCGCGGACAAGAATTTCATCTACGCACTGCCATGTTCTGTTTTGGGCACATGGGGGTAAAATTGCGACGTCTTCGTTCTTTGAATATATCCATTCTCGCCGGCGTTATTCTTGCGGCGACTTCAAACATAGCAAGCGCGGAGCCACTGGCAGGCAGTCAGGGCGACAAGCGTTTCCCGCCGACCTTGCCGAGCAATCCAAAGGACCCCTGCACGAAGGCATGGAAGGCCTATGTAACGGCCGGAGGTCACTCGGCCTATGCAATCACGCCTTATTCGCGAGTGAGGGATATCTTCGTCATCTGCGGCAGCTCGCTGAACGCAAAGACGCAGGCCGCTGCGGAAGAAAAAGCGATGGCAAGCTGCATACGGACCCGAGACAGCTACAAGGGCAAGATCAACATAGGCGGCGTCTGCGAGATCGCCGCTTCGAAATAGGCCGCGCTTTTCGATCGTTTCCATTGCGCAGGGCAGCGCCACGGGATGCGGTGCCCGATACCTTACCAACCATCGGGATGAGTCATGAAGTTTTTTCAGATCGTAAGAGTGTCGATCACGGCTGCGATTTCAGTTGCGACAACCGCGAGCATGGCGAATGCGGAATCGCTGGCGGGAAAAGTGGGAGACAAGCGCTTCCCGGTCGGCGTCATGGGCACGTTGGGCGGCTGCCAGAAAACGTACAACAAATATATCGCTGCGGCCGGTCATTCAGCCTACGCGCAGACGCTGCTCGGACGCACCGACGAATTCTTCATCTGCGGGTCGCATCTGAATGCAAAATCGCAACAGGCTGCAGAAGCGCAGGCGCTGAAGAACTGTGAGGAAGCCCGCAAATACTACAAGGTCAAGGTCACGGGAGCCTGCTCGATCGCAGCGTCGAAATAGCCGAGCCTAGAACGGAGCGGCGCCCGTTCGCAGGGGACGCTCCAGTTTGCAAAGCAGTGAAATCTCAAAGGTGACAGGAGGAAATCATGCAGTTCCATCGCGGCCGCCTGATCGACCACATCCACCTTCGGGCAGCCGATCTGGAGGTGACCAAGCGTTTCTATCGCGCCGTGCTCGCCGCCATTGGCCGCGCGGATTCCATTCATGAGGGCGACACCTTCTTTTCCGCCGACGAATTGTGGATCGACGTCGCCAGCGGGCTGACATCGCGGGTGCATCTCGCTTTCCAGGTGCCCGATCGCGAGACAGTAGCGAAATTTTACGAGGCGGGGCTCGCCGCCGGTGGCAAGGACAATGGCGGGCCAGGTGAGCGCAATTATCATCCCGGCTACTATGCCGCCTTCCTGTTCGATCCGGACGGCAACAACATCGAAGCGGTCTTCCATGGCCCCTCCGAGCGTTCCGCGCCTTCTGTCGTGATCACGCCGGAATAGATGCAAGCGGAAGCAGGATGCCCGGGACAGGTTTCGTCGAAACGGATTTCGCAAGGGTCAGCTTGGTGCAATCGCACGCCGGCGCCCCCCCGCGAAAACCACGAGAATTCAATTCGTTGCTGGTGGAGTTCGCGAAGAGCGTTTGAGCCGTCTTTTCGCCGATGGAGGCCCCAATGTTCTCAAAGATCCTGATTGCCAACCGCGGTGAAATTGCATGCCGTGTCATCCGCACGGCACGCCGACTGGGCGTGACCACCGTTGCGGTCTATTCGGATGCGGATGCCGCCTCGCTGCATGTCGCCATGGCCGACGAAGCCGTGCATATCGGTGCCTCTCCGGTTGGCGAAAGCTACCTGAAGGGAGATCGCATCATTGCCGCGGCAAAGCAGACAGGAGCCGAGGCCATCCATCCCGGCTACGGTTTCCTTTCGGAAAATCCGGATTTTGTGGATCAGGTCATCGCCGCCGGCCTGGTCTTCATCGGCCCGTCGGCCGATTCCATCCGCGCTATGGGCCTCAAGGACGCCGCCAAGCGACTTATGGAAAAAGCTGGTGTGCCGGTAGTACCCGGCTATCACGGCGAAGCGCAGGATATCGTGCTGCTTGCCGGCAAAGCCCGCGAGATCGGTTATCCCGTGCTGATCAAGGCGCGTGCCGGCGGCGGCGGCAAGGGCATGCGGCGCGTCGATAACCCCGACGATTTCTCGGAGGCCCTTTCCGGTGCCCGCCGCGAGGCCAAGGCGGCCTTCGGTGACGACCGTGTACTGGTCGAGAAGTATGTCGACAAGCCGCGCCATATCGAAGTGCAGGTGTTCGGCGACAATTTCGGCAACGCTGTGCACCTTTACGAGCGCGACTGCTCCGCGCAGCGCCGCCACCAGAAGGTTATCGAGGAAGCCCCCGCCCCAGGTATGACGCCCATCCTGCGCGAGGCGATGACCGACGCAGCCGTCAAGGCCGCCAGGGCAATCAAATATTCCGGCGCGGGCACCATCGAATTTATCGTCGACGCATCGCAGGGGCTCCAGGCCGACCGCTTCTGGTTCATGGAAATGAACACGCGCCTGCAGGTAGAGCATCCGGTCACCGAAATGATCACCGGCGTTGACCTGGTCGAGTGGCAGTTGCGTGTCGCCTCGGGCGAGAAACTGCCCAAGACACAGGACCAGATCAGCCTTTCCGGCCATGCCTTCGAGGCGAGGCTCTATGCGGAGGATGCTGCGAAAGGCTTCCTTCCCGCGATCGGCACGCTGCACCACCTGCGCTTCCCTGAACAAGCATCGGCCGGGGCCACCATGCGCATCGAAACGGGCGTGCGTGAGGGCGATGCCATTTCGCCGTATTACGATCCGATGATCGCCAAGCTTGTCGTGCATGGAAATGACCGCACGGCCGCACTTTCTGCACTGGAAAACGCATTGGCGGGAACGGAAATCGCCGGCTCGGTCACCAACACGGCCTTTCTGGCGGCGCTGGCTGCAGACCCGGATTTTGCCACGGGCGATGTGGACACCGGGCTGATCGGCCGCAAGCAGGAAGCGCTGACCACCATTCCCGCTCCGGGCGACGAGGTCATCGCCACAGCCGCGCTCGCAGCCGCCGACGTTGCGAAAAATCGCGATCCGTCTGAACCATGGTCATCGCTCGTCGGCTATGCCCATTTCCATGCAGGCGCTCGGAACATCACACTCAAGGCGGGCGAAAACACCATCACGGCCCGTATAACCGCACGCAGCGACGGCGGCTTCGACGTTGCGACCGACGACGGCATCCATTCGCTTCGTGCCGGCGGCGGCAAGCGGCTTGCACGCTGGCCGGAACACGTCACCGTCTTCTCCGGCGCGACAGGCTACAATTTCGGCGTTCCGGACCCGCTGGCCAGGGCCGAGGATGCCGGTGCGGGCACCGGCAACCTGCGCGCGCCGATGCCCGGCCTGGTCAAGGTGGTGCGCTCGGGACCCGGCGAGACCGTGGTCAAAGGCCAACCGCTGCTGATCCTCGAGGCCATGAAGATGGAACACACGATCGCGGCCCCTCATGACGGTACGATCGCAGAGATCGCGGCCGAGGGTGCGCAGGTGACGGACGGCACCGTCCTTGTGAAATTTGTAGAGACAGACGCCTGAGCGCCGATATCGAACGCCTCCAAAAAAGAATGGCCGGGTTCATCCCGGCCATTCTCTATTGGAAATCAACCTGACGACCCTAGAGCGTTTCCGTTTCCCACGGAAACGCTCCAAGTCTTTGTTTTTAAGTAATTCCAGATGCAAAACCGCTGTGTGGTTTTGCTGGAATTACTCAGTCCAGCTTGATCGGCGCGTATTTGCCGTCGTGCCACTGGTTGATGTCGAACTTCGGATCCTTGATGTCACCCTTCTCGTCCAGCGTGATTTCACCAACCACCGTGGCGATCGGCTTGCCGTCCTTCAGGGCCGCAGCCACCTTGGCCGGATCGTCGGAACCGGCACGCTCGACGCCCTGGGCGATTGCCTGGATGACGCCGTAGGAGAACAGGGTGAAGCCTTCCGGCGAGAAGCCGCCGGCCTTGATCTTTTCGACAGCTTCCTTGGCCTCGGGCTTGGCCTGCGGGTCGGACGGGAACACGAACATCGTGCCTTCGCCAGCCGGGCCGGCGATCTGCCAGAACTCCGGATTGGAAAGGCTGTCGGGCATGATCAGCTGGAAATCAAAGTTCTGTTCCTTGGCCTGACGTTTGATCAGACCACCTTCCGGGTGATAACCGCCGAAATAGACGACATCGGCTTTCAGTTCCTTGAGCTTGGTGACCAGCGCCGAATAGTCCTTCTCACCGGCGTTGATGCCTTCGTAGGCGATTTCCTTGAGGCCACCCTCATTCATGGTCTTCTTCACCGCATCCGCCGCGCCTTGGCCGTAAGCGCTCTTGTCATGCAGCAGCACGACATTCTTGCCGGCATATTTCTTGGCTATCCACGGACCGACGAAATTACCGCCGGCATCGTCACGGATGTAGAGGCGCAGGATCGTCGGCCAGCCCTTCTTGAAGGCAGCTTCCGTCAGTTCCGGGTTGGACGAAGCCGGCGTGATCATGACGATGCCATTCTCGGCATAGATGGCCGACGCCGGAATGGTGGAACCCGAACAGGCATGACCGTCGACGAACTTGATACCTGCGGCCGCAATGCGGTTGGCGACCGAAACGGCCTGCTTGGGATCGCAGGCGTCGTCTTCGACGACGATCTTGATCTTCTTGCCGCCGATGCCACCCTTCTCGTTGATCGCTGCGGCAGCGGCATTGGCGCCCTGCTTGAACTGATCACCGATCGGAGCGAGCTGACCGGTCATCGGCCCGACCACCGCGATGGAAATGTCTTCGGCGTATGCCGCCGACGCGCTGAGCACCGTGGCAAACACGGCTGCGCCCAGGAATTTTGCTGATTTCAACTCGAACCCTCCCATTGCCTTGCGCAAGCCCTCCCGGCTGCGCTTGCGTGCAATGGGCGCAAAAATTTGCTTTTCGTCAAGCCCATGCGGGCTGCATTGCATGCGTCCGGTTAATGCAATGATCAATTCTTGTGATCGAAGTCAAAACGGACGCCAGTCCTGCCAAAGTATCGAAAATCAGAATGGCCGGGACGAACCCGGCCATTCTTCTGTTCAGCAGGAACCTGCCAAGGATCAATCCTGTTTGATCGGCGCATACTTGCCGTCATGCCATTGGTTGATATCGTATTTGGCGTTCTTCAGGTCGCCTTTCTCATCGAAGACAACCTCTCCCACGACAGTGCTGATCGGCTTGCCGTCTTTCAGTGCTGCGGCAACCTTGGCTGGATCGTCGCTGCCGGCGCGCTTGACGCCTTCGGCGATGGCCTGGATCGTTGCATAGGAGAACAGCGTGAAGCCTTCCGGAGCGAAACCCTTGCCCTTGATCTTCTCGATGGCTTCCCTGGCTTCCGGCCGCGCCTGCGGGTCCGACGGGAATACGAACATCGTGCCTTCGCCCGCTGGGCCAGCGACCTGCCAGAATTCGGGGCTGGCGATGGAATCCGGCATGATGAGCTGGAACTTGAGACCCTGCTCGGCTGCCTGACGCATGATCAGCCCCCCTTCCGGGTGATAGCCGCCGAAATAGACGACGTCAGCCTTGAGGTCCTTCAGCTTGGTTACGAGCGCCGAATAATCCTTCTCGCCGGCGTTGATGCCTTCGTAGAGGACGTCCTTGAGTCCCGCATCGTTCATCGTCTTCTTCACGGCGTCGGCGACGCCCTGACCGTATGCGCTCTTGTCGTGCAGGACGACGACATTCTTGCCGGCATACTTCCTGGCGATCCAGGGACCGATGAAGGCGCCCTGTGCATCGTCACGGGTATAAAGGCGCATGATGGTCGACCAGCCCTTCTTGGCCGCGTCGTCGGTCATCAGCGGGTTTGAGGAGGCCGGGCTCATCATCAGCGCGCCGGCTTCGGCATAGACGGCGGAAGCCGGAATGCTCGAACCCGAGCATGCATGGCCATCAATGAACTTGACGCCGTTGCCGACGATCCGGTTGGCCACCGAAACCGCCTGCTTTGGGTCGCACTGGTCATCTTCTATATCCAGCTTGATCTGACGTCCCCCCACGCCGCCCGCGGCGTTGATCGCCTCGGCGGCAGCCTGCGCGCCCTGCTTGAATTGATCGCCAATCGTGGCGAGCTGCCCCGTCATCGGTCCGACAACCGCGATGGAAATGTCTTCGGCGTAAGCCGCAGAGGTGCTCAACGCCGCCAGCAACAGCGCTGCGCCCAGGAATTTTGTTGTTTTCACTCTAATTCTCCCATTTTGCGCTCCCCTTTGTCGCGCACGATCGAGAATGGGTGAAAAAAACCGTCGCTCGTCAAGTCCGGCCGAACAAAGCGAAAACCGCGCCGGTCTTGTCACGACCGGTCGCGGTTTTCTCGCTATTCCCCCGAGCATAGCTTCTGGAGGAAGTCTTCCCTGTTGCCTGGTCGATCCGGCTAGCCGGTCGCCTTCCTTGGTATTCGCCGTTGGAGCGGCGTCGCCATCTCTTTCGGATGGAAATCAGTGCGTGGTCATCCACTCGCGGGCATCGCGCAGTGCCTGTGCGATCTCGCCCTTGGACATTGCCGACGAAAGTTCCGAGCGCCATTCGGCGGCACGCAGCGAACCCTTGATGGCTGCAATGTTGAACCATTTGTGAGCGGCGATGACGTCGGTCTCGCAATCGCGGCCGGTCGCATACATCACGCCGAGTTCGAAGAGAATGTCGGCCTGCGCGGTTGCGCCCATCGTGCCGACGCCTGCTTCAAGCATTTCGAAACGTGCCATTTGAAATCCCCTTGTCTGACCCTGTTGCTCCTGAAAGCCGCCGTCCGTTTCTTGGTGTGGACGTGCGCTCTTCCGATGCTTCGAAGGATGCCCGGGACGCTTGAATCCGTCGTTAAATGGCTTGCTTAATTTGAAGAAAACAAAGCTAAAACAAGAAGTAAACGTGAGAAACCGTTAAGGATAGGAAGGGCGCGATTGCTGGGTTTCCGCTCAAATTCGATGAAAATTCGCGACTGCGAAGACAACGTTTCGCTAACCACGGCGAAGCTTCCATTTTGGTAAGAAATCAAAAACGCGCATTTCCGACGTCTTTCCAGGATCAAAGAAAAGCAGCTTTCCTTCCCCAGCGGCACGGCTTTTGTTTTACCGGGGACTGGATTAGCTTACCTGAGCGTAAGGGATGGAGAGGCTGGACCCAGCGTCCAGTTGAAGCGCAAAGGGAGGAATTCGATGCTTCGCAAAGTCAGCCTGGCACTCGCTGCCACATTGATCATGTCGGGTATGGCGCTCGCCGACCCGATCGAAGGCAACTGGAAGACCGCATCCGGCGCGACTGCCGCGATCTCGGGCGGCGGCTCGTTCTCGATCACGCTGAAGACCGGCAAGCACGCGGGCAAGACGATCGGGTCCTTCAAGGCTGCCGGCGACGGCAAGTATTCGGGCACGATCACCGATCCAGACACCGACAAGACCTACAACGGCAAGGCTTCGCTATCCGGCAGCTCGCTGAAGATGAGCGGTTGCGTGCTGGGCGGCCTGATCTGCAAGAGCCAGACCTGGACCAAGCTGTAACCGGACAGCCTGCAACGAATGACGGCAAGGCGTTTCCGCCACGCGGGGACGCCTTTTCTTGTTGCCACGTCTGAACAGGCACGCTTGTCTCTTGGAGAAGGGACATGCCGTGACGTCTCAATTTCCCGTCAATCATTTTGAACCCGGGATGAACGGCAACCTCAGAAGGGGTTCAGCCGCGTTGCGGCATTCTCTCCAGTATTGAAGGAGAGACACCCAGATGTTCGCGCGCCGCTTTACCATCGTCTGCCTGCTGACGGCGCTGTTCGGCATGGGTTTTGCGATCCTCGTTGCAGAGAATGCGCGGCTGGACCACGGCTGGAACCAGGCTGGTCTGCGATGCGGCACCACCTGCTCCAGTTCATTTTGATCGAGACGAAAACGCCATGACCTCGTTTGTGCAAAACGCCATCGCCATCCTGAAGCTTCTGCCCCGTGCGACGCTGATCCTGATGTTGCTTGCAGCACCGGTTCTGGCTGTGCCGACGATGCGGGCTGATGCAGGTTCGACCATTGAAGCGCCGGCACTCAAGAAGAAGGGACTTGGCCTGGTCTTGCTGGTGAGCCTGCAGCGCGCCTGAGTTCCGCGATTTGCGAACGCAACTGGAAAAGCAAATAGCGAACCGTCTGAGGAGCCACCCCTCCCAACTGTCATTTTCCATCTCTATAATGGGTCATGGAAAAGCGAATCTACCCACAAGCGATTGAAACCGTGGTCATGCCGGAGCCCTACGCCCGGCAATCCTTTGACGATGCTGGCAAGGCCGTCGCGGCGTTGCGTGCGCTGTATGAACGCAACACCAAGTTCCTGCGTGATTCCTTCTCGGCACTGGCTGCCGGCGGGGACAATGACAAACGCTACCGCGCCTTCTATCCCGAGGTGAGCGTCGTCACCAATTCCTTCACCCAGGTGGACTCGCGCCAGGCCTACGGTCACATGCCGACACCTGGCCAGTTCTCGACCACGATCACCCGGCCGGACCTGTTCCAAAGCTATTTGACCGAACAGTTGCGGCTGATCATGCGCAACCACGGTGTTCCGGTCATCGTTTCGGAATCGGAGACGCCGATCCCCGTGCATTTCGCCTTCCTTGAAGGGACCTATGTCGACAGCGCCGCGGCTGAGCGCATCCGCCGCCCGATCCGCGACCTGTTCGACGTGCCGGATCTCGACGGCACCGATGACCAGATCGCCAACGGCACCTTTGAAGTGGCGCTGGGCGACCCACGACCGCTGGCACCATTCACCGCCCAGCGCATCGACTACTCCCTGCATCGGCTTACCCACTATACGGCGACAAGCCCGCAGCATTTCCAGAACTTCGTGCTGTTCACCAACTACCAGTTCTACATCGATGAGTTCTGCGCAATGGCGCGGGATCTGATGGCGAAGGGTGGCGAGGGCTATACCGAGTTTGTCGAGCCGGGCAACGTTGTGACGAAACCGGGCGCGACGGTGCCCAGCGAAGGGATTGCACCGCCACGCCTGCCGCAGATGCCCGCCTATCATCTGAAGCGCGGCGATCATGGCGGCATCACCATGATCAACATCGGCGTCGGCCCCTCCAACGCCAAGACGATCACCGACCATGTCGCGGTGCTGCGCCCGCACGCCTGGCTCATGCTTGGTCACTGCGCCGGCCTGCGCAACACACAGGCGTTAGGCGACTACGTGCTGGCGCACGCCTATGTTCGTGAGGACCACGTGCTGGACGACGATCTGCCGGTGTGGGTGCCGGTGCCGGCGCTGGCCGAAGTCCAGGTGGCGCTTGAAGAGGCCGTCGCCGAAGTGACCGGGCTTTCCGGTTACGATCTCAAGCGGGTGATGCGCACCGGCACCGTCGCGACCATCGATAACCGCAACTGGGAGCTGCGCGATCAGCGCGGCCCGGTACAACGGCTGTCGCAGTCACGGGCGATTGCCCTCGATATGGAATCGGCAACAATTGCAGCCAATGGCTTCCGCTTCCGTGTGCCCTACGGAACGTTGCTGTGTGTTTCCGACAAGCCGCTGCACGGCGAGTTGAAACTTCCCGGCATGGCCACCGAGTTCTACAAGCGACAGGTGTCGCAGCATCTCACCATCGGCATCCGTGCCATGCAGAAGCTGGCCGAAATGCCGATGGAACGGCTGCACTCGCGCAAGCTGCGTTCATTCTCGGAAACCGCGTTCCAGTAACAGCCGGCTCCTGCTGGGCGGTGTCAATCGCCGTTCACCAGCTCGAGAATGAGCCGCTGGATAGCTCCACCGCCTCCCATCTCGACGCGGTCGAAATCGCGGCTCTGCTGGCGTTGCGCGATCGAGGCTTCGGAAAGCGGTTTCTGGATTTCCTGGCGGATCTTCTGGCAACCGGGATCGTTGGGCACCGATACTCCGATGGTCGTCCGTTCGATCTGAGCCAGCATCGCCTTGATGTGATCGCCATGCACCTTCTCATGGCGACGAAGGCCTTCGATAAAGATGTCCCAGCGCTTCTGCACCGCAGGCGGCAACGGGTTTGCAGGTTTGGGCAGAGTATAGGTGATGATGAGCGTTGGCGTTGCCGACTTCAGTGTACAACCACCGTTTTCCGGGACGTAGTTTCGTCTCCAGGTGAGTTTAAAGAATGTGTGTGCGATGACACGGCCACCACTTCTTCCTACTTCCGGCCCGTTCTGACCGATCGATGCGTAGAGTTCGGCGCCGGTGGTGCCGGTGACGGCGTAGGGTTTTTCCTGCTCTATGGTCTTGGCAATGGCGGAGGTTGCCACGAGCAACGCTGCCACGGATGCCGACAGGAGGCCAAGCCCAATCTTCGAAGTCATTCTGTCCTCTGCCATGGTGCCATTTTCGCGCGCACCATAGATGCCGAACCGGCGACGATCAAAACGGAATCGAAATTGTCAGCTGCTGGATTTCAGCGCTCGCGCACAAGCTTGGCGACCAGGGCCTCTACTCGGCCACCTTGACGGTGCTCACGCTGGTCGAAGGCGACCTGCTTTGCCTCATACTCTTCGTAGATCGTATCGACACGCCGCTGGGCCTCACGCTGCGTCTTGATGCAGTGCGGATCATTGGCCACCGCAAGATCGGCGATGGCGCGCTCGCCAGCAGAAATGCCCTGCCTGGCGATGCGGCCGTGAGTCTGCTCATGTGCGCGCACGCCGGCGAAGAACCGCTGCCACCGCTTGCGCAAGGCAGGTGACATGGGCGTCGTCACGTTCGGGTACATATAGGTCATGTCCAGCGTCGCGCTGGCGGCCCTGACATGGCAGACGTCAGCCTTCGCCTTGAGATCGAAATTCCAGTCGACAGTGTAGGAAGTCTGGGCAATGGCCCGTGTCAAAAAGCCGTGCTTGGGACCACTCTTGTCCATCGCCTCGATCAGCGCCTGGCCGCTTTCACCAGCGATGTCATAGGTGCGTATGTGTGTGATGACCTTCGAGCCGGCGGTCGCGACACCCGGCGCGCCTATCGCTGCCAGCAGAGCGAGACTGCAGAAAATAGACCGGCCCATCATATATCCTCCCGCGCTCGCCCATTTTATCACTCTTGGGGTGCGAGCACAGGAGCATAAACGCTACCATACGGTCAAATTAAGGCTCTTAGGATCCTTTTGGCGCCTTAGGGCGCCACGCACCCACGCCCAAGCGGAAGACGCTCTAATGCGTCGGCGATACGCATCGCCTCCAGCGGAATCGATCCCGATTTCCGGCCGATGCGCGGTCCCGAAACTACATGTTCTGGTAGACTGGCCCCTCGCCACCCTGCGGCGGCACCCAGTTGATATTCTGGTTCGGGTCCTTGATGTCGCAAGTCTTGCAGTGCACGCAATTCTGCGCGTTGATGACGAAACGCACGTCCTTGGCCGACGGATCTGCCGCGGCATTGCCGTCAGCGTCCACCCACTCGTAGACGCCGGCCGGACAATAGCGCGTCGACGGGCCACCGAAGACGTCGTGCTCCGAACTCACCTGCAGCGCGGCATCCTTGACCTGGAGATGGACCGGCTGGTCCTCTTCATGGTTGGTGCCGGACAGGAAGACCGAAGACAGGCGGTCGAAGGTCAGCACACCGTCGGGCTTTGGATAGGCGATCTTCTGATGCTTCGACGCTGGCTCGAGCGATGCTGCATCGGTCTTGCCGTGCTTCAGCGTGCCGAAGGGCGAGAAGCCGAACAGCGTGTTCAGCCACATGTCGAGCGCACCGATGCCAACACCGGCAAGTGTTCCGAAGCGTGACCACAGCGGCTTGACGTTGCGTACCTTCTTCAGATCCCTGCCGATGTCACTGTCGCGCCAGGCTTCCTCGTAGGATACGAGTTCGTCATTGGCACGGCCGGCTGCAATCGCCTCCACGGCATGCTCCGCTGCCAGCATGCCGGACAGAACGGCGTTGTGAGAGCCCTTGATGCGCGGCACGTTGACGAGACCCGCAGCACAGCCCATCAGAACACCGCCGGGGAACGACATCTTCGGCACCGACTGGTAACCGCCCTCGGTGATGGCACGAGCGCCATAGCCGAGACGCTTGGCGCCGGCAAAGGTCGGCGCAATGGCCGGATGTGTCTTGAAGCGCTGGAATTCCTCGAAGGGCGACAGATACGGGTTCTTGTAGTTCAGGTGGACGACGAAACCGACCGCCACCTGGTTGTCCTCGAGGTGATAGAGGAAGGAACCGCCACCGGTCTTCATGTCGAGCGGCCAGCCGAAGGAATGCTGGACAAGACCAGGCTTGTGGTTCTCCGGCTTGACCTGCCAGAGTTCCTTGAGGCCAATGCCGAACTTGGCCGGCTCGCGGCCGGCGTCGAGCTGATATTTGGCGATGAGCTGCTTGGAGAGCGAGCCGCGTGCGCCCTCCCCGATCAGCACGTACTTACCCATCAGCGCCATGCCTGGCGCGAAGTTCGGCCCGTGCGTGCCGTCCTTCTCCACGCCCATGTCGCCGGTATAGACACCGGTGACCGCACCTTCTTCATTGTAGAGAAGGCCGGCCGCGGCAAAGCCCGGATAGATTTCAACGCCCAGCGCCTCGGCCTTGCCGGCCAGCCAGCGGCAGACATTGCCGAGCGAGACGATGTAGTTGCCGTGATTGTTCATCAGCGGCGGCATGAGAACATTCGGCAACCGGAAGGAGCCAGCCGGTCCGAGCAGAAGGAAATGGTCCGCAGTAACCGGCGTCTTGAAGGGATGATCTCCTTCCTCGCGCCAGCCGGGAAGGAGGCGGTCGATGCCGATCGGATCGACGACCGCGCCGGAGAGAATGTGCGCACCCGCTTCGCCGCCCTTTTCGAGCACCACTACGGAAAGATCGGGATTGAGCTGCTTCAGCCGGATCGCTGCGGCGAGGCCTGCCGGCCCGGCTCCGACGATCACCACGTCGAATTCCATGCTCTCGCGTTCGATCTCGCTCATAGGTCCCTCCGCACTGGCTTGCCGTTCCGGCATATTGCTGGCTCATGCGCTCCATAGCGCATCATTCCGCGACGCGAAACCGGCATGGAACGACGGCATCGCATTGACAACAGACGAAGCCGCCATGTTCTGCAGAATATTTTACGTTCACGTAAACGTCAATTGTGAGATGTACCTGAAAACTGACGCTTTTCGAGATGCCAGTTATCGGTCATAGTCCTGTTCATGCGCATTCATGGGCCAGCCGGCTTAGCAACGTCGCGCCTCCGTTCCGCTTCGGGCCTGTTGTGGCCGGCGGCCATCATCGGCTTTCTCCTGTTAGTCTCTCCGGGCCAGGCTCAAAAGAAACAAAAGGTTTGGGAAAGCGGAGCTTATTCCTTTTCCGACGAGCTCGGAGGTTTCCGCATCAGAGGGGTCTCCGGCAAAGGCACGCGCGCGGATCCAATCGTCATTGACGAGGAATTCAGTTCCGCAACGCCGGTGACGCTGACGATCCGCACCATCAAGCCGATCCAGCCCTTCGACAGCACGGGCGATTATGCCAGCGGCATCATCTATATGCGCATCAATGCGCTCAACAGCAGCGGCCATGCCTGGGTGGAGTTCCAGTTCGAACTGCAGGAGATTCTCGACCAGCCAAGCGTGTTCGGCGACGGCCTCTCCTTCGATCAGCGCAACAAGACACCGGAGAACATCGGATCATCGAACTTTGCGACCTTTGACCGCAATTTCGAACCCTACGACCGGTTGCTGTTCACCAAGGGCAAGGTCGATCCGCTGGAAACAGCGGAGTTCGAATTCCTGATTACCGACTACACCCCGCGCTGGACCTTCTATCTGATGCAGGATCCGCGTATTCCATCAAGCTAGGATGCTTTCGAAGCGAAGATCACGGCAGCACTGCCACCTCAAGGCTTGAAAATCCTGCGCCATCGGAAGATGGTGCGGCCATGAATGCCCCCTCACCCCAAAACCAACCGGAGTTGCACGAACTGCTGGCCTTCTACCTGGAGGCTGGTGTCGAAGACGCATTGACCGAAGAGCCGGTGGATCGCTTCGCGGAGATGGCGCAGACACGAAGCGCCTCGGGCCCAGCCTCCGCTCCCGGACCCTCCTCGGATCGCCGTCCTCAATCCGGTGGCGCCTTTGCAGAAAGCAGTCCCGCCAATCCGGCTGCTGCCCAACGTGGTCCAATTACCGCTGCGGTGCCAGACGAGGCTCAGGTTCAGCTGGCGCGCCAGCTTGCGAGCCAGGCCTCCAACCTCGACGAATTGCGCGAGGCCATGGCTGGCTTCGACGGCTGCAACCTGAAATTCACCGCCAAGAATCTCGTCTTCGCCGACGGCAGCCCAGACGCCGCGCTGATGCTGGTCGGCGAAGCGCCGGGCCGTGACGAGGATCTGGAAGGTCTGCCTTTTGTCGGCCGCTCGGGTCGGCTGCTCGACCGGATGCTGGCAGCGATCGGCCTCGATCGCAAATCCGCCTACATCGCCAACGTCATCCCATGGCGGCCACCGGGCAACCGCACGCCAACCCCGCACGAGACCGAGATCTGCCGGCCGTTCATCGAGCGGCAGATCGAACTCGTCAATCCGAAAGTCCTGGTCAATCTCGGCGGACCTTCAGCTAAAACCCTGCTCAACACCACGGAGGGTATCCTGAGATTGCGCGGCAACTGGCGTGCCCATACGACAGCCGCCGGCATGGCAATACCCGCGATGCCAACACTGCATCCTGCCTATCTGCTGCGCACTCCTGCGCACAAGCGGCTGGCCTGGCGCGATTTCGTCGAAGTGAAGATGAAACTGCGCTCGCTCTCGTGAACCATTGTCTGCCCGGACGATCGTGATCCCGGGCAGAAGCGTTTTTATCCCTGGAATACCGGTTTTGCTCAAACAGCGAGCCGGCGCAGGCCGACATATTGCAGCTCGGCGAACAAGGCTACGGCGATCGCCTGGGCGCTGACGAAGGCGATGCCGAGCAGGTTCGGTGAGACGACACCCGAAACCAGCAAGCCGAAGCTGGCGGCGACCCACAACACATTGATTGCGATGATCTCGACCAACATGGTGCGCGACACAGTCTGCCGGCGTGACACCGCAAGCACCATGAGCACGAACGGCACCAGCGCAGCACCTGCCCAGAACAGCAGGCTCCGGGGAATTTCCAACAGGGGGCTCAACATATGAGCGCCGCCGAGCAGGATGATGGCCGTGGCACCACTTGCCAGTGCATCGAGCAGCAGCACATTGCGGAGGAACGGGGAAACGGAAATCTGCATGATCTTTCTCCAGGCTCGTGATGCTGCGGACCGTCCGGCATCTGATGAACAGAGATTGTCAGGCCGGCTCAGCCGCGGCGATTACGCGCCAGGTAATGGAAATGAATTTTCTCCGATCATAGATTTGCGGCCGTCCCGATGCGCATCTTCTCCACGATGTGCGAAGGCTGCCTATCTCTCGTTTCACCAGAACAGGATTTTCATGAGCGCGCCCCAGACCTCTGCCGGTACCCTGCTCCGCGAATGGCGCACGCGCCGACGCATGAGCCAGCTCGATCTCGCCATGGAGGCCGAGATCTCACAGCGACATCTGAGCTTCGTGGAAAGCGGCCGAGCGATGCCGTCACGCGACATGGTGCTGCGACTTTCGGAACAGCTTTCGGTGCCGCTCAGGCAGCGCAATCAAATCCTTCTCGCCGCGGGTTTTGCTCCTTCCTTCGGCGAACGCTCGCTGAACGATCCAGACCTCGCTCCAGCGATGGACGCCGTAAAGCTGGTGCTGAAAGGGCATGAACCCTTTCCCGCCCTTGCCGTCGATCGGCACTGGAACCTCGTTGCCGCCAATGCTGCCCTTGCGCCGATGCTTGCCGGTGTCAGCGACCCGTCGCTGCTGCAGGCGCCGGTCAATGTGCTGCGGCTCAGCCTGCATCCGAAGGGCGTCGCACCCAATATCGCCAATCTCGCCGAATGGCGTGCACATCTGCTGGAACGGTTGAAACAACAGGTCGAAGCCTCCGGCGATCCTGTCCTGGAAGCACTTGAGGAAGAACTGCGGGCCTATCCTGTCCACTCGAGCACAAGGCCACCAAAGCCGGAAACCAATGCAATCGTTCATCCCTTGCGGATGCGGCTTGGTGATACTTTATTGTCCTTCATCAGCACGACCACGGTGTTCGGCACGCCGCTCGACGTCACGCTTTCTGAACTTGCGATCGAAACCTTCTTCCCCGCCGATGAAGAAACGCGGCAGGCTTTGACCCGCCTCGCGCTCGAGCGGGCGAAAATAGCGGGACAAGCCTGATCAGCCGGGTGGCTGCGAAGCCTTCCGCGCCGACGCCCGCTCAAGGCCGAGCTGCCGCTCGCGCCAGATGATGAAAAGGCCAGCGGCAACCACGATCGCCCCTCCGACCAGCATGTGAAGCGTCGGCACATCGCCAAAGGCGAGATAGCCGACGACGATGCTGAGCAGCATCGAGGTGTATTCGAACGGCGCCACGACCGAGGCCTCGGCATGGCGATAGGCCGAGGTCATCAGGATCTGCCCGAGCCCCCCGCAGAAGCCGGCCAGGATGAGCAGCACGACCTGTCTTGTCGCCAGCGCCTGCCAACCGAACGGAATGGTCAGCAAGGCAAGGATACTCGCCGTCAGCGAGAACCACAGAACGATGGTTGCCGTGCGCTCGCTGTGCACGAGGCTTCGCACCAGAAGCATGGCAACCGCCGAGATCGCTGCTGCGATGAATGCGGCAATCACGCCCAGTACCTCCTGGTCACCAAGAGCAGCACCTGATCGCAGCAAGGTGAGCGTCGGCCAGGAAATGATGACGACGCCGATGAGACCGACGATAACCGCGCCCCAACGGTAGATGCGGATGGTCTCGCGCAGGAAGATGGCGCTGAACACCACGACCAGAAGAGGCTGCGCATAGTTCAGCGTGATCGCTTCCGGGAGCGGCAGGCGCGTCAACGCGAAGAAGCCGAAACCCATGGCGCAGACCCCCACCACGCCGCGCGCGATATGGTTGAGCGGACGCCTGGTGGAAAAGGCCGTGCGAAGTTCGCGCCGGAAGCCGAGGAAGACCAGGATCGGGAAGATGGCGAAGAAGGAACGATAGAACACAATCTGGCCGGCGGGCAGCTCGCCGGCGGCCTTGATGAGCGACGACATCGCCACGAACACCGAAACCGACAGGATCTTCAGCGTGATGCCGACCAGTGTATGCGGCTGGACGGAAGATGCATTTGACGTCACTGCATGCCGGCGTCCCGTATCGCCCCCCAGATGCGCGACGGTGTCGCCGGCATGTCGATATGTTCTATGCCGTAGGCGCGATAAAGCGCGTCCGTCACAGCATTCAGTGCCGCCGGCGTGGCGCCGATCGTTCCGGCCTCGCCCGCTCCCTTGATGCCGAGTGCGTTTGTGGTCGAGGGCACGTTGCGGGTCTCAAAATGGAAGAAGGGCACGCTGTCTGCCCGCGGCATGGCATAGTCCATGAAGCTGGCCGACAGCAACTGTCCATCCTCACCATAGACCGTGTCCTCCACCAGTGCCTGGCCGATGCCCTGGACGACACCACCATGCACCTGGCCAGCGAGAAGCAACGGATTCACCGTCGCGCCGAAATCATCGACGATGGTGTAGCGCACGATCTCCGTGGTTCCCGTATCGGGATCGATCTCGACCTCGCAGATGTGCGTGCCATTCGGATAGGTAGCTTCGTCCTGCACAAATTCGCCGAACCCCTTGAGGTCTTCCGGACTACTCGCCGCCCTGGCGATGGCGGCAAAATCCATCACGCGATCTGTGCCGACGATCCGGGCGATGCCATCCTTGAGCTCGATGTCGGCACTGGCAGCTTCCAGCTCGTTAGCTGCGATGCGCCTGATCTTTTCGGCCAGGTCTTCGCCGGCACGTGCTGTGGAAACACCTCCGAGCGGAATGGAGCGTGAACCACCTGTGCCGCCGCCGGCCTTCAATTCATCGGTGTCACCCTGGCGAACGTTAATACGTTCGATAGGCAGATCGAGTTTCTCGGCCAGCAATTGCGCGTAGGCGGTGGCATGGCCCTGGCCGTTGGTCTGGGTGCCGATCTTCAGCGTCACCGTACCATCGCCGTTCAATTCGACATGTGCCGGCTCGGAACCGGCGAAAGCACAGGCTTCGACATAGGTCGCCATGCCGATGCCGCGGATCTTTCCGCGTGATTTCGCCTCCTCCAGCCGTGCGGAAAATTGAGTCCACTCAGCCCGTTGCATGGCCTGTTTCATGTGACCTTCGAATTCCCCCGTATCGTAGAGGCGGCCGGTCTGTGTGCGGTAAGGCATCTGGTCCGGCCGGATGAAGTTCCGGCACCGGATCTCATCAGCGGTCAGGCCCATGTCGCGCGCGCAGGCGTCGACCAGCTTCTCGATCAGGAGCGCGGCTTCAGGACGACCTGCGCCGCGATAGGCATCGACAGGCGTGGTGTTGGTGTAGACAGCGGTTACGGAAACATCGAGCGCCTGGATGTCGTAGACACCGGTGGACATCGAAACACCGACGACCGGAATGAACGGTCCATATTGCGAGATATAGGCACCCATGTTTGCGACGAGGTCCACGCGCAGGCCGAGAAAGCGCCCCTCCCGGTCCATCGCCATTTCCGCGGTGGTGACATTGTCGCGACCGTGTGCGTCGGTCAGGAAATGCTCGGTCCGGTCCCCGGTCCATTTCACGGGTCGCCCGAGCCGCCTGGCCGCTTCCAGGACAAGCAGATACTCGCGGTAGACGAAGGTCTTGGGTCCGAACCCGCCGCCGACATCCGGCGTGACAACCCGCAGTTCATCCTTTGTGACGCCCAATACGCCGCTGAGGATTTTCTGCATCGAATGCACGCCTTGCGAGCCGGTGGTGAGGACGAAGCGTCCCTCCTGCTGCTTCCATTCACCAATGGCGGCACGCGCCTCCATGTAGTTGCAGACCAGCCGATTGTTGACGAAGTTGATGCGCGTAATCTTGGCGGCTTTCGCAAAGGCTGCGTCTGTCCGCTCCGTGTCTCCGATGTGATAGGAAAATGCACGGTTCGAACCGAGTTCCGGCCAGACCAGCGATGTTTCCTCGTCGAGCGCCGTCGCCGTTACAGCTGCGGCATCCTGTGTGTCGAAGTCGAGCTCGATCAATTCGGCGGCGTCCTGTGCCTGCTCGCGACTGTCAGCCACGACGAAAGCGATCGCGTCGCCGACATAGCTCACCTCATCCCGGCACAGGATCGGGATGTCGCGCGTCGGCGCCCGGGTGCCGTCAGGCTGTGGCTGCATGACGCCGGATCGCAAGTCGCGGAGATGATCGAGATCGGCTCCGGTAAGAACCAGATGGACGCCCGGCGCCGATCGCACTGCCTTTGTCGAGACAACCGAAAAAAGCGCCTTGGCAACCGGAGAACGCACCACATAGCCATGCAACACGCCGTCCGGACGGATGTCATCAGTGTAGCGTCCCTGTCCAAGGACAAAGGCGTTGTCCTCGACCCGGCGGACCGAGGCGCCCATCCCGAATCTGGGTGTGACGACAGACATGGCAACCTCGCGGGGATCGGAGAAGGCAGGGAAAGCCTTGGGATGTGCCGGCAGTTTTGTCGAGGGACGGTTTCGTGTAAAGAGCCGCAACCTCCTTTGTCTTGTCCCAGCAAATGCCGGCTACGCCGAAATCATCAGGAAAAATCGACGGATGCGCACAGATACCGGCCAGGTCTTCAGGCTCGAAGACTATCGTCCCAGCGACTACCTGATCCCCAAGACCGAGCTGAATTTCTCGCTTTCCAGGGAAGCGACCCGGATCACCGCTACCCTCGCCGTCGAACCCCGGCAAGGCGTTGCGGCTGGAACCCCGCTGGTGCTGGATGGGGATGAATTGCGACTTGCAGGCGTTTCGATCGACGGCAAGCCGCTTGGCACGGCCGATTATGTCGCGACTGCAGATCAGTTGACCATCCTGAAGCCACCGGCAAAGCCGTTTCGACTGACCATCGAAACAGATGTGAACCCTTCGGCCAACAGCACCCTGATGGGCCTCTACCGTTCAAGCGGCGTCTATTGCACGCAATGTGAGGCTGAGGGCTTCCGCCGCATAACCTATTTCCTGGACCGGCCGGATATCCTGTCGGTGTACACCGTGCGCATCGAGGCCGATCGCAATGAGGCGCCGCTGCTGCTGGCCAACGGCAATCCGATCGGACACGGGGATCTCGACGACGGAAAACACTTCGCCGTCTGGCACGACCCGTTCCCGAAACCGAGCTACCTGTTCGCGCTTGTCGCCGGCAGCCTCGGCAAAGTGGCTGATGAATTCACCACACGATCCGGGCGCAGGGTCGACCTTGGCATCTATGTCGAGCACGGCAAGGAAGCGCTGGCCGGCTACGCCATGGATGCCCTCAAGCGCTCCATGAAATGGGACGAGGACAAATTCGGTCGCGAATACGATCTCGATGTCTTCAACATCGTCGCAGTCTCCGATTTCAACATGGGTGCGATGGAGAACAAGGGCCTCAACATCTTCAACGACAAGTATGTGCTGGCCGACGAGCAGACCGCCACCGATGCCGACTTCGCCAACATCGAGGCGATCATCGCCCATGAATACTTCCACAATTGGACAGGAAACAGAATCACTTGCCGCGACTGGTTCCAGCTCTGCCTGAAGGAAGGACTCACCGTCTATCGCGACCACGAATTCTCGGCGGACGAACGCTCGCGCCCGGTCAAGCGCATCGCCGAAGTGCGCACGTTGCGTGCCCACCAGTTTCCGGAAGACCAAGGGCCTCTGGCGCATCCGGTACGCCCCCGCCGATACCGCGAGATCAACAATTTCTATACCGCGACTGTCTACGAGAAGGGCTCGGAAGTGGTGCGCATGATCCGCACCATCCTCGGCGCAGAAACCTTCCGCGCTGGCATGGACCTTTATTTCGAGCGCCATGACGGCGAGGCAGCCACCATCGACGATTTCCTCAAGGTCTTCGAGGATGTCTCGGGCCGCGACCTCTCGCAGTTTGCGCTGTGGTACCATCAGGCCGGAACACCACATGTAACCGTCAGTTCCAGTTACGATCAGGCTGCCCGCGTCTTCACGCTCGAGATCGAGCAGTCGCTTGCGCCAACCCCGTCAGAAAGCCGCAAGCGGCTGATGCATATACCGCTGGCATTCGGCCTCGTCGGGGCCGACGGCAACGATCTGCACTACAACAGCGTTGAGGGCGCAACGGTCGAGACCGGTGTCATCCACCTGCGCAAGCGGCATCAATCGGTGCGCTTCACCGGCATTGCCGAACGGCCGGTGCTTTCGCTCAATCGCGGTTTCTCGGCGCCGATAACGCTTTCGCTGGAACAGAAACCAGACGATCTCATCTTCCTGGCGGGTAACGACCGCGACGCCTTCTCGCGTTGGCAAGCCTTCAACACATTGCTTACCGATGCGCTGATCGCCGGTTTCCGCAATGTCCTCGGCGGAAAGCAACCAGAATTCGGCGAGCATCTTCAGGCGTTGGCCGGGCGCATCGCCACAGACACGTCGCTGGAACCGGCATTCCGTGCCCTGGCGCTGAGCTTGCCCGGCGAAGCCGATATCGCGCGCGAAATCGGCAAGGGGATAGACCCCGATGCGATCCTGGCAGCACGGCATGCATGTGCCCAAGCGCTGGCCGCGGCCAATGAACCGGGCTTCAGGCGTCTCTACGACGAATTGCGGGATAGCGGCCCCTTCCTGCCCGACGCCGATGGCGCGGGTCGGCGCGCGTTGCGCAACGTGCTGCTCGACTACCTTGCGCTGCTGTCGGGCGGCGCCGACCTCGCCGCCAGCCACTTCGAGAAAGCCACCAACATGACCGACAGGGCGGCGGCTCTGGCTGTCCTTGCTCATCGCCACCCTGATTCCACTCATGCCGACAAAGCCTTGAAACAGTTCGAGAAACAGTACGCGGATGACGCGCTGGTGATGGACAAGTGGTTCATCATCCAGGCAGGCGTACCGGGACAGCGTGCGCTGGAAACGGTAAAGGCGTTGACTGAGCACCCCGCCTTTTCGATCGGCAATCCCAACCGCGTGCGCGCGTTGATCGGGACATTCGCAGGCGCCAACCAGACCGGATTCCACCGCGCCGACGGGGAAGGCTATCGTTTCTTTGCCGACATCGTCCTGCAGGTCGAAAAGCGGAACCCTCAGGTCGCCGCGCGGCTGGCTACCGCCATGCGCTCATGGCGCTCCCTGGAACCCGTGCGGCAAGGCCACGCGCGCGAAGCCCTGGTATTGATCCTCGGCCAGGAGAAGCTCTCGGCGGATCTCAAGGACATTGTCGAGCGCACATTGGCCTGATTGACGGCCAGAACACGGGCCGGCGCTCAAAACGCCGGCCGATTTACTGAATCTTCAATCTTTTTTCTCCTCACCCACTGGACAAGGCGAATCACGTTTGATTCTTTAATGGCGATTCGGAAGTACGGTGTTGCCGGATCACCATCGGGGAAAAATTCGGGGAGAGCCATTCCATGGCCAAGGCGGACGCGTTGCGCGCGCCCGGACGGACAGCTTTTGAGTGGCGCAGCCGTCCGCGCCGCAGCAATGCCTTGCTCGGCAATGCGCGGCTGATCGCCGGCCCGGCCTACGGCAAGCTGCTGGCCGCCGAACCGGTATTGCGCCGGCTGATCCCTTCCCTGATCATCCTTTTCCTGATCGTCGTCGCCTGCCTGCGCTTCCTGTCGATGATGAGCTGGCATGACGACATCGAACGCAATGCCAAGACAATCCTCACGCTTTCGGCTGGCGAACTCGCCAAGGCTGGCGCAGCCGCACCTGCCACCAACCCGCAGGAGTTGCTTGAAGATGCAGTCCGGCAGGGTTCGCTCGGCGCGGATCACGTACTGGCCGTGACAGACAAGGAATTCACCGTGCTTGCGGTGTCGCCGAAGTCGACCCGTTGGCAGGGCCGCACACTCGACAGTGTCATCTCGGGTGGACAGCCGCTGTTCCTGTTCGGCGAGCGCGCCGGCGTGCTCGATGTGCGCATCGGTGAGACCGAGTGGTATGCTGCCGTGGACCTCAGGCCCGATGGCAAGGGTGCGGCGGCCGTCCTTGTTCCGCAGGAAGCGGTCTTTGCGGAGTGGCGCAAGTCCGTCTCCCTGAACGTAACCCTGTTCGTGCTCACAGCCGGCGTGCTGCTGATCGTGCTCTATGCCTATTTCTGCCAGGTGACGCGCGCCAAGAGCGCCGACCGCATCCTGGGGGATTCCCTGCAGCGCATCGACATGGCACTGGTCAGGGGCCGCTGCGGTCTCTGGGACTGGGACATGGCTCGCGGAAAGATGTACTGGTCGCGCTCCATGTACGACATGCTCGGTTACGAGCCTTGCGAGACGATGCTGTCCTTCGGCGAGGTCGACGAGATCATCCATCCCGAAGACGGCAATCTGTTCGAGCTGGCCGAGCGCATCGTGGCACGAGAGATCGATCAGATCGATCAGGTCTTCCGCATGCGCCACGCCGACGGTCAGTGGGTATGGATGCGTGCCAGGGCCCAGGTAATGGATCCGGATGCGCCGGAAATCCAACTCATCGGTATTGCTGTCGACGTCAGCGAACAACGGCATCTTGCGCTTCGCTCCGAGGCCGCTGACCTGAGGCTGCGCACGGCAATCGAGAACATCAACGAATCCTTCGTGCTGTGGGATGCGTCGGAACGGCTGGTGATGTGCAATTCCAAGTTCCAGCTGGACAACGGCCTGTCCGACCGCAGCGTCATGCCCGGCACGGCGCGCGCCGAGATCGAAGAGCGCATGCTGGCCTTCGCTGCCGAACGCCGCCTGGCCAATGCGAACGGCCCCAATGGCGGCATCACCATCGAGCGCCAGCTGGGCGACGGTCGCTGGCTGCAGGTGAACGAATTGAAAACCCGCGACGGCGGCACCGTCTCGGTCGGTTCCGACATCACGCAGATCAAGCAGCATCAGGACAAGCTCATGGACAGCGAGCGGCGCCTGATGGCCACCATCCACGATCTCAGCCTCGCCCGCCGCGCCGAGGAAGAGCGTACGCGCGAACTGGTCGAACTGAACCGCAAATACATTCGCGAGAAGGACCGCGCCGAAGCCGCCAACCAGGCAAAGTCGGAATTCCTCGCCAATATGTCACACGAGCTGCGCACGCCGCTCAATGCGATCATCGGCTTCTCGGAGTTGATGGAGCAGGCACTGTTCGGGCCACTGGGTTCCGAGCGTTACGAAGAATACGCCACCGATATCAATTCATCCGGCAAATACCTGCTCGGCGTCATCAACGACATCCTCGACATGTCGAAGATCGAAGCTGGCCAGTTCTCGATCGACCGGGAGCAGATCGACCTCGGTCCGCTGATCTCCGAGACGGTACGAGTGGTCTCGCTGCAGGCCGCCCAGAAGGCGATCACCGTGGAGACGCGCATCGCCGACAGCCTGTCACTGGTTGCTGATCGACGAGCCATCAAGCAGATCGTCATCAACCTGCTCTCCAATGCGGTGAAATTCACCGGCCAGGGCGGGCATATCGTGGTGAAGGCCCGCAACGCCTCCGGCGCGCTCACACTCACCATCGAAGACAATGGCTGCGGCATTCCGAAGACCGCGCTTGGCAAGCTAGGACGACCCTTCGAGCAGGTGCAGAACCAGTTCTCGAAGAACCATACGGGTTCCGGCCTGGGGCTCGCCATTTCGCGTTCGCTGGCCGAACTGCATGGCGGCGCACTGAAGATCCGCTCGACGGAAGGCTCCGGCACCATCGTATCGGTACGCATCCCCCTTCGGAAAGCACCGCAGCTGGTCAAGGCAGCGGCTTGATGCATGCTCCTGAACCGAAGGGCCGTAGACCTTCGGATAAGGACCTTACGACAGGATGAAAACAACCCGGCGGCGGTTGCCGCCGGGATGTCTCAGAGAAGCTTATTCGACTTCGCTCTGACGATGGTCGCGACCGCCACGCTTCGGCAGCTCGCTCTTTTCGATCTTGCCGTCATTGTTCTTGTCGAACAGTGCGAACATCTTCTTCTGGTGCGCGGTGACATCTTCCTGGGTGAGTACGCCCTCGCCCTTGCTGTCGTAACGTTCGACCATGCGCTTCGCCATGCGTTCGAAACGCGCCTTTTCGAGCGCGGCAGCAAGCTGTTCGACGGTGACCTTGCCGCCATTGTCGGCGAGGATCTTCTTCAATTCCGGATTCATCGCCTCCGAGAATTGATCGAAGGTGATGCCACCGTCGGAATCCTTGAGGGCCTTCTGGAGGCGCCAGTGCGAGCCATCGCGCATGTCGCCACCCTTGTTCTGTTCGGCATGGGCGGCGGTTCCAACGAGGCCGGCAAGGGTCGCAAATGCGAAGGCAAGTTTCGTCGACTTTTTCATCGGTTTCTCCTGTTGCATCGTCACCCCCGATGCTTTGGAAACCGCTCCGAGGCGTCAGTTCCTCACGAGCGCTTCCTACGCAGCAAAAGGTCGAAGTCCTTCCTGACCTTTCGCGACGTCTCTTTGAGGTGCGCTTCCAGCACCGTGAAATCGGGCAGATCGGTTGCTGCCAAAAGAAGGTCGACCAGACCCGGCGGCACGTCATCGCGTTCGAACGTGCTGGTCAGGCAGAGCCTGATCATCTGGGTAACCGACAAATACAGCGAATATGCGTCGCAAAGTGCGTGCCGTATCTCGGGATCGGCAAAGTTTGGTGCCAATCTCGCCAAAGTCTGCGCGGTGCCGGGTGTACGGCCATCGCCTTCAAGCTGACCTGTGATGGTCGCCACCTGAGCGACAAATTCCAGGTCGATCAATCCACCGGGAATAAGCTTGATGTCCCAGAGATCGTGCGGCGGCTTCTCGTCCTCGATCAGCTTGCGCATCTCGACAGCCTCAGCCGCCACCTTGGCGCTGTCGCGCGCCTGCGCCAGGATGTTTTCCACCTCCTGTTCGATCTCGGCACACAGAGCGACATCGCCGGCAACTGCTCTCGCCCGGGTCAGCGCCATCTGTTCCCAGGTCCAGGCTTCCTGCCGCTGATACTTACGGAAAGCGTCGACATGCGTCGCCACTGGCCCCTTGTTGCCGGATGGCCGCAGTCTCAGATCGAGCTCGTAGAGCACACCTTCGGCGGTCGGCGCTGAGACAGCAGCGATCAGGCGCTGCGTCAGCCGAGCGAAGTAGTGCGATGGCGCCAGAGGCTTCTCGCCGTCCGACTCTTCTGCCTGCTCGTCATGATCATAAAGCAGGATAAGATCGACGTCCGAACCCGCCGTCAGCTCGCGGCTGCCAAGCTTGCCCATGCCCAGAAGCGCGATCCTGCCTCTCGGGATGCGGCCGTGGCGCTGCGCGAACTCTTCCACAACCGCCTCCAGTGCCGCTCCGATGGTCAGGTCGGCGAGATCGGAAAAGGCGCGGCCAGCGCGCGCTGCGTCGATGGAACCGGCCAGAAGTCGTACGCCGATGAGGAACTTCTGCTCGGCTGCGAAAATGCGCAGGCGATCGAGCACCTCTTCATAGGCACGGTCGCCGTCAATGAAGGCTGCCAGCCTCGCCGACAGATAGGTGCGGTTCGGCAGCTCGGTGAGCAGCGCAGGATCGAGCAGGCCGTCGAACACATGCGGGCGACGCGTGATGATCGCCGCCAGCCGCGGCGCGGCACCCATGATGGTCGCCATCAACCGGAGCAGCCCCGGATTGGATTGGAGCAGCGAAAACAGCTGGATGCCTGCCGGCAGACCGGACAGGAATTCGTCGAAGCGCATCAGCGCCTCGTCGGCGCGGCGTGTCTTGCCGAAGGCTTCCAGGAGTGCAGGCGTAAGTTCGGTCAGCCGCTCGCGTGCCTCCGCCGATCGCGTCACCTTGTAGCGGCCGAAATGCCAGGTGCGGATGACTCGGCATATGTCGCTCGGCCGCTGGAAGCCTAGTCCGAGCAAGGTCTGCAGGGTGTCAGGGTCATCGACGTCGCCGGTGAAGACCAGATTGCCGACGCCGGCCGACAATTCAGGTGCGGCTTCGAACAACGCCGCATAATGGCCCTCCACCTGCTGCAAGGCAGCGCGCAGCGTTGCCGAAAAGGTCCCGGCATCCGTGTAGCCCAGCATGTGGGCGATGCGCTCCAGCCCCTCATCGTCTTCCGGCAGCATGTGGGTCTGCTCGTCCGCCACCATCTGGATGGCGTGTTCGACGCGGCGCAGGAACCAGTATCGATTGGCGAGAACGTCGCGTGCTTCGGGCGTGATCCAGCTGCGCTCGGCGAGTTCACCAAGCATCGGCACGGTCTCGCGCCCACGCAATTCCGGAAACCGGCCACCCGCAATGAGTTGCTGTGTCTGCACGAAGAATTCGATCTCGCGGATACCGCCGCGGCCAAGCTTCACGTTGTGGCCTTTGACCGCAACTTCGCCGTGCCCCTTGTGGGCATGGATCTGGCGCTTGATCGAATGGACATCGGCGATCGCGGCATAGTCCATGTATTTGCGCCAGACATAAGGCTGGAGTTCCTTGAGGAAGGCTTCACCGGCGGCGATGTCGCCGGCCACGGGCCGCGCCTTGATCATCGCGGCGCGCTCCCAGTTCTGCCCCCTGCCCTCGTAATAGGTCAGTGCGGCTTCCACCGGGATCGCCAGCGGCGTCGAGCCAGGATCGGGCCGCAGTCTGAGATCCGTGCGGAAGACATAGCCATGTTCGGTACGATCCTGGAGGATGCGAACCAGGCGACGGGTCAGTCGCGAGAACAATTCGGTGGCATCGAGCGGGTCGATCACCGCCGAAGCCTCGGGCTCGAAGAAGACGACGAGGTCTATGTCTGAGGAAAAGTTCAGCTCGTGAGCACCGAGCTTGCCCATGCCAAGCAGGATCCAGCCGGACTTCAGCGTCGGGTTCTTCGGATCGACCAGCTTCAGCTTGCCCTGTTGGTGAGCGTCACGCAGCAGAAAATCGACCGCCGCGCGGATCGAGGCGTCGGCCAGATTGGAAAGCCTGCGCACGGTCAACGACGTCTCGGCAATCCCGGCCAGATCGTCGAGTGCGATCAGGAAATGCGCCTCGGCCTTGAGACGGCGCAGCTCCATCATCAGGCTCTGCTCGGAAACGTTCTCCGAACGCGATGCGGTACCCATCGTCTCGGCCACCGCGGCAAGACGCTGTTCGACCGTTTCGTCGAACAACGCGTCCAGTATCTGCGGACGGCGTCTCGCCACATCGCGCAGGAACGGAGAAAGATCGAAAACGGCAGCCAGGAAATCCTGCGCGTCTCCCTTGCCGGCCAGGAACGTCGCCAGGCGCGGCAGTTCGTCTTCCGTGGCCGCCGAGGCGATGTCGGCAAGCTCCTCGCGTGAATGGCCGTTATCGAGCGGCGCAAGTTTCACTTTCGGCTGCAGCCGGAATCCTGCCTTCTTCCGCTCAGCTGCCGCACTTGCCGTCATCCGTTTCTCCCCGACGAAACTTCCCGCTCCGGAAAGCTCATGACGACGCATAGTCCAGGATCGGCAGGTTGCAGATCAAGGGTGCCCTTGTGGAATTTCATGATTGCCTTGGCGAGGCTAAGCCCAAGTCCCGATCCGGGTTGCGAGCGGCTCTTTTCCAACCGCACGAATCTTTCGGTGACACGCGCACGGTCCGCGTCGTCCGGGATACCCTGACCATTGTCGGCGACGGTGAGCCTGATCCCGCCCGCCACCCGCTCGAGCGCAACCCGCACCATCGGGCTGGCCGTCGCGTCGACCGAATATTTGATCGCATTGTCGACGATGTTGGACAGCGCCTGCCCGACGAGTTCGCGGTTGCCATCGATCAGATATGGCCCGGTGACATTGGCTTCCAGACCGACGCCCGCTTCCTCCGCCACCGGTTCATAGAGATCGACGACATCGCGGACGGTTGCGGCCAGATCAACCTGAGTCACATTTTCTGACGAATAGCCCGCCTCGAGGCGGGAGATCATCAGGATGGCGTTGAAGGTCTTGATGAGCTGGTCGGACTCCGCGATCGTGCCTTCGAGGGCAGCCTTGTAGTCGGCCGCACTGTGTTTGCCCGACAGCACGGCCTCGGCGCGGTTGCGCAGCCTGGTCAGTGGCGTCTTGAGGTCGTGTGCGATGTTGTCGGAGACCTGTTTCAGGCCTTCGTTCAAAGTGGCGATGCGTGCCAGCATCGCGTTGAGGTTCTCGGAAAGCCGGTCGAACTCGTCGCCTGCTCCACTGACAGGAAGCCGGCCGGTCAGGTCGCCGCCCATGATGCGGCGGCTGGCCTCCGACACGTTGTCGATGCGCTTGAGCGCGGTGCGACCGACCAGGAACCAGATCAGCAATGCGCCCAGTCCCATCATGCCGAGCGTCAGGGTAAGCGCCCGACGCACGACACTGCGGAACCGCTCGGGCTCACCGAGGTCACGGCCGACAAGCAGGATCATCTGGTTGGGCAGCCGCACCACAAGGGCAATGGCATCATGCCCCTTGTTGCGGCGTATCTGGGCTGGTGCCTGCCCCGAAGGCTTGCCGGCGTCGTTCGCGCCCTGCGCCTGCTCTCCACCGCTTTCGCCATAGCGTTCGTAGGAAAACGGGATTTCCGTCCAGCCTTCGCGGGCAATCACGCCCGGCTCGATGCTCTGGACGTTGCCGGCCAGGACCTCGCCGTTGGGATCGGCGATCATGTAAAGGTTGGCCCCTGGCGCGCGCGAGCGCCGCTCCATGGTGCGTACGAGAAATGGCAGGCCGCCACGCTGGTAGGAACGGGCGAGATCGGCGACTTCTTCGTTGATGGTTTCCTGCGTCTGCGCCGTCAGCATGCGTGCCGACAGCGAGGTCATGTAAAAGACCAGCAGGACCGCGCAGATCGCAAACAGCAGAAGATACAGCGCGGAAAGGCGCGCCGCCGTCGTCTTCATGATGGCTGGCACGGTCAGAGCCATCGAGACCTAACCGCCACTCTTCAGCATGTAGCCGGCGCCACGAATGGTATGCAGGATCGGCTTTTCGAAGCCTTTTTCGATCTTGCCGCGCAGCCGCGACACATGCACGTCGATGACATTGGTCTGGGGATCGAAATGATAGTCCCAGACGTTCTCGAGCAGCATCGTGCGCGTCACCACCTGGCCGGCATGACGCATCAGATATTCAAGCAGGCGGAATTCGCGGGGCTGCAGAACGATCTCCTTGCCGGCGCGCTTGACCGAATGGGAAAGCCGGTCGAGTTCGAGATCACCGCTTCTGTAGACCGTCTCGCTCTCCTTCACGCCGGCACGGCGGTTCAGGACCTCGACCCGTGCCAGCAGCTCGGAGAAGGCATAAGGCTTGGTCAGGTAATCATCGCCGCCTGCACGCAACCCTGTTACGCGATCATCCACCTCGCCGAGCGCCGATAGGATGAGCACCGGCGTGGTGTTTCCGCGTGAGCGCAATGCTGCGATGACGGAAAGACCATCACGACGCGGCAGCATGCGGTCGACGACCATCACGTCGTATTCGCCGCTGTCGGCCAGCGCGAAACCGGTCTCGCCGTCGCCGGCGACATGGGCTGTATGTCCTGCCTCGGTGAAGGCCTTTTCCAGATAGTCGGCGGCTTCCCGATCGTCTTCGATGATCAGAATCTTCATGGAGCCGTTATACGCAATTTCCGTTGCGGCAGACATCTCTGGACATCCTGTGATTTTGCGGCAGCGGGACGAGCGCCCCGCTGCCGCTGAGGTCGGACACTACTGACTGACACGCCGACCATGCTTCCTTCGCGGCGATCCGGGGGTGCGACACCACCGTTCCGGAAGCAAAGTTTTCCGGGCGCTGGAACCATCATGATGACGGCCAGCATCCGAAAGACACCAACAGGCACCGGATATCCGGTCCGCCTGGTTCAGTGCCCCCACTGCTCCAGGCGGACCGGTATTTCCCTTGCCAGCGGCGATCGATCAGCCCTTGGCGACCGGCAGCGTCACGAAGCGGTTGGTGTCCTCGCGGCTGATCTGCACCAGCACCTGCTTGCGGCCAGCCTTCTGCGCTTCCTTCATCGCATTGGAGATGTCGGATGCTCCGGCGACCTCCTGGCTGTTGATGGCAGTGATGACATCGCCCGCCTGGATTCCACGATCGGCGGCATCGCTGTCAGGATCGACGTCGGTCACGACCACGCCCTTGCCATTGTCCGATTTGGTGACGGTCAAACCGAGGTCAGCCAGTGAGTTGGCACCCGATGGCTCGGATGGCTTGCCGGCCGATGCCATCTTGTCGCCATTCGGCAGCTTGCCGAGGTCGACCTTGATGGTCTCTGCCTTGCCACCACGCCAGACGGTGACATCCACCGACTTGCCGGGCTGGTAGGCGCCGATCAGGCGGGCCAGTTCCTTGGTGGTCGCGACATCCTTGCCATCAACCTGGGTGATGACGTCACCGGCGACGATACCTGCCTTCTTGGCAGGGCTATCGTCCTGTGCACCGGAAACCAGCGCGCCCTTTTCAGCCTTCAGACCAAGCGATTCGGCGATATCGGCGGTGACAGGCTGAATTTCGACACCGAGCCAACCGCGTTCGATCGTGCCGCCCTTCATCAGCACGTCCACCACCTGCTTGGCGGTGGAAGCCGGAATGTCGAAGGCGATACCGACGCTGCCGCCCGAAGGCGAGAAGATCGCGGTGTTGATACCGACCACCTGGCCACTCTGGTTGAAGGTCGGGCCACCGGAGTTGCCGCGGTTTACCGGCGCGTCGATCTGGATGAAATCGTCATAGGGGCCGGCGCCGATGTCGCGGCCCCGAGCCGAGACGATGCCGGAGGTAACGGTGCCGCCGAGTCCGAACGGATTACCGACCGCGACCACCCAGTCGCCGACACGAACCTTGGAGTCGTCGGCGAACTCGACATAGGTGAATTTCTGGTCCTTGTTGTCGACCTTGAGCACGGCGAGATCGGTGCGCTGGTCGGTACCGACCAGCTTGGCATCGAATTCCTTGCCATCGGTCATGACGACGGTGAAGGCGGTGCCGCCGTCGACCACGTGGTTGTTGGTGACGATGTAGCCGTCCTCGGAAATGAAAAAGCCCGAGCCCTGCGCAACCGGACGCGGCTCGCGATTGGGGTTGTCACGATGCTGGAAGCTGCGGCCGCCCTGGCCGTTGGGGCCGCGGAACTCCTTGAAGAAGCGCTTGAGCTGCGGATTGTCCTGGAAGAAATCGGGAGCGTCGAAGGGCATGCTGCCGTCATCGGAAGCAGGCTGAACCTTGGCCTTGACCTGAACCGAAACAACGGCCGGCGAAACCTTCTCGACGAGATCGGCGAAACCCGGAACCTGCGGAGCCTGAACGTTGACGGCCTCGGCCATTACGGGGGCCGTGCCGGTGGTCACCGCACCGAAGCCGATGGCGCCGGCGATCGCCAGCGAAGCGGCTGCAGCGGCAAGGCGCGAACGGGTACGGGAGGAAGTGGGGGTAGCAGTCATTGATCCGTTGTCCTCTAGAACTGGACGCTCAAGCGGCATCCTTCGAGACAACAGATAGAGAAGACGACATTACCGCTTCATTTCCGGTAGATGAAACTTTGGTAATGTTGGCCGCGAGCCGCAGCGTGCCTGGAGCGTTTCCGTTCGAACGGAAACGCGGAAACACTCTAACTCTTTGCTTTTACGCAATTTCGAATGGAGAACCGCTGCGCTTTTTCCTGAAATTGCTCTAGTCGCGCTTCAGCATCGCGTCGAGTCTGGCTTTTTCGTCCGCGCTCAAGCCGGCTGTTTCCACGGTTTTGGGCCGGCGCGCCGCCCGCAGCATGAATCCCCCTCCGACCAGGAGAAGCAGCACTGGTGCCCCCCACAGCAACGCGTTGCGCCATTCGAAACGCGGCTTCAAAAGCACGAACTCGCCATAGCGCGAGACGACATAGTCGATGACCTGCGTGTCGCTGTCGCCGGCTTTCAACCTATCGCGCACCAGGACGCGCAGGTCACGTGCCAGATCGGCATCGGATTCGTCGATCGACTGGTTCTGGCAGACCATGCAGCGCAGGCCGGTCGACAGCGCGCGTGCGCGCGCTTCAAGTGCCGGATCGGACAACATCTCATCAGGCTTTACGGCGAAGGCACTGCCTGATGCCAGCAGCACGAACCCCAGGACCAGTCCGGCAACAAAACCTCGCATCGTCATGACACGGCTGCCGCCGCTGCTGGCTTGCCCTTGCGCTTGGCCGGCGCACCGACCCGCAGGCGCCGGTCGGCCAGGGACACTGCACCACCCGCCATCATGACCAGCCCTCCCAGCCAGATCAGCGTCACCAGCGGTTTCCACCAGATGCGCGCAACGACCGAGCCGTCGGCAGATTCGTCACCCAGTGCGATGTAAAGCTGACTGAAGCCGATCGTCTTGATGCCTGCCTCGGTGGTCGGCATCTGGCGGGCCGGGTAGAAACGCTTGGACGAATTGATCGTGCCCGTCACCTGACCGCCGGCATCGACCAACTGGAAGCTGGCACGGTCCTCGTTGAAGTTCGGCCCCTTCATCGGCTGGATTCCGTCGAAACGCACAGCCCGGCCGGCAACCTCAACCGTCTGCTGCGGCTTCATGGTCAGGATGTGCTCTTCACCGAAATTCAGTGTGCCGACCATGCCGATCAGCGTGACGCCGAGGCCGGCATGGGCAAGCGCGGTTCCAAAGACCGAGCGCGGCAAGCCGATGAAGCGACGCAGCATGATCCGAGGCGCCACGGAACCAAAACCCGATTTCATCGCCAGGTCGGTGGCCGCCCCCAGGATCAGCCAGACGGCGAGGCCGGTGCCGAAGGCAGCGAGGACTGACCCGCCGTCGATGAGGAAAAGCACGACCAGCGCCGCCAGCAAGGCTGCGCCGAACGCAGCCATCAGGCGCTGGGCTGCGGCATACACATCGCCGCGCTTCCAGGCCAGTAACGGCCCGAACGGCACCAGTAGCAAAAGCGGCACCATCAGCGGACCGAACGTCAGGTTGAAGAAGGGTTCTCCGACTGAAATCTTGTCGCCCGTCAGCGCCTCCAGGGCGAGCGGATAGAGCGTACCGATCAGCACGGTTGCCGTCGCTGTGGTCAGGAACAGATTGTTCAGCACCAGCGCGCCCTCACGCGAAATCGGCTGGAACAGGCCACCCGCCGTCAGCGAGGACGCCCGCAGTGCAAACAACGCCAGCGACCCGCCGATGAAAAAGAGCAGGATGCACAGGATGAAGACGCCGCGCGACGGGTCCGTGGCAAAGGCGTGAACGGACGTCAGCACCCCGGAGCGCACCAGGAAGGTGCCGAGCAGCGACAGCGAGAAGGTGAGGATGGCGAGCAGCAGTGTCCAGATCTTCAGCGCCGAGCGCTTTTCCATGACGATGGCGGAGTGCAGCAGCGCAGTTCCTGCCAGCCACGGCATGAAGGAGGCATTCTCGACCGGGTCCCAGAACCAGAAGCCGCCCCAGCCGAGTTCATAGTAGGCCCAGTAGGAGCCCATCGCGATGCCGCCGGTGAGGAATATCCAGGCCACCAGCGTCCATGGCCGGACCCAGCGCGCCCACGCGGCATCGATGCGGCCATCGATCAGGGCGGCGACGGAGAAGGAGAAGCAGATCGAGAAGCCGACATAACCGAGATACAGCAGCGGCGGATGCACCGCCAATCCAAGATCCTGCAGGATCGGATTGAGGTCGCGTCCTTCGACCGGAGCCGGGACCAACCGGGTAAAGGGGTTGGACGTCGACAGGATGAACAGCAGGAACGCGACCCCGATCGAGCCCTGAACGGCCAGCACGTTGGCCTTAAGGCTGGCCGGCAGATTGGCGCCAAAGGCCGCGACCAGGGCACCGAAGAAAGCCAGGATCAGTACCCACAGAAGCATGGAGCCTTCGTGATTGCCCCAGGTTCCGGTGAGCTTGTAGATCATCGGCTGCAGCGAGTGCGAGTTCTCCCAGACATTCACGACCGAAAAATCGGAACCGGCATAGGCAACCATCAGGGCGACGAAGGAAAGCGCCGTCAGGGCAAAACCGGTGATGGCGGTAGGTGCTGCCACCGCCATCATGCGTTCATTGCCGAGCCGGGCACCGACCAGCGGCACGACCGTCTGGATCAATGCCAGCGCAAAAGCCAGAACAAGGGCGAAATGACCGATCTCAACCATGCCCGCTATTTAACCTGTGTTTCCTGCCATACGCCCTTGGCCTTCAACCCATCGGCGACTTCCTTGGGCATGTAGCGTTCGTCGTGCTTGGCCAGCACGCTATCGGCAACGAAAACGCCATCGGCGCCAAATGAACCTTCGGTGATGACGCCCTGCTCCTCACGAAAAAGGTCCGGCAGGATGCCGGTGTAGGTCACCTTCACGGCATCGTGCGTGTCGGTCACGGCAAAGGACACGGTGGTCCCCTGGCCGCGCACGATCGTGCCTTTTTCCACCAGTCCACCGAGCCGAATACGCTGGCCAGGCGCCACGTTCGCGGCAGCAAGATCGCCCGGCATGTAGAAGTATGAGGCCTTCTGACCGAGAGCATAAAAAGTCAGGGCGGCCGCGATCGACAGGAAGCCCAGGCCCGCCACGATCACCGACAGTCGCTTCTGCTTGCGCGTCATCGCCTACTCCGTTGCCGCGAGGCCGAGTGTACCGGCAAACGCCGTGAATTGCTTGGCTTCCGGACTATCGGCGCCAAAAACCGCGATACCGCGCCGTAGTGCGGCGCGGGCCTCGTCGGTCTTGCCCAGCACGACATACGAACGAATGAGGCGCATCCATCCTTCCGTGTCGCGCGGGTTCTGTTTGAGCTTTTCATCGAGACTGGCCACCATCGTCTCGATCATGGCGCCGCGCTGCTCGTCCGACAGCGATGAAGCGGCGGCCACATCGCCTTCCGACGGGCCGCCCTGGGATGGAACCGGATTGGTCTCCAGGCTCGCCAGCGCCTGTCCAACGGCCTTGCGCCATGGAGAATCCGCCGGCAGCGTTGCCTGCAGCTTCTGAAGCGTGGCGACTGCCTCCGGCTTGCGACCTTCCTGCGAAAACGCCAGCGCAAGATAGAAGTTCGCCTTTGGATCGTTGGGCTCAAGTTTCAATGCGGCCTCGAAAGCAGCCTGTGCGTCGGCCGAAACAACCCCGCCGGCGCCATTGACCATTGCCTCGCCCAACCCTGTCTGACGGGCGGCATTGTCTCCCTCCAGACGGATCGCGTTGCGGTATGCAGTAACTGCATCGCCAAACCGGCCGATGCGCAGATAGATCGGGGCCAGAACATCCCAGCCGCGGCCATCGGTGGGGTTTTTCACCAGATGCGCTTCGGCTCTCGCCACCAGTTCATCGACCGAGCTGTCGGCCGGATTCTTCGCAAGGCGCTCCGCCAAAGGCTGGGAAGGCAAGTCCGGAGAGCCAAGACGGCCATAGATGCCCCAGCTCAAGAGGGGTACAGCCAGCACCGCGACGACGGACAGCAGACGGACGACTTTCGATCCCGAGCCGGAATTCTGTACCGCAGTTTCATTGGCGCCAAGGCGCAGGATACGGCGACCGATTTCAGCACGTGCCTGCTCGGCCTCGGCCGGCTGGATCAGCCCACGCGTCAGATCCCCGTCGAGTTCGCCCAGCTGGTCACGATAGACCTCCAGATCGTGCGCGTTTTGGGACTCCTGCCCCCTCCCCCCTCCGGCGAGAGGCAACAGCACGGCCAGGCTCGCGCCCAGCGTCAGCACCGCGGCTATGACCCAAAACAGCATGGCACTTCCAATAGCGGTCCGGCTTCGTCCTGCCAACACAAGCGTCCTGCGACGCTTTGACAGAATTGCGGCCAGGAGACTTTGATCGAGCGCAAATGCCGACTGCAGCGGCCCCTTGGAAAATCGCGATAGCGGCGGGTTAGGTCAGCGGTGTCCAGCTGCCGTCCGAATTGCGGCAGGCGGTGCCGCGTGCAATCTGGCCGGCGCCACCTGAATAGACCGTGTGGCGATACTGGCGGCAATCCTGAGAACCGACGCGATATGGCTGCGCTGCGACGACCTCGCCATAACGGCTGGATTGGTCGCTCTTCCAGGTCACGGTCTGGCCGCTGGCGGTATATTCCAACGCCTTGTATTCAGCCTCCAGCGCCTTGCGCTTTTCGGTCGCGCTCAGGTTCGCCCCGATGTTGCCGCTGATAAGGCCACCGCCCATTTCCGAAAGCACGGTTGCGGCGACAGAAGCACTGTCCGGTCCGGATTTCGGCGTGATGTCAGGCCCGCTTCCATTCGAGCCGGTCGTGCTGCAGCCAGCCAGCGCCAGCATTCCGGCAACAAGGCCCATGCGAATCGTCATGCTGTCAAAATTCCCCTCTTCGCCGCGCAATCGGCGACGGCCGCGGCGATAGTCCCGATATTGGGCTGAAATTGGGCCATGTGCCACCCCCATAACACGTTCTTCACTGGACGCTGCGCAAGCGCACGATCGCGTTCAGGCCTCCAAGCGCCGAGCGTTCCAGTGCGAGCGTGCCACCATATTCCTTGATCAGGTCAGCCACGATAGCCAGCCCCAGCCCCGTCCCGGGTTTCGTTTCGTCCAGCCGCTTGCCGCGCTGCAAGGCCTCTCGTGCCTTGTCTTCCGGAATACCTGGGCCATCATCCTCGATCGATATCTCGAACTGGTCGCCATTTTCGTCGGCCGCGGCCACTGGCCTGACCGTTACCTTTGCGTTGCCGCGCGCCCATTTCATGGCATTCTCGAGCAGGTTGCCCATCACCTCCTCGAGATCCTCACGCTCTCCAGCAAAGATGATGCCCTCGGCAGGCAGCAAAAGCGAAAGCGTCACTTTGGGGTTCAGCTTCTGCATCACGCGGACCATGCGCTCGGCCAACGGCGCGACCGGCGTGCGGTACACGACGCTGTTGCGCTGGGCCGCGATACGCGCGCGCTGCAGATAGTGCTCGACCTGCTTTTGCATTGACGCGGCCTGGTCGGTAATCAACTGGCCTTTCTGCCCGCCAAGCGCCCGCCCCTCGTTCAGGAGCACAGCAAGCGGTGTCTTCAGCGAATGTGCCAGGTTGCCGACCTGCGTACGCGAGCGTTCGACGATGCGCTTGTTGTTTTCGATCAGCGCATTGGTCTCGTTGGCCAGGGGCTCGATCTCCGCCGGGAAATGACCGTCCAGGCGCTGCGCCGTCCCCTCTCGCACCATGGCCAGGGCCGCCCGGACCCTTCGCAACGGTTGCAGGCCGAGCAGGATGGCAATGGCGTTGATGGCGATCATGCCGGCGCCGAACAGCGACAGGTAGGTAAACAGCCGTCCCTGGAACGACCGGATTTCCTCTTCAAGCTCGCTCTTGTTACCCATCACCCTGAAACGCGCGATGTGGTTTTTCGCATCGAGCACGAATTCGCTTTCGAAGACCTGCAGCTCCTCGCCCCTCAGCCCTTTTGTCGAATAGCTGCGTTGGAAGCTGGAGTTGAACGGCACCTCACCGATGCCCGGTGAAGGCAGCGTCTGCGCCATCATCGACGATGACCGCAAATGGCCGCTGACACCTTCCGAGGCCGGCTCGACCGACCAATACCAGCCGGAAAAAGGTTCGGAGAAGCGCAAGTCGCCGAGATCCGGTGCACCGATCAGCACGCCCTTGTCAGAGATGCCGACAGACCCGATCAGGTTGAAAAGATGCGCCGAGAGCAGGCTGTCGAAACCACGCTCGCTGGCCTGACGGTAGAGCGTGGTGATCAGGGTGAAGATGACGACCAGCGTCAGCACCGCCCAGATCGACGAGAAGGCAACGACGCGAAAGGTCAGGGAGCGCAGCCAGAAACGCAGCGGCGCCCTCGTCTTTGTGCGTTTGGTGGTGGCAAGCGGTTCCGCTTTACGCCTCCGGTTCACGCATGCGGTACCCCATGCCGCGCACGGTCTCGATCATGTCGACACCCATCTTCTTGCGCAGCCGGCCGACAAAAACTTCAATGGTGTTGGAATCACGATCGAAATCCTGATCATACAGATGTTCGACCAGCTCGGTGCGCGATACCACCTCACCCATGTGGTGCATGAGATAGGCAAGCAGCCGGAACTCGTGCGACGTCAGTTTCAGCGGCACACCATCGACATCGGCCTTGGAGGCTTTGGTATCCAGGCGCAGCGGGCCGCAGGTCAGCTCGGATGAGGCATGGCCGGCAGCGCGGCGGATGAGCGCGCGCACACGTGCCAGGACCTCTTCGATATGGAAGGGCTTGGTGACATAGTCGTCGGCGCCGGCATCGATTCCGGAAACCTTGTCGCTCCAGCGATCGCGCGCCGTCAGCATCAGCACCGGCATCTTGCGGCCGTCGCGGCGCCAGCGCTCAACGACACTGATGCCATCCATCTGCGGCAGGCCGATATCGAGCACGACCGCGTCATAGGGCTCGGTATCGCCGAGATAATGGCCTTCCTCGCCATCATAGGCGCGGTCGACCACATAGCCTGCATCGACAAGCGAATCGGCGAGTTGCCGGTTCAGTTCCTTGTCGTCCTCGACCACCAGTACGCGCATCCTGCCTCGTGTCGTTTAGTTCGATTGTTCGGATATAGGCCGATTCCGAAACGCGGAAAACGCGATCAGCCCGCCGGCACCACCATCTCCGCCCTGCGCGGACGCTCTCCGTCCTTGCCAGGCACCAGCACGACAATCACGCAGACCTCCTGTCCACCGCGGTTGGCGGACGAAGCCTTGGCGAGCGTACCACCGTTCTGGGCGGCGACTTCCTGGCCGATCGCGTAGCAGTCGGCCGCAACGGTCACAACCTGCCTGGTATAGGCGGGAGACGAGATCGGCATGGCACTCGCCGGAGCGGCGGCAATCAGCCCGCCAACGCCGAGCGCCAGCACAAAAGACCGAAAAGTGGAGCGGATCCTGTTCATGGCGCCTTTATTAGCGCATCGGGGCTGAACACGAAATGAACACCGGCGACTGTGTCTCCCTGCCTCATCCCACAATGGCGAACCGGGCGGACCTTAACCGATACGTTAGACGGCAGACAACCGTCCAGACGAAGCGATCCGATCATGGATGACACCCGCTCGCCGCCAAAACGCGGAGAGACACCGGCCAAACAGATGTTTCAGTCCTTGCCCGCGTGGCTGCCGTGACTATGGTCGCCGACAACTCAAAGCCAACCAGCAAAAGAGAGTATCGCATGAAACTTGGTTTCGTCGGCACGGGCGCACTCACCGCAGCGATTGTCACAGGGCTCAAATCGGTGGCCGACAATTCGGTGTCGGTGCTTCTGTCGCCACGCAACGAGGAAATCGCAGCAAACCTCGCTTCGCGTTTTGAGGACGTGCAGGTGGCGAGCGACAACCAGGCCGTACTCGACGGCAGCGATACGGTGATGCTGGGCGTCCGACCGCAGGTCGCACACGAGGTCATCCCATCGCTACGGTTCAGGGCGGACCATCACGTTGTCAGCCTGATCGCGACGCTCTCGCTGGAAGAGATCGCTGCGCTGGTCGCACCGGCCCACAAGCTGACCAAGGCGCTGCCGATGCCGATGATCGCGTTGAGGCAAGGCGCTACCATCCTCTGTCCGCCAGACAAGGACATAGCTGCCTTCTTCGGAAGCCTTGGAAAAGCGATCGAGGTCGATAGCGCAAGCGAATTCGACGCTCTCAGCGTCGTGACAGCGACTTATGCCAGCTATTTCAAATATCTCGATACCGTCCACGCGTGGCTCAAAGCCCAGGGTGTCGATGAGACAAGGGGGCGCGATTACATCGCCACCCTCTTCAAGGCGCTGGCCAATGCGCCCGACGCCTCGCCCGCCAGCGGCTTCATGCATCTGTCGCAGGAATACGCGACGCGCGGCGGCATCAACGAGCAGATCCTGCGCGAACTGACGGACGCGGGACTGTTCGACACTTTCAGCCAAAGCCTGGGCGGCGTGCACAAACGGATCGTTGCTTCAAAGACGTAGCGCACGCGGGATCGTCCGAATTGGTCAAGTCCGGCCGGCCCCGCAAGGGAGCCGGCCTTTCTGGTCGCCCTAGTTCATTTCGCCAACCGGTTGTACTTCTTCAGGGCTTCCTGCAGCCTGTCGTGTGGGATAGCGAAGGAAACGTTGTCGTCGCGCCCCTTCATGGTCTCGGCCGCTACCATGGCATTGATGATCGCCTCTTCCGTCGCATCCGCCGTGGCATGGAACAGCGGATTGATCTTGTCATTGGAAACCATCTCGACCGTCGTGTTCTTCTCCTGATTGAAAGCCTCGGGATTGGCGGTCGAGAAGGTGATGAAAATATCGCCACTGCCGTTGCCGCCATAACCACCCGTCTTGGCGATGCCAAGCGGCACGCGGCGGGCGAGCCGCTTCAGCTGATGCGGCAACAATGGCGCATCAGTGGCGACCACGACGATGATGGACCCCGCCTCCTCGCGTTTCCATGACACATCCGGCATCAGGTCGGTGATCTCCTTGCCGACGGGAGCACCAGCAATGGTGAGATCCGCGCGCGAGCCGAAGTTGCCCTGGACCAGAACGCCGACATTGTAGCCACCATCTTCCGCCGACAGCTTGCGCGAGGCCGTACCGGTGCCGCCCTTGAAGTTGAACAGGTTCATACCCGTGCCGCCGCCGACATTGCCTTCCGCAATTGCACCGGATTTGGCCGTATCGAGCGCGGCGTAGACATGTTCCTTCTTCACATGCATGCCGTTGATGTCGTTCAGGATGCCGTCCCAGGTCTCCGCCACCACCGGCAGCCTCCAATAGAGATCGCGGAAATGCGGCCCGACGAGATTGTTCTCGGCCTCCCAGGAGATGACCGAGTCGCGGACGACGCCGACGCTGTGCGTATTGGTGATCATGATCGGGCCTTCGAGGAAACCGCTTTCCTCGATCCAGGTCGTCCCGGTCATCTCACCATTGCCGTTCAGCGAATACCAGCCGGCGAAAGACGGCCCGAACGCCTTGCCGCGCGGCAGGATTGCGGTGACGCCCGTACGCACCGGTCCCTTGCCGACCGCTATCTTGCCTTCGCCCTCGATGATCGTCGCGTAACCGACGGTGACGCCAGGCACGTCGGTGATGGCATTGTTCGGCCCCGGTGTCCCTTCGAACGGAATGCCAAGGTCGCGGGCACGCGGTTTATCGGCAGCCGATGCGGCAGCCGCACTCACAGCCAGAGCGATGCCGCACATCACTCCGACCAGACTTCTGTTTGCACGTTCCATGGTGTCTCCTCCACTCTGATGAAAACGCGCTCAGTCCTCCTTTGATCTTTCGATCAACCAAGCGGCGAACGCATATCGCCATCAGGACATGGATGCGGCAACCGTGATTGACGCAACGTCAATACAAAGGCAGGCTCTGGACCAAAGACTGGAGCCAGTTCGGCAAGTGCCTTGGCTGCAGGGCAGACATTGCCGGTTCCCAAAAAGGAATGGCCCGACCAGGGGCCGGGCCATTCCTCGGTGAAATCTCACCTCGATAAAAAGAGCGAATGACTGGAGGTCAAGCCGGCACCCGCTAAAGCAGAAATGCTTAGAAGTCGCGCTGGAAGCGGAGGAGGCCTCCGACGCTGCTGTCCTTGTCCGCACCGGACCAGCTGCCACGGTAGTCGGCCTTGCCGAACTTGCCTTCGTTGACGTAGTCAACTTCGGCCGTGACAGTGAAGCCCGGCACCAGCTGATGCGCGACGTTGACGGCGACGCCAAGGGTCTCGCCTTCGTCATACGACACCTGGGCGTTCAAAGAGGTCTTCTCGTTGAACTTGTAGGTGCCGCCGCCCCAGACGGCCCAGTTGCCGCCCCATGGCTTGTAGAAGCTGCGGTAGATGTTGTCGTCCGTGCCGTAGCCGCCCATGATGAACAGCGAGATCTGGTCAGTTGCGTTCACGTCGAGGCGAACCTTGCCGGCCCACTCTTCCCAAGGCGCATTGTAGGCGACGACAGCGGAAATGCCGCCCCAGCCCTGCGTGTACTTGGCGCCGACGACAACGTTCGGAACGTAGCTGTCGATCGTCTGGTTCTGATCCTCACGGAAGACCCAGTTGCCGGCATCGTCCTTTACGTAGGTGTCATAGTTACCCGATGCCTGTTCGAGAGACACGATCGCGGAGAAACCATTGCCGCCGTCGAAGGTGTAGCTGATCAGGTTGGTGTCGAAATCACCGTAGGGAACCAGCGTATCCTGGATCACGTTGGCGGCATAACCCGAGAAGGTGTCGTAGGCCGACTCGTCCTTACCGACGCGCAGGCCACCGAGCTGGATCCAGGCCCACTTGAGCTGGATGTCGCCCTTGTTGCCGGCTTCACCACTGCCATCGCGGTTGCCGAAGTTGAAACGGGTCTCGGTAAACGTCTTCAACGTGCCGAGCTCGGTTTCCTGACCGGTCCAGGTGCGCAGTGCAAGACGGGTGTTCTTCTGCCAGGTATCCTGCTCATCGCCGTTGAGGCGATCGCGGGTCTTGGCGCCGTCGAACGTGCCGATATCGCCGAGGCCGGCATCGTAACGGATATACCCGCCGATACGCAGGCAGGTCTCGGTGCCCGGGATGTAGAAGTAACCGGCGCCGTAGACGTCGCAGATCTTGACGTATTCTGCCGGTTCCGGCTCTGCGACGACGACGGCGTCGGCGGCGCGAGCGCCGGAAACGGCGATCATTGCCGCTGCCGAGCCGAGAAGAAGGGTGTGGATTTTCACTGATATCCCCTGTTCGTACTTTAGGACCGTCAAGTTCCTCCAGTCGCAGGCAAAACGCCGCCGGAAGTTCCCGATCCGAACGAGCCGACTATGCATAATTTGTGGCATCAACTCTGATAACAAAAATGTTACCGATCTGTAACATTCCAAATAATGCATAAGTATCCACCCGGATACCACCAGCTCACAAATCGCTGATTTCGCTCATAAATTCGTTACTTTCGATAAATCTAATGTAACAGTATTAATTTTAATACCGGAATTGGTGACGCCAATTCGTTTCAATTGTGCATTTATTGCGTTGCAATAAAGACACAATCGATCAGGCGACCATCGATCCAGGTGCTTTGGATTGTTTCTGATCGAAAATCTGCTGTGCGTGATGAATCGCGTGGGCATTGCTTTCAGACCAATCGCGCAGCACGCCAAGGGGTAATTTCAGGGAATTGCCTAGCGCTGTGAGGCTGTATTCGACACCAGGCGGCGTGGTGTCGACGAGGTGGCGATTGACAAGGCCGTTCCGTTCGAGCCGCCGCAAAGACTGCGTCAGGGTTTTCTGGCTGATGCCTTCCACCTGACGCTTGAGCGCGTTGAAACGTGCCGCACCTCCGTCGAGGTAGATCTGCCGCAGCACGACCAGGGTCCATTTGTCGGAGAAAAGTTCGAACATCGTATCCCCGTCGACGGCCAAACGGTCGGTGACGTGATCGTTCATAACTGTCTCCTGATTTGCTTCCCCCCAAATCGAAACTCGCGCAGTAACAGCCGTAGGCTGCTTTGGTTCCTTCACAATTTGGAGTTTTTCATCGCTCGCCGCCGATTTGGCCGACAACGGCGGCGATGGTGCCATTCGCAACGGCTTGCGATTTCTGGCTCGACGCCCGATCAGCCCTGCCGCGTCTTGGACGCAGTGCAACATGACTGCACCAATCTAAACCGACACTCTGAGCCAAAGGCGGGCTCGCGCCTCGGAACCGGCATCATCCCTGAGGACGACAGGATTGCACCCGCAGGGCTGCTAGGATTGGCCACATTCGAAAGAGGGAAACCATGCAGGCGGACGACGGCAAGCCCGTGGTGATCGTAACCGGTGGCGGCAGCGGCATCGGCGCCGCCGTTGCCGAACGGCTCGCCAACTCCCATCATGTCGTCATCTGCGGGCGTCGCAAGGATGCGCTCGATGCGGTCGCCTCGCGCAGTGGAGCGCACGCCATCGCCCTGGATGTCACTGACCATGTTGCCGCGAGGCAGATGGTGACGCAGACACTGGAGCGATACGGACGCCTCGACGGCCTCGTGCTCAATGCCGGTATCATCCTGTCCGCGTCGATCGCGGAACTCCCCATCGCTGACTGGGAGCGGCAGATCGCCGTCAATCTGACGGCGCCCTTCGTCATGACCCAGGCAGCACTGCCGCATCTTCTGGCCAGTCGCGGCGCTGTCGTCGCAGTGAGTTCGGTGGGCGCGATGCAAACCGGACCAGGTATCGCAGCCTATTCAGCTGCCAAGGCAGGCATCAGCCAGTTCACCAGATGCCTTGCCTATGAATATGCGCGCCATGGCCTGCGTGCCAATGTCGTGGCACCCGGCTGGATCCGTAGCGAGATGGCAGACGAGGAAATGCGCGCGCTGCCGATCGGAACCGACCTGGAGGCTGCTTACGCCAAGGTGAGCGAACATGTTCCACAACGACGCGCCGGCTCTTCGGCGGAAGCCGCCGAGGTCATCGCTTTCCTCCTGTCGCCTGCGGCTTCTTTCGTCAACGGCGCGGTCTATGCGGTTGATGGGGGCTCGCTGGTCGCCAATTCCGGCATGACCTATGTCGACGGATTGAGCGCCGAATAGGCACAAGTCTACCGCAATCGAATTAGACCGGCATCCGTCGGCACGAACCGGCAAGCCTCGAAGTAGAAATCCCGCAAATGTGGGTCAAAATCGACATGCAGCCATTCGCAGTGCGAAGCCTTGGCGTTGTCGACGGCGACCCGCACCAGTTGCGAGGCATAGCTGCGGCGACGGTGCGCCGGATGCACCATCGTATCGAGCAGGAAAGCATGCACGCCACCATCCCAGGCAACGTTGACGAAGCCGATGAGCTCGCTCCCGGTCCGCAGGGTCACCCAACCCAGGCTGAAACGGTTGACCTGAGACCACCAGTCATCGTCAAACTGCGCATGCTCGAAACATTCGGCATGCAATGCATTCAACTCTGCACTTTCGAAAACGCCACGCCATAGAAAGTGCGGCAGGGAGCGATCCGGCGTTGTGTCCAAACTTGCTGTCATACGTGTTTATCGTCAGCCGCCGCCTTTGAGACAAGCTATTCGCAAAGCTGAGCCATGCCCGCGGGCCGTTTGTGCCAATGGGTGCAGCCCTCGGTCGCGGGAAGATCCGTTTATAATGGAACCGCGTCTCTGCGGCTGCATGATAAAGATGCGTCCGACACACAAAGACCTGTAGCCTCAAGGAAGATCAGATGACGGAACACCGTATCGTCGCGGCCACACCCGAGCCGAGGACCCGGGACAGTCTGGTCCGTGATCTGCAGCATCTGGGCGTAAAACCAGGCGAAACGCTGCTCGTCCATTGCGCCCTGAGCAAACTGGGCTGGGTCTCCGGCGGTGCAGAAGCGGTTGTGCGCGCCTTGCTCGGCGCAATCACCGAGACCGGCACATTGGTGATGCCCACGCAATCGTCGCAGCTCAGCGACCCCGTGCACTGGCAGGCACCGGCCGTTCCTGACAATTGGATCGAGATCATTCGCGAGACCTTGCCGGCCTTTGACCCGCTCACCACGCCGACCCGCGATATGGGTGCTGTCGCAGAACTGTTCCGCACCTGGCCAGGTGCGCGGCGAAGTCTGCACCCAACCTGCTCCTTCTCCGCCCTCGGCCCCTCAGCAGAGACGATCGTCGCGCGGCAACCGCTGGCGGAGCCATTCGGCAAGGACGGCCCTCTCGGGCACCTCTATCGATCGGCAGCGCGTATTCTGCTGCTCGGCGCAGATTTCGACACATGCACCGCTTTTCACCTGGCCGAACAAGTCGCGTGGCCAGCCCTTCCGAGGATAACAGAAGGATCTCCCCTCATCGTGGACGGGCAACGCCGCTGGGTCAGTTTCGACATTGCGACCGGGGATGCAGACCGTTTCCCGAAGATCGGGAAGGAATTGATGCGACAAGGTCTCGTCCAGACCGGAGTGGTTGGCTCCGCGACCTGCCATCTGATGTCGATGCCTGCAGTTGTCGATGCCGCCGCCAGGATCATGGCCACGCAGCAAACTCCTTCCTGATGATGCGTTCGAAAGAAACGGCACATGAGGAGGTCAATGTGCGCAGACACGACGCGGCCCTTTACTCTCCCTTCACCAATCGCGCATCCAATGGTGAAGCTCTTGCCAGCACAGCCGCGATCGACCAATAGTCGGCTCGGCAACTGAAATGGGGCCGCCCGCGTTCCTGATTGCGTGGCAAACGAGTATACTGGCGCCACGGCGCAACCCATCGCAAGCGTGTAACCGGCCTCGATGAACATCCCCCAGGAACCGCGCAAGAAAAGAGGGCCGATCGCGGCCTGGTTCCTGTCGCTCGACGCATGGCTGGATTCGAGCCTCTACAAGTTGCGCTATCGCGCCGGTGAATTCTGGGAATCCGCGACCATCTTCTTTCGCCGCTTCAAGGTCACCGGCTGGCGACGCTGGCTGATCGAAGGACTGTCAGAGGGTTTCACGCTCGGTGCCGGCGCTTCCGTTGCGCTGCTGGCGCTTGCCTTGCCCGCCTTCCAGGAGACATCGGGCGACTGGCGCGCGCAGGGCGACTTCGCCGTGACCTTTCTTGACCGCTACGGCAACGAGATCGGCCAGCGCGGCATCATCCAGCGCGATTCCGTGCCCGTAGACCAGATGCCGGATCATGTCATCAAGGCTGTGCTTTCCACCGAAGACCGTCGCTTCTTCGAACATTACGGCATCGATTTTCTCGGCCTGGCGCGCGCGCTGACGGAAAATGTGCGCGCCAATTCGGTGGTTCAGGGTGGTTCCTCCATCACCCAGCAGTTGGCCAAGAACCTGTTCCTCACCAACGAACGCACGCTGGAGCGCAAGGTCAAGGAGGCTTTTCTTTCGCTGTGGCTGGAAGCCAACCTCTCCAAGAAGGAAATCCTGCAACTTTACCTTGATCGCTCCTACATGGGCGGCGGTACTTTCGGCATCGAAGCGGCGGCCGATTTCTATTTCGGCAAGAGCGTGAAGGATCTGACGCTGGCCGAGGCTGCGATGCTGGCCGGCCTGTTCAAGGCGCCGACCAAATATGCACCGCACATCAACCTGCCGGCAGCGCGCGCCCGCGCTAATGTCGTGCTCAACAACATGGTCGACAGCGGCTTCATGTCAGAGGGGCAGGTCCTGCAGGCCAGGCTGCACCCGGCCAATGTCGTCGACCGTGGCGAACGCAAGAGCCCCGATTATTATCTCGACTGGGCCTTTGACGAGGTCAAGAAGATCGCGCCGAAGGGCACGCACTCCCTGGTTGCGCACACGACGTTCGACGCCAACATCCAAGATGCCGCCGAGGAATCGGTCGAGTTCCACCTGCGCCAGTACGGCAAGGAATACCGCGTCACCGAAGGCGCGGTCGTCGTCATCGAGACCAATGGCTCGGTGCGCGCCATCGTGGGCGGACGGGACTACGGCGCCAGCCAGTTCAACCGCGCCACCAAGGCGCTGCGCCAGACGGGGTCGTCCTTCAAGCCTTATGTCTACGCGACCGCCATGGAACATGGCTTCACGCCGGATTCGGTCGTTTCAAGCGGTCCCGTCAGCTGGGGCAACTGGTCGCCCAAGAACTACAGCGGCGGTTTCGGCGGCAAGATCACATTGCTCAACGCTTTTGTGAAATCCATCAACACCGTACCAGTCAGGCTCGCCAAGGACTCGCTGTCGATCCCGCCGATCAAGAAGCTGGCAGAGGACATGGGCGTTGAATCGCCACTGGAATCGCACAAGACCATGGTGCTCGGCACCTCCGGCATGACGGTGATGGACCAGGCCACCGGTTATTCCGTCTTTGCCCAGAACGGCTATGTCGGCACCCGCCACGGCATCACACAACTGGTCACCCATACCGGCGATGTCGTCTACGACTGGGCAAAGGATGCACCCGCCCCTCGCCGTGTGCTGTCGGAGAAGGCGTTGCGCTCGATGAATGCGATGCTGACCCAGGTGCCCGTCATCGGAACGGCGCGGCGCGCGGCTCTGCCCAACATCGTCTCCGGCGGCAAGACCGGCACCACGCAGAGCTATCGTGACGCCTGGTATGTCGGCTTCACCGGCAATTACACGGCGGCTGTCTGGCTCGGCAATGACGATTTCAGACCGACCAACAACATGACCGGCGGCTCGCTGCCGGCGATGATATGGCAGCGCATGATGGTCTACGCCCATCAGAACATCGACCTGAAGCCGATACCCGGCATCGACCAGCCTTTCGTCGACAAGACGGTGGCGGCAAAGGCCGAAGAGGCGCAGAAGAAGCAAGCCGCCGAAGAGGAAGCGAGGGTCGCGGCAGAACGTCCGCCGGTGCTTTCCAGCCGCACCACGCAGACGCTGCGCACGCTCTCCAAAACCTTCGAGGACGCAGTTCAGCTCGTTCCACCCACCACGCCTGAAAAGCTCTCGGCGCTGTGACGCTTGCACGTCCGCTTGCCTGTCTCTCCCCCTGCCGCTATGTCGCGATGACCCCTTGCCCTGACGAGCCTCCATGCTGAAGAACGCCTTGCTGACGCTGCTGGCACTTACCATCGCCATCGGGCTCGGCGGCGGCAGCGTCTGGTATACGCTGGATGCCCAAAGCGGCGGCGGTGCCATCCGCATCGGACCATGGACGGCTTTTCCCGACATCGGCACACTCGACGCCGACCCCTATTCGCAGGCGCGTGTCGCCCGCCAGGGTGCGCTGACCCTCGGCCGAGCCGAAGGCTTGTCGTTTATCGCCGAGGCCGATTCCAGTGGCGAGGGATTGCGGCGCGAATGCATCTATACGATTGAGGGTGGCTCCCCCACCGCGCGTTTCTGGACGCTGCACGTTGCGGACCTGGCGCTCGATCCAATCACCTCGGGCAGACCGCATCAGGCTGCCCTGCACTCCTATGAAATCCTGCGCCAGGCCGACAACTCGGCCATCATCACGGTGGCTCCAAACGCCGCCCCGGGCAACTGGCTGCCGGTCAGCGGCTCAGGTCCGTTGCGTTTCATATTGAATTTCTATGACACGCCGATTGCCGCTTCGACGGGGCTTTCCGACGTCAAGCTGCCTGCCATCGTCAGGGTTGGCTGCAATGGGTAAGCTTCTCCACGCCGTCATCATCGGCCTGATCGGTGCTGCGATCGTCCATATCGTGGTGCTGTTGCTGGTGCCGGAGTTTTCAGAGCGCGATGCCTGGTCGAACCTGTCGATGAAGGCGGATTTCTACACCATGACGCGGCTCGATGCCGAGACGGGCAGCCCGGCCCCGATCAAGTCGATCGATCCGCTGTTTGCTGCCGCGGCCTGCCGTTTCGACCTCAGCGACGGCGTGGTGCAGGTGACCGCACCCGGCTCGGTGCCATTCTGGTCGGTCTCGGTCTATGACCGTAACGGCCACAACATCTACAGTTTCAACGACCGCAGCGCGACCAGCGGGCAGATGGACGCGGTTGTGCTGACACCAGCGCAGATGATCGAGATGCGCAAGGCGTTGCCGGAAGGCTTCGAAGGTTCGATTTTTGTCGAAGCCCCCATCGAAGAAGGCATCGTCGTGCTGCGCGCATTCGTACCGGACGAAAGCTGGCGCCCGGCCGTGACTAAATTCCTCAGCCAGAGTTCCTGCGACCTGCAGCAATTCTGACCCGAGAGCATTTTGTAGCCAAGTGGAATCACTTGGCGTTACAAAAATGCGACGAAAACAAAACTTAGAGCGTTTCCGCGTTTCCGTGAAAGACGGAAACGCTCGAACGGCCATCCTGTTCAGTGTCGCGGCTTCGGCAACGGCGTGCCGCTCGCGCCAGCTTCGATGCCCGCGGCAACCGGCATTGCCTCCTGAGGCCGCTCGTAGCGGACTCCCGGGAAGATGATCACGGCCGCCGCCGTATCAACGCTGCGTGGAAGTCTGCTTGGTGCCGCACTCCGCGGCGTGAAAGACAGAACCTGTCCCATGGTTCGCGCATTCCTCTCAGGTTGTACCCAGAGCACAAACGCAACGCCTCCTTCTGTGATTAGGCTCTCAGAGGGTTAACGTAGCGCTAACGGATCGTCGCTAATTTGAAGATTGTTCGCGCGTTTCGCGGCCGGTTCGGCTCTGGCGCAAGCGATGGCGAACTGGTGTGAATTGTACAGGCGTAACCGTGTCTTCTTCCGATTTCCGGCAAATCGCTATGCGGACCGAAAAGCGAAAGGCCGAGCGGCTGTTTCGCGCCGCCATCTCAGCGTTCTGTTCGCTGCCGCGTCCCTCTCGACGCGAGATCACGCAGCTGGAAGATCTTGCGCTGCCGCTCTTCGACGATGTCCCCGATGAAGCACTGCGCTTTGGCGCCGCAGCACTGTCGGAAACCGAATATGCGCCGCGACAACTGGTGTTGCGTCTGGCCGAATGCAAGGTTGACGTCGCCGCACCGCTGCTGATCCGGTCGGCAGTGCTCAGCGATGTCGATCTCATAGCCCTGATCGGCCGGCACGGGCTGCCGCACGCACGGGCGATTGGTCGCCGCAAGGACCTCAATCCGGCCATCGCCCATCTGATCCGCGCGCTGGAAAGGCCGAAACTGGCCGTAGCTCAGCCTGCCGAGGATGCCACCCCCAAAGTCCATGACCCCATCACCACTGAACCGGGCATTGCCGCCGAAGGCGTCCGTCACCGGCTGCGCGCGATCATGGCGGAAACCCGCGGCACATCCACCGCGGTGCGCGACACGACAGCCTACTCGAAATTGCGCGAGACCGCGCTAAGCGGCAATCTGGCCTTTTTCCAGACCGCGTTGGCCGATGCGCTGCGGATCGACTTCGCCACAGCCCATTCCATCGTCATGGCCAATGATCATGCACGGCTGCTCTCGGCACTGCGGGTACTGGAGCTTGGCGAGGACCATGCTTTCCTGATCGCCGTCGCCGTCCTTCCGCAACAATTCCCGAATCCGCAGGCGATCCGCCTTTTCCTCGACCGTTACCGGCTGCTGCCGCCAGAGGTCGCTCGCAACCAGCTCAGCCAATGGCAGCTTGAGGCCATGTCGCCCGGCCTCCGCGATGCGCGGCAGACGACGGCAAACTCCGACAAGCCTGTCGTTGCGCAGCCGAAATTCGGCAAGAGTTTCAAGAAGCCCTGATCGCGATCAGTTCCTCGATCGGAACCGAGCCTGGCTCAACCTCGACCACCCAGATGTCGGGATCGAATTTTCGCTCCCGCTCCAGTCTGGTGTTGACGGCTTCTTCGTCCAACGTCGTTTCGAGTTTGCTGAACAGGCGCTCGTCCGGTCTGGCTTCGTCGTAGCTGGTCTGGGGGGCTGGGCCGAACAGCGTTACTTCGCCGAAGCGATCACGCGTCAGCACAAAGACGGCGCCGGCCTCGGTCGCGCCGCGCTGAATGACGGCCGCGAAGCCGCTCGACGAAAAGACCCGTCGCAGCATGGCCGAGACCCAGAGATCGGTGGTTACGCGCATGCCCGGTCTCCGCACGGAAGGCCACAGTGTATGTTGCTGGTCATGGATTGATTGCTGTAGCAGCGCGTGCGCTGCTGTCCAGCGAGGAAAGGCCTAGTTCGTCAGGCCGATCTCGCGCATCTTTGCGTACACCACCTCATCCGGCTCGCCGGTTTCGGGCAGGCCGAAAAGCGACTGGAACTCGCGGATGGCAGCCTTCGTGCGCCCCCCCATGACTCCATCCGCCTTGATATCATTGTTGCCAAAAGCGCGCAGGCCAGCCTGGATTTTCACGATCCGGGCATCAAGCCTCTGCTGACCAGGAGCCGGGAGTGAACCGGGTTGATTGCCAATGATCCCGGCTACGTCGTCACGCGGCGCGGGCTGCGGCACCACGGACGCGGTCGTGCCTGCGATGCCAAGCTGGTCGAGCAGCGCCTCATCGATATTGCCGGAAACCGCCAAGCCCATTTTCTGTCGGTAGGCCTCGATCGCCTTGCGAGTCGCAGGCCCGGTCAGACCATCGACTGTACCATCGTAGTAGCCGATATCTTTCAACACGCCCTGCACACGCTGCACAATCGGGTCGCTTTTGGCGATAACTGCAACCGGAGATGCAGACCCCTGCGCGGCGGACGCCTGCGGTTCGGGGCGTTCGATATTGATCGTGGTTTCCGGCTCCATTTGTGCCGGCGCCGGGAAATGCTGGTAGCTCCGGGTGGCAAAAAAGGCACCGGCGTGCACGCCGGGCTGGTACCAGAGCGCATTGGCCGAGACGTAGAACAGCGTCACCAGGAAAGCCGTCGAGCCGCCCACCAGAACAGGATTGTTGGCGATCGCTTCACCCAGCGCCGCAGTCCCGGCCTGCAGCATGCCGGGACGCTGCTTGGCTCGCGCGCCTTTCCTAGGCTGTTTTGCGGAGCGGGCCAACGCCGGCCTCCTTTTCGTTCCGTGGCTGCGAAAGCGGCAGAACTGTCGGCTTGGCCGCACCACCCTTCGGCCCGTCCACCGGCAGGCTGATCGTCACCTTGGTGCCCTCACCCGGCGCGCTTTCGATCGACATCGTGCCGTCATGCAGGCTGACCAGACCCTTGACGAGGGACAGGCCAAGCCCGGTACCTTCGAAGCGACGGGTGTAGTCGTTCTGGATCTGCATGAATGGCTTGCCGAGATTGCAGAGGTCGGCCTCAGCGATACCGATGCCGGTGTCACTCACCCAGAAATGCAGCCGCGAACCAAGACGGCGGGCACCGATCGACACGGCGCCACCATCCGGTGTGAACTTGATGGCATTCGAGGTCAGGTTGATCAGGATCTGTTGCACGGCGCGACGGTCGGCATTGATCTCGCCGGCGTCGACCGGAATCTGCGTGGTCAACTTGATATGCTTTGTCTCGGCCTGGATGCGCATCATCGACTGGCACATCTCGACGGCATCGACGAAACGGAAAGGCTCCGGCTGCGCTGAATATGCGCCCGATTCGATACGCGAGACGTCGAGGATCGAGGTGACCACCGCCAACAGATGCTGACCGGAATCACGGACCAGCTCGACGTACTCCTTCTGGCGCGGATCCTTGAAGCCACCAAAGATCTCGTTGAGCAGCATGTCGGAGAAACCGATGATCGCATTGAGCGGCGTGCGCAGCTCGTGGCTGACGGCAGCAAGGAAACGGCCCTTGGCGACGTCGGCACCTGCAGCGGATTCCCGCGCGACATCGAGCGCTTCCCTCAGGTCGACCGTCTCGTCATTGGCGCGCAGCAGCGCAACGAGGTCGTCGCCGACGCGCATCAACTCCAGCTGGAATGGCCTGTGGTTGGCACCGAGATCGGCGGCGTCGCCCTTCGGCAAGCGTATGCGCAGTTCGACGCGACGCAGCGTAGCACCTTCGCGCATGTCAGCCAGCGCAGACAGGTAGGCAACGCGATCTGCCAGGTGGACCCGGTCGAACAGGCCGGTACCGGAAAGCAACTCCGGTGCGAGCTTCAGCAAGGTGCGCGACTGGGAAGATGCGTCTGTCACTTCTCCGTTCAGACTTATACGCAGTACTACCGCGTCGATGACATCTTCGAGACGCGCCGGCTCCTGCGCAGGTTCGTCCGAAGTCAGCGCCAACCCACGCATGCGTGGCAGCAGGGTGAGCCCCCAGGCGACCGGGAACAGCCACTGCCAGGCTGCAGCTGCTTCCATCGGCAACGCAGGGCTTAGCGCAAACTGGAGGACAACCGCTGCCATGGCAGCGATGACACCAAGGCCCACGGAGCGGCGGCGGCCACCAACAAAGAAGGCTTCCACGGGAAGAGCCAGGACCAGCACCAGCAGCGGCGAGGCTAACCCACCCCCAGCTGCAATCAAACCAGCCAGGCCAATGGACGCGGTACCAAGGGCGACGCCTGCAGATGGCATGAGCCGACCCGTTGCTGCCACCAACAACGCCATGAACCATGAGAGTCCGAAAACTGCAAAGATGGTGGCCACCGTCACGCCGGCACCCAGCCTTGCCGTGACCAGCACCACAGCCATGCTGGCGGCAAGGAATGGCGCCGCAAGCATAAGGCCGACGAAGCGACGCTGCATCCGGCGCATCATCGGATCGATTACGGACGTGTGCACGAGGCGCTCGCAGCCAGTGGCCACGGCATCGGGCAAGTCAGCGTATCGGGTCGCCATAGAATTCAACGCAACGCACTCTCGACTGTCTGCTTTGCAGATCACTTTTGGTTGGTTTGAAACTCGCACCCAGCATTTAAGGAATGAATAAAACGAAGTCTGACAACGACATCTCGACGGCGAATATCGGCACCGAATGGCCCGCATGCCCAGCCGATTGCCGTCATGGTAAACGCGGGGTTAGCCGGGTTGGGTCGCGGACACGACGCCCGTTTTCGAGCCGGCTACAAACCTCATCGAAAAAGGCCTTCAGAAGCAATCAGTTAGATGGTTAGTTCAACCCTAATCGGACTGCTCTCAATTTAGCATTGCCTAAATCAAAAACCATTCCTTACCCGGTCGTCTAAAATTTGAAGAAAATTCTCCGTTGGCCTGCAAGCCGTCCTTTGTGCGACTGTGTCAGGATCACTCTCAACAAACGAGGTCGCGGCACAAGAATGCGCGGCCCGGTCACAACGAGAGAGGGTCATACCATGTTCTTCCTGCTCAGAGCCGCGTTCTGGTTCTCCCTGGTGCTGCTCGCGCTGCCTTTCGGCATCGGCTCCGGCGAACAAGGCCGTGAGAGCGTCAATCCGATCCAGGCACTGCTGGCGGCACGCGACGCCGTCGGCGACATTGCCGGCATGTGCGAACGCAAGCCTGATGTCTGCGAAACCGGAAAGGCCGCCATGCACACGATCGGCGTGCGCGCTCAGGAAACCGCCCGCATCGCCGCCGACATGCTCGATCAGCAGCCTGCCGAACAGGTCGCGCGGCCGGCCGAGGCCGTTCCTGCCACCGACCAGGCCACCATTACCGGCAGCGTCATCCCGACGCCGTCAGCCCGTCCAGATCCGAACAGCTGATCACCATACGCCTCACATTCCGCGCCTTGATTTTCCCTGCCGACCTCCGGCATCACCGCAGGCTGCCTCCCCTCTCGGCGCCTGCGGTTTTTCTTTTTCCGTGACTGTGTCGAATGTCGTGACTATATCGCCTGCATGACGACAACGATCGACGCCATCCGCGACGACTTCTCCCTGCTCGACGAGTGGGAGGATCGCTATCGCTACGTGATAGAGCTCGGCGAGTCGCTTGCTGAATTCCCGGAAAGCGCACGCGTGCCCGCCAACAAGGTGCCCGGTTGCGTCAGTCAGGTGTGGCTGACCACCCAACGCAACGGCGATACAGATCCCGTCCTGACATTCCAGGGCGATTCCGACGCGCATATCGTACGCGGACTGGTCGCGATCATGCTGGCGCTGTTTTCGGGCCGCCCCTCCAGCGAAATCCTCAAGACCGACGCGGAAGCCACGCTTCGAACGCTGGGACTGGACGAACATCTTTCACCACAGCGGGCCAATGGACTGCGCTCAATGGTCAAGCGCATCAAGCATGACGCCGAGGCGGCACTGACGCAGGCCGCCTGAGTTTTCTCCGGATCAGCGCGATCGCAGCCTTTGCAATAGCGATGACATCAACAAACAACCAAAGAAAAACGGCGCCCGAAGGCGCCGCTCAACTTTATACCTGAAGTATACTCCACGAGATACTACAGGATCGACTAATGGATTCAGCGCCCCTTGCGCTTGCGGCCCAAGCCCATCTTCTTTGCGAGCTGTGAGCGGGCAGCGGCATAGTTCGGCGCCACCATCGGGTAGCTGGCGTCAAGGCCCCACTTCTCGCGGTACTGATCCGGTGTGAGCCCGTAATGGGTCATCAAATGACGCTTGAGCGACTTGAACTTCTTACCGTCCTCAAGGCAGACGATGTATTCGTCATGAACCGAACGCTTCGGGTTGACGGCCGGCTTCTGCTTGTCAGCAGGCGGCTGTTCCACCGTTCCACCCACCCTGCCCAAGGCAGCGTGAACGTCTGCGATCAGATTAGGCAATTCACCGACAGGAACGGGATTGTTGCTGACATAAGCGGCAACGACGTCCGCGGTGAGTTCGATCAGCATATCGCTATTTCTAGGAGGCGTTTCCGCAATATCCATAACGTTCTGGTCCCAACGAGAGTTAAGTCTTGCCCATTCTTCAGAGGGCGTCGCACGATTCTCAACAGGGCGCGCCCATGAGTCGTGTCACGCAGCCTTAATGGACTTGATGGGCAAGTAAGTCAATTCATTGACTGACTATATTAATACTAAACAAGCAAATATTCTTGGACGAATGGATATTTTCCGTACTATGTACACATTTCCGGCTCTCCCCGCGCCTTAATCAACGACACTCCTGCAGAATTTCTTGAACTATTTCGAAAGTGTCGACGGAAGGTTCTTCCAACGGCTGCTGTTCCCAGCGGCAAACAGCTGTCCCTCGGTACCGGTCAAAGCCACTGACGCCCCTTGAACGGAACGCGGCCAGCGTGTTCAGTCAAACTCTGGATTCGACAGCACGAGACATGGATGACCCGAAAAGCGATCTTCCCATCTGCCGAGGCACCGCGGGCGAAAAAGCAGCCTCAATCCGACACGCACCACGGCATCACCCGAACCGACGACTATGCGTGGCTGAGAGCTGACAACTGGCAGGAAGTCTTCAAGGATCCGTCGCTGCTTGCTCCAGAGATCCGAACGCATCTGGAGGCCGAGAATTCCTATCAGTCCGCGCTGATGGCGGACACGGCAGAGCTGCAAAAAGCGCTTTTTGCCGAGATGAAGGGACGTATCAAGGAGGATGATTCCTCGGTTCCGATGAAGGATGGGCCGTTTGCCTATGGCTCCTCCTTCAAGCTTGGCGGCGAGCAGCCGCGCTATTTCCGTATGCCAAGAGAGGGCGGCGAACAGCAGATCCTGCTCGACGGCGACCTTGAGGCCGAGGGCAAAGCCTATTTCCGCCTCGGCGGCATCGATCACTCGTCGGACCACAACAAGCTGCTCTGGTCGTTCGACGACAAGGGCTCGGAGTTCCACACCCTGCTGGTGCGCGACATCGCCACCGGCAAGGACCTGGCCGACCGGATCGCGGATACCGGCGGCAGCGGCGTCTGGTCCCGGGACAATAGCGGTTTCTTCTATACCAGGCTGGATGCCAACCATCGCCCTTCCAAAACGTTCTACCATGCGATCGGCAGTGCTGAACAAGAAGATCAGCTTGTCTATGAAGAACAGGATCCCGGTTTCTTCATGAGTGTCGGTGGAACACGCAGCAATGAATGGATCATGATCGGCATCAACGATCACGAGACATCCGAATACAGGCTGCTGCCAGCCGGCGATCCCACGGCTGAACCGAAGCTTGTGGCAGCCCGTGAGACCGGGCTGCAATACGACCTCGAGGAAGGCGGCGACGTCTTCTTCGTCCTGACCAATGCCGATGGTGCCAAGGACTTCAAAGTCATGGCAGCTCCCGCACACGATCCGATCAGGGCCAACTGGAAGGAAATCGTGCCGCATGAGCCAGGACGGCTGATCCTCTCCATCATCGGCTTCAAGGGTTTTCTGGTGCGACTGGAGCGCAAGGACGGGCTGCCGCGCATCGTCGTGCGCGAGCGGGCAAGCGGCGAGGAACACCTGATTTCATTTGCAGAAGAGGCATTCTCGCTCGGCCTGTCCGGTTCCTACGAATATGATACCGACGTGGTGCGGTTCTCCTATTCGTCGATGACGACGCCGGCCCAGGTGTTCGACTACGACATGCGTACACGCCAGCGCACACTCCTGAAAACACAGGAGGTGCCATCGGGCCATGATGCGAGCCACTACGTTACGCGCCGGCTCATGGCACCATCGCATGACGGCGAACTGGTTCCGGTATCGCTGATTCATCATCGTGACACCGCAATCGACGGTTCGGCACCCTGCCTGCTTTACGGCTATGGCTCATACGGCATCGCCATCCCCGCCTCGTTCAATACCAATTGCCTCTCGCTGGTCGACCGCGGCTTCGTCTATGCGATTGCCCATATCCGCGGAGGCAAGGACAAGGGATACGCCTGGTATGAGGACGGCAAGCGAGACAGGAAGACCAACACCTTCAAGGATTTCATCGCCGTCGCCCACCACCTGGTGGCCGAACGCTACACGAGCCACGATCGTATCGTTGCGCAAGGCGGTTCGGCCGGCGGCATGCTGATGGGGGCGATCGCCAACATGGCGCCGGAGGCTTTCGGCGGCATCGTGGCCGAGGTGCCGTTCGTCGATGTGCTGACCACCATGCTCGACGAGACCTTGCCGCTGACACCGCCGGAATGGCCGGAATGGGGCAATCCGATTGCCTCAGAAGCAGACTACAAGACGATCGCGGCGTATTCGCCTTATGACAGGGTGGGCACTGCGGACTATCCGCCGATCCTCGCCGTCGCCGGACTCACCGATCCGCGCGTCACCTACTGGGAGCCGGCGAAATGGGTAGCCAAGCTCCGCGAACTGAAGCGCGGTGACAATCCAGTCCTGTTCAAGATCAATATGGACTCCGGCCACGCTGGTGCGTCGGGTCGTTTCTCCCGACTGGAGGAAGTCGCGCTGAACTACGCGTTCGCGCTGAAAGTAACGGGCAAGCAGACTGCGTAGTGGCGGACTTGCAAGGCGGACGACCGGCACATAGAATAGCCAAATGCTTCACTATTCGTCCAAGTCGCCGCCGCCTGTCCCGACAGACGCGCTGAGCCAGATCCTCCAGGATTTTCGGCTCAGCGGCGTCAGCTACGGCCGTTGCGAGTTGCGGCATCCATGGAGCATCACCTTTCCCCAGCAACCTCTGCTGCGGTTTCACTTTGTCAGCGATGGGCCGTGCTGGGTGCACACCGAGGCCGAGGGCTGGCTGGAATTGCGCGCGGGCGATCTCGTGCTGCTGCCACAAGGCGTCGAGCACCGCCTGGCCAGTTCGCCGGAAGTTACCGGCAACTGCATGACGAGTTGCGAGGTGACCCAGCTGGGCGGCAATGTCTGTGAGGTGGTGCAGCAGGGCGAAGGCGCTGCCAGCGTGTTGTTTTGCGGCTCGATGGCGTTGGGAGCCTATGCCCTGCACCCGCTGATCAGCCTGATGCCCGTCATCATCAAAGGCTGCGACGTGGCCGCCAATGACCCGATCGTCAGTCCCCTGCTGGAGGCCATGGCCCAGGAGGCGTGCCATCCCAAGATGGGCGGCGCCACCATATTGTCGCGCATGGCCGACCTGCTTACCGCCCGGCTGATACGCTGCTGGGTCAAATCTCATGACAGCTCGACCACCGGTTGGCTCGCGGCCATTCGCGACCCCCATGTCGGACGCGTGCTTGTGGCGATGCACCGAGACCCCGGCCATAACTGGACCCTGGAAAGTCTCGCCGGCCTGGCTGGCCAATCGCGCTCGGTTTTCGCGGAGCGCTTCAGCGCCATCCTTGGCGAAGGCGCGGCGCACTATCTGGCTCGCCTGCGCATGCAGCTCGCGAAGGAATTGCTGGGACAAGGCGATCTTTCGGTCGCCGAAGTCGCCACCCGCCTGGGCTATGAGTCGGAAGCCTCCTTCGCCCGCGCATTCAAACGCATCACCAATGTCTCGCCTGGCGTTGTGCGACGCACAATTTCCGGACGAATGGACATGGAATTCGGATTTTAAGATACATATCATCCTGAAAAGCTTGTTTATGAAGACCTCCAAACCTTGGAGACCTTCATATGACGGACACAACCCTATCGCTTGATCGCGCCGCGATAGATATCGAAGCGGACGCGTCGGAAGAAACGTCCTGGAGCGCCACGACCTGGCTCGCCGTTCTGTCGATGGCCGCCACCAGCTTCGCGCTGGTGTCGGCTGAATTCCTGCCGGCGGGCCTTTTGACACCAATGGCGCGCGATCTGGGCATCAGCGAGGGAACCGCCGGGCAGGTCGTCACCGCCACCGCCTCGGTGGGCGCCGTGGCGGCGCTGCTGAGCAACGTTCTCATCGGCAAACTGAACCGCAAGACGGTGCTGATCGTCCTCAGCGCGCTGGCGATCGGCTCCAATATTCTTTCGGCACTGGCAACGGACTTCTGGCTGCTGCTGCTGGGTCGCGCCGGGCTGGGCATTTCGATCAGCGCCTTCTGGGCGCTGTCGGTCGCGGTCGTGGCGCGGCTGGTTGGCGCCAACGCGACCGGCCGGGGCATGGCCATCGTCACCCTCGGCGTCTCGCTGGCCACCATCGCGGCGCCGTCGCTCGGCGCGCTGATCAGCGACTGGCTGGGCTGGCGTGTCGCCATGGCGATGACGGCGGGGCTCGCCGCGCTGGCCATGGTGCTGCAGTTCATCAGCCTGCCAACCCTGCCGGCGGCCGCGAGCAACAGCCTGGCCGACGTGCTTCGGCTGACGCGCCGGCGCGGCATCCAGTTCGGCATGCTTGCCATCCTTGTGCTGATGACCGGGCATTTCGCGGGTTCGGTCTATGTGCGCCCGTTCCTTGAGAAGGTGACCCTGCTCGGCACCGGACCGATCGCACTAGCGCTGCTCGGATTTGGCATCGCCGCCGTGGTCGGCAACGTTGCTGGCGGGCGCATGGCGGATGCCAACATCCGCATGGCTCTGGTCACCACCTCGATCCTGATGGGGCTCGGCGCGCTCGCGCTGGTGTTGTGGGGCGCGCATATCGGCGTCGCCTTCGGTTTCGTCACGCTCTGGGGCTTCGCCTTCGGCATGGCGCCGGTCGTGTTGCCTACCAATCTGTCGCGCGCGGCGCCCGACGCGCTGGAGGCTTCCGGCAGCCTGATGGTGGTGTCCTTTCAGGTCGCCATCACCATCGGAGCGGTTGTCGGCGGCTATATCGTGGACACCTATGGCGCTTCGGGGCCCTTGACCCTTACCGCCATTCTCGCAGCGGTAACGGCGGCCCTGGTGCTGCTGCAGCCACGCGGATAAACCTTGCCTGGAGCAATTCCAGGAAACGTGCGCGCGGTTTTGCGTCCGGAATTGCGTAAAAACAGAGAATTAGAGCGTTTCCGCGTTTCCGTAAAAGACGGAAACGCTCTAGCCCCGCCGGCGCACATGGCGGGGCAGCCGCTGGCGCGAACCTCCTCCACGGAGGCGCCGTCAAAAGCCGCTAACTCTGCGGCTTCGCCGACTGATATCCATCCTTGTGCGCCGGGATGGCTTTCAGATACGCCGCGATTGCCGCACGGTCCTGCGGTGTCAGCTTGGCCATGTTTTCCTGCACGTCGGCCATGGCGCCACCGGCCGAGTCGAATTCCGGTGTGAAGCCGGTTTCGAGATAGTTGGCGATGTCGGCGGCAGACCAGTCGCCGATGCCTCCCTCACCACCGGTGATGTTCGGCACCACACCGCCACCCTCGGCCGCTTTCGCGCCGGCAAGCCATTCGGCCTTCTTCGCCCCACCGAACATGTCACGCGGGGTGTGGCATTCGCCGCAATGCCCTGGTCCCTCAACCAGGTAGCGGCCGGCGAGCACATCGGCTGGCGCGTCGGCAGCGAATGCAGCGACCGGGCTGCTGTCGAGGTAAAGCTGTTTCCACAGGCCGATGCCGCGGCGAATGTTGAAGGGGAATGAGAGCATCGGCTCCGCCGCCTTGCCCGGCACGGCCGGCAAGGTTTTCATGAAGGCATAGAGATCGGCGACATCCGACAGCTTCATGCGCGCGTAGGAAGTATACGGAAACGCCGGATAGAGATGCTCGCCTGCCGGCGAGACACCACGCATTATCGCATTGGCGAAGTCTTCCACCGACCACGCGCCGATACCATCGGTCTTATCCTGCGAGATGTTGGGAGCAACGAAGGTGCCGAACTCCGTCTTCAGTTCGAGCCCGCCGACGAGCTCGAGCCGGGCTTCCCCCTCGGCCTTCGGCCGGGCGTGACAGGATGTGCAGCCGCCGGCATAGAAGATACGCTCGCCGCGCCCGGCGTCGCCCAGGCCGAGCTCCTGCACGTCGCCTGCCGTCAGCCGAACCGGCTCCGAAAGCCACCAACCGATACCCGCGGCGACCGCAGCCAGCGCCACGACGGCGCCGGCTATTTTTCCCAGCACCGGATCAGCTCTTCTTCAGGCGATAGACCTTGTGGCAGGCACCGCAATTGGCGGCGACCTTGCCGAAGCTTTCCTTCAACGCATCGACATTGGCCGGAGCTGCTGCGACGGCAGCCTTCACATCGGCCAGAAACTTGTCTTCGGCGGCCTTGAAGCCGGCCATGTCTTCCCAGATCTTCGGCGAGGCTTCGGTCTTGCCCTGATCGCTGCCGGCCGGGAACAAGGCGGCCACGTCGAACTTGTCGGCATTGGCTTCAAGCGCCTTCAGCTGCTCCAGCACGGCTGCGGCATCAAAAGCCTCCTCACCCTTCACGACCTTGGAAAGACCGCCGACGATCTTGCCGCGTTCCTTCATCGAGGCCTCCCGGTCGGCGATCGGATCGGCGAATGCTGCCGAACCGGCGAAGGCGAGCATTGAGATGGCGAGGACTAGCTTTCTCATTCCGTGGGCTCCGTGGTTGAAAGATGAGGCATATGCCTGCGGACAACGGCCAAGGTGGCGTAAAAATTCCCGAATATCCACCACCGCCGCCCTGAACTTCCGGTGAACGCCCGGACGCTCCTACGAAACTCGGCCACAATGCATTGATTTCAAAAAGAAAAAGCCCCGCAAGAGCGGGGCTTGTCCTGAACGAAAGGGCTATTTCAGGCCTTCTCGTAGAGTTCCAGCACGTAGTCCCAGTTGATGAGGCTGTCGACGAAAGCCTCGAGATACTTCGGACGCGCGTTGCGGTAGTCGATGTAATAGGAATGTTCCCACACGTCGACGCCGAGGATCGGGGTCGCGCCATGGACGAGCGGGTTCTCGCCGTTCGGGGTCTTGGAAATCTCGAGCTTGCCGTTCTTGACCGAAACCCAGGCCCAGCCGGAACCGAACTGTGTGGTACCTGCGGCAATGAAGTCGGCCTTGAACTTGTCGTAGCCGCCGAGATCGCTGTCGACTGCCTTCTGCAGCGCGCCGGGCAGCTTGTTGCCGCCGCCGCCCTTCTTCATCCACTTCCAGAAGTGAATGTGATTGTAATGCTGGGCCGCGTTGTTGAAGAGACCGGCATTCTTGCCGAACGACTGCTTCACCACCTCTTCGACCGACAGATTCTCGAGACCTGCCTCGGCAGCCAGCTTGTTGCCATTGTCGACATAGGCCTTGTGATGCTTGTCGTGGTGATATTCCAGCGTCTCCTTCGACATGAAGGGCTGAAGCGCCTCATAATCGTAAGGCAGGGCGGGCAATTCGAAGGCCATGGATAAACTCCCTTGTGGCAAAAATTCAGTGTCGATACCGAACTAAGATAGGGTTGGATCGGGCAGCGACAACTCCGAAAAAACGGAGCGCCGGCCATCTTCTAAAGCATCTCGCGGCAAAGTGTGTAGCGGTTTTGCGATAGCGCATGCGTAAAATCAAAGGCCTGATGCGCAAAGAGCGAATCCGAAAGATCGCAACGCGCACAGGCCTTTAATTCACCGGCGTCGAATGGGCCCAGTCCCAATAAAGCTCACGCGCCTTCTTGGCGACGGGACCGGGCTGCAGATCGCGATCCTCGAAGCGGGTGATCGGTACCACCTTCGAGTGATTTCCGGTCGAGAAAATCTCGTCAGCCTCGCGAAAATCCTTCACCGTCAGCGTCTTCTCGGTGGTGCGGAAGCCATAATCGGCGAGCAGCTTGATGGTGCGCGCACGCGTGATGCCCGAAAGGAAGGTGCCATTGGCAGCCGGGGTGAAGACGTGGCCGTCCTTGACCATGAAGACATTGGACGAACCGGTCTCGGCAACATTGCCGAGCATGTCGAGCACCAGCGCGTTGTCGAAACCGCGCGCCTTGGCTTCGAGGATCGAGCGGCCGTTGTTGGGATAGAGGCAACCCGCCTTGGCATCCGTCGGCATGGTTTCCAGCGACGGGCGCCGAAACGACGACACGCCGATCGAAAATCCGGCCGGCGGCAACATCGGCGCTTCGTAGAGACACAGGCAGAACCGGGTCGATGCCGGGTCCGCCGGCACCCCCATGTAGCCGCCGTGTTCGGCCCAATACATCGGCCGGATGTAGACGGCCGTCTTGCCGTCGAACTTCTTCAACCCGTCCCAGGTCAGGCCGATGATTTCCTCCGGCGTCTTGGTAGGCTTCAGGCCGAGTGAAATAGCCGATGCGTTGACGCGGGCAGCGTGGCGGTCAAGGTCCGGCGCAACGCCCTCGAACCAGCGCGCGCCGTCGAACACACTGGATGCCAGCCAGAACACGTGGCTGCGCGGGCCAACGAGAGCAACATTGCCTTCATGCCAGTCGCCGTCGACGTAGGTCCAGGTCGTTGAAAGCGCTGCCGTTGCCAAAGTCATCGTCATGTCCCGTTTCTTGCCGCGTTAAGGCTGTCGAGATTGGGCGTGCGGTCACGATCCCGTCAACCGGCATCGGTCAGATTTGGTAAGGCCAGCGCAGCGAGCGGTCATCACGCATTCGCCCATATCGTCACGCAGATGTGATCGGATGGCTGCCTAAAGGCGCGAAGAGCAGGCCAGGCAAGCCCTGGCGCGTTCGAGACCGACACGAATCCGGTAGTCCACCTCAAAATGGCGTTGCCGATCGGCAACAGTGGGCCGCCTGTCACCGCCTCGCCTCTTTTTGTCCACCTTGCCGCCCGATTTAGAAACGCCTATCGCGCCCAATTGAAAAGGAAGCAACCTTTCGGGGCTCTGGCCCGTTCACGCTTTCTTCGACATATCGAACTATTCCAAGGCCATCATGATCAAGACGCCAGCTGCCCTCCCGATGACCCGTCGCGGGTTTCTGAACACCGCCCTGGTCGGTGCCGCGTCAATGGCGCTCGCCGCCTGCACCACCGTTTCCCAGGAACCGCCACCCGTCACGCCGGTCGCCCCTCCTCCGCCCCCGGATCCGATACTGCCGGAATATGCGGTGATGTACGGCCCGGTCGTGGACGAGAATTACGAAATCCCCGCCATCCCCTACCGCAAGATCGACCAGCAGTTCCTGCGTCAGGTGGTTCCCGACCCCACCGGTGAGAAGCCAGGCACCGTCGTGGTCGAGACCTCCACGCACTTCCTCTATGTCGTGCTGCCGGGCGGCCGTGCATTGCGCTATGGCGTCGGCCTCGGCCGCGCTGGCTTTGCCTGGTCAGGCAGCGCGGTCATGCAGTGGAAGCGCAAATGGCCGAAGTGGACGCCACCAGAGGAAATGATCCAGCGGCAGCCGGAACTGAGGAAGTTCAGCGCCGACAATGGCGGCATGCCGCCGGGCCTGAAGAATCCGCTTGGCGCGCGCGCGCTCTACCTGTTCCAGAACGGCGAAGACACGCTCTACCGCCTGCACGGTTCGCCGGAGTGGAGTTCCATCGGCAAGTCCGTCTCGTCGGGCTGCGTGCGCCTGATGAACCAGGACGTCATCGACCTGTACGACCGGGTCAAGAACGGTGCCAAGGTGATCGTCACCGACGTCGCCGGACGCCCCGTTGCGCCGATGGCCCCTGACGAACAGGGTATTCCAATCGACGAAGGGGTTCCCGAGGCGCGCCTTCTCGGCCCTGCCGGCCGTTCGTGGTTCTAGCCAAAACGACCAGAACCAACCCTTGAGACAGCCGTCATCCCACCGGGTGGCGGCTGTTTTCCTTTGCGCCCGACCCCCGTTCGAAAAACCTGCAGCTATCGGAATGATGCTCTAAGCTGCCGTCCTCGCGCTCCGGAGGACATGGCGCATGTGGGGATACTTGAAATTCGTTTTTCTGGCGACGGCCGCGCTGGCCGCTGCAACCGGCTGCCGCGTCAGCGCGGCGGAAATCGACCGCGCCGACCTCTACCGCGCACAGGCAGTGACCAACGGTTTCGGCGAAGCGAACCGCGTGCGAGCTCTGGCACCCAGCCTGACGGAGGTGCTGGTCAAGGTTTCCGGTGATCCAAGGCTGAGCGGCGATCCGCGCGTTGGCGAAATGGCTGCCCATGCGGCCGCCTACGTCAAGGACTTCAACTATCGTGACCTGCTCAACAACCGCCCACCACACGACGAGCAAGGCACCTACGACCGGCCGCAATATCTCACCACCGATTTCGAGCCTGACAAGATCGATGTCCTGCTGGCATCGTTGGCGCGCAAGCCGTGGACTTCGCGGCGCCCCGCAATCGTCGCGCTCTTTGACATAAGGCCGATGAAAGGCGACGGTTTCGCGCTGTCCAAGGACGGCGATGCCGCAGGCGCGGCCGACATGCGCACCGCCCTGACGGTGGCCGCAAGACAGGCCGGCATGCCGCTGGTGCTACCCGGACAAGACATTATCCGCTCAAACCGGGACAAGAAGCTGGAAGTACTGGCCGGCATGGCGAAAGCCCTTGGCGGCGACCTGGTGCTTGCCGGCACGATGGCGTGGCGCGACGAAGCACTTGGCTGGGTTGCTGACTGGCAGCTCCGTGCCAACGGCAAGGATTATCGCTGGCAGGTGCGCGGCGTAAGCTTTGACGACGCGTTCCGCAACGCCATGTTGGGCACGGCGCAGATCCTGTCGGGAAACGGCCAGCCCGAGGCGGTCACTTCTGCGCGGTAAATAGCGATCAAGTCGTGAAATTCAGCGCATAACGGCGCTGATCAATCATCTCGCCGCGCGACCGGGAAAAAACCTCGACGGTGTCGATGAAACAGAAGCCAAGTTTCGCGAGAACCCGCCCTGATGCGACATTGTCGGCTGCGTGCCCGGATTTAAGCCCTTCCAACCCGGCGTCTTCACGGGCAAAACGCACGGGAGACCGTGCCGCCTCGACTGCAAACCCCTGCCCCCATGCCGCGCGGTCGAACCAATAGCCCAGGCTGCCGACGCCACCGGCGATCTCGTCGATATCGACGAGGCCGATCATCCGTCCGTCCTGCTCAACGGCGAACCGGTAGGCCTCACCCGCCAGCCATTCGCGCGGCTGGTCGTGAAACCATTGTCGTATCTCTTCCAGGTCTGGCGGAAACGACGCCATGCGCAGCATGCGCGTCACATCCCAGTCCGACTGAATCGCGAAGGCCTGGTCGGCATCCGCGGCAATGGTCGGCCTCAAGACGAGACGCTCTGTGCGCAAGGACCGGCGTACGACCGTCATCCTGGCCATCAGCGATCGAAGCCTCAGCCGCGGATCACCGGCGCGAGAGACTGCCCAGTATCCCGCGCACGATGGCGCGGCCGAGTGAAGAGCCGACCGAACGCACGACCGATTTGATTGCGGCTTCGGTGACGGTTTGCCGGTTCGATGGGCGCGGCGCGCGCTGCTGGCCGGAAGGCTGGCGGCTGCCGCCGCCGAAATCCGGCAGTGTCCAACCAGAACCGCTTTCCTGCGGTGCCTGCGCCTCGGCCGCCTTCTTCTGCAGCATCTCAAAGGCCGATTCTCGGTCGATGGTCTCGTCATATTGGCCGGCGACGGGGCTTTCCGCGATCAACCTGCGGCGCTCGTCGGCGGTGATCGGGCCGAGTCTGGAAGATGGCGGACGGATCAGTGTGCGCTGGACTATGGAGGGCGCACCTTTTTCCTCAAGCGTCGAGACCAGCGCCTCGCCGGTGCCAAGCTGGGTGATCGCTTTGGCGCAGTCGAAATCGGGGTTGGGACGGAAGGTCTCGGCCGCTGTCCTCACTGCCTTCTGCTCACGCGGCGTATATGCACGCAGCGCATGCTGCACGCGGTTGCCAAGCTGGGCCAGCACCGTTTCCGGCACATCGAGCGGGTTCTGGGTGACGAAGTAGACGCCGACACCCTTGGAGCGGATCAGCCGCACCACCTGCTCGACCCGGTCGATCAGTGCCTTTGGCGCATCGTCGAACAGAAGATGCGCTTCGTCGAAGAAGAAGACGAGCTTCGGCTTGTCGGGATCGCCGATCTCGGGAAGCTGCTCGAACAATTCCGACATGAGCCAAAGCAGGAAGGTGGCATAGAGACGGGGATTGCCCATCAGTTTGTCGGCGGCAAGCACATTGACCGCGCCACGGCCGTCGCGCGTGGTGCGCATGATGTCGGCGATACGCAGTGCGGGCTCGCCGAAGAAATTGGCCCCGCCCTGCTGCTCCAGGATCAGCAGCGAGCGCTGGATGGCGCCAACCGACAGCTTGGTGACATTGCCGAAACGGGCGGCAATCTCGCTGGCACGTTCGGCGATGTTGGCGAGCAGTGCCTGCAGATCCTTCATGTCGAGCAGCAGCAGGCCTTCCTCGTCGGCAATACGGAAGGCAATGTTCATCACCCCTTCCTGCGCTTCGGTGAGGTTCATCAGCCGCGACAGGAGCAGCGGCCCCATCTCCGAGACCGTGGCGCGGATCGGGTGACCCTGTTCGCCGAACAGATCCCAGAAGATGACCGGGAATTCCTGGAATTCATAAGGGTCGAGCTTCACGTCCCTGGCACGCTTGACCAGGAAGTCCTTGGCCTCCCCCATGGCTGCAATGCCCGAGAGATCACCCTTGATGTCGGCGCAGAACACCGGAACGCCGGCATTCGAAAAGCCTTCGGCCATGATCTGCAGCGTGACGGTCTTGCCGGTTCCGGTGGCGCCAGTGACCAGGCCATGCCTGTTGCCATAGCGCAACAGCAGGCTTTCCGGCCTCTGATAGCTGTCATCCGGCTTGCGGCTGGCGCCCAGGAAGATGCTTGTCTCGTCAGCCATGTCTCGTCTCCGCAAAGCCGCTGTGCAAATCGTCACAAACCAGTCCCGTCGCAGGTATAGTAACGCGATCACCAAATTCAAAGGCGTAGCCTGCATTTCTAACACGCGTTGCGACATTGGCCGCATTGCGATGCGGACCAATGGACCTTAGAGTGATTTGAAAGTGGCTGATGCGGCCGGCAGACGAGGATAGATGATGGGCAGCAAAGCCGTCGACGAACCGAGCGAACCCGACAATCCGCAAAGGCAGCGCTGGCTTGCGCTGGCCGAGAAGGCGCTGGCCGGCGCCTCCTTCGACGAAAAGCTGGTTTCGCAGACCGATGACGGCATCCGCATCGACCCGCTTTATGAACGCGCGACCGGTCGCGAGCACAGCTTGCGCGCCAACCCGCTGAAGCCCTGGATCATCTCGCAGCGTGTCGATGATCCCGATGTCGAGCGGGCCCGCCTGCAGGTCACGGAAGATATTGCGCAGGGCGCCACCGGACTGTCGCTGGTGTTCGAAGGCGCGCCGAACTCGTTCGGATACGGCCTGCCCTATGCACCCGACACGATCGAGCGCGTACTGGAAGGCGTGCCGCTCGACCAGACCTATCTGCGTGTCGACGTACATCCGGCAAGCCGTGCCATGGCCGACTGGCTGACGGCGTTCCTGGCCAAGCGTCGCGTCGACCCGGCGAGGCTCAACCTGTCCTTCGGCATCGATCCGGCAGCGATTTTCGCCGGCACCGGCCGGCTGCGGATGTCGATCGAGGCCCTGCAGGCTTCGATGCCGCAATCACTGGCACATTTCTTCGCCATGGACGTGCCTGGCGTCCTGCTCGAAGCCGACGGCCGCGTGTTCCACAATTCTGGTGCCACCGAAGCGCAGGAACTCGGCATCATGCTTGCTTCGGCCGTGTCTTATCTGCGGCTGTTTGAGGAGGCGCGGCAGGCCCTGATCTACGCTGCACCCCATATCGGCTTCGCGCTTTCAGTCGACCAGGACCAGTTCCTGTCGATCGCCAAGATCAGGGCGTTGCGTCGGTTGTGGACGCGGGTACTGGAGGCCAGCTCCATCCAGCCGGCGCCAGCCAGCGTGCACGCCGAGACATCCTATCGGATGGTCACGGCACTCGATCCGGAAACAAACATCCTGCGTTCGACCATCGCGTGTTTCGCCGCAGCAGTCGGCGGCGCCGATTCGATCTCGATCCTGCCGCACACCATCGCGCATGGCCTGCCGGCTGCCTTCGCGCGCCGCGTTGCCCGCAACACGCAGCTTGTCGTCGCCCGCGAAAGCCATCTCGACCATGTCGGCGACCCGGCTTTCGGCTCCGGCGGCATCGAAGCGCTGACGGATAGCCTGTGCGAGGCAGCCTGGAAGGAATTCCAGCGGATCGAGAAAGAAGGCGGCGTGCTTTCGAGCCTGAAGGATGGTCATATTCAGGGCCGCATCACCGCTGCCCGCAAGGCTCGCGCCGAAGCCTATCACCGTGGTCAACGCGCCATCGTCGGCACCACGCTGCATCCGCTGAAAACCGAACGGCCGGTGGAGACGCTGGACGCCACCCCGCGGATCATACCGATCGACGGCACCGTATTTTGCGAAGCGCTGCCGCCGGTCCGTGACGACCTGGTGGTGGCCGGAGGAGCCGCTTGATCCCAGATTTCAGTAAGATGGACTGGGTGGCGCCGCGTACGCCATCCACCACGAGCAGTGGCACCTGGGAAACGCCGGAAGGCATCGCGGTCAAGCGCCAATATGATCAGGCCGACCTCAGGGATCTTGGCAGTCTCGACACCTATCCGGGCCTGTCGCCATTCCTGCGCGGCCCCTACCCGACCATGTATGTCCAGCAGCCCTGGACGATCCGGCAATATGCCGGTTTTTCGACCGCAGAAGAATCCAACGCCTTCTACCGGCGCAATCTCGCTGCCGGCCAGAAGGGGCTTTCCATCGCCTTCGACCTCGCCACGCACCGCGGTTACGACAGCGACCATCCGCGTGTCGCCGGCGATGTCGGCATGGCCGGCGTGGCAATCGATTCCATTCTCGACATGCGCCAGCTCTTCGACGGCATCCCACTCGGCGAGATGACCGTCTCCATGACCATGAACGGCGCGGTGCTGCCGATCCTGGCGCTCTACATCGTTGCCGCCGAAGAACAGGGCGTCTCGCAGAAAGACCTCGCCGGAACCATTCAGAACGACATTCTGAAAGAGTTCATGGTGCGCAACACCTACATCTACCCGCCGAAGCCTTCGATGCGGATCGTGTCGGACATCTTTTCCTACACCTCCAGGCACATGCCGAAGTTCAACTCGATCTCGATCTCCGGCTATCACATGCAGGAAGCCGGTGCGACGGCCGACCTCGAGTTGGCCTACACCATTGCCGACGGCATCGAATATGTCAGGGCCGGCGTTGCGGCAGGCCTCGACATCGACAAGTTCGCGCCGCGGCTTTCCTTCTTCTGGGCGATCGGCATGAACTTCTTCATGGAAGTCGCCAAGCTGCGTGCCGCGCGCCTGCTCTGGGCAGAACTGATCGAAAGGAACTTCGCCCCGAAGGACCCGCGCTCGCTGTCGTTGCGCACCCACAGCCAGACATCCGGCTGGTCGCTGACCGCGCAGGATCCCTACAACAACATCGTGCGCACGATGATCGAGGCGATGGCGGCAACGCAGGGGCATACCCAATCGCTGCACACCAATTCGTTTGACGAGGCACTGGCCCTGCCGACCGACCATTCGGCGCGCATCGCCCGCAACACGCAGATCATCCTGCAGAAGGAAAGCGGCACCACCCGCATCATTGATCCGTGGGGCGGCTCGGCCTATGTCGAGCGGCTGACGCATGAACTTGCCTCGCGGGCCCGCGAGCATATCGAGGAAGTCGAGAAACTTGGCGGCATGGCTGCGGCGCTGGAAAAGGGCATTCCGAAGCTGCGCATCGAGGAAGCGGCGGCACGTACACAGGCGCGTATCGACTCCGGCGAACAGACGTTGGTCGGCGTCAACGCTTTCCGCCCGGAACGTGACATCGAAGTAGACGTGCTGAAGATCGACAACGCCGAAGTTCGGGCAAGGCAACTGTCAAAGCTGCAGCAACTGAAAGGCACGCGCGACGTCGCTGCCGTCGAAACGGCCCTCGACCAATTGTCGAAGGCTGCCGAAGGCGACGGTAACCTGCTGGAGTTCGCCATCCGCGCTGCCCGTGCGAAGGCGACCGTCGGTGAGATTTCGCTTGCGCTGGAAAGAGCCTTTGGCCGTCACGTTGCCACCGTGCAGATGATCTCCGGCGTCTACCGTGCGGCGCTCGGCGAAAATGCCGAAGTCGACCGCCTTCAGGAAAAGATCATCGCCTTCGAGAAGAAGTACGGTGCCAGGCCACGCATCCTGGTCGCGAAGCTGGGGCAGGACGGCCATGATCGCGGTCAGAAGGTGATCGGCACCGCCTTTGCAGATCTCGGTTTCGACGTCACGGTCGGCGCGATGTTCCAGACACCGGAGGAAATCGGCAAGCTGGCGGCCGAAAACGACGTCCACATCGTTGGCGTTTCGTCCCTTGCGGCCGGGCATTTGACCCTGGTTCCGGAACTGAAAGCCGTCCTGAAGAAACTCGGCCGTGAAGACATCCTGATCGTCGCCGGTGGCGTCATCCCACCGCAGGATTTCGACGCGGTTCTGAAGGCAGGTGCGACGGAAATTTTCCCGCCAGGCACAGTCATACCGGAAGCAGCGGAACGGTTGGTTGACAGGCTTCTCGACTAGAGCGTTTCCGTGAAAAACGGAAACACTCTATCTATTGCCGCAGCCCAACCACTTCCCATTCCCGGCCATTGACTAGCACCGTGTCGCCCACGCTTTTGCCAAACAGCGCGAGTGCCATCGGCGAAACATGCGAGATCGACCCCTTGGCGGGGTCCGCCTCGTCCTCGCCGACGATCTTCCATGTCACAGCCTTGCCTGCCTCATCCTCCAGCGTCACGCTCATGCCGAAGCGCACGACGCTGCCGTCCGGCTCTGGAACGGAGAGTTCGGCGTTTTCGCGCCGGGCGCTCCAATAACGCAGGTCCCGCGAAACCAGCGCGATACGTTCGCGGTCGCTGTCCGCTTCGGCATTGGCCAGTGCAGCGCGCAATGAGGCCATTTCGGCATCGATCATCGCCAGGCCATTCACGGTGACGAGATTGCGATGCAAACTGACCGGCCGCTCGCCGATGCCGGCAATAGCGTTTTCGCTGTCTTCTTCACGGGTGAAAGCTCTGCTCATGAAGGGAATTTAGGACTGGCTAGCCAGCTTAACAAGCCGGGAGCGCCACAGGACATTGCTGCCGACCTCTTTATGACGGCCCACCTAGCCAGCCGGTCATCGCCATGGCACGGTTCCTGCCCGGCAGCCGGGAAAACAAGGAATCGCACCAATGCTGAACAGACGCCACCTCCTCGGCTTCGCCGCAGGTGTTGCCGGGCTCGGGCTGACGACGGGCGTGGCAGCGGCTGCCAAGCAGACGGCATCGAAGCAGCTCTCGGCAAGCGGCATCGACCCTGCAGCCTTCGGCGTACGGCCAGGCGCAACCAGCGACCAGAGTGACGCTTTCGGCAAGATGCTGAAAGCGGCCAGCGACGCCAACCAGCCGATCCTTTTGCCGCCTGGCGCCTATATCGTCTCCGGTCTCGTGCTGCCACCACGCGTGCGGCTTAGCGGCATACCCAGCGCCACCCGGTTGATCCATGGCGGCGGCGGACCGTTCCTGTCCGCTGAGAATGCCGACCACATCGCCTTTTCCGGCCTGGTCTTCGACGGCGCCAAACAATATCTCGGCGAAAGCGTTTCCGGCCTGCTCGACCTGCGCTCGGTGAAAGCCCTTGCAATCGACGACTGTCAGGTGAACGACGCTTCCAAGAACGGGATCGCGCTGCAACGCGTGGCCGGGCGCATCGAACGCAGCACGATCACGGGTGCAGCAGATGCCGGCATCTGGTCGGTCGACGCCGCTGGCCTCGCGATCAGCGCCAACACGGTCAATGACTGCGCCAACGGCGGCATCCTGGTGCATCGCTGGCAGATCGGCGAAGACGGCACCATGGTCATTGGAAACCGCATCGCCCGTATTGGCGCGCGTAATGGCGGCACCGGCCAGAACGGCAACGGCATCAACGTGTTCCGCGCCGGCGGTGTCCTCGTCTCCAACAACATCGTCAGCGACTGCGCCTTTTCAGCGATCCGTGCCAATTCGGGCTCCAACGTGCAGATCACCGGCAACAGTTGCCTGCGCTCGGGCGAGACCGCGCTCTATGCCGAATTCACCTTCGAAGGGGCTGCGATCGCCAACAATGTTGTCGACGGTGCGGCCAACGGCATCTCAATCGTCAACTTCAACGAAGGCGGGCGCATGGCGACCTGCAGCGGCAACATCGTGCGCAATCTTTCCACCACAGGCCCGTACCCGGCTGAGGTCGGCGGGTTCGGTATCGGCATCGGCGTCGAGGCCGACACCACGGTGACCGGCAACGTGGTGGAAAACGCACCGCAATGCGGCATGCAACTCGGCTGGGGACCTTACCTGCGCAACGTCGTGGCGACGGGCAATGTCGTGCGCAAGGCGGGAATCGGTATTGCCGTCAGCGTCGTCGATGGCGCCGGGCCAACAATCATCACAGACAATGTGCTGCAAGAGGTGCTGCATGGCGCCATCATCGGCAAGCGCTGGGCAGAGCCGGTGACTGTGGATCTGGCCGAGGTCGGCAATGCCGGCTTCACCCATCTCACCGTGGAAAGGAACCGGGTGAGCTAGAGCAATTCCAGGAAAAGTGTGTAACGGCTTTCCGTCCGGAATTGCGTAAAAACAGAAAGCTGGAGCGTTTCCGTGAAAAACGGAAAACGCTCAAGCGTCAAACCAGCGCGGCGGTCGGGCGCAGGAGGCCGACCCGGGCACCCAGCCGACTTTCGACCGGCGGATTGGCAAACTCGACCAGCTTCACCGCCAATTCGGCATCACCCTGCAACAACTTCGCCAGCACGGCGGCAACCATCACTCCCGCAGCGCGCTCGGCGCCATCATCGCATTTCAACGCGATGCCGAGCCCGAGCTCCGGCAATGCAGCGCAGAACACGCCCTCTGCGCCCACCTTCACGAAAATACGCCCCGGAGCCGCCCGCATCAGCCTGGTGTCCAAACGATCGGTTCCCGCCACCAGCAGGGGTTCAGCCATGCACGCGTCGACCAGCCGCTTCGCTGCCTTGGCACGCTCCGGCGCAAGGCCGCGACCCGTCGCCATTCTGGCGAAGCCCGCCGCGAAGCTGCGCAACGGCACCGCGTAGGTCGGGATCGAACAGCCATCGGTGCCGCAATGGGAAGCGCTGTGGGCGGCACCTGTCACCGCCTCCATCGCTTCCTTGATCATTTCCTGCATCCGATGGCCTGTCGCGACATAGCCGCGATGGTCGATGCCAGAATGGCAACAGGTGCAGATAAAACCGGCGTGCTTGCCGGAACAGTTGTTGTGCAGAGGATTGGGTTCACCGCCGGAGCGCGCGAGTTCGATCGTTGCCTGATGGTTGGAAGGCCAGTGAGAACCGCATTCCAGCGCGCTGACATCAAGCCCCGCCTTGGCGAGCATCGCAGCGGCGAGCTCGACATGTTCGGTTTCGCCTGAATGAGACGAGCAGGCCAGCGCCAGTTCACGATTGCCGAAACCATAGGCATCGGCCGCACCGCTCTCCACAAGCGGCAGCGCCTGGATTGCCTTGACCGCCGAGCGCGGGAAAACCGGATGTGCGGTGTTGCCGATGTCGAACACCGTCTTTCCGTCAGCATCCACCACTGCAACCGCACCACGATGGGCGCTTTCTACCACGGCGCCGCGCAGCACCTCGACCAGAACCGGATTGGCCATGGAATCCTCGCTTCGATTTCGCACCGAACGGGTAGCGGCTCTGCGCTTAGCACGCAACCGGCAAGCATTGGCCCTATGGCAAGCGGTCCGAGGCCCACTCCAGGCTGGACCGAAGCCGACGGAACGAAATCACAGGCATCGAGGCGAGAAAAGCATAAGCCTTTCGATTGAAAGGATATCTCGCTTCAGCGCGCCCAATGCAGCGGTCTGTGTCCTGCAAATCGTTGGAAAACACAACCAGAGCGCTCACCCTTGACTCACTACCCGCCCAACTATGTATATACATATCATATTTTAAGCGGATCAAAACCGACTCTCGGGAGGAGGAAATCATGGCAGCGGCATCAACCGGCGTGGCCGAAAGGCGCACGATCGATCGGATTCCAGAAGGAGAGCGGCACGGGTCGCCCTTCAACCAGTTCACGCTTTGGTTCGGCGCGAACCTGCAGATCACGGCGGTTGTCGACGGAGCCCTGTCCATCGTTTTCGGCGCGGAGGCGCTGACGGCGATCATCGGCCTGGCCATCGGCAACCTGCTCGGCGGCGCGGTTATGGCGCTGCATTCGGCGCAGGGCCCGCGCCTCGGCCTGCCGCAGATGATTTCCAGCCGCGCGCAGTTCGGCGTCAAGGGCGCGGCGCTGCCGCTGATCCTGACCGTATTGATGTATCTGGGGTTTGCCGCCACCGGCACGGTTCTGTCCGGTCAGGCGATCAACCTGATGTTCGGCGTGCAGGCGCCGGCCTTCGGCATGCTGATGTTCGGCCTCATCACCATCATCGTCGCGGTGGTCGGCTACAAGCTCATCCACGTCATCGGCCGCATCGCCACGGTCGTCGGCATCCTCGGCTTCGGCTACCTCGCCATACAGCTCTTCTCGCAATACAATGTGGCCGACGCCTTCGGCCAGAAGCCGTTCAGCTTCGCCACCTTCCTGCTTACCGTTGCGCTCGCCGCCGGCTGGCAGATGACCTTTGCACCTTACGTGGCGGACTATTCGCGCTATCTGCCCACGGCAACACCGGCAAAAACGACCTTCTGGTCTACGCTTCTCGGCTCGGCCATCGGCGCACAGATCGCCATGAGCTTCGGCGTCATCGTGGCGGCTCTCGGCGGCAAGTTCCTGCAGAACCAGGTCGGCTTCATGGGTGATCTCGCCGGAGCCGGACTCGCCGCACTGCTGACCTACATCGTCATCGTCACCAACAAGCTCACGGTGAACTGCCTCAATGCCTATGGCGGCTCGATGACGATGCTGACCACGGTCAGCGCCTTCACCCGGCAGGACCGCATCTCGCAGGCGACACGCATTGCCTACATCGTCGTCTTCGTGGCCGCATCGGTGGCGATCGCCATCTTCGCCAGCTCGAACTTCCTGTCATCCTTCAAGAACTTCGTGCTGCTGCTGCTGGCCGTCTTCGTGCCGTGGAGCGCCATCAACCTGGTCGACTACTACCTGATCTCGAAAGAGAAGGTCGACATCCCGGCGCTTTATGATGCATCGGGGCGCTACGGCGCCTACAACTGGATTGCGCTCGGCTGCTACCTCTTTGGCGTGGTAGTGCAGATTCCTTTCCTGAACCAGGCGCTCTATGAAGGACCGATCGCTGTTCTGCTGGGCGGCGCCGACATCTCCTGGATCGTCGCGCTGGTGGCCACCTCGGTGGTCTACTACTTCCTGGCGCGCGGAAGCGCCAACGTGCCTCAGACGATGATTCTGCCCAAGGACGCACCTGCCCGGGCATGACCCGGCAGTCGAGTATCCATACAAAAGGAATTGGCCGCCGCTTCACTGAAACGGCGGCCAATTCTTTCTGCCTAATGCCATTGCGAATGGAAAAGCACGCCGCACTTTTCCTGAAAACTGCCTCAGCGGATGCGGTCGAGGATCGAAACATAGTTGGCGACGGCAGCGCCGCCCATGTTGAAGATACCCCCGAGCCTGGCGTCCTTCACCTGGATGCCACCAGCCTCACCGGCAAGCTGCATGGCGGTCAGCACATGCATCGATACGCCGGTCGCACCGATCGGATGGCCCTTGGCCTTCAGGCCACCTGAAGGATTGACCGGCAGCTTGCCGTCTTTGGCGGTATAACCTTCGAGCGCCAGCTTCGCGCCCTCGCCCGGCCTGGCCAAGCCCATCGCTTCGTATTCGATCAGTTCGGCGATGGTAAAGCAGTCATGCGTCTCGACGAAGGAGAGGTCGCCAAGCGTCACGCCGGCCTTCCTGAGCGCGCGCTCCCAGGCCTGCTCGCAGCCCTCGAAGGCAAGGATGTCGCGCTTCGACATCGGCAGGAAATCCTGCACATGCTCATTGGCGCGGAAGGTAATGGCGCGGCGCATCCTGAGCGCCGTGTCGGTATCGGCGAGCACCAGGGCAGCGGCACCGTCCGAAACCAGGGAACAGTCGGTGCGCTTCAGCGGCCCGGCGACAAAGGGGTTCTTCTCGCTTTCCTGACGGCAGAAATCGAAGCCGAAATCCTTGCGCATCTGCGCATAAGGATTTTCGACGCCATTCTTGTGGTTCTTGGCCGCGATCATGGCCAGCGCGTCGGACTGGTCGCCGTAACGCTGGAAATAGGCCTGGGCGATCTTGCCGAAGACGCCGGCGAAACCGGCAGGTGTGTCAGCGTCTTCCGGAAGATAGGAGGCTTTGAGCAGGTTCTTGCCGATCTCGGGGCCAGGCGTTGTCGTCATCTGCTCGGCACCAACCACCAGGACGATACGGGCGGCGTTGGCATCGATGGCGCGGATGCCCTGGCGAACCGCAGCGGAGCCGGTGGCGCAGGCGTTCTCGACGCGGGTAGCCGGCTTGAAGCGCAGCCGGTCATCAGCCTGAAGCACGAGGCTGGCGGTGAAGTCCTGGGCCGAAAAACCGGCGTTGAAGTGGCCGAGCACGATTTCGTCGACATCGTCCGGTCCGATACCGGCATGTTCGAGCGCCTCCGAGGCGACCTTGGTGATCATGCCTTCGAGCGTCTCGCCCTCCAGCTTGCCGAAGCGTGAATGCGCCCAGCCAACGATGCTTGCCGTCATGGGAGTTCTCCAGATTGGGCCTTGCCTTTTCTAGCATATTAGGTCCGGCGCGGTAACTGTTCAATCCTGAACATATAGGCCAGTCGGGAAGAGGTGCCTCCGAAGGCGGAGACCCTGCATGCCCCGCGTCGCAACGACCAAAATAGATGGCGGGATTTTTATTGATTGACGAGTCAATAAAAAATAACCTGCTCGGCGGGAGAAACTGAAAATGCCGAAAATCGGAATGGAACCGCTGCGCCGCAAGGCGCTGATCGACGCCACTATCTCGGCGATCGGCGAGCGTGGATCGCTCAACGTCACCATGTCGGAGATTGCCGACCGTGCCGGCGTATCCTCGGCGCTGGCCCATCACTATTTCGGGCCGAAGGAAGAGCTGCTGCTCGCCACGATGCGACATCTGCTGGCCGATCTCGGTGCCGACACGATCACAGCCCTCAACAAGGCCGGCACGCCGCGGGAACGGCTCTCGGCAATTGTCGGCGTCAACTTCAACGCCGGCCAGTTTCGCGAAGAGACCGTGCACGCCTGGCTCGCCTTCTATGTCGAGGCACAGAATTCGCTGTCGCTGAGACGGCTGCTACGCATCTATGCGCGCCGGCTGCATTCCAACCTGATGAGCGGACTTCTGCCGCTTGTGTCTCGCGACGAGGCCGCACGGATGGCCGAAGCGATCGCCGCCATGATCGACGGGCTCTACATCCGCCGCGCGCTGCGCGACGGCCTGCCCAATCCCCTCAGCGCCGGTGCGCTGGTGGAGGATTATATCGACGCCAAGCTGGCGCAGGTACGATGACAAAAGCTCCCAACACTCTGATCATCATGGTCGACCAGCTCGCCGGAACAGTGTTTCCGGACGGGCCGGCGGACTTCCTGCACGCGCCGAACCTCAAGGCGCTCGCCGCACGCTCGGTGCGTTTCCGCAACAACTACACCGCCTCACCGCTCTGCGCGCCCGGACGCGCGGCTTTCATGAGCGGGCAACTGCCGTCGCGCAACGGCGTCTATGACAATGCCGCCGAATTCCCGTCCTCGATCCCCACCTTCGCGCACCACCTGCGCGCGGCCGGCTATCACACGGTGCTGTCGGGCAAGATGCATTTCGTCGGACCGGATCAGTTGCACGGCTTCGAGGAGCGACTGACCACCGACATCTATCCGGCCGATTTTGGCTGGACGCCGGATTACCGCAAGCCCGGCGAGCGCATCGACTGGTGGTATCACAATCTGGGTTCGGTGACCGGCGCAGGCGTAGCCGAAATCACCAACCAGATGGAGTATGACGACGAGGTCGCCTTCCACGCCCAACAGAAGCTCTACGATTTCGCCCGGGTATCGGACGATCGGCAGCGCCGCCCCTGGTGTCTGACCGTCTCCTTCACCCATCCGCACGATCCGTATGTCGCACGGCGCCGCTATTGGGACCTCTATGAAGATTGCCCGGCGCTCGAGCCCGCAACCGGCTTCATCCCATACGAGAGGCAGGACCCGCACTCGCAGCGGCTTTACAAAGCCAGCGACTACGACAGCTTCTCGATCACGCCCGACCACATCCGTCGTGCCCGCCAGGGCTATTTCGCCAACATTTCATATCTCGACGACAAGGTCGGCGAGCTGCTGTCCGTGCTCGAGCGCACCCGCATGGCCGACGACACCATCGTCGTCTTCGCATCCGATCATGGCGACATGCTGGGCGAGCGCGGTCTGTGGTTCAAGATGTGCTTCTATGAGGGTTCGGCCCGTGTGCCGCTGATGATCGCCGGCAAGGGCATCGGCCCTGCCCGCATCGACACCCCGGTTTCGAACCTGGACCTTTGTCCGACACTCTGCGACCTCGCCGGCATCGACATCAGCGCCATCCAGCCCTGGACCGACGGGCAGTCGCTCATGCCGCTGCTTCAGGGTGGGGAACGCAGCGAGCCGGTGCTGATGGAGTACGCCGCCGAAGGCTCCTACGCGCCGATGGTGGCGATCCGCGAGGGTCGCTACAAATTCGTCCACTGCGAGATCGACCCGCCGCAACTGTTCGATCTGGAACAGGACCCGCACGAGCGCATCAATCTGGCCGGCGATCCCGGCCATGCAGCGGTGGCTGCGGAGTTCATGGAAAAGGTACGGTTACGCTGGAATCTGAGTGCGTTTGATGCTGCCGTGCGAGAGAGCCAGGCGCGACGCTGGGTGATCTACCCTGCACTGCGCAACGGCGCCTACTACCCGTGGGAATTCCAGCCGCTGCAGAGGGCATCCGAGCGCTACATGCGCAACCACATGAACCTCGACACGCTCGAAGCGGACAAACGCTTTCCGAGGGGAGAATAATGCTCGAAGCGGATTTCGTCATCATTGGCTCCGGCTCCGCCGGGGCGACCATGGCCTACAGGTTGTCGGAGGACGGCAAGCATTCGGTGATCGTCATCGAATATGGCGGCTCCGACGCCGGCCCACTCATCCAGATGCCATCGGCGCTGTCGATCCCGCTCAACATGCCGCTTTACGACTGGGGCTTCGCCTCCGAACCTGAGCCTCACCTCGGAGGACGTATCCTCGCCACGCCACGCGGCAAGGTGATCGGCGGGTCATCCTCGATCAACGGCATGGTCTATGTGCGCGGCCATGCCCGCGACTTCGATCACTGGGCCGAACAGGGGGCGAATGGCTGGAGCTTCGCCGACGTGCTGCCCTACTTCAAACGCATGGAAGACAGCCATGGCGGCGAGGATGGCTGGCGTGGCAAGGGCGGCCCGCTGCACGTCCAGCGCGGTGCCCGCACGAACCCGCTCTACGCCGCCTTCATCGAGGCAGGCCACCAGGCCGGCTTCGAGCTGACCAACGACTACAATGGCGCCAAGCAGGAAGGCTTCGGGCCGATGGAGCAGACAATCCGCAACGGTCAGCGCTGGTCGGCCGCGAATGCCTACCTCAAGCCTGCACTGAAGCGGCAAAATGTGAGTCTCGTCAAAGGCTTCGCGCGGCGCGTGATCATCGAGAATCAACGTGCTGTCGGCGTCGAGATCGAAGCTCGCAAACAGATTCAGGTCGTTAAAGCGCGACGCGAGGTCATCGTTGCAGCATCCTCGATCAATTCGCCCAAGATCCTCATGCTGTCCGGCATCGGCCCGGCGAAACACCTGGCTGAACATGGCATTGCGGTCGTAGCTGACCGGCCTGGCGTCGGCCGGAACCTGCAGGACCACATGGAGCTTTACATCCAGCAGGAAGCGACCCAGCCGATCACGCTGAACTCGATCCTCAACCCGTTCTCCAAGGCGTTGATCGGTGCGCGCTGGCTGTTCTTCAAGAGCGGACTGGGCGCCACCAACCATTTCGAGGCAGCGGCCTTCGTGCGTTCGGCACCGGGCGTCGACTATCCAGACATCCAGTATCATTTCATTCCGGCGGCCGTGCGTTATGACGGCAAGGCGGCAGCGAAGTCGCACGGTTTCCAGGCGCATGTCGGGCCGATGCGGTCGAAATCGCGCGGCTCGGTCACGCTGCGCTCGCATGATCCCAACGCCAAGCCGGTGATCCGCTTCAACTACATGTCGCACGCCGATGACTGGGAGGATTTCCGCCACTGCATCCGCCTTACCCGCGAGATCTTCGGTCAAGCTGCCTTCGATCCGTTCCGTGGTCAGGAGATCTCGCCCGGCAGCCATGTGCAGAGCGACGATGAGCTGGATGCATTCATCCGCTCGCATGCAGAGAGCGCCTATCATCCCTGCGGCACCTGCCGCATCGGCAGAGCCGACGATGTCCATGCCGTGGTCGACCCGGAATGCCGGGTGATCGGCGTCGACGGACTGCGTGTCGCGGACTCCTCGATCTTCCCACGGGTCACCAACGGCAATCTCAACGCGCCATCCATCATGACCGGCGAGAAAGCAGCCGACCACATTCTTGGCCGCACACCGCTCGCGCCTTCGAACCAGGAACCCTGGATCAATCCGCGCTGGCAGGTCTCGGACAGATAGAGCATCATCGGCTACCCATCCGGCAGGCCACAGACTTCGGAGTATCCCATGCGCGCCCAACCCAAGGCATCGCACTACATCAATGGCCGTTTCGTCGATGACGAACAGGGCCCGCCCCTGCCGGTGATCTATCCGGCGACCGGCGAAACCATTGCCACGCTGCATTCGGCGACACCCAACATCGTCGAACTGGCCGTGGAGGCAGCACGCGCCGCGCAGCCGGCCTGGGCCAGGATCAAGCCTGTCGAGCGCGGCCGTATCCTGCGCCGAGCCGCCGACATCCTGCGTGCCCGCAATGCCGAACTTGCCCGCATCGAGACACTGGATACCGGCAAGGCCATCCAGGAAACGCTGGTTGCCGACCCGGCATCCGCCGCCGACGCGCTCGAGTATTTCGGGGGGGCGGTGGCGAGCTACACCGGCGACTACATCGATCTCGGCGGTCCCTTCGCCTATACGCGGCGCGAGGCGCTCGGCGTGTGTGTCGGCATCGGTGCCTGGAACTATCCGATCCAGGGCGCAGGCTGGAAATCGGCACCGGCGCTCGCCATGGGCAACGCGATGGTGTTCAAGCCTTCGGAGAACACGCCGCTTTCCGCGCTTGCGCTTGCCGAAATCTACACGGAAGCCGGACTCCCGGATGGACTTTTCAATGTCGTGCAGGGTTACGGCGATGTCGGCGGCGCGCTGGCTTCACACGAGGTGGTTGCCAAGGTTTCGCTGACGGGATCCGTGCCGACCGGCAAGAAAGTGCTGGCGCTGACCGGCTCGCTGATGAAACACGCCACGATGGAACTCGGCGGCAAGTCCCCGCTGATCGTGTTCGACGATGCCGACCTCGAGAACGCCATCGGTGGCGCCATGCTCGGCAACTTCTATTCGACGGGTCAGGTCTGCTCCAACGGTACCCGCGTGTTCGTGCAGAAGGGTCTGCACGACCGCTTCGTCGAACGGCTGACCGAACGCACCAAGGCAATCCGCATCGGCGACCCGCTCGACCCTGAAACGCAGATGGGCCCGCTGATCAACAAGGCGCAGCACGACAAGGTGTTGTCTTATGTCGGCATCGGCAAGGCTGAAGGCGCTTCGCTGCACTATGGCGGCGGCGAGCCGAAACTGCAGGGCTTCGAGAACGGCTGCTACATTGAGCCGACCATCTTTACCAACGTCACCGACCAGATGCGCATCGCACGCGAGGAGATCTTCGGACCGGTGATGAGCGTGCTTTCCTTCACCGATGAAAACGAAGTGATCGACCGCGCCAACGATACGGAGTTCGGTCTCTCAGCCGGTGTGTTCACCCGCGACCTGCCGCGCGCGCACCGTGTCATTGCCGAGTTGCAGGCCGGCACCTGCTGGATCAACAACTACAACCTGTCGCCTGTCGAAATGCCGTTCGGCGGCTTCAAGCAGTCGGGCATCGGCCGTGAGAACTCGCTGGCAGCGCTGGCGCTCTACTCGCAGGAAAAGTCGGTCTATGTGGAAACCGGCGACGTGGCGAGCCCATACTAGGCCCGCCCCACCTTGCCGGCATCTTCGGTCTTGTCGAGATACTGCGTAAGGGCAGTGACAAGATGATAGAAGATGCTGGCCGGCACTTCGGTTGCCCGTGAGCGGCCACGCTCGTCGATCCAGTCGATCCACAGGCCGAGCGGCGCCGGATCGATGTGCCAGCGGAACAGGCGCCCCACACGCGCCTCTATCTCCGGTTTCAGATCCGGTCCCCCAGTGCCGTCCAGCGCGATCGCCGCCTTGATCGCCTCGGTCTGCGGCCAGCTGCGGGAAATGCCGTCGAGCGGCAGGCCATCGCGCGAGACAGCACCATAGGCCAGCCCGGTGGCGCGGTTCAGCCCATTGGCTATGGCCGAGGCGTAGAGCTTGCGCGCGAAACCGGTGAGATCGACCTGGCCGCTTCGCTGCGCGAAATCGACCAGCAGCGATGCCCATTCGAAATGATGCCCGGGTTCGGTCCATTCGCCGCGTTCGCCCGGCGCCGGTTTCCATTCGTCATCGAAATATTCGCCGAGCGTCCAGCTGTCGCGGTCGAAGAAGTGGTTGCGGAACAGGTCGACAAGCCTTGCGGCCCGGCGCAGATAGGTGCGGTCACCGGTGGCCGAATGCCATGCCAGGAAGGCCTCCAGCAGATGCATGTGCGGGTTCGAACGACGCTCCCCCTTCCCGCCCGATATTTCCAGGAAACCGGTCAGGCGTTCGTCCTCCAGATGCGCATCCAGGAAGGAGAACGTCTCCTGGCCCAAACGTAGCGCATCGGGATTGCCGCACATATGCGCATGGGCCAGCGCCAGCAGTACGCAGGAGTGGTCATAGGCATCCTCCGCAGCATCGGCGACGCTGCCATCGACATTCATCGTGCGCACCCAGCCGCCATTGTCCGTGCGGCCATGAAGCGCCATGAAATCGATGCCGTGAGCGATCAGGCGATCAGCGGGACCATCCCAGCCACGCGCCTTGGCCACCGTGAAGGCATAGACCTGACGGGCCATGGTGCGCATGCGCTTGGGCTTCATCAGAGGCGATGCGTCGAGACCCAAGGCCTCGTGAAAACCGCCAAAGCGATCATCGACCCCAATGGTCGACCACAGCGGCATGGTTTCCTCGAACAGCCAGTGGCGGACACGCTTGCGCCAGGAGCCGCTCTCGATGACACGATCATGCGCCGGTGTGAACTTCGTTTCCAGGCGTCCGCTCTTCTCGAGCTGCTCGACCACCTTGCGCACATTCTGGCTGTGACTGACGGGAGCCACGAAAGTGGCGTCGGCGGTGGAAACGATGGCTATGTCTCGAAGGCCGACGGCCGAGAGAAGGCGGCCCTGGCTGCGGATGTAGGAGTTCTGGCAATCGATCGCCACGACGTCGCCGATGACGACATTGCCTTCCTTGTCGGCAGGGCCGACGTCAAGCAAGGACTGCCAAGAACCAAGGTCGTTCCAGCGGAAACCGGCCGGGACCATGGCGATATCAGCTGCCCGTTCCATAATGGCATAATCGATCGAAATCGCGGGGATGGCTTCGTAGAGATCCTGCGCCATATAGAGGCCGGAAACATCGCTGGTCGCCGCCCTGAATGCGGCTTCCGTGGCCCGCCATATGTCCGGTCGAAACGACAGGAAGGCGTCGCGCATGGCGCTGGCGCGAAACAGGAAGATGCCGGCGTTCCAGTAGAAATTGCCCGCTTCCAGATAGTTCTGCGCAGTAGCGAGATCCGGTTTTTCGACGAAACGCGATACGTCGAACACTCCGTCCTGTTCCGCACCGGCTTCGATATATCCATAGCCCGTTTCCGGATGGGCCGGCCGCACGCCAAATACGACCAGCCTGCCAGCACCGGCAGCTGGAACCCCGGCTTCCACCGTTTGCCAGAACTGGGCAGCGGTTGAAATCTCATGGTCGGATGGCACCACCAGCATCAGCGCATCGTCGAACTCGGCAAGTGTGCGCAGCGTTGCCAATGCCACGGCGGCTGCGGTGTTGCGACCAACAGGTTCGAACAAGGCGCCACCACCGCCAAGATCGATGCCCGCAAGATCACGGCCGACCCGATCGGCATGGCGCTCGGAGGCAATCAGAAAGACGGAAGCCTCGCCGTCCCTGCGCGCTGTCAGGCGCTGCAGCGTCTTTACCAGCATCGAACCGTCACCCGACAGGTCGTGGAACTGCTTGGGGTTGTCCTCGCGCGACAGCGGCCATAGCCGCGAACCGACACCGCCGCTCATCACAAAACCGACGATGCGCTCGTTCATGCCGTCCCCGTTGCCCGCATTCAAAATGTCTGATTGTACGGTCCGACGTCAGGGCTGCGCCGCAATAGCGCATTGACCCCTTCGAACATCTGCCGCCGCCGCTCCGCGGAAACCGGGCTTTCCACCACGACCACCAACTCGGGCTTGTTCGACGAAGCTCTTACCAATCCCCAGGTGCCATCCTCTGCTACCACGCGCACACCGTTGACCGTGACCAGGTCCACGATCTTCTGCCCGGCGAAGACCGCGCCACGTTCCCTCAATGCCCGGAAGTCTGCGACGACCCGCTCCACCACGCCGTACTTCTTATCGTCATCGCAGTGCGGCGACATGGTCGGGCTGCCGTAGGTCAATGGCAAGTCGCGATAGAGATCGACCATCGACTTTCCAGGATTGCGATCAAGCATGCGACAAATCGCAATTGCCGTCACCAACCCATCGTCATAACCGCGCCCGATAGGCGGATTGAAGAAGAAATGGCCGGACTTTTCAAACCCGGCGATGGCGCCAAGCTCGGCAACCCTGCGCTTGATATAGGAGTGACCGGTCTTCCAATAATCCGTCTTGGCACCGTTGCGGCGCAGAACGTCATCCGTGTTGAACAGACCGGTCGACTTCACATCGACCACGAAAGCTGAACCAGGATGCTCGCCGGAAATGTCGCGGGCGAGCATCACTCCCACCTTGTCGGCGAAGATCTCGTTGCCTTCATTATCGACCACACCACAGCGGTCGCCGTCACCATCGAAACCCAGGCCGATATCGGCACTGGTCTCCAGCACCTTGTCCCGGATGGCATGCAGCATTGCCATGTCTTCCGGGTTGGGATTGTAGCGCGGGAAAGTATGGTCGAGTTCAACGTCCAACGGAACCACTTCACAGCCCATGCGCTTCAGCACCTCCGGGGCAAAAGCCCCTGCGGTGCCATTGCCGCACGCAGCCACCACTTTCAATTTTCGGGAGATGCGTCCGCCGGAAACGAGATCATCGATGTAGGCGGTGCGAAAGTCCGGGACGAACTCATAGCTGCCACCATCGACGAAATCGAAATCGCCACCGAGCACGATGTCCCGCAATGAAGCCATCTCTTCCGGACCGAAGGTAAGTGGCCGCTGAGCTCCCATTTTCACACCCGTCCAGCCGTTCTCGTTATGCGACGCGGTGATCATGGCGACAGCGGGAACATCGAGCGCGAACTGGGCGAAATATGCCATTGGCGATAGCGCCAGTCCGATATCCCTGACCTTGGCGCCGGCAGCCATCAGGCCGGACACCAGCGCCAGTTTTATCGACAGCGAATAAGACCGAAAATCATGACCGGTGACGATGCTCGGGCCAACGCCCAGTCGACGAATCAGCGTGCCCAGCCCCATGCCCAGGGCCTGGACGCCGACAAGGTTGAGTTCAGGTGGCTGCGTAGAGCCGGGATAGCCGAACCACCAGCGCGCATCATACTCGCGGAAACCCGACGGTTTGACGAGCGCCGCAGTCTCGAACGCAAAGGTGTCGGGCTTGGCCTCAGTGATGATCTTGAAGGTCAAGACAGCGAAACTCCCATCGGCACAGGCCTTTTTGCAGCGAGAATGACGTTGTGCATCGCCCTCGCGTGCAGCGCTCTTAGCACATCTGCCTAACAGGAACCTTATTCGGAAAAGCACTGCGCCGACAAAGCTCAACAAAGCTCATGAAATGCGACGGTAACTGCGCCTTACCCGCTTGCAGGAACCGAACGTGGCAGCTATAAGCCCGCCGTCTGGTCACGGAGTGTAGCGCAGCCTGGTAGCGCACATCGTTCGGGACGATGGGGTCGCAGGTTCGAATCCTGCCACTCCGACCAGAAAAAAGCGACTTGGCTTTCCCGAAAACGGCCGGTTCTCAGCTCTCAGATCCATTCCGAGCCATGCGGCAAATTTGCCGCGAAACAATCATCGAATCCGCACTGTCGGTGCCGATCACGTTGCGTTGCCGGTGTTCACGACATGATGTCCCGCCCCCGTTCCGCCGCAATGGCCTTTCAGGGCAGCGGTGGGGCTTCAGTGAGAGGATTTCCCGATGCGACTTCACACTACCATTGCCGCCATGCTGATGGCGGTCGCACTCGCGGGTTGCGAGACGTCGGAGCAGCAGCAGCGGGCAGGTACGGGCGCGTTGATCGGTGGCGCTGGCGGCGCATTGGTCGGCCAGGCGATCGGCCGTGACACCAAGAGCACACTGATCGGAGCCGGCGCCGGTGCGCTGCTTGGCGCGGCCGTGGGCAGCTCGACGACCCCGCAACGACGCGGCGAAGAAATGTGCCGCTACCAGGACCGCTATGGCCGCGTCTACACCGCGCCATGCGATGAGCGCTATTATAACGGAAACTATTGAGCCCCAGGCCTGGAGCGTTTCCGTTTTGGCGGAAACGCGGAAACACTCTAACTGGTTGTTTTTTCGCAATTCCGGACGGAAACGGTTACACGCTTTTCATGGAATTGCTCAGTTGCCGCCAGTATGAGAAAAGCCCCGGCTCGAACCGGGGCTTTTCTTTTCGATCATCTGCGTCGAACCGGTGTCAGGCACTTGCCCGGAAACGGGTTGTGTCGATGGCGGCAGTCATCAGCGTCTGCGTGTATTTCTCGCGTGGATGGTCGAAAATGGCGTCCGTTGGCCCTTCTTCAACAATCTTGCCCTGCTTCATGACGATGATGTAGTCGGCCATCGCCCGCACCACCGCAAGATCATGACTGATGAACAGGTAGGACAGGTCATGATCGGCCTGCAACTTGCGCAGCAATTCCACGATCTGCTTCTGCACAGAACGGTCCAGCGCCGAGGTCGGCTCGTCCAGAACCACCACTTTCGGTTTCAGGATCATTGCGCGGGCTATGGCTATGCGCTGGCGCTGGCCGCCCGAAAATTCGTGCGGATAGCGATTGCGCATGATCGGGTCTAGCCCCACCTCCTTCAGGGCTTCCACCGCGCGTCGGTCGCGCTCTTTGGACGACAAAGCAGGTTCATGCACCAGAAGTCCTTCGGTGATGATCTGCCCGACAGTCATGCGCGGCGACAACGAACCGAACGGATCCTGGAACACCAGTTGCAGTTCGCGGCGCAGTGGGCGCATCGCCTGTTTGTCTGCTCCGGAAATGTCGTTGTCGCCGAAACGTATCTGCCCGTCGCTTGGCAACAGCCGCAGCAACGCGCGTCCGAGCGTCGATTTGCCTGAACCGGATTCGCCGACGATGCCGATGGTCTGGTTGCGTTTGAGACGAATGGAGATGTCGTCGACAGCACGCAGGATGACCGGATCACCGGCAAGAAAGCCACCACCGATCTTGAAGGTAACTTCGACCTTGCGCCCTTCGAGCAGAACCGGGGCATTGGGTGCTGGTGCCGCCTTGTGGCCGGTGGGTTCAGCCGCCAGCAGCATCTTGGTGTAGGGATGTTGCGGGTTGGCGAAGAGCGCTGTGGCCTCTCCTTCCTCCACCACCTCGCCGGAACGCATTACGTAGACGCGGTCTGCGAAGCGGCGCACGATGCCGAGGTCGTGCGTGATGAAGACGATGGCCATGCCGAGTTTCTTTTGCAGCTCGGCCAGCAGCACCAGAATCTGCGCCTGGATGGTCACGTCCAGCGCCGTCGTCGGCTCGTCGGCGATCAGGATGTCCGGATCGTTGGCGAGCGCCATGGCGATCATCACGCGCTGGCGCTGGCCGCCCGACATCTCGTGCGGATAGGATTTCAGCCGCCGCTCAGGATCCGGAATATGGACAAGGCGCAACAGTTTCAGCGCCTCCTCGCGTGCGGCCGCAGCACTCAGACCGCGATGACGCCGGATCGGCTCCATCAACTGGTTGCCGATCGTGTAGAGCGGATCGAGCGATGTCATCGGCTCCTGGAAGATCATGCTGATCTTGCGACCACGAACCTTGTTGAGCTCGCTCTTGCGCATGGTGAGCAGGTTCGAGCCACGATAGTCGACCGAGCCGGTCGCTTCGCCATTGGAAGCAAGCAGCCCCATCGCAGCCATCATGGTCTGGCTTTTGCCGGAGCCAGATTCACCTACGACAGCGACGGTTTCGCCAGCTTTCACGTTGATGTTGATACCCTTCACGGCCTCCACGGCACCATCGAGCGTGCGGAAACGAACCTTGAGGTCGCGAACATTGAGAACGGTTTCTGCAGCAGCCATCTCAACGGTCCTTCGGATCGAGCGCATCGCGCAGGCCATCGCCGACGAAGTTCAGCGCAAACAGGGTCGAGACAAGGAAGAAGGCGGGGAACAGCAGCAACCAGTTCGCGGTACCGATGTTCTTGGCCCCGGCGGAGATGAGCACGCCCCAGCTGGTCATCGGTTCCTGGACGCCAAGCCCCAGGAACGACAGGAAGCTTTCCAGGATGATGACCTGCGGCACCAGCAACGTCATGTAGATGACGACCGGTCCGAGCAGATTGGGAATGACATGGCGCAGCAGTATGCCGCGCTGGCCAACTCCAAGCGCCTCCGCAGCCTGCACATACTCCTGGCGGCGAATGGACAATGCCTGGCCACGCACGATGCGAGCCATGTCCAGCCATAGCACGGCACCAACCGCCAGAAACATCAACACGAAGTTTCGGCCGAAGAACACCACCAGCATGATGACGAAGAAGATGAAGGGAAGGGAATAGAGCACATCGACGATACGCATCATCACTTCGTCGACTTTACCGCCGGAAAAACCTGCCGTGGCGCCATAAAGTACGCCGATGACGACGGCGACGACACCGGCAAGCAGGCCGATGGCCAGTGAAATGCGCCCGGCGACCAGGGTGCGGGACAAAAGATCCCGGCCGATATTGTCGGTGCCGAAGAAGAAATAGGCTTGTCTTACCGTCGTGCCGATGACGATTTCGTTGCCTTCCGGCGACTTGCTCAGGACCTGAGCGCCATCGAACGTATCAGAACGGTCGAGATAGCGCAGATAGCGTTCATCGATCGGCTTGGAAGAGGTCAGCGTTATGGTGAGATTGCCACCATCCTGCTTCACGTCCTTGATATCGACACGCATGCGCCGAACCACGTCGTCCAGCGCAGTCTTGATCATCTCTTCTTTCGGATAGGCCGAAAAACTGGGCGGCGTGCGCACATAGTCGGAATAGATGGTGGTGTACTGGTGCGGCACGAACCAGGGACCGATTATGCAGACCAGCCCCATCAGGATCAGATAACAGAGGCTGATCATGGCCGCACGATTGGCTTTCAACCGTGCCCAGGCATCGCCCCAGAGCGAACGGCCCACGACTGTCGAGGCAGGCGCTGAGGTGGCTGCGATCTCAGTCATAGCGCACCCTCGGGTCGACCACCGCGTAGAGGATATCGACGATCAGGTTGAAGATGATGGTGAATATGGCGATCACCACCACCGTGCCCATTACCAGCGTGTAGTCACGGTTGAGCGCCGCATCGACAAAGTAACGGCCGACGCCGGGTATCGAGAAGATGGTCTCGACCACGATGGAACCGGTCAGCAGCGCCGCAGCGGCGGGACCGGCATAAGAGACGATCGGCAGCAATGCGCCTCGCAAGGCATGCTTGACCACAACCGACCAGTCGGAAAGACCAAGCGCCCGCGCCGTTCGAATATGATGCGATCGCAGGGATTCGATCATCGAGCCGCGCATCAGACGCGCCACGATGGCGATTTGCGGCAGTGCCAGCGTGATCACCGGGCCAATCTTGTTGATCAAGGCGCCGTCGCCCCAGCCGCCGATCGGCAGAAGTTTCCAGCTCAGCCCAAAGACAAGCTGAATCAAGGGCGCGATGACGAAGGTGGGGATCGTCGAGCCGGCGGTTGCCACCGCGATTACAGCATAGTCCGCAGTCTTGTTCTGATTGAGTGCGGCAAACACACCGAGGATGGAACCAATGATCAGCGCCAGGATCAAGGCGGAAGCGCCGAGCTGGACCGAGATGGGCAGGCCCTTCCAGAACAGTTCACCCACGGTGAAATCAGGCAGATTGTAGCTTGGCCCGAAGCTACCGTGCAGCAAGTTATTGAGATAATTCAGATATTGTTTCCAGAGCGGATCATTGAGCCCGAACTGGGCCTCAAGATTGGCTTTGATGACGGGACTTAACCCGCGCTCCTGATTGAAGGGGCCGCCGGGGGCCACCCTGATCAGGAAAAACGCCAGCGTAACGATCACGAATAGCGTCGGGATGGCGGTCAAAAGCCGCCGGAACACGTAAATCAACATAGTCGCCAGACCTCACCAGCGCAGGAAGCCGCCGCCTCCTGTTGGAGACGGCGGTCCATACGGATTATTGGTCTTTGCTGATGAAGCGCGACGGATGCACGTCCATCACGTTGTCTTCGAAGCCGTGCAACTTCGGAGAGACGATGTTGTGGAAGCTGTAGTAGAGCAGTGGAATCTGACCGACTTCGTCAATCAGGACGCGCTCGGCGTCGCTCAGCAGCTTCATGCGTTCTTCCGGATTGCCACCTGCGGCGGCGGCCTTGTTCATGGCTTCTTCGAACTTCGGGCTGTTGTAGCTCGAATAGTTGTTGCCGCTATCCTTGCGGGTGATGCCGAGGAAGGTTTCCGGATCCTGATAGTCCGCAATCCAGGCAGCGCGGGCAACGTCGTAATTGCCCTTCTGTTCAAGGAAACCGTAGTGGGTCTTGGTGTCGGTGTTGAGCAGGGTCACCTCGACGCCGAGCGGCTTCAGCTGTTCCTGGATGGCGACGGCGGTATTCTTGTGGTTCTCCGAAGTATTGTAGCGGATTTCCATCTTCAGCGGGTTGCTGGGGCCGTAGCCGAGCTTCTCCAGGACCTTCTTGGCTTCGTCCTCGCGGTCGATCTGCGACTTCTCCGCGAACTTGGCCATGGCGGGCGTATAGCCCTTGATGCCAGGAGGCACCATCGAGTAGCCGGGGAACATCGAATTGTTCCAGACCTTCTCCGCCAGGAAGTCGCGGTCGATCGCCTCGGAGATGGCGTTGCGCAGTTCAGGATTGTCCCACGGCTTCTTGTCGGTCTTGATCGCGTAATAATAGGTACCGAGATAAGGCGCGACGCGGATCTGATCGCCAAACTTCGCCTTCAGGTCAGGCAACTGCTCGGTCGGCAGATCGTCATAGCTATCCATTTCGCCGGCTTCGAAGCGCTTCATCGCCGAAGAACGGTCTTCAGTCGGGATGAAGTTGACCACATCGATCTTGACGTTGGCGGCATCGTGGAATTTCGGGTTCTTGACCATCTTGATGTGGTCGTTCGGTACCCATTCAGCCAGCGTATAAGCGCCGTTGGAAACCAGCTTGCCCGGCTTCACCCATTCCGCGCCGAGCTTCTCGATCGAAGCCTTGTTGACCGGATAAGCTGCCTGGTGGGTCAGCATTTCGAGGAAATAAGGTGTTGGCGCGTTGAGCTTGACCTCGAGGGTCAGCGGGTCGACAGCCTTGATGCCCATCTCTTCGGGCTTGGCCTTGCCCTTGTTGACATCTTCCGCCTTGACCACGGGATACAGCATCGAAGCGTATTCAGCGCCGGTCGCCGGGTCTTCGAGACGATGGAAGGCATAAACGAAGTCGTCAGCCGTCACCGGGCTGCCGTCCGACCAGACCGCATCCTTGCGCAGCTTGAAAGTATAGGTCTTGCCGTCGTCAGAAATCGTCCAGCTTTCAGCGGCACCCGGGATGAGATCAGCCTTGGCATCCTGCATGACCAGGCCTTCGAACAGATCGCGCAGCACATGGGCTTCATAGACAGTCGACGTCTTGTGCGGATCGACGGTTTCCGGTTCGGCGGCACTGCCGCGATTGTAGACCACTTCGGCGAACGCCGCCGAATGGAAGGCACCACTCGACAAAGCGAGCGTAGAGGCGAACACAGTCGCCTTCAGCATGGTTTTCAGCATGGAACCAATTCTCCCTTTCTCTTGCGAGCCAGCCAAGTCGGGGCTCGCGGGACGTTGACACCCGCAGGCCGTTCACCGGCCTCTCCTGGGGCGAGCCGCGGTTCCCTCTCCGCAGCAGATGGGCAGACACTAACGCCGCGAATTTTTATTTCAACACACCTTCAACCTTCCCCTGCGTCATCTTTCATGGATAGTTGTGCAGATGTTTCGAAAGATTAATAAAATCAAATACGTAACCCATAACTAACCATTATTCGGCTTAACCCACGAAAAACCCAACTCGTTTGACAGCCGCCCAAAATATTAATGTGGCATTAAGCAACCCCCGGTTACTTTCGAATGTACTTTTGTAGGCTTTTCTTTTTTAGGCGGGAGAAAGCATGCATAGTATACGAGGAGTCTCAACTTTCACTCTCCGCTCGAGAATTTCGAGATGGAAAGAAAACGACGATGGAACTTCGGCGATTGAGTTTGCTTTGCTTGCGCCGCTGTTCATTCTTTTTTTGCTCGGGATGGTTGCATACGGCATTTATTTTGGTGCCAGCCATTCCGTACAACAGATTGCGGCGGATGCGGCCCGCACCGCGATCGGCGGGCTGAACCAGACCGAGCGTCAGTCGCTCGTCACCACCTTCCTGGCCAACAACGCGGCGGGCTATCCGTTTGTCGATGCCACCAAGCTCACGGTGGTCGCCAGGGACAGCACGGCCGACGGCAGCCAGTTTGTGGTTTCCGTCACCTATGATGCGCGCAACCTGCCGATCTGGAACCTTCTTTCCGGATTGCCGCTGCCGGGCACCAACATAGCGCGCCAATCCACCATCCGCGTCGGGGGCATCTGATGAGCGCTCCATCCAGTTTGCGCAGTCTGATCGAACGCTTCCTGCCTGATCGGAACGCTAACTTCGCCATCATGGCAGCACTGTCCATGCCCATCGTCATTGCAGTGATGGCCGTCGCCATCGATGAAGGCTCCCTCTACACCGAGCGGCGTGCATCACAATCCGTCACGGACCTTGCAGCCATTGCGGCAGGCTCCAATCTCACCAATGCCAACCAGGCGGTGCTGAACACGTTGAGTGACAATGGCCTGACCGGTGCAACGGTGGTTCAGCCGGGCACAGGCACCCCGACCCCTGCAAACCCGCTGGTGAGTGTCGTGCGAGGCAAGTACACGCCGACTTCGGCGGTCGGACAGCGTTTCCAGGCCAATGTGCAACCCTACAACGCTGTCTCGGTGTCGGTGCGCAAGGTTGGCACGATGTATTTTGGCGGTGCCTTCATGAGCCCGCCGATCATCAGCAACAATGCCATCGCCTCGGTCACTCCGCAGGCTGCCTTCTCCGTCGGCTCGCGGCTGGCCTCGGTCGACACCAGCAAGAGCCCCCTGCTCAATGCGGTGCTCGGCGGCCTTCTCGGCACCAATGTCGCGCTCAACGTGATGGACTACAATTCGCTGCTCAGCGCCGACGTAAACGTTCTGTCGTTTCTGGATCAGCTCGCCATCAAGCTCAATCTTACCGGCGTCAGCTATTCAGACGTACTCGGCTCCAAGGCCACCATCGGCCAGATCCTCAGCGCGCTCGCCAGTGTGCCCGGGCTGGATTCACGCAGTCAGCTCGCGCTGCAAACCCTGGCGGCGGGCGCGACCAACCTGATCAAGATACCGCTCAATGCCCTTGTCGACCTTGGCAACGTCGGACGCCTGGGCCTCGGCCAGCGACCAGCTGGCCTGACCGTCGATGCCGGCCTGTTCAACATGGTGTCGGCAGCAGCGGGCCTCGCCAACGGAAACAAGCAGATAGATCTCGGAGCGGCCGTGAACATTCCGGGCGTGCTGAAAATCAGCATCCTGCTCGCCGTTGGTGAACCACCTCAATCTTCCCCATGGTTCAGGGTAGGACAGAAAGGGGACGTGGTGCGCACCGCCCAGACACGGCTGAAACTGGTCGTCGAGGTTCTTCCGGCCTCCAGCCAACTGACATCGGGCGTTGACATCAAGAAGGACGCACAGGGCAAACCGGGGGTAGTCACCTTACCCGTCAACGTCGAGCTGGCTTATGCCGAAGCCACACTCAGCGACATCAGTTGCTCGACCGGGCAGCCGGCGAGCCGTGTCGTCACAATCGCCGCGCGCCCGGGAATCGGTGACGTGAAGATCGCGCAGACCACAGGAACGGATTTTGCCGACTTTACGCAACCGCAGAGCTTCACCCCAGCCCCGATCCTCAATGTAGCGATCAACTTGTTGCTGCTGCAACTCAATCTGGTGACGGTGAACGCCTATGCCGATATCGACATCGGCAATACGAACACGACGAACCTGACTTTCAACAATACGGACATAACCGCCAAAACGGCCAAAACCGTAAAGACGACGAACTATACCAACTCGGCAACCACATCACTGCTCAGCAATCTGCAACTGAGCGCAACCGTTCTGGGAATAAAACTCGACCTCATCACGGATCTTCTCCTGAACACCATTCGTCCAGCACTAATCCCCCTCCTGCAGACGATCACCACTCCGCTGGACAACGTGCTTGCGTGGCTGCTGTCGTCTCTGGGCATCGGACTGGGCGAGGCTGACGTACGCGTGACCGGAGCCACATGCGGACAATCCGTCCTCGTGCAATAAACGCTGCTGGCGATATCCGGAACATGGAGGCGGAGGGCTTGCCCTCCGCCTCTCTTCAATCAACAAGCCTGGCCAGAAACGCCCCCTGTGGCGGCAGTGAAACATTCGCATCGACGACGGCCTCGACACCGGCGAAATCAAGTACTTCCGCGATTTCGAACCCGTCGGGCAACGGCCAGACGATGTCGCCATGGGTGAAATTGAAAACACACAGCAGCGCCTCCCCCTCCCCTTTCCTGACGAAGGCAAGCACATCGCCCTCCGCACCCAGGAACCGGATCGAGCCCGTCGCAAGCGATGGGTGCTGCCGGCGCACTGCCAACGCCGTGCGATAGACGGCAAGCACGCTGTCATTGCTATGGTTCTGAGCATCAACAGCGCGCATGCGATGTTCATCCGGTATGGGAAGCCAAGGTCTCGCAGTTGAAAAACCGGCGTTCACGGCACCGGCTTCCCAGGGCATCGGTGTCCGGCAGCCGTCGCGCCCCTTGAATCCAGGCCAGAAACGGATGCCATAGGGATCGCGCAGATCTTCAAAGGCAAGCTCGGCCTCGGGCAACCCAAGCTCTTCGCCCTGGTAGAGGCAGATCGAACCGCGCAGGCAGGCGATCAATCGAACGGCGAATTTCGCCACGGCCTCGTTATTTCCGCCGGGCGGCGTCCAGCGACTGACATGACGAACGACATCGTGGTTGGAAAAAGCCCAGCAGGCCCAGCCTTCCGGTGCCGCGGCTCCAAACGCCTCGACACAGCCACGCACATGCGCAGCCGAAAACGCCTGTCCCAGCAGATCGAAAGTGTAGCACATGTTGAGACGATTGCCGCCCGAGGTGTAGGCCGCCATGGTCTGCAACGACCGGCCTTCATCGCCAACTTCGCCGACCACGGCGCGACCGCCATATTCGTCGATCAGGCCACGAAACCGCTTGAGGAATTCGAGGTTTTCCGGGCGCGTCTTGTCGAACAGGTGCTCCTGGAAGAGATAAGGATTGGTTTCGGTCAACGTCCCCGCGAGGCTTGCGGTCAACGGTGGATTCGAGCGCAGCCAGCGGTCATGCACGTAGTAGTTCACCGTATCGAGACGAAAGCCGTCAACGCCGCGCTCCAGCCAGAACCGAACGCTGTCCAGAAGCGCGTCCTGCACCGCCGGATTGTGGAAATTGAGGTCCGGCTGGGCGGCAAGGAAATTGTGCATGTAATACTGCCGCCGTGTCGCGTCCCATTCCCAGGCGGGTCCTCCGAACACCGACAACCAGTTGTTCGGAGGCGAGCCATCCGGCTTTGCCTCGGCCCAGACGTACCAATCCGCCTTTTCATTATCGCGGCTGGCACGGCTTTCCTTGAACCAGTCATGCCGGTCCGACGTATGCGACAGCACCTGGTCGATGATGACCTTCAGCCCCAGCCGGTGCGCCTCTGCCAGCAGCGCATCGAAATCCTCCAGCGAACCGAAGATGGGGTTGACGGCCCGGTAATCGGAGACATCATAGCCCATGTCGGCCATGGGTGACTTGAAGAAGGGCGAGAGCCAGACGGCGTCAACGCCGAGCGAGGCGACATGGGCAAGCCGCGCAGCGGCACCCTTGAGGTCGCCGCTGCCATCGCCAGTCGTATCCTGGAAGGACCGCGGGTAGATCTGGTAGATGACGCAGCCGCGCCACCATTCGGTTCCAGGATTGGTCATATCGGCTCTCCAACGTCCTCGCCCAACTCGCGCTCGATCATAAAGCAGACCGCCCTGCCCTCGATCCGGCGCCAGGCCTCGGCGGATGCGTCAGGGTCAAGCGCATCGAACCAGCGATAGCCGTCGCGCAGAGGCAAAACGAAGGTCGAGGATCGCCGATCGCCATTGACCAGAACGGCGATCCGGCCTCTGTCGACGTCCGCGCTGCCCAGAACCATCGCCAGGCGGTGCCGGCTCGGATCATTCCAGGCTGCTTCATCCATCGGCAGACCGGTTTCCGTCATCCAGACGACATCGGGCAACCCGCCGCCGTCACGCGGCTGTCCGGTCAAAAAGCCTGTATCGCGCAGTGCAGGCAGGTCACGGCGCAAAGCCGATAGAGCGGCGACATAGCCTTCCAGGGGCTGGTCGCGCCTGACCCAATCCAGCCAGGTGAGGTCGTTGTCCTGCGCGTAGGCGTTGTTGTTACCGCCTTGGCTCCGGCCGAATTCGTCGCCTGCGGTCAGCATGATGGTGCCGCGCGAGGCAAACAGCGTCGCGAGCAGCGCTCGCTGGTCGCCGGCACGCTGTGCAGCGATGCGAGGTTCAGCGCTCTCGCCCTCGACGCCGAAGTTCCAGGACAGGTTCTCGTCATGGCCGTCACGGTTGGCTTCGCCATTGGCCTGATTGTGCTTTCTCTCGTAGCGCACCAGGTCGGCGAGCGTCATGCCGTCATGGGCAGCGACGAAGTTCACGCTGCGGCTTTGCGTTTCGTCTGCGAAAACATCCGAAGACCCGGCCAGCCGCGTCGCCAGCCGTCCGACTAAGCCCGCGTCACCGCGCCAGAAACGGCGGACGTCGTCGCGATATTTGTCGTTCCATTCCAGAAACGGGGAACCAAACCGGCCGAGTTGATAGCCACCCGGCCCGATGTCCCACGGCTCGGCAATCAGGATACGGTCTGAAAGAACCGGATCGGCACGCATGGCCGCAAGCAGTTGCGCGTTCGGCGCGAAGCCATTGTCGTCACGCCCCAGCACGGGAGCAAGATCGAAACGGAAACCGTCGACACCGGCATGGCGCACGAAATGGCGCAAGCTCGCCAGCACGAGATCACGCACTGCCGTGTGGTTACAGGCAAGCGTGTTGCCGGTACCGGTGTCGTTGATCAGCCGACCGTCCGCCGCATGCCGATAGTAGGCGAGATTGTCCAGGCCACGCAGCGACAGCGTTGGCCCGTGCTCGTCGCTCTCACCGGTATGATTGAACACCAGATCGAGGATGACGCCGATCCCCGCCTTGCGCAGGGCATCCGTTGCCGCCCGCAGGTCAGCAATGCCTGCTGGCGCCAAATGCGGATCCAGTGCCATGAATGTGACCGGGTTGTAGCCCCAGGCATTGGTCAGGCCAAGCGGCGGCAAATGGCGTTCGTCGATCTTTGCGGTGACCGGCATCAGTTCGACAGCAGAAACGCCGACCTTCTTCAGGTGATCGACAACGGCAGGATGTGCAAGGGCACGCAGCGTGCCGCGATCTTTCTCCGGGACGTCCGGATGGCGCATCGAGAAAGCCCGAACCGGCAGCTCGTAGATAAGCCCGCCCGGGCGGAACAGCGGCGGCGGCACTGACGGTGCGCCGGACAGGGCCGTAACGACCGCCTTCGGGACCAATGGCGCGGTATCGCCGCCTTCTCCGCGTCTTGCACCGAGCTTTGCATCGTAGACGTAGGGGCGGTCGATGACGACGGCATAAGGATCGACCAGCAATTTGTCGGGATCGAAGCAAAGGCCCCGGGCAGGATCGTAGTCACCATCGGCTCGATAGCCATAGCGTGAGCCCGCCCTGATACCTTTTGCATGCAGCCGGAAGATTCCATCCTCGCCACGCACCATCGGCAGGCGCTCGATCTCATGGTCGGCAGCGTCGAACAGGCAGAGCTCGATCTTTCCGGCACGGCTGGACCAGACCGCGAATTCGGTGCCTGATTTGTCGGGTCGTGCTCCGAGTGTGGCGGGGGCCATGCGCTCCTGCAGTGAATTCGGTGTTGTGTGCGACTCGCCAGCAGGCAACAATAGCAAGCTTGCCGCAACGCGAAACCACGCGTTTCATCACCCCGTTTCAGAAAGTCGATACTGGCTGTTTCACCCGAATGTCTTGCCTGCAACCGATGAGGAGTAAGTCGTGCCCTACACCATCCGCTTGCATCGTGTCCTGAAAGCTCCGCCCGAAAAAGTCTATCGCGCCTTCCTCGATGCCGAAGCCATGTGCCGTTGGCTGCCGCCCTATGGCTTCCTGTGCAGCGCCGAGCATTTCGACGCCAGGGTTGGTGGCACCTTCCGCATGGCATTCCGGAATTACACGACCGGCCACGTCCATTCCTTCGGCGGTGAATTCCTGGAACTCGAGCCCAACCGCAAGCTTGTCTACACCGACCGCTTCAACGATCCGAACCTGCCGGGAGAAATCAAGGTCACGGTCAACCTCACCGAAGTCTTCTGCGGCACCGACCTCAAAGTCGAGCAGGCCGGCATACCGGACCTGATCCCGGAAGCCGGCTGCTATCTCGGCTGGCAGGAATCGCTGCTGCAGCTTGCCAATGTGGTCGAGCCCAACATTCCATAGCCCTATCCCCGCAAACTGGGAGGGAAACGCCGTCTCGCCTTCGCGCGAGACGGCTCAGGTGATCACGCTTGGCTTGTCGCGGCCGGTATGGCGCCTGATACCGGCGATGTCGTCGGCGGCCGCGATGAGGTCGGCCAGCGCTTCCTGCGTGTCGAGGCCATGCTTGGACTGATCCGGCTCGTAGCGTTCGATATAGACACGCAGCGTGGCACCTGAAGTACCGGTTCCAGAGAGCCGCAAGACCACGCGCGAGCCACCCTCGAACAGGATGCGGATACCCTGCTTCTGGCTGACCGACCCGTCGACAGGATCGTGATAGGAAAAGTCGTCGGCCGCGGCGATCTTCAAACCGCGTACAGTCGTTCCCGCAAGCGAACCCAGTTTGGCGCGCAGTTCATCGACCAGCGCATTGGCTCGGGCGCTGTCGACTTCTTCATAGTCGTGACGGGAGTAATAGTTGCGGCCGTATTCAGCCCAATGCCCGGTGACGATTTCCTTGGCGCTTTCTCCCCGCGCGGCCAGGATCGACAGCCACAACAGCACGGCCCAGAGACCGTCTTTCTCGCGCACATGATTGGAGCCTGTGCCAGCACTTTCCTCACCGCAGATCGTAGCCATGCCGGCGTCGAGAAGGTTGCCGAAGAACTTCCAGCCGGTCGGCGTCTCGTAGATGCCGACACCGAGCTTCTCCGCCACGCGATCGGCCGCGCCGCTGGTTGGCATGGAGCGCGCGATGCCCTTGAGGCCGTCCTTGTAGCCCGGCGCCAGATGCGCGTTGGCGGCCAGCATGGCAACGGAATCCGACGGCGTGACGAAGATGCCCTTGCCGATGATCAGGTTGCGGTCGCCGTCGCCATCGGAAGCCGCGCCGAAATCCGGCGCGTCCGGCCCCATCATCTCGTCGTAGAGATGTTTGGCGTGGACAAGGTTCGGATCGGGATGGTGACCGCCGAAATCCGGCAGCGGCTTGAAGTTGCGGCAGGTGCCATTGGCTGCGCCGAGCCGATGTTCCAGGATTTCCTTGGCGTATGGGCCGGTGACAGCATGCATCGCGTCAAAGCGCATGCGAAAGCCGGACTTGAACAATTTGCGCAGCGCATCGAAGTCGAACAGCACTTCCATCAATTCGGCATAATCGGCGACGGAATCGATCACCTCCACCGTCATGCCACCCGCCGTAACCGTGCCGATCGTGTCGAGATCGATCGGCGCGATATCGGCGATCCTGTATTCGGTGATTGCCTTGGTATGCGCGTACATGGCGTCGGTCAGCTTCTCGGGTGCCGGACCGCCGTTCTCGGCATTGTATTTGATGCCGAAATCCTCGTGCGGGCCGCCGGGATTGTGCGAGGCCGACAGGATGATGCCACCGAAGGCCTTGTATTTACGGATGACGGCGGAAGCGGCCGGTGTCGACAGGATACCGCCCTGCCCGACCATGACCTTGCCGAAGCCGTTGGCAGCGGCGATGGCGATCACCTTCTGCGCCACTTCGCGGTTGTAGAACCGGCCATCACCGCCCAGCACCAGCGTCTTGCCCTGAAATCCCTGCAGTGAATCGAAAATCGACTGCACGAAATTCTCGACATAGTTTTCCTGCTGGAACACCGGCACCTTCTTGCGCAGTCCGGACGTGCCGGGCTTCTGGTCGTCAAAGGGCTTGGTGGCGACGGTACGGATCATCGTTCAGGCAACCTTCCTTGCAAGCAGCGAGCGATAGAGCTCGACATATTTCTCCGCGCTGCGGTCCCAGGACACGTCAGCTTTCATGCCTTGCCGCTGGATTGAGGTCCAGACGCCGGCATTGCCGTGTGCCTGCATCAAACGATGTACGGCGTGCAGCATCGCATCGCCGCTGTTGGCAGCGAACTGGAAACCGGTGGCCACACCGGCGGCCACCGCGGCTTCGTTGGCGTCGATGATCGTGTCGGCCAATCCGCCGGTGCGCGCCACCATCGGGACGCAGCCATAACGCAGACCATAGAGCTGGGTCAGGCCGCATGGCTCGAACCGAGACGGGATGATGATGGCGTCGCAGCCGCCCTGCATGACGTGCGACAATGCTTCGTCATAACCGATCACCGTGCCGATACGGCCACGATGGCGGGCGGCGGCAGCCAGCAAGGCGCCTTCGAGACCTGGATCGCCGGATCCCAGAACGGCCAATCTGGCACCGGCCGCGACAACGCTGTCAGCCACGGCAGCAAGGATGTCGATGCCCTTTTGCCAGGTGAGACGGCTGACCACGCAGATGATCGGGCTATCGTCCCTGGCGAGATTGAAGCGTTCTTCCACCGCGGCGCGATTCGCGGCGCGTTTGCCCAGGGTCTCGGCGGAATAGGTCGACAGCAGATGCTTGTCGGCCGCAGGATTCCATATGTCGACGTCGATACCGTTGACGATGCCATGGAGATCGGCCGCCCGCAGGTTGATCAGCCCGTCCAGCCCCATGCCGAACTCCGGTATGCGGATTTCCTGTGCGTAGGTCGGGCTGACGGTGGTGATCGCCCAGGCCGCCTGCAGGCCAGCCTTCAGATAACCCACACCCCCATAATATTCGACGCCATCGAGGCTCATGGCCTGTGCAGGCAGGCCGAGTTCGCCGAAGATGCCGGCGCCGAACTGACCCTGGAAGGCCAGATTGTGCACGGTGATGAGCGATGGCGTGCCGACCGCCTTGCCGTAGCGCATGTAGGCCAGCGTCATCGCAGCCTGCCAGTCATGCGCATGCACGATATCAGGCTTGTAGCCATCGATGCTGCCGCCGGCAATGTCACCGCCGACACGGCTTAGCGCAGCGAAGCGACGCCAGTTGTCCTGCCAGTCGCGACCATTGGCGTCGCCATAAGGCCCGCCGACGCGATCAAACAGATGCGGCGCGTCAAGTACCAGGAGATCGAGCCCATCCACCTGTGCTGCCTGGACGGTGGCCTTGCCGCCATAGAGCGCCTGATACGTCGCCGCGGCCTTCTTTTTCTTCAGCGCATCCATCACGACAGGATAGCCTGGCACGAGCGAGCGCATCGCCACGCCCTTGCCGGCCAGTGCGACCGGCAGAGCGCCGGCGACATCGGCCAACCCGCCGGTCTTGACCAGTGGGAATATCTCCGGCGTGACGGACAGAACCTGCATGCGTTACGTTCCCAACCTGTCGATCATGTCCTGCGTTATCAGAACAATGCCCCGTTCCGAAACCCGGAAACGCTTGCGGTCGAGTTCCAGGTCCTCACCAACGATCAGGCCTTCGGGAATGTGCACACCGTGGTCGATGACGACGTTGGTCAGTTGCGCGTTGCGGCCAACATGGCAGTCGGGCAGCATCACGACATGGTCGAGGCTGGAATAGGAATTGATGCGGGCTCCGGTGAAGATCAGGCTGCGCTTCAGCGAGGCGCCCGACACGATGCAGTCGCCGGAAACCAGTGACGATACCGCCATGCCGCGCCGTCCCTCGTCGTCATGCACGAACTTCGCCGGCGGCTTCAATTCCGCATAGGTCCAGATCGGCCAGTCGCGGTCGTAGAGGTCAAGCTCGGGCGTGATGTCGGTGAGGTCGATATTGGCTTCCCAATAGGCGTCGATGGTTCCGACGTCGCGCCAATAAGGGCCCGCCTCCGCCGTCGAACGCACGCAGGACTTGGCGAAACGGTGCGCCACGGCCTTTCCGTGCTGGACGATGTAGGGGATGATATCCTTGCCGAAATCGCGGCTGGAGTCCGGCTCGGCCGCATCACGGCGCAGCTGCTCCATCAGGAACTTGGTCTTGAAGACGTAGATGCCCATCGAAGCGAGCGCATAGTCCGGCTTGTCGGGAATGCCGGGCGGATCGGCCGGCTTTTCGATGAAGGAGAGGATGGCATCCTTGTTGTCGACATGCATGACGCCGAAACCGGTGGCTTCCATGCGGGGGACTTCGAGACAACCCACCGTGACGTCGGCGCCGGCATCGACGTGCTGGCGCAACATCAGCTCGTAGTCCATCTTGTAGATGTGGTCGCCGGCCAGGATCACCATGTATTCCGGCCCATAAGCCTCGATGATGTCGATGTTCTGGTAGACCGCGTCGGCTGTGCCCTCATACCATTGCGTTTCCGAAACACGCTGGCTGGCGGGCAGGATATCGAAACTCTCGTTTCGCTCCGGCCTCAGGAAGTTCCAGCCGCGCTGCAGATGGCGGATCAGCGAATGCGCCTTGTATTGAGTGGCCACCCCGAGGCGTCGGATGCCCGAGTTCAATGCATTGGAGAGCGCGAAGTCGATGATGCGGGTCTTGCCACCGAAATAGACCGCGGGTTTTGCACGCCTGTCGGTCAACTCCTTGAGACGACTGCCGCGTCCGCCGGCCAGGACATAGGCCATCGCATCACGCGCCAGCGGTTGCGACCGTTTGAAATCCGCCATTATCAACCTCCCTGCTTTGCCCCTGGAGCCGCCGTTTTCCTCGCACGTGGCCCAGTACCCGAACTTGCCTGTCCTTCGACCTTCCTGCCCTTGGTCGGCGGCACGAATTCCAGCATCAGCGTCGCCAAAGGCGGCAACACCATCAATGCCGCCGCACGGTCGCCTTCGGCATGCGCTTCCACGACGCCGCCATTGCCCTTGCCCGAGCCGCCATAAGCGACGGCATCGGTATTGATGATCTCGCGCCAGGTGCCCGCTTCCGGCAACGGAACGCGATAGTTCTCGCGTGGAACCGGCGTGAAATTGGAGATGACGGCGACCGGATTGGCGCCCGGAGCCTTGCGCAGCCAGGCAAACACCGAATTCTCGGCATCATCGACGATCAGCCATTCAAAGCCTTCCGGCTCGCAGTCGCGTTCATGCAACGCCGGCTTCTCACGATAGAGGCGGTTCAAATCGCGCACGACGTCCTGCACGCCGCGATGCGGAAGATGCTCAAGCAGATTCCAGTCGAGTGCACGAGCCTCGCTCCACTCGCGGCGCTGGGCGAACTCCTGCCCCATGAACAGCAGTTTCTTGCCTGGATACCCCCACATGAACGCGTAGTAGGCGCGCAGCGTTGCGAATTTCTGCCAGTCATCACCGGCCATCTTGCCGATCAGCGTCGACTTTCCGTGCACCACCTCGTCATGGGAGAGCGGCAGCACGAAATTCTCTGTAAAGGCATACATCAGCCCGAAGGTGATCTGGTTGTGATGGTGCTTGCGGAAGATCGGCTCGCGGGCAAGGTATTCCAGCGTGTCGTTCATGAAACCCATGTTCCACTTGAAGCCGAAACCCAACCCACCCTCGTGTACAGGATGCGAAACCCTCGGCCAGGAAGTGGACTCTTCGGCAATCGTCATGACGCCGGGATGGGTGCCGTACAATTCCTTGTTCATGCGCTGCAGGAACGCGACAGCCTCGAGGTTCTCGCGCCCACCCTTCTCGTTGGGGATCCACTCGCCCGCCTTGCGGGAATAGTCGAGGTAGAGCATCGAGGCGACAGCATCCACGCGCAGCCCGTCGACATGGTATTTTTCAGCCCAGTAGAGCGCGTTGTTGACAAGAAAGGACAGCACTTCACGGCGGCCGAAATTGTAGATCAGCGTGTTCCAGTCGGGCTGAAAGCCCTTGCGTGGGTCGGCATGTTCATAAAGGGCGGTGCCGTCGAACCTGGCGAGCCCGAACTCATCGGTCGGGAAGTGTGCCGGCACCCAGTCGAGGATGACGCCGATGCCGGCCCTGTGAGCGCCGTCGACGAAACGTGCGAAGCCTTCCGGGTCGCCGAAGCGGGCGGTAGGCGCGTAGAGCCCGGTGGTCTGATAGCCCCAGGACGGATCGTAGGGATGCTCCGAGATCGGCAGCAGTTCGATGTGCGTGAAGCCGGTGTCGATCACATAGGGGATGAGCCGCTCAGCCAGCTCGTCCCACGTCAGGAAACTGTCGTCCTCATTACGCTGCCACGAGCCGGCATGAACCTCGTAGATAGAGATGGCCTGACGACGCGCTTCCGCCTCGCGCCAGAACTTGCGATGCGCGGCGTCGCCCCATTTGTGGCCTGATGGAGCCGCCGTCACCGAAGCGGTGGCGGGGCGCAACTCCGAGCGGAAAGCGAAAGGATCGGCCTTGAGTGGCAGGCGAACGCCCCTTGCACCGACGATCTCGTATTTGTAGGGCCGTCCCTCGCCGAGGCCTGGAATGAATATCTCCCAGATGCCGCTGTCCTGCCGCAGCCGCATCGGATGGCGGCGGCCGTCCCAGGCGTTGAAATCGCTGACGATGGAAACGCGTTTGGCATTGGGTGCCCAGACGGCGAAATGCACGCCGCTCGCGCCCTCATGATCGATCAGATGCGCACCCAGTTTATCAAACAGGCGCAGATGCGAACCTTCGGCCATATAGTAGTCATCGATCGGCCCGAGCACTGGCCCGAAGGAATAAGGATCAGTGATCCACCAGTCGCCGCCGGCATTGCGGGCGTGGTACTTCACGGGTTGGCGCTTGGCGACCGCGATCGGTCCTTCGAAGAAGCCGGCCTCGCCGCGGCGGGAAAGTTCACCGACCGCCTTGCCGGCCAGCGTGTAGACCGAGACGGTCTGGGCATCGGGAATGAAGCACCGCGCGACGAAACCTTTTCCGGCTTCTTGGACGCCCAGGACCGAGAAGGGATTGCCATGCGTGCCCGCCGCGATCGCCTTGACGTCGGCTGCCGAAGCCGACCCGTCAGATTGATCGCTCGTCGCGGTCGCGCGCGGCTTTTTTGTCAAGCAATACCCCTCCCTGGGTCCACGGCCACGGTCATGGCCTCATGCAATCACATCACACAGGCACGTTCCAGATTTCTTTCGCATACTGGCGGATCGTCCGATCCGACGAGAACCAGCCCATACGCGCAACGTTGCGGATGGCCCGGGCGTTCCAATCCGCGCTGTCGCTCCAGACCGCGTCCACCTCACGCTGCTTGGCCGCGTAGGCGTCAAAATCTGCCGCAACCATGAACCAGTCGCTGTCGTAGAGACCGTTCATCAGGTCGCGATAGCGGTCCGGATCATGCGGCGAGAACACCCCGGACGAGATCGCTGAGATGGCCTGCGCCAATTCCGGCGAACCTTCGATGACGGCGCGCGGCTGGTAGCCGCTGCGGCGGCGTTCGGCCACTTCATCGGCCTTCAAGCCGAAGATGAAGATGTTGTCGTCGCCGACATGCTCTTTCATTTCGACATTGGCGCCGTCGAGCGTACCGATGGTCAGCGCGCCGTTCAGTCCGAACTTCATGTTGCCGGTCCCGGACGCTTCCATGCCGGCCGTCGAGATCTGCTCCGACAGGTCGGCCGCCGGCATCATGATCTCGGCAAGGCTGACATTGTAGTTGGGCACGAACACGACCTTGAGCAGTCCGCGAACGGCGGGATCCCCATTGATGACCTTGGCAACGTCGTTGGCCAGCTTGATGATCAGCTTGGCGTTGTGATAGCTCGGCGCCGCCTTGCCGCCGAAGAACTTCACGCGTGGCGTCCAGTCCTTTTCGGGATGGGAACGGATCTGGTCGTAGAGCGCCACGGCCTCCAGGATGTTGAGCAGCTGGCGCTTGTATTCGTGGATACGCTTGATCTGGATGTCGAACAACGCCGACGGATCGACGCGGATACCCAGCCGATCGGCGACCAGATTGGCAAGCCGCACCTTGTTGGCGCGCTTGACGGCTGCGAACTTCTTGCGGAATGCCGCATCGTCCGCGAACCGGTCCAGCTCCTTGATGGCCGCGATGTCATCGAGGAAACGATCGCCGATGGCTTCACGTGTCAGTGCCGTCAGGCCGGGATTGCACTGAATCAGCCAACGCCGTGGCGTGATGCCGTTGGTCTTGTTGTTGATGCGGTCGGGATACAGCTGGTGCAGGTCGGCGAAGACCGTCTGCTTCATCAGTTCGGTATGCAGTGCCGACACGCCGTTGATCGAATGCGAGCCGACGAAGGCAAGATTGCCCATGCGCACGCGGCGGTCGCCGTTTTCCTGGATCAGCGAGATGGACGCGATCTGGTCACCGGAGAAACGACCCGTCGAGCGCGCTTCCTGCAACACTTCGGCGTTGATGGCATAGACGATCTGCATGTGGCGCGGCAGCAACCGTTCGAACAGCGGCACCGGCCAGCTTTCGAGTGCCTCCGGCAGCAGCGTGTGGTTGGTGTAGGCGAAGGTTCGCTTGGTGATGTCCCAGGACTTGGCGAAATCCATGCCATGGACATCCATCAGCAGCCGCATCAGTTCGGGCACCGCAACAGCCGGATGGGTGTCGTTGAGGTGGATGGCGGCCTTGTCGGGCAGCGACTCCAGTTCGCCATACTGGCTGAGGTGACGCTGCAGGATATCCTGCAGCGAAGCGGTCGAGAAGAAATACTCCTGCCGCAGCCGCAGTTCCTGGCCAGCCTTGTGCGAATCCGCAGGGTAGAGCACGCGCGACAGCGCGTCCGCCTTGTTGCTCTCGGCGAGCGCGCCGATGTGGTCGCCAGCGTTGAATTTGTCGAGCAGGATCGGGTCGACCGGCATACCGGACCAGAGCCGCAGCGTGTTGACGCGCTTGGCCTTCCAGCCGACCACGGGCGTGTCATAGGCCACCGCCAGAACATGCTCCAGAGGCTTCCAGACGTGGCGCTCGAGCCGACCGTCCCTGGCGGTGACGGATTCCACAGAACCGCCGAAGCCGACTTCGAAGGAGCGCTCGCGGCGCTCGAACTCCCATGAGTTGCCATGATCGAGCCAGGTTTCCGGCAGTTCCACCTGCCAGCCGTCCTGAATCTCCTGGCGGAACATGCCGTTGGCGTAGCGGATGCCATAGCCGTGCGCCGGCACGTCGACGGTCGCCATCGATTCCATGAAGCAGGCGGCAAGCCGTCCCAGGCCGCCATTGCCGAGCGCGGCATCAGGCTCGAGCGTGGCGATCTCGTCGAGGTCGACTCCGAGCGAAGACAGCGCCTCGCGCATGGGGTCCATGATGTCGAGATTGGAAAAGGCGTCGCGCATCAACCGGCCGATCAGGAATTCCAGCGACAGGTAATAGACGCGCTTTTCCTGCTGGTCGTAGGTCTCCTTGGTGGCACTGATCCAATGATCGATGATGCGGTCGCGCACCACCTTGATCGAGGCCGTCAGCCAGTCGTAGGGCGTCGCAACCGTCGTGTCCTTGCCGACCCGATATTTGAGGGCCATCAGCACTTCGGACGCGAGCGTCTGCGGGTCTGGATGATCGAGATCAGGCAGCGGGACACTCAGCGTCTTGGTGCGGGTCATCTTGCCTCTCGCGCGACCGGCGATCAGAGCTCACTCGTCTCGCCGAGAACCGATTTTGCCTTTCAAAAAGCATGCATAGCAGGACGTTCCAGTCCAGACTAGACAGCCGATCGGAATTTTTCAATCGATTTAATATTGCTAATGTTCTGCATTGCACCCAGAGCATATCGCAATGCACTCCAGGCGCAATCGGCAGATCATGCTGCAACCGCGGCAGCCTCCGGCGGAGCCTTCGCGCCGGTCATGAAGGCGACCGCATCCGACATCGAATACTCCTTCGGATCGATGACAGCGAGACGTCGGCCAAGCCGATGGATGTGGATGCGGTCGGCCACCTCGAAGACGTGCGGCATGTTGTGCGAGATGAGCACGATCGGCAGGCCGCGCCGCTTCACGTCGAGGATGAGCTCCAGAACACGCCGGCTCTCCTTGACGCCGAGCGCTGCCGTCGGCTCATCCATGATGACGACACGACTGCCGAAAGCGGCAGCACGTGCCACAGCCACCCCCTGGCGCTGCCCACCCGACAAAGTCTCGACCGCCTGACCGATATTCTGGATGGTCATCAGGCCAAGTTCGGTCAGCTTTTCGCGTGCCCGCTTTTCCATCGCCGTGCGGTCGAGCATGCGAAACCAGGAGCCGAGAATGCCGGGTTTGCGGATCTCTCGGCCAAGAAACATGTTGTCGGCGATAGACAGGGCCGGCGACAAAGCGAGGTTCTGGTACACGGTCTCGATGCCGGCGGCGCGCGCCTCCATCGGAGACTTGAACAGCACCGGCTTGCCTTCCAGGAGGATCTCGCCCTCGTCCGGGGTGACGGCACCGGAGATCGCCTTGATCAGCGAAGACTTGCCGGCACCGTTGTCGCCGATGACTGCCAGGATTTCGCCTGGGTAGAGATCGAAGTCGGCGCTGTTCAGTGCCGTGACGCGGCCATATCGCTTGACCAGTCCGCGTGCGGTGAGAATGGGTTGCGTGGTCATCCTGCGACCTTCCTGATCCATTGGTCGATGGCAACGGCGCTGATGATCAGCACGCCAATCAACAGATAGGTCCATTGCGGGTCCGTGCCGATGAGGCGCAGCCCGAGCGAGAAGACGCCGACGATCAGCGCCCCGAAAAGCATGCCGAGGATGGATCCACGTCCACCGAACAGCGAGATACCGCCAATCACCACCGCGGTGATGGATTCGATGTTGGCGAACTGGCCGGCGGTCGGCGAAACCGAGCCGATACGGCCGATGAGCAACCAGCCACCGAGGGCACAGATCAAGCCGGAAAGCACATAAACCGATAGCAGCATGCGGGTGACACGCACCCCCGACAGCCCGGCCGCGTCCGGATCATCGCCGATCGCGTAGACGTGACGGCCCCAGGCGGTGTGGTTCAGGACGTACCAGAGGATGGCCACCAACAGCACCAGGGCGACAACGCCATAGGTGAAGACCGCATTGCCCATGCGGAAATTGTTGCCGAAGAACTGCAGGATCGGCGCCTGCGTCTCTATATCCTGAGCGCGGATGGTCTCGTTGGCCGAATAGAGGAAATTCGAGGCCAGAACGATCTGCCACATGCCGAGCGTGACGATGAAGGGCGGCAGCTTCATGTAGGCGACGAGCGCGCCATTGATCCAGCCGCACAGTGCACCGACGGCGAAGCCGCAGAGGATCGCGATCGACGGCGGCAGCCCGTAGCGGAAGGTGAACTGCCCCATCACCACCGACGACAGCACCATGATGGCGCCCACCGAGAGGTCGATGCCGGCTGTGAGGATGACCAGTGTCTGCGCGGCGCCAATCACGCCGGTGATGGCGACCTGCTGCAGGATCAGCGTCATCGAGAAGGCGGAGAAGAACTTGCCCCCGATGATCAGGCCGAAGATCAGCACCGATACCACCAGCACGATCAATGGCACGGCGGCGGGATTGGAATGCAGGAAATGCTGTAGCTTTTCCAGGGTCGAACGCGTGTGCGTGTCGAAGTCCGCCACAGCCGTGTCGGCTCCAGTCAGCACTTTCTCGAATTCCTGCGGTCGCCTGGCATCCGCCGAAGCGTCGGTCATGTCGGCTCCTCCCGATCGGGACTGAAGTCCCGTCATACGCCCAAGGTGATGATGCCTCGCCAGCGCGCCGATGCCCTCTCCCCGGCCAGAAGACGGCCGGATGAGAGGGTGCTCCGCCAGGAGAGCACCCGCTTAGGCAATGTCACGCGGTTGTGGGCTCAGATCAACCCCAGCACTTGGCAAGGCCGGTCTTGACGTCGATGGATTCGACGCCCTTGGCCGGCTTGTCGGTGACCAGCGCCACGCCGGTATCGACGAAGCTCTTGCCTTCCGTCGGCTTCGGCTTCTCGCCGCTGTCGGCAAACTTCTTGATCGCCTCGACGCCGAGCGACGCCATCAGCAGCGGATACTGCTGCGAGGTGGCGCCGATGACGCCGCCTTCGACGTTCTTGACGCCAGGGCAACCACCGTCGACCGATACGATCAGCACGTTCTTTTCCATGCCGACGGCTTTCAGTGCCTCATAGGCGCCCGCCGCGGCCGGCTCGTTGATGGTGTGGACGACGTTGATGGAAGGATCCTTCTGCAGCAGGTTTTCCATCGCCTTGCGGCCACCTTCCTCGTTGCCGTTGGTGATGTCGTGGCCAACGATACGCGGATCGTCCTCGTCGCCGATCTTGTTGGCGTCCTTGGGATCGATACCGAAACCGATCATGAAGCCCTGATCGCGCAGCACGTCGACGGTCGGCTGCGACGGGGTGAGGTCGAGAAATGCGATCTTGGCATCCTTCGCCTTATCGCCCAGCGTGGCGGCGGCCCACTGGCCGATCAGCTTGCCAGCCAGCAGATTGTCGGTGGCGAAAGTGGCATCCGCGGCATCGGCCGGCTCGAGCGGGGTGTCGAGCGCAATCACGAGGATGCCGGCGTCGCGCGCCTTCTTGATGGTCGGCACGATGCCCTTGGTGTCGGACGCGGTGATCAGGATGCCCTTGGCGCCGTCGGCAATGCAGCTTTCAATCGCAGCGACCTGGCTTTCGGTGTCACCGTCGATCTTGCCGGCATAGGTCTTCAGGGTGACGCCGAGTTCCTTCGCCTTGGCGGTGGCGCCTTCCTTCATCTTGACGAAAAACGGATTGGTGTCGGTCTTGGTGATCAGGCACGCACCGACGTCGGCTGCCGAGGCAGGCGCGGCAAAACTTGCGAGTGCTGCGACCGCAGCACCAAATACGGACGTCTTGAGAACAGAAAATCGCATTGAGGTACTCCTCCCAGAACCAAAGATCGCGGCCAGCTGAATGCGCACCGCCGAGGCGCCCGTCTGCTTTCCCGGTGAGCTCCCCGGCACAAACGAAACACCAATCGCAATCTCGAGTCAATAATTAAATCACTCTTATTTATTATTGACACACTTGCGGAGCCGGCTCATTCTCGGTCAAAAGTCAGACAAGAAATCATGGGAGGGAGGAAGCTGTTGGACGACGGCGTTCAAAAGCACGGTTCGGGCGAGCCGGCGGCCAGCCGTTTCCACCGCGGAACGAACCAGAGCGGCATGCGCGACCACAATGAGCGGCTCGTGCTTTCGCTCGTGCGCCAACATGGCGGCCTTGCAAAATCCGACATTGCGCGCATGACCGGCCTGTCAGCGCAGACCGTCTCCGTCATCATGCGCGAACTGGAAGACGAAGGCCTGCTGCTCAGGCGCGAACCGCTGCGTGGACGCATTGGCCAACCCTCCATTCCCATGGCGCTCAATCCGGAAGGCGCCTTCTTCATCGGCCTCAAGATCGGCCGCCGCAGCGCCGAACTGGTGCTGATCGACTTTCTCGGCGAGGTGCGCGCCATGCTGCACCACTCCTACCGTTATCCGGCACCATCGGAGACTGTGGATTTCGTTGCGGCAGGCGTCGCGAAACTGAGGTCAGAACTGACGCCTGCGCAGGACCGGCGCGTTTCCGGCCTCGGCATCGCCGTACCTTTCGAACTGTGGAGCTGGGCCGACGCTGCCGGTGCGCCGCGCTCGATCATGGAAGAATGGCGTCACCGCGACATCCGCGCCGACATCCAGTCGCTATGTGACTTCCCGGTTTATCTGCAAAACGACGCTACCGCGGCCTGCGGCGCCGAACTTGTTTTCGGCAACGCACTGGATGTGCGCGATTTCGTCTATTTCTATATCGGCGCCTTTGCCGGCGGCGGCATCGTGCTCAACGGCCGCATCTACAGCGGGCCGACCGGCAATGCCGGCGCGCTCGGATCAATGCCGGTGCCTGGGCCGGACGGCAGGCCAATCCAGCTTATCGACGTTGCCTCCATCGCGACGCTGGAGAAGGCGCTCGCGCTGCGCGGAGTGGATGCACAGCACCTTTGGACTTCACCCGAGGAATGGGGCGACATCGGACCGGAACTCGACGCATGGCTTGCCGACGCAGCCAATGCTCTTGCCTACGCCATTGCCTCCGCATCTTCCGTGATCGACTTCGAGGAAGCGGTGATTGACGGCTGGATGCCCACCACGATTCGTGCGCGCCTGGTCAAAGCCGTTGGCAGTGCGCTGGACCAGGTCGACGCCGAAGGCCTCAAGCTGCCAAGCGTGCGCGAAGGCACTGTCGGCATTCATGCCCGTGCGCTCGGCGGCGCCAGCCTGCCGCTTTCCGACCGTTTCCTCGTCGGCCCAACCTCCACATCCGGAACACTTTGACCATGCTGATCGGCATTTCCCCCCTGCTCGGGCCTGAACTTCTTGCTGTGCTGCGCGCCATGGGCCACGGCGACGAAATCGCCATCGTCGACGGCAACTATCCAGCCGAAGAACAGGCCACACGCCTGATCAGGGCAGACGGCGTCGACCTGGTGCCAATGCTCGATGCCATCCTTTCCGTTCTGCCGGTGGATGACTTTGTCGAAGAAGCGCTGTTCCGCTCTTCGAAAAAGGGCGATCCAAAGCTGCTCGACCCCGTCCATGGCGAGATCGAGGCGGTCTGCGCCAAACGAGCGCCTGGTCGCAAGGTGGTTGCCATGCCCGGCGCCGATTTCTACGCCAGGGTGAAGGCCGCCCACGCCATCGTCCAGACATCGGAGCCCCGGCTCTACGCCAACATCGTCGTCCGCAAGGGCGTGATCTATCCGACCGGAGCTTGAGCGCATGATCCTGTGCTGCGGCGAGGCCCTCATCGACATGTTGCCGCGCGAGACCACAGCCGGCGAAGCGGCTTTCGCACCCTATGTCGGCGGAGCGGTGTTCAACACGGCAGTGGCGCTCGGCCGGCTGGACATTCCGGTGGGTTTCTTCACCGGCATCTCGACGGATTTTTATGGCGACATGCTGCGCCACGCCCTTGTAGCCAGCAAAGTCTCGCTCGACTTCATCAAGTTTGCGGATCTGCCGACCACGCTGGCTTTCGTGCGGCTCAACGCTGGCCACGCCAGCTACCTCTTCTATGATGAAAACACCGCGGGCCGCATGCTGGTTGAAGCCGACCTGCCTGCCGTCGGCGACACGGTTGAGGCCATGCACTTTTCCTGCGTCAGCCTTATCCAGGAGCCGTGCGGAGCGACCTATGAGGCGCTGATGCGCCGCGAGCACGACAGGCGCGTGATGATGTTCGACCCCAACATCCGCAAGAATTTCATCAAGGACAAGCCGAGGCATCTCGCACGTATGCAGCGGATGCTGGCGCTCGCCGACATCGTCAAGCTCTCGGACGAGGACCTGGACTGGTTCGGCGAGACCGGTACCCTCGAGGACATCGCAGCGCGCTGGCTCGATCTAGGTCCCAGCTTGATGGTGGTCACACAAGGCGCCAAGGGCGTGGTGGCTTTCTCCAGAAACCATTCCGTCTCGGTGCCGGCCGAGTCGGTCAAGGTTGTCGATACGGTCGGAGCCGGCGACACGATCAACGCCGGGATTCTCGCTTCGCTGCGCGATCAGGGACTGCTGTCCAAGCAGGCAATCGCCGCTCTTTCCGAGAACCAGATCCGTACGGTGCTCGCCTTCAGTACCAGGGCAGCCGCCATCACCGTTTCCCGCGCGGGCGCCAATCCACCCTCACGGCGGGAGCTAGCCGGAAGCGCCGCTGTCGCCAGCTGACAGCCGCAGCCGCAATCACATTATGTTTCGCCGCCCGCGATGCGATTGCGGTCAATCGTCTAGGAAGTCCTGAAAAAGCTTGGCTTTGCAGCTTTTCCTGCAAGCAATTCGAGATCTTTTGGTAACAAGGGGCACCGCTGCCTAAAGCCGCAGCTCGGCCGCAAATCTTTCGCGCGCCGTGCAACTCTGGTACCAGCGGCGCGTTATCAGGCAAAACTCGGGACCGACATGCAGTTCATCGATCTAGGCGCACAGCGCGCACGCATCCACGACAGGCTGAAAGCGGCCATGGACAAGGTCGTTGAAGAAGGCCGCTATATTCTGGGGCCGCAGGTCGCTGAATTCGAAGCCAAGCTGGCCGACTATGTCGGCGTAAAACACGTCGTGGCCTGCGCCAACGGAACCGACGCGTTGCTGCTTCCTCTCTATGCCTCCGGCGTGGGACCTGGCGACGCGGTGTTCGTGCCGAGCTTCACGTTCGCAGCTACGGCCGAAGTGGTGGCGCTGGCCAAGGCCGAACCGATCTTCGTCGACGTTGATGCCAAGACCTACAACATCGACATCGAAAGCCTGGAAGCGGCCATCGCCATGGTCAAGGCCGAAGGTCGACTGAAGCCGAAGGCGATCATCCCTGTCGACCTGTTCGGCCTTGCCGCCGACTACGAGGCGATCATGGCGATTGCCAAGCGCGAGAACCTGCTGGTCATCGAGGATGCGGCGCAATCGATCGGTGGCACCGCCGACAATGCCAAATGCGGGGCCTTCGGCCACGTCGCCGGCACCTCGTTCTACCCGGCTAAGCCGCTCGGCTGTTATGGCGACGGCGGCGCCATGTTCACCAATGATGCGGCACTCGCCGAAAAGCTGCGGTCCTTCGCCTTCCACGGCAAGGGCGAGACACAATATGACAACGTCCATGTCGGCATCAATTCGCGCCTCGATACACTGCAGGCGGCTATCCTGATCGAAAAGCTGGCGATCCTGGAAGACGAGATGGTTGCCCGCCAGAAAGTGGCAGCGCGTTACGCCGAAGGCCTCGGCGATATTGTCACCGCGGCGCGCAACCTCGACGGCACCCGTTCAGCGTGGGCGCAATACGCCATCGAAACGCCCAAGCGCGATGGGCTGAAGGCTCACCTGCAGGAAAAGGGCATTCCGTCCGTCATCTACTACGTCAAGCCGCTGCACGAGCAGGTTGCCTATCGCCACTTCCCGCGCACGCCCACGGGCCTGGCGGTGTCGGAAGGCCTGCCAAACCGGATCCTGTGCCTGCCGATGCACCCTTACCTCAGCGAGTCCGATCAGGATCGTGTCATCGAGACGATCCGCAACTATATCGGCTCGAACTCGGCGCAGGCAGCCGAATAAGCCCCCTGTTTGTTGGGAAGCAAGGCAGGCGACGCCGATTAAAGCGTCGCCTCGGCGCAACGGTCGTTCTGCCCTCATTCGCCTGTTTGAGGCACTTCTCCCGGTGCGCGAAGAGAGGCTTCACCTGCCCTTGGCGATGAAGAACGGGTTGGCAAAATCGGCGTCGTGCGCCTGGTTACGCTTGCCGTAGGTAAGCGGTGCACCATCAAGGGTCGACGTGCTGCCGCCCGCAGCGCGCAGCACCGCATCGCCAGCAGCCGTATCCCACTCCATGGTGCGGCCAAAACGGGGATAGATATCGGCTACAGCTTCTGCGAGCAGGCAGAATTTGAGCGAAGATCCGATCGAGACGATCTCCGTTGGCCCCAGCGTTGCAATATAGTCGTCGGTCTCCGCCGTACGATGCGAGCGACTGGCAACGACCGCGAGTGGCGAGGCGGCTGGGCGCACCGTGATCGCCCTGCGAGCAACAACGCCGAGGCTGGCATCGACCTCCGCAGCTTCCGCCCTGCCCGGCCGCCCCGAATAAAGCGTTCCCGAGCACGGCGCGAAGACAACGCCAACCTCCGGAATGCCATGGCGTATCAGCGCGATGTTAACGGTGAAGTCATTGCCACGCTTGACGAACTCCTTGGTGCCATCGAGGGGGTCGATCAGGAAGAAGGCTTCGCCCAGCGATGTCGGCAGGATGCCGGCACTGGCCTCTTCTTCCGCCACGCAAGGAACATCCGGATAGATTTCGCGCAGGCCAGCCAGGATGAGTTGCTCGGCCAGCCGGTCGGCTTCCGTTACCGGCGAGGCATCCGCCTTGGCGTCGACAGCACAACCTTCATGGAAGATGCGCATGATGGCGCTGCCGGCAGCCAATGACAGTTTTTCGAACACGGCAAGCATCGCGGCATCGGCTGCCGCGTCCGCCAGGATATGGACGGCACTCATCTCGGGCGTGTTAGGTGTCATGGCAGAACAAGCTTGAAATGGTCGACTTCAACCGATGGGATACAGCATGCCGCCGGACATGCAAGCAAACAGCGCGAAGGCGGCCCGCCATTTGTGGACCGATATCGATTGGCGCTCAACACGCCCTAGATGCCGCCACCGCTTTCATACTGCGTTTCGGCCTTGTCACGCTCGGCTAGCCAGTCGTCCAGGATATCCACCATCTCTTCGACGGTTCTGCCGACGGTTTGAAGGCGAATCTCCGGGTTCTCTGGCGGCTCGTAGGGAGAATCGACGCCAGTGAAGTTCTTGATCTCGCCGCGCAAGGCCCGTGCATACAGGCCCTTCGGATCGCGGCGCGCGCACTCCTCGAACGGCGTGTCGACGAACACTTCGACGAACTCGCCGCCAGCCATCAATTCTCGCGCCAGACGCCGCTCGGCGCGGAATGGCGAGATGAAGGAAACCAGCACGATCAGGCCGGCATCTGCCATCAGCTTCGCCACCTCGGCGATGCGGCGGATGTTTTCGACGCGGTCGGCATCGGTAAAACCAAGGTCGCGGTTGAGGCCGTGGCGCACGTTGTCGCCGTCGAGCAGATAGGTATGGCGACCGGTAGCGGCGAGCTTCTTCTCGAGCAGGTTGGCGATGGTCGACTTTCCCGAGCCCGAAAGCCCTGTGAACCAGAACACCGCCGGGCGCTGGTGCTTCATGTCGGAGCGCGCGCGCTTGTCGACATCGAGCGACTGCCAGTGGATATTCTCGGCACGGCGCAGCGCATGCTGGATCATGCCAGCACCAACAGTCGCATTGGTGATGCGGTCGATCAGGATGAAGGCGCCGGTCGAACGGTTTTCAGCAAAGGCGTCGAAAGCAATTGGTGTCCGGGTCGAGATGTTGACGACGCCGACCTCGTTCATCTCCAGCGACTTCGCCGCTTCTTCCGTGAAATCATTGATGTTGAGACGGTGCTTCAGTTCGGTGACGGTCGCGCTCGCCTCGTCTGTCTCGGTGCGCAGGATGTAGGAGCGGCCCGGCAGCAATGCCTGTTCGTCAAACCACACCAGATTGGCGGCGAATTGATCGGACACCTGCGGGCGGGCATCCGGCTGCACCAGCATGTTGCCGCGCGAAACCTCGACTTCCTCGTCCAGCACCAGTGTCACCGCCTGGCCGGCAATAGCCTTCTGAAGGTCACCGCCATAAGAGACGATGCGCTTGACGTGGGCCGAGCGGCCGGACTTTGCCACCACCACCTCGTCGCCACGCGACACCGAGCCGGACGCGACAGTGCCGGCAAAGCCCCGGAAATCGAGGTTCGGCCGGTTCACATACTGCACGGGGAAACGGAACGGCTGTTCGGCCGAAGCGCTGTCGACCGGGACGGTCTCCAGATGCTCGATCAGCGTCGGACCTTGATACCAGGCCAGGCGTTCCGAACGCATCGAGACATTGTCGCCGTAGCGCGCCGACATCGGGATCGGCTCAATGCTCTCGAAGCCGAGGTCGCGCGCGAAGTCCCGGTATTCGGCAACGATGCGATCGAAGGTGACACGGTCAAAACCGACCAGGTCGATCTTGTTCACCGCCAGCACGATGTGGCGGATGCCAAGCAGCGAGGCGATGATGGAATGGCGCCTTGTCTGGCGCAGCACGCCCTGGCGCGCATCGATCAACACGATGGCAACATCAGCGGTGGAAGCGCCGGTCGCCATGTTGCGGGTGTATTGTTCATGCCCCGGCGTGTCGGCGACGATGAATTTGCGCTTCGGCGTAGCGAAGAAGCGATAGGCAACGTCGATGGTGATGCCCTGTTCGCGTTCGGCCTCAAGACCATCGACAAGAAGCGCGAAATCGACATCCTCGCCGGTCGTGCCGTGCTTGCGGGAATCGCGCTCAAGTGCCGCCAGCTGGTCCTCGAAGATCTGCTTGGTGTCGGAGAGCAGTCGGCCGATCAGCGTCGACTTGCCGTCGTCCACCGAGCCGCAGGTGAGGAAGCGCAGCAGCGATTTCTTCTCCTGCGCGGCCAGATAGTCGCGCACCTCGTTGCTCGGCTCGAGGGTCTTTGCCGGAACATGGCGCATTCTCAAAAATACCCCTCGCGCTTCTTCTTTTCCATCGAGCCGGCCTCGTCGCGGTCGATCAGGCGCCCTTGCCGCTCGGAGGTGCGCGCCGTCAGCATCTCGCCGACAATGGCTTCCAGCGTGTCGGCGCTGGATTCGATGGCACCGGTAAGGGGATAGCAGCCGAGCGTGCGGAACCGCACCAGACGGTTTTCCACCACCTCATCCGGACGCAACTTCATGCGGTCGTCATCCTTCAGGATCAGCATCCCGTCGCGCTCGACCACAGGCCGCTCCTTGGCGAAGTAGAGCGGCACGATGGGGATATCCTCCTGCAGAATGTACTGCCAGATATCGAGCTCGGTCCAGTTGGACAGCGGGAAGACACGGATCGATTCACCAGCGGCGATGCGGGTGTTGTAGATGTTCCACATTTCCGGCCGCTGGTTCTTTGGATCCCAGGCATGGCTGGTATTGCGGAAGGAGAAGATGCGCTCCTTGGCGCGCGACTTCTCCTCATCGCGGCGGGCACCGCCGAATGCCGCGTCGAAGCCATACTTGTCGAGCGCCTGGCGCAGGCCAACCGTCTTCATGATGTGGGTGTGCACGTTCGAACCGTGGTCGAACGGATTGATGTTGTCGCGCACACCGTCCTCATTGACGTGCACCAGAAGGTCGAAGCCGAGTTTCTCCGCCATCTGGTCGCGGAATGCGATCATCTCGCGGAACTTCCAGGTGGTGTCGACATGCAGGAACGGGAATGGCGGCTTGGCCGGATAAAAAGCCTTCATCGCCAGATGCATGAGAACCGAAGAATCCTTGCCAACGGAATACAGCATCACCGGCTTGGAGAAATTGGCCGCAACCTCGCGAAAGATGTGGATGGACTCCGCTTCCAGCCGCTGGAGGTGGGTCAGCGTGGCCGAACGGATTTGAGGTTGGGACATTGATTGAGCACACGTGGTTGCTGCAGCAGCCGGCTGCGTCTGGTTGCGGCGCACAAAATCCTCTTGTTTTCATTCGAACTCAAGGGGGTTGCCTCCAATCACCGCGCAAGAACAGGATGAAAATTCCAGCAAAGCACCATTTGCCAACATCACATTCTCCCAGCGCCGATGCTTTAGCGCCGATCCCGTCACGAACAAGAACCAATCTCCGGATCGGGGTGCTCGAATTGCGATGGAATCAGACCATCACACCTGCATCCATCGAGCGGGTCACCCTTTCAGCTCAACCTGTCGAGCGCGGTGGACAGGCTTTGAAAATGCAGATATCCCGCACCCGCATCTAGGATTATCAGTCTTCCATTCGGCGCGATGAAAAGAACTTTCGATTTTGTAGCTGCAGCCCTTGGCCTGGCGGTTCTATGGCCGGTACTGCTGGCGCTGGTTTTTATCATCAAGCGTGGCTCGGAGGGCCCCGGGATATTCTCGCAAGTCCGCGTGGGGCGAGATTGCAAACCATTTCGTTGCCACAAGCTTCGTTCGATGCGTGCCGATACGCCAAACGTGCCGTCTCATCACGCAACCGCCGGGCAGATTACGTCGATCGGACACTTCATTCGCAAGACCAAGCTCGATGAACTGCCGCAACTCTGGAACGTGCTGAAGGGCGAAATGAGTTTCGTCGGTCCGCGCCCCTGCCTACCTTCTCAGACCGAACTGGTTGAAGAGCGCCAGCGCCGCGGCGTCATGACCTTGCGCCCTGGCATCACCGGCCTTGCGCAAATCAACGACATCGACATGTCCAATCCGATAAGGCTCGCTGCCAAGGACGCCGAATATCTAGAGACGCATACTTTCCTCGGGGACTTCGCGATCATTTTCCGGACCGTTTTCCGCGGCGAAGGCAGCGGCGATCGCATTAGATAGCCGCGCCCGGGCGTGCGCTGCCGCTACGCCTCTCCTCAGGCTGCAATGCGGGGACCGCGTCCAATCTGGAAATAAGACAGGCCCGCCGCTTCCACTTCCTCGATGCGATACATGTTGCGACCGTCGAAGATCGCGCGATCCTTCAACGCACTTGCAAGACCGGCGAAGCTCGGGTTCCGGAATTCTGCCCACTCGGTGACAATAGCGAGAGCGTCCGCACCCTCTATGGCATCTTGCGCGGTTTTGGCGATCTCGACCAAACTCCGGTCTGGGAATAAAAATTCCCCCTGCTCGCCTGCCTCTGGATCGTAGGCCCGAACCTTCGCACCTGCCCGGATCAATTCGCCGATCAAAACCCGACTTGGCGCCTCTCTCACGTCATCGGTGTTCGGCTTGAACGCAATCCCCCAAACGGCGATTGTGCGTCCGCTCAATCCGCCTTTCGCCTTGTAGAATGAAGACAACATCTCAAACAGCACGCGCTTCTGCCGATCGTTGGCGCGCTCCGTTGCCTCAAGAATACCCAAGTCCACATCGTTCTGGCCTGCCATCTGGATCAGGGCCTGGACATCCTTCGGGAAACAACTGCCCCCGTAACCACAACCTGGATAGAGGAAATGCGGGCCAATACGGGGGTCACTGCCAATGCCTCGCCGGACAGCTTCGATGTCCGCACCAAGTTTGGCCGAAAGACCTGCCAGTTCATTCATAAAGCTGATGCGCGTCGCCAGCATGGCATTGGCAGCATACTTGGTCAGTTCCGCACTTTTGGTGTCCATCACCATGATGTTGTCGCGGTCATGGTTCAGCGGAGCGTACAGACGACGCATTTTCTCGACCGCCCAATCAACATCCCCACCGACAACAATGCGGTCCGGTTCCATGAAATCGCGGATAGCCACACCTTCCCGCAAGAATTCCGGGTTGCTGACCACCGCAAACTCCACGGAGAGGTTGCGCTCTTTCAGAGCACCCGAGACCACCTGCCGAACCTTTTCGGCCGTACCAACAGGAACGGTGGATTTGTTGACGATAATGGTTGGACGAGTGATCCGCCGCCCTACCTCTCTGGCGACCCCAAGCACGTATTGCAGGTCAGCGCTGCCATCCTCGCCAGGCGGCGTACCAACCGCAATGAAAACAATCTCGCCATGTTCAACTGCTTCGTCATAGCTCGTCGTGAACCGCAGCTTACCGGCTTCCCTGCCGTCTCGAACCAAAGCGTCCAGCCCCGGCTCGAAAATCGGAATACCGCCACTGTTGAGGAGATCGATCTTCCTGGCGTCAACGTCCAGGCACATCACATCGATGCCGATGTGTGAGAAGCATGTACCGGCAACCAGCCCGACATAACCCGTGCCGACAACAGTGACCTTCATGATTGACAGAAATCCCATCGATCGCCGCTTGACGCTTCAGGCAACCCTATGCCTCGGGTCACGCGGGCTATCCGTCAGAACTGACGATATTTCATTATGCCGTTTACTGCATAGTGCATGAAATTCCAGGCAGAAACAGGCAGGCTCAATTTTTCGATTTCACGGTAGCTCTGCCATACCTTCATGGCAGACTTTTTCTTGTTACGCGAAACTGAATTGCTGACAACACGATAGCGCATGAGATCGGCATCGAGCCCATGGGCTCGCCTGCCCGGCTTCAGAATCTCCAGCCAGCAGGCGAAATCGTCATAGTAGGTCTTCTTCATCACGACGGGGCCGACCCTGGAGCGGTCGATCATCACCGTGGAAGTGGCGATGACATTGTTGCGCAGAAGCTGGCCGTAGGAAACATGTTTCGGCACACCAATGTAGCGGCCGACGTCCTGTGCGTCAGCGCTTATGCGGCGAAAACCGGTAAAGGTTAGCGGCGCTTCATTGGCTTTTGCATAAGCAAGCGTGCGCTCGAGTTTTTCCGGCAGCCAGAGATCATCGCTGTCCAGATAAGCAAGCCAACGCCCTCTCGCCGCAGCAATGGCTGTATTGCGCGCAGTTGCAGGACCACCGTTGGTGACATGCTCGATCAGTTTGACCCTCGGGTCACGTGCACACCATTCCCCTACGACCGCTCTCGTGTTGTCGGGCGAGCAGTCGTCGACTATCAGCATCTCCCAATGAGGATAGGTCTGATCGATCACCGAACGGATCGTGTCTCCAACCAGAGCCTCCACCCGAAAGGCGGGCGTTACGATAGACACCAATTCGTTTTCGAAGCCGCTCATCGATATCACGCCAGTTGAGGGTGTCAGACGATGGTGCGGAAGTATTCTATGGACCGCCGAAGGCCGCTTTCGACATCAACCACTGGCTTCCAACCCACTTTGGTACCGACAGCGGAAATGTCAGGGCGGCGCTGACGCGGATCATCCGACGGCAGTGGCAAAAACGAAATACGACTGGACGAGTTGGTCAGTCTGATCACCATCTCCGCGAGATCGAGCATTGTGTGCTCCTCGGGATTGCCGATGTTGAAGGGTTCCGGTTCACCTTGATGCTCATGGTTCATCACCGCGACCATAGCGCTGATCAGATCATCGACATAACAGAAGCTGCGCGTCTGCGTGCCATCGCCAAAGACAGTCAAGTCCTGGCCACGCAACGCCTGTACGATGAAATTGCTGACAACTCGCCCGTCATTGGGATGCATGCGCGGACCGTAGGTGTTGAAAATGCGCACTATGCGAATGTCGGCTCCCTTGCGACGATGATAGTCGAAGAACAGGGTTTCAGCACAGCGTTTGCCCTCGTCGTAGCAGCTGCGTAGACCGATGGGATTCACGTGTCCCCAGTAACTTTCCGGCTGAGGATGCACGGACGGATCGCCGTACACCTCGCTGGTGGAAGCTTGCAGAATGCGAGCGCCATTTTGCAAAGCCAGTTCCAACATGTTGAGACCACCCCAGACACTGGTCTGCAACGTCTTGATGGGATCGTGCTGATAGTGCACGGGCGATGCTGGACATGCCAAGTTGTAGATCTGATCGACCTCCAGCCTGATCGGATCGACAACATCATGCCGGATCACTTCGAAATCGGGATTCTGCATAAGGTGCGCTACATTCGTGCGCGAGCCGGTGAAAAAGTTATCGAGGCAGATAACGACACTACCCCGCTCCAGAAGCCTTTCGCATAGGTGAGAGCCAAGAAATCCCGCACCGCCGGTAACGAGAACACGATTCTTCTGAAAATAATTATGCACTCGATCGTCCCACGATAGCGCGTTCATATCGGCCATAGCAGACGAAATTTGGCCGGATGGCGAGCGTTCTCGATTGGCCTGCCGCAAAAGTCAACCGATGACGCCACCTGCCGTGCTACTTTTGCGACAAAGGCTGCCCCGCAGCTCAACCGCGTCTGGCTCGATCGCTACACAGAAGCGAGGCCGCTGCAGTGAAGACGAAATTAAGCATGGCGATGATCAATGCCAGCCACGCCATCTCGACTGCGCTGAAACCATCATTCCCGGTCCACAAGAACCACCCGCTGACGCCGACACAAACGCTGGCAATGTTTGCCACAAGCGCGAACCTTTCCAGGCCTGCAATTATCAGGAAACTTGACCAGAAATCTGCCATGCGGAAGCTGGCTGCTATCGCAAGCGGAGCGACAAGCGCAACCGCGCCTCCATACTTTGGAAACAGTACCGGGACCGCGTAACTCGCTGCGATGCTCCCAGGTATCGCCACAAAACAGCATGCCAGCAGCATGCCGAAGGAAACCACCGCGCTGATCTTCCAGGCTCGGTCAAGACCATAGGCGGCATATCTGCGGGCGATAAATGGAAAGACCGACGCATTCACCACAGCTTGAACCGACAATGCGACGACCATGATTGTCCACGCAAAGGCGTATTCAGCAAAACCGGCCTTGTCCAGGATCTCCAGTGCGAACCATCGGTCTACATTGGTTGACAGGAATGAGACCACCGAGACGCCCAACAGAGCCAAGATCGCCCCCCAATCCAGGCTTGATAGCTGGCGTATGGCGGATTTTGCTACCACGAAGGTCGGGCGCAAGGCCGATGGGACTGTGCGCATCAATATCGTCAGCGAGATTATCGTAGAGACGATGGCTTCAGCCACCACCACGGTCACGGCAGAAGGCACAAGGGCCGCGATTGGCACAATGACGAGGATAATCCCGATCGATCTGACCAGATTTTCAATGGAAAAGTCTAATGTTCTGCCGCGACTACGACTTACCGCGGTCACCACCAGAAACAGTTGCTGGGCAATGCCATTCAAGAAGCCGGCCAAAAACAGCGGGGCAGATAAATTTGAAAAACTCGACCAGACGGGCACAAGGCTGAGAGCAACGATCCCGACAGCAAGCGATCCAGCGATGGTTTGCGCAAGCAAGATCGCCGCTTCGTTCTCGCTGTTATGAAAGAGCAGAATGGGAAGACTGCGCGACAGCTTGTAGTAGAGGCCGAAAGAACCGGCCATGGTCACCGCGCTTGCGACAAGAAGGGCGGCGCTATAGTCGGCGAAAGCTGCGACATCCAACATCCTGGCCATGACCAGGAGGCGAACGAGCATCAACCCCATCGCAAGCGCCAGCACCGGAGCATACAATGCGTGCCTAAGGCGATGTCTCGTTAAGAATACCATCAAGGGGTAATGTGTTCAGATGTTGGGCCGCTCATCCCGCACGAATCCGAATTGCAATCCATGCATGCCGACGAGACCGGCATGAGATCAGCCAAGAAGACTCCAGTCGATCGGGGTGCCCATCGGCGCATCCCTGTTCACTCGTTTGCCAACCACCACATCGTAGAATTTCGGCGGCAGTCCGAACCCTGGGCGAATGATGCGGACGTTTTCCGCAGACAGTACATCGCCGGCCTTCACATCGCGCGAAATGTAGAGAGAGCGTCGGAAAGCAGTCGATTTTTCTTCGGCCGGCTGTGTTCCGTACCTGACTACACCCAAAGACTGCCACGCCCGTTCGGTTTCGACACGGAGTTGCAGGAATTCCTCCGGTTCAAGCGAGAAGCTCGAATCGACACCGCCGTCACTTCGAAGCAAGGTGAAGTGTTTTTCAATGAGCACCGCACCGTGCGCGACAGCGGCGGCTGAGGCTCCGCATCCCATCGTATGGTCGGAAAGACCGATCTCGCAGCCAGGGAATGCCTGCCGCAAATGTGGAATGGTCAGCACATTGGTGTTTTCCGGGGTTGCGGGATAAGTGCTTGTGCATTTGAGCAGCACGATATCCTTGCATCCGCCTTGCCGAGCGGTACGCACGGCATCGTCAATCTCGGCCAGCGTGGCCATGCCCGTGGAAATGATCATGGGCTTGCCGGCTGCTGCAACCTTGCGGATCAAAGGCAGATCCGTGCACTCGAATGACGCGATCTTGAAGGCGGGAACATCGAGCGATCCGAGGAAATCCGTAGCGGTATCGTCGAAGGGCGACGAAAAGCAGTGAATCCCGTGGCTAGCCGCGCGCTCCATAATCGGCTTGTGCCAGTCCCAGGGCGTATGCGCTTCCTGATAAAGTTCGTAGAGCTGTCGGCCAGCCCAAAGACTCCCCTCGTCTTCGATTACGAAGCCAGGCGCACGGATGTTTAATGTCATCGTGTCGGCGGTGTAGGTTTGCAGCTTGATGGCGTCAGCGCCGGAGCGGGCCGCGGCGTCCACAATTTCCAGCGCTCGGTCGAGTGACTGATTGTGGTTGCCAGACATTTCGGCGATCAAATAGGGACGATGACCCAGACCAATTTCGCGATTGCCGATCTTCACAGCGTCTTCCTTTTCCGACAGCCCAATTCGTGCCTGCATGGCCGCAGTAGAATTCAGACTGCTCGCAGCATTGAGAAACGAAGTCGACAGGTCATGTCCTGAACTTCGTTGAATATGTCAAGGCACGCTGCCTGGCTTCTTCATCAGTATCGAGGCGCCAACGCTCGCGAATTCAACACCGCTTCCACCACACGATCGACACCCTTGCCGTCGCAGACGACAGCTGCCGCGAGATGCATGTCGCGGAGTTTGGTCGGATCTGCAGCCAGCATCCGAACAGCGTTGGCCACACGGTCAGCCGTATCATGCGAGAACTGTCCGATGACAATTGCGGCACCGGCTTCCTGCAAAGCTGCCGCGTTATGCAGTTGGTTGTCGGCAACGACGAGCAGCAGAGCTGGCCGACCCAGGCAGCAGCGTTCGTAGCTGGCACTGCCTGGGGCACCGATGACCAGGTCTGCCGCTCCAGTAAGCGCCGCCATCGTCTGGGCATCGGCATCGGTGTGAAGGCGCCAGCCGGGGCCACCTGCAGCAATGGCAGTTCCTACAGCATAGAGATGAGGGGCTGCCGAACCGAGAACGCAATCCACCTCATACGTTCCGCCGGCATCAAGAAGCCCCTCCAGCACTGCCTGTGTAGCGTTCGCGTTGTCGCTCAACCCCATGGAGATCAAAACGCGCCGCACCGCCCGCGGCACTCGTTCGAGGGCAGCATATCGTTCCTTCCTGAAAGACTGGCGGAGCATTGCGTAGTCGCTGCCGCAAAGCAGGACCGTGCCGCTCTCGACCTGAGCGCCATATTCTTCAGCTCGGCGTCGAAAAGTCGTGTCGACCAAATGCGTGCAAACGTGACGTCGTGAAGGTGCATCGTCGATGACCAGGACCTTCCTGGCCCAGCCCGCCATCCCCCTCTCGAATCCTTCACCCAGGCCGTAGTGATCGACGACCGCAAGCTCCACGCCGGACGGCCAGTGTGATGCCATGCGTTCGACATCGCTTTCTGTGGCTGTCATGCCTTTCAGAGTATCGGGAAAATCGGCGAACAACTGTGGGAAGGTCGTCATCGTCTCATTGGAGACAGCAAAGGCTATCTCGAAACCGCTTTGTCTGAGCGCAGTTCCCAGAGCACCGCAGCGCACCAGATGCCCTCCGCCGATGACAGATCCTGCGTCGCACCGGATCACCGCCTGCATCAACATCTCCTGCTCGGTAGGCCTTCAAATTGTATATGTGTCAGGGCAAAGGTCTGAAAATGCAGCCTGATATTGCTGCTCTGATGCCCATTCACTATAGAAGCGCGACAGATCGGACAATCTTACGGCGCTGACTGGACGTACAGATGATCATCGTAGTGCTGCAAGCAAGAGCATCCTCGAGCCGGCTTCCGGGCAAGGTCCTGAAACCCATCCTTGGAAAGCCAATGCTGCATCATCAAATTGAGCGGATCCAGCGTGCAAGGATGCCTGCACGCCTGGTACTGGCGACCAGCCGGAACCCGGACGATGATGCGGTGGCGAATATCGGCCACAATGCTGGCATCGATGTCTATCGCGGCAGTCTCGAAGATGTTCTTGATCGCTTCTACCACGCGGCAGAACCGTTCGCGCCGTCACATGTGGTGCGATTGACCGGGGACTGCCCGCTAGCTGATCCGAGCATCATTGATGCGGTCACACGCTTCGCGGTCGAAGGTGACTACGACTATGCTTCAAACACCATTCGACCAACCTTTCCTGATGGGTTGGATGTCGAGGTCGCTACCTTTCAAGCGCTCCAAGCAGCCTGGAAGGAGGCGACGACAAAATCCGATCGAGAGCATGTAATGCCGTTCCTTCATCGCCAGCCGGACCGTTTCAAGCTGGGGAATTATGAAAATACGCAGGACCTGTCCGCATTGCGCTGGACGGTTGACGAACCTGCGGATTTTACGTTTGTCGAATCCATCTATGAAGCCCTTTATCCTGCAAACCCGGCCTTCGACAGCGCTGCGGTTCTCAGCCATCTGGGAAAAAACCCTGGGCTTGCCTCGCTCAATTCCGAGTTCGTGCGAAACGAAGGATTCAAAAGCGAATGAAGCTGCGGCCGGCGACTATCGACGACGCGCAGTTGCTGTTCGATTGGCGTAACGAGCCGCTTACCCGGGCGATGTCGGTAAATACCGAACCGGTCGCGTGGGATGACCACGTGAAATGGCTGTCGATAAGACTGGCCCGGCCCGAGCCGGGGCTATACATCTGCGAGGATGGCATCCCGTGTGGCATGGTGCGTATAGACAACGATGAAATCAGCTACACCGTGGACATGGATTTTCGGGGCAAGGGTCTGGCCACCAAAATGCTGATACTTGCCCGGCACCAGTTCGGCTCCAAACGCGCAAAAGTAAAACGAAGCAACGAAGCTTCGGCAAAAGCGGCGACAAAGGCCGGCCATACAGTTGAATATATCTAAGGATTGAAGTCGACATGTCCAATGCCAGCCTAAAACAGGAAACGGGTTCCTCTCACGCAAGCAGCAGCCGCTATCGAACTTCCGAGGAGATGCTGGACGAAGCGCTAAAGATCATTCCGCTTGGCTCGCAGACTTTTTCCAAAAGCCTGACCCAGTACCCGCGTGGTGTCTCGCCCTTCTTCATCCAGCGTGGCGCCGGCTCCGTCGTCTGGGACGTCGACGGCAACTCCTATACCGATTTCAACAACGGCCTGTGCTCCGTCACGCTCGGTCATGCTGACGCCGACGTGAATGCCGCCGTCCTTGAACAGTTGAAAGATGGTGTCTCTTTCCCACTGGCGCATCCGCTCGAGGCGGCAGTGGCGGAACTCATCGTCGAGATGGTTCCGTCGGCCGAAATGGTGCGTTTCGGCAAGAACGGATCCGATGCGACATCCGGCGCCATAAGGGCGGCCAGAGCCTTTACCGGCAGAGAGCGTGTCGCCATGTGCGGCTATCACGGCTGGCAGGATTGGTACATCGGGTCAACAGCTCGCAACAAAGGGGTTCCGAAAGCGACCCGCGAGCTCTCTCATGTCTTCCCGTACAACGATCTGGAAGCGCTCGACAAAGTGCTCTCCTCCCACCCCGGTGAGTTTGCTGCGGTCATACTCGAACCGATGAATACGACCTTCCCGAAGGAGGGCTACCTCCAGGGACTGATCGATCTCGCTCACAAACATGGTGCCATCGCGATCTTCGACGAAACCATCACCGGGTTTCGCTACAGCGAAGGTGGCGCACAGCAGCTTTTCGGCGTGAAACCCGATCTCGCTTGCTTTGGCAAGGGTCTGGCCAATGGCTATCCACTTTCTGCTGTGGCTGGACGGGCGGACGTCATGGCCGAGTTTGCCGAAATATTCTTCTCATTCACCATGGGTGGAGAGGCAATGTCGCTGGCAGCAGCTCAAGCCAGCCTGAGGAAAATCCGTAGCCACAGCGTGATCGAGAAACTCAACGCAACGGGGAGCAAGATCGCCGATGGCGTCAAAGCCCTGATTACCAAGCACGGCTGCGAAAATTTCCTCGGCTTCGCCGGGCACCCGACATGGTCGTTCCTGACCATAGCCGATGCCAACGGCAGCACTTCCTTCGAGATCAAGACCCTTTGGATGCAGGAAATCCTGGCACGGGGCATCATTTCTGTAGGCACCCACAATGTCAGTTTTGCGCATAGCGATGCTGATGTCGCCAAGCTGCTCAATGCCTATGACGAAATCTTCCCGCTCTTGCGCGACGCAGTGGAAAACAAAGCCATCCGGCAATATCTTCGCTGCGAACCTCTGGTGCCCTTGTTCAGGCTGAGATGAACGAGGGTAAACCGTCGAAATCGCATCGCCACGTCGTTTGACTGTTGACACTTCCGGGACATCCCTGCCGAATTGCCCCGGGGCGATGCTTCGACCCTACCATTGATGCCCAAGTGGCAAAAGACGCCTGACCGAGTCAATGAAACGGTAGGCCGGGCGACGCCGAACTTCCGTTACCCGGCCTTCTGCCTGGGATGGCCGACGATCCATCAGAGCTTCCCATTGACGCTCCTGAATCAGGTTCAAGACCGAATCCTCGCCTTCAAGGGACGTAGCCGAGGTTGAATCGTCGGGAACAAGGACACCCGTCTGGCATAGTGCAACGAAACGATCGGGGTTCGCACCTTCGAGATATTGGTATTTGGTCGTACTTATGCAGCGAACATGATCGACATATTGCGCCAGGCGATAGATCGTCGAATACGCAAACCTCAAAGTTTTTCGAGAGGTATTGTCAGAATCATGCGCGCTGTCCAAGAGCTTGAGCTTGTTCATTTGCTCCTGGCCATATGCGTCCAGTTGGAAACCCGCCGTCTGGTAATTCGAAGGTCCTACGGCGATAACATTCTTCCCAAGAACTCCCGCTTCCAAGCCAGCGCTACTGCCGCAAACAACCACGGCATCAGCCTGCTCGATTAGATCAAGCGTACTCGACGTATCCGCCGCCGGAATAAACTTCACCCCTCTCTTCTTCGACCAGGTGCGATAGTACTCTTCCGAATGATGTCCATCATATTGACCAATGCTGACAGCCCAATTTGGATGGCACCGTAAGACCACATCTTCCGGCTTCAGTTTTAAGTGATCAATCAAGGCATCATAAGCCGCAGTGCGCTCTGCCCAAGGATCCTCCCAATCGGGATGTCCATAAAACTCATTTCGGCTTCCCGGAAGAAGCAGCACTTTTGACGAACCCGAGTTCGGCCAGCTCGCCGCGCTTGCACCAGTGTTATACGCCTGCCATTCCTTTTGGTTTTTGCGGAGAAAGCGCGACGCGATATGACTGCTGGCACGGAGCGCCTGAGCCTCGGTCAATGGGACATCACGCCAATCTCCCACCATTCGGTCGGCAGACTTGAGACCAAGGCAGCTTTCATTCGGAAACAATTGAAGTCCGTCTCCAAACCAGGTGCGTTCCATGGAAACATATCGAATGCCCATGGATTGAGCGGCTTCTATAATTCCTCTGGTGGCATCCATCCGACCATTAAAAACGCAGATCGCATCCAGCCGTTCTTTTTCGATCCACTTCCTCGCAGCCGAGTAAGCCGCCATGGCAGTGGGCGCCAACCTGGCATTGATCTCCGCGAATACGCCTGACGAATAGTCCTGATCGGATTCAAACCGCCCAATCGTACTGGCACTCGACTCAGCCCATTTCATCGCCGACGAGCATTGCTCGCCGGCTGCGGCTGCCGAACCGATCGCAGTTATGTGCCTGTCTTCGTAGGACCGTATTCCGCCCATTCTGCAGGTGATGCAGTTTGATCGGGCTTTTGGGCGAAGCTCCCTCGTATAGCAGCTTCCAAAATTGGAATCGCATGTCAAAAACCGCGCTTCGTGACCGGCGAGACGGACAAGCCGGGCCAGATACGCCAGATGCTCCACGTGAGGCCGCCAGGAATAGATCGACGAAAAACCTATCTTCATCTTCGGTATCACCAACTGGTCTGCGGCTGTTCCGCGCTATTTCTGATGCAGAACTGCTCGCCTGGAACCAGTCCAGACAGTCCTGCCCCATTTCCGGGTGGCGTCAAAACAGCGCGCCCGATCGATATGAAGATTCGCAAAATTGCGAACACGAATGTTGAGACACAACACACCCAGGTCTGCGCGAGTTAGCTGCCTGACATCATCCCAAAACCGGCAGAAGAGCGGGCCATCAGCGCCCTTTGAAGGGTAATGCGATATCTCTTGCCAGCGAGAATGCCTGCTCAAGCCAAGTTCCAGACTATCGTTCCGCCCCGCAACATTGCGAAGTGATTTCTTACGCCTTATAGAGGCCAGGACCACTGATCAAGTTTCAAAGAAATCCACTGTCATGGATACAATTGGGTTATTGCGGATGCCGATTGGCAACCTGCAATCTGCATGGAATGCGCTTTATGAGCTGGGTTTCGATCCAGAGATGGTCGACGAAAACTCAGACTTCGACGGCTTATCCCACCTGATCGTACCGGGTGTCGGCAATTTCAAAGCCGTCATGGAACATCTCGAGTCGAAGGGCTTACCGAAGATCATCCGTGACTTCGCTGCCACCGGGCGCCCGACCCTTGGAATATGTGTGGGAATGCAGTTACTGGCCACCACGGGAACAGAAAGCGGCAGTACCGAGGGGTTGGGCTTTGTCAATGCAACCGTCGATCGTCTGCCGGGCGGCAAGGGCTTGCCACTGCCGCATGTAGGCTGGAGTACAGTTGACTTCCGTCGGGACCACCCTGTTACGGAGAATGTCAAACAGGGGCGCGATTTCTATTTCGTTCACTCATATGCCATGCATTGTAGTGACGAAAAAAACGTTATCGGCCTGACTGGTTATGGAACGGATTTCGCCTCGATCGTGAGTGCGGACAATGTGGTCGGGTTTCAATTCCATCCCGAGAAGAGCCAGGCCAACGGCTTGAAGCTTTTGGAAAACTTCTGCCATTGGGACGGCACGTGCTAAAGAAACGCATCATACCTATCCAACTCCTCAACGATGGACGGCTGGTCAAATCCGTAAGATTTGACAGCTGGCGCGATGTTGGCGATCCGGTCAAAAGTTCTGCGGTCTACAACTCTCAATATGCCGATGAACTTATTTTTCTGAATGTTTCCCGCGAAAGGCGCAGCGTCGAAGATCTTCAAAAGATTATCACAGATGTGTCAAAAGTGAGCTTTATGCCCATGGCCATGGGGGGTGGCATCAAGACGGCCGAGGATGCAGCCTTCATCATCCTGAATGGCGCTGACAAAGTCGTTGTCAATTCCGTCGCCTACTCCAATCCATCCGTCATTTCCACGACTGCGGACAAGTTTGGCGCCCAGGCCGTGATCGTCGGGATCGACGTGCGCTGGGATGAAGAAAGGGCCGACTACACACTTTACAGCGACTGCGGTCGTCGTGTCGAAAATGTCGCTCTCGAAGAGCACATCGAGAAGATGCTTCAGGCTGGTGCGGGCGAGATCATGGTGCAGTCGATCGACCGAGACGGCACGATGACAGGCTTTGATGTTCCGCTGATCAAGCGGGCCATGGCCGTATCCTCTGCCCCAGTAATCGCGGCGGGCGGCTCCGGCAACTACGGGCAGATGCGCGACGCATTCGTGGAAACCGACGTGAGCGCCCTAGCCTGCGGCAGCTTGTTCAACTTTTCGGACAGCAACCCGATCCGTGCAAAGGCTTTTCTGAGCAATCACGGTTTGAATTTCAAAAAGGTCTGAAATGACCATCAAAACCGCGCGGCTCCTACTGCGGGAACTCCGTCCTTCTGATGTCAGCGAGGTGTACGTCGCCTGGCTCAATGATCCGGAGGTTTCGCAATACTTGGAAACCCGTCATTCGATACAGAACATGGAGACGGTGCGCGCTTTCGTGGAAATGGTGCTCGCGCGCGAAAACGAACATCTGTTCGGCATCTTCCTGCACGACGGGCGTCACATCGGCAACATCAAGGTCGGTCCAGTGCGTGCCTATCACAACCTCGCCGACGTAAGCCTGCTCATCGGCGCGCGCGATTGTTGGGGCAAGGGTTATGCGGCGGAGGCCATCGAAGCCGCCAGCCGCCATGCTTTCGTCACCCTCGGCGTCCGCAAACTATGCGCCAGCATGTACGCTCCCAATGAAGGCTCGCGGCGCGCCTTCCTCAAAACGGGCTACCGGGAAGAAGGCCGGCGCCGCAACCACTATGTCCTCGATGGCGCGCCCTGCGACCTGGTAGAACTTGGTCTACTCCCGGAAGATCTCTGAATCTGAAAGAGGCGCCGTGCAGCTATGCACAAGGCGCCTCTTGTCTCATTTTCCGGCGTTCCACAGGAACACTATGCAGGCTTGTCCACGCCAGCCAGGTCGAAACGACAAACCTTATCGTTTCGTCTGAATTCCCTTGGTACCTTCGCCTTCACGATACCACCGCTCATAATCCCAGGTTTTCGGAGCCCATTCATTTTTTCCGAAATCCGGCTCATTGGGCGGGACGATGGTGTGGGAAACGATCTCATTGAATTCGTTTTCGTCGAGACCGACGTAATCCAGGAAAATGTCGAGTGACGGTGGCTTGCGGCCCTCATACTTGTCGACCAGCTCTTGTCCGTGCTCCTTGCTGATGCGGCCATTGCGCAAATCCAGTGCCACCATCTGGCTCACACGGCTGTATCCGCGCTTCAGATATTTGATGTAATCGCGCATGCCCTGCATGAAGCATTCGATTTTTTCATAGGGATATTCCTCCCATGGCATGCCTTCGACTTGGTCACCCTTCCAGCCAAGTTCGCGCTGGATGACCTCCACATTCTTCTTCACGTCCCAGGGTATGTACGAGCCCAGGCACACCGACTCGTAGCGCAGGCGCTTCAGATCGCGCATCTTAGGATAGGTGTAGGGAAGTAGATCACGCGGATCGAGATCAAAATCATCCTTGATCATGCCGTACATGTCTTCGGCGGTGATCCCGAGATTGACGAAACGGTTGAAGCGCGTCTCGTCAACCTGCTCGATCTCGTCCTCAGCGTAGTCGTAATAGGCGGTGTACTCCGACGACGGCTCCCCCCAAAAAACCAGGGGAACATTGAACTTCACCGCCATGTGCATCGGATAGGAGAAGATACCGGTATGACAATGCCAGCAGAAATCGCCTTTTCGACGCAGAGACTCCAGCATCAGACGCTTCACCACCCGCCAATTGGGCGTGAAATTAAGAACATCGACACCAAGCTTCTTGAATGTCCGGGTATTATTCTCGACCAAGGTCTCACGCATAAAGCCGTGATCGAAGCGCACAACCAGCGGCTTGAGCTTATATTCCTTCATCAGATACAAGAGCGTGTAGGTAGAGTCCTTCCCTCCGGAGAATGGAATAATACAGTCGTAATCGTGTTGGCCGCGATGCCGTTCGATAAGCTCGTCGAGCTTGGTCTTTCGCGTCGCCCAGTCGATCTTCTCGTCACGCACTTCCTTCCCGCGACAGACGTTGCAGACGCCTTTCTGATCGAATTCGATGGTCTCGTAGGTTTCCGGCAGAAGACAGCTGCCGCATTTCTGAAGTAGAGTCATGACTGGTCCGATCTCAAAGAAGCTTCGATCACAAGGCACCCCAGGACGCGGGGTTGAGCAGGCGTGGATCGCCTACCGGCCATCGCCACGAGCCGCTGTCAATTTCAGCAGTCTGCAGTCGGCCTGCCGCTGAAACAATTTCTTGAAACTCGCGCAGACTCGACGCGCCGACAATCACACGATCGATCATCTGGTGACGAAAGACTGCCGCGACAAGTCCTTCGATAACGTCTAGGCCTGCTAGAGTAAAGGCTTGCCGCATTTGGACCAATGACGGCGCAAGAGCCGCGAACTTCACCGGCAGATGTTCGGGGGGCGTCAACAGAAGACCTTGAAGGAAAATCGATCGCGCATGAATTTCGACTTTGCGAGCTGCCAGCGCATCGAGCTGACCGCCATCGACCAGTCGCAGATCGAGGGCATTGATCGGGAGCTGCACGATATCGATATCGTAGCGATCAAGCAGGTGGTCGATCTCCTTGCCGGAATAGACGGAAGCGCCGACCTTGCGAGCCAATCCGGACGCCTTGATGTCCTGCAGGCAACGCCAGACCCTGTCGCCATGAGGGCCGATCAAGTCACCCGCGTCATGCACCATGAGAGCGTCCACCCGATCGACCTGAAGATCTCTGACCGATCGCTCGAAACGCGAAACAATGGCGTCCGCTGCTGCGTCTGCGGTCGCTTCGCCGCCAATCTTGACCGTCTTGGTTACAATATCGAATGCCGCTCCCGCGGCAGCACGGCCTATGGTTGCTTCGCTATCGCCGTAGAGGGCGGCTGTATCGATGGTGGTTACATCGTTTTGGCGCGCAAATCGAAGGATGGAAGCGGCCTCTTCCACGCCCACTTGGCCGACCTGGTTTGTTACACCATAGGCAAGTCCAAACTGAACGGTACCGATACCAAGGCGCGAACCGGAAAGCATGAGGTCGCCAGTTCCCGCTAGCCGTTTATGCCCAGAACGCTCTTGATCGTCTTGGCGACCCGTTCCGCATCCTGATCGGTCATCAGTGGGTAGTAGGGGATGGAAAGCGCCTTGGCGTAATACGTGTCAGCTCCCGGCAGATCAACAGCGCCCGATTGCTCAACATAATAAGGTTGGTGATGGATCGGAATATAGTGAACCTGCGTACCGACCCCACGCTCCCGCAGATCGGCCATTACGCGAGCCCGCTCCTTGCCTAGCGCAGCAAAGTCGATGAGCAGCGGATATAGATGCAACACTGGTTCCACAGAGGATTCGATCCGAAGCGGCTCCACGAGATCGCCAACGTCGCCAAAATGCCGATCGTAGATTTGCTTGAGCTGCGCACGCCGCCCGGCAAACATCGACAATTTCTTGAGCTGCGAATGAGCGAGTACGCAGGCAAAGTCTGGCGCCCGATAATTGAAGCCCAATTCCTGCATCTCATAGTACCAAGGATTGGCATCACCAGCACGTGCGAACGCCAAATCCTTGTCCAGAAATTTTTCGGGGGTCCTCACAATGCCGTGCGAGCGCAACAGCTTCAATCTTTCGTAAAGAGCCGGATCACTGGTGGTGACAACCCCCCCCTCACCCATGGTGATCGTCTTCACCGGATGCAAGGAGAAAACGGTCATCGCGGAGTGGTGACAGGCGCCGACTTTAACGGCGACACCGGTCTCATCGCGATAAGTTGTCCCCAAAGCGTGGCAAGCATCTTCCACCAGGACGATATTGTTCTGGGCGGCGATGCGCGCGATTTCCAGCATGTCGACGGGGTTACCATTGAGATGCACAACGACAGCCATTTTCACCGGCTTGGCGGCGCGCGCTATGGCAGCACGGAAGGTTTCCGGTGTGATCAGGCCGGTCTTCGGGTCAGCATCGGCAAAGACGATCTCAGCGCCCGTATAGCGCATGCCGTTGGCCGAAGCCAAAAATGACATGGTCGGCGCGATGCCAACATCGTCCGTGCCCACATTCGCGGCCAGCGCCGCCAGATGCAATGCTACTGTACCGTTGGAAACCACAACAGCATAACGAGCACCAACGACCTCGGCAAACGCAGCTTCGAATGCCTCGACCGCAGGACCCGTGGTCAACCAATCTCCGCGCAGGCAATCCGCGACGGCGGCTATATCATCCTCGTCGATCCAATGGCGACCGTAAGGCAAGAAGCTTTCGGACATGACTTGGAGCCTCAGATGCCGGTACGCGCCACCAGCTCGTTGAACCCGGCCTCATCGAGCCATTCATCATTGATATCGCTCGAATAGCTGAAATCGTCGGAGACCCGGTTCACACCTGCGAAAGCATCCTCCTCTTTCGCCCAGAAACGGAAGACCGGCAAAATCGCATAGCGATCGCCAAGGTCGACGGTCATGCGGGCATCGTCGCCCGTTACCATCACTTCATGCAGCTTTTCGCCGGGGCGGATGCCGACGATCTCGTGCGGAATGCCTGGCGCAATGGCATTGGCAAGGTCGACGACCTTCATCGACGGAATTTTCGGTACAAAAATTTCGCCGCCCTTCATCAGGTCGAACGAAGACAGCACCATGTTGATGCCCTGCTCCAGTGTGATCCAGAAGCGGGTCATTTCGGGATGCGTGATCGGAATGCGGTCGGCCTTACTTGCAACCAGTTTGCGGAAGAACGGCAAGACACTTCCACGAGACCCCATCACATTGCCATAGCGGACAACCGAAATTCGCAGGCCTGAAGCCCCAGAAATGTTGTTCGCTGCGATGAAGATCTTGTCGGAGGCAAGCTTCGAGGCGCCATAAAGGTTGATCGGGTTGGCAGCTTTGTCCGTTGATAGTGCAACGATCTTCTTCACGCCCTTGTTCAAGGCCGCGCGAACTACATTTTCGGCACCGATGATATTCGTCTGAACACACTCAAAAGGATTGTATTCGGCAATCGGAACGTGTTTCAGAGCCGCGGCATGGACGACATAATCGATGCCGGCCATTGCCATTTCCAGCCGAGCCTGATCGCGGACATCGCCGATAAAATAGCGCAGACAGGGGTGCTCCTGGTCATTGAGCTCCTGGTTCATCTCGTACTGCTTCAGCTCGTCGCGCGAGAAAATGACAAGCCGGGAAGGTTTGTAGCGCTGCAGGACCGTGCGCACGAACGCCTTGCCGAAGGAGCCGGTTCCACCGGTAATGAGGATAGATTTGCCGTCCAGATTCGGTGCGGGCTCGAGAAAACTGCGGATCATTCAGATGTTTCCAGGAAATTGTCTTTGAGATGAGGATTTCGGGCCGAAGCTAAGACACCATATCGTGTACTGACTTTCAAATCGCAGACCCGCCCAGCACCCTACGAAATGCCGACTGGAACGACGACATATGGTCAAAAATTGGCGAGCGTCTCCCTAAAGGAGCAATGACAGCGATCTCAACGCAGGCGTGCCATACTGGAATGATGCTGGGGTGTAAAGGCGTAAGTTTGATTTTAAAGGAAATCAAATTCTTCCACTCGAGTTATTTCATTCTTCTCTTTTTTAGAAAAAATCTAGATTAACTCCAAATATCAAAAATAATAAAACCAAGCATAATTCAATATATCATCGACAATGACTCAGCCATGCCCTCTATCTCGACAGATGTTTCCGGCCGATGAAATCCTGGGCCGACTGGCGCATCGCAGCTTCAGCACCGATAACGGGCCGCCAATCGAAAGTTGCGCAGAACCGCTGGGAGTTGATCTCCAGACTTTCCAGGAGGCTATCTGAGATACCATGGCGACCAATCATCCGAAATCCGGCCCGCAAGAAACCGACCGGAACGGGAAAAAGCCGCGAGCTCAAACCCATCTCTCCCCGAAGCAAGCGTAGAATTTGCGCAAGACCAAGCGCTTCTGTATCGGCAACTGCATAAGCGCCCGAAGCCGCAGCAGGCGGATTTCTGGCAATCAGGTGACAGATGGCGTCGACCAGATTGCCAGCAGCCATCATGTGGCGGCGATTGTTCACGGAAGCAAACGGCAATGGCAGTCCTGATGCGGCCAGACGAAGCATCAGTTGCCAATTTCCCCTGGCGCCGGATCCGTACAGAATTGGCGGCCGCAAGCTGATGCCGCATCGTTCGCCAGCAGCAAAATCGGAGACATGCGCCTCCGCATTCAACTTGCTGCGCCCATAAATGGTCGGGCCGATTGTCGCCACATCATCTGTAACCGGGCTTTGTGCGGAATGGCCGACAACAGCACCTATACTCGAGACATAGATAAAAAGCCTCACACCGGCAGCAGTTGCTTGTTCGGTAAGCCGGGCGGTTCCCCGATCGTTGGTTCCGAAAAAAACCTCATCGGGGACACTCCGTGCGGGTAATTGCGCGGCGAGATGTATCACCGCTTCACATCCACGCAGGGCTGCGGACCAATCCGTATTCGCGTTGATTTCGCCAACCAAAACAACCTCGCCAAGGCTACCATCACCATAGGTGGTACGGCGGGGAGACACGACATGGTGCCCCTGCTGAATGAGGCGTTCAACGATTGGCTTGCCTACAAAACCGGTGCCACCCGTAACAAGAATCTTCACGGCTCCACGGCCTTTCACTGTCCGAACAAGGCGGCACAACAGTCACCGCAAGGAAGGGGACAGGGGTGCTTGGCCACACGAGAATAGGTTTGCGGAACGTCAAATGCCGCTGTATCAAGCGGCCAATTCGGAATTATGGAAACTCGTAGATGTTTGGAGACTTCCCGACAAGCCTTATGGTGCTGCGGCGTCTTGCAGCGCTACTGGTGGACTTGTTGGCAGCCGCGGCCGCATTCCTCGCGGCCTATGCAATCGTCCACGGTTATCCTCAGTTTACTTACGTGCCAGGCATCTACCAGAAAACAGGTGCGTTCACTGCAATCAGCGGAGCCTGCATTCTGTTCTTCGGGGTTGACCGCGCCTCTTGGCGCTATGCCTCGATTCCGGACCTTGTAGCACTTCTCAAAGCCTCGGTGGCAGCTGTCATCATATATCTGCTCGCTGCCTTTCTGGTTTCGCGAGGCGACAACGTGCCACGCAGCGTGCCCATTCTCACTCTGCTCTTTCTTGTCGGTTTTCTGTGTGCAATTCGACTTGCCTATCGCATCGTGATCGATGGTGGCTGGGATATGGGGCTCATCCCCGGCATTTCGAGACCGGGTAAAGGCAGACGCAACGTCATCCTGATTGGTCTTTCGCACGGAGCTGAAAGCTACATCCGTGCCGCGAAGCGCATTTCAAAAGACATCTTTATCGCGGGCATCATCGACGAGACGGAACTCAATCGATCCCGCCTGATACAAGGCGTTAAAATCGTTGGAGGCCTGGATCAGCTGCCCAAATTCTGCGAGCGATGCCGGCTGCACGGCAACCAGATCGATGAATTGATCGTTACCGAACATATGCCCAGCCGTAAGAGGCTCAGTGACATTGTCGAAGCCGCGACCACTGTTGGCGTACGTGTCACCAGAATCCCGGAAGTCACTTCGACATCATCGATTACTTCGAACTTTCTTCTGGAACCAAAGCCAATCGAACTGGGCGACCTTCTCGGCCGCCCGGAGGTAACCGCTGACGTTGGCGGCGTTTCTCATTTGATCGAGGGACAGGTCGTTCTCGCAACCGGAGCAGGCGGCTCAATTGGCTCGGAGTTGTGCCGGCAGATAGCCATGCTGAAGCCGCGGCAACTCATCATTACGGATAGTTCCGAGCACAATATTTATATGCTCGATAAAGAACTGAGGAACGACCACCCCGATTTACCCATTATTACGCGGATCGTGAATGTCCGCGACGTATATCGTGTTGATGCCGTCTTCGAGGAATTCAAGCCCCACGTTGTTTTTCACGCAGCTGCGCTGAAGCATGTACCACTGGTTGAATACAATATCTGCGAGGGCATCAAGACCAACGTTCTCGGCACGCGCAATGTTGCTAACGCAGCACTGCAAACCGGCGCTTCGACATTTGTGATGATCTCGACTGACAAGGCTGTAAACCCAACAAACGTCATGGGAGCAACGAAGCGCGCTGCCGAGGCCTATTGCCAGACTCTTGACCTTGAGGACCGAAAGACAAGCTTCAAGACTGTCCGTTTCGGCAATGTTCTCGGCTCGAATGGCTCGGTGGTACCCCGTTTCCAAGAGCAGATAGCTGCCGGGGGACCCGTCACCGTCACTCATCCCAATATTGTTCGTTTTTTCATGACCATTCCAGAAGCGGTCCGGCTGGTTTTGAATGCCACTGCTCATGGCCAACGCGATCACGTCCAGCGCGGCAAGATCATGGTGCTGGATATGGGCAAGCCTGTACGGATCGTCGATCTGGCGGAGCGCATGATTCAACTTGCCGGCTATAAACCCCGTGCGGATATAGAAATTGTCTTCACGGGGCTGCGCCCAGGTGAGAAACTCTACGAAGAGCTGTTCGACCCTTCCGAGGTCCAGGATGGGAGAACCGGGGACGGGTACGTCGTGGCGTCCCCCCGCATCATCGACAAGGCCATACTCAACCGGACACTCGCTGCCCTGGAACTTGCGGTCGAGGCCGAAAACGACGCGGAGGCTTTGGCATTGCTTTCGAAGATTGTCCCCGAATACCAGTCTGCCGAAGGCTCGGGCCTGGAAGCGGAGTTCGCCGAAGAGAGTTAAATATTCCTCGCCATTTGTCCTTCAGGTTCCAAGTTTGGCACTCAGTCGCGATGCTTGCGGCACAATGGTTCCTACGGCTGGGAAGGATTGAGTAATGGTCATGCACACCTTTCGGTCGGACGTTGTCCAAGCCAGACGAAAATCGCCTTTACCGTGCATCATGCGAGGTCATGCACCATCATGACCCTCAAATTCGATCCCCGGTTCGAGCCTGCCTATGGATCAGCTGTCGAATTGGCTCCTGGTGTCCTGCGTGTCACGGCGCAAAACCCCAGCCCGTTCACATTCCACGGCACCAATTCCTACATTGTCGGCCGCGATACGCTGGCGGTGATCGACCCGGGACCTGAAAATGAAGCGCATTTCAAAACGCTGATTGAAGCGATTGCCGGGCGGCCGGTCAGCCATATCTTCGTCAGCCATACGCATCGCGATCACTCGCCGCTCGCCGCCAGGCTGAAAGCGGCGACAGGCGCCACGGTTCTGGCCGAGGGACCACACCGCCCTGCCCGACAACTCAGGGTCGGAGAAACCAATCCGCTCGACGCCAGCGCCGATACCGAATTCCAGCCCGACATTGTCCTGCCCGACAATTCGCTCACCAGGGGCGACGGCTGGGCTATCCGCACTGTTCTGACGCCTGGGCACACCGCCAACCACGCGGCCTTCGCCCTGGAAGGCAGCGGCATCCTGTTTTCCGCCGACCATGTCATGGCCTGGGCTACCAGCATCGTGGCGCCGCCCGACGGCGCGATGGCAGATTACATGCGCTCGCTCGACCGGCTGCTGGAGCGCGAGGATCGCGTTCTGCTGCCCGGCCATGGCGGACCGGTAACGGCACCGAAAACCTTCATGCGCGGCCTGAAAGCGCATCGCAAGATGCGCGAGCGCGCCGTCCTGGAACGGCTGAAATTGGGAGACCGCAGCATCAGGACGATCGTCGAGGCGATCTATCGCGAGACCGACCCGAGGCTGCATGGCGCTGCCGGGCTTTCGGTTCTGGCGCATCTGGAAGACCTGGTCGCACGGGGGCTGGCGACCAGCGATGGCGAAGTCTCGATCGACAGCGTGTTCCGGCCGGCCGCCTGATCGGTCAAAATTCGCGACACAACTCAGTGCTGGCTGTCGTTGTCCGGCAACAAGCTATTGCGCGGCTGTCGTCCCGATCTGCGCAGAAACCTCCTGGTCGAGTTCGGCCAGGAACGCGACAATCCGCTCGGCGTTGTCACCGAGATCATGACGGCCATAGCGCGAGGCCGATCGCATGTCGACCAATGTTGTCTCGCCATCGGTGGTGATACGGATCGCCACGTCCGCTGGCAGATCCAGCACAAAGGATGTGGCGAGCGCAGTGACCGTCGCCTCGGTTTGTCCCTCTTGCGGTCCGGGCATCTCGCCGACGATCGTCCAGCCGCGACGGTCGAGCACGGTCTGCACGGCCGCCAAGGTCTCGTCGAACGGCAGGTCGTAACGATGGCCGGTCACCGCCGGGTAGATCTCGGCCTGCAGGCGCTCCTCGCCGGGTGTCGGCGAGGCGAGGACATTCATGCCGACAGTGCGGGAACTGACGTCGAGCCGGGGCGGATTGTCGAGATCGGTCGAGATATCACGCAATGTCGGATAGCTGGCGATGCGGTAACCAGCGACGCCGTAAGGCACCAGTACGAGCACAGCCAGAAGGGCGCCCACCGAAAGGTCACGGCCACCGATAGCACCATGGCTCCACAATCTTGCAAGCGCGAAACCTGCAAAGAGCAGGGCCAACAGTGCCAGTAGCGCAACGAGCGCCAGCACCCAGAGAAAACCGCCGGTCTCGACCAGACCATAGTGGTGGCCGCCCCAGGCAGTGAGCAGAAGCACTGCCGAGAAAGCCCCCGTTCGTCGCGACCAGCCCGCCGCTCTTGCCACCTGCCGTTCGGGATAAGCCGTCATCGCCACCGATTTCCCAAGAGCGTTTCCGTTTTTGGCGGAAACGCGGAAACGCTCTAACTCTTTGGTTTTACGCAACTCCGGAGGAAAACCGTTACACACTTTTCCAAAAATTGCTCTGGTCCGGCCAGAGCATTAGAGTGTTTCGGCGCCGGATTGAAGCCGAAAGGCAGCGATCAACACCGCCTTTCGGATGTGACTTGCGTAGGCCAGAACCTCGCCCAGGCAAGGCTCTAGCACTTTTGATTGACGCAGGAGCCTCTCTGAGAATCGATTCCGACGTTCGAAGCCGTACGATCAGTCGGTCGGCAGGCGATAGTCGCGGAACTGCGCGCGCAACGCACTTTTCTGGATCTTGCCGGTGGCTGTGTGCGGAATCTCTGCGACAAAGGCGACATCGTCCGGCATCCACCACTTGGCGATCTTTCCACTCATGAAACCCAGAATCTGGTCTCGCGAAAGCTCCTTTCCTGGTTTCGTCACCACAACCAGCAACGGCCGCTCGTCCCATTTGGAATGGCGGATACCGATCGCGGCCGCTTCCGCCACATCGGGGTGACCGACAGCGAGATTCTCGAGTTCGATGGTGGATATCCACTCGCCGCCAGACTTGATGACATCCTTGGCCCGGTCGGTGATCTGCATGTAGCCGTTGGGGTCGATATGGGCGACATCGCCCGTATCGAACCAGCCGTCGCCGTCGAACTGCTCGGCTCCCGCGCCGCCATAATAGGCGCTGGCCACCGCGGGACCACGCACCTTCAGGCGACCGAATGTCTTGCCATCCCAAGGGTGGGCGTTGTCGTTATCGTCGGTAACCTTCATTTCGACACCGAACGGCGCGAAGCCTTGAGTCTGCTGGACATCGAGCCGCGCATCGCCGGTCAGCCCGGCATACTCCGGTTTCAGTGTTCCCAGCGTGCCGAGTGGGCTCATTTCGGTCATCCCCCAGGCATGGATGACCTGGACATCGTAGTTGTCCTGGAATTTCTGGGTGATAGCGCGCGGACATGCCGAACCGCCGATCACCACCTTCTTCAGATGAGGCAGTTTCTTGCCGGTTTCCTCCAGATGTTGCAGCAGCATCAGCCATACGGTCGGAACCGCCGCCGTGAAGCTCACCTGTTCGGTGTCGAGCAGTTCGTAGATGGAGGCACCATCCATCTTGCCGCCGGGCATGACCATCTTGGCCCCGATCATCGGCCCCGACTGGCCAAGCCCCCAGGCATTGGCGTGGAACATCGGCACCACCGGCAGTACGACATCGCGCGAGGAAATGCCCATGGCATCCGGCATGGCCGCGATCATGGCGTGGAGCACATTGGAGCGATGGCTGTAGAGCACGCCTTTGGGCTCGCCCGTGGTGCCGGAGGTGTAGCACATGCCGGCGGCGGTGTTTTCGTCGAAGCTTGCCCATTGGAAATCGCCATCGGCTTCGGCCAACCATTCCTCATAGGGCACGACATTGGACAGGCCTGTTGCCGGCATATGCGCCTTGTCTGTCAGGACGATGATCTTCTTCAGCGACGGTACCGCGCCGGCAATTTTCTCAACCAGCGGCATGAAGGTGAGGTCGACGAAAATCGCCCGGTCTTCCGCATGGTTCATGATCCAGACGAGCTGTTCGGGAAACAGACGCGGGTTGAGCGTGTGATACACCGCGCCGATGCCCATGGTGCCGTACCAGGCCTCGAGATGGCGGGCGGTGTTCCATGCCAGTGTCGCGACGCGGTCGCCCAGTTTGAAACCATCACGCTCCAGTCGCTGCGCAACTTTCAATGAGCGCTGCCGGAGTTCGGCATAGTTCGAACGCAGGATCGGCCCTTCGCAGGAGCGCGAGACGATCTCACGCTTGCCATGCTGGATAGCCGCATTGTCCAGGATCTTGTGGCACAGCAAGGGCCATTGCTGCATCAGTCCGAGCATCGTGTTCCTCCTCATCTTATGTTTTTTCCGCATTCTGGAAGGAACGCCGAGAAAGTCCAGACTGCCGCAAGGTCAGAAAAGACCCTTTGTGCGCGCATCGCGCGGCGAATCTGCAACCAACCATTGTCAAGCCGACCAAAGTCTGCATAGTTTCAGGTTGGCGGGACGTGACAGGCGAGATGGATGAGGTTCGCAATGGACCCGCAGATCGACGATGAAGCCCTTGAAACCGCGCTTGAGGAAAGCCTCGGCGAACTGACCCCGGTTGCCAAGGCCGTCTCCACGGAAGAATTCGCAACTGTTGTCGACGGCGCGCTCGAGGCCGTCAGCGGCAAGCTTCTGTTCAGTATGTGCGTGCTGAATGAGGGCGCCGATGAATATGTCGCCGCCGCATCAGTCGGCGATGGCGAAAGCCGGCAATATCTTCTGCTGTCGCTGCCGGCCAAGGGCGGCTCGCTCAAGGTCGAAACCGCTTCCAAGAGCAGCAACCCCGCTGCCCGCATCGCCGAGGCCTATGCCGGGCTGATGGATGCTCTCAAGGTTGCCGCCTGATCCAGGAGACCCGGTTTGTCAGCAGGCTGCTGGCGATCTCCGTTACTGGCCCTATATCGGAGCCAGCAACGGAGATGCCCGATGGACCAGAAAGCCAACCCAGCCCCCGGTTTCAAGCGCAGTCCCGAGCACACAATCACCGTCAAAGCATACAATGGTACAGTCACTGTCAGCTTCGGCGACACGGTGATCGCTGCCTCTGGCCGTGCTCAGCTTCTGCGGGAAGCGAACTATCCGCCAGTGCTCTATGTACCATTCGCCGATATCCGCTTCGAAATGCTGGTGCGAAGTGACAGTTCGACCCACTGCCCGTTCAAGGGCGATGCCAGCTACTGGAGCGTCGATACCGGGGGTGAAACGCGCAAGGACGTGATGTGGGCCTATCAGGCGCCTTATGACGAGATGCTCGTCATCAAGGACCACGGCGCGTTCTACCCAGACCGGGTCGAGATCGAGGCAATCCCGGCCTAGTGCGCCCTTGCCTACATCAAACCCTCAAGTGTCGGCCGGTTGGATTTCCGAGAGGAGCCAGTCTCGAAAAGCCCGTACCTTGCGCTGGCGAATGGCATCGGGAAGATAGACGACGTAGAAGCTGGAGAGAGACTTCAGCGCATGCTCGAACGGCCGAACCAGCCTGCCGCTGGCCAGATCGGCGGCGACAAGCATCGTGCGGCCGAGCACGACCCCCTCGCCCTGCACGGCGGACTCGACCGCGAAACTGGCGGAATCGAAGGTCAACCCGCTGCGAGGATCCACGCCTTCCACCTCCGCGCTGGCAAGCCAGGTTGCCCAGTCGATCGGATAGCCATCGTGGATCAGCGTATGGTGCCTGAGGTCCTCGGGTTCGTGCAGCGGATGCGCGCCTTCCAGCAGCTTTGGGCTGCAGACCGGGAAAACCTCTTCACCAGCCAGGAACTCCGATGCCAGCCCGGGATAATCGCCGGTGCCATAACGAATGGCGATATCGATACCATCGCCGCGGAAATTGGTCAGTTTACCGGTCGTCGAAACCCGCACGTCGATATCGCCGTGAGCGCGATGGAAGCGATAGAGCCGCGGCACCAGCCATTTGCCGGCGAAACCGTCAGACGTGCTCACATTCAGCGTCGTGTTCGAGTGGCGGCTCGTCGCGGAAGCCGTGGCTATCGCCAATTGATCAAGCACGTCGCGGACGGCGCGCGCATAAGGTTCGCCGACGGCAGTGAGACGCACGGACCGTGTGGCCCGCTCGAACAGCTGGACACCGAGCTGATCTTCAAGGTTTTTAACTGCCCTGCTGATGGCGCCATGCGTGACATTGAGTTCATCGGCCGCCCGGGAGAAGCTCAGATGCCGTGCAGCAGCCTCGAAACTCGGTAAGGCGTTGAGCGGCGGAAGCTTTCGGGCCATGGGACATCTGTGAGTGATCTTCACAAATTGGTGCCAACTAATGGTTTGTCAGTCAAGCCATTGCCAATGAAGATGCCAGCCAATTTGTGATCATGGCTCACGGGACCAGCATGGCGACCATTCATCCTTTTTTGTGGTTCAACGGAAATTCGGCAGAAGCCCGGGATTTCTACCTGTCAGTTTTCAAGGATGCGAAAGCACTCGGAAACCGGGAATTCACCGACGGTTTTTCCAGGGCAGGCGGAGGCGCTCCACATGCGGTCTTCGATTTCGAGCTCGAAGGGCTGAAGCTGACAGCACTCGACGCAGGGGCGATGCCGCCCTTCAATGAACGGCTTTCCCTCTATATCGAAACCGGCGACCAGGAAGAGACCGATTATTACTACAAGGCCCTCATCGCAGGTGGCGGCTCTGAAAAACCGTGCGGCTGGCTGCAGGACAAGTTCGGTGTCTATTGGCAGGTCATTCCGGAGATCGCGCTGAAACTCATGACCGATCCGGATCGCGAAAAGGCACATCGGGCAAGGCAGGCCATGTACGGCATGACCAGGATCATCGTCGCCGACCTGGAAGCTGCCTACGCAGGTCAAGCGTAATCCTACAACATCGTCAAAAGCGGAGGTTGCCATGGTATCGCTTGCGGGCAAGAAAATCGTGGTCGTCGGGGGCAGCTCCGGCATCGGGCTCGGTGTGGCTGCTGCAGCCCTGCAGAATGGCGCCGATGTTACGATCGTCGGTCGTTCGAACGACAAGCTGCAGACCGCACAGGAAACACTCGGCGCAAGCAGCAATCTGCAGAGCATTGTCGCCGACATGACGAAGGAAGTGGACGTCAGCCGGCTGTTCGGGCAAATCGGAGCGTTCGACCATCTCGTCTCGACGGCGGGGACGCCTCCACCAAACTATCCGATCAGCGATACCGACATGGATTTCGTGCGCACTTTTGTCGACAACAAGCTGGTCGGTGCAGTCATGCTTGCCAAACATGCGGCACGCATGCTCAGAAGTGGAGGCTCCATGACCTTCACCTCCGGCATCAACAAGGACCGGCCGCCGGTTCCTGGCGGCTCGGTAGTGTCCGCCATTGCCGGCTCGTTCAGCTATTTCGCCAGGGCGCTCGCGCTGGAACTCGCACCGACACGTGTCAACATCGTATCGCCCGGCTGGGTCGACACGCCGATGTGGGATGAGCTTGTCGGAGAGGCCAAATCCGGCTTCTTCGAAGACATGGGCTCGCGACTACCGGCAGGAAAGGTCGCCAATCCGGCCGACATCGCGCCTGCCTATCTCTACCTCATGACAAACGAGTTCATGACCGGTGAGACCATCCATATCGACGGCGGACAGAGGCTGATCTGAGAGGTTACGCCATCCCCGCGGCGGGCGGTGAACCGTTCAGTAGCCGGCAACCGTCTCAACCGTCGTGCCGTCCGAGCCTTCGGCGGGAACATCCGACAGCTTCACGAAGGAAAAGCCCTTGGCCTTGAGCGCGAGGATGCCCTTGGCGACGCCCTCACCGGCGGCATGCGTCGGCTGGTTGATATGGGCAATCACCACGTCACCGTCGCGGGCCGCGGCAATGCGCTTTTCGGTGGTCGCGGCACCAAGCAGCGAGCCGCCGTCCCCGTTGACGGAGTAGCCGGCGACCCGCAGGCCAAGCTTGCGGATCTGCTCGACGGCATTTTTGCTATAGCGGGCCGTAGCTCCGCGAAACCAGCGCGGCGCGGTCACACCGGCCGCCTCGATGGCTTCTGCTCCGCCTCGCACCTCCTTGTCGACTGCCTCGGGCGAACCGGCGGCGGCTATGCCGAAGATACGGATCGGCCGATCGACCGCCGGCACGTGCATGGCGCCGTGGTCCTCGATCTCGAACAGGTCCGGATGCGCCTGCAGCTCGGCAAGCACATCCTTGTTGTGCTTCAGCCAGCGGCTGGTGACGAAGATCGTCGCCGGGATGCTGTTGTCGATCAGCACCGACAGGATGCGGCGATCGGTCTTGCCCATGCAGGCATCGAAGGTCAGCGCGACGCGTGGCGCCGCTTTGCCGCCCGGCGTTATGCGCAGCGTCGGCTCGACAAGACGTTCCGATGGCCCGGCGAGGGCCGGACCGGTCAGCAGCATCGCCGTCAGGGCAGCGGTGGCAAGGATCCGCATCGCAATTTCCAAAGAACTCCGTTCCCGCCGCCCATGGCTGGCGAAAACGGCGAACTTGCGACGGAACGCGCAAGATCGCCGGATGTTCCCCTACTTCGCGACCGCCGCCTGCGCCGCGGCCAGGCGGGCAATCGGCACGCGGAAGGGCGAACAGGAGACGTAATCCAGTCCCACTTCCTCGCAGAAGCTGATCGAGGCCGGATCGCCGCCATGCTCGCCGCAGATGCCGAGCTTGATGGACGGGCGCGTATCCCTGCCCTTTTCGGCTGCCATACGCACCAGTTCGCCAACACCATCACGATCGAGCGATACGAACGGATCTTGTTCGATGATGCCTTTCTGGCGATAGGTCTCCAGGAAAGAAGCCGCATCGTCGCGCGAAATGCCGAAGGTGGTCTGCGTCAGATCGTTGGTGCCGAAGGAGAAGAATTCCGCGGTCTCTGCAATGACATGGGCGCGAATGGCTGCCCGCGGCAGTTCGATCATGGTGCCGGTGAGGTAGTCGATCTTGACGCCTGTCTCATCCATTACGGCCTTGGCCACCTGGTCGATGCGCGCCTTCACATAGTCGAGTTCCTTCACGATGCCGACCAGCGGCACCATGATTTCCGGCACCACCAGCGCGCCGGCCTTGCGACCGGCCTCGACTGCCGCCTCGAAGATGGCCCGTGCCTGCATCTCGGCGATTTCCGGATAGGAGACGGCCAGACGGCAGCCGCGATGGCCAAGCATTGGGTTGAATTCGTGCAGGGCTTCGGTGCGCTGCCGCAGCTTGTCGGCCGAGACGTTCATGGCAGCGGCAACTTCGGCTATTTCCTCCTCCGTCTTGGGCAGGAATTCATGCAGCGGCGGGTCGAGCAGTCGGATGGTCACCGGAAGACCGGCCATGATCTCGAACAGCTCCAGAAAGTCCGAGCGCTGCATCGGCAGAAGCTTGGCAAGTGCGGCGCGGCGATCCTTCTCGGTATCGGCCAGGATCATCTCGCGCATGGCGACGATGCGGGCGCCGTCGAAGAACATGTGCTCGGTACGGCAGAGCCCGATGCCTTCTGCACCGAAGGAACGGGCCATGCGCGCGTCGGCAGGTGTCTCGGCATTGGTGCGCACTTTCATGCGACGCGCACCATCGGCCCATTCCATGATGGCAGCGAAGTCACCCGATAATTCGGGCTGCAGCATCGGCACGGACCCCTTCAGCACCTGGCCGTTGCTACCGTCGATGGTGATGATCTCACCCTTCTTGAATGTGGCGCCCAGTGCAATCAACGTGCCTGCCTTGTGGTCGACACGCAGCGAGCCGGCGCCCGAAACGCATGGCTTGCCCATGCCGCGCGCAACAACTGCAGCATGGCTGGTCATGCCGCCACGCGTGGTCAGGATACCTTCGGAGGCATGCATGCCGTGAATGTCTTCCGGCGAGGTTTCGACGCGTACCAGGATTGCCTTGCGACCCTGCGATTTCAGTTCTTCGGCGTCGTCGGAGGAGAACACGATCTCGCCGGTGGCGGCACCAGGCGATGCCGGCAGGCCGACGCCGATGACGTTGCGCTCGGCCCGCGGATCGATGGTCGGATGCAGGAGCTGGTCGAGCGAGGCAGGGTCGATACGGGCCACCGCCTGTTCCTTGGTGATCAGGCCTTCGTGAGCCATGTCGACCGCGATCTTCAGCGCAGCCTTGGCGGTTCGCTTTCCGGATCGGGTCTGCAGCATCCACAATTTGCCGCGCTCGATGGTGAATTCGAGGTCCTGCATGTCGCGGTAATGCTTTTCGAGCTTATCCGAGATCGCGACGAAGCTGGCAAAGGCCTCCGGCATCAGTTTCTGCAGCGAAGGCTTGTCGGAACCAGCGGCTATGCGGGCTGCCTCGGTGATGTTCTGTGGCGTGCGGATGCCAGCCACGACATCCTCGCCCTGCGCGTTCACCAGGAACTCGCCGTAGAGCAGCTTCTCGCCGGTCGAGGGATTGCGGGTGAAGGCGACGCCGGTGGCCGAGGTCTCGCCCATGTTGCCGAACACCATGGCCTGGACGTTGACGGCCGTGCCCCAGGCTTCGGGGATATCGTGCAACCGACGGTACGTGATGGCGCGCGCGTTCATCCAGCTGGAAAAGACCGCGCCGATGGCGCCCCAGAGCTGCTCGCGCGGATCCTGGGGAAACGGCTTGCCGAGTTCTTCCTCGACCTTGGTCTTGTAAAGCGCGATGACGCCTTGCCACTCGATGGCGGAAAGTTCCGTGTCGAGTTCGTAGCCGAGGCTCGCTTTCTGGTCCTCCAGGATTTCCTCGAAGACCTCGTGATCGAGCCCCATCACAACATCGGAGTACATCTGGATGAAACGGCGGTAGCTGTCATAGGCAAACCGTGCGTCACCGGAGTCGCTCGCCAATGCTTCGACCGTCTCGTCATTGAGCCCAAGGTTGAGCACAGTGTCCATCATGCCCGGCATCGATGCGCGGGCCCCGGACCGCACTGAGACGAGAAGCAGCTTTTTGGGATCGCCAAAGCTGCGACCCGTAATCCGGCCGATATGCCCGAGCGCCTCGTCGACATCGCCCTCCATTGTATCCGGATAGGCGCGGCCGTTGGCATAGTAGTGATTGCAGGCTTCGGTGGTGATCGTAAAACCCGGCGGCACCGGCAGACCCAGGCTGCACATCTCGGCCAGATTGGCCCCCTTGCCGCCCAGCAGATTTTTGTCTCCAGCGCGGCCCTCGGCCGCTCCGTCGCCAAAGGTGTAGACCCACTTGGTCATGCTCGCTCCTCAGCCTGGTTTCGCCTCAGGGCTCCTGCCCCCTATCGCGTTGGCCGGAAAATCGGAACCGATTTTCGGGCCGACGCGTAGATACAAAGTGTTTGAGCGTCCTTTGCGCGTCCGAAATGGACGCGGGGCGCTTCAGGTAAGCCTCGCGGCCTGCCTAGGATGCTGCGCTGCGAAAGGCAAGCACTTGAAACCCGCGCCCGCAGCTACAATCGATTAAGCCATTTTAGGGGTGAGTGATGTGTCGGAAATCGGGCAGCACCTGCCACCCGGAAGGATAGCATGAGGCCATGTTTTGAAACGCCGTTCTGGCGGGAAAGGGAATCAGTCGATCCGCGGAGAAGGCGGACGGTCCGCCCTGTCGAACCCTATGCGTCCTGATCGCGATCAGCCGCGCAGCTCTTGAGTCTCAGGTTGCCATGCAATAAAAGAACATATGAAGAACAAGGAGTGTTGCAATGCGTAAGACAGGCAAACTCGACTACATCGAAATGCCGGCAACCAACGGCAAGCTCGACAACGTCAAGGCATTCTACAGTGCGGCCTTCTCCTGGTCGTTCACGGATTATGGCCCTACCTATTCGGCTTTCGACGAAGGCCTGGACGGTGGTTTTGATGCCGACGCCTCCGCTGCGACGATCAAACCGCTGCCGGTACTCTATTCGGAAAACCTGGAAGAAACGCTCGAGGCGGTAACGAACGCCGGTGGCACGATCGTGAAGCCGATCTTCTCATTCCCTGGCGGCAGACGTTTTCATTTCGTCGATCCGGCCGGCAATGAACTGGCCGTGTGGGGCGAATAGCGTTGCCCGAGGGCCCGTGCTTCGCGGGGCCTGCGCATCGATTTTGGCATGTTATTGGCGATTGTGCTTTTGACCGGCTCTGCCTATAAGGCCGCTCACATCCGATTCATCGGCTGTTGGGGCGTCGCCAAGCGGTAAGGCATCGGTTTTTGGTACCGACATTCCCAGGTTCGAATCCTGGCGCCCCAGCCAAACAACACCTCGGCCCAATCCTTGGGACAAATCTGGCCGGCACCTTCCAAAATCAATTCTCCCGGGCGCCCGTCAGGATATAGGCCGTGAATTCGTCCACCAGGCGCGTGGACGCCACCGTTCGGGGCTGACGTCCTGAAGTAGCAGCCAGGGTGCGGCACGCCTGGCTTGTCCGCAGGTTAGCTATCTATCCCGCCCCTGCCACTCGGCGCGATACCATTCGACGAACCTCCGCAGGCCATCCTCGATCGACGTGTTCGGCTTGAAGCCTATGGCCTGATCGAGCGCCGCAACGTCGGCAAAGGTCCGCTCGACATCGCCGGGTTGCATCGGCTCGTACTGACGCCTGGCCTCGATCCCGATCAGGCGCTCCAGCGTGTCGATGAACTCACCCAACCGCACCGGGTTGTTGTTGCCGATGTTGTAGAGCCGGGCCGGCGGCGTCTCGTCGGCGGGCGATTTGTCCAGCACTTTCACAACCGCTTCGACGACATCGTCGACATAGGTGAAATCGCGCCACATCTCGCCCTGGTTGAAGACGCGGATCGGCTTGCCGGAGAGAATGGCCTTGGTGAAAAGCCAATAAGCCATGTCCGGCCTGCCCCACGGTCCGTAGACCGTGAAGAACCGTAGGCCTGTCAGCGGAATGGAATAGAGGTGAGCGTAGGTGTGACTCATCAGCTCGTCGGCCTTCTTGGTGGCTGCATAGAGCGAGACGGGCGTGTCGACCTTGTCGGCCTCCGAAAACGGTACCTTCTGGTTGCCACCATAGACCGAGCTCGACGAGGCATAGACCAGGTGCTCGAAACCAGGCAGGGCCCGGCAAAATTCCAGCACTTCCAGGTGACCGGCAATGTTGGAGCGGATGTAGGCGCGCGGATTGTCGAGCGAATGGCGCACGCCGGCCTGGGCGGCGAGATGCACGACGCGTTTGATGCCGCGGCTTGAGAGCGATGCCAGGGCACCTTCATCGGCAAGGTCGAGCTTGTGAAATGAGAAATGGTTGCGTCGGGATAGTCGCTCCAGGCGCGCCTGCTTCAGCGCCGGATCGTAATAATCATTCAGATTATCAACGCCGATGACCTCTTCCCCCCTGTCGAGGAGGCGATGGCAGACATGGCTGCCGATGAAGCCGGCCGCGCCGGTGACGAGTATGGGCAAATGCGTTCTCCACGACCGCTGGCTGCGACCGGGGCAGCCAGTCGACGGTTGAGTGCTATCACCGGGATCGTCGAAAGTTCAACAGCACAGATGGCGACGAAATGTCGATCAGCTGGCTTCGCGCATCGCCTCCGCGGCCTGCAGGTCGACCGAAACCAGTTGGCTGACGCCCTGTTCGGCCATGGTGACGCCGAACAGGCGGTCCATGCGTGCCATGGTGATTGGATTGTGGGTGATGACGACGAAGCGGGTCTCCGTCGATGCCGACATTTCGTCCATCAGATTGCAGAACCGTTCGACATTGTGATCGTCGAGCGGCGCATCGACTTCGTCAAGCACGCAGATCGGCGCAGGATTGGTGAGGAAGACTGCGAAGATCAGCGACATCGCCGTCAGTGCCTGTTCACCGCCAGACAACAGCGTCATGGTCTGCGGCTTCTTGCCGGGCGGACGGGCCAGGATCTCAAGACCGGCCTCGAGCGGATCTTCCGACTCGATCAGCTGCAGTTCCGCAGTGCCGCCACCGAACAGGTGCGTGAACAGCCGCTGGAAATGGCCATTGACGAGCTCGAAGGCGGCGAGCAACCGTTCGCGGCCCTCCCGATTGAGGCTCTGGATGGCCTGGCGCAGCTTGCGGATCGCCTCGATGACGTCTTCTCGCTCGGAGACAATGGTCTCCAGCCGCTCGGACAGCTCGCGCTGTTCTTCTTCGGCGCGCAAATTGACAGCGCCGAGCCGTTCGCGCTCGATCTTCAGCCGCTCCAGCTGACGCTCGATCTCGCCCATGTCGGGCACCGGGCTATCGGCCTCCAGCCCGGTGTGACGAATGACCAGGTGCGGCGGTGTGTTCAGCGCTTCTTGGATACGCGCTTCCACCTCCTGCCGACGCTCGTCGGCGGCTGTCAGCCGTTCCTCGGCGCGCACGCGTGCTTCGCGGGCTTCAGCGAGCGTGGTGATGGCCGCTGTCGCTGCCTTGTCGAGTTCGGCCTGTCGGTTTTCGGCCTCCTGCAAACGGTCGGCAGCGTTCTTGCGCAGCGCCTCGGCTTCGGAAAGCTGCGACAGCAACGCGCGGCGACGCCGGTCGAGTTCATCAGGTGCATCAGCCAGTTGCTCGCGTTCGGCCGCAGCTTCCGCCTTGCGTTCACCAAGCGAGGCGATCTGTGCGGAGGCATTCTCTGCCCGCGATAGCCAGTTGTTGCGCTCTCCCTGAATGGCTTCAAGGCGGCGGCCCCGCGCCTCCGCTTCGCGCTTCAGCCCCTCATGGACGGCGCGCGCATCGGCGAGCGCCGCACGATCGCGCGAGACATGAGCGGCGGCCTGTTCGAGCCGCGACTGCAGGTCGGCAAGATCGGGAGCATCCTTCAACTGCTCTTCCGCCTCGACGTGGATGGCGGAGGCTTCTTCATGAGCCTCCACCACCCGGGCACGGGATTCGGTCAGGGCAGCCCGCCGCGTCGTGAACTCACCGGCCGCTCTTTCCGCCTGAACCAGTGCAGTGTGCGCCGCGTCGAGCGCGTGCTGCGCTTCACGCCAGGCCTGGCGTGCTTCCTTTTCGGCCTCGACAGCGGCACGCAGGCCAGCTTCAGCCTTGGCAAGGGTCTCCTCGGCTGCGCGCACGACACGCGTGGCGGAAATCGCCTCGGCGTCGAGTTCAGCCAACCGGTTCTTCTGCGCCAAACGTTGCGCGGCCGGCGTCGGCGCGTCGGCGCTCGCCGTGAAACCGTCCCAGCGCCACAATGCCCCTTCGCGGCTCACCAGCCGCTGGCCGGGCACCAGCAACGCTTGCAGACGCTTGCCGTCACCTGCTTCAACGATACCGATCTGCGCGAGGCGGCGCGCCAGCTGTCCGGGCGCCCTGACGACACTGGCCAGGTTGCGAACACCCTCCGGCAAAGCCGGGTCGCCAGGCTGCACTTCACCATCACCCCAGTGCACGGGTGCGCTGCGGTCCAGCGGCACGTCGAGATCTTCGCCAAGCGCTGCGCCGAGTGCGGTCTCGAAGCCGCGTTCGACGCTGATCTGTTCCAGCACGGCAGGAAACAGGTCGCCACCGCCAACCGAATTCAGGATCTTGGCCAGCGTGCGTGCTTCCGTCTCGACACGGGCGAGTTCCGCCTTGGCTTCCTGCAGCGGACCGCGTGCGGCAGCCTCGGCAGCACGAGCCTCGACCACCTGCTGTTCGGTCTCCAAGGCAGCGGCCTCGGTGGCAGCAAGCGCTTCGGCCGCTTCTTCGACCAGAATCTTTTTCTCCGCCGGGTCGGCAAGAGCAGCGATACGCTGGCCGATTTCGGCAAGTTCACGATCGGCATCGGCGAGCTGACGGGCGAAGCGGTCACGGCGTTCAGCGGCTTCCCGCAAGGTGCGCTCGATCTGGTTGCGGCCGGCCGCAGCCTCAGCGCGTTCCGCGGTCAGCTTTGCCAGTTTTTCTTCACTGGCCGCCAGCGTGGCCGTCGCCTGCTCGAAAGTGGCACGGGTGTTGGCTTCCCGCTCCGCTGCACCGGCATTTTCAGCACTCAGCGTCTTTTCTTCCGTTGCCAGCCGCTCCAGCACGGCAGCATTGTCACGCACCATGCGCTCTTCGCGCTCGATGTCGGCGTCCAGCTGCTGCAGGCGCCGGTCGAGTTCGGTCTGGCGGGCGCTGATGCGGCCTGCCTCTTCCTCGATCTGCGACTTGGCGATCGACAGGCGCTGGAAGGCCGCCGCAGCCTTGGCTTCCGCGTCGCGTAGATCCGGCAGACGATGTGCACTGATTGCCTGCTCCTTGGCAGCGTTCATCTGCGAAGCGGCGCGGTCGCCGACCAGTGCGGTCGCGATCGCCAGTGCCGACCGCGCTTCGGCTTCCTGAGCCTTGGCAAGCGTCCAGCGCAGATGCAGCAGAGTGGCTTCTGCCTTGCGGATGTCGGCCGACAGGTTCTTGAACCGAGACGCCTGGCGCGCCTGGCGCTTCAGGCTTTCGATCTGACTTTCCAGCTCACCGACGACATCGTCCAGCCGCTCGAGATTCTGCTCGGCACCCTTCAGCCGCAATTCCGCTTCATGGCGGCGGGTGTGCAATCCGGAAATGCCGGCTGCTTCTTCCAGCAGCGCGCGGCGTGCCTGGGGTTTGGCCTGGATCAGCTCGCCAATGCGCCCCTGTCCGACCATCGAAGGCGAACGGGCACCGGTCGACTGGTCGGCGAAGAGAAGCTGCACGTCCTTGGCACGCGCCTCCTTGCCATTGATGCGATAGACAGAACCGGCCTCACGCTCGATGCGGCGGGAAACCTGCAGCTCGTCGGCATCATTGAAGGCGGACGGCGCAGTGCGATCGACATTGTCGAGGAAAAGCGTGACCTCGGCCGTGTTGCGGGCCGGCCGCGTGTTGGAACCCGAGAAGATGACATCGTCCATGCCGGACGCGCGCATGTTCTTGTAGGAGCTTTCGCCCATCACCCAGCGGAGCGCTTCCACCAGGTTCGACTTGCCGCAGCCGTTCGGCCCGACGATGCCGGTGAGACCGCGTTCGATCACGAACTCACCGGGTTCGACGAAGGATTTGAAACCGAGCAGGCGCAGCCGCGAGAATTTCATTCGCGCAGCCCCGTATGGGCGCTCACGCCGAGCCGCTGCCGCCCCGGCGTTGCCGGAACGTCAGAGCAGAGGGTCGATGATGGCCGACATTTCCTCAATCGACAACGCACCCTTGTAGGTTTGACCGTTGATGAAGAAGGTCGGCGTTGAGTCGACCTTGAATTCGTCCGCGCCGCGCTTCTGCACCGATCTGACTTGGTCCAGAAGTTTCTGGTCCGTCAAGCAGGCATTGAAGGTCTCCTGTGTAAAACCGGCCAGCTTGGACAATTGGAACATGGCATCCTTGACGTTTTCGGCCACGGCCCAGTTCTGCTGCTGCTTGAAGAGAACATCCACCATCGGGAAATAATTGTCGCCGGCGCAGCGCGCCAGCATGAACCCGGCCTCGGCGCGCGGATCGAACGGGAACTCGCGGAAGATCAACCGTGCCTTGCCCGTGTCGATATACTTGGTCTTCAGCTCGGGCAGCGTGGTCTCGTGGAAATGCGCGCAATGCGGGCAGGTCATGGAAGCGTATTCGACGATGGTGACCTTGGCATCGTCCTTGCCGAGCTGCCTTTCCGGCAGCACACCAGGCTTCAGGAGTTCAGCCATATCGACGGAACCCGACGACTGCGGAGCCGCCGCTGCCGGCTTTGCGGCCGGCTTCATCGCGTCCGCTGGCTTGGCGGGCTCGGCTGGCTTGGCCGTTTCGGCTTCCGCCTCGCCTGCTTTGTTGCAGGCCGCGAGCGCCAACGCCGCCGGCGCAACGGCCAGCGTGGTCAGAATGTGTCTGCGAGACAGAAGACGGTTCATCGAATCACCTGATCAGGATTGGGATTTTGCAATGGATAGCCAAGGAAAAGCGAGAGTTCGCGGGAATTAAGGCATAGAGGTTCCCGAGTCCAATCGCGAAAACCTGTTGAAACGATCACGAAAGCGCGAGAGCGTGGTGAAGTCTATTTGCGCCGGCCGATGATGCTGGCGCCCAACCTTTCCAGCGAAGCCCGCAGAGCCTCATCTTCCACGCCACCGACAACACGTTCAAGGCGGGTCTTCTCCAGCGGCGTAAGGGGCCTTGCCGGTTGGACGGTGCGGCGTTTGGCCTCCGTCAGCGGTTTCTGCACGATGCGGATGCGACCGATGGCCTGAAAGCCCAGAAAAGCGTTGACGCGACCGATGATCTCGTCGGCCTGATGCTGGAGATGCAGTGCCGCGACACCCTGGCACGCAACCACCAGGGCGGCGGGCTCGAATGGATCCTCTTCGCGCATGCGGCGGGGCCATTGGATCCGCTCCGGCCGCGACGTGCCGGCAAGGCGCGGTCCGACAATCTCCTCCCAGGACTGCACCAGACCTATCGAGATGCCGGCGCGCTTGCGCAATACCGGTTCCAGGATGCCGGTGGCGAGATCACTAACCGGTACAGGATTGCCGTAAGGGGGTTTCCCTGTCATGCGTTCTCCGTCAGACAGCAGGACCGGCTGAACCGCATCCCGAACGATCAATGACACTGCCCGACCATACCCGCAAGCCCGCATATGACAGCGGCACCGATATCGCCGCCCGCCTGCTTGGCTGGTATGACACGCATCATCGCGATCTGCCCTGGCGCGTTGCACCCCGCGATCTTGCCAGGGGCGTGAAGCCGGACCCGTATCGGGTCTGGCTCTCCGAGGTGATGCTGCAACAGACGACCGTGGAGGCGGTCAAAGCCTATTTTCAGGCGTTCCTGGAACGCTGGCCCACCATACAGGCGCTTGGCGCGGCGAGTTCCGACGACGTGATGAAGGCCTGGGCCGGGCTGGGCTACTATTCGCGGGCGCGCAACCTGAAAGCCTGTGCCGACCAGATAGCGGTACAGGACAGCCGCTTTCCGGACACCGAGAGCGGCCTGCGAGCGCTTCCTGGCATCGGCGCCTACACCGCAGCGGCAATTGCCGCCATCGCCTTCAACCGCCCAGCCGTGGTGGTCGACGGCAATGTCGAACGCGTCGTTTCGCGGCTGTTTTCGATCGCTACCCCGCTGCCGCTGGCAAAGCCGGAAATCCGTGCCCGTGTCGAAGGAATGTTGTCGCACGAGAGGCCCGGCGACTTCGCCCAGGCTATGATGGACCTCGGCGCCACCATCTGCACCCCGCGCAAGCCACGCTGCATGTTGTGCCCGTTACGGCAGGATTGCAGCGTCATCCTTTCCGGCGACCCGGAATTCTATCCGGTAAAACTCGCCAAGCCGGAAAAGCCGTCCCGGCGCGGGGCGGCATTCGTCGCGATCCGCGGCGATGGCGCAATCCTCCTGCGCAAGCGCCCCGAGAAAGGCCTGCTCGGCGGCATGAGCGAAGTACCGACCACAGGCTGGACCGCACGGATCGACGGCGCCACCGGCGCGGATGCCGCGCCGTTTCCAGCCGACTGGCGCCCCTGCGGCACCATCAACCATGTCTTCACGCATTTTTCGCTGGAGCTCAGCGTCTACGCGGCGCGCGTCGACTTCGCGGCGGCGCCACAAGGTTTCTTCTGGTCACGCCCTGGCTGGATCAACGACGAAGCCTTGCCCACCGTCATGAAAAAGGCAATCGAAGCGGCTATGCCCGGCTCGACCCAAAAGGGTCCGCACAAGAGGAAAGCATGACCGAAATCCGCCACATCGTCTTCGACATCGGCAAGGTGCTGTTGCACTACGACCCCAGCCTGCCATTCAACCGGCTGATCCCGGATGCAGCGGAACGGCAATGGTTCTTCGACAATGTCTGCACGAGCGACTGGAATGTGGAACAGGATCGCGGTCGCACCTGGGAAGAAGCGGAAGGCCTGCTGCTCGGTCGACACCCGGACCATGCCGAGAACATCCGCAACTTCCGCCGTCACTGGCACGAAATGGTGCCGCACGCCTATGACGACAGCGTCGCCCTGATGGAAGGCTTGATCGATGAGGGCCGTGACGTCACCATGCTGACCAACTTCGCTTCCGATACGTTTCGGGAAGCGCAGGAACGCTTCCCCTTTCTGAAGCTCCCGCGCGGCGTGACTGTTTCGGGCGACATCAAACTCATCAAGCCCGACCGTGCCATCTACGACCACCACATCAGGTCCTTCGACCTTGAGCCGGCGGCGACGCTGTTCATCGATGACAGTCCAAAAAATGTCGAGGGCGCCAAGAAGGCCGGTTGGCAGGCGGTGCTGTTCACCGATGCCGCCACCCTGAAGCGCGATCTCGCTGCCCGTGGGGTTGAGGCATGACCGCCCGCCACGATCCGGCCAGGACGCTCGCCCGATTTCACGAAGTGACCAACGCGCAGGATTTTGCCGCCATCGAGGCGATGTTCGCGCCGGATGTCGTCTATGTTTCGCAAGGTGTTGGCGGCCGCATCGAAGGCCGGAACGCCGTGATGGCCGCCTTCCGTACCTATTTCGAGGAATATCCGGACCAGGAAGCGGAAGACAAGAAGCTGGAAGCACTGTCGTCAAACAGTGCACGTTCTGAATGGTCTCTGACCGGAACCAGCACGAAGACCGGTGTGTGGCGGGAGCGGCATGGTGCCGAGACCATCACGCTTGACGGTGATGGCCTGATCGCCAGGGTGGACGTGGAGGGTTAAGCTCTCTCTTTGTTTCGCCGCATGATCTTTGCCCGAAAGTCAGCAGCTTTCACTGACCTTAGAGCGTTTCCGTTTTTCACGGAAACGCGGAAATGCTCTAAGCTTTTGTTTTCGCCGCATTTTTGTAACGCCAAGTGATTCCACTTGGCTACAAAATGCTCCAGGTCGGGATCATGCTCCGGCGCGTTCCATGCCGAGCCGCGCGATCTTGCGCAGTTCGTCGATCGGAGTAAGGCCGCCCGCGCGTTCGTAGTGCCAGAAGGTCCAGCCGTTGCAGGCGTCGAGCCCCTGCACTTCGGCGCCGATCTTGTGAATGGAACCGGCACTCCCGCCGATGGCCAGCGTGCCATCGGCACGCACCTTGGCCGACCAGCGGCGTTTGGCGTCGTACAGCGTGGCGCCAGCCTTGACGAGGCCGTTGTCGATCAGGCTGACGAAGGCGACCCGCGGCTCCGCCCGCTTGCCCGAAAGAACCGTCAGGTCAGCGTCCTCAAGCGGTTTCACCGCGGAAATGCGCTCGTAGGCTGCGTCGATATAAGACTGTTCCCGCTCGATCCCGACGAAATGGCGGCCAAGTCGCTTGGCGACCGCCCCGGTAGTGCCGGAGCCGAAGAACGGGTCGAGCACGACATCACCCGGCTTGGTCGAAGCCAGCATGATGCGAGCCAGCAGTGCTTCCGGCTTCTGCGTCGGATGCAGCTTGTCGCCGTTGTCGTCCTTCAGCCGTTCGCCACCGGTGCAGATCGGGAAGAGCCAATCGGAGCGCATCTGCACATCATCGTTGGCGGCCTTCAGCGCTTCGTAGTTGAAGGTGTAGCCCTTGGACTTCTGGTCGCGCGATGCCCAGATCATCGTCTCATGAGCATTTTGGAACCGGCGACCGCGGAAATTCGGCATCGGATTGGTCTTGCGCCAAACGACATCGTTGAGGATCCAGAAGCCGAGATCCTGCATCTTGGCGCCGACGCGGAAGATGTTGTGATAGGAGCCGATCACCCAGATGGTGCCATTCGGCTTCAGAACGCGGCGCGCCGCGAGCAGCCAGGCGCGGGTGAAGGCATCGTAGGCCTCGAAACTCTCGAACTGGTCCCAATGGTCGTCAACTGCGTCGACCTTGGACTGATCAGGCCGATGCAATGTGCCTTCCAGCTGCAGATTGTAGGGCGGATCAGCGAAGATCACGTCCACCGATTTTTCCGGCAGTCGGTCGAGCGCAGCGACGCAATCCCCTTTCAGGATCGTGTCCAGCCATTCGGACTGCTGAGGAGTGTGGGAAAGTTCGTCGAGAAGACGCACGGCAGACATGCTGATTACCCAGGACACGCGTTACATTTACCAGCCGTTATGGTTACCGTTCTCAGTAAATATTTGATGAAGTGCAGGCGTGATTTGCGGCTTGCCGGTGCTTGGTGTATGCCGCGCCGGCCTTCCCCGGAGCGTTTCCGTTTTAACGGAAGCGCGGAAACGCTCTAGCTCTTTGGTTTTTACGCAATTCCGGACGGAAAGCCGCTACGTACTTTTCCTGGAATTGCTTCTAGAGCGTTTCCGTGTTTCACGGAAACGCGGAAACACTCTAACTCTTTGGTTTTTACGCAATTCCGGACGGAAAATCGCTACGCACTTTTCCTGGAATTGCTTCTAGAGCGTTTCCGTGTTTCACGGAAACGCGGAAACACTCTAACTCTTTGGTTTTTACGCAATTCCGGACGGAAAACCGCTACGCACTTTTCCTGGAATTGCTCCAGCGCAGATGGACCGAAATGCCCCAGCCAGACCTTGTCATTTTCGATTGTGACGGCGTGCTCGTCGATTCCGAAATCATCGCCGCACGCGTCGAGGCCGAACTGATCACCGAGGCGGGCTTCGAGATCAGCGCCGAGGAGATCGCCGAAACCTACGCCGGTCTCACCTTCAAAGACATCATGATGGCGATCGAGCACAAGGCGAACATCCCTTTCCAGGCATCGCTGATCACACGCGCCGAAGAACTGGTCGACCGCAAGCTTCGTTCGGACGTTCGCGCCATCGATGGCGTGCACCAGGCCGTCGCATCCGTGACGGCGCCACGCTGCATCTGCTCCAATTCGAGCTCGGAGCGCATCGCCTTCATGCTGGAAAAAGTCCGGCTTCTGCCGTTGTTCGAAGGTCGCATCTTCTCGGCGCTTGAAACGCCATCACGGAAGACCAAGCCGGCACCGGACGTCTTTCTGCACGCAGCACAGCTGCTGAAAGCAAATCCAGCGAACACCTTCGTGATCGAGGATTCCGCCCATGGCATCCATGGTGCCCGCGCCGCGGGCATGCGTGTGATCGGCTTTACCGGTGCCTCACACAGCTATCCCGGCCACGCCGATATCCTGACTGAGGCAGGTGCAGAAACGGTGATCAATCGCTGGTCCGACCTGAAAGGTGTGCTTGCAGCGCTGTCGGAGTGGTCGCAGGACGCCTGAGGCGAGCCACCAAAGGAAAAAGGGGCTGACGCCCCTTTTAATCGTAATTCCCGACGGAAAACTGCTGCTAGCGCGGGATATCCGAGATGGTGGTCTGATTGCCCTGCTGCGCAGGCGCTGCCGGCGCATTCGCCACTGGAGCCGCCTTCGGCTTCGTCCGGCGTACACGACGCTTCACCGGCTGATCTTCTTCCGATTTCTGTACCTTCTTCGGGCCTTCGTCGAAACCTGCGAAGGCCTGATAGGTCGCCGCAGCCGGCTGCGGAATGGAAATGTTGGAATCGTTCAGCACGAACTGGGTCGCGGTGGAGGTGTCGGACACCTGCACCTTGTGCTGATAAATCTGCGAATAAAGCACCTTGTCGCCTTCGACCACAGCAATGCGGATCGGCAAGGTGACGGTGCCCGGAACGGCCGTCGGCCCCGGAACGATGCGACCGGCCACGGCAATCTTCATGTTGAGCATGCCGTTGTCGCGCGTGCAGTCACGGGTCACGTCGCCGATCGAGGCCTGGTAGGAAAGCCGGCCTGAATCATCCTGCGTCGCATCGGTCGCCGGGGCAGGATCCTGGCCCTTCGGTGCCTTCGGTTTCGCGGCGGCCTTGCCGTAAGTGTTGAAGACAGCGGTGCCTTCGCGCAGCGTAACCTTCGGGCAATAGGCCCGGAGGTCGGAAGCCTTGGCCTTGGCAACATCAGCATTGATCGCTGCCTCGTCCTTCTTACCCACCCCCAGGAAACCGCCGCCCGACCCGCCGCCGTCGCTTGATTGGCAGCCTGCGACGATCAGCATAAAGCCCATGGACACGAAACCCGCGACAAGGCGGCTGTTGGACGAACGAAACACCATAAAAAGCAGTTCCCTCACGCGAAGCAGGCGACCTATAGCAACGAGACGGCAAAAATGCGACTGAGGGCGCGCACAAAATCCACGCTTTGGCCCAAAGCAAGGGTAATCGGCCGGAATGGCAGCTGAAATGGAAAGTCGACAATGCGCTATGTGAGTACCCGCGGAGAGGCCCCCGCACTCGGATTTTCAGATACGGTGCTGGCCGGCCTGGCGCGCGACGGCGGACTTTACGTGCCCGAAACCTGGCCGCATTTCTCGCCCGCCGAGATCAAAACCATGCGTGGGCTTTCCTATGCCGATCTCGCCATTCGCGTGCTGACGCCCTTTCTCGGTGGTGAAGTCGCGCCTGCAGTGTTCACGAAGCTGGTGCGGGAGGCTTATGCGACTTTCCGTCACGATGCTGTGTGCCCGCTGGTCCAAACCGGCCCCAACACCTTTGTCCTTGAGCTCTTCCACGGCCCGACGCTCGCCTTCAAGGACGTTGCCATGCAACTGCTTGGTCGACTGATGGACCATGTGCTTGCCGAGCGCGGCGAGCGCGCAACCATCGTCGGCGCCACATCCGGCGATACCGGCGGCGCGGCCATCGAAGCCTTCGCCGGGCGCGAGCGTACCGACATCGTCATCCTGTTTCCGAACGGGCGCGTCTCGCCGGTGCAGCAGCGGCAGATGACGACCTCGACCGCCGCGAACGTGCATGCGCTGGCGATCGAGGGCAATTTCGATGATTGCCAAGGCTTGCTCAAGGACATGTTCAATGACCACGCCTTCCGCGACGCGGTCTCGCTGTCTGGCGTCAACTCGATCAACTGGGCGCGCATCATGGCCCAGATCGTCTATTACTTCTCATCGGCCCTGTCGCTCGGCGCACCCGACCGGCCGGTATCCTTCACCGTTCCAACCGGCAATTTCGGCGACATCTTCGCGGGATATGCGGCCAAGCGCATGGGACTACCGATCGAGCGCCTGGTGATCGCCACCAACGACAACGACATTCTGGCGCGTACGCTTGCCAGCGGCGAATACCGCATGAAGGGCGTGGTCGCGACGACCTCGCCTTCGATGGACATCCAGGTGTCCTCGAATTTCGAGCGCCTGCTGTTCGAGGTTTCGCAGCGTGATGCCGGAACGGTGCGCCGCTACATGAATTCGCTGAAGCAATCCGGTGCTTTCACCATCGAGGCGGAAGGGCTTGCCCGCATCCGTGCCGAATTCGATGCCGGGCGCGCGACTCAGGCCGAGGTCACCGGGACGATCCGCTCCACCCTCGCCCATTCGAGTTATCTGCTCGATCCCCATACGGCGTCAGGCGTTCATGTCGCAGCCTTGCAATCTGCCGGCAACACTCCGATGATCGTCCTGGGTACCGCACATCCCGCGAAATTCCCGGCTGCCGTCGAAGCGGCAAGCGGAATCTATCCTGCGCTGCCTTCATGGCTTGCCGACTTAATGAATTCGGAGGAAAAATATGCGGTACTTCCATCGGACCTGAAAATGGTGGAAGATTATGTTCGTCGCCGCTCCCGGGCGGCGCGTTAGGGAGTTTTAGCTATATGGGTGTTGAGGTAAGCCGTCTGTCGAACGGCCTGACAGTCGCCACCGAAACCCTTCCAAGCATCGAATCCGTTGCTCTCGGCGCCTGGGTCAAATCCGGGGCCCGGAACGAGCGCGAAGATGAGCATGGAATGGCCCACCTGCTCGAACACATGGCATTCAAGGGCACAAAGAGGCGCTCCGCCTTCGAGATCGCCTCGGAAATCGAGAATGTCGGCGGCGAGATCAATGCCGCCACCAGTGTCGAGACGACCTCTTTCTACGCTCGTGTGTTGTCCGACGACGTGCCCCTCGCGGTCGACATCCTGGCTGACATCCTGCAGGAATCGGAATTCGATCCCGACGAACTGGAGCGCGAGCAGAACGTCATCCTGCAGGAAATCGGCGCCGCGCACGACACGCCCGACGACGTCGTCTTCGACCGATTCACCGAAACAGCCTTTCGTCACCAGACCATCGGCCGTTCGATTCTGGGCACGCCGGAAACGGTAAAATCCTTTACCTCCAAGCAGTTGCATAGCTTCATGGAGCGTCAGTATGGCGCCGATCGCATGGTCATGGTCGCTGCCGGCGACGTGAAACATGACGACTTCGTGCGCGAAGTGGAGAACAAACTCGGCTCATTCCGTTCAAAGGCCGAGAACACCGCTCCGCAATATGCCCAGTATGTCGGTGGCGATTTCCGCGAGGACCGCGACCTGATGGATGCGCAGATCGTGCTCGGCTTCGAGGGACGCGCTTATCACGTGCGCGACTTCTACGCCTCGCAGGTCCTGTCGATGATCCTCGGCGGCGGCATGTCATCGCGCCTGTTCCAGGAGGTGCGCGAAAAGCGTGGCCTTTGTTATTCGGTGTACGCCTTCCATTGGGGCTTCTCGGACACCGGCGTGTTCGGCGTCCATGCAGCCACCGGTCAGAACGATATCGCCGAACTGGTTCCGGTGATCGTTCGCGAACTGCAGCGTGCAGGCCAAGATATTTCCCAGGAGGAACTCGACCGGGCCCGTGCGCAGTATCGCGCGGGGTTGATCATGTCGGCGGAAAGCCCTGCAAGCCGGGCTTCGCAGATCGCACGCCAGTTGCTCCTGTTCGGCAGGCCGATCCCGAAGGAAGAGTTGATGGAACGGCTCGGAGCCCTGACCACGGAGCGCCTGACGGATCTGTCGTCACGCCTGTTCTCGACGCGGCCGACACTGGCTGCGGTTGGTCCAGTCGGCACGCTGGCGCCCTACGAGGCGGTTCTCGACCAACTCCCGGGCCTGGAGGTCGCGGCCCGGAAGCTCGCCGTCTGATCCAGGCCGAAAGCCGTGTTCGCACTCCCTTTCTTTCGCCGAGACCTGCCGGCGCTGAAGGGCGAGAAAGTGCTGCTGCGCGTGCCCATGGCGAACGATCATCGCGAGTGGGCGACCTTGCGTGGAGAAAGTCGGGCTTTCCTCGAACGCTGGGAACCGCGCTGGGCGCCCGATGAGCTCGACCGTTCGGCATGGCGTCACCGCATCGGCCGTTACCGCGAGGACTATGCGCAAGGCACTGCGATCGCCTTCTTCATCTTCGACCGGAGTTCAGGCAAGCTCGCGGGTGGCATCACGCTAGGTAACATCCGCCATGGCGTCGCGCAAAGTGGCCACATCGGTTACTGGATCGGCGAACGCTATGCCGGTCGCGGCATGATGACCGACGCCGTCAAGCTCGTGGTGCGTTTCGCCTTCGACACACTCAAGTTGCACCGGATCGAAGCAGCCTGTATTCCCGACAACGTTCGTTCGATCCGTGTGCTTGAAAAAGCCGGATTCCAGCGTGAAGGACTGGCGCGCTCCTATCTTCGCATCAATGGAGCGTGGCAAGACCACTATCTCTATGCCCGGATCGCAGACGATCTGCCGGCATCCGCTACGAAGGGCTGATTTTTGACGAAACTCCTGCGAAACGGATCGGTGTTAGAGCGTTTCCGTTTTTCACGGAAACGCGGAAACGCTCTAACTCTTTGTTCTTACGCAATTCCGGACGGAAAACCGCTACACACTTTTCCTGGAATTGCTCTGGCTTTCGTCCTCGCGACGATGGTCACCCTTTTCGCCGCCGCTTCCGCCCATGCCGTGGAGCCGATCAAGATCTCCCGTGACGACGTCGCTCTCGACCTTTCGGGCGCGGTTGAAATCTATCGCAACCAGGGCGAGAACTTTCAGGTATCGACAGCCCCCGGCTCCGACGGCATCGTCCGCCGTATTGAGGTCGAGGCCAACGATGCCCGTTCGACCGGCGACTGGGCCGTCTTTGCGCTCGCCAACACCACCGACGACGTCATCGACCGCCTGATCGTCGCGCCACACTTCCGGCTGGTGAAATCGGGTATCTTCTGGCCCGATCTCGGCTCGACGCGTTTCACCGCGATTACACCGTCGGAAGGTTTCGCGCTCGACAAGCAGGCAAGCCCGGATGCCGATGTCTTTCGTGTGACGCTCAATCCCGGCTCGGTCGTTACCTTCATCGCCGAACTTGCCTCGCCGAAGCTGCCGCAGGTCTATCTGTGGGAGCCCGAGGCCTACAAGGACACCGTCAATTCCTACACGCTCTATCGCGGCATCGTCATCGGCATCGCCGGACTCCTGGCGTTGTTCCTGACGATCCTGTTCGTGGTCAAGGGAACTTCGCTGTTTCCGGCGACCGCGGCACTGGCCTGGGCCGTACTCGCCTACATCTGCATCGACTTCGGCTTCCTGGCCAAGATCATCCAGGTGGCGCCCGGTTCCGAGCAGGTCTGGCGCGCCGGCGCCGAAGTGGCCCTTGCCACGACCTTCGTCGTCTTCCTGTTCACCTATCTGAACCTTAACCGGTGGCATGGCCATTTCAGCTACGGCGCGCTGGTGTGGATCCTGGGTCTTGCCGCGATTGCCGGCATCGCCATCATCGATCCGGCGATCGCCGCCGGCATCGCCCGCATCTCGTTTGCCGCCACCGCCGTGACCGGCCTCGGCCTTATCATCTTCCTGGGCATACGCGGCTACGACCGCGCCATCATGCTCATCCCAAGCTGGGTGATGGTGTTGCTGTGGGCCACGGGCTCATGGATGGCGATCACCGGCCTGCTCGACAACGACATCGTGCAGCCGGCCCTCGGTGGCGGGCTGATCCTGGTGATCCTGCTGATCGGCTTTACCGTCATGCAGCATGCCTTCGCCGGCGGTGCGCTGCATCAAGGCCTGTTCTCGGATCTTGAGCGGCAGGCCCTCGCGGTCGCCGGTTCGGGCGACACGGTGTGGGACTGGGACGTCCTGCGCGACCGCGTCGTCACCCGTCCCGATGTCAGCCTGCAGCTCGGCCTCGCGCCGGGTAGTCTCGGTGGCGCGGCCCGCAACTGGCTGCCGGTTCTTCATTCGGATGACCGCGACACGTTCCGCACCACGCTCGACGTCGTGCTGGAGCATCGGCGCGGCCGCGTGGCGCAGAACTTCCGTCTGCGCGGTGCCGACGGCCATTATCACTGGTTCGCACTGAGAGCGCGGCCGGTGATCGGTTCCGACGGCGAAGTCATCCGCTGCGTTGGTACAATGGTCGACGTCACCGAGCAGAAGAAGTCGGAAGAGCGCCTTCTGCACGATGCCGTGCACGACAATCTGACCGGCCTGCCGAATCGCGAACTGTTCATGAACCGGCTGGAAGCGATCATCTCGATCGCCCGCACCGAGGACAAGGTACGGCCAACCGTTTTCGTCATCGACATCGACCGCTTCAAGCAGGTCAATGACGGCCTGGGCATCTCAGCCGGCGACACCATCCTGCTCACCGTGGCACGGCGCTTGCATCGGCTGCTCAAGCCCAAGGACTCGCTGTCGCGTTTCGCCGGCGACCAGTTCGCCTTGATGCTGCTTTCCGAGCAGGATCCCGCCCGCATCGCCGCCATGGCGGACGCCATCAAACATGCGATCAGCTCGCCGATCACCTTCGCCAAGCGCGAGATCGTGCTGACCGCCTCCGTTGGCCTGATCACCTGGACATCCGACCAGACCTCCGCGGAAGACCTGGTCAAGGATGCCGAACTCGCCATGCACCAGGCCAAGCGCTTCGGTGGCGATCGCATCGAACCGTTCCGGCCCGCCTTCCGCACAGTCGGCACCGACCGACTGCAGTTCGAATCCGACCTGCGCCGGGCCATCGAGCGACGCGAATTCACCCTCGCCTATCAGCCGATCGTCCGGTTGGAAGACTATAGCGTCGCCGGTTTTGAAGCCTTGCTGCGCTGGGATCATCCTCGCCGTGGCATGATCCCGCCGGCCGATTTCATTCCGGTGGCCGAGAGCTGCGGGCTCATCGTGCAGCTCGGTCTCTTCGCGATGCAGAAGGCGGCGGAAGACCTTGCAGGCTGGCAGAAACAAATCGGCGACACGCCGCTATCGGTCTCGGTCAACCTCTCCAGTCGCCAGCTCATCCGCCGCGACCTCGTCACCGACGTCCGCTCGGTGATCGCACGTGCCGGCCTGAAGCCGCGGTGCCTGAGGCTTGAACTCACCGAATCGCTGGTCATGGACAACCCCGAGCAGGCTGCCCACGTGCTCACCAAGCTGAAGCAACTGGGCATAGGGCTGTCACTTGACGATTTCGGCACCGGCTATTCGTCCCTGTCGTATCTGACCCGTTTTCCCTTCGACACGATCAAGATCGACAAGAGCTTCATCGACGACACTTCGCCCAAGCGCGCCGTGTTGCTGCGCTCGATGGTCAACATGGCGCATGAACTCGGTCTCGCCGTGGTCGCGGAAGGTATTTCCGACCAGAGCGATGCACTGGAGTTGCGCCAGATGGGTTGCGAATATGTGCAGAGCTTCATGTTCGGTGCACCGATGAACGGCGATGCCGTAATCAAGCTGCTACGCGAACAGTATCCGCTGACGCAGGCATGATCTCTCTTCCTCCCCGTTCATGGGGAGGAGCTGCCCAAAGGGCGGACAAGAGATACGAATTCCTGCGGTGAAAGCTCAGGCGTGGCCTGCGGCCTGGCTGAATCGCGCGAGATCGATGCCGATCGAGGCAAGCGCCCGGTCATATTTGCCGTCGATGTCGGGATCGAACAGCAGCTCCGGTGTCGCCGGGCAGGTAAGCCAGCCATTTTCGGCGATCTCGCCTTCGAGCTGACCCGCCCCCCAGCCGGAGTAACCGAGCGTCATCAGCGCCTGACGCGGTCCGCGCCCGGCGGAAATGGCGCGCAGGATATCGACCGTGGCGGTCAGGCAGATGTCGTCCGAGACCGGCAACGAGGATTCGACGCGATAGTCACCTGTATGCAGCACGAAACCGCGGCTGCGATCCACCGGGCCACCGTTGCGCACGATGAAGTCGCGGGTCTGCCTCGGCAGGCGGATCGCTTCCTGCTCGTTCATGATACCGAGTTGCACCAGAAGATCGGGAAAAAGCATCTGCTGGGTCTGGTTGATGATCAGTCCCATCGCGCCTTCGTCCGAGTGCGCGCAGATGTAGATGACCGAACGCGCGAACCGCTCGTCCTTCATGCCGGGCATGGCAACGAGGAACTGGTCGTCGAGAAAGCCGCTTTTACCGGCCGCATTCTTGTGGCGTAAAAGGTCCATGCAGGAAAGGTAACGCGTTTCCGGCACGCTTGAAAGATGCCATTGGTAGCAATTCGCGAGGAGCCTTAATGTGCAGGGCTCACGCAAAAATGATGGTCGGCACCAGACGAAAGCGGTTGCGCCGCCGCGCTTGCCGTTTCAAATCAGCGCCATGGATCGCTTGAGATTTTCGCTAGAGCAATTCCAGGAAAAGTGCATAGCGGTTTTCCGTCCGGAATTGCGTAAAAACAAAGAACCAGAGCGTTTCCGCGTTTCCGAGAAGATCGGAACCGCTCTAGGCCTTGCCGCTTTGATGGCCACCAGCCTGCCGGCTGCGGCTGCCTCGTCCGCCTGGGCGGACAGCGAAGGTGGGCGTATCCGGCTGGTGACCAGCGGCACCCCCGATGCTTCCGGCCAGCTCATTGGGGCACTTCATATCGAATTGAAACCGGGCTGGAAGACCTATTGGCGTGACCCCGGTGCCAGTGGCGTGCCCCCGCAGATCGACGTTGCCAAGGCGATCAACATTGCCAAAGCGGAGCTGTCCTATCCGGCTCCCGGCCGCCACGACGACGGTTACGGCGGATGGGCAGGCTATGACCGCACGGTTGCGCTGCCGGTAAAATTCACATTGGCAAGGCCCAAGGAAAACGCCGTCATTGATGCCGGCGTCTTTCTCGGCATCTGCCAGACGATCTGCATTCCGCTGCAGGCGCAGTTGAAGGTCGACCCGGCCGAAGATGCGGGCAATCCCGAAGATGCCGAACTGGTGAAAGCGGCATTGGCCGCATTGCCGCAGAAAGCCAGTGACGGCTTCGGTGTGAAGGCATTGCCGGGGGAGAAGGACAAACTTCTCGTCGAGGCGACCGCACCGGGTGAAGCCACAAGCGTCGACCTGTTCGTCGCCGGTGAGCAGGGTTATCTGTTCGGTGCGCCCACGCGAGCGGAGAAAGGCGGCAAGGTCGTCTTTGCGTTCCCCGTCCTGGCGCGCCCCGGCAAGGCGGTACAAGGCGATGGTCTCCCCTACACGCTGACAACTCCGTCAGGGGCGGTTGAAGGTCTATTGCCCTATCCATGACAATGGCCTGCCGTGGCCACATTGCGAGGCGACACGGAAGGCGCTATCGCTTTGCAATCTTCCTTCTCCCAGACATAGAGGACTGCCATGACCATTGCCGTTGGCGAAAAGCTGCCCGAGGCCACCTTCAAGACCATGACCGACGATGGCGCCAAGGCGCTGACCGGCGCTGAGGTTTTTGCCGGCAAGAAGGTGGTGCTGTTCGGCGTTCCGGGCGCCTTCACACCGACCTGCAACAACAACCACCTGCCGGGCTACCTCGAAAACCGCGATGCCATCCTGTCGCGCGGTGTCGACCAGATCGCGGTGGTAGCGGTCAACGACCCGTTCGTGATGGGCGCGTGGGCCCGTTTCACCGGCGGCGAAGGCAAGATCCTGTTCCTTGCGGATGGCAGCGGCGACTTCGCCAAGGCTGCAGGCCTCGACATCGACCTCAGCGCCAACGGGCTCGGCCTGCGTTCCAAGCGCTTTTCGATGATCGTCGACAATGGCACGGTGACAGCGCTCAACATCGAGGGCAATCCCGGCCAGGCTGTCGATTCCAGTGCAGCGAAACTGCTCGAGCAACTCTAGTCGGTCTCGCCGATAGCTGGCCTTCGCACATGGGTGGAGCCGTAGCCCGATCCCACGGCACGGCTTCACACAGTTCCTTGAATTGCTCCAGGCTCCTCTTTCGCGGAGCAAAACTTTGGGGCAGAGGAGGCAGATGGCCAGAAAAACAAATGCCAGGGAACGCCTGATCGGCGCAGCACAGGATATTCTGGCTGAGGAAGGGCTGGCGGCGTTCACCTCGAATGCGGTGGTCGAACGCGCCGGGGTGACGCCACCGACGTTCTACCATTATTTCGTGAACAAGCAGGCGCTGCTTCGCGAACTGGGCGAACGGATGATGCTGGCACAGCATGATGTCATCCGGCGCGACACCGGACTGGTGATCCGCGGACCAGAGGATTTCCGCAAGGCTTGCGAACGAACCGTGTATGAAGCCTTCGCGAGCACGCGGGCTTTCCGTGGCGGCTATGCGTTGCTGGTATCGCTGCGAGCCCTACCCGACCTGCGCGACGTCCGGTTGCGCGCGCATGCCGACATAGCGCGGCTGATCTCCGCCTACCTTCATGAACAGGGCTTGAGCAAGGGACCGGACGATCTCATCGTGCCGGCCCGCGTGGCGCTGGAATATCTCTACGCCGCGATCGAGATGCTGTTCGAGACCGACTTCGCAAACCAGGAAGAGGTGCTGCGCCTGACGGTGGAGACGCATGTCCGGCTTTATGAGCTGTTTTGATCTGCCGCTGGCGGCGCCACGCCGACACGCAGCATCAGGGCGCAGCCAATCACGAACAAGACAACAAGGCTGCCGAACCCGATCCGCTGGCTGCCGCTCAGCGCGGTCGTCAGCGCCACCAGCGCCGGCCCCAGCCAGACCGTGATGGTGCTCGTCATCGCATATATGCCGAAGAACTGGCCAAGCCGGTCCGGCGGGCTCAGCATCACCAGCAGCGACCGGCAGGACGCATAGGCAGCCACGATCATACCGCCCATCGGAATGGCACTGACAAGGAAGATGACGTCGGTGGTCTCCGCGAACATCGATCTCTCCGAGGCCTGCGCGGCGATTGGCATCAGCCCGAACAGGATCGCGTCGCGGCTGATCGAAATCTGGAACAGGAACAGCGCGGTGATCGCCAGCAATTCGGTCATGATCGCATTGCGCGGTCCCAAGCGCCGATCGAGCCAGCCGGCTGCCAATCCGCCACCTACCGCCGCAATCGTCACAATGATGCCCATCGCGGCGTTTTCCGCACGCGTCCATCCCAATGTCCCGGACGTATAGACGGCCGTGATCGCGAACAACGCGATCAGTCCGTCCATGAAGACCATACGTGCGACCAGGAAGCGCATGATCTGCGGCCATTCCGCAAACAGTGCGCGAACGGTGGCGATGAGCCGAATATCGCGGGGAAACGGGCTGACCCCACGCCAGCGTCCCGCCGCCCCGGGACGGTCCGGCATGAAGCAAAGGAACGGCCAGACGAAGACCGCGATCCAGATTGCACACACGATGCCCGACAGGCGCGCGACATCGACTTCCGCCAGCCCGGCAGGCGGATAGCGTGTAAAATAAAGCACTCCCAGCAGCAACAGTACCGACGCAGCACTGCTCAACGCCAGACCGAGTCCCGAAATGAGCGACACCTCGCTCTTCGTCCCGGCGACACCAAGCAGCGCATTCTGGAAGAGCTCGGATACCGAAAAGCAGCAACCGGCCAGCGCCAGCAGCATCATGACCAGTGGAATTGCATGCGGCGTTTCCGGATGGATGAAACTCAGCCCCACGCATGACAGCGCCAACGCCAGCATCAGCGCGGCCAGCACCGGCTTCTTTCTGCCGCCGCGATCCATGAAACTGCCGAGGAAAGGCGCGATCATCGCCATTGCAAAGCCGGCGATCATCTGCGTGGTGCTGAACAATGCCTGGCCGCGCACCGGATCGCCGACCACAGACTGCGCGAAATATGTAGAATACACATATATTACAATAAGATAGTAAAACGGTCCGCGTGCCCAATCCAAGCTTGCCCACCACCAGCCCGCAGATGGAACACCGTGCCATAGTCGTTTCGCCACCGCCTCCACGCTCCCCTCCCCAAGGTGTGTATAATAATAACTATAGACAGATTCTGCCTCCTGCGCCATTCTGTTTTCAACTGGCGAAATCGATTGAGGTAGGAGCGGATGGGAGAGTTCTTGTTTCACGGCGGGGCGATCCTACCCGCACAGGGTGATCACGCTCCCGAAAGCCTGCTCGTCATCGGCGACCGGATCGTTTTTGTCGGATCGCTGGCCGATGCGCGACGCTGCGCGAAGGACGCAGGCCAGGCACCGCAGGAGATAGATCTTTCCGGGCGCGCCATCGTCCCAGGCTTCATCGACGGGCACCTGCACCCGATGCCGATGATTTTCTTCGCCATGTCGGCCGATCTCAGCGGCGCACACGACATGACCGCAGTCGGTGCCCGGCTGCATGCGCAGCAAGCGCGGCTCGCCGCGGACGAATGGTTGATCGGCGTCCAGTTCGAGAGCAACCGCCTGCCTGCGGGTGACGTGCTGGACGCGGTGCTTCTCGACCAGTGGTTCCCCGATCGGCCGGTGCTTATCTATGGCCGCGACGGTCACGGCGTCGTCGTCAATTCGGTGGTGCTGGCAATGCTGTCCGCCGACGAACTGGCATCGGATCCGGCGGGCGGCACAATCGGCTGTGACGCGTCTGGTCACCCGGACGGCCGTTTCTTCGAGAAAGCCGTGAGGCTGGTCCAGGCGAAGACGCCAACACCTGCTCCCAATCGCATGCTGGACGCCATGGGAGAGGTGTTCGCGCGGCTGGCCCGGTCCGGCATCACCTCGATCGGGGCGATGCTGCAGAGCGACGACGAAGGACCGGCGGGCGAGGCCGGGCGACTGGAGAGCTTCATCGCACTTGCGTTGCCGGAACTCGTCGCACAGTCGATCTACGCCATCGTCATCGGTCGCACACTGGCAGGTGTCAAGGCACTGGCCAGCTCGGCACTCAACGATCTCCGGCGCGGCACCAGAGCGCGCGCGATCAAGATCTTCGCTGATGGAACCTTCGGCTCGTGCACAGCCTGCATGAACCAGCCTTACAGCGATCGCGGCTGCACCCATGGCTACATGACATTGCCGGAAGATGAGATCTATCGGCGGATGGAAGCCGCGCATCTTGCCGGGTACCAGATCTGCATTCATGCCATCGGTGACCGCGGCATCGCCAATTGCGTGCGGCTGTTCGAACGGCTGCTGGCAGAGCATCCACAGGAGGATCATCGCCACCGTATCGAACACGCCTCCATCGCCGATTCCGAGTTGATCGCCCGGATCGCCCGTATCGGGCTGCATATCTGCTCGCAGCCGCTGTTCATAAGGTCCGAAATGGCCTGGCTGCCCACGCGGTTGGGCGAAGAGCGCACAGGACACGTCTATCCGTTCCGTGACTTCCTCGACGCTGGCATCGCGCTGGCCGGATCGTCGGACGCGCCGATCGAAGATACCGACGTGATCGCCGCGATCGATTTTGCGGTGAACCGCGGCGGTTTTCATCCGCAACAGGGCGTATCGGTTCGCGAAGCGCTGGACATGTACACGGCGAATGCGGCCCGCCTGCAATTCGAGGAGAACGACAAGGGCTCACTGGACGCGGGGAAGCTGGCCGATCTCGTCATCCTCGATCGCGATCCCCTGTCGATCCCGGCTCAGGATATCGGGACGCTGTCGGTCATGGCGACGATGATCCGGGGCCGCTTCGTCCATGACCTGATTGGTGTCCAGGGCTGACGCAGAGCCAAACGCTCGCTGAACATCAGCGGCGCAAAGCTCGATCTCGAAAAAGGAAATCCACATGCAACATGATCCGATCGTGAAGATCGAACTGCGCCCGGTCTTCGTGCCGTTCACGGAAATAGTGCGTGCGCATCTGCAAGGCGGCAGCGGCAAGGTGGCGATGGGCCTGAAGGTGGAGGACCACTGGCTGGGCGGCGATTTCCTGATCTGCCGCATGACGACGGAAAACGGCGTCGTCGGCCTTGGCGAAAGCTATGTCTGGCTGGTCGAGAGCGGCGTGTCGCCGCAACTGATGGCTGATGTGATCGAACGGCATCTTGCCCGCTTCGTTCTGGGACGCTCCGCCTTCGACATCGGCGCCATCCAGGGCAAATTCGACAACAATGTCGCCCGCAACGAAATGGCGAAGGGCTTGCTGGACATGGCGCTGCATGATGTCGCGGCGCGCAGCGTTGGCCGGCCGGTTCACGACCTTTGCGGCGGACGCCAGATTGATCGCGTTCGGCTCAGCCTGGTGATGCCTCTGACCGACGTGCCAACGATCCTGGAAATCACGCGCATGGCGCTTGGCGCAGGCATCCGTTCCTTCCGCTGCAAGCTGGGAGACGGGCGCACGCGTGACGTGGCGATCATATCTGCCGTGCGCGACCTGATCGGACCGGATGCCGGCTTGCGCGTCGACTACAATCAGGCCTACGCACCCAATGAGGCGCTGGCGGCGATCGAGGCGATCGCGCCCTATGGCATCGATTTCGCCGAGCAGCCGGTGCGCGCAGACGATTTCGCCGGCATGGCCTGGGTGCAGTCGCGTACCGAGGTGCCGCTGATGGCGCATGAGGGCGCGTTCGGCCTGCGCGACATCATAACACTGGCTGAAATGGGCGGGGTCCGCTGCTTTGGACTGAATGCCGAACGTCCGGGCGGCATGACGGGCGCATTGCGCGCAATCGACTATGCCGCCGCGCGTGGACTGGACATCGTATTGCACAACCAGTGCGGCGGCATCGGCAGCGCGATGCTGCTGCATCTGCATGCCGCGCGTGCATCACATATCCGCCACGCCACAGAATTGCAGGGCCATCTCATGCTCGAGCACAGCCTGATCCGGGAAAGCATCGACTATGATGGAGGATCGGCTGCTGTACCGGACGGCCCGGGTTGGGGCGTGACACTGGACGAAGCGGCTGTGGATCGTTTCGCCCGGGCAGACTGGATCACGCTGAACGCCTAATGCGCCCCGGAAACGGGAAGCAGAAAACCGATGCCCTTTTCACCGTGGAAGGGCATCTGTCGTTTCAATAACTCTGCGACGACCGACGCGGCTTCGGGGCGCCGGTCTTCGCCGGCGCATCGGCCCTGGGGGGACGCGCGGCGCTCGCCGTTGCGGAACCCGACTTCTTGAAAGGCGCCATGCCCTCGCGGGCCAGTTCGTCGGCGCGCTCGTTTTCCGGATGACCGGCGTGACCCTTGACCCAGTGCCAGGTCACATCGTGACGCCGGTTGGCTTCATCCAGGGCCTGCCAGAGTTCGCCATTCTTGACCGGTTTCTTGTCGGCGGTCTTCCAGCCGTTGCGCTTCCAGCCATGGATCCACTTGGAGATCCCGTCCATGACATATTTGCTGTCGGTGTGAAGATCGACCTTGCAGGTTTCCTTCAGGGCATTCAGCCCGGAGATCGCCGCCAGCAATTCCATGCGGTTGTTGGTGGTATCCGCCTCGCCGCCCGACAGTTCCTTGGTCTTGCCGTTGAAGCGCAAGATGGCGCCCCAGCCGCCCGGCCCCGGATTGCCGGAACAGGCTCCGTCGGTGAAAACCTCGACATGCTTCATTTCAGGCCATACTCGGAAGCTGAGCCGATAGCGCGGTGGAAGCGCATGCGGCGGATGTACTCAGTCGGATCACGCTTGATGACCAGGCCGCCGTCGGGAACGGTCAGCCAGTCATAGAGACGCGTCAGCATGAAGCGCAGCGCGGAGCCGCGCGCCAGCATCGGCAGCGCCTCCCGCTCCGCCGCATTGAGCGGCCTCACGCTCTGGTAACCGGCCAACAATGCGGTACCCTTGGTGAGATTGAAGGAAAAATCCTTCTCGAAGCACCAGGCGTTGAGACAGGTGGCGAGGTCGTAGGCGTAGAAATCGTCGCAGGCGAAATAGAAATCGATCAAGCCTGACAGTTTCTCACCGAGGAAGAAGACATTGTCCGGGAAAAGGTCGGCATGGATGATGCCTGCCGGCAGTCCTTCCGGCCAGTTGCGCTCGAAATCGGCGAAATCCGTGTCGACCTCCGTAGCAAGACCGGGTTCGACCTCATCAGCACGCGCCCGCGCTGCCTCCCAGAGTTTGCGCCAGCCATCGATCGCAAGCGCATTGTCGCGATGCATGGCGAAATCCGCGCTTGCCAGATGCATGGCGGCCAGGGCCTTGCCGACCTCGCGGCAGTGCGTGACGCCTGGCTTGCGCAGCCACATGCCTTCCAGGAAGGTGATGATGACCGCCGGCCGGCCAGCCAGTGTGCCAATCATGGAACCGTCGTGGCGCTGCACCGGCAGCGGGCACGAGATTCCCTTCTTGGCGAGATGATCCATCAGTCCGAGGAAGAAAGGCAGGTCGGCCTTTTCCACGCGCTTTTCGTAGAGCGTCAGGATGAAGGAGCCTGCCGTGGTGTGCAGCAGGAAGTTGGAGTTCTCGGTGCCCTCGGCGATGCCCTTGTAGGAGAGCAAGTCACCGACGGAATATTCCTTCAGGAAAGCCGCAAGCTCGCCCTCACCCACATCGGTATAGACCGCCATCACACGGTCCCGTTCACGAAGGCCATGTCGGCCGGTGTCAGTTCGACATCGCGCAGCACCCGCATCACCGGGAAGTCCTCCGTTTCCGTAGCCGTTACCGCCAGTTCGACCGAAACGTCGAAACGCTGGCGGAAGGCATTGATGATCTCATCGACGATGATCTCCGGCGCCGAGGCCCCTGCAGAGAGGCCGAGCGTCTGTATCGAGCCGATGTCATTCCACGGAATTTCGGAAGCGCGCTGCACGAGAAGCGACATCGCAGCACCCGCGCGCTCCGCCACTTCGACAAGACGGCGCGAATTGGAGGAATTCGGTGCGCCGACTACCAGATAGAGATCGCAGCCGGGGGCGGTTTCCTTCACCGCGTCCTGCCGATTGGTCGTTGCGTAGCAGATCGATTCCGCGGCGGCCGCCTGCAAGGCAGGAAAACGTTCCTCCAGGGCCCGGATGATGCCGGCGGTATCTTCCACCGAGAGCGTCGTCTGGGTGACAAAACCCAGTGCCTCGGGGTTAGCCGGCTGAAACGAAGCAGCATCGGCCTCCGTTTCGATCAAGGTGACAGCGCCGTCAGGCAACTGTCCCATCGTGCCGATCACCTCGGGGTGGCCGGCATGGCCGATCAGAAGCACATGGCGACCGAGGCGCTGGTGGCGCATGGCCTGCTTGTGCACCTTGGAGACCAGCGGACAAGTAGCGTCGAGATAAAAGAGGTTGCGCGCCACGGCGTCCGCCGGCACGGACTTCGGCACGCCATGCGCCGAGAACACCACCGGGGACTGCTTGTGTTCCTCCGGGATCTCGGAAAGCTCTTCGATGAAGACGGCACCGAGGTTCTGAAGCCCCTCAACCACATAGCGGTTGTGCACGATCTCGTGGCGGACATAGACCGGCGCGCCGTATTTTTTGAGCGCCAGAACGACGATCTGGATGGCGCGGTCGACACCGGCGCAGAAGCCCCGCGGCTGGCAGAGCCTGATCGTGAGCGGCGGTTTGACTGCTTGATTCAACATACTTTCCCATCAGTTGGACACGCGCATCGGCCCGAAAATCGGAATCGATTTTCGGAAAGCACGATGCGCAAGACCAAAGTGCTAGAGCGTCCGTTGCACGTCCAGATGGACGCCCGGCGCTCCAGTGCGGACATGATGTCCGCACCCCCCGTCTGTCAAGGGCGCGGATGGCGCAAGCGAATTCTCAGCCGGCCTTTCGATTCTTCCGCAACCATACGGCGACCACCCCCACGAGTGCCGCTGCGAGACCGTACCAGGTCAGCGCATATTGCAGATGGTTATTGGGCAAATCGACCATGGTGGTGCCGCCAACCGGCAGGCCACCCGGATTGGGTGCCTTGCCGGCATCGACGAAGAAGGGCAGCACCACTGCTCCGACAGGCAGGCCTGCCGTGGCAGCCATGGCATCGCGGTCCTTCCAGTAGAAAATGTTCTTGGTCAGATCGTTATCCGGCACCATCATCGATGGCTTGCCAGGCAGTGGATTGCGGGCAAGGCCCGTGACGTCGATTTCACCCGTGACCTCGCCCGGTGCGCGCTTGGCCGGGTCCTTCATTTCGTAAGGCACGAAACCCCGATTGACGAAGACAAAGCGGCCATCCGCCAGCCTCAATGGCGTGTAGACGCTGAAGCCCGTCTGGCCATCCCAGGTGGTGAAGAAATGACGTTCGCCCGCATGCAGGAAGGTGCCGTTCAGCGTCACGGCGACATAGTCGACATCGCCGGAGGCCGCGTATTGCTTCTCGACTTCAGCCAGCGTCACAGGATTGGCATTCATACGCCGGTCGATCGTTTCGATCAGCCCTTCCTTCCAGGCCAGACGCTCGACCTGCCAGGTGCCAAGACCAATCAGCATGATGAAAACAACCAAACCGAGACCGAGCGCCAGCGCCTTGCGAGGAGAGCGGCCAGCCACCGAATGTAATGCTGCAGTCATTGCGTCTGGTCCAGGCGGCCTTCGGCAGCTTTGTGGCGATACTGCAAGGTAAGCAGGACGCCTTTTATCAGCCGCAGCGCCGTGAGGCACAGGACCAGCGCCAGAGGAACCCATAGCAGGAAATGCAGCCAGAGCGGCGGCGCGAAAGTGACCTCGAGCCACAGAGCCAGACCGACGACGATGAAACCGATGATGAGAATGACGAAAACGGCCGGTCCGTCGCCGGCATCGGCGTAGGAATAGTCAAGGCCGCAACTGTAGCAGCGTTTGCCGACCGTCAGGAAACCCGAGAACAGGCGCCCTTCCCCGCAGCGTGGACAGCGCCCCTTCAGGCCAGCCTGGATCGGGTCGATCGGCGGCCAGATTGCCTTGTCTTCACTCATGCCGACCTTTTTAGAACCTTTCAGGACCGAGTTGAACGCCCGATCCAAAAGAAAGAGGCGGCCACGTTGCCGCAGCCGCCTCCTTTCAAATCGTATCCAGATCGATCAGTGGCCTTCGATGACCGCGCCCATCGAACCCCAGACATAGATCGAGGCAAAGAGGAACAGCCAGACCACGTCAACGAAGTGCCAGTACCAGGCAGCAGCTTCGAAGCCGAAATGCTGCTTCGGCGTGAAGTCGCCTTTCATCGCGCGAACCAGGCAGACCAGCAGGAAGATGGTGCCGATGATGACGTGGAAACCGTGGAAGCCGGTCGCCATGAAGAAGGTGGCGCCGTAGATGGAATCCTTGAAGCCGAACGGAGCGTGGATGTACTCGTAGGCCTGAACCATGGTGAACAGCATGCCGAGGCCTACCGTCAGCACCAGGCCGTTGATGAGACCCTTGCGGTCACCATGGATCAGCGAATGGTGCGCCCAGGTCACCGTCGTGCCCGACAAGAGCAGGATGATGGTGTTGTAGAGCGGCAGATGGAAGGGGTCGAGCACTTCCATGCCCTTGGGCGGCCAGACACCGCCGGTGAAGGTGGTGCGCGCCGCCTGGATAGCCTCGTTCGGAAACAGGCTGGCGTCGAAATAGGCCCAGAACCAGGCGACAAAGAACATCACCTCGGAGGCGATGAACATGATCATGCCGTAGCGCAGGTGGAGCGAAACCACCTTGGTGTGGTGCCCCTCATGTGCTTCCTTGATCGTGTCCGACCACCAGCCGTACATCGTGTAGAGCACGATGAGCAGGCCGATCAGAAGCACCCAGAAGTGTGCCTTGGCGACGTCCACGCCGAAGAGATGGAACGACGTACCCTTGAGGTACTGCATATAAAAGATGCCACCGAACGCCATGACCAAGGCACCCATTGAACCCAGGAAGGGCCACGGGCTCGGATCGATGATGTGGTAGTCGTGGTTCGGTTTGGCGTGTCCGTCAGCCATGTCATCCCCCGAGATTTGCTTCGGTATTGGAAATTGCCTTGCCGCTTTCCTTGGTCCCCACGGCCGCAACCGGCTTGTTCTTGTCAGCCAGGAACATGGTGTAGGAAAGCGTGATGGTTTTGATGTTCTTCATTTCCGGCACCTTGAGGATGTCCGGATCGACGTAGAAAACGATCGGCATGTCGACCGTTTCGCCCGCTTTCAGCGTCTGGTTGGTGAAACAGAAACATTCCACCTTGTTGAAATAGGCGCCAGCCAGTTCTGGCGTCACATTGAAGGTCGCGCGGCCAGTCGTCGGCGTGCCGAACTTGTTCACTGCCTTGTAGGCAACCTGTTTGGTCTCGCCAAGCTTGATTGTGACTTCGCGCTGCACCGGCTCGAATTCCCATGGAACTCCGGCCGTATTGGCGTCGAAGCGAACCGTGATTTCGCGATCGAGGACACGGTTGGAATATTGCGTGGCACGCTGCGTGGTACCGCCATAACCGGTGACCTGACAGAACATGGCGTAAAGTGGCACCGCCGCATAAGCCATGCCGACCATGGCTCCAAAGAACGCGACGCACCCACCGGCGACAGCCAGGTTGGTCTTGCGCTTCTTCTGCTCGGCGGCCGTTTTTTCCAGGTCCATCATCAGCCTCACATCGGCCGGTTGATGATGGGCGTGCCGAACTTCACAATCGTCGCCACGTAGAAGATGACGACCAGCACACCGAGCGCCACGGCAATCGCAACGGAGCGGCTGCGGCGCGCCCTTTTCTGGCGTTCGGTCAGCGTGACCAGTTCGAGCTTTTCATCCATTGCACTCATGCTCCACCCAGAACCAGAACGCGGGCAACAACGCTATCGGCAAGATAAGCGGCGAAGATGGCGAACAGATAAAGCAGCGAATAGCCGAAAAGCGCCTTGGCCGGCTTCATGACGCGATCGCTGTCGGGCATGTGCAGCACGCCCCAGGAGTACCAGACGAAACCGACCCCCAGAAGTGCCGCCGGTATGCCGTAGATAGCGGATGTATAGCCGAGTGCCCAGGGCAGCACGCCGATCGGCGCCAGGATGACTGCATAGGCGAAAATCTGGCGGCGGGTCGAAGCTTCGCCAGCGACATTCGGCATCATCGGGATGCCCGCGCGCCCATAGTCGCCCGACTTGAACAGCGCCAGCGCCCAGAAATGCGGTGGCGTCCACAGGAAGATGATGAGGAACAGGATAACGCTTTCCAGGCTGACCGCTCCGGTCGCAGCGGCCCAGCCGATGACCGGCGGGAAAGCGCCGGCCGCACCACCGATGACGATGTTCTGCGGCGTCCAGCGCTTCAGCCACATCGTGTAGATGACGGCATAGAAGAAGATGGTGAAGGCGAGAAGCGCAGCCGACAGCCAGTTGACGAGCACGCCAAGCGTCATCACTGACAGCGCCGACAACACCAGACCGAAGCTCAGTGCCTCGCCGGGCAAGACGCGGCCGGATGGGATCGGGCGGCTGGCGGTGCGCGTCATGACGGCATCGATGTCGGCATCGTACCACATGTTGAGCGCGCCTGACGCACCGGCACCGATGGCGATCGCGAGAATGGCGATGACTGCGATCAACGGGTTCATGGTGACGGGAGCCGCCACCAGGCCGACAAAGGCTGTGAAGACCACCAGCGACATCACACGCGGCTTGAGCAACGCAAAGTAGTCGCCCGCCGTCGCCTCCGACATGCGGGAGCCCGCTTGCTCCATGTGTGAATTGTCAACCAGGGCCATTGCGTACTTGAAGTCCATTCCGTTTGGCCAAAACCGCCGGCCGGGCCGGCGGCTTCGATCGTTCAAAGCTGCCTTACTTGACCTTGGGCAGCTGTTCCCACTGGTGGTAAGGCGGCGGCGAAGGCAGCTGCCATTCCAGCGTGGTCGCACCCTCACCCCATGGATTGGCGCCGGCGATGCGCTTCTTCCGGAATGCCTCGAAGACACCATAGAGGAAGATCAGGACGCTGATGCCGGAGATATAGGAACCAACCGACGAAACGTAGTTCCAGCCGGCAAACGCATCCGGATAGTCGATGTAGCGGCGCGGCATGCCCGACAGACCAAGGAAGTGTTGCGGGAAGAACACCAGGTTCACGCCGATGAACATGATCCAGAAATGGGAACGCGCGATGAACGGCGAATACATGTAGCCGGTCATCTTCGGGAACCAGTAGTACCAGCCGGCGAAGATCGCGAAGACGGCGCCGAGCGACAGCACGTAGTGGAAGTGGGCGACGACGTAGTAGGTGTCCTGCAGCGAGCGGTCGAGACCGGCGTTGGCGAGCTGGACGCCGGTGACGCCACCGACCGTGAACAGGAAGATGAAGCCTACTGCCCAGAGCATCGGCGTGCGGAAGGAGATCGAGCCGCCCCACATTGTGGCGATCCACGAGAAGATCTTGATGCCGGTGGGCACCGCGATGACCATCGTGGCGAACACGAAGTAGCGCTGCGTGTTGAGCGAAATACCGGTGGTGTACATGTGGTGCGCCCACACCACGAAGCCGACGGCGCCGATCGCGACCATGGCATAAGCCATGCCGAGATAGCCAAACACCGGCTTGCGCGAGAAGGTCGCGATGATGTGACTGACGATACCGAAGCCCGGCAGGATCAGGATGTACACTTCCGGATGACCGAAGAACCAGAACAGGTGCTGGAACAGGATCGGGTCGCCGCCATTCTCGGGCACGAAGAAGGAGGTACCGAAGTTACGGTCGGTGAGCAGCATGGTGATGGCGCCAGCCAGAACCGGCAGCGACAGCAGCAGCAGGAAGGCGGTGACCAGAACCGACCAGGCAAAAAGCGGCATCTTGTGCAGCGTCATGCCGGGAGCGCGCATGTTGAAGATGGTGGTGATGAAGTTAATGGCACCGAGGATCGACGAAGCACCGGCGATGTGGATCGACAGGATCGCCAGGTCCATGGCCGGCCCCGGCTGCCCGGAGGTCGACATCGGCGGATAGATCGTCCAGCCACCACCGACACCATAGGCGCCGGGCGCGCTCGGCACGAACATCGAGGTGAGCAGCAGGATGAAGGCCGGCGGCAGCAACCAGAACGAGATGTTGTTCATGCGCGGGAACGCCATATCCGGCGCACCGATCATGATCGGCACCATCCAGTTGGCGAAACCACCGATCAGGGCCGGCATGACCATGAAGAAGATCATGATCAGCGCGTGCGCGGTGGTGAAGGCGTTGAACATCGACTTGCCGGCGTCGATCGCGGCATCGCCGTTGACGCCGTAAACCATGGACGCAAGACCCGGGAAAATCTGGATGCCCGGCTCCGCGAGCTCCCAACGCATCATGATCGACAGGAAGCCGCCGATGATGCCTGCCATGATCGCGAAGATCAGGTACAGCGTGCCGATATCCTTGTGGTTGGTCGAATAGACCCAGCGGACCCAGCCTTTAGGCTTGTGGTCGTGATCGTCGTGAGCCGCTGCCTGCGCCATGTTCCGCTCCGTTCCCTATCCTTGTTTCGTCCGCGGCATCAGTTGCCGGCGGACGCAACCTTGTTGGTACCATCGACCTCGGCCATCAGTGCCTTGTTGGCACCTGGGAGGTCGGTCTTGGCCGCAGCCAGCCAAGTATCATATTGCTTTTCCGACACGACGCGCACGGCGATCGGCATGAAGGCATGGTCCTTGCCGCACAGTTCCGAGCACTGACCATAGTACAGGCCTTCCTTCTCGGCCTTGAACCAGGTCTCGTTGATGCGACCCGGAACGGCGTCGACCTTGATGCCGAAGGCCGGAACGGCATAAGCGTGGATCACGTCGGCGCCGGTCACGAGGACGCGCACGACAACGCCGACCGGCACGACCAGTTCATTGTCGACCGCCAGAAGGCGCGGATACTTGCCCTTGTCTTCCTTGCCGAGGCCAGCACGGTCGCCATCCGCAAGGATCGCCGAATTGAAGGAGAACGGCTGCTCGAACTGGTACTCATAGTCCCAGTTCCACTGGTTGCCAGTGGCCTTGACGGTGAGCTTCGGCTCTTCCGGCGGGCTGTACTGCGCGGTCAGCAGCTGGAAGGATGGAATGGCGATGGCCAGCAGCACCAGAACAGGCCCCAGCGTCCAGGCCACCTCGATTGCCGTGTTGTGGCTGGTCTTCGACGGCGTCGGATTGACGCTCGCGCGGAACTTGATGATGCACCAGGCCAGCAGGAAGAGCACGAACAGCGTGATCGGCACGATGAACCACAGCGTATAACGCTCGAACCAGGTGATCTGGCTCATGATCGCGGTCGCGGCCGGCTGGAAAGTCATCTCCCAAGGCTGCGGTTGCGCGGCCTGGGCGGCAGACCCGGCAAAAACAATTGATGCGGCACCAAAGCCAGCAAGAAACTTCTTCATCGCCCTCTTCATCTCCCAGTCCCCGTCCTGCGATCCGGTGGCAGGAATACGATATAACGCCGGGACAGGGAATCCCGGACGGTCCAGATTGGTTCAAACCATACTCTCTTTCCCGCCGCAAGAAAGGAGCGGGTAAAACCATGCGGCATTTTTGCGCGCGCCTTGATTGATCGCAGTTGCATGCATAGGCGCCACGACAATCAAGCTGCTGTCGCATGACCATGGCAGAGACAATCGCGGCAAATTGAGCTATTTGCGCTGGGAAATCGTATTGTTGCCGCAGTTGAAAGGGATTGCGCGTCGCCCTCACGCTTTTCCTTAGCGGTGCCGGGGCTTAAAGTGGCGTGATTCGGAATGGAGCCGACATGAACTCTTGGGTTTCGAGAACCTTGGCGAAGGTCATCTTTCTCGCCGCCCTTGCCGGAGCCGGACAGGCCATGGCTGCCGCACAGCAGCCGAGTGGCAATGTCAAGTCCACGCACGGTGCCTGGTCAATCATCTGCGACACGCCTGCCGGCGCGACTTCCGAGCAATGCGTAATGATGCAGAACGTCGTGGCCGAGGACCGTCCCGAGATGGGTCTTTCGGTCGTCGTGCTGCGCACGGCCGACAACAAGGCCGAAATCCTGCGCGTGCTGGCCCCGCTTGGCGTCCTGCTTCCCAACGGCCTTGGCCTCAACGTCGACGGCAAAGACATCGGTCGCGCCTATTTCGTGCGCTGCTTCCAGGATGGCTGCTATGCCGAGGTGATCCTGGAAAAGCCGCTGCTTGATACGCTGAAGAGCGGCAAGGCCGCCACCTTCATCGTCTTCCAGACTCCGGAAGAAGGCATCGGCATCCCGGTCGACCTCAAGGGCTTTGCCGACGGCTTCAACGCCCTGCCCTGATCGTTATCATCACGGCCGCGCATTGCCGAACGGCGCCTCGGCGCCTACATCGGGATCAACAGTTCTTTCAAGGATGCGCGCCATGAGCAGCCTCATCAGCCGATTCGACATTTCCGAAGAGCGGATCAAGAAGATCGTCGCGGATACCATCAAGGGTGCCGATGATGGCGAACTCTTCCTCGAATACAGCGAAAGCGAAGCGCTGATGTTCGACAATGGCCGGCTGAAGACGGCCAATTTCAACACCGACCAGGGTTTCGGGCTGCGTGTCGTCGCTGGCGAAGCCAGCGGCTATGCGCATGCCGGCGATCTTTCAGAAGCGGCGTTGCAACGTGCCGCCGGCGCGGTTGCCACGGTGAAGGCTGGTTATTCGGGCACGCTGGCCGATGCACCGCCGCGCACCAACCGCCGCCTCTACAGCGACGAGAACCCGATCCCCTCGCCCGGTTTCGAAGCCAAAGCCAAGTTGCTGCAGGAGATCGACGCCTGGACGCGCGCTGAGGACCCGCGCGTAAGGCAGGTGACCGCGGCGCTTGCGGCTTCCTGGCAACAAGTCGAGATCCTGCGCGCCGACGGGCAGCTGGTGCGGGACATTCGGCCCCTGGTTCGTCTCAACATCTCGGTCATGGTCGGCGATGGCGATCGGCAGGAGACCGGTTCCTACGGCATGGGCGGCCGGACCGGCTTCGGCGAATTCCTGGTCGAGCACAGCTGGAAACATGCCGCCAAGGAAGCGCTGCGCCAGGCGCTGGTGAATCTCGAAGCAATTCCGGCACCCGCGGGCACCTTCGATATAGTCCTGTCCAGCGGCTGGCCGGGCGTGATGCTTCATGAAGCGGTTGGCCACGGGTTGGAAGGCGATTTCAACCGCAAGAAGACGTCGGCTTTCGCAGGTCTCCTCGGCAAGCAGGTCGCGGCCAAGGGCGTGACCGTCGTCGATGACGGCACCATCGCCGAACGGCGCGGCTCGCTGACCGTCGATGACGAAGGCACTCCAACCAACCGCACCGTGCTGATCGAAGACGGCAAGCTGGTGGGTTACATGCAGGATCGCCAGAACGCACGACTGATGGGCATGGCCGCCACCGGCAACGGCAGGCGCGAATCCTATGCCCACCAGCCGATGCCGCGCATGACCAACACCTACATGACCGCCGGCGACCACACGCCGGAGGAGATCATCGCTTCGGTGAAGAAAGGCATCTATGCCGTTTCCTTCGGCGGAGGCCAGGTCGACATCACCTCTGGCAAGTTCGTGTTCGGCTGCACGGAGGCCTATCTGATCGAAGACGGCAAGGTCACGCAGCCGATCAAGGGCGCGATGCTGATCGGCAACGGTCCGGACGCGATGCATCGCGTCACCATGGTCGGCAATGACATGAAGCTCGACACCGGTATCGGCATGTGCGGCAAGGCCGGCCAGGGCGTGCCGGTCGGTGTCGGCCAGCCGCACCTGCGCATGAACCAGATGACGGTCGGCGGCACGCAGGTCTGAGCGGGTTGCAAACAGCTGCCTGCCTGATCGGTCAGGCAGCTTGCCCGACTGTCGCGGAAGGTCATAACCTCTCCTACTGCTCGACAATGGGAGAGAGCTATGGCGACCATTGAAGCCGGTAACGGCATTGTCACCCACATCAACGTTTTCACGACAACGCCGGAACAACAGCAGGCGCTGGTCGATTCACTCACAGAGACAGTGCAGGCAGCCAGCGACGTGCCGGGCTGGATTTCGGCCAGCATCCATCGCAGCTTCGACGGCCGGCAGGTGGTGAACTATGTCCAATTCGAAAGCCACGAGGCAGCCCAGCGAGTGACACGCCATCTGCTGGCCGGGGGCTACATCCAGCGCAACACACAACTCGGCAGCGTCGCACCCGGCCAGTATGAGGTGGTACACAGCCTCTCGAGCACAGACACTTGAGAATCCCAATTCCCAATCAGCCGATCATGCCTGCATACAAATCCATCGTCATCCTCACCGGCGCCGGGGTCTCGGCGGAATCGGGCGTCGATACTTTTCGCGACAAGGACGGTATCTGGTCCAAGGTCGACTATCGCGACGTGGCGACGCCGGAAGGCTTCATTCGCGATGCCGCCAGGGTGCATGAATTCTACAATCAGCGCCGGCGTGGCATGGCCAGGGTGAACCCGAATGCCGCCCACGCCGCGCTGGCACGGCTGGAGCGTGAGTTTTCAGGTTCCGTCCTGCTGGTCACGCAGAACATCGACGACCTGCACGAACGAGCCGGTTCCACCAAGCTGATCCACATGCATGGCGAACTCGGCAAGGCGCTGTGTCAAGCCTGCGAGCAGCGCTCGCCCTGGTCGAAGGACATGTCCGCGCTGTCGCAGTGTCCCGCCTGCGGTGCCGTCGGTTACCTTCGGCCCGATGTCGTCTGGTTCGGCGAGATGCCCTATCAGATGGACCGCATCTATGCCGCGCTGGCAGACTGCGACCTGTTTGTCTCGATCGGCACCAGCGGCAATGTCTATCCGGCGGCCGGCTTCGTCGAGGAGGCACGGCTCAATGGCGCACACACGGTCGAGTTGAACCTCGAACCCTCGGACGGGCACAGCAGCTTCAACGAAATCGTTCTCGGCAAGGCTACCGAAATCGTTCCCGCCTTTGTCGCCAGAATGCTCACTGCTCGTTGACGGACGATTTCAGCGCCGTCTGCGCGGCTTCTCCAGCAACGCCACCGCCTCGACATGCGGCGACCACAGGAACTGGTCGATCGGCGTCACGCTCTTCAACTGATAGCCACCGTCGATGAGAATGCGCAGGTCGCGCGCCAGCGTGACGGGATTGCAGGAAACAGCGGCGACGAACGGCACATCCGAGCGGGCGATCTGCCTGGACTGATCTTCGGCGCCGGCGCGCGGCGGGTCGAACACGACAGCATCGAAGGCGGCCAGTTCCTTGAACGTCAGCGGGCGGCGATCGAGATCGCGGCGTTCGACCGTGATGCGCTTCAGGCCGCCGGCAAAACGGAAGCCGCGGTCGAGCGCGGCGAGCGCGGGCCCATCGTTTTCAACCGCGAGAACCTCGGCATTGGCTGCGAGCCTCAGCGCAAAGGTTCCACATCCCGAAAAGAGATCGGCCACCCGTTTCGCCTTGCGCACATGCCCGGTCACAAGAGCCGCCATCGCATTCTCAGCCTCAGCCACGGCCTGCACGAAAGCGCCTGGCGGAGGCGTGACGGTGGCCGAGCCGAAGACGAGCGTTGGCTTGACCGCCTCGACGATGATCTCACCGTCGATGGAGAGCCTGGCGATCCCGGACTTGATGACGAAATCAGTGGCGGCCCGGCGGATCGCTTCGGTGGGCTTGCCGCAATCGGCGGCTGCGACATCCAACCCCGACGCGGTGGCGGTGACCAGGAAGCGGAAAGGCTTCGACGTGTTGGCGACGATGCTGGCAAGATGTCGCAAAATTCCGGCCGACTCGACGATGGTCGGTAGAAGCACCGGGCATTCCTCGATATCGACAAGGATGTTGGAGAAAGCCTGATTGTAGCCCAGATGCAATCCGGTGTCGGAGTTGCGCGCGGTGAAGGCGGCGCGGCGACGGCTGAGCGGCGAGCAGGCGACAAGGTCGGCTACCTGAGCTTCGATACCCCTCGCCTTCAGCGCATGGACCACAAGCCCGCGCTTCCAGGCACGATAGGCTCCTTCTTCGAGATGCTGGATGGCGCAACCGCCGCACTCGGTGAAATGCCTGCAGACCGGCTCGATGCGCTCGGGCGAAGCCTCAAGCACGGCAAGCAGCTGTGCCCGGTCCTTTTCGCGCGCGGCCGTCACCACTTCGCCTGGCAGTGCGAACGGAATGAAGACATGACCGCCGTCGGCGTCGACGACACCGTCACCCTGCGCGCCGAGTCGTGCGATCTGAAAACGGGTACTCATCGATCTTTCACTCCGGCCAGCAGGAATTCGCGATTGCCATCGCCGCCTTCAATCGGTGAAGGATGCAGGCCCAGCGCACGCCAGCCGGCCAACCCGTCCAGCCAACGATGCAGATCAGCAGCGACAGTCTCGGCCTCGGCGGGATTTTTGAGCAGGCCGCCTTTGCCGATGGCTTCACGCCCGGCTTCGAATTGCGGCTTGACCAGCAGCAAGGCACGCGCGCCGACATTTGCCAGCTCGAGAGCTGGCGGCAGCGCCAGTTTCAGCGAAATGAAGGAAACGTCGGAGACGATGAAATCCGGTGCGCGACCGTTGAGGTTCGTGATCGAAAGCGCGCGCGCATTGAGCCCCTCTATGGACGTCACGCGAGGATCGGTTGCGATCGAGGCATGCATCTGGCCGTGGCCGACATCGACAGCAGTTACATAAGCAGCGCCACGCTCGAGCAGCACCTGCGTGAAACCGCCTGTCGAGGCGCCGATGTCGAGAGCTTCCGCACCCGAGGGATCAAGCTGGAAACGATCGAGCCCGGCGATCAGCTTCAGCGCGGCCCGGGAGACGTAGTTGCGTGCAGGGTCATCCACCGCCAGGTCGACACCGACAGACACGTTCTGGCCGGGTTTCGTAACCACCGATCCGTCAACCGAGACGGTACCGCGTTCGACCGCATCGCGGGCACGCGAGCGGCTGGCGAACAGACCGCGTGCGACGAGCAGGTCGTCGAGCCGCTGGCGCTGGCTGGCTGGCTGATGGGAACACATTTGCCTTCATTGGCGAAAGCCGCGCGCGAAGGCAAGCCGGGACTGATCTAGAAAAGCTGGCTGGCCGACGGACGCTCGACTGCGGGCACGAGGCCATCAGCGAGGGCCCGGCGAGGCGGAGGCGCTTCCTGCACGACGATCATCTGCGGTCTCTGGTTGTAGGCGAAGCCGCCGCGCAACGTTCCGATATTGGCCGCCACGATGTCGATCGCCGCCTGTTCGAGGACACGGTCATATTGCGGTTCTGCCGCCCCCGGACCGACCAGCAAAAACATGCCCGTCGCGCCTGCAATCAGCGCTCTCATTGGTTTTCTCCCTGCCGGGGACCGTCCTAGCAGGGCGCCCTTGAAAAAGGCGCAAGAGAGAAGGTAAGCGAAGCACCAAAAAGCAATCTTAACAATGGGTTAATCGAGAGTGCCGACAAAGAGATTCCGCAGGTTGAGACGGTGATTCAAGCCGTTCACAAACAGATTCAAGTTGGTGGTGTTCAGGCGCGCTGCGCGCTCGCGACATGGCCCAGTGCCGCGAACACCGTGCGTACGATGCCGGTCGCATCGAGCCCGGCATCGGCGTACATCTTCTCCGGCTTGGCATGGTCGGTGAACGCATCCGGCAGGACCAGCGGGCGCACCTTGAGACCGCTCTCCAGAAGTCCCTCATGGGCCAGGAAATGCAGCACCTGCGCAGCAAAACCACCGATGGCGCCTTCTTCAACCGTCACCAGGATCTCGTGCGAACGAGCCAGGCGGCGGATGAGGTCGTGGTCGAGCGGCTTGGCGAAACGCGCATCCGCCACAGTCGTGGACAAGCCAGCCGCGCTGAGTTCGTCCGCCGCTGCGAGACAGTCCTGCAGGCGCGTGCCGAAGGACAGCAGCGCTACCTTGGAGCCTTCGCGAACGATGCGGCCCTTGCCGATCTCGAGCGGCGAGCCGCGCTCGGGCATATCGATACCGATGCCGTTGCCGCGCGGATAACGGAAGGAGATCGGACCTTCATCGTATTCGGCGGCGGTGCGCACCATGTGACGCAGTTCCACCTCGTCGCTTGCCGCCATGACGACGAAGTCTGGCAACGAGGCAAGGAAGGTCGTGTCGAACGCACCGCAATGGGTCGCGCCGTCGGCGCCGACATAGCCGGCGCGGTCGATCGGGAAACGCACCGGCAGTTTCTGGATCGCAACGTCGTGCACGACCTGATCGTAGGCGCGCTGCAGGAAGGTCGAGTAGATGGCGGCGAACGGCTTGTAGCCCTCGGTGGCAAGGCCAGCCGCAAAGGTCACTGCGTGCTGCTCGGCGATACCGACATCGAAAGTGCGGTTCGGGAAGACCTCGCCGAACAGATCGAGCCCGGTGCCTGTCGGCATGGCTGCGGTAACGGCAACGATCTTGTCATCCTCGCAGGCTTCGCGGATCAGGCTTTCGGCAAAGACATTGGTGTAGGTCGGCGCATTGGCCGGGGCCTTCGCCTGCGCCCCCGTGATGACGTCGAACCGATTGACCCCGTGATATTTGTCGGCTGCCGCTTCGGCGGGTGCGTAACCCTTGCCCTTTTGCGTCACGACATGGATCAGCACCGGGCCTTTGCCATTGTCGCGTACATTCTTGAGCACCGGAATGAGGTGCTCGAGATTGTGACCGTCGATCGGGCCAATGTGGAAGAAGCCAAGTTCCTCGAACAGCGTGCCACCGGTGACATAGCCGCGCGCATGTTCGACGGCGCGGGTGATGGCACGATCGGCGCGCTTGCCGAGATAGGATGTCAGTTTCTTGCCGAAATCGCGCAGGCCAAGATAGGTCTTGCCCGAGCCGAGACGCGCCAGATAGGCACTCATGGCCCCGGTCGGCGGGGCGATCGACATGTCGTTGTCGTTCAGGATGACGATGAGGCGCGCATCGAGCGCGCCGGCATTGTTCAAGGCCTCGAAGGCCATGCCTGCCGACATCGCACCATCGCCAATGACAGCAATGACGTTGTTCTTGCCTCCGGAAAGATCGCGCGCCACGGCCATGCCGAGACCGGCCGAGATCGAAGTGGAGGAGTGGGCGGCGCCGAACGGATCGTATTCGCTTTCGGTCCGCCTGGTGAAACCGGAAAGCCCGTTCTCCTGGCGCAAGGTGCGGATGCGGTCGCGCCGGCCGGTCAAGATCTTGTGCGGATAGGCCTGATGGCCGACATCCCAGATGATCCTGTCATCCGGGGTGTCGAATACGTAGTGCAGCGCCACGGTGAGTTCGACCACGCCGAGACCTGCCCCGAGATGCCCGCCGGTCTGCGAAACGGCATCGACCAGTTCTGTGCGCAGCTCTTCCGCGAGCTGCGGCAGGTCACTTTCGGAAAGCTTCTTCATATCCGCTGGAATGCGGACCTTGTCGAGAAGCGGCGTTTGGGGTCTGGCGATCAATGGCTGGCCCGTTCGAGCTCACGTTCAAGAATATTCAAAAATCGAATAGGCCTCCGACCAACGAAAGTAAATGTGCCGCAATGACACGCTCACTTGTCGGGCAGTGGAATGAACTCCTTTTCATCGCCCGGAACGATGTCGAACCGGCCAGTCTTCCATTCCTGCTTGGCCTGTTCGATGCGTTCTTTCGATGAGGAAACGAAATTCCACCAGATGTAGCGTGGAGACCCCAGCGAAGCGCCACCGAACAGCATGAAATGCGCACCCAATTCCGACGAAACGATGATCTCGTCGCCGGGGCGAAACACCAGAAGCCGGTTTTCTGGAAAACTGTCGCCGGAAATGGAGACGAACCCGTCGAGCACATAGATGGCGCGTTCCTCGGCATCCGCTGCAATGCGGTACCTTGCACCGGGCTCGAGCCGGATATCGGCGTACAGCGTGTCGTGATAGGTGGTCACCGGTGCGCGGCGGCCCTCCAACGCGCCGATGATGAGGCGACCCGATACGCCCTCGGCGCTGAATTCGGGTAGTTCGGCGCCGGCAGTGTTTTCGAAAACGGGCGCCATTTCTTCCTGCCTGTCGGGCAGTGCGATCCATGTCTGCAGGCCGGACATCGACATCGGCGCGCCGCGCATTTCTTCCGGCGTGCGCTCGGAATGGACAATGCCACGCCCTGCCGTCATCAGATTCACGTCGCCGGGCGAGATGACCATCTCGGTGCCGAGTGAGTCACGGTGCCTGATCTTGCCGTCGAACAGATAGGTGACTGTCGAGAGACCGATATGCGGATGCGGGCGCACGTCCAGCGCCTTGCCGGCGCGCAAGATGGCAGGCCCCATGCGGTCGAAGAAGATGAAAGGACCGACCAATCGCCGTCTGGCGGTTGGCAGCGCACGGCGCACCTCGAAACCACCGATGTCCTTGGCGTTGGGCACTACCATCAACTCGATAGCGTCGCAGGAAAAGGCATCGCCGGGCTCTGGATCGTTTCCGGGAAAGAAACTCATCGTGCCGCTCCATCTGCTGATGATTTGCGGAAATGAACTTATACCCCCGCCCTGCCCTGGCAAACCGCCGATGCGACGACGATGCGTTCACCGATCGACTGCGTTCGGAGGTCCGTCAGATGGAGAGAAGCGTGATCGCACCGACGATCAGCGCACTGTAGGTACCGACCATCCCCGGCGCACTCAATGGTGTTCTGGCCGTCATGATGCCCGCGAAATGCAAACACCGGCCGGCGATGAGCAACCCACCGATCGTCCACAACAGGACCACCGGCGCCTGCCGGTATTCGGCAATGGCGAGCACGATCAAGGCCAAAGGCACGTATTCGGTGAAATTGCCCTGCGCCCGTATCCGCCGCATCAGCGTCGGGTCGTCACTGAAGCCGAGACGCACACCAACTTTCTTTCGGCGCAAGCTGACCCTGATGCTCATGACCACCAGCGAAAGCGCCGCCAGCGCAGCGACAATGGACGTAACCGGAAGCATTTCCCCCTCCAACGAACGGTTTTCGCAAGCTAACCATTTTTTGCTTGCAAAATGCAAGTTAGAAAATAATGCTGTGCCATGACCAAGTTCCGCACCGGCTGCCCCATCGCCTCGGCGCTCGACATCGTCGGCGACAAGTGGTCGCTCGTGATCATCCGCTCAATGGTGGTGGGCGCGACCAGCTATTCCGACTTTCTGGCGATGGCCGAGAAGATCGCGACGAACATACTGGCCGAGCGATTGCATCGTCTGGAGAGTGCAGGTCTGATTCGACAGACACAGGCGCGGCAAGGTGCAACCCGCGGCGCTTATGCGCTGACTGCCAAAGGCGCTGCACTTATTCCCGCGCTTCAGGCGCTCGCACGGTGGGGTGAAGAAGAGCTGCCCGAACGCTGGACGCCGCCTGAGCGTTTCTACGCCGCCCGACCCGTGGATTTCGACAAGCCGTAACTGGTCCCCACGGCGTCCTGATCGGCAGTGCAGCAGCCTGGCCGACCGGCGTTCGCGTTTTTCGGAAACAGGGGGAACGCTCCAACTTTTTGTTTTTCGCAATTCCGGACGGAAACCGCTGCGCACTCCCGAAATTGCTCTAGGCAGGCACCGGCTTGGGCCCAAAGCGTTCGGCCGACTTGGCGCGAGCTTTTGCCGCCACCTCCTCGCGGTTGCGCGGCGGCTGTGTGGTCTCAAGGACGACAAGCAGCTCGTGCGCTGCATTGGCGATGGTGCGCACCGCGTGGTCGAAGGCTTCCTTGTTGCGTATGGAGGGCTTGTTGGAGCCACTGATCTTGCGCACGAACTGCAGCGCCGCCTCATGAATTTCGGTATCCGTCGCCGGCGGTTCGAAATTGAAGAGCGGCTTGATGTTACGACACATGGATATCTCCCTTTGATATGCCCGGTGTTGTCCCCTGCCCCCGTTAGAGCGGAATGCGATCGGTATTCCGCTCTAACTATTGTTCCCCGTCCAGCGGTTCGGTGCCGACCGGCTTGCCATCACGAGCAAGCCTGATCTTCTCCACCTTGTCCTCAGCGGCCTTGAGCAGGCGATCGCAATGTGCCTTCAGCGCCTCGCCTCGTTCATAAATGCGGATCGACTGATCGAGAGGCACATCGCCGCGCTCGAGATCATCGACTATCTTCTCCAGCGCGTCCAACGCCTGCTCGAAGCTCATCGCCTTGACGTCCTGGTTCGCTTCCTCAGTCACGGCTCATCCTTTCATCAGGCGGCCGACATGCGCTGCGACCGAAAATGCCAATCCGTGCAGGTCGTAGCCGCCTTCCAGCACGCTGACCAGCCTGTTTGAACTATGACGGCGGGCGCGATCCATCAACTGCCCGGTCGCCCAGTCGAAATCATCTTCGACAAGATTGATCTCAGCCAACGGGTCACGATGGTGTGCATCGAAACCGGCCGAGATGATGACGAGGTCCGGCGCAAAGGAATCGATTGCCGGCAGAACACGCGTGTTGAACGCCTCGCGGAAGATATCGCTGCCCGTCGCCGGCGCCAGCGGCGCATTGACAATGTTGCCGGCGCCAGTCTCGTTCCTGGCACCAGTGCCTGGATAAAGCGGCATCTGGTGGGTTGAGCAATAAAGCACTGACGGATCGTCCCAGAAGATGTCCTGCGTGCCGTTGCCGTGATGCACGTCCCAGTCGACGATGGCAACACGCTCGACACCGTGCTTTTCCTGTGCGTAGCGAGCAGCGATCGCGGCCGTGTTGAAAAGGCAGAAACCCATGGCTGTGGTTTTCTCGGCATGGTGGCCGGGCGGGCGGGCAGCCACGAAGACATTATCGGCCTTGCCGGTGAAGACATCGTCCACGGCCGCATTGGCGGCGCCGATGGCGGTCAGCGCCGCCTGCCAGGTTTTCGGACTTGCCACCGTGTCGGAATCGATGACGGCAATGCCTTCCTGCGGAATCGCCCTGCGTACCCGCTCGACGAAATCCTTCGGATGGCAATAGAGAACGGTCGCTTCGTCGCCCATCGGCGCCTCCTGCCGATCGAGTGCGGCAAAGGCCTCGTCGTCCAGGATCCGTTCGATGGCACGCAGCCTGTCCGGTCGCTCCGGATGGCCGGCGGGCGAGATGTGCTCCAGGAAAATCGGATGGGTGTAGAGACGGGTCGTCATGGCGCCACCTTATCAGCAATGGAGATGATGGCCACGCGACAAGCATCAGAGCGTTTCCGTTTTTCACGGAAATGCGGAAACGCTCCAACTTTTTGTTTTAACGCAGTTCTGGACGCAAAACCGCTGCGCACTTTTGCTGGAATTGCTCTAGCCTGTTGGGGAAAAGGCGTCATCCGACGTCGAGATCAGGGCTGTCTTTGCACGCGAACTCGGCTAGGTTCGCCGCACTGTCAGGTGCCCGCCGCAAGGTGGGAGAATCGGGAACGCGGTGAAAATCCGTGGCGTGCCCAACGCTGTAAGGGGGACCGCTCGGCAAGAGCCACTGTCCGCACAGAGGACGGGAAGGCGCCGGCAAGCGGGATGAACCCGAGCCAGAAGACCGGCCAGGCAGGAGTGGTCATCCGCATGGACGGGTGGATGACGCTGTTTCGATCGCAAGGGAAACGCGATGGACGCCGTCCGCAATCACACGTGCCATTCCTCCGAGGATTCTGCCTTCGGAGATTTTGAACGCGAAGCCATCTATCGCGCCATTTTCACGCGCCGCGACGTGCGCAGCCATTTCCGGCCCGACCCGATAGACGACGCAGTGCTTGCCCGCCTGCTCATGGCCGCGCACCACGCGCCGTCCGTGGGCTTCATGCAACCCTGGAACTTCATCGTCATCCGCGACCAGAAACGGCGCGCGGCGGTGCGCGACCTTTTCCTGGCGGCACGGTCCCAGGAACTGCCCCATATTGCGGAGGAACGGCAGGCACTCTACCGCAAGCTCAAGCTGGAAGGCATCTGCGAAAGTGCGCTCAACCTGTGCATCACCTGCGATCGGTCGCGCAGCGAGCACTCGCCGCTCGGCCGGTGGCACAACCCGCAAATGGATCTCTTCAGCACGGTATGCGCGGTACAGAATTTCTGGCTGGCAGCACGGGCCGAAGAGATCGGCGTCGGCTGGGTGAGCATCCTGAACACCGATGCGCTCAGCAACCTGCTCGATATCCCGGATCACGTCGTGCCTGTCGCCTATCTTTGCGTCGGACACGTCTCGGAATTCGCCACCCGGCCCGACCTTGAGCGCAATGGCTGGGCCTCGCGCCTGCCGCTCTCCGAGCTTGTCATGAGCGAGACTTATGCCGGCACAGGCGAAGATGTCCTGAAAGCTGCAGCCAACGCCATCACAGGCCGGGGTTAGAAGTCAGGCGGCAGCCTTGCCGTTCACCAGCAAACCTTCCATGAGTGCGCGAAACGCGTTGACCGCCTTCGTCGATATGGCGGCAGGATCATCGGAGTTTGCAATCCACTGGGCAGCATAAAGCGAGGCGCCGCTGATCAGCCGTGCCATCGCTTCAGGATCGATGTCGCGGCGAATAACCCCCTCTTCCTTCAGCGCGGCAAGGTTCTTGGTTATCGACAGGATACAGGCATTGGCGTTGGGCCATTGCGCCGGATCACCAAGAACGGCGGGTCCATCACACAGCACAATGCGCTGGACTTCCGGATCCAACGCCATTTCGACATAGCCGATGTTTTCGTCCATGAAACCTTGCCAACGCGTCTCGGCCTTGGCCGAGACAGCATTGAGACGCGCCGCCATTTCGCAATCGATCTGAGCGATCACGGCTTCGAAAAGCCCCTTCTTGTCGCCGAAATGGTGATAGAGCGCGCCGCGCGTCAGCCCCGCTTCCGCCGTGAAATCATCCATCGACGCGTTCGCGTAACCGACCGTCGCAAAAGCCCGGCGCCCGGAAGCAATCAGCTTCGCACGCGTTTCGGCGATCATTTCGCTGCGAGGTTTATGGGCTGTCCTCATGGTTCTTTCCCTTGCCGCTTCTACTTTTCACATACGCCGCGTATATTTTTTCACATACACAGCGTATATTAATTGACATACGAGACGTATGCAATTATCTCATTCGCATACGCCACGTATGTAAGTGGCGCACCCTCAAATTTCCAGGAGTGCTCCCATGCGCAATCCTTATGGTGAAATCTTCAGAGTCCCCGGAGCCAAGGGCTTTGCATCCGCTGCCTTTTTTGCACGGCTGCCTATCGCCATGGCTCCCATCGGTATTGTCGCGATGCTGTCCCAGGCTCGCGGCGAGTATTGGCTGGCCGGCGCAGTATCGGCCACCTTCGCCTTGACCAACGCTTTTGCCGCCCCGCAGATCTCGCGATGGATCGATCGGCTCGGCCAGACCACCGTGGCCGCCCCGACCACGATCATCTCCGTCATCGCCTTCCTCACCCTGCTCGCAGCCACCCATTATGACTGGCCAAGCTGGACCCTGTTCGTCTCGGCGTTCCTGGCCGCGGCGATGCCCAGCGTGCCGGCCATGGTTCGTGCGCGCTGGACGGAAAAATTCCGCGATCGCCCGGAGCTCAACACAGCCTTTGCGTTCGAGTCGGTCGCCGATGAGCTGGTCTATATTGCCGGCGCCTCGCTTTCGGTAGGCCTCAGTGTGGCACTGTTCCCGGAAGCCGGCATGCTGGCCAGCACGCTTCTGCTGGCATTCGGCATGGCCGCATTCATCCTGCAGCGCTCCAGTGAGCCCAAGGTCCGGCAACCGGAACATGGCAGCAACGGTTCCGCAATCATGCTGCGTCCCGTCCAGATCATCACGCTGGCCCTCATCTTCGTCGGTGCGATCTTCGCCACAGCCGAGGTCAGCTCGGTGGCCATCACCAAGGAGCTCGGCCAGCCAACCGCCGCCAGCCTGGTCATCGGCGTCTACGCCGCCGGGTCCTTCGTCGTTGGCCTTATCGTCGGTGCGCTGAACATCCAGGCCCCGAAACAGCGCCTGCTTGCTCTTTCGATCGCCGTCGTTGCCTTGACCACATTGCCATTGCTCGTCGCCAACACCGTTCCCCTGCTGGCGCTCGCAGTCTTCGTCAGTGGCGTGGCTATCTCTCCGACCTTTATCATGGCCTTCGGCCTGATCGAGCGGCGCGTGCCTGAGGCCATGCTGACCGAGGGCATCACCTGGGTGATGACCGGCATCGGCATCGGCATGGCGCTGGGTGCCTTCGTGGCAGGCTGGGTGGTCGACAACTACGGAGCGCAGAACGGTTTCTGGGTTTCCGTGGCGGCCGGAACGATTGCCTTCGTGATCGTGCTTCTCGGCCAGAAGACCCTCGCCGGCGAGACGGAAAGCGAATTATCGCAGATTGCCCCGCAAGCAGCGGAATGATCTCCGCGTTCCCGAGACACGGCCAGGACAGGACCAACGAGCCGCCTTTCCAGGCGGCTCGACTGTCTTTGAAATCTCAACTATCTCCGAGCCTCCGGGGGCTTTGATGCGCAATCCATACAGTGAAATTTTCCAGGCGCCCGGCGCCAAGGCGTTTTCCGCGGCAGGCTTCCTGGCCCGCATGCCGCTTTCCATGATCACGCTCGGCATCGTGACGATGTTGTCCGAAACCCATGGCGAATACTGGCTTGCGGGCGCGGTGTCAGCCACCTTTGCACTGGCGAGCGGCCTGATCGCACCTCAGGTGTCGCGCCTCGTCGACCGGCACGGCCAACGTCGCGTTCTTGTGCCCGCAACGCTTATCGCCGTGTCAGCCCTGTTCAGCCTTATGGTGGCAACGCATCTGAAAGCGCCAAACTGGACGCTGTTCCTTTTTGCCGTTCTCAGCGGCGCCATGCCGAGCTTCAGTTCTTTCGTGCGGGCGCGCTGGACCGAACTCTATCGTGGTACCTCGAAGCTGCACACGGCATTTGCCTTCGAATCCGTGGTCGACGAAGCCGTCTTCATGGTCGGCCCGATCCTCGCCGTGGGGCTGAGTGTCACGGTCTTCCCGGAAGCCGGGCCCCTGGCTGCCACCATCTTTCTGATCGTCGGCAGCCTGCTGTTTGCTGCGCAGCGATCAACCGAGCCACCCATCCATGCGCAGGAGCACAGCGGTGGTCAGTCCGTCATCCGCCTCGGCTCACTGCAGATCATCGTCGTGACGCTGGCGTCGATCGGCGCGATCTTCGGCACGGCGGAAGTGGCTGCCGTCGCTTTTGCCGAAGCACAAGGCAACAAGGCCGCTGCCAGCCTTGCGCTATCGGCCTATGCGGCAGGTTCACTGGTTGCCGGTCTTGCCTTCGGCATGCTGAAACTCAAGCTTCCACTCGCGCGGCAGCTGCTCATCACGATCGCGCTGGCAGCCCTGACCACTTTGCCGCTGCTGATCGTCGGCAGCATCCCGATGCTTTGTCTGGTGCTGTTCGTCGCCGGCGTCGCGGTCTCGCCAACCATCATCACCGCGATGGCTCTGGTCGAAAAACTCGTGCCCTCCTCCAAGCTCACCGAAGGCATGACCTGGGCGATCACCAGCATCGGCATCGGCCTGGCCGCGGGCTCGTCGGCCGCGGGCTGGGTGATCGACAATCATGGTGCGACCAGCGGCTTCCTGGTTTCGATCACGGCTGGTGTCGTCGCCTTGATTGTCGCGCTGGCCGGCCAAGGCATATTGCAACGATCTGTGCGCGGCACCGGCGCACCGGCGATGGCTTGAACGGCCTAAGCGGAAAACGAAAAGGGCGCCATGTGGCGCCCTTTTCGTTTTCCAGATCAGCTTTGCGTCCAAAACATCCTAGAGAATTTCGGTTTTGGCGATACGGATGCCGAAACCCTCAAGGCCGACATAGTGCCGCTCGCGCGAAGCGATCAGGTTGATCGAGGAAATGCCCAGATCCTTGAGGATTTGCGCGCCAAGGCCGATTTCGCGCCATTCGTTCTCGCGCCGGCGCGCTTCCTCGTGATCCTCGCGGTCACCACCACCTTGCCGGTTGCGGCCGCCATGGCTGCCGACCCCGGTAGACCCTTCGCGCAGATAGACGATGACACCACGCTTGCGCTCTCCGAGCGTCTTCATGATGTCATCGAGCACGGTACGAGTGCCGAACACATCCGTCGTGACGTCTTCCAGATGCAGCCGCACCGGCACTTCCTCGCCGTCGCGGATATCGCCATAGACGATCGCCAGGTGATGCATCGCTTCCCAGGGCAACGAATAGGCGATTGCCGTCGCCTTGCCGCCGGGCGTGTCGATATCGGAGCAGGCTACGCGCTCGACCAGCGTTTCCTTGCGCTGGCGGTAGGCGATAAGATCCGCCACCGAAACCTGCTTCAACCCGTGCTCCTCGGCGAAGGCTGCTACTTGAGGACCACGCTTGACGGTGCCGTCATCATTGACCAGCTCGGAAATGACGCCGACCGGCGGCAGGCCGGCCAGTTTGCAGAGATCAACCGCGGCCTCCGTATGGCCGGAGCGCATCAGCACGCCGCCTTCGCGCGCGATGAGCGGAAAGATGTGGCCAGGGCGCACGAAATCGCTGCCCGCGACATTGCCATTGGCAAGATTGCGCACGGTCAAGGTACGGTCCTCGGCGGAAATGCCGGTGGTGGTGCCGTGCTTGAAGTCGACGCTGACCGTGAAGGCAGTGGTGTGGGCGGAATCATTGTCCGCCACCATCGGCGCCAGATTCAGTCGCTTCGCCTCTTCGCGCGGCATCGGCGTGCAGACGATGCCGGAAGTGTGGCGCACGATGAACGCCATCTTCTCCGGCGTGCAATGCACCGCAGCGACGATCAGATCGCCCTCGTTCTCGCGCCCATCATCATCCATGACGACAACGATCTCGCCGCGTTCGAAAGCGCGCAAGGCTTCGACAATTTTCTTCTGATCGTAAGGCATCGCACTCGCTTCGCTCGTAAGGGCAATCGGGACTAGGGGGAATAAGGCAGTAAGGGATCGGGGAAAAGGGGAATTGGTTACCGACCTGGGGGATCAAGCGTATGCCCTGGAGCCTTACTCCTCTACTCCCCTACCAGTTTGGCCCCTGTGTCGGAGGTAGTGGTCAGCAATGGCGCAGGCGACCATTGCTTCGCCGATCGGCACGGCACGGATACCCACGCAGGGGTCGTGACGACCCTTGGTGACGACATCAACGTCCTTGCCGTCCCGGTCGATCGACTTGCGCGGATTGAGGATCGAGGAGGTCGGCTTGACCGCGAAACGGGCGACGATAGGCTGACCGGTCGAAATCCCGCCGAGAATACCGCCGGCATTGTTGGAGAGGAACACCGGCTTGCCGTCGTTGCCCATGCGCATCTCGTCGGCATTCTGTTCGCCGGTGATCCTGGCGGCTTCAAAGCCATTGCCGATCTCGACGCCCTTGACGGCATTGATCGACATGAGGTTCGAGGCAATATCCTGGTCGAGCTTGGCATAGATCGGCGCACCAAGCCCGGGCGGAACACCGTCGGCAACGATCTCAATCACCGCACCTACGGACGAACCCGCCTTGCGGATGCCATCGAGATAGGCCGTGAAGACAGGCACCGACTGCGGATCCGGCGTGAAGAACGGATTTTCGCCATCGTCGACGAAATTCCAGTTCCAGTTGTTGCGATCGATTGCCTTCTCGCCCATGGCGATCAGCGCTCCGCGCACGACGAGGCCCGGAACGACCTTGCGTGCAAGCGCGCCGGCTGCGACGCGTGCCGCGGTCTCGCGCGCCGATGAACGGCCACCACCGCGATGATCGCGGATGCCGTATTTGACCTGATAGGCATAGTCGGCATGACCCGGCCGATACTGGCGGGCGATTTCACCGTAGTCCTTCGAACGCTGGTCGACATTCTCGATCAGCATCGACACCGGCGTGCCGGTGGTGATCATGGTGACACCGTCCTCGTCCATGACAAAGCCGGACAGGACCTTGACCTCGTCCGGCTCGCGGCGTTGCGTGACGAAGCGTGACTGGCCCGGGCGGCGACGGTCGAGCTCGGCCTGGATGTCCTCGCGGGTAAAGCGGATGCCCGGCGGACAGCCGTCAACGACGCAGCCCAGGGCGGTGCCGTGGCTTTCGCCCCAGGTGGTCACCCGGAAAAGATGGCCGAAGGTATTATGCGACATCGGTAGCAGCCCTCGCGCGGGCCAGACCCCGGCATGGCCAGCCTTCTAGTAGCGTTTTCCACGGTGGTCAAACCGGGGTTGCAGGGTCCATTTGCCCGACGCGGCCCAAACCGGCCTACGGGCTGGACAAACAAGCATAAGCATTTATATAACTAGTTATGTAAACCAGATCGAGACTTCTGCAATGGTTGACGATGTCGTTCGCGAAATGGGCTACCTCACACTCGGCAGCCGCTTCAGGCGGATCGGCGAACGCTTTCAGTCGGACGTGCAACGTGTGCTGGACGATCTGGGCCTGCCGGTGCAGGCCAGCCATTTTCCTGCCCTGGCAGCCATTGACCGTCTTGGCCCTCTGACGGTGAGCGATCTGGCTGAAGCGATCGGCATCACGCAGCCTGGCGCGACACGCATCACTATGCAATTGAGCGAGACCGGGCTTCTCGATGTCAGGCAGTCGTCAGAAGACCAGCGACGCCGGCTCGTCAGCCTGACAGACAAGGGGCGCCAACTCGTCGAAACCTCGAAACGCGATCTCTGGCCTCGCATCGATGCCGCGGTTGCGGAAATCTGCAGTGACCTGGCCGGCCCGCTGCTCGAGCAACTGACCGCAATCGAACATGATCTCGAAACCACCCCGTTGCATCGCCGTATCGCAAGGCATTTCCATGACCCCGCTTGATCGCCCCATCTGGAGCGCACTCACCTCACGCCATGCTCACCTTTGCGAGGGTGGTTCGCAGGCGAAACGCTACCAGCCAACGGTCTCCGCCTTTGCAGCGACACTGGACGACAGCCCTTCCAGCCAGCGGGCACTTTTCGATCTGTCTTCCGACGGCCGGAGCCTGCTTTTTCTTCAAGCCGACACGGTCGTCGTGCCGCCCGGCATGATGGCCGTGTCGACCGCCGCGGCCGTGCAGATGACCGCCAGCCAGCCAGCAACGATCGAACGGGACGACCATATCGAGCGTCTCGGAGAAGCCGACCTCCCGGCGATGCAGTCGCTGGCGGAACTCACCAAGCCGGGTCCCTTCACGGTGCGCGCCCTCGATCTCGGCGCATTCTGGGGAATGAAGGACAATGGCCGGTTGCTTGCCATGGCTGGCGAACGCATGAAGCCGCAAGGATTCAGCGAAATCAGCGGCGTCTGCTCACATCCGGATGCTCGGGGCCGCGGTCTCGCCAAACGACTGTCAATGTTCGTGGCGGGCCGCATCCTCGAACGCGGCGAAGATCCTTTCCTGCATGCCTATGCAACGAACACGGCTGCGATCGCGCTCTATGAATCCATCGGATTCTCCGTGCGCTCGACCATGCATGTAGCCGTCCTGCAGCGCGCGCCAAACTGACAAAAGAGCTGCCTGAACGAAAAGGTCGCGGCATGCTGTCCACGGCAGGTGACTTAGGTTTGACACATTCGACTGGTTTCTGTTTGTTTCCGTCGCCGCACACGGCCGCCGCATGGGAACGGCGCACAACAACAAACAATGAGGACCATCAATGCGTACCCTGCTTGGCGCCATTGCCGCCACCGTGCTTGCCGTGACTGCCGCTTTCGCGGGCCAAGCGGAAGGCAAGATCAAGAAGGTCGACAGGGAGACCCTGACGCTGACGCTGGATGACGGCAAGGCCTACAAGCTGAATGCCGAAATGGACCTGGAAGCGTTGAAGCCCGGCACCGATGTCGTCATTGCCTACGACGTCAGCAATGGTGAGAACGTCATCACCGACATGGAGCTGCCTCAGTAAGGCCAGCCGGCGACATCGGTCACCCCGCGTTTACAGCGGGGCCGAGCTTTGGATCTGGCTTGCCACCATCGTCCTGTTACGGCCCGCTGCTTTTGCCTTGAGCAAGGCAGCATCGGCACGTGTGACAAGCGTTTCAATCGAGCCATCCTGCGGGGATGCCGCAACGCCGATGGAAGTCGACACCGTCCCGAGCACCCGGCCGGAATGGGAAAGCGTGGCGCTGCCGATCTTCTGCCGCAAGCCGTCCGCAAGCTCCTCAGCCCGGTGTTCGTCGAGTCCGGGCAGGAGCACGGTGAACTCCTCACCGCCGAAACGATAGGCGCTGCCGGCTGACCCTACCGTCTCTCGCAATATCTGCCCGACATACTGCATGACCAGATCTCCGGCGTCGTGACCGAACTCGTCGTTGAAGCGCTTGAAATGATCGATGTCGACCATCAGGCAGGCGAGTTGCTCGCCGCTGCGCTCCTGGCTGTGCTGCAGCAGCGTTTCGTCCAGGAAACGGCGATTGAACAGGCCTGTCAGCGGATCGCGCACGGCAAGCTCGATCAGCTTCTCGCGCAACTGCAGATTTGCGATCGCCAGTCCGACATTTTCCGCTATCAGTTCGAGGTAGAGCCTGGCGCCACCGGGCCCGAGCGCGTTCTCTCCACGCTCTTCGGTGTAGAGAAGGCCGATCATGTCACCCTGGGCCGTCAATGGCATGCAGAGCGCGGTCGGGCCTGATGCCTCGAGGTGTCGACAGGGAACGTCGGAGCCTTTCGTCCCGCTTTCGTGAGAACGGCCACGACGCAGCCCCCAACAGGCAGAGGCCGGAAATGCCGCCTGCGAACGCTGCGGTTCGAGCCATACGCCGACGCGCGTCAGTGCGGTCTTGCCGTCGTTGAGAATGTACAAGCCGCCGGCGAGGTCGGGAAATATTTCGGGAATGAAGCGAACCACGACCTCGGCAAGCTCCGCCTGATTCTGGCAGGCCTGCACCCGATGCATCATTTGCAGGATCATGTCCTTGGTGCGCTGGTCGGCCCTTCGCTCGGCATCCAGCCGCTCCCGCTCGATCAGATTTGTACGGAATATCTCGATCGCCTCGTTCATCTCGCCGATCTCGTCGGCGCGCCGGTCGACTGGCACCTCGACGGTGTAGTCCTGTTTGGCGAGTCGGCTGACGATCCCGGTCATCTGCATGAGCGGCTTCACCACCCTTCGCCGCAAGACGAAGTAGAGCACGGCGACAAACAGCGCGCCGGTGACCGCGAGCATGATCTTGGCGACGAGGCTCCACCAGTTGCTACGGTCCCGGGCCGCCTCGAGCTGCGCTCCTGTTCGCGCCGCTGTCAGATCGCGAAAATGGCCCACGGTCTGGACAAGCGCGCTCTGTACCCTTTCGTACTCGGCCCCGAACAAACCCTCCTGGGCAGCGATCTTGTCTCCGCGCTGAAAGGCCTCGATAGCGGCCAGCTCGATCTTGTCCAGCGCCTCCGCATCCCGAACGACCGCCTTCAGCGCCTCCGCCTCGCCCGGCGCCAGCCCCTTGTCGGCCAGCCTTGTCGCCGTTGCCTCCCCGCTCCGTTCCGATTTCTCTCCTGCGCGAAAAGCCTCCAGGTAGCGCTCATCGCCGCGCATCACGTAGAGCCGCGCCTCGTCACTTCCAAGTTCGGCGCCGAGCGCAAGATCCTCGGAGAGCGTATCCAGTGCCAGATGTTCCTCGACCGCAGCGCGCTCCTGAAGGGCGCTGTGCGAAGACATCATGAAGGCGCCGCCCGAAAGCGCGGTCAGGACCACGGTGACGCCGTAGGCCCAGTTGGTGATGGAGGTGATTCTCATTTTCTTACGGTGCCAGCCGCTGTTTGAAGCAGGAATGAGGAGAAACGTTCATATCCAATACGGTGCGATCGGACTGTACTACGCTCTAACTCTCTGTTTTTTATGCACTTACAGATGCAAACCGCTGCGTACTTCTGCTTGAGTTGCTCTAGAGCCACTCCAGACGGCGGCCCTGCACTCTCAGTACGCGGTCTTGCGGAATTTCCAGCGAGGCTGCTTCATCTTTCGAAGCTCCGGCGATCATCCGAAACAGGCACCGTATCACACCGCCATGCGTGACACAGACAGTGTCACGTTCCATGGCCTGGAACACCGGCTGGATACGGGATAGCAGCTTCTGATAACTCTCCGCACCCGAACCCGGCGGCGTGAAATCCCATTTGTCCTCGCCACGGGCACGGCTCGCGCCCGGATAACGGGTCTCGAGTTCGGGATAGGTAAAGCCTTGCCAATCACCGAAATTAAGCTCGACGAGCCGCTCGTCGGTCCGGTAACCGGCCGGGTCCTGTCCCATGGCCGCGCGCAAAAGTTCCATCGTCTCGCGCGTGCGCAGCATCGGGCTGGAGACATAGTCGAAACCGGCCTTCGCGCCGCCGATCAGATTCGCGAGCTTGCACCCGTTCTCCGATGCCTGCCGGCGGCCGAGGTCGTTCAGATCCGTATCGGCCTGACCCTGCAGACGATGCTCGGCATTCCAGTCGGTCTGGCCGTGGCGCACGACATAGATAAGCGCAGACATGGCGCGCGAACGATCTCCGGTACGATGCTGGAATGCCAGGCGGAAGCCTCAGTCCTTGATAACCGAGATATCCGGCGCGTCGACAGCCTTCATGCCAACGACGTGATAGCCCGAATCGACGTGATGGATTTCGCCGGTGACGCCGCGCGACAGGTCCGACAGGAAATAGAGGCCGGAATCGCCGACTTCTTCGGGGGTCACCGTACGCTTCAGCGGCGCATTGTACTCGTTCCATTTCAGAATGTAGCGGAAGTCACCGATGCCTGAGGCTGCAAGCGTCTTGATCGGGCCAGCCGAAATGGCGTTGACACGGATGCCCTTGGCGCCGAGATCGACGGCCAGATACCGCACAGAGGCCTCGAGGGCTGCCTTGGCGACACCCATGACATTGTAGTGCGGCATCACCTTCTCTGCGCCGTAATAGGTCAGCGTCAGCATCGAACCGCCATTCGTCATCAGCGGCTCGGCACGCTTTGCAATGGTGGTGAAGGAGAACACCGAGATGTCCATCGTACGCAGGAAGTTGTCGCGCGTGGTCTCGACATAACGGCCGGTCAGTTCCTCCTTGTCGGAGAAGGCGATGGCGTGAACAACGAAATCAAGCCGGTCCCACAGCTTGCTTACATTTTCGAACACCGTGTCCAGGCTCTCCGAATCGGTGACGTCGCAATGACCGACGACATGAGCCCCCAGTTCCTCGGCCAGAGGCTCGACGCGCTTCTTGAACGCCTCGCCCTGATAGGTCAGCGCAACCTCAGCGCCGTGATCCACACAAGCCTTGGCAATGCCATAGGCAATCGAACGGTTGTTGGCGACGCCGAGGATAAGGCCGCGCTTGCCGGCCATCAGGCCCTGTCCACCCACCATATGAGCGCTCTCCGCATACTGATCCGCTTTGAACTGCCCTATCGCACAGGCGCTTGATGCCTTCAAGCGATGATGAGACAGCCCGGCGACGCTTGCCGGCTGCGTTTAGCCGACAGGTTGAGCTGCGCGATCAGAAAAGCCGGCGGTAGACCACGAAGCCGGAGCGTTCGGCGACCTGGTCGTAAAGCCGCATCGCCGTCTGATTGGTTTCGTGTGTCTGCCAATACACACGCTTCGAACCCGCCTCGCGGGCACGGTCATAAACCCCTTCGATCAGCGCCTTGCCGATCCCCTTGCCGCGCGCATGCTGCGACGTGAACAGGTCCTGCAGGTAGCAATTCGGCTCGATCGCCGTGGTCGAGCGATGGAAAAGGTAGTGGGTCAGGCCGAGCAAGCGGTCGCCGCTTTCCGCGACCAGCGCATGCACCGGCTCATAGGCATCGAAAAACCGCGACCAGGTCATTTGCGTGATCGCTTCGGCGAGCGCGGTCGGACCGGAACGGCCGTAGAAGGCGTTGTAGCCCTCCCAGAGCGGCAACCAGCGATCGAAATCCTGGCGAACGACCGGTCGAACAATGATTTCCGCAGACATGGGAAGGTACCGCTGCTGTAAAATGACAGCGGCATTGCTACCCGACGACACTGCTGCCGCAATGGATCGCCTGCCCCAATCTTTTGGACCAGCCGGCGGTTCAGCCTTGTTTCTTGAGCAGCGCTTCCAGTTCCGGATCGCCGCCTTCCGGCAACATGATGCGGACATGGGCATAAAGATCGGCATGACCGCCGGCCTTCTCGGGCAGCCCGCGTCCCTTGATGCGTAGCACCTTGTCGGAGCTCGACCAGGCCGGCACGGCAAGCGCTATACGCCCGGTCGGCGTCTCGACCGCTACCTTGGCACCTGTCACCGCATCGTGCAGCGAGACCGGCAGATCGACATGCAGGTCGCGCCCCTCGACGCGGTAGCGCGGATGGCGGCGGAACCTGATCTTGACCAGCGCGTCGCCGGGCTGAGCGTAACCCTGTTCGCCCTGCCCCTTGAGGCGAATGGTCTGGCCGTCTTCGACAAAGGCCGGCAACTTCACTGCCACCTTGCGGCCATCGGGGAATATCGCGGTCACCTTCTCGGCGGTCGCGGCTTCCTCTATGGTGACATCCAGCGTCACGTTGATGTCACCACCGGCAGGCGCCTGTCTGCGACGATCGCCACCACCCGCACCAGTCGTGGCGCCGGCGCGCTGCTGATTGAAGGCATCGCCAAAAATCTGGCTGAAGATGTCGCCGGCGCCCTCCCCGAATGGGCTGTTGCCACCGCCGGAACGGAATTCGAAGTGCGATGCACCAGGCCCCTGCTGGCGGCGGAAGCCTGCGAAAGGATCGCCACCGGCAGCATTCTCGAAGCCCTGGAAGCGCGGCTTGCCGTCGGCGTCGATCTCGCCACGGTCGAAGGCGGCGCGGGCTTTCTCGTCACCGAGAATCTCATAGGCCTGGTTGGCCGCAGAAAAGCGGTCCTTGGCCTTGGGGTCGTTCGGGTTCTGGTCCGGGTGGTGCTTCTTGGCGAGTTTCCGAAACGCCGATTTGATGTCCTTGGACGAGGCGTTCCTGGCAACTCCCAGCACCTCATAGGGGTCGCGCATCAATCCTGCTCATTGAACGGGTGAATTCAGAGTTGTTTCCTATATGCGCCTTGATAGGAAGAAATTCCAGTGGCCGCAGGGAAAATCAGAGCGCCTTGAAATCCTGCGTCTTCCAGGTCCCGACAGGCGTCATGCAGATCGCCCCCTTGTACATGGTCACGCCATCATAGCTTTCGCGCGAGACGTCGAACTGGCGGCAGCGCCCCTTGGTGGCATCACCGCTTTCAGCTAGTGCAGTGATGGTGCCGCGGGAACCGGTCGCGGAATTGGCCCAGGGTACTGCCTGGTTGGCCAGCCCCTGCAGATCGGCGGAGGACGCCGCGTTGCGGATCGTTGCTTCGTCGGAGGCCATGCTGGTGTCGGCGGCGTTGCTTGTGGCCGATGAGATCGACCCCGTGACGATGGAACGGTCGACCTCGGCCTTTTCCAGGCTGAAGCCGCCGGCACCGCAGCCAGCAAGGACAAGCAACGCACAAGACACCGTCGTCCTCAGACAGGACGAAAGGAAAGTGCCCACTGGCCGGCTGTCAAAAATGTGCGCGATGCGCGACAATCGGCAAATCCTCGGCCAGTTCACATCGGAAAAACTATGAACGAGACAGTCTTAACAACAGGTGACTTTACGGAGAGCGCGGAGCCTTTCCGACTGTTCGCCACCTGGCTGGATGATGCTTCCAAATCCGAACCCAACGACCCCAACGGCGTAGCGCTGGCAACTGTCGACGCCGACGGCATGCCGGACGTGCGCATGGTGCTGCTCAAGGGTTTCGACGATCATGGATTTGTCTTCTACACCAATTTCGAAAGTGCCAAGGGCCGTGAAATTCTGGGCAGCATGAAGGCAGCGATGTGCTTTCACTGGAAGTCGCTGCGCCGCCAGGTACGCGTGCGCGGCCCGGTCGAGATCGTCTCCGATGCGGAAGCCGATGCCTATTATGCGTCGCGCCCGCGCGGCAGCCGAATCGGCGCCTGGGCTTCGAAGCAATCACGCCCCCTGGAGAGCCGCTTCGCGCTGGAGAAAGCTGTGGCGGAGTATACGGCCCGCTATGCCATAGGCGATATTCCACGCCCAAAGCACTGGTCGGGTTTCCGCATCGTGCCGCACATGATCGAGTTCTGGCACGATCGTCCGTTCCGGCTGCACGACCGGATCGTGTTCAGCCGCAATGACGACGGTGGCTGGGACAAGAGCCGCCTCTATCCGTGATCTAATCGACAGCAGCCCATTGCGCATGCAGCCGCCTGCCACCACATCCGCACGGACTGGGGTGTCAGGAGAAACGAATGCTGCGTTTTCCAACAGAGCGTTTCCGCTTATCGCGGAAACGCGCAAACCCCCTAAGTCTTTGTTCTCGCGCAATTCCGGACGCAAAACCGCTGCGCACTTTTGCCGGAATTGCTCTGGGAGGGCTGCTCGTGATCACCACACAATTTGGAGCCAGGGCACAAGAGAAGTCCACCATCCCACCAGACCCTGAAATCCGCCGCATCCTTGAACAACGCGTCGATGTCGAGAAACAGAGTCTCGGCATCGTCGTTGGCGTCATCGACACCAATGGCCGCCGGATCGTCCCATACGGCCATTTCGGCACGAATGATGCCCGAAAGGTGGACGGCGACACGATCTTCGAGATCGGCTCCATCACCAAGGTCTTCACCGCGCTCGCCCTGGCCGACATGGTCGAGAAAGGCGAGGTCTCGCTCGACGACCCGGTAGCCAAATACCTGCCTACCAACGTGACGATGCCGCAGCGCGACGGCAAGACGATCACCCTCAGGGAGTTGGCCGTTCACATGTCCGGCCTGCCGCGCCTGCCCGACAATCTCGCGCCGAAAAACCAGGACGATCCTTATGCGGACTATACGGTCGAGCAGCTTTACAGCTTCTTGTCCGGGTACAAGCTGCCGCGCGACATTGGCAGCGTTTTCGAATATTCGAACCTCGGTTTCGGCCTGCTTGGCCATGCGCTGGCCGCGCGCACCGGCACCGACTACGAAGGACTGATCGCCCATCGCATCACCAAGCCACTCCGTATGGACAGCACCGGGATCACACTTTCGCCGGCTCTGGAAGCGCGGTTCACACCTGGCCACGACCAATCCCTGCAAAGCGTGCCGGCCTGGCAGTTGCCGACACTGGGCGGTGCCGGTGCCTTGCGCTCCAGCACCAACGACATGCTGATCTTCCTGGAAGCCGCCATGGCCAAGCGGGAAACGCCGCTCAAAGCCGCATTTGCTCTGAGCGAGGCGACGCGCCGCGACCTTGGCGGCGATGATGCACCCCAAATGGGCCTCGGCTGGATGATCACCAAGGTCGGTGACGACGAGATGATCTGGCACAATGGCGGTACAGGCGGCTATCGCTCCTTCATGGGCTTCCTGGTCAAAGCGAAGGTCGGCGTGGTGGCGCTGTCCAACACGTCTAACGAGATCGGCGTCGACGACATCGGCCGGCATCTGCTTGATCCGACCGCCAAGCTCGTGGAGGCGCCCAAGGTAAGAGTTGCCGTAACTGTCGATCCCGCCCTCTACGATCTTTATGTCGGACGTTACCAGTTGGCCCCCAACTTCATCCTGGCGGTCACCCGTGAGGGTGATCGGCTGATGGTACAGGCGACCGGCCAGCCTCAGATCGAAGTCTTCCCCGAAAGCGACCGCGAATTCTTCTACAAGGTCGTGGATGCGCAGATAAGCTTCGAGACCGGCAGCGATGGCAAGGCCAAGCGCCTGACCTTACACCAGAATGGCGCCGACATGCCGGCGGAGCGGATCGAGTAGGCGCTGTTCGCGCAGCACGGATCGTGTAGGATTTGCCGGTCGCATCCTGGAAGGAAAGACCGGCAATGACCTTGTTCATGGCATTCCTGGGCGTGTCGTTCATCGTCATCGCCACGCCCGGGCCAGATACCGCGATCACGATCCGCAACAGCTTGCTTGGCGGCCGCGCCGCCGGGCTCATGACGGCGTTGGGTATCGCCTGCGGACAAGCGATCTGGGCGCTGGCGACCAGCGCCGGTGTCGTCACTTTGCTGACGGCCTCGGAACCGGTGTTCATGGCCGTCAAATATGCCGGCGCGGCATATCTTGTTTTTCTCGGTATCCAGGCCTTGCGCGAGGCGCTCTGGCCACGGACCGGCGACCATGGCGATGCCGTGCCGCAGGCTCAGCCCCGGCTGTCCGCTGTCTCAGCCTTCCGGCAAGGCGTCATCAGCGATCTCGGCAACCCCAAGATGGCGGTGTTCTTTGCCAGCCTGTTGCCGCAGTTCGTGCCCGCCGGCGGCGCCACCTTCTCCGCTTTCCTTTTCCTGGGCATCGTCTTTTCGGTGCTGACCTTCGTTTGGCTTGCCTCCTACGTGGCGCTCATCGCCAAGGCAGGAGACTTCCTGCGCCGGCCGAAGGTGCGACGCACGATCGAAGGTGTGACAGGAACGCTGCTGATCGGGCTCGGCGTCCGTGTTGCCGTGGAGCATCGTTAACGCGACACGAATCCCGTTGCGCAAAGATGTGCTGGATCCGTCCGAGCAAAAGTGCGTGACGGGTTTTGCGCCAGAACTTGCGTAAGAAGGAACTAGAGCGTCTCCAAAAATGCGGAAACGCTGGCGCCCGGCCCCCCTGGCAGAATTCTACGGATCATAAATCCTGCGGTGGTTTAAGCAGCGCGTGCAACTGGGCGATCGCCTGGCCAATGCTGACCTTGTCACCCCGAAAGGCATTGTCTGGGTCGATTTCGCCGCTGTTAGCCTCAACCTGTCCGACCGGAAGCATCAACGCAGGCATTGTTTCAGCGATCTTCATCTTAAGGCCGCCCAGCACCTCTCGAAGCTGGGCCGCGCATTTTCCGCCACCATGCCCACCGTAGGTGATGATGGCCGCGGCTTTGCCACGCCATTCGGAATAGAGGTGATCTATCGCGTTCTTCAGGGGCGCGGGGTACCCCCAATTGTACTGAGGCGTAACAAACACGAAGGCGTCAGCCGCCGCGACCTCGTTGCTCCACGCTTTCGTGTGCGGCTGTACATAGCCGTCTCTTGCCGGCACTCCCGGTTCGTCGTCCATCGGCAGCGGCCAGTCACGCAAGTCCGTCACAGCAAACGTAGCCGGCATGGTTGCACGCCCGATCTCTGCGACCCAGCGTGCAATTGTCGGGCCGATGCGTTGCGGACGGACACTACCGATGATGACGAGCACTCGCGGCATGGGCCTAGTTCATCTTTCAGGAGTTCGGGCACGAGGGCCGTATCAGGCGTTGAATGGTAGCGTGCATACCTTTTCAGGAATATCGATTCCGATTTCCGAGTGGCAAGGCGTTTATCCATACATTACAAATATTTAATGCAGGCGTTCAGGTTCGGTTCACACCTCGGCTGCGAAGCTTCCCGCATCCGAAGTTTCTAACCGAACGAGGAATGTGATGAAAAAGCTGATCTCAACCCTTTGCGCGGCAGCGACCGTGTTCACCGCTTTTGCCACGTCGGCGACACCGGGCCAGGCCGCTCCGATGCAAAGGCCGACCTTCGAAACGAGCAGCGACATTATGCAGGTTCAGAACCGCCGCGGCTTCTATCGCGACGGCAACCGTTATTATTACAATGGCCACCGTGGCTACCGTGATGCACGGCCAGGCTGGAAACGCCACAATGGCATGTGGTTCCCGCCGGCCGCCTTCATCGCCGGCGCCATCATCGGTGGCGCGATCGCCAACCAGGGGCGCCCTGTCTATCGCCCGGCCTACCCTGCACGGCTCAGCAATGCGCATGTGCGCTGGTGCTACGACCGCTACCGCTCCTATCGGGTCTCGGACAACACGTTCCAGCCCAATTACGGGCCACGCCAGCAGTGCATCTCGCCCTACCGGTAAGCAGGTAACCTGATGCCAACGATCAGCCCGAAAATCGAATTCGATTTTCGGGCTGATCGTCAGGTCCACAATGTTTGGCTGTCTGCTCGGCTAACCCGCCTTCTTGCGGTTCATGAAGGCCACGAAAGCAGCGCGGGCTTCGTCGGACTTGAGACGCTCGCCGAAATGCCGGCCCTCTTCCTCGATACGGGCAATGACCTCCTCGCGCGAACCCAGCATCAGGTCGCGAGCAATTTTCAGCGCCTGCGGCGGCTTGGCGGCGATCTCCTCGGCCTTGGCAAGCACCGCCTCTTCCAGCACATCCTCGCCAACGATCGCGTAGATCAGACCGGCTGCCTTGGCGCGCTCTGCCGAAAAGCCTTCGCCCAGCCCAAGCAGCGCGAACGCATCCTGGCGTCCGACGATGCGCGGCACGAGCAGGCTGGACGCCGCTTCCGGCACGAGGCCAAGATCTACGAAAGGCGTGCGGAAGACGGTGCGCGGCGTGGCAAAGGTCACGTCGCAGTGCAGGTTGAGCGTGGTGCCGATGCCGACGGCAATGCCGTCGACGCCCGACAGCAGCGGCTTTTGCGATCGTGCCAGCGCCAGCAGGAAATCCCATACCTCGCGGCCACCCTCGCCACCGGTGGCAATGGTCAGGAAATCGGCAAGGTCGTTGCCGGACGAAAACGCGCCGGGCAGGCCGAAGAAGACAGTGGCGCGCACCTGCGGATCGACATCCGCGTCTGCCAGCGCCGCCGCCATCGCCGCATACATGGCGCGGGTCAGCGCGTTCTTCTTGTCGGCCCGGTTCATACGGATGACCTGAACCGCGCCCTGGCGCTCGACTACGATGTGATCCGTCACGATTGTCTTCCTTCGTTTTGAAATGGTCAGCCCGAGATCAGCGCCTTGCCGGCTTCCGCCAGGCTTTCGGCGCCACCGAGCACCCGCTCCTTGAGCGCCGTGGTCTCACCCAGCATGTTCTCGGCATAGAAACGACAGAGCGGCATGCGCTGCTCGGCGGCGAGTGCGCCACGTGCCAGATAGGCACCACCCGCTGCCAACGAAATCAGCCTGAGATATGGCGTGGCGCCGGCAAGGGCAGCTTCCTGACGACCATCGGCAAGGCATGCCTGCAGGAAGTCTGTCGCTTCCGTCAAATCGACCAGAGAACGCTCGAGCAGGTCCGCCGTCCGACCAAAGCCGGGGCGGTTGGACGCACGCACATCAGCGGCCACCGCCTTCAGTTCGTCGATGAAGCCATGTACGTGCCGGCCGCTGCCCAGTGGCAGCTTGCGCGTCACCAGGTCGATCGCCTGGATGCCATTGGTGCCTTCATAGATCGGCGCGATGCGTGCGTCGCGATAGTAGGCAGCAGCTCCCGTTTCCTCGATGAAGCCCATGCCGCCATGGATCTGCACGCCGAGCGACGCGACATCGACGCCGGCATCCGTCGAGAAAGCCTTGGCCAGTGGCGTGAGCAGATTGGCACGGTCGCGCCAGTGGTCCGCAACTTCGCTTTCAGCGACATGCGCCATATCGAGTGCGTGCGCACAGGAATAGCTGATCGAACGAGCGATCTCGGTCAGCGCCTTCATGGTGAGCAGATTGCGCTGCACGTCGGCGTGATGGACGATCGGCGCCATGCCGTTGCCGGCATAGCTGGTCGCCTTGCCTTGCCGGCGCTCGTTGGCATAGGCAAGTGCCTTCTGGTACGCCGCCTCGGCCACGGCTACGCCCTGCATGGCGACAGCGAGGCGGGCGTTGTTCATCATGGTGAACATGCAGGCGAGGCCCTTGTTCTCCTCGCCGATCAGCCATCCGATGGCGCCGGGCTGAACACCTCCGAAACCGTCGCCATAGATCATCGTGCATGTCGGAGAGGCGTGGATGCCGAGCTTGTGTTCGATGCCGGAGCAGAACACATCGTTGCGGGCGCCGAGCGAACCGTCGTCATTCACCAGGAATTTCGGCACCAGAAACAGCGAGATGCCGCGCGTACCGGCAGGAGCATCAGGCAGACGCGCCAGCACCAGGTGCACGATGTTGTCGGTGAAATCATGCTCGCCGTAGGTGATGAATATCTTCTGCCCGAAGATTCGGTAGGTGCCGTCACCCGCAGGCTCTGCCCGGGAGCGCAACGCGGCGAGGTCCGACCCCGCCTGTGGCTCCGTCAGGTTCATCGTGCCCATCCATTCGCCCGATACCAGTTTGGCGAGGTATTTTGCCTTGAGCCCGTCGGAGGCGTGTTTGTGCAGCGCCTCGACCGCGCCCATGGTGAGCGTCGGACCGATGCCGAAAGCCATGGCGGCCGAGTTCCACATCTCGAGTGCCGCGACACCCAGCATGGTCGGCAGCGCCTGCCCACCGAATTCCTCGGGAGCAGAGAGGCCGTTCCAGCCGCCTTCGATCCAGCGGCGGTAGAGGTCCTTCCAGCCCGCCGGCATGGTCACGGCGGCGTCTTTCAGGACCGCGCCGGTTTCGTCGCCGATCTTGTACAGTGGCGCCACCTCTTCAGTGGCGAAACGCCCCGCCTCCTCCAGCACCGCATCGACCAGATCCTCGCCGAGTTCGCCAAAGGACCCGGCATCCAGAGCCGATTTCAACCCTGCGACATGCTTCAACGTAAAGGCGATATCCGCGACCGGTGCCCGATACATGCAGTCTCCTCCTCTGGTGCCGCGCAATCCTGCCGCGTACCCACGGTGCAATGCAACAGTGCTATGGTGCAATGCCCACCGACAGATATACTTTTACGTAAACGTCAAACTTTGTCACGCGGATTTTGTGAAGGTTTCAACGGGCGCAGAGCCGAAGGCATACAGTTGAGGAAGCCGACGCAGCCGGCCCTGGAGCAGGGATGACAGCTCCCTGCTTCGCAAGCAGGCAGCCCTTATTCATGTACCAGAGCGACTTTTCCGAAATGGGATCCGCTTTCCAGGTGGTGAAGCGCGACCGCTACCTCAGTCCATGAGAACGTCCGGTCGATCACGGGTTTCAGGTCGAGTGCCTCGATCGCGCGGACCATCGCCTCGAAGGACTCGCGGGAGCCGACGGGGATGCCACGAACCTGGACCTGCTTCCTGAAGATGTCGAGCGGGTTGATCGTGCCATCCTTGCCGCCAAGATAGCCGATGACGTTGATCTGTCCGCAACGCGCCGCTGCCTTCAGCGACTGCTCGAAGCTCCGCGGCCCTCCGACCTCGATGACATGGTCAACGCCGCGCCCACCGGTGAGCTCCAGAACGGTGTCAGCCCATTCGGGAGTTTGCCTGTAGTTGACGCCGGCGAAGGCGCCCATCGCCTGGACGCGGCGCAGTTTCTCGTCACTGCTCGACGTGACGATGACCCGCGCCCCGCTCGCCCTCGCGAAAAGCAGCGCAAAGAGCGCAACGCCACCGGTGCCCTGAACCAGAACAGTGTCGCCGGGCTTCACTGCCCCCAGAGTGACCAACGCATGCCATGCGGTCACGGCAGCACATGGCAAGGTTGCTGCTTCGACATCGCTGAGGTTCCTCGGCGCCAACACCGCGGCCTGTTCGTCGAGCACCGCATAATCCGCAAGCAAGCCGTCGATCGGACCGCCGCGCTGATAGGCTGGCTCTGCCATGCGGAACGAGCCGCCTGCCCAGCGCTGCCAGAAGGTCGAGCAGACGCGATCCCCGACCTTGAAACGCGTCACTTCCTCGCCGATCGCAACCACCTCGCCGACACCATCCGACAGCGGCACGAGCGGCAAGGCGAAGGCGGTGTGATAGCTACCGTTGACGATCTCGACATCTCGATAGTTGAGGGCCGTGGCTCGGACCCTGATCAGGATCTCCTGGCGGCGCGGTACCGGCTGCGGTCGATCAACGACGCGAAGGTTTTCGACGCTTGGCCTATCCTGCAAAACGATCGTTTTCATCAGCGTTATCTCCATTCTTGACACCGCCAGAATGGCCTTGAGTCATTCAGCCTTCAAATTCATAATATGCAAAATAATTATGTTGATTCTGCATGATTGAAGAACTGCGCACTTTCGTTCTGTTTGCCGAGGAAGGCTCCATCCAGAAGGTGGCGCAACGATTGCCGCTGACTCAGCCCGCCGTCAGCCGTCAGATCCAGAGACTTGAGCTGTCGCTGGGGGTTCAGCTTCTCGACCGCAGGCAAAAACCGCCGACATTGACGCCGACGGGTCTGGACGTCCTGGCGCGAAGCCGTGAGATCCTGGACGGCTTCACGAAGCTGAAAGCCATTGCCGCCGCGCCGGAGCCGGAAGGTGTATTCCGCCTCGGTCTCGTCAATGGCCTCGCCCATCACAGCCTGGCTGAGCATATCGCGGCCATCATAGCGCGCTTTCCACACGTGTCGCTGCGCCTCAAATCCGGTTGGAGTGCTGATCTTGCCGAACAGCATCGCCTCGGTCTTCTCGACGCGGCAATTCTGCTGTCGGACAAGTCCCGGTTCTATGAAGCCCAACCTATCGGCGAGGAAGAATTGGTGACGATCGCCTCGCACGCATTGATCGCAAAGGGAACCCAGCAGCAGAGCGGCTGGGTGTTGAGCCCGGAGCCCTGTGACGCGCGCCGGCGCCTTGCCGGCCACCTTGCCGAACAGGGTCGTCCCCTGCTTGTCGCCGCCGAGGTCGAGGATGCCGGCCTGCAGATGGGACTGGTGCGGCAAGGACTGGGGCTCGGGCTTTTCCCGAAGCGCCTGCTCGAGCGGACAAAGCCGGAAGGCGTCGAGCCGGTCGAGGCCGCAGGCGCATACCTGAAGCTCGACGTCCTGATGGTGCGCTCACCACATCTCGGCCCGATGGCCAGGGTCGCAGACGACCTGGTCGACGAAATCCGAGCATTCATAAGCGTATCTCCTTAGCCGATAAACAGCAGGAAAACCGTTCATTAACCATGGCCGTTCAGGATCGATGGTCAGAGAGCGGGGTACGCCTTTGAACGGCCGCACGCGACAGTTCTTCCGCATGACAACGCTGGCAGCAGGCCTGGCGGCGGCGACAGGTGCGGCCACGGCGTCGGACTTCTCCGAGCCCTGGAAAAAAGAAGACCGCGCACTCGTCATCGACGCCTACGAATACAATCCCATCGACTGGAATGCGCTCGCCTCCGACAAGCGCATCGTCGGCTTCATCAACAAAGCATCGGACGGCATGCCGCCGCCCTATTCCTGCTCCGGCACGGAGACGGAGCAGCGGCTGTGCAAGGCGCTCTGGCGCCGGCATGCCGTGGCACGCGAGCTGTTCCAGACACGCAAGGTCGTGGCAAAGGCGCTTGGGCTGGAATGGGGCGCTTATCACCTCGCTCGTCCGGGCAATCCAGTCGAGCAGGCCGACAACTTCATCGATTTCGCCGAGCCCGGCCCTGACGACCTGCTGGCCCTCGACATCGAGGACAACGATCCGGAAAAATGGATGTCGCTGGAGGATGCGGAGGAATTCGTACGGCAGGTGCACCGGCGTGTCGGCCGCTTCCCGATCCTCTACACCAATGAGGTCACGGCAAGCCACATCGCCGCCAACCGCTATCGTTACCGCCTGCTGTCGCGGCTGCCGCTGTGGTATGCGCGCTACAAGCCGGACGTCGGTGCCAGTTTCCCGAAAGGCCACTGGAACGGCTATGCACTCTGGCAATTCGCCGCGCAGGCCAATTGTGGCCGGCTTTCCTGCCCCTATCGCGCCGCCGGCACACCCAACGACATCGACATCAATGTCGCGCCGATGGACGCGGCCGAATTGCGCAGCCAATGGCCGTTCGGTGCCCTCATCGACGTGCCGGTCGACTATCTGGCAAGCGTGCCGGTGCCGTTGTCACGGGAGGCCGGCATGCGCGGTGAACGCGTTGCCTATGCAGCGGTGGCAGCGCCGCCAACATTGGACGAACTGGGTGCCGCGCTGACGGCGCGCTGGAGTGCATTGCGCAATGCGTTGCGCCGACCGCCCCTGCTGGTGGCAAAACAGATGAACGGCATAGCCGGCTATGTCGCGGCTGTGAGGCAAAAAACCCAGGCTGTGCTGGTCTCGCAGGGCCCGCCTCCGACTGGCATCGACCCGATCGCAACGGGCGCGATCAAGGCTGCCAAAACAGCCACCGCGCCGGCGGACCGCTGATCTTCCGAAACGACAGGCCGGCTAGCGACGGATCGAGGTACGCACCACCTCGCCGTCTTCCTTGACGAAGTCGCCGATGTCGGGATTGGCGAGCACTTCCAGCACCCGCTCCGAAGGCCGCGCCAGGAGCGCGCCTTTTTCAGTCACCACGATCGGCCGGTTGATGAGGATCGGATATTCCATCATGAAGTTGAGGATTTCCTCGTCGCTGAAATGCGGATCATAGAGCCGCAACTCCGCATAGGGCGTATCCTTCTGGCGCAGCAGCTGCTTCGGCGTCATGCCCATCAGGCGGAGCAGTTCGACCAGCCTCGCACGCGACGGCGGCGTCTTCAGATACTCGATGATCTCGGGCTCCTCGCCGGAAGCGCGGATCATGGCCAGCGCGTTGCGCGAGGTGCCGCAGGCAGGGTTGTGGTAGATGGTGACGCTCATCGCCCCTCTTCGCGCTCGACTGCGCGCCATCCGATATCGCGGCGGCAGAAGCCCTGCGGCCAGTCGATGCGATCGACCGCAGCATAGGCGCGCTTCTGTGCCTCGCCAACGGTGTGGCCAGTGGCCGAGACATTGAGCACGCGGCCACCGTTGGCCACCAAAGCACCTGCGTTGACCGCCGTGCCGGCATGAAAGACCTCGGCACCCTCGGCCCGGGCCGCATCGATGCCGCGGATCACCGACCCCTTTTCGGGTGTGCCGGGATAGCCCGACGCTGCCATGACCACCGTCAATGCTGCCTCATCCCTCCAGCGCACCGACATATGACCAAGCTGGCCATCGGCAGCGGCGTTGAGCAGCACGAGCAGATCGTCCTTCAATCGCATCATCAGCACCTGGCATTCAGGATCACCGAAGCGGGTGTTGTATTCAATCAGCCGCGGTCCCTGGTCGGAGATCATCAGCCCGGCAAACAGTACACCAGAAAAAGGCGAACCGAGTTCCGCCATGCCGCGCATGGTTGGTTCGATGATCTCGCGCATGGTGCGCTCGATCATGGCAGGCGTCATCACCGGTGCCGGCGAATAGGCGCCCATGCCACCGGTGTTGGGACCGACGTCGCCATCACCAACACGCTTATGATCCTGCGCCGTACCGAAAGGCAGCGCTGTCGTGCCATCGCACAGGCAGAAGAAACTCGCCTCTTCGCCGGTCATGAATTCTTCGACCACGACTTCGGCTCCCGCGCTGCCGAACGAACCGTCGAAACAGCCGTTCAGCGCCTCCATCGCCTCGGGCAAAGTCATGGCGACCGTAACCCCCTTGCCGGCGGCAAGCCCGTCGGCCTTGATGACGATCGGTGCCCCGACCTTTTCGACATAGGCGCGCGCATCGGCGAGATTGTCGAAACGGCCATAAGCGGCGGTCGGGATGTTGAAGCGGGCGCAGAGATCCTTGGTGAAGCCTTTCGACCCTTCCAGACGCGCCGCCGCCTTGGAAGGCCCGAAGACACGAATACCGGCGGCGCGCAGATCGTCGGCAATGCCGGCAACCAGCGGCGCTTCCGGACCGACGACGACGAGATCAATCTTCATATCGCGGCAGAATGCAGCCACGGCGGCATGATTGCCGATATCGAGAGCAACGAGTTCCGCCTGTTCGGCGATGCCGGGATTGCCGGGCGCGGCGTAAAGCCTGGTAAGCAGCGGCGAGGCGGCGAGCTTCCAGGCCAGCGCGTGTTCGCGTCCGCCGGAACCGAGGAGAAGAACGTTCATGTCGGCAACCTCGCCCATCCGTGTAGCCCGCTCTGGCTATTGGCGATGACGCGGCAGGTCAAGGCGCGATCATCCATATCAACCGCTACGGCATTGCCGACCGGCGGGTGGCTGCCTATCTGCGCGCAACAGACACAGGATTTACCATGCCCGTCACAATCCAACGCGTCGATCCCCTTCTCTTTGACACCGCTGGCAAAGCCGACTTCAGCTTTGAGGTCGATGCCTATCTCGAACCTGCCTTCGGCACACCCGTCTCCGAATGGCGGCGGATTGCCACCGAGCCCTATGTGAAGAGCTACGACAAGGCTGACGAAGACGATGGCGAATGGGATGACGACAGTGCGCTGTTCGTCGCCCTGCTGGACGGTGCGCCCATCGGGCGGCTTTCGGTTACCCGCAACTGGAACGGCTACGGCCTGCTCGATCATTTCGGGGTCGACCGTCCGCACCGTACCAGCGGTATCGGCCACCGCCTGTTCGACCACGCCAAGAGTTGGGCGCGGGAACAGGGCTTGCCCGGGCTCTCGCTCGAAACCCAGAACAACAACCTCACCGCCTGCCGTTTCTATGAGCGGCAGGGCTTCCAGCTCGGCGGGATCGACCGGTTTTTCTACCGCGGGCTCTATCCCGACACCCGCGAGATCGCGTTGTTCTGGTATCTGCCGTTCACGCCACAGGCCCACCAAGGCAGTCTCGATACAGGGCTGCGAGACACCATGTCTGCTTGACGCCCGCCCCGCGGCCTGCCACTCCACGGCGATGGAAACCATACAGTCGAAATCGGCCCAGGGACGTGTCGCCGACGCGCCGAGCGGGCACTGGGTCTATCGCGTGCTGCCGCGCTGGCTGTGGCCCTACGCGCAGCTTGCGCGCTGGGATCGGCCGATCGGCTGGCAGTTGCTGCTGTGGCCCTGCTGGTGGTCGGCCGCCCTTGCAGCCAGCGCCTATGCGCGGCCGGAAGACAGCCTGCTCTCGCTGCTGCCCCTGCCTTCGACGTTGATCCTGTTCCTGCTCGGCGCCATCGCCATGCGTGGTGCCGGCTGCACCTATAACGACCTTGTCGACCAGGATATCGACAATCAGGTTGAGCGCACCCGTTCGCGCCCGCTGCCATCCGGCAAGGTCAGCCGCAAACAGGCATGGACCTTCCTTGTCCTGCAGGCACTCGTTGGCCTGGTGGTGCTCGTCCAATTCAATGGTTTCGCCATCCTGCTCGGCGTCTGTTCACTGGCAGTCGTGGCGATCTATCCGTTCCTGAAGCGCTTCACCAACTGGCCGCAATTCGGGCTCGGCCTTGCCTTCTCATGGGGCGCGCTGATGGGCTGGGCAAGCGAATTCGCCGATCTCGATGCACCGGCCTTCCTGCTCTACATCGGCTCGATCCTATGGGTGATCGGCTACGACACCATCTATGCCCACCAGGACAAGGAAGACGACGCCATCGTCGGCGTACGCTCCACCGCCCGCCTGTTCGGCGAACACACCAAGTCCTGGCTGGCCGGGCTCTATGCCGGTGCGCTGATGTGTTTCGCAGTCGCTTTTGCCTCGGCGCAAGTGCCAGTCGTGGCGCTGGCGGGCCTGATCGCCGCCGGTGCGCACATGGCAAGGCAGATCGTGACGCTGGACATCGACAATCCGGAGCAGTGCCTCAAGCTGTTCCGGTCGAACAACCAGGTCGGCTGGCTGATCTTTGCCGGCCTCATCGGTGGAGCTGTCTGGGTGGCGGTGAAGCCGCTACTCTAGCGGTTCCGACAACGTATTCCGGGGCAAATGCAAAAAGTCAGCAACTTTCGAGTTGCTGACTTTTGCCTGGAGAGGGCACTCCAGACGACGCTTATTCGCGGGCGATAATCTCTTCGCCGCCGATGACCAGCCTGAGACCGAGATTGCCGGTACGGCGGCGCGCCAGGAAGCGTGGGCGGCGTGTGGTGGAAATGCGTCCCTTGCGGCGGGCACGCGGCGGCTGCGTCTTGATCGCGGCGCCGAGCGATTCTTCCAGCGTGCGGGCGACACCGTCCGCCTCGATCAGCAGCATCGGCAGGCCGAAGGCTTCCGCCCAGGCGCGCCAGTCGGCGGCGATGTCGTCGAGATCATCGGCGACCAGCAGCGGCACCGACAGCATCGAATCCGTGTGCAGCAACTCCAGCGTCACGGTGACGTTGCCGTCCTCGTCTTCCATGGCGCGGGCAGCAACGCCACGAAATGCTCGGGCCGGCAGGGCGATCACGACAGGCATGCCGCTCATCTGCAACTTGCGCCGCATGATGGCGCCGCGCCGGTCGATGGTGAGCGTAATGTCGCCGGCGTCGTCGCGGGCGGCGTAGCTCACCACCTGCGGCAGGCGAAACGGGTCGAGGCGCATGTTGCGCCCAGCCCAGACTGGCTTCAGTCCGGTGTTCATGGATGCCTTCCTGTCTCTCCTGAGAGCCGGGTATCCCGGTCATCTCCGTGCGGGTTTTCCCGCCTCGTTATGGGGAGAGACTAGCGGCGGCTCCTTACCGGCCCGCTTAAAAAAGTCGGTTAAATTTTGCTGATCTTCCAGATGGTTATTGGAATCCCACCAAAAGCGGCCTTCGAAACCATCAGATAACCTTACCGGGATTCATGATGCCGGCGGGATCGAAGGCGGCCTTCACCCGGCGCATCAGCTCGATCGCCATCGGCGGCGCGGTGGCGATCAGCTCGTCGCGTTTCAACTGGCCGATGCCGTGCTCGGCCGAGATGGAGCCGTTCAGCGAACGCACGACATCGTGCACAGCCTTGTTCATCGGCCGGTAGAGATCGAGGAAGGCCTTGTCGTCCTCGTCGACCGGCCTGGAGATGTTGTAGTGCAGATTGCCGTCGCCCATATGGCCGAAGCAGACGATGCGGGCACCGGCACTCACCGAAGCGACCGCCTTGGCGGCACGTTCGATGAAAGTCGGGATCGTCGCGATCGGCACGGAGATATCGTGCTTGATCGAGGCGCCTTCGGCCTTCTGCGTTTCCGGCAGCGTCTCGCGGAAGTTCCAGAAGGCATCGGCCTGACCGAGGCTCGCGGCAATCACCGCATCATCCGCCAGTCCCTTTTCCAGACCTTCCGACAGGATATCCTCGATCAACGCCCTGGCATCTTCGGCCGAACGACCGGAGGAGACTTGCATCAACACATACCAGGGCCAATCGTCAGCCAGGGGACGGATCACGCCGGCGCCATGGCGCAGCGTGAAGTCGTAAGGCGTCTTGGCGATCAGCTCGAAGGCGGTCAGCGCCGGACCGGCGCGGTCTTCGGCCAGATTGAAGAGGCCAAGCGCCGCCTGCGGCGACGACAGGCCGACAAAAGCGACCTCGCGTCCCTTCGGCTTGGGAAACAGCTTCATGACGGCGGCTGTGATGACACCCAGCGTGCCTTCGGCTCCGACGAACAGGTTCTTCAGATCGTAGCCGGTGTTGTCCTTCTTCAGTTTGCGCAGATCGTCGAAAACCTCGCCGGTCGGCAGGACCACTTCGACACCAAGGCAAAGCTCGCGTGTGTTGCCATAGGCGAGAACACCCGTGCCGCCGGCATTGGAGGAAAGATTGCCGCCGATCTGGCACGAACCCTGCGCTGCCAGCGACAGCGGAAACAGCCGGTCGGCGGCATCAGCTGCCTCCTGTAACGTCTGCAGGATGACACCGGCCTCGACGGTTGCGGTATTCGACTGCACGTCGATCTCGCGGATGCGGTTCAGCCGCGACAGCGAAAGCACGATCTGATGTCCGGAGGCATCCGGAACCTGCGCGCCGACCAGCCCGGTGTTGCCGCTCTGCGGCACGACCGGCGTCCCTGTTTCGGTGGCCAGGCGCATGATGCGGCTGACTTCCTCGACAGTGCCGGGTCGCAGCACCAGCGGCGTGCGCCCGTGCCACAAACCACGCCGTTCGATGAGATAAGGCGCGATATCCGTCTGGTCGCGCAATGCATATCTATCGCCGACAATATCGGCGAAACGCTGGAGCAGGCTGGACGAAAGATCAGTGTCGGTCATGTCCAAGAACTAGGACGCTGCGAGAGGTTTGTCACGCGGCGCGGCAGCACGGGCGAGCCGGTCGTTGATCGCTTCCCCGAGCCCGTCCCGAGGCACCGGCTCGACGGCGATGACCGCAGCACCAGCACGATCCAGGTCCTGCATGAAAGCGAACAGATTGGCAGCGGCTTCGGTGAGATCACCGCGCTCAGAGAGGTTTTTCATGGCAATCGCATCCTGCCAGCCGACAGCGCGCGTCGGGCCGAAGGCAAGGAGTGCCTCGCCCGTCGCTACCGTTTCAACGCCAAGCCGCATCGCCGCGCCCGGCGCATAATGCGAGGCCAGCATGCCCGGAGCCTGGATGCCGCTGGCGCCGCGCAGCAATCCGGAGCCGGCAACGGCTTCGATATCGGTGGCGGCGATGCCGCCCGGGCGCAGGAGACGCAGACCGCCCTGCTCCACCTTGATGATGGTCGATTCCAGCCCGACCGGCGTTGCGCCGCCATCGACGACCAGCCTGATGCGGTCCCCCAGATCATCGGACACCGCACGCGCGGTCGTGGCGCTGATCCTGCCGGACGAATTTGCCGATGGCGCCGCCAGTGGACGACCGAGACGACGGATGAGCTCGCCGCCTAAGCCCTTGGGCATGCGCAGCGCGACCGTATCCAGCCCCGCGCTCACCAACGGATGAATCCCGGCCTCCTGGCGCAGCGGTAACACCAGCGTCAGCGGTCCCGGCCAGAACGCTGCGGCCAGCTTGCGCGACAGCGGGTCGAAAATCGCGATCCGCTCGGCCATCGCCATGTCCGCAACATGGGCGATCAGCGGATTGAAACGCGGCCGGCCCTTGGCTTCGAAGATGCGCGCAACCGCCTGGCCGTTGGTGGCATCGCCGGCAAGGCCATAGACGGTCTCCGTCGGAATGGCGACAACCTCGCCGGCCTCGAGCAGAGCCAGCGCCGCCTCCAGGGCTTCGGATGCAGGTATGATGTCAGCCACGGTCACAACCTTTCTGAGCGGCTGCGTAATACGCGGCGTGGTTATGGGCAAGCCTCTCGCGCCTATCGCTAAAATGCACGTGACCGGCGTAAGTCGATATCAACAGGATTGCCCTAGGGTACCGGATGGGAACTCGGGCAAGGGGATATCTTCATGCGTGGCATGGCGGTCGCATTTTTCGGCCTGTGGATCGCAGGCACCGCGCAGGCATCCTCGCTGGTCTACATCAGCGATGCCGCGCCGGCGGCAACACCTTCGGTGATTGCCCCGACCGCCGATCCGACGGCGGGCAGATCAGTGGTACTGGCCGGTGAAACCGAGATGCCGGTCACGCAGGAAAAGGTCGCGGCCATTCCGCGGCGGACCGGACCGGCGGGCGCGACGATGGTGATCCGCGATGGCGTGGTGGGCGCTGCATTGCCGCGTCACGCCGCCAAGCCCGCAATAGCGAACGGTAAACTCCCGGCAACGGCCGTATCCGCAAAACCCGGCAAGGACGGTCTGGCGGGAGAGCACAACCCCAAGGTGACACGCTAGGAGCAATTCCCAGCAAAAGTGCGTGGCGGTTTCCCGTCCGGAATTGCGTAAGAACAAAAGTCAGGGCGTTTCCGCGAAAAAGGGAACCGCTTTAAACGCAGCGTCCAGGCGGGCAAGACGGCAAGAGCCACCCTGCCCGCTCGGCGAGTTTCGATCACTACAGTCTGACGACGCAAGGCCGTCCGGTGTTCGCAAGCCGGATCAGGCTGCAGCCTTGGCTTCGTCTTCCTCGCCGTCGTCCTCGGCGGTCTCTTCACCGTCTTCCGACTCGTCTTCGTCTTCGGCGGCCTCATCGCCATCCTCGGACTCGTCTTCATCGTCGGAATCGTCTTCGGCTTCCTCGCCGTCGTCGTCCTGCTCGTCTTCATCGTCCGAAAGCACGACCTCGTCGTCGTCACGAGCTTCGAGTTCGTATTCAGGGGTAGCTTCGAGCAGCGCCTCGTCAGAGGCCAGGGTGTCTTCAATCATTTCGGGTTCGGCAACGAATGTCATGAAAGCCTCCGTGGGTTTTGGAGCGTTTCCGTTTTTCACGGAAACGCTCTAACTCTTGTTTCCACGCAACTCCGGACGGAAAACCGCTACGCAGTTTTCCTGGAGTTGCTCCGGTTAACACCCGATTTGTCCCACGCCGACATCATCGCCATATGACTGTAAGCCGGCTCGTCCGGCTATTTCACAAGTCGCTGAATTAGCTCGCAGGAGCGCCGCAAAGCGCTCCAAATGCAGCTGTCAGCCGGCGATCTTCGAGAAATCGGCGACACGGTCGGTTGCGCTGCGGATGCGCGAAAGCAGTGCCAGACGGTTCGCACGCACGGCGGTGTCATCGTCGTTGACAAGAACCTTGTCGAAGAACATGTCGACCGGCTCGCGCAGCGTGCTGAGCGCTACCATGGCGCCGGAAAAATCTTCCGAGCCAATAGCTTCGCCTGCCTGGGCTTCCGCCTGACCGATCGCAGCGAACAGCTTTTTCTCAGCCTCTTCGCGGAACAGTACCGGGTCGACGGTCGCAGCCACTGCCGTGCCCTTCTTTTCCTCGGCCGCAAGGATGTTGGCAGCACGCTTGGTGCCGGCGAGCAGGTTCCTGCCGTCCTCGGCGTCGAGCAGCTTGCCGAGCGCCTCGACCCTGCGCACGACGGTCAACAGGTCATCAGCATCCGGCGTGATGACGGCGTCGATCAGATCGTGCCGCGCACCCAGATCGCGCAGATAAACCTTCAGGCGGTCGTGGAAGAAGGAAAGGAGATCGGCAGCCCAGTCGGCCTGAACCGCTGTTCTGGCCTTGTTTGCTTCCGCAAAGGCCTTGCGCAGGCCCAACCGCACGCCATTCTCGATCAAGATCCTGATCACGCCCAACGCCGCGCGGCGCAAGGCGTAGGGATCCTTCGAACCGGTCGGCTTCTCGTCGATGACCCAGAACCCGACCAGCGTGTCGAGCTTGTCGGCCAGCGCTACCGAAACCGACACCGGGTCGGTCGGTACACCGTCCGACGGTCCCTGCGGTTTGTAATGTTCTTCGATCGCTGCCGCGACGGAAGCGTTTTCACCCTGGAGGAGCGCATATTTGCGCCCCATTGCCCCCTGCAGCTCCGGGAATTCACCGACCACTTCGGTCTGCAGATCGGCCTTGGCCAAGACAGCCGCGCGTTCCGCCAGCACCGGGTCGGCGCCGACCATCGGTGCCACTTCGCGGGCGAGCCTGCGGATACGCTCGACGCGCGCGCCCTGCGTGCCCAGCTTGGCATGGAAAGTGACGTTGAGATGGTCGAGCCTGGCCATGCGCTGGTCGAGCGGCTTGGCAAGATCAAGCGCGAATTTTACGGCCGAGCTTTCCAGAGCGCCAAGGTCCGGCAGGTCGCCCTGATCGGTGTTCCAGAAATAGAGTGCATCCGACAGGCGTGCACGCACGACCTTGCCGTTGCCATGCGCGATCTCGGCGCCGCCATCCCTGGCCTCGATGTTGGCGGTGAGGATGAAGCGGTTGGACAGATTTTCCGCCTTACCTTGCGGGCGGGTGACGAAGCACTTCTGGTTGGCTCGGATGGTGAGGCGGATCACTTCCGGCGGGATTGCCAGGAAAGCTTGCTCGAACTCGCCCATCAGCACGACCGGCCATTCGACTAGGCCGGAGACTTCCTCGAGCAGCCCTTCGTCCTCGACCAGGTCCAGCCCATTGGCGAAGGTCAGGTTGCGAGCATCGGCCAGGATGATCTCCTTGCGACGCTCGGCATCGATGACGACCTTGGCTGCTTCGAGCTTCGCGGCATAGTCGTCGAAACGCTTGACCGTGATGGCCTCCGGCGCATGGAAACGATGGCCATAGGTGACATTGCCGGCGCGAATGCCATCGATTTCGAAATCAACGACCACCGGCTCCTCGGTTTCCGGTCCGAAAGTGCAGACGATGGACTGCAGCGGACGCACCCAGCGCAACGCGCCAGGCCTGGCCGAAGCCGGCCCCCAGCGCATCGACTTCGGCCATGGGAAGCTTCGGATGATGGCAGGCACCAGCTCGGCGATGACCTCTTCGGCGGCGCGGCCAGGCCTGGAGATATGGGCGACGTAGAAATCGCCCTTCTTGGGATCGGCATGGACGTGTGCGTCAGCGATCGAAACGAGGCCTGCCTTGCGCAGGAAGCCTTGGATCGCCTGCTCAGGCGCCTTGGTTGACGGGCCCTTGATCTCTTCACGCACATCCTTCGAGCGTGCCGTCACGCCGCGAATGTCGAGCGTCAGACGACGCGGCGTCCAGTATTCGCGCGCCGCCTCGTAGGTGAGACCCGCATCGACCAGACCGTCGGTCAGCATCTTCTTCAGATCACCGGCGGCCTTCCTCTGCATGCGAGCAGGGATTTCCTCGGAACGTAGTTCAAGAAGCAGATCGGGCATGGTCGGTCTCAAACGGGAAAGCTGCGGCGGCAATAGCAAGTCGCCCGCGCCCTGTCACCCTTCGCGCGAAACAACAGGCCGATGAAAATTTCGACGGCATGTCGGGAAGCGACCCGCTCACCCGTCCTATGGGCACAACGACATCATCGAAACACAGCGCTGAAGCGGACGACGCTCAGACGGGAAACCATTGGCCCGAAACCATGAAAACGGCATCGACATTGCTCCAGGTCATCGCGCTCGGCGCCTGCTTCGTCAATCAGGTCGAAGCACCGGCCGAATTCCGGATGCCTGGTGTGCGGCAGGCCTTGAGGACGATCGCCGGGCCCGACCGCCAGCCTCTCCTCGCCGCGATCATCGATGTCGAACTGGCCGATGAGGCGTAAACTCAGGCAGCCAGTCCGCCAGCCTCGGTCTGCAGGAATGCTTCACCGCATGCCTTGGCCAGATTGCGCACGCGCAGGATATAGCTCTGGCGCTCGGTGACCGAGATCACGCCACGCGCGTCGAGCAGGTTGAACACATGGCTGGCCTTGATGCACTGGTCATAGGCAGGGAACACCATCCTGTGCATGGCGACATTGGCGTTCGTATCCGGCGCGCCTGCATCCAGCAATGCCTTGCATTCGGCTTCCGCATCCTCGAAATGACGCAGCAGCATGGCGGTGTTGGCATGCTCGAAATTGTGCCGTGAATATTCCTGCTCTGCCTGCAGGAAGACCTCGCCATATGAAACGCGGTCCGGCCCCTCCATGCCGTTGAAGTTCAGGTCGTAGACGTTGTCGACGCCCTGAACATACATGGCGAGCCGCTCCAACCCGTAGGTCAGTTCGCCGGCAACCGGGGCGCATTCAATGCCGCAGACCTGCTGAAAATAGGTGAATTGCGACACTTCCATGCCGTCGCACCAGCATTCCCATCCGAGGCCCCAGGCGCCCAGCGTCGGGCTTTCCCAGTCGTCCTCTACGAAACGGATGTCGTGCAGCAGCGGATCGACGCCGATTGCCTTGAGCGAACCGAGATACAGCTCCTGCAGGTTCGACGGATTCGGCTTCAGGATGACCTGGTATTGGTAATAATGCTGCAGCCGGTTCGGGTTCTCGCCGTAGCGGCCGTCCTTCGGACGCCGGGATGGCTGCACATAGGCAGCATTCCAGCGACGAGGACCGAGCGCACGCAGCGTCGTCGCTGGATGGAACGTACCGGCACCCACTTCCATGTCGTAGGGCTGCAGGATGACGCAACCGTGCGCAGCCCAGTAGTTGTGCAGCGTCAGGATAAGGCCCTGGAACGAGCGCTTGGGGTCCAGATTGGCGGGCAGTTCGGCGGTCACGGCGGCCTCGATGGGGAGCTGCGGGATGCGCCACTCCCTAGTGCCGAGGGGGAAAGGCGTCAAGGCAATGAGACGATTGGGATGGAAGGGATCCGTCAGTCGGCGCGTTCGCCCGAAAAATTCGTGCCTTCATTCGGGTTCTCGCAAAAGGCCAGAATGCCCTGAAACGCAGGTTTCTCGATTGCCGGCGGACCATAAAAACTGATGCTGAACGTCCCCCAATAGGTCGACCCGTTCTGCTCGGTCGGGCAAGGCGTGACCTTCGCAACGTCCTGCCAGGTGCCGCTGAGAACATTATCCGCCAGTTTGCCGACGGTCTTGCCCGCATATTTGTCAAAAACGATCGCGTATTCGCCCGTCTCGAGCCGGCTGATGGTTATGGGACCATTGGCCGTGTTCCAGCGGCCATCGATCTTGATCTCGTCGGCCATGGCCAGAGACGGCAGCAAGATAGCAACAGACAGGCAAACCCGAAACATCGCCCGACCCCCAAGCTGAACCGGCACGATCATGGCTGGCAAAACGGCGGCAAGTCAACGACGTGCTGGGATGCGCACTGCCGGCTCCCGACATGCGATCCCTGGAAGGTCCAATCGCCCCCTCCAGTTCACTCCATGCAGCGGGGTCTCACCCCTTCGGCGCCGTCGGCTTGGGCTTCGGCGCTTCCTGGGCAGTCTTGTTCTCGAGCGGCGGCAGGCCCTTGAGCAGCTTCTGCTCGACAGAGGCCAGCACGTCCGGTTCGGGCTTCAGATCGCGCGCGTGACGCCACTGGAAGGTTGCCTCCAGCTTGCGTCCGACACGCCAGTAGACGTCACCCAGATGGTCGTTCAGCACCGGATCTTCCGGCTTCAGCTGCACGGCGCGCTCCATCTCACGCACGGCATCGTCATAGCGGCCGAGCTTGTAATAGGCCCAGCCCAGCGAATCGATGATGTAGCCGTCGCTCGGCCGCAATTCAGCGGCCTTCTTGATCATATCCAGCGCTTCCTTGAGGTTGCTGCCCATGTCGACCCAGGAATACCCCAGATAGTTCAGCACCTGCGGCTGGTTCGGATAGAGCTCCAGCGCCTTGCGGAAATTCGGCTCGGCCTTCGGCCACTCCTTGATACGCTCATAGGCAATGCCGCGCTGGTAGAAAATGTTCCAGTCAGCCTTGCTCGGCGTCTTCAGCACCGCGACCGCCTTGTCGAAAAGTTCTGCCGCGGAGCGGAAATCCTGCTTGGAAGCGTAAACGCCGCCAAGTGCCAGGTAACCGCGCATGTCTTGCGGATTGGCTTCGACAAGAACCTTCAGCTGCTTGATCGCTTCGTCATTGCGGCCGAGATCGGCGAGGTTCAGGCCCGTCTGGAGTTCCGAGACTTCCTTCAGCGGCGAGGACGCAGGAATGCGGCGATAGAAATCGATGGCACGGTCGCCATCCTTGAGCTGCTCGGCCACGGCGGCGAGTTGTACCAGGACGACATCGCTGTCCGGCTTCAGCGCCAAGGCGTATTCGAGATAGAGCCGAACGAACGGCTCACCGCCGCCCCGGTTGAGCGCGGTCGCGAGATTGAGCAGGATTTCGGACGATCCTTCCGAAGGGTTCACAACCAGCGGATCCGGCTTCTCGCCTTTGCTGATCCGGTCGCGCAACGAAACGATCTCGATCTTGCCGGGGCCGAATTCCTCCGCCTGCTTCAGCACCGAAAGCGCCTTGTCCTTGTCGCCCTTGCGGGTCAGGAAAATCGCATAGGCCTGCGCGGCACGCATCCATGTCTCGGGGGCTGCGCCTCCGGCAGACGTATTGCCGATCGCTTCGGCATAGGCCGCATCAGCCTTGTCAGTCTTTCCGGCGGCGTCGGCAATGAGAGCACGATGATAGGCTTTGAAGAGGTCGAACCATTCAGGGCCTTCCAGCTTGCCGACATAATCCATCGCGTCGGTGCCCTGGCCGGCACCCTGCATGGCCCAGCCGGTCATCACGCCGCTGATCAGCTTGTCGAGATCCGCGCCGAGCGACAGCTTCAGCCAGTACTGCGCCTTGGTGAAATCCTTCTTCTTGAAACTGTCCACCGCCAGGGCCAGGCGCGAGAAGCGCTCGATATCCGGCACTTCCTTCAGCTTGTCGGCGTAGGGCAGCGATTCCTCGAAGCGGCCCTGTGCGATCAGTGAGAGCATCAAGCTCTGCTGAAGCTGCGTATCTTCGGGCGCGAAGGCCAACGCCTGCTTGTAATAGTTGATGGCGTTGTCGAGATCATTGTCGTTTTCGGCGACCCTGGCCGACAGGTAGGCGCCGGAAAACGAATTGATTTCGACAGGCGCCGATGCCTGCGAGGCGAAACCGGACTGCGTCTGGGCCGCAAGGCCAGCGAGAATGGCCAGGCTCGAAAGCCAGCGAGCACGTCTTTGCCGCATCGTATCCCTTTCTGGCGGGCTCCTCCCCTGCCAAGCGGGGATCGCCAAGAATCCTTCATTCCGGCAAAGCATGGCCTTTTTGGGGTCGCGCATCAATCCGGCACGCGGTCACAATGCGGACATCCTCTTAACAAAGCATGGCTCCTGGTGTGGCCGCCGGTGCTGGGGAGTGGCATCCGCGCTCGCGACGACTGTAACTGATGGTTGCCGCGCTCCCCATGGAATAGGTCACACGAGGTTCTCCAATGATATTCAGGAGCTGGCTCCTCGCAGCAGCGGGGCTCGTTCTTTCTGCCGTCAGCGCGCGCGCAGAAACCATATGCACCGCGTTCGCCGATGCCGGTACCGGCGAGATACTGAAACAAGAAGGCGCTTGCGACCAGCGGGTTACCGCCGTCTCCACCTTCAAGATCGCGCTGGCCCTGATGGGTTACGATTCGGGCTTCCTGAAGGACGGGCACGACCCGAAACTGCCGTTCAAGAAAGGCTACGCCGACTGGATCAAAAGCTGGCGTACCGATACAGACCCGACAAGCTGGATCAGGAACTCCGTGGTCTGGTATTCCTGGCAGATCACGCAGTCGCTCGGTGATGCCAGGTTCAAGCGTTATGTCGAGACGTTCGACTACGGCAACAGGGATGTTTCGGGCAACGCAGGCAAGAACGACGGCCTGACACGGTCGTGGCTATCCTCTTCTCTCAAGATATCGCCACTCGAACAGCTCACCTTCCTCGAAAAGATCGTCAACCGCAAATTGCCGGTCAGCACCAGAGCTTTCGTCATGACGGCCAGGATCACCACCATAGGCAAACTATCGAACGGCTGGGAAGTGCACGGCAAGACCGGGACCGGTTTTCCGCGCAAGCCGAATGGCAAGGAAGACAGGAGCCGCTCCTATGGCTGGTTTGTGGGCTGGGCAACCAAGGGTGATCGCACGATCGTGTTCGCACGCCTCATCCAGGACGGAAAACGCGAAGAAGAACCCGCCGGCCCACGTGCCCGTGAAGCTTTCCTGCAGGAACTACCCCAGACATTGAACGCCCTGTAGCCGGAGCAGAGCCGGCAAGCGAGCGGCGCTTGGCACCGCCTCTGACGGCGCTTCAGTTCACGCGGCTGATGCAAAAATCGATGACGTCGATCAGCGCTGCCTTCTGAGGGGTCCCCTCAAGCGGCGCAAGCGCATCGCGGGCGATCTCGCCGAAGTGACGGGCACGGCCGATAGTGTCGGAGATGGCGGCATGCTTTGTCATCAGGCCAATCGCTTTCTCGAGACCGGCGTCATCGGCCACGTTCTCTTCGATGGCCCGCTTCCAGAAAGCACGCTCCGCAGCGGTGCCACGCCGATAGGCAAGGATCACAGGCAGCGTAACCTTGCCCTCGCGGAAGTCGTCGCCGACATTCTTGCCGAGATCCTTGGAAGAGCCTCCATAGTCCAGCGCATCGTCGATAAGCTGGAAGGCAAGGCCTAGATTCATACCATAGGAACGCAGCGCTGCACGATCAGTGCGCGAGGCCTCGGCGATGACGGGGCCAACTTCGGCGGCCGCCGAGAAAAGAGCGGCGGTCTTGGCCTTGATGACCGCGAAATGTTCATCTTCCGTGGTGTCGAGATTCTTGGCGGCAGCGAGCTGCATGACTTCGCCCTCCGCGATGATCGAGGCGGCCGAGGACAGGATGTCGAGCGCATCGAGCGAGCCGACATCGACCATCATGCGGAAAGCCTGGCCGAGCAGAAAATCGCCGACTAGCACGCTTGCCTGGTTGCCCCAGATCATGCGTGCCGTCTTCTTTCCGCGCCGCATGCCGCTTTCGTCGACAACGTCGTCGTGCAGAAGGGTGGCCGTGTGCATGAATTCGACGCTGGTCGCGAGCTTGACGTGGCCGTCACCGGAGTATCCGAACATCTGCGCCGCCGCGAGCGTCAGCATCGGCCGCAATCGCTTGCCACCTGAAGAGATCAGGTGATTTGCAACCTCCGGGATCATCTGCACGTCGGAGCCGGCCTTGGACAGGATCAACTCGTTGACGCGTCCCATATCCGACGCCGTCAGGTCGATCAGGTCCTTGATCGACGCAGTCTCCCGCTTTCCGTCTTCGAGGTTGAGAACAACACCCACGCCAAAACTCCCGTCCGCCACGCCACCGCGCGCTGCCTTGATTGGACTCTAGCGGCCAGAGCGCATACGGCAAGTGGCGAATTGGCGCGGATTGCGCAAGAGGGTTCCGGAGCGAACCGTTTACATCGCGGAAACAAGCTGCGAGTTTGCCGTCATGATCGAGCTCATCCGCACCAACGATGCCGTTGTCATCTCCTTTGTCGAATCGCTGATGCGCGATGCCGACATAGGCTTCCTCACCGCCGATCAGAACATGAGCGTGCTGGACGGCTCGATCGGCATCCTGCCGCGCCGGATCCTGGTAGAAGACGAGCGCATCGACGAAGCCCGCCGTATCCTCACCGACGCCGGCATCGCCAACGAAATCCGCCGAACATGACGGTGGCCGAACCGGCCGGCGCCCCAAGGCACACGGTGGATGCCTTCCATCGTGGCCGTTTCTGGCTGGTACAACCGGCTGACGCCGGACATCGCGCCGGCATGGATGCAATGACGCTGGCGGCCGCCGTACCATCGAATTTTGCGGGACTGGTGGCCGATTTCGGGGCCGGCGCCGGTGCTGCGGGGCTCGCAGTCGTTTCGCGCTGCGAGATGGCAAGGGCGACACTGGTGGAGCGTGCTCCCGAAATGGCGACCTTTGCCGAAACGTCGCTGGCGCATCCGGCCAACCAGCATCTCAGAGACAGGGTGACCGTGTTGCGTGCCGATGTCACGCTGACCGGCAGGGCGCGAGGCGCTGCGGGGCTGCCCGACAACCGGTTCGACTTCGTTATCATGAATCCACCTTTCAACGCCGAAGAGGATCGCGCGACACCGGACGCTTTGCGGCGCGAGGCGCATGTCATGGCGGATGGGCTCTTCGAGGCCTGGGTGCGCAGCGCTGCCGCCGTGGTCAAGCCGCGTGGCGGCATTGCGATTATCGCGCGACCGGAATCCCTGGCAGCCATTCTCGACGCATTGGCCGGCCGTTTCGGTAATGCGGAGATCGTGCCGGTGCATCCACGCGCCGATCAAGCGGCGATCCGTATCGTTGTCCGTGGCTTGCTTGGCGCGCGTGGCAAGCTGGCGCTCAGGCCGCCACTTGTGCTGCACGATGCCTCGACCAAGGGGCTTTTGCCGTTGGCAGATGCCATCAGCAATGGAACGGCCACACTTTTCGGAGATTGACCCTTCTTCACCATTGCCGTCCCGCGGCAAATGCCTACATGCCCCCAGAGTGCCGCGCGTCCTTTTCGGACGCGCAAAGGACGCTCTAACACTTTGATTTTGCGTATGATCCTTTCCAAAAATCGATTCCGATTTTCGGGATCATGCGCCAGCCCAACAGGAGAACCGCATCCAGTGCGTCGCCTTTTCAACCGAATCCTGCCGAAATCCTGGCGTTCCACCGATGTCGTCGTCCCTGTCATCCGTCTGCATGGCGCGATCATGGCCGGCGGCAGCCAGTTCCGGCAGAACCTGTCGCTGGCTTCCACCGTCGGCTTGATCGAAAAGGCGTTTTCCTTTCCTGGACCGGCTGTTGCGATCTCGATCAACTCACCCGGCGGCTCCCCCGTACAGTCGCGGCTGATCTACAAGCGCATCCGCGACCTGGCTGCGGAGAAGAACAAGAAAGTCTTTGTCTTCGTCGAGGACGTGGCTGCCTCCGGCGGCTACATGATCGCTGTCGCAGCCGATGAGATCATCGCCGACCCGTCTTCGATCGTCGGCTCGATCGGCGTTATTTCCGGCACTTTCGGCTTCACCGATCTGATCAAGAAGATCGGCGTCGAACGCCGGGTGCACACCGCCGGCAAAAACAAATCCTCGATGGACCCATTCCAACCCGAGAAGAAAGAAGACGTAGAGCGGCTGAAAACACTGATGCTTGAGCTGCACGAGACCTTCATCGATCTGGTCAAGGAACGCCGCGGTGCCAAATTGAAGGACGATCCAGACCTCTTTACCGGCCTGTTCTGGACCGGCAAGAAGGGCCTGGACCTTGGCCTCGTCGATGGGCTGGGCGATATGCGCAGCACGCTCAAGGAGCGCTTCGGCCCGAAGACACAGCTGAAACTCGTCAGCCAGCCCAGGGGGCTGTTCGGCCGTTTCGGACTGTTCGGCTCGTCCAGCGGCTTCACCGCCCCGGCCCTGGCTGCCGCAGGCGTCGACGCAATTTTTGATGCGGCGGAAGAACGCGCGTTATGGAGCCGTTTCGGCCTTTGAAAAGCCATGGGAACGGTCTACGATAACTGCTTGCCTGACCCGCAGTGCATCACCGAAGACCATTGAGGAAGGAGTTTCTATATGCCGCAGATCATCTTCTTCATCGTCATCGGCGTCGTTGCCTATGTCGGGTACCGCTCCTTCATCAAGGAAGCCGAACGGGTCACCGCCAAGGTGCGGCGAACTGAACAACAGCGAGCCAATGGTACGATGGGAACGCTGGTGAAGGACCCCAAGACCGGCGAATATCGGCTGGCCAAGGATTGAGTATCACGGCATTTGCCCCTGTATCCGCAGATCATGCCGTGGACGCACGCCTGGCGCCCGCGAAGATCAATCTTGCGCTCCATGTCACCGGCCAACGCCCTGACGGCTATCACACCATCGAGAGCCTGGCAGTCTTCACCCGCTTCGGAGACCGGATCGAAGCGCACAGGGCAGATGACGATCATTTCAGGATTTCGGGCCGTTTCGCCGACCTGGTTCCAGCGGATGAGACCAATCTGATCCTCAGGGCACGCGACGCGCTGCGCCAGCATGTCGGCCCGGAAAATGCTCCCGCGGTGGCGATTTCCCTCGAAAAGAACCTGCCGGTGGCCTCAGGTATCGGCGGCGGATCGAGCGATGCGGCTGCGGCGCTGCGCGCGCTTGTCTCAAGCTGGAACCTCGACATCGACGAGGCGGAGTTGGCACGGCTCGGCTTTTCGCTAGGAGCCGACCTGCCAATGTGCCTCAAGGCACAGCCGCTCCTTGCCTACGGTGCAGGTGAGACGATTTCGACCGTTTCGAAATTCCCTGCCCTCGGCCTGGTCATGGTCAATCCGGGCGTGGCAGTCGCCACCCCCGATGTCTTCAGAGCCCTCGCCCGCCGCGACAACGAAGCTCTGCCACCACTGCCGAAGACCATCGACTTCCATAGCCTGCGCAGTTGGCTTGAGGCGACACGCAACGACCTCGAAGGAGCCGCCGAGACGATCGCACCGCTCATCGGCAAAGCCAGGGCAGCACTGTTGCAGGCCGACGCTGCCTTTGCCCGCATGTCGGGTTCGGGAGCCACCTGTTTCGGCTTGTTCGAAACCGGCAACGTCGCCAAGCGCGCGGCCGCCAGCATCCGCTTACGCCACCCGGACTGGTTCGTCGCCGCGACACGCTCCCTGCCATCCGAGGCGCTGGAAGACCCGTATGTCTGATGCGGACCGTCCCTTTATTCCCGTCCGTTTCGCCGTATTGACTGTTTCCGACACGCGCAGCCTTGGCGATGACAAGTCCGGCCAGACACTGGCCGACCGCATAGAGGCCGCCGGACATGTCCTGGCCGCTCGCGATATCGTCCCGGACGATCGCGACAGGATCCGTGACAGGGTCCTGGCCTGGTCCAGGGACGAAGGCGTCGATGCTGTCATCACCACCGGCGGTACCGGCTTCACCGGCCGCGATGTGACGCCGGAAGCGTTGGAATCGATATTCGAGAAGCGTATGGACGGCTTCTCGGAGGTTTTCCACCGCATCTCCTACGACAAGATCGGCACCTCGACCATTCAAAGCCGGGCAACCGGCGGCGTCGTCAACGCGACCTTCGTCTTCGTGCTGCCGGGGTCGCCCGGCGCATGCAAGGACGCCTGGGACGGTATCCTGAAGGCCCAGTTCGACTACCGCCACATGCCCTGCAATTTCGTAGAGATCATGCCCAGGCTGGACGAGCACCTGCGGCGTAGCGGCAAGTAGTTCGGGGTTTGGCGGGGCTTTCCCTTCGTTTCGAAGGCCGGTTGCGGCATCTGGCCTCTGAACCGACATTTCGAAACGAAGATCAAAGAGCTATCCTTCCGTGAAAGGGAGGCTGCGATGACCGTTTACAGAGGCGGATGCCACTGCGGCAATATCCGGCTGTCTTTCGAGACAGCGATCGCCCCACGGGACATCGAAATCCGAGCCTGCCAGTGCTCTTTCTGCCGCAGGCACAATTCGCTTGCGGCAGCCGATCCCTACGGCATGCTGACAATCGGTGTACTGAGGGAGGCAATGCTTTCGCGCTATGCCTTCGGGCTGAGAACTGCCGAGTATCTGGTCTGCCGCGACTGCGGTGTCTATGTCGCGGCCGTAACCATAGGCGACGTCGAGCAGCGGGCAATCGTCATTGTCAACGCGCTGGATGCGCGCGAGCAGTTCCGCAGGGAACCAATGCCTACGGTGTACGACGCAGAAACGCGCGATGAGCGCGTCACCCGTCGCAGATCCCGGTGGATGCCTGTGAAATGGTCCAGCGAATCCTGAGGCTAGCGCCGCCCCCGGCTTTTACGCAAAGCCGGACGCAGAACCGCTGCGCACTTTTGCGGGAATTTCTAGGGCCGGCGAAAAGCCGTCGGACCGCCATAGAGATAGCCGATGCGGGCAACCGCATCCTTCAACCCCTCCAGCGCAACCGTCATGGTGTGACCGTTGGCATGGATCATCATCTCGCTGTCGGTCATGATCGCGACATGACCTTTCCAGAACACCAGGTCGCCACGCTTCAAGCCCGAGTAATCGGCGCCTGTGTCGAGAAGCTCGCCCAGCGAAGCGACCTGCATGTCGGTGTCGCGGAGGACATCGCGGCCAGCCATGCGCATTGAAAGCTGCACCAGGCCAGAACAGTCGATGCCGAAACCGGAAGCGCCCCCCCATAGATAAGGCGTGCCAAGGAACGTTTCGGCAATCGAAACATAGTCCGTCGCATGTTCACCGATGGGTCGCAGATGGCCGGCGATGATCGTCTCACCTGACGGCAGCACTGCGTAGTGCGTGCCGCGCGTCTCGGCAGTGCCGGCGACCGCTACGGTCGAGCCCATCGACAAGTGTCCGCTGCGCGGAAAGCGTAGATCCGGCCCGGGGTAGACGAAGGTCCGCGGGGCGGAGACGATATGCGTCGCAACCGCTTCACGTGCCTTCAACTCCTCGATCAGGACATAGCCGACATATCCGTCACGTTCACCCTGAACCCAGGCCCAACCGTCGGCCTCGTCGAACACCAGGACGTCGTCACCGGATAGAAACTGCGTGTCGATGCCGGAATCGACGCGTGGCGCACGGCGCAGGTCGGCGACCGAAGTCGCTATCCGGGCTGGCCGGCCGCTGACGAAACGTTCAGCCGCCACCTCACCTTTAAGACGGATGTCGGCAAGGTCGGTGCGAAAGGCATGCAGGCGGGCATCGTGGGCGGTCAAAGCATCAACTCGGCTGTTTGGAAAATCAGATCGGCAAATTGTGCGCCTTGGCGATGATATCATCGCCAAGGCGCTCGACATAGAGCGCACCCTCGACCGTGCGTTTGACCAGCACATTGCGCTTGTCGAGCTCGTCGCGGTGACGTGAGACGAGCTTCAGTGCGCCCATCGAGTCCAACGCGCGGGTGATGACAGGCTTGGTGACATCGAGACGGATGGCAAGGCCCCGAACCGTGTGCGGCGGCGGATCGAGATAGATGGTGAGCAGGATAGCCAGCTGTCGCGCCGTGAGATCGGGGACGTCGCCGCGCACCTGCGAGAGCATCACCTGCTGCCACAGTCGCAAGGCCTGGCTGGGACGCAGAGCGATCGACATCCATCCAGCATGACGGAAAATCGTTTCGCGTCCGTTTCAGTCCCGATCTCAGCCGAAGCGGCCGGAGATAACCCGTTCCAGTGCGCGAATGGCCTGTGCTTCGCCACCGGCCGGACCATAGGGCCGCTCGGCAGGGTTCCATGCGAAGATGTCGAAATGCGCCCAGCTCGGGCTCTTTTCGACAAAGCGCTTGAGAAAGAGAGCCGCAGTGATCGAACCTGCGAAGCTGTCCGCGGTGACGTTGTTCATGTCGGCGATCTTGGATGACAGCTTAGCGTCATAGGGTTTCCAAAGCGGCATACGCCACAGCGGATCCTCCACCGCAACCGCAGCAGCGGAGAGTTCGGCAGCGAGAGCATCATCATCGGTGTAGAATGGCGGCAGGTCCGGCCCCAGCGCAACACGTGCCGCCCCTGTCAGCGTCGCCATGTCCACCAGCAGCTGCGGCTGCTCGTCGTCCGCCAGTGCCAGTGCGTCGGCCAGCACCAGGCGGCCTTCGGCATCGGTGTTGCCGATCTCGACAGTGATACCCTTGCGGCTGGTCAACACGTCCCCCGGGCGGAAGGCGTTGGCGGAAATGGAATTCTCCACTGCCGGGATCAGGACACGCAGCCTTACCCTCAAACCCGCGGCCATGATCATCGAAGCAAGGCCGAGCACATTGGCCGCGCCACCCATGTCCTTCTTCATCAGAAGCATCGATGCCGACGGCTTGATGTCGAGCCCGCCGGTGTCGAAGCAGACGCCTTTGCCGACCAGCGTCACTTTCGGTGCGCCCTTCGAACCCCAGGTCAAATCGATGAGGCGCGGCGCTTCCGCCGAGGCACGACCGACGGCGTGGATCATCGGGAAGTTCTTCTTGATGAGGTCGTCGCCCCCGACAACGGAGACGTCCGCCTTGTGGCGCTTCGCCAGCACGCGCACAGCCTTCTCAAGTGCCTCAGGCCCCATGTCGCTGGTCGGCGTGTTGATGAGGTCGCGGGTCAGAAAGACGCCTTCGGCAATGCGGCCCACACGATCTGCATCTGCATCAGACGGCAATGCGAAACGCAGCGCCCTGCCAGGCTTCTTGCCGTAACGGGTGAAGACGTAGCCGCCAAGCACCAGCGCCAGTGCGGAAAGTTCCGGATCGGCAGGCGTTTCCGCGAAATGCCAATCGCCGGCGGGCAGCGCCCTGGCGAGAGAACCGGCCTGCAACGCCCCCTCTCCTGCGCCGAACAGTGCGCCGCCGATTGTGCCATCCTTCCCGGGCAGTACGAGCGTGCGTCCCGCTTCGCCTGAGAAGCCGTTGGCCTTGGCCCAGGCAAGCGTTTCAGGCGGCAGCAGCGCAGCGTCCAGCCCATCCTTGCGAACGAGGTGCACAGGCAGCGCGTTGCGGGGTTTCTTTGCGACGAATTCGACAGGCATTTTCAAGCTCCGGGGCGCCCACGACTCGGCGCTCTTAACCATCCGTTAGGGTTAACAGAATATTTCTCGGCTAGGGAAGACGGCCGGCACACGGCCCCCGGAAGAATGGAGCCCGCCCCCATGCCCATCACCCTCCCCGCCCGCAAGACAGGAAAGCGGTTGATGACCGCCGCGCTTCTGGCTGTGCTTGCGGCGGGTGTCGCCGGCTGCGGCACCACCGACCGCATGTCCACGGGCTCGATCGGGCGCGGCAGCGGCAAACCGGTGGAACTGATGTCCACCAGCGAACTGCGCGATGCCACCGGCCGACTGGGCGAATCCTATGCGCGTAACCCCAACGACAAGAACATCGCACTGAAATACGCCATCGTGCTGCAGATGAACGGTGATGCCGATCAGTCCTTGGCGGTGATGCGCAAACTCGCCATCGCCTATCCGAAAGAGCGCGATGTGCTCGCCGCCTATGGCAAGGCGCTCGCCGCAAACGGCCAGTTCGAGCCGGCGCTCGACGCCGTACGACGCGCCCAGACGCCGGAATATCCAGACTGGAAACTCGTCTCCGCAGAGGGAGCCATCCTCGACCAGCTCGGCCAACGCGACGAAGCGCGCCAGCTCTACCGCAAGGCGCAGGACCTGAAGCCGAACGAACCGTCGATCCTGTCCAACCTCGGCATGTCCTATCTGCTGGAAGGCGATCTGCGCACAGCGGAAACCTATCTGCGCTCAGCCAGTTCACAGCCGAATGCCGACAGCCGCGTGCGGCAGAACCTGGCGCTTGCAGTTGGTCTCCAGGGTCGTTTCGACGAGGCGGAGAAGATCGCCTCCCAGGAATTGTCCCCCGAACAGGCACAGGCAAACGTCGCCTATCTGCGCCAGATGCTGTCCCAGCAAAATGCCTGGAGCCAGCTCAAGGCTCAGGACAAGGGCAAGAAACAGCCTGTGGCTGCTGTCAACTGATCAGACTTCGATACCCATTGGAAAACCGCGTCCTTGCGGCGCGGTTCTTTCCGTTTGGAGTGATTTCCTGATCGCGGTGCTATTGCTGCGAAGCCGACCGGCTTTTCTCGCCGAATATGCCGCGCTCGCTGACGGTGATGCCGGCAGGGCCGAGAATGATGGCGAACAGCACCGGCAGAAAGAACAGGATCATTGGTACGGTCAGCTTCGGCGGAAGGGCAGCCGCTTTCTTCTCCGCCTCGTTCATGCGCATGTCACGACTTTCTGCCGCCAGCACGCGCAACGCATGCGCGACGGGCGTACCGTAGCGCTCGGCCTGAATAAGCGCCTGGGAGACCGCCTTCACCGAATCCAGCCCCGTACGGCCAGCAAGGTTTTCATAGGCCTGGCGACGTTCCTGCAGATAGGAAAGCTCGGCATTGGTCAGCACGAACTCTTCTGCCAGTTCAGCAGATTGCGCGCCGATTTCGTCCGCAACCTTATGCATTGCGGCTTCCACGGACATGCCCGATTCCACGCAGATCAGCATCAGGTCGAGCGCATCTGGCCAGGCCTTCTGGATGGATTGCTTGCGTTTGGTGGCACGGTTGGAAACATAGAGAACCGGGAGGTAGAAGCCGGCATACCCTCCAAGGATGCAGACGAACACCTTCACAAAGAACGGCTGTTCCCCGAGGGAGCCGAGCACGAAAACATAGAAGATCGCCAATGCCAGGCCCAGGAATGGCAGCACAAGGCGAAAGAACAGGAATTTGGTGAGCGGATTCTGGCCACGGAAACCGGCCATCTTCAATTTCTGCAGCGTCTTCTCATCCGCCAGGGCGCGCTTCAGATCCAGTCGTTCGACAATGTTGCGCATGCCGACCGACTGTTCCTCGCGCAGACCCTTGCGGCGGCGATCGGCTTCGGCGGCAAGCCTTGCGCGCTGTTTGGCACGCAGCTCGTCGCGTTCGAGCGCCACTGACCTCATTCGTACCTTGAGGGGATCGCGAGCGAAGGCCGGCAAAAGCGTGAAGACCGTGGCGAAAACGGCAATCGCCACCAGAATGGCGATCAGAAAGGCCGGGTCGGTAAGGGTGGTGATTGTCTGGCCGGTCATCGTCCTAAACTTCGATATTCATCATTCGCCGCATCACCAAGATGCCGATCAACATCCAGAAGCCGGAAACACCCAGGATGATGTTTCCGGTGCTGGTCGTAAACAGCGGCATCAGATAGTTCGGGCTCGTCAGATAGACGAGAAACGCCACGATGAAGGGCAATGCGCCGATGATTGCCGCGGAGGCTTTGGCTTCCATCGACAGCGCCTGGATCTTGGCCTTCATTTTCTTGCGATCGCGCAGCACGCGCGACAGATTGCCGAGCGCCTCCGATAGGTTGCCGCCGGCCTGCGCCTGGATCTGAATAACGATGCCGAAGAAGCCGGCTTCCGCGCATGGCATGGTTTCAGGCATGCGCAACGCGGCTTCCGGGATGGACATGCCCACCTGCTGGGCATCGACGATCCGCCGGAACTCACTCTTCACCGGCTCCGAAGCCTCATTGGCGATCAGCCGAATGCCATCGTTGAGCGGCAGGCCTGATTTCACGGCGCGAACGATGACGTCCAGCGCATTGGGAAATTCGTTGAGGAAGGCTTTGACGCGGCGCTTGCGGCAAAAGGAGATGAACCAGCGCGGCAAGCCCAGAGCTCCGACCAGCAAGGCGGCAGGCACTGCAAAGAGCGGCGCACCGGCTATGAAGGTCAAGAAGCAAAGCGCGATGCCGCTGACAACCGAATAGAGGTAGAAGCGTTCCATTGTCATGGTGAGGCCTGCCTGGCGGATCTGGATCCGCAGTGGCGGGTTCTTGATGGTGCGGGTACTGGTCTTCTGCTTCTCGTCGAGATCCTTCAGCGTGTCCTGCAGGGATTTGCGGCGTTTGGCAGCCTCGTTTATCTTTTCACGAGCTGCTTTCACGACTGCCCGGTCGCTCTCCGCGGCCTTGATGGTTTCCAGGCGCTTGCCGGCCTGTTTTGCCGCGCTCATGCTGTTGAACATCAAAGCATATGCAATCGCGCCGGCACTCGTGCCCGCGAGAAGGACGAAGATCAGAACGGTGCTGTCGATACCGAACATCGGCTAGATTCCTCGCGCCTTGGGATCCTACTCGGCCCTCTTCTCCATTGCCTCGAGTGCACTCGCCAGGTGCTGCTCCTCGCCGTAGTAGCGGGCTCGCTCCCAGAAATGCGGACGCCCGATGCCGGTCGATACATGCTCGCCGATAAGCCTGCCGTTCATGTCCTCGCCCTTGATATTGTAGAGGACGAGATCCTGCGTGATGATCACGTCGCCTTCCATGCCGACTACCTCGGTGATGTGGGTGATCCGTCGCGACCCATCGCGCAGGCGTGCTGCCTGGATAATGACATCGACGGAACCGACGATGATTTCGCGAACCGTCTTCTGCGGCAGCGAATAGCCACCCATCGCAATCATGGATTCCATGCGGTTCAAGCATTCGCGCGGGCTGTTGGAGTGGATCGTTCCCATCGAGCCGTCGTGACCGGTGTTCATGGCCTGAAGGAGGTCAAAGACTTCCGGTCCGCGCACCTCGCCGACGATAATGCGGTCCGGCCGCATGCGCAGGCAGTTCTTGACCAGGTCGCGCATGGTGACCTCGCCCTCGCCCTCGAGATTGGGCGGGCGGGTTTCCAGGCGCACCACATGCGGCTGCTGAAGCTGCAACTCGGCCGAATCCTCGCAGGTGATCACCCGTTCTTCACGATCGACATAATTGGTCAGGCAATTGAGCAGTGTCGTCTTGCCGGAACCGGTCGAGCCGGAAATGACAACGTTGCAGCGAACACGGCCAATGATCTTCAGGACTTCCGCGCCTTCCGGCGAAATCGCACCGAACCGAACGAGCTGGTCCAGGGTGAGCTTGTCCTTCTTGAATTTCCGAATGGTGAGCGCGGTGCCGTCGATGGCGAGTGGCGGCGCAATGACGTTGACGCGTGAGCCGTCCGGAAGGCGAGCGTCGCAGATCGGCGAGGATTCATCCACACGGCGACCGACCTGGGAAACGATGCGCTGACAGATGTTCAGGAGCTGCTGGTTGTCGCGGAAACGGATACCAGTCGTTTCCACCCGCCCGTTGACTTCGATGTAGACGTTGCGGGAGCCGTTCACCATGATGTCGGCGATATCGTCGCGCGCGAGCAGCGGTTCGAGCGGGCCGTAGCCCAGGACGTCATTGCAGATGTCCTCAAGCAGGTCTTCCTGCTCGGCGATCGACATCGCGAAGTTCTTGATCGCGATGATGTCGTTGACGATGTCGCGGATTTCCTCGCGTGCGCTTTCCGGATCGAGCTTGGCGAGCTGCGACAGATCGATCGTGTCGATGAGAGCCGAGAAGACCTGGCTCTTGGTGTCATAATAGCCTTCGCCGCGCTCGCGAGGCGCCCGCTTGGCTTCTGCCGCCATGCTTGGGGCTTCGATCGCCCGACGAGCCGGCGCCGCGGCCGGCGGCGTCTGTTGCGGCGCGATCGGCGCAGATGGACGAGGTGCTACCGCAACCTCCAAAGGCGCGGGTGCGAGCTGCCGGAATTCCGGCGTCGCCCGACTGCCATCGTCACTGCCTCTCTTACCAAACATGATCTGCTACCCATCCCGCCCGAGGCGGTTACTTCTTGTTACGCCTGAGCTTGCCGAGAATATTGCCGAGCCCGGGTTTTTTCTTCGCCTTGAGTTCGCTGCGGCCTGTCAGCACATGGGCGATCTCCTTGATCGTGGCCACGACCGGGCTCTTGGCATCCATTTCGCCCAGCATACGACCGTTGTTGGCGGCATTGCCGAACAACAAAGGCTCGAACGGAATGACGGCCATGGGTACGATGCCCAGAGGTTCAGCGAAGTCGTTGGCCGAGATCTCGGGGCGCTTGGGAACTCCGGCCTGGTTCAGGATCAGCTTGGGGGCCGGGTCGTTCGGCCGCAACCGTTTCAGCATGTCCACCAGATTCTTGGCGTTGCGCAGATTGGCCAGCTCCGGCGTTGCGGTGATGACGATCTCGTCGGCCTTGATCAGCGTGTTCTTGCTCCAGCCGCTCCAGATGTGGGGCACGTCGAGGACCAGCAGGGGGGCGGTGCGCTGTGCCGTGTCGATGATCTGGCTGAAAGCTTCCGGCTCGAAGTCATAGACACGGTCAAGCGTGGAAGGCGCCGCCAACAGGGAGAGATGTTCGGCACACTGCGCCAGCAGGCGATCGAGATAGACTTCATCGATCCGCTCCGGCGAAAAAACCGCCTCGGCGATACCTTGCGCAGGGTCCTGGTCGAAATTGATGTTCGCGGTCCCGAAGGCAAGATCCAGGTCGGCCACGACGACTTCCGACTTGAACAACGAGGAGACGGCCCAGGCGACATTGTGCGCGAGCGTGGAGGAACCGACGCCGCCCTTGGCGCCCACGAAAGCCACCGAGCGGCCAATCGGCTCCGCTTCCGGATCGACAAAAATCGAGGTGACGACAGCGACGATATCGGCCATCGAAACGGGGGCGACAACATATTCCGAAATGCCGGAACGGATCAGTTCCCGGTAGAGGCCGACATCGTTGTAGTGTCCGATCACCACCACTTTCGACGAGGGGTCGCAATATTCAGCAAGCTGGCCGAGTTGCTCGAGCATCTCCTTCGGCTCGGCCCGCGTCTCAAGCATGATCAGATTGGGGGTTGGGGCGGAATGATAGAAGTCGACGGCCGTCGGAATGCCGCCCATGTGAACTTTCAGATGCGCCTTGGCCATGCGCCGGTCCATGCCCGCGCGCTCGATGGGGTTGGCGACACCTTCGGTCTCGCAGAAGGCCTGGATAGAAATACGTGGAACAGGCCGCAACGCCTGCATTGCGGCGATGTCCTGGTTCGAGACATCGCCGTCTTCCGCCGAAGGATCGTAGGCGAGATTGGTCATGCTTTTGCCCCTTGCGATCCTCGACCTCAGTAATTGACTTCGGTGCGCGGCGCCGGCGTGTAGAATGGCGCCTTCCGGTACCCGTCGATAACCACTCCGCGCCGCGTCGCATCGACCGGTGTCTGCTGACGCGGTCCCAGCAGATCGTTGGGATTGGCGATCTGGGCAGCGAGGTTGTTCTGATATGAGCAACCGAAATTGGTGTAGTGCTTGTTCTCGGTCGTATCGCCGATGTCCGCCGACCAGCGACCGCACTTGTCGGTATGGGCGCGCATGGCCGAATAGGTGACACGGACCGGTGCTGCTATATCTCCCGCACCAGCATCATAGGAGATGAATGCAATACGGTCGCGACGAATACCGTTGGTGGAAGCGACCTTTGCGAGGCCACGGGCCGTGGATTGAGCGGCAATCTCGTTAGCCGAACCTGAAGGCACTGAAATGGTCAGCACTGAAGCGGCGGCGCGGTCATAGCCCTCAAGAAAGCCAAGCAGCGACTGACTTTGTGCTCGCGTCATGCCACGGTCGCTCGCTCCGACCGGGATATCCAGCGTCTGGTCCTGCTGCGAGATCATGATGGGATGATTGGTGCGATAATCGTCCGGGATGGCGCCCACCGTAACGCTGTCGCGGTTGGCGCAGCCGCCCAGCAGCGCAATGGCGAGTATGACTGCAGGCGCAACCATTCTCGTGCCTCGCCCTTCCAGCCTCGACTGCGAGCCCCTGTTGGTTGCCGGATAAGACATGTCCATTCCCCGCTTATTTGTAGATGAAGCCGACGACGCCGTGATACCGGCCGGCGGGTTTATCGGTCTGCATGGTGCCGTAAACTCGGTTGATGCGACCGAGGAACATGCCAGCTCCATCGCTGGCTGCATTGAAATTGTCGTCAGGCTTTGCAAGGTCGTTGCGCGCCGTCGGACGGGCAAGGTAGGGGGTGACGATCACAACCAGTTCTGTCTCGTTGCGCACAAAGTCGCGACTGCGGAACAAGGCCCCCAGAACTGGAATCTTGCCGAGACCAGGCAGACCGCTGACAGCCTGGCGAATGTCGTCTCGGACCAGGCCGGCGATCATCATCGAGCCGCCGGAGGGCAATTCGATGGTTGTATCGGCCAAACGCTTGCGTATCGACAAAATGCTCATGCCTGGAAGATTATTCATGCCCTCCAAGGTTGCCGTGCCTTCGGTCGTCGGCTCCGAAACGGACGTCCGAATCTTCAAGCTTATCCGCCCTGCTGAAAGCACAACCGGCTGGAATTCGAGCCCGATTCCGTATTCAAGGCGCTCGAACGTGTATTTTACGCCTTTATCCTCTTCACCGGTGCGTTCCTTCACCATATTGAATTCACCGCCAACCCTGAATGTGGCTTTCTCCCCCGAGACTGCTGTCAGCGTTGGCTCTGCCAGTGTTTTCATCACACCGGACTGCTCCATGGCATTGATGTATGCTCTCAGCGAATTGTTGCCGATTGCCGCGGTCGAGAATTGAGAGAGCGGCTTGCCCAACCCATAGGGCGGCGAGCTCAGGGAACTCCAGCTGATGCCATTCGAGCCGCCATTGCCGACCATATTGACGCCGAGCTGCTTCATGACAGACCGGCTGACCTCCGCCACAGTCACTTTCAGCGTTACCTGATCGTCACCCATGATCTGGAGCAGGTTGACGATCTGGCTCTTCTGGCGGGTCTGGTCGGGATTGTTGATGTCCACCCCGCCGTCACGGGAGCCGCCCACCGCCGTTTGCGAATATTGGCCGGTGGTCGCCTCGCCGCCCGTCACGAAGATGGTGGCGAGATCAACGGCACGCTTGGAGTCGAGTGGTGTATCGACCGTACCTGTCAGGACGACGTTGTCGTTGAGAAGTTCGACCTTGATGTCCGAATTCGGAATGAACCGCTTGAGGTATTCCTCAAGCCCAGCAACATCGCGCTCGACTGCAAGATCAAGGCTGACGATCTGCTCGCCATTGGGACCAAAAACGAAGATGTTGGTTTCGCCGACCGCCTTGCCGAACAGATAGATGCGGCGCGACGTGCGCGTCACGGCATCAGCCACCGTCGGATTGGCGACGAGAATGTCGTAGGCGTCGTTCGGCAGATCGATGACGATCGACTTGTTGAGGCCCAGCTTGACGCGCTGGCCGGCAGCGGTATTGCCGACACGCGCCTTGCCGCTCGCGGCCTGCGCTTCAATGGTGCTCGCCACACCGGTCCCGAGCAACAGGAGACCGACGGCAAGGGTGGTAGCGAACCGGGACATGATCTTCATTTCCTTGCCCCCACCTCGGAAACTTCGCCGGATTTGATGAGACGCACCGTGCCGCGCCGTCCGTTGCCCGAGACGAGGTAGTCGGCTTCGCCCACATTCTTCTCCTGGGTGTCCTTGATCGAGCGCAGCGCCAGCGTCAGCCGATCGGCCATCTGCTGCGCCACGGTGATGATCTCGGCCTGCTGCGGCGTGAGTTCCAGCGTCGCGGTCTGGCCAACGCGGGTCTTCTTGCCTTCTTCGTCTTCCTGGATGGTCTGGTCGATCGCCAGAACACGGATGTTCTTCAGAATGGTTTCCGTCGTGAACCCACCACCGCTGTTCGCCGGATCGGCCTTGCGCGTCATGATGACATCGACGAAATCGTTCGGCAGGATAAAACCGCCGGCAGATGTATCCGCGGCAATCGCCGTCGCGACGGCCCGGGTGCCGGACGGCAATATGGAGGACATGAAACTCTGCCCTTCGCCGATGAGCTTGGAACGGCGGACAGGTTCACCGGTATACATGGCAACGCGCGCGACGGAGCTCTTGAGCTTTTCGGCGGCTTCGGGATCGCTGGCGCGGGTGATGAAGTTCGGGTTCACGCCGTCGGCCGGCCAGGATTCCCATTTGATGCTGGATTCGAGCGGGCTTCCCATTGCGACGTCGGCGCTCAGCACCAGCACGTCCTCGAGCGCGATCGTTGGCTGCTGGGGCCCCGTGTCGACGATCTGAGGTGCCGGCGGAACGGCCATGTTCTTGGCGACATAACCGGCGCCGCCCGCAGCGGCCACCGCCACACTCAAAATAATCAACCGGGATGCCGGCATCGCCCCAATCCACCCTGACAAACCACCTTAGCCAGGTCGGACTGTGCGTCCAAAATCGTCAAATTATGGTTAATGGAGTTCTAATTCGACGATCTGGAGGAATTGGTTTCCAACGGTCGCGCAGACACCCGCAAGGACAGTACAACCAACAACTTCCGTTATCGACACGGTTTGCAACTAGACCGAGAGCTTCGCCAGAGCCCACAGCACCAGCGGCGATTCCGGAAAAGCAAGCAAACCGCCCAGGCCCAGTGCAATTCCGTAAGGCACGCCCACCTTTTCGTCGGCGAAATGGCGAAGGAACGCATTGTGGCTGGTAAGGAATGCCAATGGCGATTTCCGGTAGACGAGAATGGCGAGCGTCAATGCGCCGCCGATGAGGGATGCAAACACCAGATACTGGAGAAGGTTCATGTTGAAGCCCATCCAGATGGAGGTTGCAGCCAGAAGCTTGGCATCGCCTCCGCCCATGCCACCCATGGCGAACAGGCCGAAAGTAACGCACAGGACCAACATGCCGGTTGCCAGATGCAGACCGTAAGCGGCCCAATCCATGCCGGTGAACGGTGCAACTGCCATGAAGGTCACGGTCAGAACCACCGATACACGGTTGGCGATCGTCATCGACAGCATGTCTGAGACTGCCGCGAACAGCATGCAAAACGGAAAGACGACAAAGATCAGCGCTACAAGCATGGCCTGACGTGGAATGAACAGCGATGGGAAGACTCTAGTCCAACTCCGTTAAGGATAGATGAGCCGAACCACACAAAAGCCACGTATACTGCCTGCCGGCCAGGTCCATCGCGCCGTTTTGCCACCAGCAGCCAGGGGCATTTAACCCTTGGTTCACCAATCTCGTTCATCTTCCCTTCGATTTTTACCGTGCCGGAGACCGAGATGTCCCTGTCGAAACCGCTGATCGTGGCCATGGCCATCGCCGCCACGATTGCCTCGCCCTCCTGGGCCGAGGTCGGTATCGAGGTTACCATGAACCAGGCCAGGATCGTGAAACTGCCACGGGCTGCAGACACGGTGGTCATCGGCAACTCTGCAATAGCCGATGCTGCCGTGCAGGATGCTTCCACAATCGTGCTGACCGGCAAGGGTTTCGGCGTTACCAACATCGTGGCTCTCGACAATCAGGGCAGCCCAATCCTGGACGAGCAGGTCACAGTCGTTCGCCAGGCTGTCAGCTCGGTCCGTATCTATCGACGCTCGCAGGTCCAGACGATGTCGTGCACGCCCTATTGCGAAAGCGCGACTAAGACCGAAGCCGAGAAGGTTTCCGAGACAGAAATGAACGCCGGCCAATAGGCGGCTTCGAAGGCGTTTGGCTCTTCGTCTGGTTAAGCTCGGGTAAACACTTCATCCGCTACTTTATGGATCAACAAAACGGGCCTTCAACAGGTTTGGTCTAGGCTCCCGGCGGGTTCGGCTTGAGGGTTCCAGGCGTATGGGGCAGGAAGACAAACGCGATAAGGCGCGCGCGACGCGGCGTGTTGGCTTTCTTGCCCGTTTCGCGCGCGACCGTCGTGGCAGCACGGCCATCGAATTCGCAGCTCTCGCCATCCCCTTCTCGCTGCTCGTCTTCGCGATCCTCGAGAGCTGCCTCTCCTTCGCCGGCCAGGAAGTACTGACAAATGCCACCGACGATCTCGCTCGCCAGCTGCGGACCGGCCAGCTGAAGGCCAATGTCGTCACCGTGGACTCCCTGAAGACGAAGATTTGCGACCGGCTCAACGTCTTGACGGTCAACGATTGCACCAACCGCCTGAAGATCGATCTGCGCAACTACACATCATACAAGGATGCGGCGGATCATTCCTACCAGATCGTCAATGGTGACATCGTGCTCATGGACGGGGCCAACGTCGATTCCAAACAATTCGTCGCCGAACCTGGCGGCGAACAATCGATCAACATGCTGCGCGTCTTCTACAAATGGCCGGTGTTCACCGACCTGCTGAAAAAATCGATGGCCAACCTGAAGGACGGCTCCACCCTGCATTTTGCAACCAATACCTGGTCGAACGAACCTTTTGGCAAGTGACCGGATACCGTACCCTCGCGAAGGAACCGAAATGCAGCTTCAAATGCCGAAATGGCCGACGGTTGCAAGGCTCAAGGCGACTGCGAAACGGCTCGGCAAGGACAATCGCGGCGTAGCAGCGGTCGAATTCGCCTTCCTGGCTCCCATTCTGCTCATGATGTACTTCCTGACCCTGGAGGCGTCGCAAGCGATCGAAACCAACAAGAAGGTAAGTCGCCTCGGCAGCATGGTGGCTGATCTGATCGCGCAGAATCCGGGGAGTTCCATCACCAAGAGCGATATCCAAAGCGTCATGGATATCGGCAAGACGACGCTCCTGCCTTATGCTCGCTCCAAACCGACGATTACGATCACCGGCCTGCAGCTGACCTCGGATCCGACACCAAAAGCCAAGGTTGCCTGGTCGCGCAAGCTGGACGCCGATACTTTCAGCCAAGGTCTTGCGGTGGGAACGGAAGTCACAATTCCTTCCGCGCTCGCTATCAAGGACACATTTCTCGTCAAGGTGGACAGCAACCTCGACTACAAACCGCTGATCATCTGGTCAGCAGGCGGCGAGCAGCTTGGACTGCTCAACACCTTCAAGAGCATCGCGATGGGCGAGAGCTATCTGCTGCGACCACGCACGGTATCGAAACTCGCTTGCACGGACTGCTAACGGGCAGGTTCGTCGCTTGCTTGACCGGGTTTTGGTTCCAGCTGGACAACCTCGCGCAGGATGGTTTCGGCCACTGCGTAGTCGCGGTGGCTGACTGCAACGAACCCGCCGGAATGTCTCGGCTCCAGCAGGCCGTATGTTTCCGGTGTCTGTCCCTTGAGATTGGTCAAGAAGACCAAAAGGCGCCGCTTGGCTTCCGGATCGAGATTTTTCAACACGGCGTGCGGTCCATAACGCAGCAGACCCGATTGCCAGATCACCTGAAGCGAGCCTGCCGGCAGGCCCGCCTCCTTCAGCCTTGCGGTCGTGCCACCTGCCGCCGCATCATTGTCGGAGCCAGACGGCGTCCAGCCGAAGATGGCATCGACTTTGTTTTCGACCAGCATCGTCTCGGCAGCAGAGGCCGAGGGCGCGCGCTCCAGAAACGGGCTCGCTTGCGAAAAGGAAACCTGGGCCGACGCCAGTTCTGCCAGAGGCAGCAGCCAGCCCGCGATGCTTTCTGTTGGTCCCACGGCGATACGATGGCCGACCATGGCCTGTGGTGCCGTGACCTTTCCGTCCCGGGCTACCAGGATCGAGCGGATACCGGTCGCCCCGTCGTCATCTGTCGGCGCGACAAGCGGCTCGACGCAGCCGCAGCGTTCTGACGCCGCCGCATAAGCCAGTGCGGAATAGATTGCATATTCGACGCGGCCGGCTGCCTGCGCGTCGATCAGCGTCGCGTAGTCCGGCGCGACCAGGAACTCGACCTTCATGCCGAGCGCCATGGAATAGGCCCGCGTCAAGGCCGAAAGACCAGGCACCGTGTTGCCAGCGCCTGGTTCGGCGACGATCCCGATCCTGAATGTGCCGATGTCGTCGCGCCAATCGGCGTGCGCGGGCGAAATGACGGTGGTCAGCAAGGCCGTCGCGGCCAGAACCTTCCAACAGCGCAGGAGGCGAAAACGACGCAGCATCAGCCCACGATTGATCCTCTTGCAAAATTCGGACGCGGCTTTGCCGAAGAGTCGCTTGCCTCCATTATCGACGGAAGCCGTTGCCGTTTGGTTTCCGAATTGCCAAGGCCGTTGCGCGATCCTATGTCTTGGCCGACAAACAAACCGACAGGCTCGAATGGCGCGCGCTTTCATCTTCGTTCTGGACTCCTTCGGTATCGGCGGCGCAGCCGACGCCGAAAAATACGGCGACGCCGGCTCCGACACGTTTGGTCACATTGCCGAAGCGTGCGCCTTGGGAAAGGCCGACCGCGAGGGTCTCCGCAACGGACCGCTCGCCGTGCCCAACATGGCGGCACTCGGCCTCGGTCGCGCCGCCAGGACGGCAACAGGTTTTGTGTTTCCCGATGCCCCTGCCAGACAGGGTACTTTCCACGGCGCAGCGCAAGAGGTTTCCAGCGGCAAGGACACGCCATCCGGCCACTGGGAGATCGCCGCCCTGCCGGTTCGTTTCGACTGGGGCTACTTTCCCGATACCATCCCAACCTTTCCTGTCTCGCTCACCGAAGCGATGATCCGCGAAGGCAAGGTGCCGGGCATCCTCGCCAATCGCCACGCATCGGGTACTGGCGTGATCGAAGAGTTCGGCGAGGAACACATCCGCACCGGTATGCCGATCTGCTACACATCGGTGGATTCCGTGCTGCAGATCGCCGCGCACGAAGACCATTTCGGGCTCGAACGGCTGTATGATTTCTGCAAGATCGTGCGGCGACTTGTCGATCCGTTGAACATTGGCCGCGTCATTGCCCGTCCCTTCATCGGTGAAACCGCCGCAACCTTCAGCCGCACGCCGAACCGCCGCGACTTTTCGGTTCCCCCGCCCGAGCCAACGCTTCTCGACCGACTGACCGCGCGCGGTAGCCGCGTCATCGCCGTGGGCAAGATCGGTGATATCTTTGCTCATCGCGGCATTTCGGAAGTGCGAAAAGCACCGGGCAACATGGCGATGTTCGACAAGGCGCTCACCGCGATCGACGATGCTCGCGACGGTGATTTCGTCTTCGCCAATTTCGTCGACTTCGATACCGATTTCGGCCATCGCCGCGACGTTCCCGGCTATGCAGCAGCGCTGGAGGCTTTCGACAAGCGCATACCCGAAGCCCTGGCAAAACTGCGGACTGGCGATCTCTTCATCTTGACGGCCGACCACGGCAACGACCCGACCTGGCGGGGCACCGACCACACACGCGAGCGGATCCCGGTAATCGGCATCGCCCCCGGCCTCAACGGTGGCGGCATCGGGCTAAGGCCAACTTTTGCCGACATCGGCGAAACCGTGGCCGAGCATCTCGGCCTGGCGCCTGGCCGCCATGGCACGTCGTTCCTCGCTGAGCTTGGTGGCCATGCCTGAATTGCCTGAAGTTGAAACCGTCCGGCGCGGACTGCAACCGGTCATGGAAGGTGCCCGTATCGTGGCCGTGGAGGCACGCCGCCCTGATCTGCGCTTTCCTTTCCCAGAGCGCTTCGTGGAACGACTCGAGGGCAGGCGTATCATCGCGCTTGGCCGACGTGCCAAATATCTGACCATGCACATGGAAGACGGGCCATTGCTGATCTGCCATCTCGGCATGTCCGGTTCCTTTCGCATAGAACAGGCCAATGGTGCCGATATGCCGGGTGACTTCCATCATGAACGCTCGAAGGCCGCGGCGCACGACCATGTCGTATTCCATCTCAAGCCGGCGCTTGGGGGTGAGGCACGTGTCGTCTTCAACGATCCGCGTCGCTTCGGCTTCATGCTGTTCGGCGAAGGTGCGGCCGGCGAACACCCCATGCTCAAGGATCTCGGCATCGAACCGACCGGCAATGCACTGGACGGCCCGCTGCTTGCCTCCCTCTTCGAAGGCCGCAAGACGCCGCTCAAGGCGGCGCTGCTCGATCAGCGACTGATTGCGGGCCTCGGCAATATCTACGTCTCGGAAGCCCTGTGGCGTGCCGGCCTTCTGCCGACGCGCGCGGCCGGCACGATTTCCGGTACTGGCAGAAAGGCTCGAGAGCAAAGCGAGAGGCTGGCCGGGGCGGTGCGTTCGGTGATCGCCGACGCGATCGCAGCGGGAGGCTCCTCCCTGAAAGACTATGTGCAGACGGACGGCTCGCTGGGTTATTTCCAGCACTCCTTCGCCGTTTATGACCGAGAGGGAGAGCCCTGCTCCAAGCCGGGCTGTGGCGGGCATATCGAACGGATCGTTCAAAGCGGCCGCTCCACGTTCTATTGCCGCTCCTGCCAGGAGTAGGTTAGACGGGTCTCACCCCAATGAGGAGACCGAGCCATGGCCTATGAAACCATCATCGCCGAAACCCGCGGCAAGGTCGGGCTGATCACGCTGAACCGGCCGAAGGCACTGAATGCGCTGAATTCACAGGTGCTCGCCGACATCCTCGAGGCGGTGAAAGCCTTCGAGGCTGACGCCGGCATCGGTGCAATGGTCATCACCGGATCCGAAAAAGCCTTCGCCGCCGGTGCCGACATCAAGGAGATGCAGACCAAAACCTATGTCGAGGCCTTCATGCAGGACTTCTTCGTCGGCTGGGAGGAGCTCACCCGTGCCCGCAAGCCGGTGATCGCGGCAGTGGCCGGTTATGCGCTGGGCGGCGGCTGTGAGCTGGCGATGATGTGCGATTTCATCATCGCTGCCGACAATGCCAAGTTCGGTCAGCCCGAAATCACGCTCGGTGTCATGCCGGGCATGGGTGGGTCGCAGAGGCTGACACGCTTTGTCGGCAAGTCCAAAGCCATGGACATGGTGCTGACGGGACGCATGATGGACGCTGCGGAAGCGGAGCGTTGCGGCCTGGTCTCGCGCATCGTGCCGACGCCTGAACTCCTAGACGAGGCGCTGAAGGCCGCAACCAAGATCGCCGACTTCTCCCTGCCGGCCGTCATGATGGCCAAGGAAGCAGTGAACCGCTCCTACGAGACGACACTCGCCGAAGGCCTGCGATTCGAACGGCGTGTTTTCCACTCGATGTTTGCGCTCGATGACCAAAAGGAAGGCATGGCCGCTTTCGCCGAGAAGCGAAAAGCCAACTTCAGCAACCGTTGAGGCCGCCAGTGCACCGAAAATACATGCCAACAACGTTGACGTGTCGGAAAAGCTGAACTATAAGCCGCCACGACTGAGGCGGCCCTATGGCTGCCCATTGTTTTTTGCGCCCTGCGGCATGCCGCAAACGCTTACCATTAGAGATAGAAGAGAGGCAGTATGGCCAATACCTCGTCGGCCAAGAAGGCTACGCGCAAGATCGCTCGCCGTGCGGCAGTGAACAAGAACCGCCGTTCCCGCGTGCGCACCTATGTGCGCAAGATGGAAGAAGCGCTGGCAGCTGGCGACAAGGCTGCCGCCGAGGCCGCCTTCAAGGATGCCCAGCCGGAATTGATGCGCGCCGCCACCAAGGGCGTGGTGCACAAGAACACGGCTTCCCGCAAGGTCTCGCGCCTTGCCCAGCGCCTGAAGACGCTGTCGGCCTAAACCACAAGACATCACAAAATTCTGAGAACCCGGCGCTCGTGCGTCGGGTTTTTTCGTTTGCCGGCAATGACTTGAAATGAACGTTCAACAACTGCCGCAGCGGCAGTTATCGAACATGTCGAGAACTTTGCCGGCATCTTTGTTCCGGACGCGGCCACGAAACCGCGACTGAATCCCGCCCGGCATAAATAACCTTTTAACTTCAGCTGGTTAGCAAAGACCCGCGCGGGATTGTCCACAGCTTGTTCACATCACCAGCCGGGCTTCGGGAAGAACTCAATGTCAAGCGATTTTTTAAAAATTATTTCGCGCCAGCTACCCTTTTTCATATTCGCCGGAAAAGGGTTTGAATCACAAGAACTTTGCCTCGGGAGGCACGCGTAAGGGGACCTAAAAGCCCCTCGGTGGTTGCCAGATTCGTTAAAAATCCGTTAGACGCGGCCTTGCCCTTTCCACAGCGATTTCTGTAATGTCTGGTCATCGAGAGGGGCGGGCCGTTAGGCTCTCGACCTAGCCCAAAAACAGGCAAAATCTGCAACGCGGAAGCAATTCCGCGAAAGGCTAGGTCTGTCCTTTCGATGCGTAGTGGGGACTGGGGTTAACAGGGCATGGCAGGTCGGACGTAGCTGGCATTTTTTGCCGGATGGGTTCGTTTTGTCTTTGTCGCTTCGGATTGCATCGATGGGGGTTGTTTACCCTTCCTTGCGCTAGACCACGTTTCCAGCCAGCGGCGGCTGGGAACCTGGGAGGTACGAGACCGGAGAAGGCTGCGAAGATCGGCCCGCCGGTACAAGTCAGACAAAGTAACGAGGATCTGAATGATACACAGTGGCACAAACAGGGAGCTCGGCGGCAGCTTTCCTTTTTCCGGGGACATCGTCGGAGAAGGCGCTATGGCTGCAAGCAACGAGGCTGAACAACGTTTCGAGCGTATCAGGGCACAGCTGAAGGCGCGCCTCGGCAGCGAGGTCTATTCCAGCTGGTTCGGCCGCATGAAGCTTGTGGAGCTCTCCAAGGGCGTCGCCCGCATGTCGGTGCCGACCGCCTTCCTGCGCTCGTGGATCAACGGTCACTATCTCGACGTCATCACCGAGCTTTGGAAGCAAGAAGAAACCGGTATCCTCAAGGTCGAGGTGGTCGTTCGCAGTGCCACGCGCCATACCGCACCCGATCTGGAGGCTGCGCCGCTGCGCAAGGTCGCCAAACAAGCGCAGACCACGCTGTCCTCGGGCACCACTTTGGGCGCAGGCAAGCAGGAGCGTGTTCCCCTGGCACGCGGTGCAGCAGCCGAGCCGGATTTCCGTCAGAATGTTCTCGGCTCGCCACTCGACCCGCGCTACACCTTCGGCTCGTTCGTCGAAGGCCCGTCGAACCGCGTGGCTTTCGCGGCAGCACGTGCCGTTGCCGAATCCGCTTCAAGCGCGGTGCGCTTCAACCCCTTGTTCCTCCACGCCACCGTGGGACTGGGCAAAACACATCTCCTGCAGGCGATCGCAGCGGAATCGCTGCGCCACAATCCAAAGTCGCGCGTCGTTTATCTGACCGCCGAGTATTTCATGTGGCGCTTCGCGACCGCGATCCGTGACAACAATGCGCTTACCCTCAAGGAGCAGCTGCGTGACATCGACCTGCTGATCATCGACGACATGCAGTTCCTGCAGGGCAAGTCGATCCAGCACGAATTCTGCCACCTCATCAACATGCTGCTCGACAGCGCCAAGCAGGTGGTGGTCGCCGCGGACCGGCCGCCGTCCGAACTGGAGTCGCTGGAACCGCGCGTCCGCTCGCGTCTCAATGGCGGCGTCGCGCTCGAAATGGCTGCGCCTGACTACAGCATGCGCCTGGCCATGCTGAAACAGCGCCTGGCCACAGCCAAGCAGGACGACGCCTCACTCGACATCGCCGACGATATCCTCGACCATGTCGCCCGCACCGTGACCGGTTCCGGCCGCGAGCTGGAAGGCGCTTTCAACCAGCTGCTTTTCCGGCAGTCGTTCGAGCCCCAGATCACGATCGACCGCATCGACGAGATCCTTGGTCATATCTATCGCACCGGTGAACCGAAGCGCGTGCGCATCGAGGACATCCAGCGCATCGTGGCACGCCACTACAATGTTTCGAAGACGGAACTGCTCTCGAACAGGCGTACCCGCACCATCGTCAAGCCACGGCAGGTGGCAATGTACCTCTCCAAGGTGCTGACCCCACGCTCGCTTCCGGAAATCGGTCGCAGATTTGGTGGCCGCGATCACACGACGGTTCTCCATGCTGTCCGCAAGATCGAAGATCTGTCGGGCGCCGACAACACGCTGGCGCAGGAGCTCGAACTGCTCCGCCGGCTGATTAACGACCAGGCTTGACGAACCGGGCGGCAACGAAGCCGCCCGCATCCGCCGTTATCCCCGACAAAGCCCGCGGAACCGCTCGCTGCCGGTTCCGCGGGCTTGCGTTCAAGGGGTTTTTCCTGTCAGCTTGGCTAGAATCTGAATGTGTTCAGACCTTTCGCGGGGCGCCGTTTCACGGAACCTCGAAAGTCATTCAAGCGAGCCTTCATCGTCATGCGTGTTATCCTCGAACGGTCCAATCTCCTGAAATCCCTCAACCACGTTCACCGCGTGGTCGAGCGCCGCAACACCATCCCGATCCTGTCCAATGTGCTGTTGATGGCCGAGGGCGGCAGCCTGGAGATGAAGGCCACCGACCTTGATCTGGAAGTGACCGAAGCTGCGCCCGCCAAGGTGGAACAGTCGGGCGCCACCACCGTCCCGGCGCACCTGCTCTACGACATCGTGCGCAAGCTCCCGGATGGCGCCGAGGTGATGCTGAAGACGGATGAGGACGGCAATGCCATGACCGTCATCTCCGGTCGGTCCAGCTTCCGGTTGCAGTGCCTGCCGCAGTCCGACTTCCCGGAGCTGTCGGCCGGCACGTTCTCCCATATCTTCCGGCTTGAAGCGACCGCCCTGAAGCGCCTGATCGACAAGACCCAGTTCGCGATCTCGACGGAAGAGACGCGCTACTACCTCAATGGCATTTTCCTGCACACCCACGAGGTGGGCGGCAAGCTCAAGCTGCGTTCGGTGGCAACCGACGGTCATCGCCTCGCGCGCGCCGAGATGGATGCGCCAGCAGGCTCGGAGGGCATGCCGGGCATCATCATCCCGCGGAAGACCGTAAGTGAGCTGCAGAAGCTGGTCGACGATCCGGATGTCGCGGTCACCACCGAGCTTTCCGACACCAAGATCCGCCTCACCATCGGCAGCGTGGTCCTTACATCCAAGCTGATCGACGGCACCTTCCCCGACTACCAGCGGGTCATTCCGACGGGCAACGACAAGAAGCTGGTCATTGATCGACAGAGTTTCGCAGCCGCGGTTGACCGCGTTTCCACCATCTCCTCGGAGCGAGGACGTGCGGTGAAACTGTCGATCTCCGATGGCCAGGTCACGCTGGCGGTCAATAATCCGGATTCCGGCAGCGCGACAGAAGAATTGGCGGCCGACTACGCCGCCGATCCGATCGAGATCGGCTTCAACGCACGCTACCTGCTCGATGTTGCAGCTCAACTCAGCGGCGGCGAGGCTCGGTTCATGCTTGCTGACGCCGGTTCCCCCACCCTGATCCACGACACCAGCGACGAGAACGCGCTCTACGTGCTGATGCCGATGCGCGTTTAATCGCGCGCATCGCCTTGATCACATGACAAACGAACCGAGCCGGGAGGGCGCAAACAGCGCGCAGACCCACCTCACCCGGCTCGCCCTCACCAATTTCCGCAACTATGCGGCGCTGTCACTTGACCTGAACCCTGGCGCCGTTGTCTTCACCGGCGACAACGGCGCAGGCAAGACAAACCTGCTCGAGGCCATTTCCCTTTTCACACCCGGACGTGGCCTGCGCCGGGCGCCCTACAGCGACGTCGCCCGCGAAGGGAGCGACGGTGGTTTCGCGCTGCATATCCGTCTCGACGGCCCTTCCGGAGAGGCTGAAATCGGCACCGGGGTTGCAGGTGGTGACGTCCCCGGCGAAGGTGGGCGGCGCGTGCGTATCAATGGCGCGGCGGCACGTTCGGCCGAGGACATGCTGGAATGGTTGCGTGTCGTCTGGCTGACACCGGCGATGGATGCGCTGTTTACAGGCCCAGCCGGCGACCGCAGGCGCTTCCTCGACCGACTGGTGCTCGCGATCGACGGCAGCCACGGCCAGCGTGCGCTGGACTACGAAAAGGCCATGCGCGGCCGCAATCGCCTGCTTGGGGACGGTACGCGCGACAGCGCATGGTTCGACGCGATCGAGACGCAGATGGCTGAAACCGGTGTGGCGATCGCAGCCGCCCGCAGCGAAATGGTGCGGCTCCTGTCGGCTATGATCGAGAAACTGCCGGGTGACGGACCTTTTCCGCAGGCCGGTATCGCACTTGCAGGCGAGCTTGAAACTGAAATCGATACCATGCCGGCGGTCGAGCTGGAGGAGAAGTTCCGCAGGGCGCTGGCCCGAGGACGCGACCGCGACCGGGCAGCGGGCCGCACGCTGGACGGACCGCATCGGTCGGACCTGCTGGTGCGGCATCGTCCGAAGGCAATGCCGGCGGAGCTCTGCTCAACCGGAGAACAGAAGGCATTGCTGGTCGGACTGGTGCTCTCCCATGCCCGCCTCACCGGTGAAATGTCCGGCCTCACCCCGATCCTGCTGCTTGACGAGATCGCGGCACATCTCGATGCCGGTCGGCGCGCGGCGCTGTTTTCGATCCTGGAAGAGTTGAACTGCCAGGCGTTCATGACAGGCACCGACGCGGCACTGTTTTCCAGCCTGCGCGGTCGCGCGCAATTCCTCAGTGTCGATCACGGCGCTGTTGTGCCAACCGCTGATGCCTGACAACCGCCCGGCAGGACGGTATGCTCCCGGCATGAGCACCCCTGCCCTCACCGACGAAGAACTCGAACGCTACGCGCGCCATGTCGTGCTGCCGGAAATCGGCGGAGCTGGCCAACAAAAGCTGAAACGAGCCCGCGTGCTGGTTCTCGGCGCCGGCGGGCTTGGTGCGCCGGTGCTGGAATACCTTGCGGCAGCCGGCATAGGCACACTTGGCATCGTCGACGACGACACCGTGTCGCTTTCCAATCTCCAGCGCCAGGTCATTCACGACACGGGCGCGGTTGGGACATCGAAAGGCGAGAGCGCCCGGGCCGCGATCGCCCGCATCAATCCGCATGTCATCGTGGAATTGCACAATTTGCGCCTGACGGCCGAAAACGCGGCAAGCATCGTTCGCGCCTATGATGTCGTGGTGGACGGTTCCGACAATTTCGAAACCCGCTACGCGCTGGCGGATGCCTGTGCGGTGGAGAAGAAACCGCTGGTGCATGCTGCCGTCGGCCGCTTCGACGGCTCGATCACCGTCCTGAAACCCTTTGAAAACGGGACGGACGGACGCCCGAACCCGACATATCGCGACCTCTTCCCGGAAGCACCGCCGCCCGGTCTGGTACCGTCATGCGCGGTTGCCGGCGTACTTGGCGCACTCACCGGTGTCATCGGCACCCTGCAGGCAATGGAGACCATAAAGCTCATAGCCGGAATCGGCGAGCCGCTGGTCGGGCGCCTGCTGCTCTACGACGGGCTGGCAGCACGTTTCGACACCATCCGCTACCGGAGCCAGGAATGAGCGCCGACATCGTCGTGACCAGACTTCCCGCAGATTTCGAGCGCTGGGACGAACTGCTCACATTGATCATGCGTGCCTTCGCCTACATGGATGGCGTGATCGACCCGCCATCCTCTGCACACCGGTTGTCGGTGGATGGCTTGCGCGAGAAAGCGGGCACGGAAACCGGCTTCCTGGCCATGCAGGATGACCAGATCGTGGGCTGCATCTTCGCTGCCGAACACGCGCAGCATTTCTATGTCGGCAAGCTGGCGGTCGAGCCTGGTCTTCAAGGCCGAAAGATCGGACGTGAACTGATGCAGGCCACCGAGGCTCTTGCCTGCGCCGCCGGCAAGCCTGTCCTCGAATTGCAGGCACGTGTGGAGCTGACCGGCAATCAGGCCGCTTTCAGCCGCCTGGGCTTTGTCGAAACCGAGCGAACCGCCCATGCCGGCTACAACCGGCCAACATCGGTGACCATGCGCAAGGCGCTGTCGTAGGCCCTTCGGCACAGGGGCAGAGTGCTCGGTTCACCGCGCTCCGGGTACAGCAGGCGCCGCCTGATATCCGTCGGAAGCGATGATCAGGCGCGGGCGGGCAACACGCGATCCGGCGGCCTGTGTCCGTCGAAGAAGGTACGGATGTTGATGATGACCTTCTCGCCCATATCGATGCGCCCCTCCAGGGTCGCCGAACCCATGTGCGGCAGCAGCACCACCTTGTGCTTGGCGGCGAGCCTGAGCAGCTTGGTGTTCAGCGCCGGCTCGTTCTCGTAGACATCGAGGCCTGCGCCAGCGATCTTGCCATCCTGCAGCAACTTGATCAGCGCATCCTCGTCGATGATGTCGCCGCGCGCCGTGTTGACGATGTAGGCGGTGGGCTGCAGCAACGCCAGCCGCCGGGCCGAGAGGAGATGGAAAGTGGCTGGCGTCGAGGGGCAATTGACGGAAATGATATCCATGCGGGCAAGCATCTGGTCGAGGCTTTCCCAATAGGTTGCTTCGAGTTCGTCCTCCACGCTTTGCAGGACGCGATGGCGGTTGTGGTAGTGGATGGAGAGCCCGAAAGCCTTGGCCCGACGCGCAACTGCGGTGCCGATACGGCCCATGCCGACGATCCCGAGACGTTTGCCCCAGATGCGCCGGCCAAGCATCCAGGTGGGCGACCAGCCGGGCCATTTCTTGTCGCCGGTGAGCACGTTGGAGCCTTCGGCGAGCCGTCTCGGCACAGCGAGCATCAGCGCCATCGTCATATCGGCGGTGTCTTCTGTCAGCACATTCGGCGTGTTGGTGACTGCGATGCCCTTTCTCGAGGCCGCCGCGACATCGATGTGATCCACACCATTGGAGAGGCTGGCGATCAGCTTGAAGTTCGGTCCGGCCTGCTCGATCAGCTCGGCATCGATGCGATCGGTGATGGTGGGAACGAGCACATCGGCTTCCCGCAACGCCGCGGCAATCTCCTCGCGCGACATCGGCTTGTCTTCAACATTCAGCCTGGCGTCGAACAACTCGCGCATCCGCGTCTCGACAGGATCCGGCAATTTGCGCGTGATCACAACGAGAGGCTTCTTTTTGCCGGCCATCGTTTCCTCGTTCCCGGGATGCTGTTGAGACCTCTTTAACCAAGACCGGCGAAACTGCAAACTGGTCTCGGTAGCCATGCCTCATGTAACAAGTGGGACCGCCGAAGACAAAGAAAAAGGCGCGTGCGCAGGATTGCCGACAGCGCCGGAAAAAGGAACGAACGTGTCTGGTTTCGCGTCGCTACGTCTGATTCTCTCCGCGACAATGCTTGGCCTGCTCACGCTTACCCCCGTCGCGACGGCGCAAAATGCCGCAGCGCCGGTTCAGACGGTGACGCTGGGACCAAGCGGCCTGCCGCTACCCCGGTTCGTCAGCCTGAAATCGGCTCGGGTCAATTCACGCGTCGGTCCGGGCGTCAACTATTCCGTCGACTGGATGTATACCAGGGCCGGACTGCCGATGGAGATCGTGCAGGAGTACGATACCTGGCGGCGCGTGCGTGATGCCGACGGTTCCGAGGGCTGGGTGAGCCAGGCTCTGCTGTCGGGCAAGCGCACCGCGATCATCGCGCCGTGGCAACGCGGCAAGGATGTGCGCATCAATCTCGTCAAGAGCGCGGCCAAGGATGCCAACGTGGTCGCGATGATCGAGCCGGGCGTCATCGGCTCAATCAAATCCTGCGACGGCCAGTGGTGCGAGATGAGCCTGAGCGGCCATACCGGCTGGATCAGCCAATCGCTGGTCTGGGGTGCCTACCCCGGCGAAAAGATCAACGAGTAGACCGCACGACACAGGACCACGGGTCAGGTCCAGTTCGATTTCTATTGGCGGAGATCAGTCGCGCTTGGGGCGCAGGCGTACCACCACGTCGACATTCGCGATTTCCATACCCTCCGGCGGTTCCGGAAGATTGCCGACCGTAACCGGCCCGCTTTCGATGTCGAAAACCCGGTTTTCACCTTCGACAAAGAAATGATGATGGTCGGAGGTATTGGTGTCGAAATAGGTGCGCGAACCTTCGACGGCGAGGATGCGCAACAGGCCTGCTTCGGTAAACTGATGCAGCGCATTGTAGACAGTGGCCAGCGAAACCGGCACGCCGGCGGCCAGCGCTTCTTCATGCAGTTCCTCTGCCGAGAGATGACGATCGCCCTTGGCAAACAGCAGGTCGGCCAGTGCAATGCGCTGGCGAGTCGGCCTCAGGCCGGCTTCGCGTACCCGCTTGTCCACAGTCATGCCGTCTTTCCGATCGTCCAAACCGATCAACTCACCTTCATGTTCCGCCCGCAACTGCCCGTCGACAGCGGCAAAAATCAGGCGGAAATCCGCGTCCCGTATTATGCCAGATATATTCTGTAGGCCAAATCCGATCAATAGCGCGCATTGACCCGGGGAAATGGGCAGGCTAGAGCCAGCGCGACATCTCCGGCGTCGGTTTCCGGCGCGAAGCGGACTGTGTTACTAGAAATCGGACACGGGCATAACATCGCCCGGCGAACGACGGGGAAAGACTAAATGGCGGATCGGAAATCGAGCTACGACTACGACGATCTGCTGGCGTGCGCGAAGGGTGAACTGTTCGGCCCCGGCAATGCCCAGCTTCCTTATCCGCCGATGCTGATGTTCGACCGCATCACCGAGATCAGCGAGACCGGCGGCGCTTTCGACAAGGGGTTCGTGCGGGCCGAATTCGCCATTCACCGCGACCTCTGGTTCTTCCCTTGCCATTTCATCGACAATCCCGTGATGCCCGGCTGCCTTGGCCTCGACGCGCTCTGGCAGCTCACCGGCTTTTTCCTGGGCTGGCTCGGCGAACCCGGCAAGGGCATGGCGCTGTCGACGGGCGAAGTTAAGTTCAAGGGCATGGTCACGCCTTCGGTCAAGAAGGTTGAGTACGGCGTCGATTTCAAGCGCGTCATGCGCGGCCGACTGGTGCTCGGTATCGCCGACGGCTGGTTGAAGGCCGATGGCGACCCCATATACGCCGCCACCGACCTGCGGGTGGGCCTGGCAAAACAGACAGCTGCCTGACACCTGCACTCAACGAAAAAAACGAGGAGCCGCAACATGAGACGGGTCGTAGTCACAGGCCTCGGCATCGTATCGTCCATCGGCAACAATGCCGAGGAGGTCAGCGCCTCTCTCCATGACGCCAAGTCCGGCATCAGCTTTTCCAACGACTTCGCCGAGCATGGCTTCAAATGCCAGGTCTGGGGCGCCCCGAACCTGGATACGACGGACCTCGTCGACCGCCGTGCAGCTCGTTTCCTGTCGCAGGGCGGCATGTGGAACCATGTCGCCATGAAGCAGGCGATCGCCGACAGCGGGCTCGAGGAAAACGAGGTTTCCGGCAACGAGCGCACCGGTATCATCATGGGCTCCGGCGGTCCCTCCACGCGCACGATCGTCGAGGCCTCGGAAATCACGCTCAAGAACAGCAGCCCCAAGCGGATCGGACCGTTTGCCGTGCCGAAGGCGATGTCGTCGACGGCCTCGGCGACGCTGGCCACCTGGTTCAAAATCCACGGCGTCAACTATTCGATCTCGTCTGCCTGCTCGACTTCGGCCCATTGCATCGGCAACGCGGCGGAGATGATCCAGTGGGGCAAGCAGGACATCATGTTCGCGGGTGGCCACGAAGACCTCGACTGGACCATGTCCAATCTCTTCGACGCGATGGGCGCAATGTCGTCCAAGTACAACGACCGCGCCGCAACCGCCTCTCGTGCCTATGACGTCAACCGCGACGGCTTCGTCATCGCGGGCGGCGCCGGTGTTCTGGTGCTGGAAGAACTCGAGCATGCCAAGGCGCGCGGCGCCAAGATCTATGCCGAACTGACCGGTTACGGCGCAACCTCCGACGGCTTCGACATGGTTGCCCCGTCCGGCGAAGGCGCCATCCGCTGCATGCGACAGGCGCTCGCGACGGTGAAAGCACCGATCGACTATATCAACACGCACGGCACGTCGACGCCGATCGGCGATTCGAAGGAGATCGGCGCGATCCGCGAAGTGTTCGGCGACAAGCTGCCAAACATCACCTCGACCAAGTCATTGACCGGCCACTCTCTGGGCGCGGCCGGCGTGCAGGAATCGATCTATTCGATCCTGATGATGCAAGGTGGCTTTATCGGGGAAAGCGCGCATATCGAGGAGCTAGATCCCGAATTCGACGGTGTGCCGATCGTACGCAAGCGCATCGACAACGCCAAGATCGACACGGTGCTGTCCAACTCTTTCGGTTTTGGCGGCACCAACGCCACGCTCGTCTTCCAGCGCCATTCCGCATAGGGATTTTCACATGGACGGTTTGATGAAGGGCAAGCGCGGCCTGATCATGGGCGTTGCCAATGATCATTCCATTGCCTGGGGCATCTCTCAGAAACTCGCCGAACAGGGCGCCGAACTGGCCTTCACCTATCAGGGGGAAGCCTTTGGCCGCCGGGTCAAGCCATTGGCCGAGAAAGTCGGTGCCTCACTCGTCGTGCCATGCGATGTCGAGGACAGCGTCTCGGTCGCTGCAACCTTCGATACGCTGAAGAGCGCCTGGGGCAAGCTTGACTTCATCGTCCACGCCATCGGCTTCTCGGACAAGACCGAATTGAAAGGTCTCTATGCAGACACCACGCGCGATAATTTCGTGCGCACCATGGTGATCTCCTGCTACTCCTTCACGGAAGTCGCCCGCCATGCAGCAGCTTTGATGCAGGACGGCGGGTCAATGATCACCCTCACCTATGCTGGTTCGGTGCGTGTGATGCCCAACTACAATGTCATGGGTGTCGCCAAGGCGGGCCTTGAGGCCAGCGTGCGTTATCTCGCCAACGATTACGGCCCGCGCGGCATCCGCGTGAACGGACTGTCAGCAGGTCCGGTGCGGACACTCGCAGGTGCCGGCATTTCGGATGCGCGCTACATGTATTCCTATCAGCAGCGCAACGCGCCGCTGCGTCGCACCGTAGGCATCGACGAGATCGGCAACTCGGCGCTATACCTGCTTTCCGATCTCTCGTCCGGCGTGACCGGGGAGATCCACTATGTCGATAGTGGCTATCATGTCGTGTCGATGCCCACGCTCGACGAACTGAAGCGACTTGACGGCGGCAAGGATTGAAGCCGCAAGGCTCGCGCTAGCCCCGTCGACTATCCTCACCAGAGTAGAAAGTGCCTATCGCCCACCGCGAAGGATGGGCCCTTGCCTTTTGGTTAACTTTCATGAAACGTTAGTCAACTTTTGTTGCCGATAAAATGCGACGAATCGCAGGAAACTTATTTTAAGAGGATCGCGGTTAGAACATCCTGCAGATTGGGACCCTGCGTATGCCCTCTGTCAAGAATCCTGGCCGCACGCCACTTTTCCGGCTGATCACCATCGCCAGCGCTGGCTTGGGCAGCTTCATCCTGGGCTTGTGGGGCCTCAAGATCGGCCTTGGCGACAGCCTGACGGAACTTCCGCTCAATACACTCGTGGCCATCGTCGCCGGCCTTTGCGCCCTGGCGGCGGCCTGTGCAGCGATGTCATTTTTCGCCGGTGTCGACGAATCCGCCGATTATGTTTTTTCCGAAACCAATTTCGACAAGCTGACGGGAACGCTGGCCAAGCACGCGATGGTCGGCAAAGTGGCGGAAGCTGCTTCCTCCACGCTCAAGACTGGCGAGCCAGTCTACCTGCTCAACATCGACATCAATCGTTTCAGCCAGATCAATGACGCAATCGGCTACACGCAGGTCGATGATCTTATCCGCCTGTTCGCTCATCGCCTGAAAACGCTTCTGCCGCGTGAAGCCGTGGTCGGCCGCGTCGGCCCGGGTGAATTTGCCGTACTTTATCCGGACAAGCGACTGCCCGGCTCGATGGAAGCACTGGTCGAGCAGCTGATCGATGATCTGATCTCCCCCTACCAACTGAAGACGCATCAGCAATCGGTCAGCCTCTCGGTCGGCGTCGTGGCCATGCCAAAGGACGGCATCGATCCAGTCCTGCTTTTGCGTCGGGCCAATCTTGCCTTGCAGAACGCGCGAGCAACCAACGCCGCCGGCACGTGGTCGGTTTTCCAGCCGGAAATGGGCAAGGTCGCGGATCATCGGCAATGGGTGGAGTCCGAACTGCACACGGCGTTCGAGCGCGGCGACTTCGACTTGCACTATCAGCCGCAACTCGACCTCGCCGCAGGCAGGGTCGTCGGCTACGAGGCGCTGATCCGGTGGAATCACCCGGAGCGCGGAACGATCGCGCCGATGGAATTCATTCCGCTTGCGGAAGAAACCGGAATGATCGGCCCGATCGGCGAGTGGGTGCTGCGCAAGGCCTGCAGCGACGCCCGCCACCTGCCAGAAGACTGTTTCGTGGCGGTCAACATCTCGCCGGTACAGTTCATGACCAAGGATTTCCTGGCGATGGTGCGCAACACCATCGCCAGTACCGGCATCAAGCCGTCAAGGCTGGAGCTGGAGGTGACCGAGACGGCGATGATGCAGGACAAGGAACGCGCCGCCGCTATCCTCAAAGAATTGTCCGACATGGGCATTTCGGTCGCCGTCGACGATTTCGGCACTGGCTATTCCAACCTCAGCTACCTGATCGACTTCTCCTTCCACAAGTTGAAAATCGATCGCTCTTTCGTCAGCCGCATCGATACCGATTCCGGCTCCGGCGCGGTTGTCTCGACCATTGTTGGCCTGTCGCGCGCGCTCGGCGTTTCCACGATCGCGGAAGGTGTCGAGACCGAGAGCCAGGCAACGATGCTGAAGGCTGCAGGCTGCGAGGTGGTGCAAGGCTACCTGTTTGGCAAGCCGGCGCCGCTGCGTGTCATTGGCGGACAGGCGCAAAGCGTCGAGCATATGGCTCAAAACCAGCGTCGTGCCGCAAACCTGCACTAACAGCCAGGCGTTCTCCGCCGATCAGCGACGCGCCAACAGCACCTTGAAAGCGTCGTTACGCCCCAGTTCCACGTGATTTGCAAAGGCCGTTGCGAGAACGGGTTCGTACGGTAACTGCCGGTTCGCCACCATGAACAGACGCCCTCCCGGCCGCAATGCCTTCGCTGCGGCACGGATGATCGCAGCCCCCAGCTGTGGTTCTGCCGCACGGCCGTGATGGAAGGGGGGGTTCATGACGATGGCGTCGTAGCGCTCGCCTATCGCTTCAGCTGCAAGATCATGCCAGAACCGCCTTGCGGCAAGGCCGGGCAACAGCCGCGCCAGTGTTCGGCCCGCCGCCTGCAATGAGGCATGGTCGGCCTCATAGAGGTCAAGTCCGCTCAAGCCGGCAGTCCGCTCGGCCAGCGTGACCGACAGATAACCCCAGCCGGCGCAGAAATCGGCGACATGGCCCTTGATGTCTGCAGGCAGATACCCCCCAAGAAGCCGTGAGCCCGCATCGACGCGGTCGAAAGAGAACATGCCGGGCGCGGTCTCGTAACGATCCTCGACCCGAACCGAGGGATTGGCGGCACGCAACCCGGCTGCGGCCTCGCTACCTTGCCGGGCGAACCAGAAGACCTGGCCATGGTGTTTCGAAAGATACCCCTCGATGCCAACGAGTTCCCCCATCCGCTTGCGGAGGCTCGCGATACCATCCTCCTTGCCGCCTGCAACGACGATCCAGCCGTCGTCGGCCGTGCGTTCGATGGCTTCCGCAATGCGCGTTTCGTTAAGTCCGCGATGGCGACCCGCCAGAACAAGGGCAAGGTCATAATCTTCCCCTTCGGGCTCTGGCGAAACCAAGTGACCGGAGGCTGCCAGATGGCGAAAATCCGGACGGAATCCCTGAACAAGCTGCAGGGCTGCCTGGAAGCCGGCAGGCAGCCGAAATCCCGGCAAGGCGCCGAGAAAGAGTGCACGCGTGCCTTCTCCAGGCAGAGGCAACACGTCGGCCTCAAAGGGATGGAACAGGGTTTTAAGCGTCTCGGAACTCATGAGAGCGAGTTAGCACGTCTATCATCGTATCTGTAGCAAGCTCAGAAAAAGTCCGTTGAAAGCCTGCTCCACCCCTCCCCTGCAAGCCCGCCGATGAAGATGTCGTTTTGCTGAGCCGCATTCAGGAATTCGGCGCGCGTGGTGCCGATGCAGACATTGGCCCTGTGGCGAAAAAACATGGCTGGCTGCTGTGACAGAGCAGCGAGGTAGCGGGGCTCCAAACGACCTTGCGCCGCTACATATCCCCTGTCCTGAAAATGGAGCAACATGGCATCGACAGCCTGCTTCTCCGTACCCGACCTTGCAATGACGTTCAGGACCTCCGCCACACCGTTCGACTGGCTGTAGTAACAGCAAAGCCCATGTGGAACGCCTGCCTGATCCTCGATCGAAAGCAGCCGAAGCGTGCCCGCAGCGCGATTGTCCGCCGCCATACGAAGAAGCCAGTTCAGATCCTGCCCTGTCCAGGCCGGGTGTGCCGCATAGCTCTGGAGCAGACCGGGAACGAGAGAAACGGCTTCGTCCTGCGCTACTTCCTTCACCGCGGCACGGGATTTTCGAGCGTTGCTGACCTGGGGGAGCGAGAACAGCGGATTGAGCATCCTGCCAACAGACGCCGCGCCCCACCTGCCCAGGATGGGACGCCGCTGCGTTACCAGGTTCGTAACATAACTCGCCGGCTTGAATATGCGGGTCCACCCGAGCGCGTATGTGGTGAGCGATATGCCTCCGACGGCCTCGAAATGCCTGAGGCTCACCGGTGCCGCGCTGTCGCTGAACTGTATCGTCTCTTCACCCGGGCGCAAGGCCAGCGTCAGTTCGGCGGGTCCGCGCGGAGCACCTCCCGGCTTCATCATGAAGGCACAGAGCAACCGCCCCATGATCGATCGTCCGCTGACGGTGTAGGGAACCGGCAGGATTGAGACCGCGCTGTCTATTTCCCCGCGCTCGTCTTCATGCACAACGCTCCCGATGGCGGGATCGTAGTAGGGACTTTCGAAGAAAAGCTGCTGAAAATAGCGATCGAAATTTTCGTTGCAGGATGTCGAATTGGGGCGGAAAACCTGTTTGAAAAGAGCACGGATGGCCGGGATGTCATCAATCTTCATCGCGCGCACGCGTCGCGATTTCACGTCCCTTGCCGATGCCGAGATATACCCCACCCGGGCCTCTTTCACTTGGTTGTCTTGGCTGGCTCCTGCATCTCGACCTTGGCAGACGGATGAACGACGTAGCCCACGATGTCAGCGCAACACTCACCTCAATTATGTAAAGAATCGCTGAAGTAGCTGCCGCTGTTTCGGCGGATAGGCGCAGGCAGCTTGCTCATCCCTACCCCATCGGAGCGGCAAGATGCCCAGCCTTGTCCCGGGGCAACCGCGAAGCGGTGCTCGGGAGTCCACCACGACGACATAGCGTTAGGGGCGACCAGCGGGATTGCCCCGCCCTGGTCGCCCCAAGCACATATGCAGCAGCTTAGAAGAAGTCCGTCGAAAGCCTGCTCCAGCTTTCGCCCGCAAGGCCGCCGATGAACATGTTGTTTCGCTCGACCGCATTCAGCACGTCAGCGCGCGCCGTGGTAACGCAGACATTGGCCCTGTGGCGAAAGAACATGTTCGATTGCTGTGAAAGTGCCGAGAGATAGCGTGGATCCACTCGGCCCTGCGCCGCGACATGCCCTTCCTCCTGCAGATGGAACAGCATGACGTTGATGGCCTGCCTTTCGGTGCCGGCCTTCGTGATCACATTCAACACTTCGACCATGCCGTTTGGGCGACTGTAGTAGCAGAAGAAGCCAATTGGTGTGCCCGTCGGGTCATTGATCGCAAAGAACCGAAGCGCGCCTGCAGCTCGATTGTCTTCCGCCATGTGCAGAAGCCAATGCAGATCTTTCTCTGTCCAGTCCGGATGCGCGGAATAGCTTTCGAGCAGGACAGGAATGACGGAAACCGCTTCGTCCTGGGTTATTTCCTTCACCGTGACATGGGATTTTGCGATCTTCTTGATCGGAGGAAGCGGAAACAGCGGATTCAGCATCCTGCCCGTGGAGGTCACCCAGCCACCAAGGATCGGGTGCCGCCGCGCCGCAATGGTCGCCACATAGCTTGCCATCTGGAATATGCGGGTCCAGCCAAGCGCATGCGCTCCCAGTGTTACGCCCCCGATGGCTTCGAAATGCCTGAGGCTCACGGGTGCGGCGGTGTCGCTGAAGTTAATCGTCTTCTCGGTCGGACGTATGCTGAGCGACAGCTCGGCGGCGCCACGCGGAGAAGCTTCCGGCTTCATCATGAAGGCACAGAGCAGCCGCCCCATGACCGATTGCCCGTCGACGACGTAAGGAACCGGCAGGATCGAGAGCGCGCTGTCTATCTCCCCACGGTCGTTCTCGTGAACAACACTTCCGATCTCCGGATCGTAATAAGGATTATCGAAGAAAAGTTTCTGGAAGTATTGGTCAAAATTTTCGTTACAATCTTTCGAATTCGGGCGGAAAACTTGCTTGAAGATGACACGTATTGCCGGAATGTCATCAACATTCATCGGGCGCAGCATATACCGCGATTTCACGCCGCTTACGGATGTCGAGATATGTCCCATAACAGGCCTCGATTGCTCGAATGACGTACTGGACAATACTACATACGCGGATCGCAAATATGTAAATAAGTCATTAATGAGTTTCTTCTAATTCAGTTAATTTTGAAGTTCCCATGCGGCGAATGCAATGGGACAGGATCGCCCCCGCCGCAAGTTCCCCCGCAGCTGTGCCAGTCTGTAGACCCAACAAAAAAGGCGCGACCGAAGTCGCGCCCTTTTTAGATTCAATAAGTTAAGTCGATCAGGCGGCGGTTTCTTCGCCTTCCGCCTTCTTCTCGCGGGCGATTTCCTTGCCAGTCTCCTGGTCGACGATCTTCATGGACAGACGGACCTTGCCACGCTCGTCGAAGCCCATGAGCTTAACCCAGACCTTGTCGCCTTCCTTGACCACGTCAGTGGTCTTGGCAACGCGCTGGTCGGACAGCTGCGAGATGTGCACGAGGCCATCACGCGGACCGAAGAAGTTCACGAAGGCGCCGAAGTCGGCAGTCTTGACGACCGTGCCTTCGTAGATCTCGCCGACTTCCGGCTCGGCCACGATGGTGTGGATCCACTTCTTTGCCGCCTCGATTTCCTTGGCGTTCGATGAAGCGATCTTCACGGTGCCGTCGTCCTCGATATTGATCTTGGCGCCGGTCTTCTCGACGATCTCGCGGATGACCTTGCCGCCTGAACCGATGACGTCACGGATCTTGTCGGTCGGGATGTGCATGACCTCGATGCGAGGTGCGAACTCGCCCAGTTCCTTGCGGCCCTCGGAGATAGCCTTGGCCATTTCGTCGAGGATGTGCAGGCGGCCGTCCTTGGCCTGGCCCAGCGCCACCTTCATGATCTCCTCGGTGATGCCATCGATCTTGATGTCCATCTGCAGCGAGGTGATGCCGTTCGCTGTGCCAGCCACCTTGAAATCCATGTCGCCAAGGTGATCCTCGTCGCCGAGGATGTCGGAAAGCACGGCAAAACGCTCATCTTCCTTGATCAGGCCCATGGCGATGCCAGCGACCGGCTTGGCCAGCGGCACGCCGGCATCCATCAGCGCCAGCGAGGTGCCGCAGACGGTGGCCATCGAGGACGAGCCGTTGGACTCGGTGATCTCGGAGACGACGCGCAGCGTGTACGGGAACTGTTCTGCCGAAGGCAGCATCGGATGGATGGCGCGCCAGGCCAGCTTGCCGTGGCCGATCTCGCGGCGGCCAGGCGACCCCATGCGGCCGGTCTCGCCGACCGAATAGGGCGGGAAGTTGTAGTGAAGGAGGAAAGTCTCCTTGTACATGCCGGTCAGCGAGTCGACATACTGCTCGTCTTCGCCGGTGCCCAGCGTGGCAACCACGATCGCCTGCGTCTCGCCGCGGGTGAACAGCGCCGAACCGTGCGTGCGCGGCAGGATGCCGACTTCCGAAACGATCGAACGGACGGTCTTCAGGTCACGACCATCGATGCGCGAACCGGTGTCGAGGATGTTCCAGCGCACGATCTTGGCCTGGAGTTCCTTGAATACGGTGGCAACCTGCTCGGACGAATACTTGGCTTCCTCACCTTCAGCCGGAGTGAAAGCAGCCTTGACCTTGGCCTTGGCTGCGTCGACGGCGGCGTAGCGGGCCTGCTTGTCGGTGATCTTGTAAGCAGCGCGAAGATCGTTCTCGGCCACACCGAGCATTTCCTTCTCAAGATCGCCAAAAGACGGCGGCGTGAAGTCGCGCGGGTCCTTCGCGGCAACCTCGGCCAACTTGATGATCGCGTCGATCACCGGCTGGAAGCCCTTGTGGCCGAACATGACGGCGCCGAGCATCAGCTCCTCGCCCAGTTCCTTGGCTTCCGACTCGACCATCAGAACCGCCTCGTTCGTACCAGCGACGACGAGATCGAGCTTGGATTCCTGCATCTCGTCGATGTGCGGGTTGAGCACGTACTCGCCGTTGATGTAGCCGACGCGGGCACCACCGATCGGGCCCATGAAGGGAACGCCGGAGAGGGTCAGCGCTGCCGAGGTGGCAACGATCGACAGAATGTCCGGATCGTTCTCGAGATCGTGCTGCACGACCGTGACGACGATCTGGGTGTCGTTCTTGTAGCCATCTGCGAAGAGCGGACGGATCGGGCGGTCAATCAGTCGGGAAACCAGTGTTTCCTTCTCGCTCGGACGGCCTTCACGCTTGAAGTAGCCGCCCGGGATCTTGCCGGCGGCGTAGGTCTTTTCCTGATAGTTGACGGTCAGCGGAAAGAAGTCGAAACCGGGCTTGGGCTCCTTGGCCGAGACAACTGTGGCCAGAACCACGGTCTCACCATAAGTCGCCAGCACGGCGCCATCAGCCTGGCGCGCGATCTTGCCGGTCTCGAGGATGAGCGGACGGCCGCCCCATTCGATTTCCACTTTGTGTTGCTTGAACATATCTTGTCCTTCATATGCGGAAGGGGCCGCGCCATCCAAACATGCGCGACGCCCCCTTCCTGGCTCCTTTGTCGGGCAGCCACGGGCAAGACAACAGGAGGCTTGAAAATGCCGGGCCGGCGCCCGTGCAAGCATCCTGCAATCCTGCCCCATGACCGTCCACGGGCGGTTTCATGCGGCCCTCTGCCTACAGAAACCGGGTCGGGCCAACGGCCCGAATGCACGACCGGCGAGTTCTCAATGAGAACCCGCCGGCCAATTCGTCAGCGACGCAGTTCGAGCTTCTCGATCAGCGTCTGGTAGCGCGCCTCATCCTTGCGCTTGAGGTAATCAAGCAGGCTGCGACGCTGGGAAACGAGTGCGAGCAGGCCACGGCGGGAGTGGTTGTCCTTCTTGTGGCCCTTGAAGTGCTCGGTCAGGTTCTTGATACGCTCGGAAAGAATGGCAACCTGCACTTCCGGCGAACCGGTGTCACCGGCGACGGTGGCGAACTGGGTCAGCAGTTCCTTCTTGCGTTCAGCAGTAATCGACATCGCATTTTTCCTTTCTCAATGGAGGAAACGAGACGCCCAGAGCCGGGATGTCGTCCAGCAAGGGCCGGTGAGCATCACGCAATCCGGCGCGATGTTGCGGCGCGTATAGTGCAAAAGAACGTAAAAAGCCAGCGCATATTCGCAAGGCTGGCCTGAGCGCAGCGCGGACCGGTACCGTTGCATGCTTACAGCCACTTCTTCCATTTGAAGAAACTGACCAGTCCTATCGCCACCAGAGCCATGAAAACAAGGGCAGCCGGGTAGCCGTAATAGGCTTTCAGTTCAGGCATGTTCCAAGGCGATGTCGCAGGATCGAAGTTCATGCCCCAGACGCCGACCAGGAAGGTGAGCGGAATGAAGATCGCCGAGACGATGGTGAGCAGGCTGATCACCTCGTTGGTCCGTGCCTGGCTGAGCGACAAGTGCATTTCAATCAGCCCCGTCGTCATGTCGCGCTGCGTATCCGCCAGTTCCACAAGTCGATAGGCATGATCCAGCGTGTCGTTCAGGAAGATCTTCGTCTCCGGCTTGATGTATGGGGCATCGGAGCGGACCAGCCCAGCCAGCGCATCACGCAGCGACAGCATCGTCCGGTGCAGTTGGCCCGCATGCCGGCGCTGTTCGTGCAGAATGCGGACCTGTTGCTTGTGTGGATGACGCAGCATCGCGTCTTCGACTTCGTCGGTTCGGGCGCTGGCGTTTTCGATCAATGGAAAGAATGAGTCGACGATGGCGTCGATCAGGGCATAGGCGAGATAGTCTGCTCCGCGCGAACGCAAACGGTTGGGCGTCGAGGCAACGATGCGCTTGCGCACTGGATCGAAAGGATCACCTTCGCGCTGCTGGAAGGTGATGACGAAACCCTTGCCGAAGAACAGGGAAATCTGCTCGTAGCGATAGGTGGCGGGATCATCGATCATATTGACGACGACAAAGGCGTGATCGTCGAAAAACTCAGCCTTGGGTCGCTGGCCGGTGTTGACGACGTCTTCCAGGGCCAGCGGATGCAAGCCGAACTGCTTACCGATCTGCTCGATCAACTCGACATTTGCCAGGCCGACACAATCCAGCCAGACAAGCGGCCATTTTTCACAATGCGTCTTCAGGTCATCGAGGCTGGCGTCGTCGATCTTTTCGCAGCGGTCGCGATCGATCAGCGTCAGGTTAAGCTCACTGCGCCGTGCCCTGGGGTCGGCGATCAACGTGCCAGGCGAAGCACCTATAGGTGAGCGCTTCACCATTCCCGGCTCCCGCTTTCGAACCGTTTCCGCTTTTGTCATGCGAGCCTCGAGCGAATCCCTGGCGCGGATATTAAGGCATTTCCGCTTTTCCCAGAATCCCGGAAATGCCCTAACCCGTTGTTTCTACGCGATTCCGGACACAAGACCGTTGCGCACTTCTGCCCGAATTGCTCTGGTGAAACGGGCTTCAGCCCGCAAAAACCCGCTTGGGCTTGAACATGCCCTGCTCGATGGCTCCGATGGCAACCAGCTTGCCCCGGGCAGTCGCACAGGCTTCTTCCGCCTCCAGCGGTGCATCGCGACCGCGGATGATGACGGAATTGCCGAGCCTGATCTTCGTGGCCGCATCATCACTGATGGCGACCTGCGGCAGGCATTCCAGCGCTGCGGCGGTATCGATCAGGAAATCGTCCAGCGCGGCGTGGCGTTGGGTACCGGAGAATGGGGCATCGTCACCTTCCGCTACAGGTGGCAGCGCCGCCTCCAGTTCAGCGATGGTGACAAAGTCCTCGGATGTAAAGGGATCAACCTCGGTGCGACGCAGGTCCGCGATATGACCGAAGCAGCCAAGGTCGCGTCCCATGTCGCGCGCCAGAGACCGCACATAGGTGCCCTTACCGCATTCGACCTCGAAAATGGTGCGGTCGGCACCATGTTCGACGATATCGAGCCGGCCGATCTCGACCTCGCGGGCGGGGATATCGACCGTCTCTCCGTCGCGAGCGAGGTCATAGGCTCGCTCGCCGGCGATCTTGATGGCGGAGAACTGCGGCGGCGTCTGCATGATGACGCCGGTGTAGTTGGGCAACAGTGCGCGAACATCCGCCTCGCTCGGACGCCTGTCGGAATTCTTTGTCACCGGCCCTTCGAGATCGTCGGTGGTACGCTCCTCACCCCAGGCGACGGTGAAGCGGTAGATCTTGGCGCCGTCCTGCACATAGGGCACTGTCTTGGTGGCATCGCCGAGCGCGATCGGCAGCATTCCGGACGCCAGCGGATCGAGCGTCCCGGCATGCCCCGCCTTCTCCGCCTGGAACAGCCATTTCACCTTCGACACCGCTTCGGTCGACCCCATGCCGACCGGCTTGTCCAGGATCAGCCAGCCGGAAACCGGACGGCCCTTCTTCTTACCGCGACGCGCCATTACTCGTCGTTCTCCTTGTCCTTGTCATTCTCATCGTGGCCGAGGTCGCGCGCCACTTCCGGCGAATGCAGCAACTCGTTGATCTTCGAAAAATTGTCGTAGCTGGTGTCGAGCCGGAAGCGGAATTCCGGCATGTACTTCATCTGCCGCAAGGCGGGCGACATACGCCCGCGGATGAAGCGGGCATTGCGGTTCAGCGCCTCGACAACCGCCTTGTCGTCCTTGGCGCCGAGCGGTGCAACGAAAGCGGTGGCGATTTTCAGATCGGGCGACATGCGCACTTCCGATACCGAGATGACCGTCGTCTCGATGAGGTCATCCCGCACGTCGCCGCGCTGCAGCATCTCGGACAAGGCATGGCGCACCTGCTCGCCGACGCGCAGCATGCGTTGAGAAGGGGCACTGGATTGCTGTCTACTCATTTCAATCTCTCGGATGGGAAAGCTGCACGGACAGGTGACGGCAATGGCGCAAAGGCCATTTGCATAGAAATTACAATCACATGAGGCCGTCCAGCCATTGGCCGGATTTCAGGTGGATCGATGCGGGTGGCCCCGAACATTAGCCGACCTAACCCGTTTGCGGAGTGGGACCGCAGCCACGGCTGTCATCAAGGGAGAGCAACCGAAGCCGCTCTCCCATCTTTTCTAGGTTCCTAGAGCTTCCTGGTCACCATCTCGACGCGGAAGCACTCGATGATGTCTCCGGCCAGAATGTTCTCGTAGTTCTGGAATGCCATACCGCATTCCTGGCCGACCGGCACTTCAGAAACTTCGTCCTTGAACCGCTTCAGCGTCTTCAGCGTGCCTTCGTGGATGACCACGTTGTCGCGGATCAGGCGCACACCGGCGCCGCGCTCGACACGGCCTTCGGTGACACGGCAACCTGCGACCTTGCCGGTCTTGGTGATGTGGAAGACCTCGAGGATCTCCGCATTGCCAAGGAAGGTTTCGCGGCGTTCCGGCGAAAGCAGGCCCGACATCGCATCCTTAACGTCATCCACCAGATTGTAGATGATGTTGTAGTAACGGATCTCGATGCCGGCATGCTCGGCGGCGGCCCTTGCCTGCACATTGGCGCGGACATTGAAGCCGATGATCGCCGCGCCTGAGGTTTCGGCCAGCGTGACATCGCTTTCGGTGATAGCGCCAGCACCAGCATGAACGATGCGAGCACGGACTTCGTCGGTGCCGAGCTTGTCCAGTGCGGCAACGATCGCTTCGATGGAACCCTGCACGTCGCCCTTGATGATGAGCGGGAATTCCTTCAACCCGCTCGCCTGAAGCTGCGACATCATCTGTTCCAGCGAACCGCGCTGCGTCGCATGCTTGGCAACCGCCTTGTCGCGAGCCAGACGCTGGCGATACTCGGTGATCTCACGAGCGCGCGCCTCGTTGTTGACGACCGCGAAACGGTCACCTGCCTGCGGCGTGCCCTGGAGGCCGAGGATTTCCACCGGCATGGCCGGCGGCGCTTCCTTGACCTGCTCGCCACGGTCGTTGACCAGCGCGCGCACACGGCCCCATTCGTTGCCGGCAACGAGGATTTCGCCCGGCATCAGCGTGCCGGTCTGCACCAGCACGGTGGCAACCGGACCACGTCCCTTGTCGAGGCGAGCTTCGATGACGACACCTTCCGCCGTACGGTCCGGATTGGCCTTGAGGTCCAGGATCTCGGACTGCAGCAGAATGGCTTCCAACAATTTGTCGAGGCCTGCGCCGGTCTTGGCCGACACTTCGACGTCGAGCACTTCACCGCCCATCGATTCGACGAACACTTCGTGCTGCAGGAGCTGCGTACGGACCTTCTGTGGGTCCGCGGACGGCTTGTCGACCTTGTTGATGGCCACGATGATCGGAACGCCGGCCGCCTTGGCATGGCTGATCGATTCGATCGTCTGCGGCATTACGCTGTCGTCGGCAGCAACAACCAGAATCGCGATATCGGTGGCTTGTGCGCCACGGGCGCGCATTGCCGTGAAGGCGGCGTGGCCCGGGGTGTCGATGAAGGTGATCTTCTGACCGTCCTTTTCGACCTGGTAGGCGCCGATATGCTGGGTGATGCCACCGGCTTCACCGGACACCACATTGGCGTGACGCAAGGCATCGAGCAGCGAAGTCTTGCCGTGGTCGACGTGACCCATGATGGTTACCACCGGCGGGCGCGATTCGAGATCCTCGTCGCGGTCGGCGATGTTGAACAAACCTTCCTCGATGTCAGATTCGGCGACACGCTTGACGGTGTGGCCGAATTCCGAAGCCACCAGTTCGGCCGTGTCGGCATCGATGACGTCGCCCGGCTTCAGGATCTGGCCCTGCTTCATGAAATACTTGACCACGTCCACCGCACGCTCGGACATGCGCTGCGCCAGTTCCTGGATCGTGATGGTTTCAGGCACCGTCACTTCGCGTACGACCTTCTCGCGCGGCTCGTTATGCATCGCGCGCTTGAACTTCTCCTGGCGACGACGCATGGCCGACAGTGAACGTGCACGGGCATCGCCATCCTCGGAAGACGTCGCCGTGTTGAGCGTCAGCTTGCCGCGGCGCCGGTCTTCCTCGGCCTTGGTCGGCTTGGCCGCTTTCGCCAGTTCAGGCGTCACGAGACGACGAGGCGGCAAAGCCGAAGGAGCACCACCACGACCGCGCGGCTTGGCTTCTTCCTCCTCGGCAGCCACCTGATCGGCAGTCTGCGGCGCACGGCGGCGTGCTTCTTCCTCGGCACGGCGGCGTGCTTCGGCTTCCGCCTTGATGCGAGCCTCTTCCTCGGCCTGACGGCGAGCGGAATCCTCACGCTCACGCTTGCGGCGCTCCTCTTCGTCGGCGCGACGCTTGGCATCCTCGGCGGCACGCTGGCGATCTTCGACCTCGCGGGCCTGAGAGCCCTCGAGTGCCCGCCGACGGGCTTCCATCTCGCCACGCGACAATTCGTTCAGCACCATGCCGCCACGATCCGGCGCAGGCGGCGGCGTCGGGCGACGCTGCTCCTGCACGACCGGAGCAGCCTGCTGCGGCCGCGGCTGCGGCTGAGCCTGAGGCGGCTGAGCCTGGGGCTGCGATTGTGGCTGAGGTTGCGACTGCTGAGGCTGAGGCTGCGCTTGCGGCTGAGGCGCAGCCGGCTTCGGCGTAAACACCGACGGCGCGACCGGCGCCGCCTGCTCACCCGGCTTCACGAACTTGCGCTTGGTCTCGACGACGACCGACTTGGTGCGGCCGTGCGAGAAATTCTGGCGCACCGTGCTCTGCTCGATGCCCGGGCGCTTCAGCGTCAATGTCTTCTTCGGCGTAACACTCAACGTCTTGTCATCGCCCGAATTCGTATCGCTCATTCCATATCCTCTGCGGCATCATCATCGCCGGCAACAGCCGCAATCATTGCCAGATCGTCCGGGGAACCGCCCCGGTAACGGTCGAGCGCAACCATGCGCTTCACGGCCGCCTTACCCGCGTCGCTCGCGAGAACGGCAGCATGTATCACATTTGTCCCCCCCAATGCCAAACCCAAATCCGCTTCCGCGAAAAGTTTGTATGCGGGAATAGCGGGGCCGCCGAGATGGGCGGTGGCCCGGCGTGCCTGGGTGATCTTGCGCACTCCATCCTCGGAGGCTTCGAAAGCATGCAGGACAAGTGCCGCCTTGCCGGAGCGCACCACACTATCGACCTTGGCGGCGCCAAGCGCAACCGCGCCGGCCTTGCGGGCCAATCCGAGCGCCCCCAGGGCCGAGCGCACGAACAAGCCCTCGACCATCGCGCCAAGTTCCGGCGGAACGATGACCTGCTTTTTGAAGGCCCGGGCAAAGTGCCCCTTGGCAGAGGCTTTGTCGACGGTGGCGCGGTCGGCGCTGACCCAGCAGCCCCGACCGGGCAATGATCTCTTGAGATCTGGAACGACGGCCGAATCCGGACCGACGACGAAACGGATCAGATCATCCGTTTCGGCGGTCTTCCTTGTGACGATGCATGTGCGATCGTTCATCTCGGACAAGGGTTGCTCCGGCCGGTTTCATCTTACGCGCCGGTGGTTTCGGCTTCAGCGGCCTCGACCTGGGCTTCCTCTTCGGAAATCCAACCAGCCTTGAGGCGCGCCGCCAGAACCATCTGCTCGGCTTCAGTCTTGGAAATACCGTGCGTGGCAAGCACGCCCGGGAATACCTTGGTCTCGCCGTCCTTACGCTCCTTCCAGCCGACGAGATCGTCGGCCGCGTAGCCGGCGAAGTCCTCGATGGTCTTCACGCCGTCTTCGCCCAGCGTCACCATCATGGCGGTGGTCACCCCCGGGATTTCACGCAATTCGTCCTTGACGCCAAGCTTCTTGCGGGCGGCGTCATGTTCGGCCTCGACCTTCTCCAGGTGTTCGCGGGCGCGATTCTGGATCTCGGTCGCGGTGTCGTCGTCGAAGCCGTCGATCGAGGAAATCTCGCCAGCATCGACATAGGCCACTTCTTCAACCGAGGTGAAGCCTTCCGAGGCCAGCACCTGGCCAACCATTTCGTCGACGTCGAGGGCTTCCATGAACAGGTTGGAGCGTTCGACGAATTCCTTCTGGCGACGCTCGCTCTCCTCCTGCTCGGTCAGGATGTCGATGTCCCAGCCGGTCAGTTGCGAGGCAAGGCGCACGTTCTGGCCGCGACGGCCGATGGCCAGCGACAGCTGATCGTCCGGCACCACCACCTCGATGCGTTCCGCATCCTCGTCCAGCACCACCTTGGCGACTTCCGCCGGCTGCAAGGCGTTGACGATGAACGATGCAGCCGAAGGCGACCAGGGAATGATGTCGATCTTTTCGCCCTGCAGCTCGCCGACGACGGCCTGGACGCGCGAACCACGCATACCCACGCAGGCGCCGACCGGATCGATCGAGGAATCGCGGCTGATGACAGCGATCTTGGCGCGCGAGCCCGGATCGCGGGCGACCGACTTGATCTCGATGATGCCGTCGTAGATTTCCGGCACTTCCATGGTGAAGAGCTTCGCCATGAACTGCGGATGTGTGCGCGACAGGAAGATCTGCGGGCCGCGCTGCTCGCGACGCACGTCATAGACATAGGCGCGAACACGATCGCCGTACTTGTAGTTTTCACGGGGGATCAGCTCGTCGCGACGGATAATAGCCTCACCGCGGCCGAGATCGACGATGACGTTGCCGTACTCGACACGCTTGACGGTGCCGTTGACGATCTCGCCGATGCGATCCTTGTATTCGTCATACTGACGGTCGCGCTCGGCCTCGCGCACCTTCTGCACGATAACCTGCTTGGCCGACTGCGCGGCGATGCGGCCGAAATCCATCGGCGGCAGCTGTTCGGCGATGAAGTCGCCGAGCTGCGCATCGGGATTGCGCTCGCGGGCCGAGAACAGCGAAATCTGCGTGGCGTAGTCCTCGACGTTTTCGACGACTTCCATCAGGCGCTGCAGCTTCATCTCGCCGGTGTTCGGGTTGATGTCGGCGCGGATGTTGGTTTCCTGACCATAACGCGAACGCGCAGCCTTCTGGATCGCATCGGCCATGGCCGCGATCACGATCGACTTGTCGATCGACTTTTCGCGCGCGACTGCGTCTGCAATCTGCAGCAGTTCGAGCCTGTTGGCGCTTACAACCATCTTAGTCTCCCTGAACAGGGCCGCCCTAACCGGCGGCCGCTCATTCACTTCTCAGCTTCGGTTTCTTCTGCGGCGTCAGTATCGCCGCGGTGTTTCTTGGCGTCCTTGCGTGCCCGGTTGTCTTTCGACAAGGCTTCGCGGATCAAATCGTCGGTCAGCACCAGATGCGCCTCGGCGATCGCGTCATAAGGGATGCGTACTGTCGGCTCTTCGCCGTAAGCTGCCTTGTCGCGCTCCAGCAGGATGCCTTCGGTGCCGGCTTCCGCAATCTTGCCCTTGAAGCGCTTGCGGTCGGCGACGAGGACCGAAGTCTCCAGCTTGACCAGATGGCCGGCCCAGGCGACGAAATCCGACGTGCGAACCAGTGGCCGGTCGATACCGGGCGAAGACACTTCCAGATGATACGCCTTCTCGATGGGATCGTCGACATCGAGCGCTGGCGAGATCGCCCGGCTGACTTCTTCACAGTCCTCGACGGTCATGGTGCCGTCTTCGCGCTCGGCCATGACCTGCAGCGTCAAACCATGTTGACCCGACAGGCGCACACGCACGAGACGGAAGCCCATGCCGCGCAAAACTGGCTCGACGATGATGGCGATGCGGGCATCGATACCGCTTTCGCGGATGATACGGTCGTCGCTATCGTCCTGGCTTGAAGTCATCCGGTGTCCGCTGCTCGAATCTCTTGGCGAGGGCCGGTAACAAAAAAGAGCGGGACCGGGTGGACCCACTCTTCGTCATACCGACCAAGAATTTGAAACCGATATAGCAATGGCGGCGGTGAAATGCAAGGCTGGCCCGAAACAGGGAATGATTTCCCCCATCCATGCGCGTCCTGCATGGCAGCCTTGCCCTGGAAGCCCTGTTAAACCACCCGCCGGCACCCCATCTTTTGTGCAGCGCAGCAAAAAGCTGTGCAAAGAGATGGAGCAAAACCGTGCGTACCAGCAGAACCGCGATCCGCAACCTGATCGACATCGTCGGCAGCGCGATCAACGCAGCCGGCGCCGTGGAAGGCAACCGTGCCCCCAAGGGCAACGACCTTCGTCGCCTCGGCATCGACCCGGTCGAGTTCGCCAAGATCCGCCGCATCTAACTACGAAAGCGGAGGCCTCAGCCTCCGCTCCGCGTTGTCCAAACCGGCGGGCGTGATGCCGCCGGGCGCAAAAGTCGACTCAGTCGCTGTCGCCACCAAGCTGCGACAGCACTTGATCCTTGCCCCGCCAGCGCAGGTAAAGCGGCACAACAACTGCCGCAATTGCAAGTACCCACAGTCCGATCGCAATCCATGAATGGAACAGCACGGAGGGATCGCCCTGGCTGATGGCGACCGCGCGGCGCAATTGCTGTTCGGCAAGCGGTCCCAGGATCAAACCCACCACCACAGGCGCGATCGGATAGTGGAAGCGGCGCAGGCCGTAGCCGAGCAGGCCGAAAGCCAGCAACATGCCGAGTTCGAAGGTTGACGGGTTGGCGCCAATGGTGCCGAGCGTCGCGAACATCAAAATGCCGGCGTAAAGCCATGGCGTCGGAATGGTGAGCAGCCTCACCCACACCCCGATCAAGGGCAGGTTCAGCACCAGCAACATCAAGTTGGCCACCAGCAGGCTGGCGATAAGGCCCCAGACCAGTTGCGGATTGCTGACGAACAGCAACGGCCCCGGCTGAAGTCCGAACTGCTGGAAACCGGCCAACATGATGGCGGCAGTCGCGGTCGTCGGCAGGCCAAGCGTCAGCAACGGCACCAGCGTGCCCGCTGCGGAAGCATTGTTGGCCGCCTCTGGCCCGGCGACGCCCTCGATGGCGCCCTTGCCGAATTCCTCCGGTTTTTCCGCCAACTGCTTCTCGACCGAATAGGACAGGAAGGTACCAATCTCGGCGCCACCAGCTGGCATGGCGCCGATGGGGAAGCCGATCGCCGTGCCGCGCAGCCACGGCTTCCAGGATCGACGCCAGTCCTCGCGCGTCATCCAGACCGAGCCCTTGATCGCCTGAATCGTCGAATCGCCTCCCTTGGCGGCCGCCACGGACAGGGCCTCGCCGATTGCGAACAGCGCGACGGCCAGTGTCGTCACCTCGACGCCGTCAAGCAGGTCTGGAATGCCGAAAGCAAGCCGGGCCTGGCCTGTCTGCAGATCGATGCCGATCAGGCCGAGCAGCAGACCGATGAAAAGCGAGGTCAGGCCGCGCAGCGTCGATTCGCCGAAAGCTGCCGACACGGTCATGAAGGCCAGCACCATCAGCCCGAAATATTCCGCAGGACCGAAAGAAAGCGCCAGTTTCACCACTGCCGGCGCGATGAAGGCGAGACCAATGGTGGCGATCAGACCCGCAACGAACGATCCGATCGCCGCGGTGGCAAGGGCGGGACCACCACGCCCGGCGCGCGCCATCTTGTTGCCCTCGAGCGCAGTGACGATCGAAGAACTCTCTCCCGGCGTGTTGAGAAGGATCGACGTGGTCGAGCCACCATACATGCCGCCATAATAGATGCCGGCGAACATGATGAGCGAACCGGCCGGGTCGAGTTTGTAGGTAACGGGCAGGAGCAGCGCGACCGTCAGCGCCGGACCAATGCCCGGCAGGACACCAACGGCGGTGCCCAAGGTCACGCCGATCAGCGCGTAAAGAAGATTCATCGGCTGCAGGGCGACCACAAGCCCGTGCGCCAGAAGCTCGAACGTCGTCATGGCGTCGTCCCCTAATTCCGCTCAAAACAGAAGGTGTTCGAGTGGGCCGGCCGGCAGCGAAAGCGACAGGCCACGTGCAAAGATCACCCAGATGACGTAAGCAAGCGCTATGCCGAGCGGTACCGTCTTCCACAAAGGCCCTCTGCCGAAGGCGCGTGCCGTGGCTGCAAACAGCAGTCCGGTGGCGATCGAGAATCCGGCGATCTTCAAAAGCAGCATTTGCGCCGCCAGGCCGCCGACGATCCAAAGGATCGGGCTGATCTGCTGTTGTTCACGCTCCGGGAAATCGCCGCGCCAGGCCTCCACCGCCGTCCAGATCGCCAGAATGAAGAAAACCGCTGCGATCACATAGGGAAAGGTGGTCGGGCCGATGCGGGCGTAGCTTGCAGCACCAGCCTGCCGGGCCGTCGACCAGACAACCACGATGGCCACCGCTGCAAGTGCGACTGCGATGGCAAGCGCCGCCCAATCCGGGCGGCGCGACAGTTTTTTGGAAGCGTTTTCGCTCATTTGACCAGGCCGATGTCCTTCAGCACACCAGCCGTCAGCTCGGTGTCCTTCTTCAGCTGCGTGGTGAACTCGTCACCGGCCAGATAGGTGTTCTCCCAGCCCTTGTCGGCGAGGATCTTCTGCCAGGCGGCGGACTTCACCATCTTTTCGATATCGCCGAGGATCGCCGTCTTCTGCTCTGCGCTGATGCCGGGTGCTGCGGCAACCATGCGCCAGTTCTGGATGGCGACATCGACACCGGCTTCCTTGAAGGTCGGCGCTTCGACGCCAGGAATGGGCTTTTCGCTGGAAATGCCGATCAGGCGCAGCGTGCCGGCCTTCACCTGCTCGGAGAATTCGCCATAGCCGGAGATACCGACCGTAACCTGATTGCCGAGCAAGGCTGCAAGTGCCTCACCACCGCCGGAGAAGGCGATGTAATTGACCTTGGTCGGATCGACACCAACCGCCTTGGCGATCAGCCCGGCAGTGATATGATCGGTTCCGCCGGCAGAGCCACCGCCCCACGAGACAGAGCCCGGATCAGCCTTGAGCTTGGCGATCAGGCCGGCCATGTCCTTGATGTCGGAGGCTGCCGGCACCACCACCACTTCATATTCGCCGGTCAAACGCGCGATCGGCGTCACCTGATCGAGCGTCACCGGCGAATTGTTGGTCAGGATGCCGCCGACCATCACGTAACCGCCGACGAGCAGTTGCGAGGCATCGCCGCTGGCCTGATTGACGAATTGCGCAAGCCCGATGGTACCGGCTGCACCCGGCACGTTGGTCACCTGCACAGAGCTGGAAATCTTCTCGTCCTGCAGGGCGGTCTGCATGGAGCGCGCGGTCTGGTCCCAGCCGCCACCAGGTGCGGCCGGAGCCATGATCTTGTAGTCGGCGGCGAAGGCCGGAATGGCCATCACGCTCGCCACGATGGTCGCCAGAAGGAATTTCTTCACGGTCTCTCTCCCTTGAGACGCCGCCCATTGGGGTCGGCTGGCGTCATGTTCGCATTGGTTCGCGCCGCACGACCGGCGTCGCGTCGAGACAACCCTGGGAGAATGATGGCTTGAGCGGTCCCGCCGAAGACTGCTGCCTCCGCTGCGGCGCCGTTATGGTCCCTCTCCTCCCAGACCTGCAGGCCCAGCCGCCTCCAACAGCCAAACCGACAGAAATGCTAACCGAGCAAGCTGACATCTGACTGACATCCTGCCCGGGGCGATCATGACCCAAACATGATGCCTTTGCCACCGCTTCGTGGTCAGCGCCCCTGCAGGGCAGCATTCCAGCGTTCGACCAGGCGGTTGCGTTTGACCTGGTCGAGATAGACGAGAAGACCGGGGCTTACCGGAACCGGCCGCAATTGCGCGCCCATCGTCGCCTGGATGGCATTGGCTGTATTTTCACCAGAAACATCCGGATTGACCGCGGCTATGTGCAGATCGCGCGCCATGATGGTCTGGCCCTCCGCCGACATGAAGTAGGCGAGCAGGGCACGTCCCAGATCCGGGGATGCCGCCGCCTTGGGTACGAGACCGATACGCGACATGACAACCGTATAATCCTTTGGCATGACGATGCCGACGTCGGGATTGCGCGCTGCCCAATCCGTCGCATAGGAGCCGAGAATGTTGTAACCCAGCACCGCGCGGCCATCGGCGATGCGCTCCAGGATCGCAGCACTTCTCGAATAGAGCTTGACGCCGGCCTTCCCCATGCTGCGGATCACCGACCAGATGTCGGGAAACTGCTCCTGGTCGCGTGCCATGAACATGAAACCCACGCCGGAACGCTCGATGTCATAAGTCGCGATCCGGCCCTGGACGGCGTCTGCGTTGCGTTCGAGATAGTCGACGAACTGCGCGCGGGTTGCCGGCGGCGAGACGTTGCGGAAACTCGGCTTGTGGTAAACGAAGACCGCCGGTTCGAAGGTCAGCGCGTAAGCGGTGTTGCGCCAGTTCGCCCAGCGTGGCCAGCGGGCGCTCATAGGCATGTTGCTTTCCTGCGCGTAGCCGTCATTGGCGAGTTTGACCTGCAGATCCATCGCGGACGAAAAGGCGACGTCGCCGGTCTTCTGGCCGGCGTTGGTCTCGTCGATGATGCGTGTGTAGATGTCGCCGGTCAGCAATTCCTCATAACGCACGGCGACAGCGGGATTGGCGCGGCGAAACCCCTCGACCATCCCCCTGGCCAAAGGCGCGTCGAGTGCCGAATAGACGACCAGCGTGCGTGCGCCGGCATCACCGTTGAGAGCCGGGAAAAGCGTTGTCTCGGCCAGCACAGGCCTCGAAAACAGAACGAGCAGGGCAAAGACCAGAAAACGCATGGCGGCCAGCTTGCCCGAGCCCGCGATCATCCACAAGCGTCGGCCATTGCGGTTTGGTGGGCACGAAAGTCTTTGCCTTGCGCATGAACTTTATCCGAAAAGTCTGCAACTTTTCCGGATCATGCTCTAGGTTCGGGAAAACGACTTCGGCGAGGAGCTGCGTTGCGCATTCTGGTGGTGGAGGACACGCAGACCCTGGCCGATGGGCTTGTGGCCGTGCTGAAAGGCAGCGGCTATGCGGTCGACCACGTCATCGACGGCCAATCGGCACTGGCAGTGCTCGCAGCCGAGCGAGTCGACCTGGTCATCCTCGATCTCAACTTGCCGGGCATGGACGGGCTGCAGGTTCTGCGCAACATCCGCGCCCGCCAGGATGGGCCGGGCGTGCTCATCCTCAGTGCACGTGCCGACCTGCACGACAAGATCAAAGGGCTGGATCTCGGTGCCGACGACTACATGACCAAACCGTTCGACGTCGACGAACTGGAAGCGCGTGTACGCATGCTGCTGCGACGCCATGCAGGACTGAAGTCGTCAACCGTCTCTTTCGGCGAGGTGGCTTTCGATCTCACCTCGCGCAGCTTTTCCGGCAGCGGTCTCCCGCTCGACCTGCCGGCCCGCGAGGTCAGCCTGCTCGAAACGCTGTTCCTGCGCGCCGGCAAAGTGGTGACGAAGCAATCGATCCTGGAATCGCTGGCCGGCTTCGACGAGGAGCTGTCGTTCAACGCCATCGAGCAGTATGTCAGCCGGCTGCGGCGCAGGCTTGCCCCTTACGGTGTAACGGTGCGGACGGCGCGCGGCATTGGTTACTATCTTGAGAAGGTGTAGCCGGGACATGTGGGACACCCGCTGATGGCCGTTGCCGCGCCCTATTCGCTGCGCCGCCGGCTGTTGTTCTGGCTGCTCGTGCCGCTGATCGCGATCGGGCTGATCGCCCTGCTCGACACCTGGCGCGAGGCGATCGGAACGGCAAATGCTGCGTCGGACCGCGTGCTTGCAGGCTCGGCGCTGGCCATTGCCGAGCGTGTTGTTGTTTCCGAAGAAGGTATCCTCGAAGTCGATATCCCCTATGTCGCGCTGGAAATGCTGACGTCGGCTGCGCAGGATCGGGTCTTCTACCGTGTCGACAGCCCGCCCGGTACGTTCATCACCGGTTACGAAACGCTGCCGACGATGCCCGCGCCTCCGCCGGAGAAAGCCCAATTTTCCGATGCGACCTTTCGCGGCGAACCGATCCGGCTGGCAGCACTTGCCCGCTCGGCCTCGACCGGCGTGGATTCCATTCCCTTCGTGGTGACCGTTGCCGAAACCACGATTGCACGAACCCAGCTCGCCCAGACCATACTGCTGCACTCCGCCCTGCGGCTGACGGTGCTGATCGGTGGTGCCGCCCTGATCGCGTGGTTCGCCGTCAACGCCTCGCTGCAGCCGCTCTACCGGCTGAGGGCGGCAATCGCTGAACGTAGCCCCGATGACCTTCACCCCATCGACGATCGGGTGCCGGGTGAGGTGCGTGGGCTGGTCGAAACCGTGAATTCCTTCATGGTGCGACTGGGTGCTGCCCTGTCTGGTCTGCGCAACTTCACCGGCAATGCCAGCCACCAGCTGCGGACGCCGATGACCATCGTGCGCACGCAGCTTGCGCTGGCCGGCCGCGCAAGATCGCTCGAAGAAGCCAAGTCTGCCGCGCAGACCGCCGACGCGGCGATCGTGCGCGCAGAACATGTCCTGTCGCAGTTGCTCCTGCTGGCACGCATCGAGGCCGCTGCATCGGATGGCATCGATGCAAAATCGGTCGATCTTGCCGCAATCGCCATGGAGAGCGTCGCCGACCGCGTGATGAAGGCAAACGCCGCGGGCGCCGATCTCGGCTTCGAGGGCGGCGACCCTGTGCCGATCCGGGGAGAAGCGCTGCTCGTCGGCGAACTGGTCGGCAATCTCGTCGACAACGCCATCGCCTATGCCGGCAGTGGGGCCGAAATCACGGTGCGTGTATCGGGTGGGCGAGAAGCGGTGCTGGAGGTCGAGGACAATGGCCCCGGCATCGCGCCAAACAAACTCGCGGCAGTGCGGGCGCGGTTCTCGCGCGGTGCAGGCGCCGACAAGCCCGGCAGCGGGCTCGGGTTGCCCATCGTCGAGGAAATCGCCGAGCTGTTCAGCGGCAAGCTCACCCTTGCGGTCGGTGCAGGTGGTCGTGGGCTGAGGGCGCTGGTGGCGTTCCCACCCCTTGACCCTCCGACCGCACCCGCTCTAAGCGATGGACAATTGCCCACGAAGGACCGCTCAGCATGACAGTTTCGCGCGCATTGTCGGATGCTTTCATTCCCGAACTGCCGAACTACTACCGCGGCAAGGTGCGCGACAATTACGACCTGCCCGACGGTCGCCGCATCATTGTGGCCACGGACAGGCTGAGCGCCTTCGACGTCATCCTGACCTCGATCCCCTTCAAGGGCCAGGTGCTCACGCAGACGGCACGATACTGGTTCGAGGAAACCGCCGACATCTGCCCAAATCATGTGCTCGACTATCCTGACCCCAACGTCGTCGTGGGCACGCGGCTCGACATCCTGCCCGTGGAAATCGTGGTGCGCGGCTATCTGGCCGGCAGCACCGGCACATCGATCCTGACCAAGTACCGCAATGGCGAGCGCGACATGTACGGCATGCGCCTGCCGGACGGGATGCGCGACAACGAACGGCTGCCCAATCCGATCATCACACCGACCAGCAAGGCCTTCGACGGTGGTCACGACGAGCCGCTGTCGGGCGCCGATATCCTTGCCAAGCGCCTGCTGAGCGAGGAGCAGTGGGACACGGTTTCCAATTATGCGCTGGCCTTGTTCGCTCGCGGCCAGGCGCGCGCCGCCGAACGCGGCCTGATCCTCGTCGACACCAAATACGAGTTCGGCGTCGATCGCGATGGCCGCATCGTGCTCGCCGACGAAGTCCATACCCCGGACTCAAGCCGCTATTGGCTGGCTGACAGCTATGCCGAGAGCTTCGCTTCAGGAGAGCGGCCGCGCAGTTTCGACAAGGATTTCGTGCGCGCCTGGGTGACCGCGCGCTGCGATCCCTACAAGGATGCCATCCCCGATATCCCGGACGACCTCATCGAGCAGACCTCGCACATCTATGTGCAGGCCTATGAGGCGATTACCGGGAACATTTTTGCTCCCGATCTGTCCGAGGGAAGCGTGCTGGAACGGCTGCGGAAAAATCTCAGGCCGTATTTCTAGAGCGGTTCCGGTCTTCACGGAAACACTCTGACCCTTTGTTGTTACGCAATTCCAGACGCAAAACCGCTCCGCACTTTTGCCGGCATTGCTCCGGACGCGGCGACCTGAAGCCCCGCCATCCGTCGCCATCTCACACCCTGCGGAATGTGAGGTAGGCAGTGCGGCGCCCCTCACGGATTGCCTTGGCCTCGTAGCGCGTGCTTTCCCAACCGGGATAAGGCGTATGCCAATCGGCCGCCTCATGCGCCTGCCACTCGAAGGCTGGATGCGCGCGGCAATGCTGCAGGGTCCAGTTGACATAAGTGTCGATGTCGGACGCAAAGCAGAACCTGCCGCCCGGCTTCAATGCGCGCGCGAAACGGTCGAGGTTGACCGGGTTCACGAAACGCCGCTTCCAGTGCCGTTTCTTCGGCCATGGGTCGGGATAGAGAAGGTCGATCCAGTCGAGCGACGCTTCCGGCAGCCAGTCGAGCAGCAGGGCGGCATCGTCGTCGAAGACGCGAAGATTGCCCGCCGGCTCTTTCGCCAGCGCCATCATCATCTTGGCCATGCCGTTGATGAACGGCTCAGCCCCGACGAAGCCGGTATCTGGATGCGTCAGTGTTTCCTGACGCAGATGCTCGCCGCCGCCGAACCCGATTTCAAGCCTGATGGAAGAAACTGGAGCCTCGAAGAGATTCCCCAGTTCCTTTGGTGCCGGCTGCGTCAGGTCGAGCCGATAGCGCTTGAGACCCGTCTCAAGCGCCGTGGCCTGCGCAGGGCGGATGGTCTTGCCCTTTCGCCGGCCGAAGAAAGCCTCGCTCAACCGACTGCGCCTGCCCTGCTCTTCCATGGCCGCGTCCGCCGTCAGGCGGCTACGGCGTCCTTGAGCGCCTTGGCGAGATCGGTCTTCTCCCAGGAGAAGGATCCGTCACGGCCTGCCTTGCGGCCGAAATGGCCGTAGGACGAGGTCTTGGCATAGATCGGCTTGTTGAGGTCGAGATGCCGGCGGATGCCCGAAGGCGAGAGATCCATAACCTTGCGCAGCGCGTCTTCCAGCCTGGCCTCGTCGACGGAACCCGTGCCATGCAGGTCGACATAGACCGACAGCGGCTGGGCAACGCCGATGGCATAGGAAAGCTGGATGGTGCAGCGATCGGCCAGCTTGGCTGCCACGACGTTCTTGGCAAGGTAGCGTGCGGCATAGGCAGCCGAACGATCGACCTTGGTGGTGTCCTTGCCGGAGAATGCGCCGCCGCCATGGGGAGCAGCACCGCCGTAGGTATCGACGATGATCTTGCGGCCGGTAAGGCCGGCGTCGCCATCGGGACCGCCGATCACGAATTTGCCGGTCGGGTTGATGTACCAGTTGCAGTCGCTCGCGATCTTCAGCTCGCCCAGCGCTTCGCGGATATAGGGCTCCACGACCTTGCGAACCTTCTTGGAGTCCCAGCTTTCCTCGAGATGCTGGGTGGAGAGCACGATCTGCGTGACTTCGTCGGCCTTGCCGTCGACATACTTCACCGTGACCTGGCTCTTGGCATCCGGACCGAGCCTGCCGGCGTCACCATGGTTCTTGTGACGGGCATCGGCCAGCAGCTCGAGGATCTTGTGGCTGTAGTAGATCGGCGCCGGCATCAGGTCCGGCGTCTCACGGCATGCATAACCGAACATGATGCCCTGGTCGCCGGCACCTTCCTCGCCCTGGCGATCGGCGGCATTGTCGACGCCCTGGCCGATATCAGGTGACTGGCCGTGCAACAGCACGTCGATCTTGGCAGTCTTCCAGTGGAAACCCGACTGCTCGTAGCCGATGGCGCGAATGGCCTTGCGTGCCACAGACTTGAACTTGGAAGGATTGACGACCGGGTGACCGGCAGCATCCTTGACGACATTGCCAGCCTTGTCCTTCTTCAGCAGCGTCTCGGGCACACGCACTTCACCGGCGATGATGACACGGTTGGTCGTGGCGAGCGTTTCGCATGCGACGCGAACCTTCCACGGGTCCATGCCCGTCTTCTTGGCTTCGCGGTAGACCAGGTCGACAATTTCGTCGGAGATGCGGTCGCACACCTTATCGGGGTGGCCTTCGGAAACGGATTCCGATGTGAAGAGATAGTTCTGCCGTGACACGGGTGATCCCTCTAGAAAGCAATCGGCAGACTGCCGATCTGGCGGGCCACGTGTTAGCGGGGCCGCGCCAGACTCGTCAAGATGATTGCGGGGTAACGAATATCAAAGGCCGGCACGGCAGTGGAACAAAATACCCGGGACTGCCGGATAGTGAGCGAAGCCGGCCGCAGCGTCTGCAACAGCGGAAAATCGTCCGCTGGATTAGCCTGCTTCGTCGCCGGCGAGCGACTTGACCAGATCGATGATCCGCCGGCGAACCTTCGGGTCAGCGACCTTCACGAACGCGCGGTTGAGCTGAAGTCCTTCCGGAGTGGAACAGAATTCCGCGGCCAAAGCCATCGCGTTGTCCTCTGCGAAACCGCTGCGCGTGACACCATCCTGTCCCGGGGCATCTTCGAAAAAGAAGGAAACGGGCACGCTCAGGATCGAAGCGATGGCCTGCAGGCGGCTGGCGCCGACACGATTGGTACCCTTCTCGTATTTCTGAATTTGCTGAAAAGTTATTCCGAGGTTCTCGCCAAGTTTTTCCTGGCTCATTCCCAACATGTTACGCCGAAGTCTGATGCGGCTGCCGACATGAGTATCAATTGGGTTTGGTTTTTTCTTGTTTTCTTCTACCATCTTGTCCTCGCCGAATTCTTCCGGCTTCTTGTGTTTTTTGACGCCTAACCTCTGACCAGAGCTCCCACCTCACCGAAAAGCAACAGCGTGCGAAAGATGCCAACCGCTCCATAATGGATTTCTAAAATACTGGCTGTCAATTCGCCGGTAGCTTGTGCCTTACCGAAAAGACGAAAGCAATCAGGGCAAGGGCGAGCATAATCAGATATCCGTTAACGCGCCGTTGGCCGGTTGAAGCGACATCGGACACCGATGCGACGGGGATGCTCAGATCGATGGTGTCGCGCGCATTGATGGCCAGCGCGTCGAGGATTCGGCCACGCGCATCCACGGCTGCGGAGATGCCATTGTTAGCCGCACGTAACAGAGGCATTCCATTTTCCACTGCGCGTATCTGTGCCTGACGGAAATGCTGGTAAGGACCGGGTGTATCGCCAAACCACGCATCGTTGGTAAGGTTCACAATAAGCTGACTTGACGCAGCGTCAACTGACACTTCCTCAGGAAAAATGACTTCATAACAAATGAATGGCAGCCCGCGGATCGCGTCGGGCAGTAAAATCGGGTGCCGGTCGTTTCCGGCGGAGAACATTGTCGGGCCGGCAACCAACTGTTCTATGCCGACGCGCCGCAAAAGATCGGCGAAAGGCAGATATTCGCCAAACGGCACGAGATGAATCTTGTCGAACGCATCAGTGATCTCTCCCTTGTCGTTGATGGCAACCACCGAATTGTAGTAGCGCGTGGCGGTATTCGCCGACGCCCCTTCTTCCCGTACCGCTCCGGCAATCAACATCTGGCCGTCGGCCAGCATATCGCCCAGCGCAGTCAACGCGTCCGGCCGCTCGGTGAACAGGAAAGGCACCGAGGTTTCCGGCCACAGGATCAGCTGAGGCTTTTTCTTGCCGGGCTCAGGCGTTTTCGACGACATGCCCAGCAAGGTTGCGAAAATACGATCGCGTACCGAGGCATCCCATTTCTCCCGCATGTCGATCGACGGCTGGACAATGCGAACGTCGACCGTCTTGTCGGCCGGGACTGGTGTCGTAAGCCGCAGATAACCAAAACCGAGATGCGCACAGACCAGGGCCAATGCCAGGATCGCGCCTGCGGCAAGATTGCGCCGCCCGACCAGCAGCGCCGGCATGGCAAAGACGAAAACGGCAAGCGCGTTCATGCCGTTCATGCCGATCGCCGACACGCTCTGCATCAGCAAGGGAACCGGCATGGCAGCATAGCCGACCGCATTCCAGGGAAAGCCGGTCAGCACGAAGCTGCGCAGCCACTCCGCCAGGGCAAAAGCAAAGGCGAGCGCTGCGATGCGGCCCAAACCGCTGCTCCATAACAGCCGGGCAGCAGCGGTGGCGAAACCATAGAAGAAGGCCAGCAGAAGCGGGATGCCGACAACGGCGAAAGGCAGAGCCCAGGCATAGTCATCGGCCTCGACAAGCAGCGCCTGCCCGATCCACCACAAGCCTGCCAGAAAATAACCGAAACCGAACCACCAGCCGACGGCGAATGCCGGCCGCAGCCGCTTCAGCATACCGCCGGACACCTCGCCCGTGGTGCCATCGAGCAACCAGACCAGAACCGGAAAGGAAATGAAGCAGACGGCGAAGAAATCGTAGGGAGCCTGCCCGAAAACCGCCAGCGCGCCGGCCAGAAAGGCCGCCAGCGCGCGTCGCCAACCCCAGAGCAGAACTATCCGGCCGGCGAGGCGCTCCATGCATTTTTCCGAGTCGCGAGAATCATGGCGAAAGATGTATCAGGCCACGCCTCACGCTCCAAATACCGACATGGTCGCGCCACGCTGGCCACACCCCGGTATCAGGCCGATTTCAGCACCAGCCGTTCGGCCGGTTCGACCAGTTCGGCGAGTTGCCTGGCAACCGTGCCCCAGCCGTCATGAAACCCCATTTCTTCATGCATGTCTCGCTCGGACTTGCTCCTGTGCATGACGTGAGCCGCGTAATCCGTGCCTTGCGGATGCTCGCGCAGTGTAATGATCGCAGTCATGAAAGGCTGGTCGGCGGGACGCCAGCCGCCGGTAAGCGTGTTTGTGAAGACGATGCGCTCCTGCTCGTCGATGGCCAGGAAGCAGGCATCGAGATGGGGCAGGAACGGACCACCGTCCTCGCTGATGCGTGTAACGAGAGCGCCGCCCGGGCGAAGTTCCATCTTCTCGACCCTGCATTTGGCGGGCGCCGGGATCCACCAGCGCGCGAAGCTTGCCGGATCGGTCCATGCGTTCCAGATGGCGGAGCGCGGCGCCCTGATGATGCGCGACAGGGTCAGGTCGGTCTCGGGATTCACTGTCTCGGTCATTCCGGCTTCTCCTTGTTCTGTTCCGAACGAAATGCCGCGGCATTTCGCTCTGGCTTGTTTGCCGCATGATCGTTGTCCGAAAAGTCTACAACTTTTCGGGATCATGCTCGGCGAGGACAAAACGCTCCAGGCGGTCGTTGCGGCCTTCCCAGACCGCGCGCTGCGCCGACAGCCAGGTTTCGATCATCGCGAACTGCTTGGTTTCGATGACACAGGTGCGCACGCGCCCCTGCTTTTGCGTACGGATCAGGCCGCTGCCTTCGAGAAAGTGGATGTGCTTCATGAACGACGGCAGCGCCATGTCGAACGGTTTGGCGAGATCGCTGATGCTGGACGGTCCCTTGCCGAGTTCCGTCAACACCGCGCGCCGCGTCGGGTCGGCCAGCGCCTGGAAAATTCCGTCCAGATGTGTCGAATACTGATCCATAAGGCTAAGTATCACTTCATGACACTTAGCGCAAGAGCTAACTATAGAAACTTTGCGGAAGTTCAGGCCTGCTCGGCGCGCGCGCGGCGGCGGCGCTCGATCGCCTTCTGGCTTTCGATGATGCGGACACGTTTCACGCGGCGCGGATCGGCATCGAGAATATGAAACTCGAAGCCCGGAATGGCCTGGACCACCTCGCCACGCGCCGGCACGCGACCCAGCGTGTTGAAGATCATGCCGCCGATCGTATCCACCGACTCGCCATGCTCACCGGCCGCGAAATGCTCGCCGATCATCTTGGCGACGTCATCGATTTCCGCCTTGCCATCGACCACGTAGATGCCGTCGCCGGCCTGGGTGATCATCGGCTCGTCGTCGTCGTGCTCGTCCTCGATGTCGCCGACGACCATCTCGACGATGTCTTCCAGCGACGCGAGACCGTCTGTGCCGCCATACTCATCGATGACCAGCGCCATCTGTGTCCGCGCGGCCTGCATGCGACCCATCAGGTCGGAAGCCAGCATTGAAGGCGGCACGAACAGCACCGGCCGGATCAGGCTGAGATCGCCGATGGTGCGGGCAAGATCGACCTGGGTAAGATCAAGCAGCGCTGCGGCAGGCGTCTTGCGGCTGGCGCGGCCCGGCTTCTTGACCCGGGCAAGACGTGTGATGTGGGCGAGCACGTCGCGGATATGAACCATGCCGCGCGGATCATCCAGCGTCTCGAAATAGACCGGCATGCGGGAATGCCCGGACTGTTCGAACAGCACCAGCAGGTCGCCAAGGGTCGTACCGATCTCAACAGCCTGGATATCGGCCCGCGGCACCATCACGTCTTCGACGCGAACTTCGCGCAGGCGCAGGATGTTGTTGAGCATCGCCCGTTCGCCGGGCGAGAAGGATTCCGTTCCGGACTCGGTTTCGGCAAGCGCGTCGGCGATTTCCTCGCGCAACGAGGTCCCGTTGCGCTGGCGGAAGAGGCCCAGAACGCGCTCGAACAAGGAAGGACCGGCAGAAGAAGGCTCGCTCGCTAAGCTGCCGGAGCTGGTACTCGGACTGGGCGTTTCTTCCGTCTTTCCGGAAGCCTTTAAGGCACTGCCGGCGTCCGTGGGGGCGGCAGTCTCTGATTTCTCGTTCATCGTCGTCCGGTCAATTGAATGTTTAGTTACGCATAAGGATCGGGAATGGCAAGCCTTGCCAGCGCCGCGCGCTCGACAGCTTCCATCTCCTCGGCCTCGTCGTCGGTCTCGTGGTCATAGCCCAGCAGGTGCAGCAGGCCGTGGACCACCAGATGGCTGACATGGTTCTCGACCGGCTTGTTCTCCTCGGTCGCCTCCCGCGACACCGTCTCGGCGGCCAACACGATATCGCCGAGCATCGGCGGCAGCCGGCCCCCTTTGGCCGGAGGAAAAGCCGGGAACGACAATACGTTGGTGGGCTTGTCCTTGCCGCGCCACTCCGCGTTGAGCGCCTGGATGGCGGCATCATCGGTGAAGACAATGCTGAGCTCGGACGTCCCCGCCAGCCGCAGTTCGGCAAAGGCAGCAGCCGCGGCGCGCTCGACAAGGCCAAGCAATTCTGTCTCGGACGGCCAGGTACCAGCCTCGACCACGAGATCGATATCGAGTGGCAGATCAGGCAACGTCATCAGGCCCTGTGCTGACAGGCAGGCATACCGAAAGGATCAGTTGTCCGCTCCAAGGCCACGGGAAACCTTGCCGTCTCGGTCGTAGGCCCTGACGATCTCGCCAACCAGCGGGTGTCGCACGACATCGACGTCGGCGAAACGTACCGTCACGATGCCCGGGACACCATCGAGGACGCGCAGCGCTTCCACCAGACCCGACTTGGTGTTGGGTGGCAGGTCGATCTGGGTCGGATCACCGGTGATGATCATGCGCGAATTCTCGCCCAGACGCGTCAGGAACATCTTCATCTGCATCTGGGTGGTGTTCTGCGCCTCGTCGAGGATGACGGCGGCGTGCGCCAGCGTGCGGCCGCGCATGAAGGCCAGCGGTGCGATCTCGATCACGCCGGCAGCTATGGCACGTTCCACCTTGTCGCCCGGCATCATGTCGTAAAGGGCGTCGTAGAGTGGGCGCAGGTAAGGATCGACCTTTTCCTTCATATCGCCGGGCAGGAAGCCAAGCCGCTCGCCTGCCTCGACCGCCGGACGCGACAGGATGATGCGCTCGACCATGCCGCGCTCCAGCAGCATCGCCGCATGCGCGACGGCCAGATAGGTCTTGCCGGTACCGGCCGGACCGATGCCGAACACCAGTTCCGAACGCTCCAGGGCCCGCATATAGGCGTCCTGATTCAAAGAACGGGCATAGATCGTCTTCTTGCGGGTCGAAATCTGCGCGGCGGACACCTTGCCCTTGCGTTCCATCGTTGGCAGCACCAGCTGGTCGTCGGCGGCAACCGCCATGCGCACGGCGCCATCCACATCCGACTGGGCGATATCGGCGCCCTTCTGCAGGATATCGTACAGATTGTCCAAGGCACGACGTGCCTGCTCAGCGGCGGTCGACGAGCCCTTGATGGTGAGCTGATTGCCGCGCGAACGGATGTCGACGCCGAGCTTCTGCTCCAGCCGTGCAAGGTTCTCGTCAAACTGGCCGTAAAGCGCACTGGCCAGCTTGTTGTTGTCGAAAGTCAGAACGATATGCGCCATATCCGAGGCCCCGGATGCAGTGCTGGGGGGCACGTTCTTCAGTTCAGTGGCGCTCAAACGTCTCTCCTCATCTGATCCGTTATTCAGATAGGCTCGGCGTACAGACTGTTGAAGCCCGGCCGCGTGATTCGCACCTCGATAATGTCACCGATTTCGCCGACCTTTTCATCAACAATCACTGGCTGCAGCCACGGTGACCGCCCGACCTTCTGACCGGCCTGACGGCCGGGCTTCTCGATCAGCGTCGTCATGGTGCGCCCGACCATCGAAGCGGTGAAAGCCTGCTGCTGTTCGACCAGCAGCGCCTGCAGCGCATGCAGGCGTTCGTCCTTCAATGGTTCCGGTACGTGACCTTCCATTTCGGCACCCGGCGTGCCGGGGCGCGGCGAATATTTGAATGAGAAGGCGGACGCATAGCCCACTTCTCGCACCAGCCGCATCGTGTCATCGAAATCGGCATCCGTCTCACCGGGAAAACCAACGATGAAATCGCCCGACATCGCAATGTCTGAACGCGCGGCGCGGACGCGCTCGATCAGGCGCAGATAATCCTCCGCCTTGTGGCGACGGTTCATCGCCTTGAGGATGCGGTCCGAACCCGACTGCACCGGCAGGTGCAGATAGGGCATCAGGGTCGGCAGGTCGCGATGCGCGGCGATCAGTTCGTCATCCATGTCGCGCGGGTGGCTGGTGGTGTAGCGCAGCCGGGCGATGCCGGGAATTTCGGCCAGGCGATAGAGCAGCCGCCCCAGTCCCCATTCGGCGCCATCCGGCCCTGCCCCGTGCCAGGCATTGACGTTCTGGCCAAGCAGTGTCACTTCGCGCACGCCGGCCTCGGCCAGCCGTTCAGCCTCGGCGATGATCTGGGCGACAGGCCGCGACACTTCCGAGCCGCGGGTATAAGGCACGACACAGAAGGTGCAGAACTTGTCGCAACCTTCCTGCACGGTAAGGAAAGCCGCGACACCACGCTTGGCGACCTGCGCGCGCTTCGGCTGTGGCAGGTGTTCGAACTTGTCCTCGAGCGCATATTCGGTTTCGACCACCTTACCGCCGCCACGGACACGCGCCAGCACGTCCGGCAGTCGGTGATAGGTCTGCGGGCCAATGACCAGATCGACGGCCGGAGCGCGGCGGATGATCTCGCGGCCCTCTGCCTGGGCGACACAGCCGGCAACGCCAATCAGCATCTCCCGACCCGCGGCTGCCTTCTCGTTCTTCAGTTCGCGGATACGCCCGAGCTCCGAGTAAACTTTCTCGGCAGCCCTCTCGCGGATGTGGCAGGTGTTGAGCAACACCAGGTCGGCATCTTCGATGACGCTGGTTTCGGCATAACCATCGGCCGCCAGCGCATCGGTCATGCGCTGCGAGTCATAGACGTTCATCTGGCAGCCATAGGTCTTGACGAAGACCTTCTTCGACTGAGGCGTGTCGACACCCTTTTCAGGGTCCGGTGAAAGCGTTTCCAGTTCCATGCGGCGGCTTCTAACGCTTTTTCATCCTGAAAAACAGCCGTTTCCAGCGAGGATCGCTTACTTCGCAGGTTCGCTCAGCGCTGCCTGCATCATCTCACGCACGCGCGCTTCGACGACACGCGCCGTCTCCTTGCGGTTGGACCGCCCGGAGAAGGCCACCGGTTCGCCGAAATGCACCTCGACATCAAGGCCGCCCTCGGCGAGCAAGGTCATGAGATGCGGGCCCAGATCCTGATCGCCGATCCAGGATGCAACCGGTCGCCAGCGCCTGCCGAGCGGCACGCCATGCAGGCGGGTGTAGGCGATCGCCACCGGCTGGATGAACACCTCGTCGGCCGCTCCCTCGGCGATCGCCATCGAGGCAGCGCCAAACAGCGTGGTCTTGAACGGTAGCACCATGTTGCCGTCGCCTGTGGTGCCTTCCGCAAACAGCACCATGGCATCTCCCTTGGCCAGCCGGGACGCGATCTCGTTGGCCTGGTCGCCGGAGGTGCGCTTGCGCTCGCGTTCGATGAAGACGGTGCGCTGCAGCTTCGACAGCTTTCCGATCGCCGGCCAGTTCACCATATCGGCGCGGGCAATGAACTTCACGTCGACCAGCGAACCGAGAACCAGGATGTCTGTCCACGAAATATGATTGGAGGCAACCAGAAGTGGCCGCTGGTTGGACAAGGCGCCGTGGACGTGAACACGCAGGCCGAGGGCGCGTGCCATGGCACGGTGCCAGATCTTCAGGATGACGCCTTCCGGCCACCATCCCGTCTTCATCGAAATGAGCTGCAGCGGCACCAGCACAACGGTCGCCAGAACGACATAGACGAAGGCCAGAACTGTCCTGATTTTTCCGACCATCATGTCTCCGATACAGTCTACAGGCGCTAACGGAGATCGCGGCGCATGACAAGCGCGCCGGTCGGACCATGTTCGGGAGAACGATAATAGTTCGGCCGCTTGCCGACTTCGCGGAAGCCAAGCCGGCGGTAGAGCGTCAGCGCAGCGACATTGGTTTCATCGACTTCCAGGAACAGTGCCTCGGCGCGTTCGCCGTGCAGGCTGCGCAGCACTGCATCCATCAGCTGCCAGCCGAGCCCTTGCCTGCGGTGGCTGCGGGCGACAGCGACCGTCAGGATTTCGCCCTCACCCGCGGCAAGCCTGGCCAGCACGAAACCGACCGGCGGCTCGGCACCGTGGCCGACCTCGCGGGCGGCGAAGCCGAAAACGGTGTCCTGGCCGAGCAGCGTGGCGAATTCGCCATCGGTCCATGGCCGCACGAAATCCTCGTGATGCAGCGACGAAACGGCTGCGGCATCCGCAATGGTCAACGGCTCGAGTGCATATTCGCGACGCGGCGAAAAAAACGGAATGCGCATCACCCGGCCCTCGGCAAGACAAAACCAGCCTGTGGCTTGGCATCCGCCTCGCGCAGATAGACCGGCCTGGGCTTTTCCCCCGGCCCCTTTGCCGCCGCCAGGCGTGCATAGGTGGCGATGTCGGCGGTGGCGACAAGCGGGCCGAAATCGAACCTGCCGCCGGCAGCAACCGCCTCGGCAGCCGTACCGGCAAGCACTTCCGCATTCTCCCGAGCCATCGCGGAAGCTTCTTCCAGCGTGGCGATGGCAGGGCCGTGACGTATGCCGCCATCCGCGCCGAACAACGCGGCATGGATTTCGCCACGTCCGCCGTCGAGCACGGCCAGCACCGAGCGGCCCGGAAAGGCTGACGCGGCTTCCATCGCCAGCGCTTCCAGCGTGGTGACGCCGATCGCGGGAATCTTCAATGCCAGCGCCAGCCCGCGCGCTGTGGAAACGCCGACACGAATACCGGTGAACGAACCGGGGCCTGTCGAGATGGCTATGGCGCCGAGATCGGCGAAGGTGATGCCCGCTTCGGCCAGCGCCTTGTCGATGACCGCCAGCAGATGTTCGGCATGGCCCTTGCCGAGGTCGAGGACATGCCGGCCCGCAATCTGGCCCGTCGCCGTGTCGTAGACGCAGGCGGCGCACAGGTTGGCGGAGCAATCGATGGCAAGCAGTTTCATGTCTGCCTCGCGTAACCGATCGCCGCGCTGGCTACAAGCAGGGTCAGTATTTCAGCTTGTCAGCGCTTCGGTTTGGGCGGGCGAATGCCATTCGTTGCCGACATCGATTGGTGCGTCCTTCGAGGCTCGCCCGCCTGGCTTTTTGCTGTTATTCCAAAGCGTTGCGGGGCTCTCACCTCAGGATGAGGACCGTTGTGCCGTTTCGAGACCTGAACGTCTCGGAACTTGGCCTGGATCAGGCGACGGTCCTCATCTTGAGGTGCGAGCCCGCAAGAGGTTCATAAGGCGGCAAAACCCAGGTGGGCGAGCCTCGAAGGACGCACCGCTGGTTTCTTCAACAGCCGCTAGCCAAGCCTGGCCTTCAGCTCGAGACGGCGCTTGTGCAGCACCGGTTCGGTGTAGCCGTTCGGTTGGTCACGCCCCTTGAAGACCAGGTCGCAGGCGGCGCGGAAGGCGATGGACTGGTCAAAATCCGGCGCCATCGGGCGATAGCTCGGATCGCCGACATTCTGCGTGTCGACAATGACGGCCATGCGCTGCAGCGAATCCAGCACCTGGATGTGCGAGCAGATGTCGTGGTGCAGCCAGTTGGCGATGTGCTGCGAAGAGATTCGCAGCGTGGCGCGGTCTTCCATCAGGCCGATATCGTTGATGTCCGGCACCTTGGAACAGCCGACGCCCTGGTCGATCCAGCGCACGACATAGCCAAGGATGCCCTGCGCGTTGTTGTCGATCTCGCGCTGGATCTCGTCCGGCGTCCAGTTCGGCCGCTTGACCACCGGCACGGTCAGGATGTCGTCGAGCTTCGCCTTTGGCCGGCTCTTCAGGCCTTCCTGCACGGCGTGGACATCAACCTTGTGATAGTGCGTGGCATGCAGCGTCGCCGCCGTCGGCGACGGCACCCAGGCGGTGTTGGCGCCGGCCTTTGGGTGGGCGATCTTCTGTTCCAGCATCGCCGCCATCAGGTCGGGCATTGCCCACATGCCCTTGCCGATCTGGGCATGGCCGGCGAGGCCGCATTCCAGACCGGTGTCGACGTTCCAGTTTTCGTAAGCCGATATCCAGGCCGCCTGCTTCATGTCGCCCTTGCGCAGCATCGCGCCGGCTTCCATGGAGGTGTGGATCTCGTCGCCGGTGCGGTCGAGGAAGCCGGTATTGATGAACACCACGCGTTCCCTGGCAGCGCGGATGCATTCCTTGAGGTTGACAGTGGTGCGCCGCTCCTCGTCCATGATGCCCATCTTGATGGTGTTGGGCTTCATGCCGATCAGCTTTTCGACGCGGTCGAAGATCTCGACAGCGAAGGCAACCTCTTCCGGCCCGTGCATCTTCGGCTTGACGACATAGAGCGAGCCTTCGCGCGAATTGGCGCGGCGGCCGTTCTCGCCGACATCGTGCAGTGCGATCAGCGCGGTGATCGCGGCATCCATGATGCCTTCCGGCACTTCCGCGCCATCGGAGAGCAGGATGGCCGGATTGGTCATCAGGTGGCCGACATTGCGCACCAGCATCAGCGAGCGGCATTTGAGCGGGAAGGTCGAGCCGTCCGGCGCGGTGTAGTCGAGATCGGGATTGAGCTTGCGGGTGAAGGTCTTGCCGCCCTTGCTCACCTCCTCGGCAAGATCGCCCTTCATCAGGCCGAGCCAATTGCGGTAGACGACGACCTTGTCCTCGGCATCTACGGCCGCGACCGAATCCTCGCAGTCCATGATGGTGGTGAGCGCCGACTCCAGCCAGACGTCGGAGATATGCGCGGCGTCGTTCTTGCCGATGGTCGAGGTGGGATCGATCAGCACCTCGATGTGCAGGCCGTTGTTGGCGAGCAGGAACTGGTTCGGGCTGGCCGCCTCGCCGAGATAACCGGCAAACTGTTCGGGGCGCTTGAGGCCGGTAGTGCGGCCGCCGTTGAGCGATACGCGCAGCGCGCCGCCGGTCACCGTGAAGGAGCGCGCATCCTGCCAGGCAGCGCCGTCGAGCGGTGCCGCCTCATTGAGGAAATCACGCGCCCAGGCGATGACCTTCTCGCCGCGTTTCGGGTTGTAGTGCTTGCTCTTCTCGGCGCCGTCGGTTTCAGGGATGGCGTCGGTGCCGTAGAGCGCGTCATAAAGAGAACCCCAGCGCGCATTGGCGGCGTTCAGCGCATACCGCGCATTCATCACCGGCACGACCAGCTGCGGACCGGCCACGACCGCGATCTCCGGGTCGACATTGTCGGTGGAAACGCTGAAGGCCGGGCCTTCCGGCAGCAGGTAGCCGATCTCCCTCAGGAAATCCTTGTAGACGGTGGTATCGACCGGCGCGCCATTGTCGCGATACCAGCGGTCGATCTTCTCCTGGAAATCGTCGCGCTTCTTCAGCAGCGCGCGGTTTTTCGGCGCGAGATCGTGCACCAGTTTGGAAAAGCCGGCCCAGAAGTCGGCGGCGTTCACGCCGGTGCCGGCAACAGCCTCATTGGCAACGAAGTCATGCAGTTCGCGGGCGATCTGCAATCCGGCGATCTCGATCCGATCGGTCATATATACAGTCTCCAGAAATGCCGCCCGGGAGCAAGGCGGCCAAGCAGGTTCCGCAAAAGTGTCCCACGGTTTTGCGGCGGGAACCTGCGGCAAACAAAAAACCGGACCAACCGTGCACGGTTGGTCAGGGAAGGGCGGGCTTTGGCATGTCAGCGCCGCCCGGTCAATTCGTCGTCAGTCGCAAACCGGGTGTCGTTGCGGAACAATCGATTTAGGCTCCTGCAAAGCCGGATCGGTGAGTCAGATGTGGGATGCTTTCGAGAACCGGAGCGGAGCGTACGTTCAAGTACGTGAGCACCGGAAGCGCAGAAAGCGCCCGCAGATGGCCACCGAGACGGCTTTTAGGCAGCGATGCGCGGCCGACCGGCGGCGGTGGCCACGACATGTGCCTCGATGAACATGCGCTGACCCTCGACCACGGAAGCGCGGATGTCGCGCGCGACATCGATCTCGGCGGTATCTGTACCGGCCTCGCCGGCGCGCAGGGCGACAAGCTTGCGCACGTCGGCTTCCGCCTTGGCCATGGCATCGTCTTCCCTGGTGAAATCGCGCACGCCTTCACCGGACGAGACGCGGAACAGCCCCTCCTTCGGCTGGCTGACACGCGCCTCCGCCGTCACCCGCACCTGGCCGACCACGGCACCCAGCGCATTGGCGACATCGGTATCGACCGGCACCACGCATTCGTTGCCGACGAGTGGCGCAAGCGCCGCATAGTGCAGCGGTGCCGAAGCGCCGAGGCCGATCACCGGGCGGTCGAGCGCGACGGTCAAGCGGGCGATGCCCGGATGCGCATCGACCGCGCGCTGCACCAGCGCATGCGCCACGGTGGCAGCGCCGTCGAGCCCGTCTTCGGCGAAGGCGGTTTCCAGGATGACTTCCGCCGAGAAACGGGTCAGCGCCAGCAGCACCCGCTCGGAGATCTCCTCGGGCGAGGCGGCGATCGGTTGGCCGCGCCCGTCCTTGCGGCGGGCGAACAGCTCGGCGCCAAGCCGGGCCGCCGCAGCGTCCCAGTTGGATTGCTTGCCCAACGTGTGCGCAGCATCCGAGGGCGTGAAGCCGACGATGTGCACCAGCCCGCGAGCAACCAGCCGGTTCAGCGTTGCATTCTGTGCGTTGGAGGTGAGCAAACGATCGATCGGCAGCGGCACACCGCCGATCGTCTCATAGAGCTTGGCCTCCGGCGCACTCAAACCGGCAGCCAACCGCTCCGGCACGCCGGTGCGTACGGCAAAGCGTCCGTCCATGCGGCCGGGGTTCGGCGCGCGCAGCTGCCGCTCCAGTTCGGCCATCACCGCTTCGCCATGGGCAAGGCCGGCCAGCGCCAGCGGCACGACGCGCCGCGGCCCAAGCTGGATCTTCGGTGACAGCCCGCCGTCCTCCAGCGCCACTTCCGAGTCGCCGCCGAGGCCGAAGGTGCGCATGGCGACGGCTTCCACCATGGTCCGGAAGCCGCCAACGGTGGCGCCTTCCGGGTCGAGGCGCGGGCGCCCCTTGTCAAGCACGGCGACGTCGGTCGTGGTGCCGCCAATGTCAGAGACGACGGCATCGTCCAGCCCGGTCATATGGCGGGCACCGACCAGCGAAGCGGCAGGCCCTGACAGGATGGTCTCGATCGGCCGCTGGCGCGCGAAATCGGCCGAGACAAGCGCGCCGTCGCCACGCACCACCATCAAGGGGGCGGCAATGCCGCGCTCGACCAGGAAGCCTTCGGTGGCGGCGACCAGCCGGTCGATCATGGCGATCAGCCGCGCGTTGAGCAAAGTGGTAAGTGCCCGGCGTGGCCCGCCGAGCTTCGACGACAGTTCGTGGCTGCAGGTGACCGGCAGGCCGGTGACGTCGCGGATCAGTTCGCGCGCGGCGAGCTCATGGGCGGGATTGCGGGTGGCGAAATAGGCGCAGACGGCGAAACCCGAAACGGAGCGGCCAAGCTCCGGCAGCGCCGCTTCCAGCTCGGAAAGGTCGAGAGCCGCGGCATTCCCATGCACGTCATGCCCGCCGGGGCAGAAAAACACCGGATCGGTGCCGAGCGCCGCCTTCAGGCCATCGCGCTCAAGATCAGCCTGGCTGAAGCCGATCATGACCAGTGCGACACGCCCGCCCTGCCCTTCCACCAGCGCATTGGTGGCGAGCGTGGTCGACATCGAGACCAGCTTGATCGCGGCGGGATCGGCGCCGGTCTGTTCCAGCACCTGCCCGACCGCGCCGGAAATGCCGACGGCAAGATCATGTCGCGTCGTCAGCGACTTCGCCTTGGCGACCACTGTGCCATTTCCACCCGTGTCCGACCACAAAACCGCATCGGTATAGGTGCCGCCGGTGTCGATACCCAGGAAAAGCGGAGCAGAGGAAGAAACAGTCACGGCAGGGACCAAGCAAGACAGAACTAGCCGGGCTTTAGCCCATCGTGACCAGTCGCGAAAGGCGGATGGGCTAGGCCAGCGACCGACGTGAGAACCGCAAGCGCCTAAGCTGGGCCGCGTTTCTGCTGCCCGGCTTCCTCCAACTCCTGACTGAGTGGTCTGATCGATGGGTCTAGCGGCCCTACAGTCTCTGGCGCCGCAGCTTTGATTGGAGTTGTTGGTGCTTGCTGCCTGGAAGCGCACGCAGATAGCAGGACAAGCAGAATCAGGACGAAGAGACGAGCCATGTGCGGGAGCGTTAACGCGAAGAGAATGGTAAGAGAAGTGGGGGAAGCCATTTGGATCTTCGCCCACTATCTGCCCATGGCATATCAGGAACTGCTTGCTATTCTTACTTGACGCTCGACAGAATTAGGATTGTTGTAGGAATGCTCGTCATGCAGGTGAGATAAGAGAAGTGAGTGGAATAGACAATCTAACTGGAATTGACTTCCAAATTAGCTACGGGGTTTATCGAATTCTTGATTTAATAAGCGGAAGAATTCCTTTCAAAGCCATTCAGTTTGAGGAGATCAAAGATGAAGGACAAGATTTGTCCGTTATTTTTGATTCAGAGAACGTCGAATTAGTTCAGGTAAAAAAGCGAGGAGAATCCTATCTATGGACACCCTCTTCGTTAAGGCCCATACTTGAAAAATTATTTCAAAATAAGAATGGAATATCGAAGTATGTATTTTTCTCAGATGGATCTTTAAACTCTCATCTTGCAAATATTCGTGAAGCGATCACTAAAAATAATTTAGATGATTTATCTGACAGTGACATAGATAATATTTCACCAGACGACGTACCCATCCAAAAATTTCGAGAACTGCTAAACAAGCTCAGCCTCCAGACGAGACAATTTGTAAGCAACGACCCATCAAGGCCTGGAAGTGCGTTACGATCAGAATGCCTGCGCCTACTGACAGAGGCACCCTTTACTCCACTTCTCGACATGGAACAAATATACGAACGACTCTGGAATTTGGTTTTCGATACTTCTAAGGAGGCAAAGAGCCTCTCCGCTCAAGACATTTCCAATCTCATTGAAACACAGGGGCTAATTCAGCGATATCCCGGCCTCCCAATCGCACTTGAAAACGCAATCGATCGAAAATCTTTTACCGATTCAATTGGATCCTCTCTTGATGATAATTCGGTCTTATTTGCCTACGGGATAAGCGGAACTGGCAAAAGCACTCTTGTGTCTCAGTTTGCGACAACCAACACAGCCCGCCGAAGTTTCTGGATTACAGCCTCACAATCAACAACAGGGACGACCATTCGACAAGCCCTGGCCCTCTCCTTGGAAGAAAGAGGAGTCTCCACCTATTCAGGAATTTTGCGCAACAGAAAAACTTCCGATATCGAAGCACTGCGGCCAGTCATCGCCCATGAAAAAATCCTCATGGTTTTTGACAATATCGATAGATTGAACCCTTCAACAGTCGATTTATTTCGTGAACTAATTGATGATCCATCTAACAAAAAAAATGCAAAAATAATCTTTATTAGCCAAGCAATTCCTACTTGGTATCACGAATCTGCTATCAAAAATAGAAACGTAACTTCCATACACATAAAGGGTCTGTCTTACGAAGAATTTACAAATTATATATCCCTTCACGTAAGCAACGTTTCGGAAGATAATTTGAGATGGTTTTTTGAAGAAACGGGCGGCATTCCGATCGCCGCTTCACTCCTCAAAAGCTCAATTCAAAAAAGTCAAAAAGACGATCTAGGGGATATATTTAAGCAAGACGCAAAATCCATTCATAAATTTCTTTTCTCAAAAGTATTTTCCAATCTTCAGGAAAAAGAGAAGGAATTCGTGGAGGCCGCATCAATATTTGATTATGTATTCACTATTGAAGAAGTAAATATGATTCTGGACCAGCCATTAAAATCTATTTCGAAGATCCGAGCTCTTTCGTCAACAGGGATAGTAACCGAGCTCTCAAACGGAATACAGATCCATGACTCCATACGACCTTTGGCATACGGAATGCTTTTACCCGGCGCGGCGACGGACTATCACCGCAAAATGGCCACTTACTACAAGCAACAGATGGAATCTCGCGGCCGTCTTTTTGAATTAATTCACAAATGGGGAAGTCACTTAGATAAAACGGAAGACTTGAAATCTCCTTATATGAAGGAGATTAACTCAATATCCCCTGATTACCTTTTTTGCCTGTGGTCAATTTATTATTCCGGCTTTCCTTATTGCTTCAGCCAAGAAAGCCTAGAGAATGAATTCAAAACAGTTACTGAATTGATGCAAAAGAGATTTGTGAAATTCGAAATTAATTACGACTCCGAACGACGGGTGTTTGACCTTGATAGAGCTCCCACACTTTTGACACTTACCACAGAAGACGATTGGGATCAGAGTTTTGTTTGGTACCTCGCTCAGCGCGACACGCCAGCAAACCACATGGGTTACATTGACGTAACTAGGCCAAACTTTGCATGGATGCTGCAAAGACACACCATGTGCCCCTGGGAGCACTGCATCGAGTACGAACCCCTTGTACCGCATGATCAAGAAGTATCAGCTGTCAAAACTTGGTTCGAAGAAGCTTTGGCCGAGGGAGAATTTGCTTGGCGTGGGAAAGTCACAAATACTAGTACGCTCGCCCAACTAAACGAACTCATCGAATTGGGGGACAGCACACCTGACGACCACCGTTTCTACGACATCCTTGGCTCCTGCCCAACTTTTGGTCACTGCTGTCCAGGCGGCCCCGAACAGGCACGGGCATGTAAACGAAACGACGACCGCTACCTTGAGCACAGCGGAAAACAGGAAAAGTCGGAATAGTAAGGCGGCTGGTGGAGCTAATATATTCACTCTACCTGAAATGAAGTAGATATTACTGGGCGACTGATGGACACGCGCCAAATTCGCGTGAACGGACCGGCTTAATTATCCCCCATCTTCAACGCCTCAATGAAGGCAGCCTGCGGGATGTCGACCTTGCCGAACTGCCGCATGCGCTTCTTGCCTTCCTTCTGCTTGTCCAGCAGCTTGCGCTTGCGGGTGACGTCGCCGCCGTAACACTTGGCGGTCACGTCCTTGCGAAGGGCCGAGATCGTCTCGCGCGCGATCACCTTGCCGCCGATGGCAGCCTGGATCGGGATCTTGAACATGTGCTGCGGGATCAGCTCCTTCAGCTTCTCACACATGGCACGGCCGCGCTTTTCGGCAGCGGTGCGGTGCACCAGCATGGAGAGCGCGTCGACCGGCTCCTCGTTGACCAGGATCGACATCTTGACGAGGTCGCCTTCCTTGTAGTCGGTCAGGTGATAGTCGAAGGAAGCATAACCCTTGGAGATCGACTTCAGCCGGTCGTAGAAATCGAACACCACTTCGTTGAGCGGCAGTTCATAGACCAGCATGGCGCGCTTGCCGACATAGGACAGGTCGACCTGGATGCCGCGCCTGTCCTGGCACAGCTTCAGGATGCCGCCGAGATAATCGTCCGGCGTCAGGATGGTGGCACGGATCCATGGCTCCTCGATATGGTCGATCTTGACCACGTCGGGCATGTCGGCCGGGTTGTGCAGCTCTTTCTCCGTGCCGTCGGTCAGCGCCAGGCGGTAGACGACGGAAGGAGCCGTGGCGATGAGATCGAGGTCGAACTCGCGCTCCAGCCGCTCCTGGATGATTTCCAGATGCAGCAGGCCGAGGAAGCCGCAACGGAAACCGAAGCCGAGCGCGGCAGAGGTTTCCATTTCATAGGAGAACGACGCGTCGTTGAGGCGCAGCTTGCCGACGGCGGCGCGCAGATCCTCGAAGTCGGCGGCATCGACCGGGAACAGGCCGCAGAACACCACCGGCTGCGCCGGTTTGAAGCCCGGCAAGGGCTCCGTGGTCGGGCGGCGGTCCTCGGTGATGGTGTCGCCGACGCGGGTGTCGGCCACTTCCTTGATCGAAGCGGTGATGAAACCGAACTCGCCGGGGCCGATCTCGTCGGCCTGGACCATCTTCGGCGTGAAGAAGCCGGTGCGCTCGACCGGATACTTCGCGCCGGTGCCCATCATGCGGATGTTCTGGCCCTTCCTGAGCACGCCGTCGATGACGCGCACCAGAACGATGACGCCGAGATAGGCGTCGTACCAGCTGTCGACCAGCATGGCCTTCAGCGGCTTGGCGGCGTCGCCCTCGCGCGGCGGCGGGAGCTTGGTGACGATCGCTTCCAGCACCTCGTCGATGCCGATGCCGGTCTTGGCCGAAATCATCACCGCCTCGGAAGCGTCGAGGCCGATCACCTCCTCGACCTGTTCCTTGATGCGGTCCGGTTCGGCAGCGGGCAGATCGATCTTGTTCAGCACCACGACGATCTCGTGGTTGGCGTCGATGGCCTGGTAGACATTGGCCAGCGTCTGCGCCTCGACGCCCTGCGAGGCGTCGACCACCAGCAGCGAACCCTCGCAGGCGCGCAGCGAGCGCGACACTTCATAGGCGAAGTCGACGTGGCCCGGCGTGTCGATGAGGTTCAGCACATAATCCTGGCCGTCCTTGGCCTTGTAGTTCAGGCGCACGGTCTGCGCCTTGATGGTGATGCCGCGCTCGCGCTCGATGTCCATGTTGTCGAGCACCTGCTCGGTCATCTCGCGCGCCTCCAGCGCGCCGGTCATCTGGATGAGGCGGTCGGCCAGCGTCGACTTGCCGTGGTCGATGTGGGCCACGATCGAAAAATTGCGGATGTTGGAAATGGGCGTGCTCATGGCGCGGCCTTTATCAGGGGCCGAATGCTCCGGCAAGCGGCGGCGCCATTGGGGTTGCGCACATCCGTTAAATCTTTAGCGGTTGTATTAGCCGGGCGTTGCAACAGCGCATGCTATCCGTCGTGGATCGTTGCCCCGGGATGCGCTCATGCGAAAACGCTACCTGAAGTTCCTCGTCTCAGAAGATGCCTCGCTCGTGCCAGCCTTCGCGCTGTCCGTGCTGCCGCTTTTTGCCGTGCTCGGTCTCTCGGTGGATTATACCTCCGGCGTGAACTCGAAGGCGGAAATGCAGAACGCGCTGGACGCGGCAACACTGGCCATCACCACGCTGCCGACCGACACCACGCTGGCAAAACGGCAGGAAGCCCTGCAGGCCTTCTACGACGCCAACAGGGGCGACGGAACGGCGACGCTGAACAGCTTCACCGTCGATCTCGACGGTACGTCGCGCGCCCAGTCTTCGGCAACCTACAACATGCCGACGAATTTCATGCGGCTCGCCACCATCAACAGCGTGTCGATCAGCGTCACGTCGGCTGCGACCAAGACGCCGGCACTCGTCGAGGCGACCTTCAAGATCGACAAGGCTTCCGGTTACTGGAACAAGAAGATGACGCTGTTCGGCACCGCTTTCGGCCAGACGACGGAAAAGGCGTTGATGCTGATCGACTACAAATACAATGGCGGCGGCGGCACCAAGGGCTACGGCACGACCGTGGTCTACACCCCCGACAACCTGGGCAAGCTCACGGTCGTCCAGCAGACGCAGACATGTGTCACCAGCGCCTACAACAGCTGGAGCAACCCTCTGAAGCCGGGGGCTTTCGTGGATGGCGACAAGCAGGTCCTGTGCACCACGACGCCCGCCAACGGCACCGGTGCCGTGATCGACGTCAAGACGATGGAAAAACTCTACCTGCAGATGGATGTGCCGTCCGGAAACCCGAAAGTCCTGAAATCGAACGACCCGGCCACCTCCAACCGGCTTTATCTCGACGGGGTCGAAGTCGAGACTGGCAAGACGGTCGACATCTTCCGCGCGGTGCCTTGTGGCAACACAAGCTCCCAGGCCTGGGAAGACGGCGGCAACGCCGTGCCGGCGCCGGTCTCCAACGCCGACTTCTTCTATACGGTGAGCGGCAAATGCGAATTCTCGCAGAAGCCTTCAACCACCGCTCTCACTCAATAGCCTCCGCCCAGTTTACTCTCGACCTCTAGACCCGCCCGGCCCTGCCCGCGGCGGGTTCTTTTTTGCCCGCAAGATCACGAAGCGGTGAACGGTGTAACGAGGAGCTGCATCGCCACGAATGCCCAGATGAAGCCGCCAACGGCTGAAACGGAGCAAGCGATGCGCGCGAAGATCACAAGAGGCATGGTTGTTGCAACGAAGGGCATGGCGGCTGGCGCCCTGCTCATGGCCGGCATGGTTGCCGCGGCGGCGCAGCCGCTCACGGTGGTCGAACTCTTCACCAGCCAGGGCTGCTCCTCCTGCCCGCCGGCCAATGCCAACCTGATCAAGCTGAAGGACCGGACTGACGTGCTGGCACTGTCCTTCGCCGTGACCTACTGGGATTATCTCGGCTGGAAAGACACGTTCGGCAGGCCGGAATACACCGAACGGCAGGTGACTTATGAACCGGCACTCGGCCGCAGCGGGCCGTTCACGCCACAGATGGTCGTCAACGGCCGGGCCGATACGGTCGGCAACAGGCTGTCCGACATCGAGGCCCTGATCGCCAAGGACAGGTCTCCAGGCGGTCCAATCCTTTCACTGGCCGACGGCAAGGCAGCCATCGGCCCCGGCAAAGCACCGGCGGGCGGCGCCGACGTGTGGCTGGTGCAGTACCGGCCCGGTGTCGTCGACGTGCCGGTGGGGCGTGGTGAAAACAGCGGCCACACCTTGCCGCACGCCAATGTCGTCCATGCCCTGACCCGCCTTGGCACCTGGACCGGCGAAGCGGCGACATTGCCGTTGCCCAAGGCCGGCGAAGGCCTTTCCACCGCCGTCCTGGTGCAGGCGCCGCAAGGCGGACCGATCCTGGCTGCGGCCGCCAACTAGGCACCGCACGCGACAGCGCACCACGCCCGCTCGAATTGCACGGCCGAAGCGGCCGCGCGCAACCGGCGCCATGCGCCACCAAACCCTCGAAGGAGAGAACAGCATGACCCGTCCAATCAGCCTGAAGGCGCTGGCTTTTGCCGTTGCCGCGACCACGTTCACTGCCGCCGGAGCATATGCCGAAGACGCCATGAAACCAGCCGATGCGATGAAGACCGAGGATGCGATGAAGCCGGCGGATGCCATGAAACCGGCCGACGCCATGAAGCCGGCCGATGCCATGAAACCGGCCGACGCCATGAAACCAGCCGACGCCATGAAACCGGCCGATGCCATGAAGCCGGCCGATACCATGAAGCCGGCCGATGCCATGAAACCTCAACAGTAACTGCTGACCGGGGCGACGATGCACGGGATCGTGAAAGCCATTCGGCTGCGGTCATCGTATAGTGCCTCGTCGCCCGGCCCTCATGAAGGAGCCCATGCATGACCCGAGATCGTAAATCCGGCACGGCAAAGCCATGGAAGGCAGCTGGCCTGTCCGCGCTTGCCGGCCTTGCGCTGGCCGCCACGGCGCTGACTTTCCTGCAGGGGCCGAGCCGCGCGGCCGAAGAGGCCGTGAAGATCCCGCCGCCTGCCGTCGACGCAAAACCGACGGCGGGAATGCAGAAGGCCGTGTTTGCCGGCGGCTGCTTCTGGGGCGTGCAAGGCGTGTTCCAGCACGTAAAAGGCGTGACGAAGGCTGTTTCCGGCTACACCGGCGGCGCGGCCGACACGGCCGAGTATGAACGCGTCGGCTCGGGCAACACCGGCCATGCCGAGTCGGTCGAGATCACCTACGACCCATCGAAGGTAAGCTACGGCAAGCTGCTGCAGGTCTACTTCTCGGTGGCGCACAACCCGACCCAGCTCAACTACCAGGGACCGGACTACGGGACGCAGTACCGTTCCACGGTGTTCGCAGCCAATGCCGAGCAGAAGACGATCGCCGAGGACTACATCGCCCAACTCGACACGACGAAGGCGTTTTCCAAGAAAATCGTGACGACGCTGGAGACCGGCAAGACGTTCTATCCGGCCGAGGATTATCATCAGGATTTCCTCGAGCGGAACCCGACCTATCCCTATATCGTCTACAACGACCTGCCGAAGATCGAGAATTTGAAGGCGATGTTCCCGGATCTCTACTCGGACAAGCCCGTGCTGGTCGCGGCCAGCCCGAAGAGTTGACCGGCTGAACATCTTTCAAAAACAAAAGACCGCGCTGATGTGACCGGCGCGGTCTTTTTTATTGGCGACACTCTCGACGCAGGGTTGCCTACTGAAGGTTCATCGGTGCTGCAGTGACCGGGTCGAATTTGATCTCGACCTTGGCGCCGTCCTTGGTGAAGTAGGTGACTTCGTAACCCTTGTTGTCCCAGTCGACCTCGTCGATGAAGGCGAAATCCGCGCGCTGCTCGACCTTGGCGACGATCTCCGACAGTTTCTTGGCGTTCGCTGGCGGCACGTCCCTGGTCTGGGCGCCCGCTGGTGCGACGACGGCAATCAAGGAAATGGCCGCCAAAACAGTGATGATACGCATGTGATCCCTCCGAAGCTGACGCGAGATGCGCGTTTGACGATAGCCCTTATATCCGGTGCATAACTCACGGCATTGACGATCGTTCCGCAAGCACGAACCAGGAAGCGGCAGGCTGCGCGTCCCGGCCTCGACGGACGCGGATGGTTTTCCTTCCTGATCAGACGGGCCTGACCAGATGGCCAGTGATGGCGAGATATGTCAGCAGCCGCCTTGATTTCGGGTTGCGGGAACCAACATTCAGGCGCACAACGCAAATCCTTTCCAATCAGACCTTTTTCATCATGCAATCCGTCATCTCCGTTTCCGGTGTCTCGAAAACCTATGCCACCGGCTTCAGCGCGCTGAAAAACATCAATCTCGACATCAAGCGCGGCGAAATCTTCGCCCTGCTCGGCCCCAACGGCGCCGGCAAGACCACGCTGATCTCGATCATCTGCGGCATCGTCAACCGCTCGGGTGGCACCGTCACCGTGGATGGCCATGACATTTCGAAGGACTATCGCGCCGCGCGCAGCCTGATCGGACTGGTGCCGCAGGAACTGACCGTCGAATCGTTCGAGACGGTCAGTTCGGTGCTGGCCTTCAGCCGCGGCCTGTTCGGCAAGCCGGCCGACCCGGCTTTCATCGAGAAGGTCCTCAAGGACCTTTCGCTCTGGGAGAAGCGCGACTCCAAGATCATCACGCTGTCGGGCGGCATGAAGCGTCGCGTGATGATCGGCAAGGCGCTGTCGCATGAGCCGAAGATCCTGTTCCTCGACGAGCCGACCGCCGGCGTCGACGTGGAACTGCGCAAGGACATGTGGGCGCTGGTGCGGAAATTGCGCGAATCCGGCGTCACCATCATCCTCACCACCCACTACATCGAGGAAGCCGAAGAGATGGCCGACCGGGTCGGCGTCATCAACAAGGGCGAGATCATCCTGGTGGAGGAAAAGGCCGAACTGATGCGCAAGCTCGGCCGCAAGCTTTTGAAGCTCGAACTGCGCAGCCCGCTCACCGCCCTGCCCGCCGGATTCGAGACCTACAATCTCGAGCTTTCGCCGGACGGCAACCGATTGACCTACACCTATGACAACCAGGCCGAACGGCCGGGCGTTGCCTCGCTGATCCGCGACCTCGACCAGGCCGGCATCCAGTTCCGCGATCTCGACACCGAAAACAGTTCGCTGGAGGAGATCTTCGTCTCCCTGCTGAGGAGGCAGTCATGAATCATCGCGCTGTCTGGGCGATCTACAAGGTGGAGATGGCGCGCACGCTGCGCACCATCATGCAGAGCGTGATCTCGCCCGTCATTTCGACTTCGCTCTATTTCGTGGTGTTCGGCGCAGCGATCGGCTCGCGCATCACCGAGGTCAACGGCGTGAGCTACGGCGCCTTCATCGTGCCGGGGCTGATCATGCTCACCTTGCTGACCCAGTCGATTTCCAACGCCTCCTTCGGCATCTATTTCCCGAAATTCGTCGGCACGATCTTCGAATTGCTGTCGGCGCCGGTCTCCTACCTGGAGGTCGTCATCGCCTATGTCGGGGCGGCCGCCACCAAGTCGATCGGCATCGGCCTGATCATCCTGGCCACCGCCTCGCTGTTCGTCGAGCTCGACATCCAGCACCCGTTCTGGATGCTCGGCTTCCTGGTGCTGACGGCGATCACGTTCAGCCTGTTCGGCTTCATCATTGGCATCTGGGCGAATGGCTTCGAACAGCTGCAGCTGATTCCGCTGCTGGTGGTGACGCCGCTCACCTTCCTCGGCGGCTCCTTCTATTCGATCGACATGCTGCCCGGCGTGTGGCGCACGATCTCGTTGTTCAACCCGGTCGTCTATCTGGTCAGCGGTTTCCGCTGGGCCTTTTTCGGCCATTCCGACGTGCCGGTGGAGATCAGCCTCGGCATCACGCTGGCCTTCCTGCTGCTGTGCATCGCCGTCGTCGGCTGGATCTTCAAGACCGGATACCGGCTGAGGACGTAATTTTCCAGAACGCCTCAATCGCCGGCGCGGCCCCTCCGGGCCGCTTGGCTTTCGCGCCAACGGGCGCGGCGCGCGGTCGCGCGCTCCAACGGTCATGCAAAAATGACCGTTGGGGTCAGATCGCTTTCAGCAATCTCAGCAGCGCCAGCATGCCGCTGGCGGTGCCGCGCTTGAATGCGATGTAGGCCGGTTCCTCCACGCCGTGGAAGCGCCGCTTGAAGGCAGCCTGCCCCTGCAGGTTGAAGCGGTGGCGGTTGACCAGCTTGGAATCGAAGGCCCGGCTGAACGCACCGCGCCAGAACGTGCTTTCAGGAAAGCCGCTCGGCGCCATATCGGCCAAAGGCGAAAGCCCCAGCGTCACGGCGGAAATGCCTTCCTTGCGGAACTGGTCGACCGCGAATTTGGTCAGGCCGATCTCGGCATGCGGGGTGGCACCGGCCAGCTTGCGCTTGAAGGCGGTCGTATAGCCGGTGACCTTTCCACCACTCGAGATCGGATCGAAATCGAGCAAGGCGGTGAGTTTCCTGTCCGGATCCAGCAGCACGAAGCGGCGCATGCCGGGGCCGGGCAGGATCGGAAACGGGCGGTTGAGGAAAGCCATCTCGCGGCGCGCGACGATGCGGCCCGACCGCCATTCATCGGAAAGGCGGCGGACCTCGTCGGCGTCGGCCAGTCCGCCGGTATCCTCGGCCAGCGTAAACCCCTTCTTGACCAGCCAGCGCTCGGAATAGCGCACGGTTTCGTTGGGCTTGCCGGAGAAATCATGCGCCGGCAGCGGCAGCCGCGTGTCGTAGCCGATGCGGCTGACCTGATAGCCAAGCCCGGAAAGGACTTTCGCCGTGGCCTCGCCGATCTGCACGAACCAGGGCGAATTGGCGATCTCGACGAAGCGGCAAATCAGCGCGGCGCGATCTCCGTCGCCGACGACCGGATCGGCCAGCGCATAGTGGCGCCCCATCATGGTCTGGAAGGCGACATAGCCGTTTTCATCGCCGAAATAGGATAGCAGCGGCTGCGTGGCCGTCGAATAGGCGAGCGAGAAATCGCCATGCTGCGCGAGCATTTCCAACCGCCTGGCAAGCGGCAGGTTCGCGCGCGGAACAGCGGCAGCGCGGTCGTCGAGGAAGCGGTCTATGCTCTTGCGGAGCGAGCCCATGAAATACGCCCAGATGATACCCAAAGACGGCTAATCGATCCGTCTTCCGAATCAACAAGCCGCTGCCACCCCTCAACCCTCTCTTGCCATATCGCCGTGCTTGGCACATAGCGCAATCAAGTTGCGGCTGGGATGTCGCGAAAGGATTTGGTGGAAATATGACCGAAACGATCGAAGAAGTGATCGTGATCGGTGCGGGCGCGGCCGGGCTGGCTGCGGCCGACGCACTGACCCGGCATGGCATCAAGGCCCGCGTGTTCGAAAAGGAAGCCCAGATCGCCGAACCGTGGCGGCAGCGGCATGAGCGGCTGGCGCTGAACACACATCGCGACATGTCCTATCTGCCTGGCATGCCATATCCGAAAGGCGTGCCGGCCTTCCCGCCCAAGGCGGCGGTGATCGCCTATCTCGAACATTTTGCCGAGGAGCGCGGCATCGCGGTCGAATTCGGCACCGAAGTCGAACGTATAACCCGTGAAAGCGGCCACTGGACGATCCACACCAACAAAGGCACCCGCCAGGCCAGGAACATCATCATCGCCACCGGTCACGACAAGGTGCCGTGGATGCCGGACTGGCCGGGAGCAGCCGAATACAAGGGGCGGCTGATCCATTCTGCCGAGTTCGGCAGCCCCAGGGACTACGAAGGCAAAAGCGTGCTGGTGATCGGCGCCGGCAATTCCGGCTTCGACGTGCTGAACTACCTGATCGGCGCCAAGACCGCGATGATCTACCTTGCCGCCCGTGCCGGCCCCTCCATCCTGCCCAAACGCATCGGCAAGATCGCCGTGCAGCGCTTCTCCAGAATCACCAATGCCCTGCCCATCCCGGTCGGCGACTTCATGGTGGCGCTGCTGCAGCGCCTGCTGTTCGGCGACCTTCGCAAGCTTGGTTTCGCGCCGGTGAAGAAGGGCGGCATCAGCCGGTTGAAGGAAGACCATGTGGCGATCTCCGCCGACGACGGTGCGATCGCCGCCATCAAGGCGGGCCGCATCAAGGTCGTCACTTCCGTGGCAGGCTTCGATGCCGAGCATGTCGTGCTCGCCGACCGGAGCAGGATCAAGGCCGATGTCGTCATCGCCGCAACCGGCTACCGCACGGGGCTTAACACGTTGCTGGACGGTCTCGGCGTGGTCGATGACAAGGGCAAGCCGAAGGCAAACGGCGCCGAGCCGGGCAGCCAGCCCGGCCTGTGGTTCATTTCCATGCAGCCGAGCATCGTCGGCCATTTCTACGCTGCTGGTCAGGAGGCCAAGGCCATCGCGGCCAGGATTGCGGGACGCCGATAGCCTTCAGGTGGTTTCGGCACCCTGGGCGACGATGTGAGCCTCTAGACCCCGATCTTGCCGCCATCCTGCTTGGTGATGGCGACGACGGCAGGCCGCACCGGCATGTCCGGTTTGAAATCCGGCCAACGTGTAGAAAGGTCCTCGTAGTAGGACGGACGGCCGAACGGTTCCCAATCGGTGCCGCCGTCACCCGGATGCTGCACGGCGACGAAGGCGGTCTTGTCGTCCGGGGCAAATTGCGGACCGCACATTTCGGCCCCCACCGGTACACGGAAGAACAGCCTGGAGGTGGCGCGCGCCGGTCCTTCCGTGTCGACCGCCCACAGGCCGTCGGTGCGCCCGGTTTCCTTGGCGTTGTTGCCGTCGGTGGCCACCCACAGCCGACCGGCGGAATCGACAGCGCAATTGTCCGGCATGCCGAACCAGCCATTGGCCGTGGTCGCGGTGGAGAACGAGGCGCCGACATCGGCAACCGACGGATCGCCACACTTCAGCAGGACTTCCCATTTGCCCTTGGTGGCGGCGAAGTCGCCACCGTCTTCGGCGATCTCGATCATATGGCCAAAGGCGTTCTTGGCGCGTGGATTGGCGGCGTCGACCTGGTCGTCCTTGCGCTTGGTGTTGTTGGTCAACATCACATAGACCTTGCCATTGACCCCATTAGGCTGGATGTCCTCGGGACGATCCATCTTGGTGGCGCCGAGCAGGTCGGCGGCACGACGCGTCTCGATCAGCACGTCGGCCTGGCTGGCGAAGCCGTTCCCGGCCGTCAGCGGACCCTGACCGAAAACGATGGGCAGCCACTCGACGCCACCGTCTTCGGCGAACCTGGCGACATGAAGCGTGCCTTCGTCTAGCAGATCCTTGTTGGCTGCCGGATTGGCAGGATCGAACTTGCCCGCGGTGACGAATTTGTAGACGTAATCGAAACGCTCGTCGTCGCCGAGATAGAAGACGACACGGCCATCCTTGGCCACGATCGATTCCGCGCCCTCGTGCTTGAAACGGCCAAGCGCGGTGCGCTTCTTCGGCGTCGAATTCGGATCGGTGACATCGACCTCCACGATCCAGCCGAAGCGGTTCGCCTCGTTGGGTTCCTTGGCAAGGTCGAAACGATCGTAGTGAGCGCCCCACTCATAAGAGCCTTCGGGAATGCCGAGGCGCTTGTAATTCTCCGCTTCCTTGTGGCCTTCGGGCAGCGCGCCGGAGAAGTAGCCGTGGATGTTCTCCTCGGCCATCACATAGGTCCCCCAGGGGGTCACGCCGCCGGCGCAGTTGTTCACCGTGCCGAATACCTTGCTGCCGGATGGATCGGCATTGGTCTTGACACGATCATGGCCTGCGACGGGTCCGGAGAGCGCCATTTCGGTGTTGACGGTGACGCGGCGGTTCAGCTTGCCGTCGCGCACCACCTGCCACTTGCCGCCTTCCTTGCGGATCTCGACGATGGTGCCGCCATGGGCCGCCATCTCGATATCGACCTGGTCCTTGCTGAGCGGGGCAAGTTCGAGTGCCTTCTTGCCGTCCTTCTCCACCACCTTGACGATGCCAGGGAACATCAGGTGCGGGTTGGTGTATTCGTGGTTGACCACCAGAAGCCCGTGCTCGGGCGAACCCTCCAGGGGGATGTAACCGACGAAATCGTTGTTGTAGCCGAACTGCCTGGCCTGCGCCGCGGCGGTCTGTCTGGCTGGATCGAACTCCGGCGCGTCGGCAAACAGCGGATCGCCCCAGCGCAGGAGCACGTCGGCGTCGTAGCCAGCTGCGACATGGTGCGTGTCGTCAATGCCGGCCTCGACTTCGTCGAAGGTGAAGGCCGAGGCACCCTCGGCCGCGCGCGCTTCGTCGGCGCTCATCAAGGCAAGCGGGCTGACGGTGACGGCGATGGCGGAAACTGCAAGCGAGCCCTTGAGGAAGCCACGACGCGAAAAACGCGCGGCGATGATCTCACCCATGGTGCGGTTGTCGGTCGGGTTGATCGCCGGACCTTCGTTCTCTTCAAGCAGGCTGGTGCGGAAGCGGATGTCTTCTTGGTCCGACATGGCTGACCTCTGGCTTTTGGCGTTGGCTGGGCTGCGTGTCTGGGACCTGCGTAGCGGGCGGGCTTTACAGTTTCATGACGCAGGGCGCGTCCACTGCCCGGCGGCTGATCGGGATGACCACATCGGATCGTCGAAACCAAAGCGGATTGCCTGCGGGAGACAGGCATTGGTAAGTGAAGCCTTCCGGCGCTTCAGCCCGACAGAAACGCATTCAACCGGGCGAGAACCCGGTCTGGAGCTTCCAGTTGCGGCAGATGGCCGACGCCGGACAACGTTTCGAACGACGATCCCGGGATGAGGCGATGCAGCGCCCTGCCGCGCTCCACCGGGATCCAGGGATCGTCCTCGCCCCAGAGGATCGCGACGGGACAGCGGATTCCAGCAAAGAGCGGTTCGACCTCGGCCGTGTAGCGCTCGTCGGCCTGCGCGAATTGCCCATAGAAGCTCTGCCGCCCCTCGTCGCCCAGCCACGGCTCGACCAGCCTCTCGAAATCCGTGCGTTCGATGCCGTTGACGATGGCGCCCTTGATGTAGGCTTCAACGACCGCGCGATGGATGTGCGGCGGCAGGCCGAGAAATGCGTCCACGTGGCGGCCGACATGATCGAAGAACTCGGACCCCCACGGCCGCATGGCGACGACATTCATCAGCACATAACGTTCGAAGTCGCAGCCGTGCAGGAGATGAGCACGCAGCGTGGTCGCCCCGCCAAAATCATGGGCGATGACGACAGGGCGTTCGAGACGCCAATGCGCCAGCATCTCGGCGAACACCTGCCCCTGGACATCGAGCGAGGTGCGCCGCGCCGCATCTTTTTCCGATTGCCCATAGCCTGGCATGTCATACCAATGAACACGATGGTGCCTTGCCAGGGCCGGGATGATCCGGTGCCAGGAAAAGGAAGACCATGGCCAGCCATGCGCCAGCACAAGGTCAGGACCGCTGCCTGCCTTGCCGGCGGCTACACGCCCCGCGGAGGTCGAAACGATCTCATCAAGTTTCCACGACATCGTGCCATCTTGCCGTGTTCGGGCTTGCATCGGCAAGGGGACGTAAGTCCCTGAAATGCAGCAGTTTTGAATCAAATGCCGGCTGCGGAATTTCCGTTCCCGCAACCGAATCGCTCCATGCTTTCACTTGCGGCGGGAAAAGAACGGAGCATCGATGAACAGTGATTTTGCCGCCGCGCGCCTGCATCTCGAGCGGGCAACCCACTACCTGCGCGGCAACGACCAGACGAGCATGAAGGCCTGCGAGGCGCTGGATATCCTGATCGAAGCCATCGTCACCGCCCAGCACACCAAGCCGAAAGGCCAGGTGATCGAGTTTCCGAGGACGGTTCAGCTGCGCTAGTCCGCCATCGCCGACACTTGACCGGCGCCAGCTGTTGGGAAACAAGCTTGCCTAGCGGGCAATCGGGCTGGGTGGAGACAATCTGTGAACGTATTCGGCATGGCGCAACTCGGTGTCTCCACCGTGATCTTCCTGCTTGCCGCCACGGCAGCCAAACATTGGGCACTCGCACCGAGCTTCGGCAAGATCGCCATCACCCTGGCACTCTACACACTTGGCAATCTGATCATGCTGAAGCTGATCCGCGACTTCGGCATGTCGATTTCGCTCAGCCTCTCGGCAGTCATCCAGCTGGTGGCGGTGAATGCGGTGGCTCTGGCATTCTTTGGCGAGCGGCTGACGGCGATCCAGGGCGTCGGTGTCGCATTGGCCATCGTCGCCGTGGCGCTCGTCACGCTGGGGCCTTATTTGCAGGGCCGATGACAGCCGTGCCGGAACTGCTTGAGCCGGCCTTCCTGGAAAGACGGCATTTGCGGCGGGATTGATGCGAAAGACACTTTCAACATTCTATGACCGGGTCGAATTTCCGGTGCTTCTGGCCGGCATCATCGTCGCCGGTGGTCTCTGGGGCTTCGTCGAACTGATGGAGGTTGCTCGCGACGCGGCTCCTCACAGCTTCGATACACAGATCCTGCTCGCCTTCCGGGAAGCCGGTGATCCCGGTAACCCGATCGGCTCGCCGCGCTTCGAAGGAGCGGTGCGCGACATCACCGCGCTCGGAAGCGCTGCCGTGCTGACCTTGATCACCGCCGCGACCATCATCTACTTCCTGCTCATCCGGCGCTGGACGACGGCGCTGTTCGTACTGGTGGCGGTCGGCGGCGGGCAGATCCTGTCGGCCCTGCTGAAATTCGGCATCGACCGGCCTCGCCCGGATCTGGTGTCGAAGCTTGCGGTGGAAACCTCCCTCTCCTTCCCCTCCGGGCATGCCATGCTATCGGCAGTGACCTATCTCACCCTCGGCACACTGGCGGCACGGTTCCTGCCCGGGCATGTCACCAAGATCTATGTCTTCCTGCTCGCGGTGCTGTTGACGTTGATGGTCGGCGTGTCGCGCCTCTATCTCGGCGTGCATTGGCCGTCGGATGTGCTGGCGGGCTGGTGCGCGGGCTTTGCCTGGGCCATGCTGTGCTGGCTGGCGGCGCGCTTCATGCCTCGCGGCAAGAACGGTGAAGGCGAGTTGAGTTAATGCATTTTCAATCCAAATTCATGTTTGACACATCACTATGAAAGTATCATACATTTATCCTGCGGACTCAGACGGGAGTTCTGACCGGTGATTACCGCTGCACAGATGCGTGCGGCGCGGGCGCTGGCTGGCATCGACCAGAAGACGCTTGCCGAACGCGCCGGCGTTTCGCTGCCGACCATCCAGCGCATGGAGGCCAGCGACGGCGTGGTACGGGGCGTGGTCGACACGTTGATGAAGGTCATCCAGGCACTTGACGAGGCCGGGGTGGAACTGATCGGCGACAACCAGGCCAGCGATCGCGGCGGCAGGGGCGTGCGGCTGAAGAACTCCGTATAGGTTTCCCGATCCGGGTCGGCGTGAGCAATTCCAGGAGAAATGCGCAACGGTTTTCCGTCCGGAATTGCGTAAAAACAAAGGGTTAGAGCGTTTCCGCGAAAAACGGAAACGCTCCAGGGCTCGCGACGGCGACCGCCGACTTTCCGCAAGATCATTGCGATGCCGACGATGCCGACGCTTTTGCGGAAAGCACGTCATGGATCAGTTCCGCCACCAGCAGGTTCGCAAGGCCGGGCCGACATTTTCCGAACTGTTCACACCAAAGCTGGCAACCGTGATGCGCGAAGGCTACCGCCTGCCGCAGCTGCGTGCCGATGCCGTGGCGGGCCTGACCGTTGCCATCGTGGCACTGCCGCTCTCCATGGCCATTGCGATTGCCTCCGGCGTGACACCGGAGCGTGGACTGTTCACGGCGATCGTCGGCGGTTTCATCGTTTCGGCGCTCGGCGGCAGCCGTTTCCAGATCGGCGGGCCGGCCGGCGCCTTCATCGTGCTGGTGGCTTCCACCGCTGACCGCCAGGGCCTGGACGGGCTTTTGCTCGCCACGATGATGGCCGGCCTGTTCCTGCTCGCCATCGGCTATCTGCGGCTCGGCACCTACATCAAATACATCCCCTACCCGGTGACCGTTGGTTTCACCGCAGGCATCGCCGTCATCATCTTTTCCGGCCAGATCGTCGAATTGCTGGGGCTCAAGCTGCCAGGCAAGGAGCCGGGTCCCTTTATACCGAAGCTGATGGCGCTGTGGCAGGCGGGCAGCACGCTGAACCCAGCCGCTGCGGGCGTCGCCCTGCTTTCCATCATCACCGTGGTTACATTGAAGAAATGGCGGCCGCACTGGCCCGGCATGCTGGTGGCCGTTGCGCTGGCATCCCTGGTGGTGGCGCTGTTTGCGCTGCCTGCCGATACGATCGGATCGCGTTTTGGCGGCATTCCGCGCAGCCTGCCCTTGCCCGCATTGCCGCCAATGAGCCTGGACAAGGCGATTGCAGTACTGCCGGATGCCATCGCCTTTGCCTTGCTGGGTGCGATCGAGTCCCTGCTTTCGGCAGTTGTGGCTGACGGCATGACCGGGCGCCGTCACCGTTCGAACTGCGAACTGGTGGCGCAAGGTTTCGCCAACATCGGCTCGGTGCTGTTCGGCGGCATCTGCGTTACCGGCACCATCGCACGCACCGCCACCAATGTGCGTGCCGGTGCACATGGACCGGTCTCCGGCATGCTGCACTCGGCTTTCCTTCTTGTCTTCATGCTGGTGGCAGCTCCGCTCGCCAGCTTCATCCCGCTGGCTGCGCTTGCCGGTGTGCTTGCGCTCGTTTGCTGGAACATGGTCGAGAAGCCGGCGATTGTCGCCCTGCTGCGTTCTTCCAGGGCAGATGCGCTGGTGCTGGCGGCAACGTTCCTGATCGTCGTCTTCCGCGATCTCACCGAAGGCATCGTCGTCGGCTTCGCATTGGGTTCGGTGCTGTTCATCGATCGAATGGCCAAGGCCGTGGCCATCACTGAAAGCGAACCGCCACTGATTGCGGACGATGTCGCGGATACAACCAATGGTGATCGTGATGCCTATGACGCCATCGAGGCCAGCGACCCCGACACCGTCGTGTATCGTATTTCCGGTGCTTTCTTCTTCGGCGCCGCTTCGACGGTGGCGGCCGTGCTCGATCGTATCGCCGACCAGCGCAGGAATTTCATCCTCGACTGCTCGCAGGTGCCGCTGTTCGATTCCACCGCGGCCAATGTCATCGAAAGCACGGCACACAAGGCAAGGAAGGCCGGCGTGCGTTTCATCATCGCCGGCGCTTCGCCGCAGACCCGGCGCATGCTGATCACCCATGGCGTCAAACGTCCACTGGTGACGTTTGCCGGCTCGGTGAAGGAAGCAAAAGCACAGTTGAAAGCAGACGCCTGACTTCTGCCTCATCCGAATACATATCCGCGTGGCAGCGAGCCGAAGGTCCGCGCCAGCATCAAAGCCGGCAGTAAACCGGCGAGTATCGCGTTGGCAAGCAGGAAGCGTGCGTTGGTCGCCAGCGACGGGTCGACGCCCAGGGCGACACCCCGCACATAGCTGACGATAACGATGGCCAGCACGATGGCAAAAGGCAGCCAGTGCCCCTTCACGGCCAGGCGACCATCGTCGAGAGCGCGGGCTGGCGTGTGGCGGGCTGCTGCAAGGCCGGCCAGCACGCCGGCGACGATGCCACCGGCGAGCCCCGCAGTCGCCTGCAAGGAAAGCCCATTGCGTGCGAGCTCGAAAACGTCGAGTGCGACGAGGATCACCGGCAGCGCGAACAGGCGTGTCGGCGAGACGATGCGGTCGCGCGTGCGGGCCCACCCGGCATAAAGGGCGTAGAGGATCAGCGGCCACACCCACAGCGGCGTGTGGGTGACGATGTCGAGAAGGCTGGGGGTCTGGGCGGGCATGGTGAAACTCCGTTTCAGGATATCGCCGGTTGAAGGCTTTCGGGCGGCGCGCTACCAGTGTGGCGCTGTCCGCCGTCTCGGCTGGCCAGCACGATGGCGGTGCACCGTCGTCGCGGCAAACGTCGTTTCGGGAAGGGACGATCCGATACGTGAAGCACGGCCTCTTGCATTCCACGCTTCGCGAAATGCAGGCTATCGCGTTTTCGCCGCGCTTCTGGGGGCTGATCCTGCTCGCCACTGCCGTGCTTGGGGTGACCGGGCCGTTCGGCACCTATGAACGGCTGACATTGCTGCCGCGCCTCGCCTACTGGCTGGCGCTGGCGCTCGCCACCTTCACGGCAGGTTATGCCGCCATTCGCCTGGTCGGCGAGGCTTTGTTCGAAGGACAAGCCGTGCCTTCGGTGGTGCGGGCGCTGATCACCGGACTGGCAGCGGGCGTGCCGATCGCGCTCGTGGTGACCGCATTTGACTGGGCTGCACTATCAGCCCCGATACCGGACACATCGTCCGCCCTCACGCTCTTCCTCAATTGCGCACTGATCGCGGCTGCATTGTCGCTCGCCTCGGTGCTGATCGAAGGCGAGACAAGAGCCGACACCGAACCTCAGGCGTCGTCGACGCCACCAATCCCCGGTGTCGGCTCCGACATCGCGACGGCCCAACATCCCATAAGGCCGCCGCTGCTGGATCGCCTGCCACCGCCACTGCGCGGCAGGCTGACAAGCCTCTCGATGCAGGATCACTATGTCGAGGTTCATACCGACAAGGGCTCGGCACTGGTGCTGATGCGCATGGCGGACGCGATGCGCGAGACGGAAGGCGAAGCGGGATTGCAGATCCACCGTTCTCACTGGGTCGCGCTGGATGCCGTGGCAGGGATTGCCCGCCAGGATGGCAAGCTTTTCCTCAAGCTGAAGAACGGCACGCAGTTGCCGGTCAGCCGCAGTTTTGCGGGGACGGTGCGCGACGCGGGTTTCAGATAGCTTCTCTTGCGGCAGGCACGAAAAATCGCGCCTCTTGTGAAAAATCTCTCATCCGATGTCACACCTCCCTGGCCTATCCCGTCAAAGGCCGAGGAGAAACGACATGCGAACCTTGCTCATCCTCATCGGCTTCTACCAGAGCGCCAACGGCTTCTTCATGCTGGCCACCCCGGTCCTCTGGTATACGGCCATCCCCGGCGTCACCGAAACCGGTCCCGCCAATCCGCACTTCATCCGCGATATCGGACTTGCCTTCATCGCTGCAGGCGCCGGACTGCTCATCGGCGCCTTCAAGCAGGATCGACGGGCGATCCTGATCGCCTCCATCTTCCTCGGTGGCCATGCGCTGCTGCATCTGCACGGCACGACACCGATGGATGCGTTGCGCGACATCGTGCTGATCGCGCTGCCGGGACTGCTACCTCTTGCCCTGCTGACCACCCTGGGAAGGAGGACCGCCTGATGCTTGCGATGCTGCTCAAACGTGCCTTCCGCAAATTCGGCGGGCGCTACGGCTACGATACCAGCTATCTCGCGGAACTCGCCGATACCGACACCGCCGGCGCACTCAAGCTGGCACTGGTCTCGCCCTTCACCGATCACCGCTTCGGATTGGCGGCCGCGCCGTACTTCGCCGCGCGCATCACCGCGGCACGACAGACAGATTGTGGCTCGTGCCTGAGGCTCACCATCGCCATGGCCCGTGAGGCCGGCGTGTCGATGCGCAACATCCGGGCCATGCTCCTGGATGGCGCCGAAACCGCACCGCGCGACATGGCGCTTGCCCGTCACTATGCCGAAGCCGTGCTGGCCAGCGACCCGGCGCTGCCGAATATCCTCGCGGCCTGCGAGGCGCTGTGGGGCAAGAGCGGCGTGGCCGGGCTTGCAGCCGCCACGGTTTCGGGTTCCTTCTATCCGCTGCTCAAACGTGGGCTCGGCCACGGCAATGCCTGCGAGCCGGTTCTGGCCTGGCTGGCCGGTGAGGCGACAGAGGAGACGATGCGGGAGATGGTCGATGGCTGAAAACCCGCGGCTCACCGCCTATCTCGGCGAACGCCATCGATTGACCAGGCTTGCCTATCGCTACCTCGGCTCGACCAGCGAGGCCGAGGACATCATCCAGGACGCCTGGCTGCGCTTCGCCCGGGTGGACGAGCCAGAGGATGCTGCGAAATTGCTTTCCCGCATCGTCACGAACCTCTGCCTGGACCGGCTGCGTTCGGCGCAGGCCCGGCGCGAAACCTATGTCGGTCCCTGGTTGCCGGAGCCGATCGTGGAGCGTGCAGGCTCGGTCGAAGCAGACAGCAATGACGCGGCGCTCGATATCTCGTTTTCGGTGATGCGGGCGCTGGAGCGTCTGTCACCGCTGGAGCGGGCGGCGCTCTTCCTGCATGATCTCTACGACGTGCCGTTCGAGGAGATCGCCGAGACGCTGAAGCGCACGCCGGCAGCCTGCCGGCAGATGGCGTCCCGCGCCCGCAGGATGATCCGGCAGGATCAAAGCCGTTTCCCGGCCTCGGACGAGGATGTGGGGCGTTTTGTCGCCGCGTTCGACACGGCGATGCGCGCCGGCAACATCGAACCGCTGAAAGCGTTGCTGGCCGCCGATGTCGAATATGTCGCCGATGGCGGCGGCAAGGTCCTCGCGGCAACCAACGTGCTGACCGGCTGCGACGCCGTCGCAAAGTTCATGCTCGGCGTGGCGCGCAAGAACCCGGACCCGATGCACACCATCGTGGCGGCCGCCATCATCAACGGTACGCCAGGGCTGCTCGTCACGATTGCCGGCAAGGTCGAGCAGACGATGAGCTTCGAACTCGATGCCGGTGGCGCGATCTCGGGCATCTACGTGGTGCGCAACCCGGACAAGCTGGCGGATGTGGGAGTTTAGGTCTCAGGCCGCCCACAGTGTCGTGGTCGGAACCGCGGCGAACTGCAGCCGCAACCTGTCGGTAAGTTTCGCGATTCTGCGCTTCCAGTCCTTGTCGAACAGCTTTGTCGCCGCCGACAGGCATTCCTTGCGCAGTCGCCTGCTTTCCCGTTTCAGGTCTTTTTCGACGGCTGCCCGTGTCTCCGCGATAACCGCCAGGGCGTCCGCATCCTGTGCCAGCAGCGCTTCGAGGACGGCGAGGTCATTCAACTCCCCGAGCTTGCCGCCGAGCTTGTCCAGCGCCTTGCGGCGTGTCTTGTCTGGCCAGAGCTTGCCCAGCAGGTCGAACTGGGCTGCATGAACCTTTACGGACTTGCGCAGGTCGTGGAAATCCTCTTCCTCGCCGTGCGCACGGGCCCTGGCGAGCGCTTTCTTCGTGCGTTCAAGCCCGATCCTTACCCCTTCGGCGACAATCGCGGCCGAGGCGTTCGGGTCGGCCGGCAAGGACAGCGCACCGACCCGCAGCAACCCCTGACGGCAGGTCGCGGTGGCCGCATCGATGACCGAAGCGAAGGCGGAGATGTCGCTCATAGCGGTTGCGCGGCGTTCGACCAGCGCGGCACGAAAACTCGCATAAAGATCGGCATGGCTTGGATGCGCCTCTGCGAGCCGGTCGATGGTTTCGATCAGAGCGGTCGCCTCGCGTGGTCCGGCAAGGCTCGCTGCCACATCGCGGTAGCGCGCATTCTCCGCCTCGAAGAATGCCTCGTCGCCCGGTCGCACGAGGCGCAACAGTGCGCGCACCGCTTTCAGCCGGCGGCGGCATCTGTGCAGGTGTTCTTCCGGTTCTGCATGCGCCCGGGCCAGATGGTCCAGCGCCAGATGCACATCCTGCCGCAGCAGACGCATGGCGTCGTTCGCCAGGGGAAGATTTGCGTCAAGCCGCGCGTTCATGGCACCAGTTCCGGAAAACCGTTCAGCGCCAGCGACGCGTTGGAGAAGCGCAATTCCCCTGTCACCTCCCGCCCGAGCCAGCCGGGCAGCATGGCGTCCGGGACGCTGTCCCTGGTTTCGAGTTCTGCCACCACCAGTCCGTCGAGCACGTCGTTGAAGACATCGACTTCGTAGACATAGCCGCAATGGCTGACATGATGGCGGGTCTTGCGGATGATGTTACCGATGGCGAAGGCCATCATCTCACGCGCCTCGGCGAGCGGCACGGGATATTCGAACTCGTCGCGGACCCTCAGGTCGGATCCGAATTTCAGCGTCAGCTTCGCGGCCTTGCCGTCGCTGATGCGCATGCGGATCGACCGCTCCGAGGAAATGGCCAGATAAAACTGGGTGATCGCGACGCTGCGTTCCACCGCCTTGCGCCAACCCTCGTCCCTTATCAGAAACTTGCGTTCGACTTCCTTGGCCATCGGCAGGGAATAAAGCGCGGCGGCGGCGGCAAATCAACCGCAATTGCGGCCTGGCATATCACACGACCGTCACGATGCCCTGAACAGGCAGTCAACCAGAAGCGCCGCCATGGCGATGACGACCCCGATGACGCAGACCGTCGGCCAGCCACCCCATGCCCACGCAACACCCGCCATTGCCGAACCGGCAGCGCCGCCGAGGAAGAACAGCCCGACAAACAGGCCGTTGAGGCGACCGCGCGCCTCCGGTTGCAGAAGATTGATCACGCGCCTGCCCAGCGTCTGGTCGCCGGTGACACCGATGTCGAGCAGCACGGCGCTGCCGCCCAACAACAGGAGAGGCAGGAGCCAGTCTCCGGAACGCGCAAATCCAGCCCAGGCCGAAAGGGCGAAAGCGACGATAACGAGGCAGTGCGAGAGGATCGTTCCTGACCGTGTCCAGCCACGATCGCCGGCACGCCCGAACAGCGGAGTCACGACCGCGCCACCCGCGCCGGCAAGGGCAAACAGGGCTATGCCGCGCTGGCCGAGATCGAAAGGTGGCTCGGCAAGCCGCAGCGCCACGGATGTCCAGAACAGGCTGAACGCTGCCATGGAGAGACTCGCCGTCAGAGAATGGCGCCGTAATTCGGGTTCGGAACGCAGCAGGCCCCAGAGCGAACCAACCAGAGCCGGATATCCGGTGTCGCCTGCCGGCCGCCGTCGCGGCAGTCGCACAGCCAGGACGGCGCCGAGCAGCAGCATTGCTGTGGCACTCGTGCCGTAGAAGGCTCGCCAGCCGAAGGTATCGGCAATCAAGCTGGCAGCGGGACGCGCCAGGAGGATACCGATCATCAGCCCGCTCATCACATCGCCGATGACGCGACCGCGCCGCTCGGGTTCGACCATGGATGCGGCGATGGGAACCAGGATCTGGATTGCCGAGCAGGCCGCGCCGAGAACAAAAAGAATGACCATCAGCAGACCCGCGCTGGGCGCGAGCATGGCCGCGATTGCGGCCAGCACGGCACAGCCCAGCATCCGCAGCACAAGGGTGCTGTTCTCCAAGAGGTCAGCCAGGGGAACCAGGAAGAACAGCCCCGCCGCATAGCCCAGCAAGGTCGCCATCGCCACTAGTCCGCCCATCCCGCTGCCAAAACCGAAGGCGGGCCCGATCAGGCCGACAAGTGTCTGTGGAGCGAACAGGTTCGTCACGATCACGCCGACAGCGATCGCGAACAGGATTACCTGCGAGCCGGTGATAGAAGCGCGGTGTGACACGGTACCGGCCGCGCTGCTGACGTTGCTGGACATGGAACTGCTCCTCGGCATGAACTCGCACATCGATGAGGAGCTTTATTCGCAGTCATCATCATGATACAAATTAAAATGATCAATAATGATTATGCGAAACTCGCATGAATATTCATGACCTCGAAGCTTTTGTCGCTGTCGTAGAGACTGGCTCCATCGTCGGCGCGTCGGCGCGGCTGAACCTGACGCAACCCGGGGTGACGCGGCGTATCCAGAACCTGGAAGAAAGGCTGAACACCACGCTGCTCGATCGCCAGTCAAAGCCGTTCAAGCCGACCGCGGCAGGGCGGGAGGCTTATGAACATGGCCGCCGCGTGCTGCGTTCGCTGGACGATCTGAAGGCCGGCGTTTCACCGGTTGGCGATATCGAGGGGGAATTCAGGCTCGGCATCATGCCTTATCTCTCCGATGCCGCGCTCGCTTTTCCGGTGGAGCGGTTGCGAACCGATTTCCCGAAACTGACGCTGCGCATCACTTCCGGCTGGTCGCCGCGGCTGGTGGATCAGGTCCTGCGCAGTGAGCTGGACGCGGCGGCACTCTGCCTTGCCGAGGGATTGCAACCGCCCGACGAACTCGTAAGCGAGGATCTCGGCATACAATCAGTGGTGCTGGTCGTTACGAAAGATCTTCGGCTGCCGAAGCCGACAAGCCTGGAAGACCTGTCGAAATTCCCCTGGGTGATGAACGAAACCGGATGCGGTTTTCGCACCTTCATCCGCCGCCAGTTCGAAGCCGCGCGCCTGCCATTTAATGTCGGCGTGGAGGCCTTGAGCGCCGATCTGCGTCTGTCGCTGGTGGCGCGCGGCCATGGCATCGGCATAGTAACGCCGGCCGCGCTGACAGGAAGTCCCTGGCAGGACCGGGTTGAAATCATCGAAGTCCAGGATTTTCGCCCGCAGGTGCGGGCATGGATGCTGCATCGCCCGCCTGCCGGCCGTCTCGCCCGCCCCATCGCAGTCTTTCGCGACGCCCTGCTCGAGGGGCTGCAAACCCCTTCTCCATTCGCCTCATAGGCAAATGACACCACTTTACTTTAATCATTCGATTGATTAAATTGCATGGATGTCGACTGAACCATCCAAATCACTTCCCTCGCCCGCCGACATGACGAAGGCAGCGCTGGTGCGCGCCGCGCTCAAGCTGTTTGGCCGGCAAGGATATGACGGCACCTCCACGCGCGAGATCGCTGCCGCCGCGAAGGCCAACATCGGCTCGATCGCCTATCATTTCGGTGGCAAGGAGGGTCTGCGCGCCGCTGTCGCCGACCACATCGTCGAGACGATCCAGTCAATCGCCAACCAGGCGTTGGGGGGTATGGCCGGACCGGACCCCGCAACCCTGACAGCTGAAACAGCGTGTGCGCAATTGAAAGCCACGCTGCAGGGGATGGTCGCTTTCATCGTGGCGAAGCCTGAAGCCGGCGAGATCGTGCAGTTCATGCTGAGGGAGCTTGCCGACCCCACGCCCACGCTCGACCGCATCTATGGCGGCCTGTTCGAACCGACGCACAAAAGACTTTGCATCATCTGGGAGCGCGCCACGGGCGAGCCTGCCGAGAGTGAGGGCACGCGGCTCGCGATCTTTTCGCTGATCGGACAGGCGGTCTACTTCCGCATCGGACGCGAACCCGTGCTGCGCCGCATGGGTTGGACGCAGATCGGCCAGACCGAAGCCGACAAGATCATCGCCACGCTGCACAGCAACCTCGATGCGATGCTCAGCGCGCGTCAGAAACAAACATGAGCGGCGAGGCCGATCGTTGGGGGGTGAAATCATGAGCTTCCTGTGTTCATTGCCGCTGGCCGCACAGCTGTTTTCCGCCTGCAGTGCCAGCGCACCGCTCGCCGTCGGTTATGTCGAGGGCGATTTCGTGCTGCTCGCCCCCATCGAAGTGGCGGAGGTGACGACGGTTTCCGCACGGCGTGGCGACCGCGTCAGTCCTGGCCAGCCGGTGGTCACGCTGGAGAAAGCCGACGCCGAGATCGCCGTGACACAGGCCAAGGCGGCGCTGGCCCAGGCACAAGCGCAACTGGCAGACCTCCAGGTCGGCAAACGCCCGGAAGAGATCGCCGTGCTGGAGGCAACCTTGCGCTCCGCCAAAGCACAGGCCGCAGATGCCGCACGCACGCTTGCCCGCACGCAAGACCTGTTGAAGCGCGGGGTCGCTACCCAGGCGCAGTATGATGACGCCGCCACCCAGGCCGAAGTTGCGGATGCCGCCATCGGCCAGGCCACCGCCAATCTCGCCGTCGGCAACCTGCCGGCGCGGCCCGAGACGATCAAGGCAGCCGAAAATCAGGTGAAGCAGGCAAGAACCGCGCTCGACCAGGCCGAATGGCGGCTTTCCAAGCGCACGCTCGTCGCGCCTGCGGCAGGCCGCGTCGATGACATCATCCGTCATGCCGGCGATACCGCCGGCCCCAGCGCGCCGGTGCTGTCGGTGCTGCCGGATGGCGCCGTGAAGCTTACCGTCTACGTGCCTGAAGCCAGCCTCTCCGCAATAAAGGTCGGCGGTGAGCTTGCGGTGCGCTGCGATGGCTGCCCGCAGGACCTCAAGGCCCGCATCAGCTACGTTTCCCCCGACCCCGAGTTCACGCCGCCGGTCATCTACTCGCTCGAAAACCGCCAGAAGCTGGTCTACCTCGTCGAGGCCCGACCGATGGGCGCCACCGGGCCGCTGCAACCGGGGCAGATCGTGGATGTGGATCTCGTGAGTGGTGAGTAGGGAATGGTGAGCAGGGAGACGACAGATCTCACCCCGCCGACGCGACGTCAGCCTTCCGGCTTGCGCCTCACCTCTATTGGCTACTCACTATTCACCAGTCTCTATCTCCTCCCCGCCGGAGGCAGCAGCTCATGAACGCCATCGACGTCAGGAACCTCGTCAAACGCTTCGGCGATCATACCGTCGTCGACCACGTCTCGATGGCTGTCGCCGAAGGTGAGATCGTCGGCTTCCTCGGGCCCAACGGCTCGGGCAAGACGACAACGATCCGCATGATGTGCGGGCTTCTGACGCCTGACGAAGGCGAAGGCACCGTGCTCGGCTATGACCTCAGGACCGAGAGCCTGAAGATCAAGAACGAGGTTGGCTACATGACGCAGAAGTTCTCGTTCTACGAGGACCTGACAATCGGTGAAAACCTCGAATTCGTTGCCCGCCTCTACCGCCTGAAGCCGATCGAGGATCATGTCGCAAGGACGCTGGAAGAGCTTGGCTTGACCAGCCGGCGCAACCAGCTCGCCGGCACGTTGTCCGGCGGCTGGAAACAGCGGCTGGCGCTGGCCGCCTGTATCATGCACAAGCCGCGGCTGCTGCTGCTCGATGAGCCTACCGCCGGCGTCGATCCAAAGGCCCGGCGTGAATTCTGGGACGAGATCCATCACCTCGCGCGCGGCGGGCTCACCGTGCTGGTCTCTACCCACTACATGGACGAGGCCGAGCGCTGCCACCGCATCTCCTACATCTCCTACGGCAAGCTGCTGGCCACCGGCACGGTGGCGGAAGTGGTGGAGAATGCGGGCCTCACCACCTTCATCGTCGAAGGTCCACGTCTCGATACCGTAACGGCGGCTCTCGAAGGCAGACCGGGCGTCGACCAGGTGGCACCGTTCGGCGCGACGCTGCACGTCGTCGGTTCGAATGCCTCCGCGCTGAAACATGCCCTGGCCGATGTCGAAAAAGCGCATCCCGGCGTCACGGTGAGCCCCGGCGAAACCAGCCTGGAAGATGTCTTCATCCAGTTCATGGCCGGCTCGAAGGACAACATGGCGTGAGCAACCTGTTCTCCTTCGCCAGGCTCGGCGCACTGCTGACCAAGGAATTCATCCAGATGCGGCGCGACCGCGTCACGTTCGCGATGATGCTGGGCGTGCCGCTGATGCTGCTCATCCTGTTCGGCTTCGCCATCAACAACGATCCCAAGCGGCTGCCGGCGGCGCTGCTGGCGATGAGCAACGATCCATATACGCGCGCCATGGTCTCGGCGCTGGAAAACACCAACTACTACCGCTTCGACTACATCGCCCGCACGGAGGCCGAGGCGGACTTCCTGCTGGCACGCGGCGACGTGTCGTTCGTGGTCACCATCCCGGCCGATTTCGGCAAGCGCGTCGAACGCGGCGACCGGCCGCAGATCCTGGTCGAGGCCGACGCGACTGACCCGGCATCGGCAAGCGGCGCCATCTCCACCCTCGGCACCGTTGCGTCGCAGGCCCTGTTGCGTGCCCGTGGCATGGAGGCAGCCGCTGCAGAGGATGCGGCAAGCCAGCTCGAAGTCATCACCCACCGTCTCTACAACCCGGAAGGCGTCTCGCAATACAACATCGTCCCCGGTCTGCTCGGCGTCATCCTGCAGATGACCATGGTGATGATGACGGCGATGGCACTGACCCGCGAGAGCGAGCGCGGCACGATGGAGAACCTGCTCGCCATGCCGGCGAGCCCGGTCGAGATCATGCTGGGCAAGGTCCTGCCCTATGCCTGTGTCGGCGCGGTGCAGGTGGTGGTGGTGCTGTTTGCGGCCAAACTGCTGTTCCACGTCCCCTTCGTGGGCGGCCTCGGACTGCTCCTGTCGTCGATCCTCGTCTTCGTGCTCGGGCTGGTGCTGCTCGGCTACACGATCTCGACCGTGTCGCGCACGCAGATGCAGGCCATGCAGCTGACCTTCTTCTTCTTCCTGCCGTCGATCCTGTTGTCCGGTTTCATGTTCCCCTATCGCGGTATGCCTGGGTGGGCGCAGACGCTCGGCGAAATCTTCCCGCTCACGCATTTCCTGCGCATCGTGCGTGCCGTCATGCTGAAGGGCGCGCAATTTCCTGCCATCGCCAGCGAAATCGCCTGGCTGATCTTCTTCGTTGCGCTCTTTGCGGGGCTGGCGCTGATGCGTTTCCGCCGAACGCTTGATTAGGCCGCGGCCATGATCTTGGCGTAGGTATCGAAATCGACATTGCCGCCGGAAAGCACCACCGCCACGCATTTGCCGGCGAGATCGATCTCGCCGGAGGACAGCGCGGCCAATCCGACGCAGCCGCCGGGTTCCACCACCAGCTTGAGATAGGCCATGGCATCGCGCATGGCCGCGGCCGTCGCCTTGTCCGACACCGCGATGGAACCGGCAAGGTTCTTGCGATTGATCTCGAAGGTGATGGCACCGGGTTCATGGGTAAGAATGGCGTCGCAGATCGAGTCATGACCGGGGTCGTTGCCGACGCGCGCGCCTGCTTCCAGCGAACGGCGGGTATCGTCGAAATATTCGGGCTCCGCCACCCAGACCGCGGTCTGCGGCGAGGCGTCCTTGACCGCGATCGAAATGCCGCTCGACAGGCCGCCGCCGCCGCAAGGCATCACGACGGCCTCGAGCGTCACACCAAGTGCGGTCGCCTGCGCCACGAGTTCCAGGCCGATCGTGCCCTGGCCCGCGATGATGGCAGGATCGTCGAAGGGCGGCACCAGCGCCATGCCCCGATCCACCCATGGCCGCACCACCGCCATGCGATCGTCGCCGAAGCGGTCGAAGCGCACCACTTCGGCCCCCATGCGCCGCACATTGGCAACCTTGGTTTCCGGCGCGTCCGAAGGCATGGCGATCACGCTTTTCAGGCCGAACATGGCGGCCGCCGCCGCAACCCCCTGAGCATGGTTGCCGGACGAGAAGGCAACCACCCCGCCGCGACGTTCATCCTCCGACAGCGAAGAAATCTTGTTGTAGGCACCACGAAATTTGAACGAACCGGTACGCTGCAGCGTTTCTGGCTTGAACAAGATACGGCCACCGAAACGCTCGTTGAGCATGGGAGATTCGATCAACGGTGTCGTCACGATCAAACCCGCCAGGCGTTCGGCGGCGCTACGGACATCTGCGATCGCGGGAAGCAAAGCTGTCATGGGAACCTGCTCAATCACACATTCGCCGTCATCATGTGCGCGAAGCATGGGCGAGCGCCAACGAAAAGATGTAACCGTGACAATGTTCATTCGCTTCGAGCAATTCCAGGAAAAGTGCGTAGCGGTTTTCCGTCCGGAATTGTGCAAAACAAAGAGTTAGAGCGTTTCCGCGTTTCCGTAATAACGGAAACGCTCTGGTGTCATCGGTTCGTCAGGGACGTCGGCGGTGCTCACCGATTGTTTCTGAACCAAGCGAAATCTGACTTGAACAGGAAGGCGCCGCCTGACTTTGTGCGGCGATGAGAGGAGGCCTCCAAATGCGCAAGATCCTTACCCTTTCCACCCTCGCAGTAGCACTGGCCCTTACCAGCCTGCCGCTGACCACTGCCTCAGCCGAAGACCTCAACATCCAGATCGGCCCGGATGGCCCCAAGGTCATGATGCGCGACAGGCGCTGCGATCCCGACCGCGAAAATTGCGGTGATCGCCGCCGTTCCGATGAATGGCGCAGCGAGGACGATGGCTATGGCCGCCGTCGCCCGGACGAATGGCGCAGCGACCGCAACGATCCGGATGAATTCTCGGACCGCCGCCGTGAATGCAGCCCGGACCGCGCCCTCGACAAGGCCGAACGCATGGGCGTGCGCCGTGCCCGTGTCGTCGGCGTCGGCCGCCGCACCATCGAGGTCCGCGGCATTGCCCGCAGCGGCGAACGCGTGCGCCTGATCTTCGGTCGCCGCGACCCGCGTTGCCCGCTGATGAGCTGAGCAGTTCCTGCCACCGCAAATGCAAACGGGCGCCATTGGCGCCCGTTTTGTTTGAATCGCGAAGATTCAATTCGCCTATGGCGAACCGTGCTCTCAGCCCAAAAGCGTCGGCTTGCGTTTGTTTCCGCCAACCTTGCGCCAGGAATTGAAGCGATGCGTGGCTGCGGCGAAGGAGATCTTCATCTTCTGCGAGACGGAATAGCGTGATTCACCCTTGTCGAAGAGCCGGTAACAACATTCGACACCCTCCCCGGTCAGCTTTCCATCCGACGTCTTGTTGTGTGGATTTGCCGGATCGAACGGCTCGATCTGGGCCGACACCATGTCTTTCAGGCGCATGAGGTCCGCCTCGATCGAAGCGATGAGGTCGAGCACGGGTTTGGGATCGACGTGTTTCGCGCGCTTGGCTGCCGTCATGCAGAAGGTCTCCGATTTTGCTTCCTCGATATATAGGTAAACATTTGCCGATAAAAAGACGCGTACGATGCGCCTGCTGCGGCCGCGACTGCAAACAGTCACGCTTGACCGGCGACAGGTCGCGACATAGTTTAGAATAATTCTAAACTAGAGACCATCGATCATGCTTTCGCGCGTTTTCGGCTTCGGCCGCCGTCCCTTTTCTTCGCTCTCAGAACAGGAAATCCTGGCACTGGCCATCTCCTCCGAAGAGGACGACGCCCGCATCTACCGCTCTTACGCCGAAGGGCTGCAGGAGAGCTATCCGCATTCAGCCAGGATGTTCGAGGAGATGGCCGCGGAAGAGGACAAGCACCGCGGCATGCTGATCGAGCTGCATCGCAAGCGTTTCGGCGAACACATCCCGCTCATCCGCCGAGAACATGTGAAGGGTTATTACGAACGCAAGCCCGATTGGCTGGTAAGACCGCTCGGCATCGAAAAAGTCCGGCACCAGGCCGAGGAGATGGAGCGGCAGGCGCAACTTTTCTACATCGAGGCTGCCAAACGCACGTCGGACGCTTCCACCCGCAAACTGCTCGGCGATCTCGCCGCCGCAGAGCAGAATCACGAAGACCTCGCTCACAAGCTCGAACAGAAATATGTCCCTGGCGACGTGCGCGACGAGGAAGCCGCGACGGAGCGGCGGCAATTCATCCTCACCTATGTGCAGCCCGGTCTGGCGGGGTTGATGGACGGTTCAGTGTCGACGCTGGCGCCGATCTTCGCCGCGGCCTTTGCCACGCACGACACCTGGCAGACCTTCCTTGTCGGTCTTTCTGCTTCGATCGGTGCCGGCATCTCGATGGGTTTCACCGAGGCTGCACATGACGATGGCAAGCTCTCCGGGCGCGGTTCGCCGCTGAAACGTGGCCTTGCCAATGGCATCATGACTTCGCTCGGCGGCCTTGGCCACGCCTTGCCTTATCTCATCACGAATTTCTGGACCGCGACCTCCGTTGCAGCGGTGGTCGTGTTCTTCGAACTGTGGGCAATCGCGTTCATCCAGAACCGCTACATGGAAACACCGTTCCTGCGCGCCGCCTTCCAGGTCGTGCTTGGCGGCGCGTTGGTGTTCGCGGCCGGCGTGCTGATCGGCAACGCCTGACGGCTTTTCTTTCGCACAGCAGGGGACAGATGGCCGGATCAGCCATGCGCCTTCTGGCTGTCGGCCGGCACTTCGGCCCGGTCGAACATGCCATAGTCACGGACCACATGGGCAATGCGCAGGCGGTAATCCGAGAAGACGCCAGCGCGGCCGGCTTTTTGGGCCTGACGGTGATCCTCGCTGTTTCGCCATTGTCTCACCGCCTCCTCGTCGCGCCAGAACGAGAGCGACAGGACACGCGCCGGATCGGTCAAACTCTGGAAGCGCTCGATGGAAATAAAACCGTCGATGCCGTCGAGCAACGGGCGCAGGTCGGCGGCGATGCCGAGATAAGCGTCACGCTTGCCTTGCGCCGGCGTGACTTCGAAAATGACAGCAATCATGGGTTCGTTTCTCCTGCCAGGAACCGGCCAGCGGTTTCAAACAATGCCGCACGACCGGTTTCGAGGTGCATCAAATGGGTACCGTTGGGGAGCCTGCGATCGAACTTGATCCGGCTTCCCAATCGCTCCATCAGCCAGGCGGCATCCGCATCGTTCGAAACGGCATCCCAGGCACCGCGCACGATCAGCGTCGGCGTCTTGATCTGCTCAGGATCATAGGCCATCCGACCGGACCAGGCAGCGGCGATGTCAGCCACGGGTCCACCGGGAACCTGGACGGCTGGCGGCGTGCGCACGGCACTGGCCGGATCGGTGGCGAGATAGGCCGACCCCCATGATGCGAGTGCCGGCTCGATCAGAACTGGCGAATGCCCTGGGGGCACGTCTTCGACGAAACGCGACAGTTGATCGGCCACGGACACCAGCCGCCAGCCCGGGACAGCGGCTCTCGCCTGGCCTGAAGCCTCCCGACGGGCGATGGGCCCGAACAGGACAAGGCGATCCAGCTTCTCCTGATGCGCCGAAGCATAGAACCCCGCGACAAGAGTACCCCAGGAATGGGCAAGCAACGAAACCCGCGACCTGCCGGTGGTCAGCAGAACATGCGCAACGACGCGGGCCAACTGCCGGCTGGCCCGCGTCGCACGGCCTTCCGGCTGCCTGCCAACAGGCGAGCGTGAAAAACAGGCCGGACGGTCGGACCCGCCGTATCCGGCAAAATCGAACGCCCATACGTCAAAACCGCGCCGATGCAGATCGTCCATCCAGGAATGGCCGTGAAACCGGTAGGCGACCGACAGCGCCGATGGAAACGTCGCGCCATGGACGTAGATGACGCTTAGTCCGGACGAAGCAGCGCGTCTGACCAGCAATCGAGGCTCGCCGGGGCGCCCGTCGAGCACCGTGACCTCATCCGATGTCACGGCTTCACCAATGTAGCATGCGGCGCGGATGCCAGCTTCAGAAAAATCCGATCCTCCCTGCGGATAAAGTTTTCGCGTTGGGCGAACGCGAAATTGGCCTTGCCGGCGGGATCGGCGGCAAGGCGCGCCCGATAGGCTTCGTAAGCCGCCAGGCTGTCGATGCTGTAGAGCGCATAAGCTGTGGTGGCCGAGCCTTCATGCGGCGCGAAATAACCGATCAGGTCCGCGCCACAGCGTGGAATGGCTTGCCCCCAGTTACGGGCATACTCCTCGAACGCCGCCTTCTTGAACGGGTCGATCTCGTAGCGGATGAAGCAGGTGATGGTCATGATCGTCTCCTCGGCTGGACATCGACACTTCGATCAGCGTCGAAACATCGGTTGGGAAATGGGATTACACTGGCGGTGTGGCCACAACCGCCAGAGCGACTTTGCGCATTCGCGCCTGACGTCTTCGGGCGTCAGGCCAAGATCGGTGAGTTGCCATGCGTCGAGCGCCGCGAGATCGAGTCGCTGCAGATACCGATCATAATGATGCATCAGCAGCGACCACAGCGCGCGCAGGACCCGACGAAAACGGAACCGGGCATAGCCGGTGTCGGCGTAAGCAGGGTGGAACAGGCTGGTCATCGTCGCCTCCTTGAACTGATATCAGATTAGTGCTTTTCTTGCGGTGATGCTTTGATGGATATCGAACTATGAAGGACGGCCCCGACATCGCCCGTATCGCCAGCCTCGTTGGTGATCCTGCCCGCGCCAATATGCTGACGGCACTGATGACAGGCTCTGCACTGACAGCGAGTGAGTTGGCGCTTGAGGGTGGCGTAAGCCTGCCGACGGCGTCGTCGCACCTGGCCAAGCTGATAGAAGGCGGCTTGCTTACCGTCGCATCCCAGGGCCGCCACCGCTACTACGGCCTGGCCGGACCGCAGGTGGCCTCCATGCTGGAGGCCATCATGGGCGTGGCGGCAGGCTTCGGGCCAAAGCGCGCACGACCCGGCCCACGTGAACCAGCGATGCGCGAGGCCCGTGTCTGCTACGACCACCTCGCCGGCGAACAGGCCGTGAAGATGATGGACACTTTCCTCGCTCGCGACATCCTGGTGCGTGACAGCCAGGAAATCCGGATCGGCCCGAACGGCCGTTCACATTTCGCCGCCGTCGGCATAGACGTGGAGAAGCTCGGGCCTTCGCGCAGACCGGTGTGCCGCGACTGCCTCGACTGGAGCGTGCGCCGCTCACACCTGGCCGGCCAGTTGGGCGCCGCGATCCTCGACAAGATCCTCGCCGAGAAATGGGCGCGCCGTGAAAAGGACAGCCGCGTCGTCACCTTCTCACCCAAGGGGCGTCAGGCTTTCGAAAAGGCATTCTTCGAAGGATGACCTGATTATTTACGCCGGAGATTCCTGACGAACTCCGTGAATGACGATGCCAGCGGCAGCACGTAGCCCCAATCCCTGGAACTGGCTTCCTCCAGGGTCCAATCGTCATCCTCCGGGGCGAGTTCGTGATCGATCAGGCAGAGCTTTCCCTCATTGCCATCGTCGAACCGCAGGCAGATCGGATTGCCGCCATGGTCATTCATGATCCAAACCAGATCTTTGTGAAGGGGCCAGGGCGGAGATTTGCGGTTGTGCTCCAGCGAGTAACGCGAATCCTTATGCAGACCGCCGACGTCCTCCACATATCCGGCCCACACGCCATTCGGGAAATCGAACGAAACTTTTTGCACGCATCTGCCGCCGGCACAGGTCATGAGGAATGCGCAGTAATCGTCAGGGAGAAAGATCCCGGTCGTTTCCTCGAACCGTTGCAGATCGGCTGGCGCAGCCGGGCGCTCTCCTGCCTGGTTGATGGCGTCGATAAAGCGCCAGAGTTCCATTCTCACGTCCCCACAGATCGCGATCGATGCGCGTAGCGTAGTGCAATTCCAGGAAAAGTGTCTAACGGTTTTCCGTCCGGAATTGCATGAAAACAAATAGTTAGAGCGTTTCCGCGTTTCCGTGAAAAACGGAAACGCTCTGGTGAAGACGAAGGCCTTTCCGCAACTGCCAAGGCGACTCGAACATGGCGTATTCCGCAGGGAAGGACCGAAACAGGACCGCGCGTTTTCGAGTCCCAAACGAAAGCCTCTGTGGCGCGAAAGCCACAGCGCTCACAAAGGCGTCAAATGGCGCCAAAACACCGCGAATCCGCCACTTTGCAGCCACGATTCGTAAAGGTTTTGCCCGAAGATTAACATCCCGTTCACCGACTATTCACGCCTTCTCGCTAGGATGCACGCAATCGGAGTGGGCATCCGAAAATCGGGACAGGGAATAGACGAATGACCATCTGGAGCCAGTTCAAGGGCTACGCCGCCGCCATCCGCGAATTCATCGCGCCGACCTATCGGCCCGAGCGCCATTACATGCGCGGTCCTGGCCCGGCCTGCGCTCGCCGCACCCATGCGCTCGGCGTGAGTGCCCATTGATGACACTGGAAAGCCGTCACGACAGCCGCGTCGCCCGCCCCGCCGGCGAACATCGCACGACCACATACCGGCCGCTGCGCCCGGGGATCCCTGCACGCCCTTAAGGTCTCCACCGGACCAATGACTTCCCGATCTTCGAACCGCCGGCGCTCTCGCCGGCGGTTTTTGTTTTCGGGTCAAAATTTTTTGCACAGCGCCTGTCGAAATCGGGCAAGCTCGCGCGACATTCGTGCGGCCAGCAAGGACGCGGCCTTCGAAACCACTGGAGACCATCGTGCAGTACATACTTCTGATCCATGTCGACGAAACGGCCTTCGCCAGGATGACACCCGAGATGCAGGGTGTGATGTCGGAACCCTACATGGCCTACAATGCCGCACTTGAGAAAGCCGGTGCGATGGTCGTGGGCCAAAGGCTGCAGCCATCCAACGTCTCGACCACGGTCAAAGTCCGCGAGGGCAAGACAGAGGTGCTGGATGGTCCCTTCGCCACGACCAAGGAGCAGCTTGGCGGCTTCTATCTCATCGAGGCGTCGGATCTCGACGCCGCCCTTTCCTGGGCGGCACGTTGCCCCGCCGCCAGCCATGGCGTCGTCGAAGTGCGCCCGATCTGGCCGACGCATTGAGCCACGATGGCCTCGGCCTCGGAACAGGCACGGGCGGCGGCTGAAACGGCCGCCCGCCAGAGCTACGGCAAGCTCGTCGCCTTCCTCGCCGCGCGTTCGCGTGACGTTGCCGGTGCCGAGGATGCGCTCGCCGACGCCTTCGCCATGGCGCTGGCGCGATGGCCGCAAACGGGTGTTCCTCAACACCCGGAAGCCTGGCTTCTCGCCGTGGCGCGCCGCAGAGCCACCGACCAGCATCGCCGGCGCCAGACCCGCGAGGCGGCACTGCCGCATCTCAAGCTCATCGGCGATGAAATGGAGGAAGAGGCAATGCGCGAGAAACTGCCCGACGACCGCCTCGGCCTGATCTTCGCATGCGCTCATCCGGCGATCGATGCAGGCGTGCGCGCTCCGCTGATCCTGCAAACGGTGCTTGGCTTCGACGCTGCCACCATCGCGTCCGCCTTCCTCATTTCCCCTGCCACGATGGGGCAGCGGCTTGTGCGCGCCAAGGCGCGTATCCGCGAAGCGGGCATCCCCTTCCGCATTCCTGAACTGCCCGAATTGCCGGAACGGCTGTCGGCAGTCCTCGAAGCGGTCTACGCTGCCTTTGCCGAGGGCTGGACCGATCCCGCAGGTACCGAAACGCGCCGCCGCAACCTGGCGACAGAGGCGATATGGCTGTGCCGGCTGGTGACCGAACTGCTGCCGGAAGAACCGGAGGCGCTATCGCTGCTGGCCCTGATGCTCTACGCCGAGGCCCGGCGCGAAGCACGCCGCTGTGCACGAGGTGATTTCGTTCCGCTGAGTGATCAGGACATGGCTCTGTGGGACGCCAGGCTGATCGAAGAAGCGGACACGCTGCTGTCCCGCGCAGGCAGATCGGTCCATCTCGGCCGCTACCAGATCGAAGCGGCGATCCAGTCGGTCCACGTAGCTCGCCGCCTGACCGGCAGGACCGACTGGACGGCGATAAGGCAGTTTTACGATGCGCTTGTCCTGGTCGCCGGATCGCCGGTCGTGACAATCAATCGCGCGGTGGCCATCGGCGAGACGGATGGACCAGCAGCCGGGCTGACCGAACTCGATACAGTCGCCGACGACCGGCGCATCGATGACTACCAGCCCTACTGGGCTGCGCGGGCCGGACTGCTTGCCGAGCTTGGCCGAACCGATGAAGCGCGGCAAGCCTATGAACGGGCGATCGGGCTGGAGCGTGACGAGGCGGTGCGCCGGTTCCTGGCCGCGAAGAAGGCGATCCTCCTGAACTGAGCTCGCCCTCGTACCCGCTGGTCAGGCGGGCCACATTTCGTGCGGACCATTCAGTGCGGCAAGCATGGGATCAGCGCGCAGCCTGGCGCAGACCCGCTCGACGTTCGGCCAGAGCGCGCGCGCCTTGTCCAGATCCGGATACCAGCACACCAGCATCAGCATATAGACATCGGCGATGGTGCGGCTGTCGCCGACCAGCCAGTCGCGACCGGCCAGCGCGCGGTCCAAAATGCCCAATTCCTTGTCCATCTCGACAACCGCTGCCTGCTTGACCGCTGCGATGCCGGCAGCGTCGGTGGTCGAGCGGTGCGGGTAATAGTAGCGCAGGTTGGCCATATAGATGGCGGTCGCCATGAAGGCCATCCAGCGCAGGAAGTCCGCCCTGCCCGGTTCGCTGGCAACCGGGCCGAGCCCCTTTCCGGGATGCAGCTCGGCAAGCAGAAGCGAGATAGCCGCTGTCTCGGGGACAGCATGACCGTCCGGCAGAACCAGCACCGGCACCTGGTGCATCGGACTGATCTTGAGAAATTCCGGATCGGGCTCCGGCGTCTTCGGCACGTCGATCTGCTCGAATGCAACGCCGGCCAGCTTGAGTGCCGCCTCGATCACGAACCCGCCCGAGCCCGGACGCGTGTAAAGCTTATGCATTTTCAGTCGTTTCCTCCCCGGCTCCGATTCCTAGAGCGTTTCCGTTTTTCACGAAAACGCGCAAACGCTCTAAGTTTTTGTTTTCGCCGCATTTTTGTAACGCCAAGTGATTCCACCTGGCTACAAAATGCTCTGGCCGGAGAGATTTGACCTCGGCAGGACAGCGCCATCAAGCCGCGAGCGGCAAGGCCAGAAGGTTTTTCACAAGGACCAGAGAGCGGAAATGTCTTCCCGCTCCACTGGTCACTGGAGAATAATCTTACGCGCCGAGCCCTTCGAAGAGCACAGTCGACAGGTAGCGTTCGGCGAAGGATGGGATGACGACGACAAGGTTCTTGCCTTTGTTCTCAGGCCGCGAACCGACGACGATCGCCGCCTGCAATGCCGCCCCCGACGAAATACCGACCGGCACGCCTTCCAGGCGGGCGACAAGGCGGGCATTGGCCACGGCATCCTCGTTGGAGACCTTGACGATCTCGTCATAGATGGAGGTGTCGAGAATCTTCGGCGCAAAGCCTGCTCCGATGCCCTGGATCTTGTGCGGGCCGGGCTGTCCACCCGACAGCACCGGCGAAGCGTCAGGCTCGACAGCCACGACATGCAACGACGGCTTGCGCTTCTTGATCACCTGGCCGACGCCGGTGATGGTGCCGCCTGTGCCGATGCCCGAGACGAAGATGTCGACTTCACCCTTGGTGTCGTTCCAGATTTCCTCGGCGGTGGTTTCGCGATGGATCTCGGGATTGGCCGGGTTCTCGAACTGCTGGGGAATGATCGCATCCGGCAGCGACGCCGCCAGTTCATCGGCCTTGGCGATAGCGCCCTTCATGCCTTTTGGCCCTTCGGTCAGAACCAGTTCGGCGCCAAGCAATGCCAGCATCTTGCGGCGCTCGACCGACATCGTCTCCGGCATGGTGAGAATGAGCTTGTAGCCCTTGGCGGCGGCGGCGAAAGCCAGTGCGATGCCGGTGTTGCCGGAGGTCGGCTCGATCAGGACGGTCTTGCCCGGCGTGATCCTGCCGTCGCGCTCCAGCGCTTCGATCATGGCGACGCCGATACGGTCCTTCACCGAAGCGATCGGATTGAAGAATTCGAGCTTGGCGAGGAGATTGGCGACAATGCCCTTTTCCTTCGCGAACTTGTCCAGCCGGACCAGCGGGGTATCACCGATCGTCTCGGTGATCGAATTGTAGATGCGGCCGCGGCCGGGAACACGTGCGGAGGATACAGGCTTGTTCATTGATTTCGCTCCCTGAAACGAGGCTGCCTTATGCGGCTTTTCAACGAAGGAAGATAGGCCGCCGCCCGACTATATCCGAGCGGGCTGCATGCTGAAAACAACAGGCAGCTGGAACAGTTTTCCTGATTATCTCAAAATCAGGTTCAGCTTTGCGCGAACAACCTCAGGACCGCACGGCGATCGCTGTTGCAGCCCCCACCATGAAGCCTGCTGCGGTGCGATTCAGTGCCTTGAGCGCGCGCGGCGAGCGCAGGAACCAGCGCGCCTTGGCGGCAAGTGCCAGATACGGCACCAGGACGATGAGAAGCACGGCGGCGGTAATGGCGAGCAGAATTCCACAATCCGCGAAAGTCAGGGACTTCACGTCGACAATGGTCGGCGTGATCGCCAGATAAAAGATCATCGTCTTCGGGTTGCCGAGCTGGACAGCCAGACCCGCCAGCACCGATTGCACGAAACCATCCCGGCCTTTGCGAGCTTCGATGGTCTCCGACGTGATGCCTGCGGTCCAGAAACTCCAGGCGAGATAGACAAGGTAAAGCACGCCCAGCCATTTGATGACCAGGAACACGATGCCAAAACTCTGCGCCACAAGCGCCAGACCAAGCACAACGGCAGTTAGATAGATGAGATCGCCCGCGACCAGGCCCAGCGACATCGCCAGTGCGGAGCGGAAGCCGGAGCCCAGTGCCCGCGCCACCAGCGCGGTTATGCCAGGGCCGGGAATGGCGGCGGCAACCGCAAGAGCGGCGGAATAGGCGAGAAATCCGGCAAGGGTCATCGGGAAAACCTCGGAAACACTCTCGCTTTATCGCATGGGTCGCCGGTCCGTGGAAATGGCCCGACACTTGGTCCAGCCGCTCACATTTTTCTGAAAGTGCCTGGCAGGCATCGACATTTCGTTCTTCGTCCTGTAGGCGCACGGTCCCGCTGCGGCTTGCATCGACAAGGCCGCACCATTTTTACGCAAACATCCAGGACGAGACGATGCGACCGGCTTTCGGCGGCATAGACTTCGGCACCTCCAATTCCACTGTCGGCGTGATCGAGAACGGCAAGCCGCATCTGGTGGCGCTCGAAGATGGCAACGCGACATTGCCCTCCGCTATCTTCTTCAACTTCGAGGAGGGCAGCACCCTTTTCGGGCGCCATGCCATCGCGGACTACACCGACAGCGTCGAAGGTCGGCTGATGCGCGCCCTGAAGAGTGTGCTGGGATCCTCGCTCGCGCATGAAAAGACACGCATTCAGGCACGCACGCTCGCCTTCACCGACATTATCGGCCTGTTTATCGCGCACCTGAAGGCACGATTGGACGGCCACGCCGGACAGCCGGTGGAGAGTGTCGTGCTGGGCAGGCCAGTGCATTTCGTCGACGAAGACGCCGCGGCTGATGCCGAGGCACAGAACCAGCTGGAAAAGGCGGCACGCAAGCAGGGCTTCAAGCATATCGACTTCCAGTTCGAGCCCATCGCCGCCGCGCTCGACTACGAACACACGCTGAACCGCGAAGAACTGGCCCTTATCGTCGACATGGGCGGCGGCACGTCGGACTTCTCCATCGTGCGGGTTTCGCCGGAACGATCGGCGGCCAGCGACCGCAAGGGCGACATTCTGGCCAATCGCGGTGTCCACATCGGCGGCACCGATTTCGACCGGCTGCTCAGCATCGCCCATGTCATGCCCGAACTCGGCTATCTGACGCCGACCAAGGACGGCAAACGCAACCTGCCGGCAGGCTATTTCGTCGATCTCGCCACCTGGCAGCGCATCAACCTGCTCTACACCCCGAAGGCCATGCTGGACTTACGCCAGATCCGCTATGAAGCGGCGCGGGCCGATCTCGTCGACCGGCTGATCGAAGTGATCGAGCATCGGTTCGGGCATGCCCTCGCCACCAAGGTGGAGCGTGCCAAGATTGCGCTGACCGACCATGACGAAGCAATGGTGGACCTGGCGCTGCCCGGCGCAAATTTCTCGGCCCTTCTGACCAAGCAAGGCCTGGAGAACACCATCCGCGGCGAGGTCGGACGCGTCACGCAGACGGTTGCCGATACACTGGCCGATGCAGGCGTCAAGCCGACGGATATCACTGCCGTGTTCCTGACCGGCGGTTCGACCGCCATCCCGCTGGCTCGACGCAGCATCCTGACCCTGGTGCCGGATGCCAAGGTTGTGCAGGGCGACGCCTTCGGTTCGGTCGGTCTCGGCCTCGCGCTCGACGCCCGCCGCAAGTTCGCCTAGGCGCTTAAGTCTTGCCTTCGTAGGTGATACGCCAGACCGTGCCGTTGCCGTCCTCGGTCACGATCAGCGAACCATCCCTGGCGACGGCCACGCCGACGGGCCGCCCCCAGACGGCATCGTCGGAAATGACAAATCCCGTCATGAAGTCCTCATAGGCGCCGGTCGGCTTGCCGTCCTTGAAGAACAGCCGCACCACCTTGTAGCCGGTCGGCATGCCGCGGTTCCAGGAGCCATGCAGGGCGACAAAGGCATCGCCCTTGTACGCTGCGGGGAATTGCGTGCCTTCATAAAAGGCGATGCCAAGCGGCGCCGAATGCGCCTGCATCAGGACATCCGGCACCGTCACCTTGCCGGCCAGGTCGGGGCGCGTGCCGGCATGGCGCGGGTCCTCGTTGTTGCCGATGTAATACCAGGGCCAGCCATAGAAGGCACCCTGCTTCACGGAAGTCGCGTACTCGAAAGGAAGATTGTCACCCAGGGCGTCGCGCTCGTTGACCACACACCAGGGCTGGCCGGTCGCCGGCTGGACGGTGAGCCCCGAGCAGTTGCGCAGACCGGTGGCGACACTTCGACGGTTGCTGCCGTCCGGATCGAAAGCAAAGACGGCGGCGCGACCACGTTCATAACCCCACGCAGCTCCAAGCGGCTCGCTGGCCGCCCATGCCGCTGGCCCGCCGGGAGGATCACCAAGCTCTTCGGCAACGTTGGAGGCCGACCCCACCGACAGATAAAGCGTCTTTCCGTCCGGTGAAAAAGCGATGTCACGGGTCCAGTGACCACCGTCGGGAATGTCCGCGACAACCGTCTCTGGCTTTCCCGAAGCCTTCAGGTCGCCGTCCTTGTAGGGGAAGCGCACGATGCTGTCGGTGTTGGCGACATAGACCCACCGGGGATTTTCGAACGGGTGGAAGGCAATGCCATAGGGTGAACTCAAGCCCTTGGCGTAGATGGCTTCTTCGGCAGGCTTGGAGCCGCCGCCGCCAGGACGGTAGAGCCGAACCTGGTCAGCGCGGCTGTCGGCGACAAAGATGTCGCCGTTCGGGGCGACGCGTACAACGCGCGGATTGCTGATGCCGGAAGCAATCAGTTCGGCCGAGAAGCCGGCGGGAAGCTTGGTGCCCACATTCCGTGGCCGCCGCACCTCGCTGGGGCTGTTGGAAGCGGAATCGGACACATAGGGTTTGGGCAGATCCTGCGGCGTCAGCAGACGCTGGGTGCCGGGCTTGTCGGCGCGCCAACCGCCGAAGGCGGCCTCTCCTTTCAGAACCTCGGACTGCTGAGCAAGAGCCAGAGGCACAGGCGCTACGAAGAACGTAACCAGCAAGGCTGCAACGGCACGTTTCACATCATCCTCCTTCGGCCACCAAATGGAAGATAGGATGGGAGACGCATCAGCGCATCACAACTGACCGTGAAAAGACGCTAGGCTTCTGCACCGAAGCCGGCTTCGAGCCTCTGTTCCAGCTCGACAAGATCGGCGGGCAGCGGCAGGCCAAGCGCTCGCAGCTCGGAGAACTTCTCGCGCAGCTGTTCCTGAATCTCGTGCTCGTCTTCAGGCTGATTGACCATCTCCTGCAGAAGCAGGCTGATGCGGGCCTTGATCTCTTCCAGCGCCATGGCGTTCCTCCTGGCTGGCAGTCTCAGCAATTACCGCAGCATGCGCGAAATCAGCTGCGCCGTATAGTCCACCATCGGGACGATCCGGGCATAGTTGAGGCGCGTGGGACCGATCACACCAAGGGCGCCGACCACGCGCGCATCCTTGTCACGATAGGGCGCGACGACCAGCGACGAGCCCGACAGCGAAAACAGCTTGTTTTCCGAGCCGATGAAGATACGCACGCCCGATCCCTGTTCTGCAAGGTCGAGCAACTGGATCAGCCCGTCCTGCGTCTCCATATCCTCGAACAGGCGCTTCAGCAGTTCGATATCGGCCTGTGCGGTGACATTTTCGAGCAGGTTGGCGCGACCGCGCACGATGAGGCGCGCCGGCAGGCCGCTTTCGGCACCGGCCCAGACGGCAAGGCCCTTTTCGACCAGATCCTGTGACAGCGCATCAAGCGCGGTACGGGTTTCTTCCTTCAGCCGGGAGATTTCGCCGCGTGCCTCGGCCAGCGTGCGGCCGCGGATATGCGCGTTGAGGAAGTTCGAAGCCTCATGCAATTGCGACAGGGTGATGCCGGCAGGCAGGTCAATGACACGGTTTTCGACATCACCGCCGTGAGAGACCAGCACCGCCAGAGCCTTGCCCGGCTCCAGCTGGATGAATTCGATGTGCTTCAATGCCACTTCTGCCTTTGAAGCGAGGACCAGCCCGGCACCACGCGACATGCCCGACAGCATCTGGCTGGCTTCGGTCAGCATATGTTCGAGCGACATGCCCTCGCCCGACGCCTTCACCTGCGTTTCGATGGAACGACGTTCGTCGTCGGTGAGATCACCGAACTCCATGAAGGCATCCACGAAGAAACGCAGGCCCTGCTGGGTCGGCAGCCGTCCGGCGGAAATATGCGGTGCGTAGATAAGGCCGAGATGCTCGAGGTCACTCATCACATTGCGGATCGTGGCCGGAGACAGCGACGAAGGCAGAATACGTGACAAGGAGCGTGAGCCGACCGGCTCGCCATCCCTGAGATAGGATTCGACAATCCGCCGGAAGATGTCGCGCGAGCGTATATCGAGCGGCTGGAAAGCCGGCGATTGCATGATCGGATCGACGATGGGTTTGGTCATCGGGCACAAGATCTCCAGGGCCAAGGATATAGATTGCAACCGGGGCGACGCAAGCGACCCGTTTTCCTTTGCGCCCGATCCTGCATGGGGCTACAAGCCGGCCACGACTCCAAAACCAAGAAGAAAGAGCTTTGATGCGCCCCTCCAAACGCCAGCCAGATGAAATGCGTGCGATCTCCTTCGAGCGCGGCGTTTCCAAGCACGCCGAAGGCTCCTGCCTGGTGAAATTCGGCGACACGCATGTGCTGTGCACCGCGAGCCTTGAGGAGAAGGTACCCGGCTGGATGCGCAACTCCGGCAAGGGCTGGGTGACGGCCGAGTACGGCATGCTGCCGCGTTCGACCGGCGACCGCATGCGCCGTGAGGCTTCCGCCGGCAAGCAAGGCGGCCGCACGCTGGAAATCCAGCGCCTGATCGGCCGCAGCCTGCGCGCGGTGGTGGATATGCAGGCGCTGGGTGAAGTGCAGATCACAGTCGACTGCGACGTCATCCAGGCCGACGGCGGTACCCGCACGGCTTCCATCACCGGCGGCTGGGTGGCGCTCTACGACTGCCTGCGCTGGATGGAGGCACGCCAGATGGTGAAGCTGGACAAGGTGCTGAAAGACCATGTCGCCGCCATTTCCTGCGGCATCCATGACGGCCAGCCGGTCATCGACCTCGACTATCTGGAGGATTCTTCGGCCGGCACCGACGCCAATTTTGTCATGACAGGCAAAGGCGGCATCGTCGAGATTCAGGGCACGGCCGAAGGCGAGCCTTTCTCGGAGGAACAGTTCTCGGCACTGATGGGCCTGGCCAAGAAGGGCATTTCCCGGCTGGTGTCGCTGCAGCAGATGGCGGTGGCCTGAGGCGTGATGCAGCCTGCCGCCATCCTCGAATCCGCGCTCTACGTCACCGATCTGGCGGCGGCGGAAGCGTTCTATGCCGATATCATCGGCCTGGAGCGCATCGGCAAGGTGGAAGGCAGGCATGTGTTCTTTCGTTGCGGACAGGGCGTGTTGCTGCTGTTCAACGCGGAAGCGACAAGGCACCCGCCGGCGCCAGATGCCCGCTTGCCGGTGCCGCCGCATGGCACAGCAGGCCAAGGTCACCTCTGTTTTGCGGCGAGTGCCGAAGAGCTGGATCGCTGGAAGGCACATCTCGACGTGCTTGGCGTCGCCATAGAGGCCGAATTCGAATGGCCGCAAGGCGGCCGCTCCATCTATCTGCGCGATCCTTCCGGCAATTCGCTGGAATTCGCCGAACCGAGAATATGGAAGCTGTAAATGCACTCGCTCGATGGAAAGAAGATCGTCGTCGCTAGCCACAATGCCGGCAAGCTCAAGGAGTTCGCCGACCTGATGGCCCCTTTCGGCTTCGAGGCGAAATCGGCCAAGGAATACGGCCTGCCGGAACCAGACGAAACCGGCACGACCTTTGAGGAAAACGCCTACATCAAGGCGCTTGCCGCCGCGCAGGCGACCGGCCTGCCAGCGCTTTCGGACGATTCCGGGCTGTGCGTCGACGCGCTCGACGGGGCGCCGGGTGTCTATACCGCCAACTGGGCCGAAAAGGCCGACGGCGGCCGCGACTTCGGCATGGCGATGCAGAAGACCGAAGACGCGCTCCAGAAAGTAAAGGCTACCGAACCGGCTCAGCGCACGGGACGCTTCGTTGCCGTCATCTGCCTCGCCTTCCCCGACGGAGAGGCGGAGTATTATCGCGGTGAAGCGGAAGGCATCCTGGTCTGGCCGCCGCGTGGCGAGCTTGGCTTCGGCTATGACCCGGTGTTCCGCCCCGATGGCCATGACAAGACCTTCGGCGAGATGACGGCCGAGCAGAAACATGGCTGGAAACCAGGACAGGCCGAGGCGCTGTCGCACCGCGCCCGCGCCTTCCAGAAATTCGCCCGCGCCAGGCTGGGTTCGGCTTGATGCTCCTGGATCGGTCGCCCGGCTTCGGCGTCTACATCCATTGGCCGTTCTGCGCGGCCAAATGCCCTTATTGCGACTTCAACAGCCATGTCCGCCATCAGCCGGTGGATCAGGAGCGCTACACGCGTGCCTTCGAGGCCGAGCTTGCCACGATGCGCGAGCGCACCGGCCCGCGCGAGGTGACCAGTATCTTTCTCGGCGGCGGCACGCCATCGCTGATGAAACCGGAAACGGTCGGTGCCGTGTTGGATGCTGTCGCCAGGAACTGGACGGTGCCAGCCGGCATCGAAGTGACGCTGGAAGCCAACCCGTCTTCCGTCGAGGCCGACCGTTTCCGTGGCTACCGCAGCGCCGGCGTCAACCGCGTTTCGCTCGGCGTGCAGGCGCTGAACGACCGTGATCTCAAGTTCCTCGGCCGGCTGCACAATGTCGACGAAGCGCTGCATGCCATAGGGCTTGCCCGCGAGATCTTCCCGCGGCTTTCTTTCGACCTGATCTACGCCCGGCCAGGCCAGACGCCAGAGGCCTGGGAAGCGGAACTCGAGGAAGCCATCGGCCATGCTGCCGACCACCTGTCGCTCTATCAGCTCACGATCGAGGAAGGCACGCCCTTCTACATGCTGCATGCGGCAAAGAAGTTCGAAATCCCGGATGGCGACCACGCAGCCGATCTCTATCAGCTGACGCAGGAAATCACCGCGGCGCGCGGCCTGCCGGCCTATGAGATCTCCAACCACGCCAGGCCAGGTGCGGAAAGCCGGCACAACCTGACCTACTGGCGCTATGGCGAATATGTCGGTGCCGGCCCAGGCGCGCATGGCCGCTTCGTCGAAAAGGCCACGCGCGTGGTGACGGTGGCGGAGAAGGTGCCGGAGACCTGGCTGGATCTGGTCGAAACCAAGGGCCACGGCGTCACTGGGGGCGAAATCCTCACCCGTTCGGAAGAGGCTGACGAATTCCTGCTGATGGGACTGCGGCTCGCCGAAGGCATCGACCTTGCCCGCTACGAACAATATTCGGGCCGGGCCCTGCCCTCGGGTCGGCTTTCAATCCTGCAGGAGGAAGGACTGGTCGCATCGATCGGCAATTCGCGCCTGCGTGCCACACCTGCCGGCATGATCGTGCTGGATGCGGTGGTAGCGGACCTGGCACGATAGTGACGAAGAAGGTTCTCTTCGTCTGCAGCCAAAACCGATTGCGCAGCCCGACCGCAGAGCAGATTTTCTCGACCCGCCAAGACCTCGAAGTCTCCTCGGCTGGCACGAACAACGATGCCGAGAATCCACTGACACCCGAACTGGTGTCATGGGCCGACATCATCTTTGTGATGGAAAAATCCCACCGCAACAAACTGATGCGGAAATACCGAGCTCACGCCAAAAGTGCGCGTGTGATCTGCCTCGACATTCCCGACGACTACGAATTCATGGATCCGACGCTGGTGAGGCTGCTCGAAACCCGTGTTTCGCGTCATCTCGGCCCGGCGAGATAGCGGCGCTGCCTAGGCGTGATGCTTGGGGGCAGCCCTGGCGCGATCTTTTTCGGCAAAGAACTCGCGACCCGACTTCAGCTCGTCCTTGCCATGACGCTGATCGCCGTTTTCATCGCCGGAGGAGTGAGAAGAACCTGTCTCCCGAGCGCTGCGCGCTTCCAGCTGGGACATGCAGGCATCGAAATGATTGGGCATCTTGTGCTTCCAGAATCACCTTTGAATTCCGCCGCGCTTTGTGTGCTGCGGCCCTGTGGCAAAGGTGTGGCGGCGCGCAACTTTTGCAAGTCCTGGCCACCCGTGCCAAACAAGGCTCACCGGAGGGCGCATGAACGGCGAAACGACCAGGAAAACCTACGTGATCGGGCAGACGGAGCTCCCTGCCCGGCCGCTTGAGCCCGCGCTCTATCTGGTAGCCACGCCGATCGGCAACCTGGCCGACATCACCTTGCGTGCCCTGGAAACGCTGGCGTCAGCTGATCTTGTCGCCTGCGAAGACACGCGCGTTTCACGCGTACTTCTGGAGCGCTACGGCATCCGACGCCGTACCACCGCCTACCACGAGCACAATGCCGCCGAGGCCGGGCCCAGACTGATCGCGGCGCTTGAACAGGGACAAAGCGTCGCGCTGATTTCGGATGCCGGCACACCACTGGTTTCCGACCCCGGCTACCGGCTGGTCGGCGAAGCGATCGAGCGTGGCATCCGCGTGGTGCCGATACCCGGTCCTTCGGCGCCACTTGCCGCGTTGACCGCCTCCGGCCTACCCTCCGACACCTTCCTGTTTGCAGGTTTCCTGCCTGCCAAGGCCGGCCAGCGCCAGACCCGCCTGGAAGAGCTGAAGGGCGTGCCGGCGACCTTGATCTTCTTCGAGTCACCGCGACGGCTGGCTGAAACGCTTGGTGCTATGGCGGAGGTGCTGGGTGGGACCCGCCAGGCTGCGATCGGGCGCGAACTGACCAAGACCTTCGAAGAAATGCGGCCCGGTTTGCTTGCCGAGCTTGCGGCACACTACGCGGCCGCCGACACGCCGAAAGGCGAGATCGTCATCTGTGTCGGTCCGCCAGTGGCAAAAAGCGAAGGTCCGGCGGACATAGACCGGCTGCTTCTCTCGCTGGCGGCGGAAATGCCGACCTCCAAGGCAGCGGCCGAGGCGGCCAAGATGACCGGCGGCCAGAAGCAGGCGCTCTACCGCAGGTTACTGGAACTGAAGGATGCAAGCGGTGGCTGACGCCTCCGTTACCAGGAAACGCAAATCCTACCGGCGCGGTCACCGCAGCGAATGGCTGGCCGCAATCGCCCTGAATTTCAAAGGCTACCGTATCCTCGCTCGCCGCTATCGCACCAAACTCGGCGAGATCGACCTGATCGCGCGGCGTGGCGATCTCGTGCTGATCGTCGAAGTGAAAGCCCGGCGAACGTTGATGGAGGCGATGGAGGCTGTCCAACACGTCTCCGAGCACCGGATCGAACGCGCCGCCGACCTATGGCTGTCGCGTCAGCCGGACTTCGGCACACTTTCGGTTCGCTTCGACATGGTGGCGGTTCTGCCCTGGCGCTGGCCTGTGCATGTCGAGAACATCTTTCAGGGACACTAGCGGGCCGGGGGCTTTACCGCGATGGGAAATGCCCTTAACAGCGCTTTCCGATCTTGAATTTGCGCTGCCTTGCCGCAGCCGCCCGTGCGAATGGAGCAATCAATGAGCCTTCCCGACCGGTTGAGCAACGACCCGCGCAGCCCCTATTTCGACGCCGAGGTGCTGGAGCGCGGCGTCGGAATCCTGTTCAACGGACGCGAACGCGACGACGTCAGCGAGTACTGCATCAGCGAAGGCTGGATCCGTGCGCCCGCCGGCAAGTCGAAAGACCGTTTCGGCCAGCCGATCACCATCAAGCTCAAAGGCACGGTCGAGGCTTTTCCGAAGCCCTGACATCGGCCAGGTCGCCGGGTCGCGGATCAGCCGGTGATGTCGAAGTCCGCCGGAGCGTCGGTGGGATCCGCCGGTTTCGGCTCGACACTTGTGACGCCGGCGCCCGCAGGCCCCTGCCACAAGGCGTTCAGCATCGCGGCCAAGGCTTCGCCCGAACCTGCGACCAAGGCACTGACTGAACCATCCGGCTCGTTGCGTACCCAGCCGCGCAAGCCAAGGCTTATGGCCCTGCGTTGTGTCCACGCGCGAAAACCAACCCCTTGAACGCGACCGGCGATGCGCACGAACGCCGCCCTGTCGCTTGCGCTCATCGCTTCGTCACCCGCATCGGTAACCCGCCCTCGGGTTGGGTGGTCAGCTTCTGCACCGGCCACGGTTTTGTCTCGGCCACCGTGTCGAAACGGAAGCGCGACAAAAGGACGGCGAGCGCAATGATTGCCTCCTGCATGGCGAAACTTGCCCCGATGCACACGCGAGGCCCTGCACCGAACGGCAGGTACTGGAAACGATCCATCTTTTCCCGATTTCCGGGATGGAAACGCTCCGGCAGGAAGGCATCGGGGCGATCCCACAGCTTGCGATGGCGATGCACCACCCAGGGCATCACCAGCACGGCGGCACGCGGCGGAATGTAGAGCCCGTTGAAGGTCTCCGGCTCGATCGGCTCGCGATTGATCGACGGTGCCGGCGGGTAAAGCCGCAACGCCTCCTCGAAGACGGCACGTGTGAGCGGCATGGCATCCAGCCATTTCGTCGGATCCGGCTCACGCGCGAGAACGGCGTCGATCTCGACTTCCACCGGTTCCCGCTCCCATGGCGCTTCGGCCAGGCAATACAGCGTCCAGCCGAGCGCACGCGCCGTTGTCTCGTGGCCGGCACCGATGAAGGTGATGATGTTGTCCTCGACCTCGGCACGGGTCAGCCCCTCCGGGCCTTCGGCCTTGAGCAGCAGGGTGAGAAAGTCCTGCGGCACCCCGTCTGGATGGCGCTTCAGCCGCTCTTCGCGCATCAGCACCGTGTTGGTGACGATATTACGGAAATAAGCCAGCGACTTGCGACCGCGGATGCGGGTCAGCCTCGGCAGCCAGTCCGGCGCACGCAGCAGGTCGAGCGGATCGACCCGGCCCATGGTCTCGAACAGCCGGTCGATCTGACTGGCAAAACTGCCCGGCTCGCCAGCAATCTCGTTGGAAAACAGCGTCTCGGCCAGGATCTCGTAGGTCAGCATGGTCATGTCGTGAGCGACGTCGGTGACCGCGCCACCCTCATAGCGATCGACGAACTCGTTCGTGCGCTTCAGCATCGGAGCAGCGAAACCGAAGATGTGGCGCGGCGTGAACACCGGCGCCATCGCCTTGCGCGAACGCTTCCACACGTCACCCTCGGCAGTGAGCAGTCCGTCTCGCAGGATGGGGCGCAGGATCTTCTGGCGCACCGTCGCCATCTTGTAGTTCCTGGCGTTGTCGACCAGCACGTGGCGGATCAGCGCGGGATCGTTGGCGACGACCAGGGGGCCGCCGATACCTGTCACCGAAATCCACGGCTCGTTGTAGGAAGGCTCACCCCACAACTCGAGCGGGTTGCGGTAGACGATACGCATCATCTCCAGCGTCGACGGCGGCTCCGTGCGTGGTTTCGGCGCCGGTGGGACGAAGGGGGCTGGCTTGGTATCCATGGCGTCTTCCTGACTGACCACAATGTAGTGGGCGCCAATAGCGGCGTCCATGCGGCGCGACGTCAGGACGACAGGTAACCTTCCCGATCAGATTGAGCCGCTTGCACCAGACCACCACGCGCTGCCCAGGCAAAGGCATGGAGGGCAAGCCCTTGTCGAACTGAAACGACCGGTTGCCGGAAACCTAGTTCTTCAGTTCCTTGCGCTCCAGGAACCGCTTCAGGCTTTCGCGGATATCGGCTTCGTCAAACACGCCTTGCGAAAACAGATCCATGGCGGCGCGAGCCAAATTCTCCGCCGCCACGCTGCCGCGCATGAGGCCACGCTGGGTGCAGATGTCGTCGTAGATATCCTTGAGCAACTTGAGGTCATCAGGATACGCTGCCCCAGTCGACGAATGGGAGATCACCATCATTCACTCCCTGCACGTGGGTCGGAAGCCCAGTAGTTGTTTGTAGTCAGCGACGCCCCGATCAAGATCGCCAAGTCTTCATCATACGATGACGCGGCTGAATATCCAATACGTGTTGCGACGCCCGCATGCTCATCATCCTGCGGGTCATCTGCCTGGTACATCGTGCTCATGGATGCTGGTTGCCGGAGCCTCGACATGTCGAGAACCGGCCTTGATGGAGCGTTCCGGCGCTGAACGCGCCAATTGCCCGTCCCAGATCCGCCCCCCATTCCGGTGAACCCTCATTATCCCCGCCCAAGCACCCCGCAAACCTTGGAAAAACCGCCTTTTACCCCTATATCTGTGTCTTCGGGACGAGCACGATTCGGGCGCTTCCTGCGCCTTGTAGAACGGTATCGAACAAACAGGTTTTCATGAGCGATCAGAGCGACAACGCCAACGGCGGCAGCGCCGAGTATGGCGCCGATTCCATCAAGGTTCTCAAAGGCCTGGATGCCGTGCGCAAGCGCCCCGGCATGTATATCGGCGACACCGACGACGGCTCGGGCCTGCACCACATGGTTTATGAGGTGGTCGACAACGCCATCGACGAGGCACTGGCTGGCCATGCCGACCTCGTGACGGTGACGCTTAATTCCGATGGTTCGTGCACGGTGATCGACAACGGCCGCGGCATTCCGACCGACCTGCACCCGACCGAAGGCGTCTCCGCGGCCGAAGTCATCATGACCCAGCTTCACGCCGGCGGTAAGTTCGACCAGAACTCCTATAAGGTATCCGGCGGTCTGCACGGCGTCGGCGTCTCGGTGGTCAACGCGCTGTCGGTGTGGCTGCGCATCAAGGTTCGCCGCGACGGCAAGATCCATGAAATGAGCTTCACTCATGGCGATGCCGATGCACCGCTGAAGGTGACGGGCACCTATGTGCAGGAAAAACTCGCCGGCACCTATGAGGGTCGCAGCGGTTCGGAAATCACCTTCCTGCCGTCTTCTGACACGTTCAAGGGCGTGACCGAATTCGACTACGGCACTCTGGAACACCGGCTTCGTGAACTCGCTTTCCTCAACTCCGGCGTGCGCATTGTGCTGACCGACAAGCGCCATGCCGACATCAAGACGCAGGAACTGCATTATGAGGGCGGGCTGGAGGAGTTCGTCAAATATCTCGACCGCTCCAAGAAGCCGCTGATCGACAAGCCGATCGCCATCAAGAGTGAGCGCGACGGCATCACCGTCGAAGTCGCCATGTGGTGGAACGACAGCTACCACGAGAACGTGCTGGCCTTCACCAACAACATCCCGCAGCGCGATGGCGGCACGCATCTGGCCGGTTTCCGCGGCGCGCTGACGCGCCAGGTGACAGGCTATGCCGACAGTTCGGGGCTGACCAAGAAGGAAAAGGTGACGCTTACCGGTGATGATTGCCGTGAAGGCCTGACCGCCGTGCTTTCGGTGAAGGTGCCGGATCCGAAATTCTCCTCGCAGACCAAGGACAAGCTGGTGTCCTCGGAAGTGCGCCCGGTTGTCGAAAGCCTCGTCAACGAGGCGCTCGGCACCTGGCTGGAGGAACATCCTTCCGAAGGCAAGACGCTGATCGGCAAGGTCGTGGAAGCCGCCGCTGCCCGCGAGGCCGCGCGCAAGGCGCGCGAACTCACGCGCCGCAAGGGCGTGCTCGACATCACCTCCCTGCCCGGCAAACTTGCCGATTGCCAGGAGCGCGATCCGGCCAAATCCGAAATCTTCATCGTCGAGGGTGACTCGGCGGGCGGCTCGGCCAAGAGCGGCCGCTCGCGCCAGAACCAGGCAATCCTGCCGCTGCGCGGCAAGATCCTCAATGTCGAGCGCGCGCGTTTCGATCGCATGCTGTCGTCGGACATGATCGGCACGCTGATCACCGCGCTCGGTACTTCGATCGGCAAGGACGAATTCAATGCCGACAAGCTGCGCTACCACAAGATCATCATCATGTCGGACGCCGACGTCGACGGTGCCCACATCCGCACATTGCTGCTGACCTTCTTCTTCCGGCAGATGCCGGAGCTGATCGAACGCGGCCATCTCTATATCGCGCAGCCACCGCTCTATAAGGTCAGCCGAGGCAAAAGCTCGCAGTACATCAAGAACGAAAGCGCGTTCGAGGAATTCCTGATCTCCTCCGGCCTCGAGGATGGATCTCTCACCCTGTCGTCAGGCGAAGTCCGCACCGGGCAGGACCTGGCTTCCGCGGTGACCGACGCGCTCGGCGTGCGCCAGCTGATCAACGGCCTGCACACACGTTACAACCGCGCCGTGGTCGAGCAGGCTGCGATCGCCGGCGGCCTCAACCCGACTGTCTTCAGCGATCTCGGCCGTGCCAATGCCATGGCCGAAACGATCGCGAAGCGGCTCGACGTGATTGCTGAGGACACCGAGCGTGGCTGGCAAGGGCGCACATCGACTTCCAACGATGGCACCGGCGGCTATGTGTTCGAACGCACCGTAAGAGGCGTGCGTGAGGTGGTACAGCTCGACATGGGCCTGATCAACTCAGCTGATGCGCGTCAGCTCGATCGTTACGCCGCCCGCCTCGCCGAGGTCTATTCCGAGCCGCCACAACTGCGCCGTCGCGAGGCCTCGGAGATGATTTCCGGCCCACTCGCCCTGCTTGACGCGATCTTCGCTGCCGGCAGGAAGGGGCTGACCATGCAGCGCTACAAAGGTCTCGGCGAGATGAACGCCGAGCAGCTGTGGGAGACGACGCTCGATCCGAACGTGCGCTCGCTGCTGCAGGTGAAGGTCAACGATGCCACCGATGCGGACTCGCTGTTCGCGAGGCTGATGGGTGACGAAGTGGAGCCGCGTCGCGAGTTCATCCAGGAAAACGCGCTGAGCGTGGCCAACCTGGATATCTAAAACTATCGGCATCGCCCTGCTGACGCGCTCAGATGCGCGTCAGCGTTCATGACTGTCCCACGGACTACTGCTGCTGCAGGCCGGTGATCATGGCGATGATCTCATTCTTGTCGGTCTTTGCTGTTTCACGCACGCCGATCTGCTTGCCGCGACGCAGCACGCAGATGCGGTCGGAAAGCTTGAAGACCTGATCGAGACTGTGGCTGATGATCAGCACGCCGATGTTGCGCCGCTTCAGCGACAGGACTATCTCCTCGACCTTGGCGGTTTCGGCGACGCCGAGCGCAGCCGTCGGCTCATCGAGCAGGATAAGCTTGCTTGCCCAGTGCGTGGCGCGGGCGATCGCCACGCCCTGGCGCTGACCGCCTGACAGGTCGCGAATGGTGGCGTGCGCGGAGGGAATGCGCACGTCAAGTTCCTTCACCAGGCTTTCGGTTTCCGCGATCATGCGGCGCCTGTCCAGCAGGCCGAGACCATTCACAGGCTCGCGACCCAGGAACATGTTCATGTAGACGCTCTGCTGGTCGGCGAGAGCAAGGTCCTGATAGACGACCTCGATGCCGTGCGACCGCGCCATGGTGGCGTTGGACATCGTCACCGTCTCGCCTTCGATGGAGATCGTGCCAGAGGTCGGTGAATGAACGCCGGAGATGATCTTGATCAGCGTCGACTTGCCCGCGCCATTGTCGCCGACCAGCGCAACGATCTCGCCCGGATAGACTTCGAGCGAGAAATTCTCGATCGCGGTGATGCCGCTGAACATCTTGTGGATGTCCTGCAGCTTGAGCACCGGTGCGTTTGCCTCGGAAGGGGTCATGACAAAATCTCCTAGAGCATTTTTAGCCAAGTGAGATCACTTGGCGTTACAAAAATGCGGCGAAAACAAAACTTAGAGCGTTTCCGCGTTTCCGTGAAAAACGGAAACGCTCTAGACCGGCCAGGCGGCCGTCTCGCCAAAGCCGTTTTCGATGGTCTCGACCTTGGGCTGTCCCTTCGAAATGCCTGAAACGCCGACGACGAAGGCACGGGTGACAAAGGCCTGGCCGCGGAAGCCGAAGACGGCGGTGTCGCCGGGCTTCGGGGCCGACGGGCCGGTGGCGTCGATCATCGCATAGTAGTCGATCGCCGAGGGTGGCGGCACCTCGACACTGCGCAATGCTGTCGCCGCCACGGTGGGCTCGGCACCGACCAGGGCTTTCACGTCATAATCCGGAAAGATCGGATCGATGTAGAAACCACCGCCCAGGCAATAGGCCTTGCCGCCGGCAAGATGCGACACCTCGGTCAGGTAGAGAACCGCCGGCAATTCCGGCAGGTCTTCCATCACATGCAAAGCGGTGGTGCCATGCAGGCCATTGCCCGGCTCGCATTGCGTCGCGCCGGCATCGGCAAGGGCCTGCAGCATCACCGCCGAGGTGGTCCCCGGTGCGTTGATCTCGATACCCTTGCGGCCGGATTTCGCCAAAGCCTCGGCTGCCTTCGACAGGGTCGAAAGGTTGTGCGTCGGCAGGACCTTGCGCGCGGCCTGGTCGAACAGCAGCGCCGGGAATGTGGTTATGCCGGCGAAACGTCCGCCGTCCAGCGCATCCAGGCGATCGGCGACGGTCGTGACATCGGCAGCGTCATAGCCGCCTTCATGGCCGCGATAGAAAATGTCGCCTTCGGCACGGATGCGCGCCAACAGACCCTGGGTGCGCCCCGCAGCCTTCGCGCCGGCTGCGGCCTCATCCGCCTTGCTGTCGTTGAAGACCGTCCAATAGTCGGGCGCGAAAGCTTTTGCCGCGGCGGCTGCTTCATGGCGTGCGACCTGCTGCAGATGACCGAGATGGCCGAGTTTCAAGCCAGCCTTGTGGGTGGCCCGTGCGCAAGCCATGTCGACGGCGACGGCGCGATCGATGCCGCCGCGTTTGACTGCATGGCAGAATGAGCTGGAACGGCCGACCTGCTTGGTCATGGCAAAGGCCTTCAGCCCGAGCCGGGCGGCTTCGTCGGCCAGCACGCGGGCGTTGCGCTCGACCGTATCCAGGTCGAGGACGTAGGCGTTGGCCGGGATCTTTCCCTGCTGATGCAGAGCCATGGCTGCTTCGATGAAAGCGGGGTTGCGGCGGCGCAGGACGTCGAGAAACATAATCGCTCCTTCAGCGGGATTTTTCGCGCAGCGACACGGCGACTGCGGCCAGGATGATGAGCCCTCTGACGATCATCTGGTCGGAGACAGAGAGGCCCATGAGGATGAGGCCGTTGTTGAGCATGCCCATCATCAGCGAGCCGACCAGCGCGCCGATGATCGATCCTTTGCCGCCGTTCAGCAGCGTTCCGCCGACGATGACGGCGGCGATGACGGTCATCAGGTCGGTTTCGCCGAGCGTGTATTTGGCGGCCTGCAGGCGGCCGGCATAAAGCAGGCCGGCGAGACCAGCGAGGCCACCGCTGATGGCCATGACGGCCAGCCTGATGCGTGGCACGCTGATGCCGGATACGCTGGCGGCGCGCGCATTGTCGCCCGTGGCCAGGACATGGGCGCCGAAACGGGTCTCGCGGTAGATGATATGGCCGATTGCCACGGCGATCGCCGTCCACCAGATCAGTGAGGGTATGCCAAGGAAAACGCCCGAGCCGAAGAAACCGGTGAAGACGCTGTCGGTGACCGGAATGGAGCGCAGGTCTGTCATCGAGCGCGACACGCCTGCGAACAATCCCAGCGTCGCCAGCGTCACCAGGAAGGACGGCAGTTTGACATAGGCGACGAGCGCACCGTTGAGCAGGCCGACAAGCAGGCCCGCGCCAAGACCGGCGAGGACGCCGGCAACAAGGCCGTACTGAGCAAGCGTCACAGCGGCAGCCAATGCCGCCACAGCGACGGTCGAACCGATCGACAGGTCGATTTCACCGGCCGACATCACGAAAACGAGGCCGATCGCCATGATCGTGGCTGGCGCGGTCTGCAGCACGATGTTGGAGAGGTTGCGGACAGTCAGGAAGCCACTGTCTTTCAGTACAACGGCGAAGAACAGGAAAATGGCCAGGAAGCCAAGATAGACGACATATTGCTGCAGGTTGAAGCGACTGGCCAGACCTTGGCCGGCAGCGCTCGTATTGGCACTGGACATCATTCTTCCTCCGGGAAAGACAGGGCTGCGCCCCTGCATCCTTCTTTACTTCGTGGCTTCCGCGATGCTCGCGGGCATGTCCTTGTGGAGCGACTTCTTCCAGCCCTCGGCGACCGTTTCCTTGGTCACCGCAAGCGAGTCGACCACCAGGAAAGGTTCCGCCACCTTGCCGACCAGGGAGCCTGCCGCAGCGCGCGCGACGGTGACACCGATGTCGTAGGCTTCGTCGGCCACCAGCGCGGCGATGTTGCCGCCCTTGACCATATCCAGTGCGGCCGGCTCGTTGAGGTCGAGCGTGACGATCCTGGTGTGGGTGTTGCCGGCGTTGCGCAGGGTCGAAAGCACGCTGAGCGCAGGCTCCGCCCATGTCACGTAGATGCCGTCGAGGTCCGGGTTCTGGGTGACCATCGCCTGGGCGATCTCCTCGGCGCGCGCGGGATCAGCCATTCCCGCCTCCGCGACGATCTTCATATCGGGATAGTCCTTCTCGATCGTCGCCTTGAAGGCACCGTCGCGCTGATTGGTGACGTAGAAGTCGGCGTCGTGGAAGATGTAGCCGACCTTGCCCTTCTTGCCGAGCGCTGCGGCCATGGCGATGCCGGCCTTGTTGCCCATCTGGAACAGGTCGTCGGAGACGATGGTGACATAGTCCTTGCCATGCACGTAGCCAGCCGGCGAGTTGTCGACGAAAGCCAGCTTCACGCCGGCAGAGCGAGCCGGATCATAGACGCTGGCCGCACTGGCCGGATCGACCGGCAACGAAACGATGATCGACGGCTTCTTGGCCAGCACCGTCTCCACATCCGCCTTCTGGCGGGCACCGTCGAAGCCGGCATCGGTCTGGGCAACGACCTCGATGCCAAGACGTTTGAACTCGTCCTGGGCGCCGCGGTTGACCGCGTTGGTGTATTCGCTCATCTCGTGCCAGACCAGAGCGGCGGTGAATTTGCCGTCCCGTATCTTCTGTTCCTGGTCCTGGCTCAGCACCATGCTGGCTGCCGGCGTCGGCTTCTCGCCATGTGGACCGGTGGTTACGCCTTCGGCCGCAAAGACGGATGTCGTCGCTACGAGACCCGCGAACAGCGCGAGGCTTTTGATTTTCATCGACATTGTTTCCTCCCTGCAGGGCAATTTGAAGGGCCCTGCGGCGAGAGCCGCAGGGCGATAGCACTACTTTGCAGCGTCGAGCACCGATTTCGGCGCATCGCGGTTGAGCGATTGCTTCCAGCCATCCGCGACATTTTCCTTGGTGACGGTCAGCGCCGGCGCGACCACGAAAGCCGGCGTCTGCTGGCCGAGCAGCGATTTCATGCCGGCAGCAGCCATGGCCCGGCCAAGCTCATAGGCCTTGTCGGCAACAAGTGCGGTCACGTTGCCGCCCTTGACCATATCGAGCGCGACCGGCTCGGCGAGGTCCAGCGTGACGATCCTGGTCTTGGTGTTGCCGGCCGAACGCAGTGCAGACAGCACGCCGTCTGCAGGTTCTGCCCAGGTCACGTAGATGCCGTCCAGATCCGGGTTCTGCAGCAACATCGCATTGGCGATCTCTTCGGCGCGCGCTGGATCCGAAATGCCCTTTTCTGCGACGATCTTGATGTCGGGATAGCTCTTTTCGATCGTGGTCTTGAAGGCCTGGTCGCGCTGGTTGGTCACGTAGTAGGTCGCGTCGTGGTAGATGTAACCGACCTTCCCTTTGCTGCCGATCGCCTTGGCCAGCGCATCGGCTGCCTGCTTGCCCATCTGGAACAGGTCATCCGTCACGATCGACGCATAGTCGGCACCCTGCTTGTAGCCGCTCGGCACATTGGAGAGGAACACCAGCTTGGTGCCGTCCTTCACCGCCTGGCGAAACGCCTCGGCCGAGGTGACGGGATCGAGCGGAAGCGCCAGAATGACATTCGGCTTGGCGGCCAGCGCCGTTTCGATGTCACTGCGCTGGCGAGCTGCATCGAAGCCCGCATCCGTGGTCACGGCGACATCGACGCCGGCACGCGCGAATTCTTCCTTGGCACCGGCCGAGACGGCATTGGTGAAGTCCGAAGAGGTGTGCCACAGCAACGCCGCCTTATAGCCCTTGCCTTTCAACGCACCGATGTCGGCGTCGCTCAGCTTGACTTCTGCGCTCGGCGTTGCGGCTTCACCAGCCGGCCCGACCGTTTGTGCAGAGGCGATACCCGCCGCCAGCGTCAAGCCGCCAGCCACTGTGGCTGCCAACAGTTTCTTCAAGATCATTTTTTCCTCCCTTTGTTATCTGTCAGAACATCATTCGACGACACCGCAGTAGCGGGCCATGAAGGCAGCGAAGCCGACGACGCCGGCGAGATATTCCTCGACGTCGACGTGCTCCTCGTAGGTGTGGCAGTTGCGGATATCGCCGGGCGCGCAATAGACAGCCGGGATACCGAGCCGGTTGACGAAGAAGGGCTGCTCCGACCAGAACGGCGCGCCTTCGACGGTCCCTCGCCCGGTCAATGCCGCGGCCATTTCGGCCGAGAGCATGCACACTTCCCGTGCCGTCTCGTCGATCTCGGCGGCGGTGCCGCCAAGCGCATGGTCGCGGCCGGCCGGATAGGAGAATTCGACCTGGATTTCCGGATCGGTAATGGCGTCGCGTACGGCTTTCTCGATATCGGCGGCAGCGATATCGAGGGACTCTCCCGGCAGCAATTTGCGGATCAGCGACAACGAACAGCGCTCCGGCACGGCGATATAGCCACCACCAGTCAGGCCTGTGATCAGCAGGAAGCTGCGTCCGACCAGCTTGTGCTCGGCGCGCGCCGCAATCTCATCGGAATGCTTCCACAGTGCGGTCATGGCGGCATGGCTGGCACGCAGCGCGTCCTTGCCCAGTTCCGGTACGCCGAAATAGGCGGATTTGCCGGTGATGGTGATGTCGGTGATGAAGAAGCCGATCTGCGCAGGATAGACCGCAAGCCGGGTCGGCTCGACATAGACGGTGAAATCCGGACGCTCTACTTCGCCCGCTTCGATGCACGATACGAAATGCTTGACGCCGGCGGATACGCCTGTGCCGGGCTGGCCGCTTTCCTCGTCGCCGACAAAGGCGAAGGCAACGTCGCCGGCCAGCTTGATGCCGGCCCGATCCAGCAAGGAAAGCGCGGCGAGAGATGCCGAAATACCCGCCTTCAGGTCACCGCTGCCTCGCCCCCAGACAGCGCCGTCAATCACCGGCGCCGCGAATGGATCCTCGCGTTCCGTTCCAGCCCAGTGTTCACGCCAGCCATCGACATGAACCGTGTCGGTGTGGCCGATGAACAGCAGGCGCTTGCCTTGCCCTGCCCCCTTGCGCTCCGCCCAGATGTTCGGGCGGCCAGGCAGGAACTCGGCCGTCTGCATCCCAGTCAGGCCAAGGGCCGTCATTTTCTCCCGGAGATAGGTGACAAAATTTGCTTCGTTTCCCGTGATGCTTTCGTGTCGCACGCCCCCCTTGAAGAGCTCCAAAGCTCCCTTGCGATCGAGCGCAGCGCGCAAACGCCCGGTCAGATCAACCGCCATCGTCATCACACAGCCTCCCGAAGTGCAGCGCTCATATTGGCGGGCGGCAGCGAAATCCGACCGTCGGGCGCATTGACCCCAAAGAGCGAATTGTGGAGCTGACCAAGACCAATCGCCGCCGCGCCTACGATTGCCGCGCGTGATCCGAGCTCACCTGTCTCGACGTTGACCGGATAGGGGAAACACTGCGGCAGGAGAGATTTCACCCGCGCCAGCATTTCCGGACGCAGGCCGATCGAGCCCCCCAGAATGACCTTTTCGGGGTTGGCGATGGCGGCAATGGCGGCGATGCCTCTGGTCAGGTAGCGAGCGATCTCGTCCAGGACGCTCAGCGCAGCTTCGTCGCCGGCTTCAGCCTTTTCGAAGATGCCCGGAACGCCGAGCCGCTCGCCGGAGAGAGCAGCATAACGCTCAACGATACCGTGCGACGCGACAACACGCTCGAAGGCACCCGTGCGCAGCGACTCCGCTTCGAAAGGATCGGCGCCCAGGGGCAGGAAACCCAACTCGCCGGCGGCGTTGATGGCGCCGCGCACCAGGTGGCCGCCGACCATCAGCCCGGAACCCACGCCGGTGCCAAGTGCAACATAGGCAAGATTGTCGATGCCCTGCCCCTGACCCAGCCAGTTCTCGCCGAGAACGGCCAAGTTGACGTCATTCTCCAGCATCGTGTCAAAGCCGAAGCCGCGTTCGAAAGCCGCGACTACATCCATCGTGTCGAAATCGGCGATGTTGGGCGCCATCAACACACGACCCGTCGCGTTGTCGGGCGCGCCTGGAACACCGATCACCGCCAGGCGGATCTTCGTGCGAGGAATTCCGCGGCGTGATGCCGCCTGGAAAGCCAGGGCAACGATCTGATCGACGATATGCTGGCCGCCACGAGGATCGGTCGGCACGGTGTCTTCGGCAAAGATCTGGCAGGCAAGATCGGTGATCGCCACCCGCACCTTGGTGCCGCCGAGATCGACCGCGACGATATAGGCGGCATCGTAGACCAGCTCATAGGTAACGGCCGTGCGCCCGACATGGCCACTTGTACGCCCGGTCTCCTGCACCCAGCCGTCCTGCTCCAGGGTGCGCACGATCTCCGAGATCGTCTGCTTGGAAAGTCCGGTCTGCTTGGCGATCGACGCTCGCGAGATCGGCCCGCCCTGCACGACCGCCTCCATGACCGAGCGCTGCGAAAATCGCCGCGAAATGCGCAGGCTGTCCGACATCGCCATCCCATTAATTCGTTCTATAACCGAACTTATTGCGCCTGAAAGAAACCGTCAATTGGGAATCTCGAACTTGCTATGCGAGAAAAGGCAGGGGCCCTCTCCGGCTCGGAGAGCGCATAGAACACTGATCTTCATGAAGAAAAACTTCTCGTTTCTTTATATGAAACCTATTTTCTCCAGATCTATCAAGAACATACTGCAGTCTATCCGTATAAATGTACATATATAATTGAAATAAATTCAGATAATTTATAACTGTTGACTCTCATATTAGCGTTCAATAATTTAATTATTGGGAAGCAGTTCAATAATCCTCGATGCACGCTTGTGAATATAATCTTGGCGATGGCTGGATTTATCCAACCCCAACCGGGACGTACGGTCATGCCCAAAGTGTTGGTCGTCTATTTCTCACAAACCGGACAGCTGAGGCGAGTCGCTGAATCCGTTGCAGCGCCACTCACGCGAGCCGATGACTTCAACGTGCAATGGCTACCGTTGAAACCCGAGAAGCCCTACCCGTTCCCCTGGTCATTCTTCACGTTCTTCGATCAGTTTCCGGAAGCCGTATATCTTGACCCGCCGCAACTGGAACCGCTGGCGCTGCGGGACGGTGAACGCTTCGACCTGATCATCCTCGCCTATACTGTCTGGTACCTTTCACCATCACCGCCGACCACAGCCTTCCTGAAGTCACCGCGAGCGCGCGCGGTGCTGAAGGATACGCCCGTCATCACGTTGATCGCCTGCCGCAACATGTGGCTGCAGGCACAGGAGCAGACCAAGAAACTCCTGACCGACGCAGGCGCACGCTTGATCGATAATATCGTGCTGACCGACCGCGGCAGCACCATGAAGACATTGGTGACGACGCCGCGCTGGATGTTCACGGGGCGACGCGATGCCTTCTGGGGTGGATTTTTTCCCCGCGCCGGCATCGCCGAAGAAGACATAACCGGCGCATCCCGTTTCGGTCGCGCCATTCTCGCCGCGATGCGGGCCGGGCCGCTTACGGCAGACACGCCCATCGCGGCGGGATTATGCGCCGCCACCGTCGATCAGCGGCTCATCGCAAGCGAAAAGATCGCACGCCGCAGCTTCATGATGTGGGGCCCGGCGCTGCGACGGCTCGGACAGCAGGGCGATCCGGCGCGTAAACCGATGATCTTGTTGTGGGCCTGTGTGTTGTTCCTGCTGGTCTTCACGGTGGTGCCGGTCACAATAGCGCTGCGAACCCTCCTGAAGCCCTTCCGCAACGAAAGCATCGCGCGGCAACGCCACTATTTCGAGGAGCCGTCCGGTTCGGCCGATTTCCGCATGAAGGAGTTCATGTGATTGCCGCCGGATCTCACACAGCTTCATCACGATGACTGTCCTCGAAGGCATGGCAGTTCAGCATTGGCAAAGCTTGATGGAGAGCTCACATGACAGCTGCAGTCTATCTTACACGCGCTGCAAAATTCCTGCCGAACAACCCTGTCGACAACGACAATATGGAAGAGGTTCTCGGCATGATCGATGGCAAGCCGTCGCGCGCTCGCAGATTGACACTGCGCAGCAATGGCATCCGTAACCGCTATTATTCGATCTCCCGCTACACCGGCGAATTGCGCTACACCAATGCCCAGCTCACCGCCGAAGCCGTCCGTGCACTGACCGACGACCACTTCCTTCTCGAAGACATCGAGCTTCTGTCCTGCGGCACGACTTCGCCGGATCAGTTGCTGCCCAATCACGCCTCGATGGTGCACGGGGAACTGCGCAACGGCACTTGCGAAACGGCGGCGTCCAGCGGAGGCTGCGTTTCGGGCGTTCTGGCCATGAAGTACGGCTACATGGCCGTGGCTGCGGGGCTTGTCGGAAACGCAGTGGTGACTGGCTCGGAGATGCTCTCCGCACAGCTGCACGCGCGGAACTTCTCGCCGGAATCGGACGAGAAGATCGCTGAACTCGAAAAGCGAGCTTCGCTGGCCTTTGAAAAGGATTTCCTGCGCTGGATGCTGTCCGACGGCGCAGGCGCTGCCCTGTTGAGCGGGAGCCCAAATCCGGACGGACTTTCGATGCGCATCGACTGGATCGAGATGCGCTCTTATGCCCACGACTACGAAACCTGCATGTTCATGGGAGCGGCAAAACAACCTGACGGCAGCATGAAGGGCTGGAAGGAACATGGCTCCCTGCAGGAAGTGATCGACAATGACGTGCTTGCACTGGAACAGGACGTGAAGCTCCTGAATGCCATGGCAGTGCCAGTCACGGTCGCCAGAGGGCTCTCCGATATCCTCAAGACGCGCCCACTCGACCCTGACGAGGTCGACTGGTTCCTGCCACATTATTCGTCGGCCTACTTCCGGCCGGTCGTTCAGCAAGCTCTGCGTGACATTGGTTTCGAAATTCCAGAGCAACGCTGGTTCACCAACCTCGAGCGGGTCGGCAATGTCGGCGCGGCGTCAATGTATCTGATGATCGAGGAATTGCTGAACGGAGGCCGCTGCCAGGTCGGCGATGTCGTCCTCTGCTACGTGCCGGAAAGCGCGCGTTTCTCAACCGGCTTCGTAAAGATGACGGTGGTCGACGCACAGGGCAGCACCACCAGGCAATGAGACATCACCTTACGGGATCTGAAAAATCGCAGCGAGACGGAAGCACTGACATCAGCAATGCGGAGCCGACCATGACACATGCGCAAGTTCGCCTGCAGCAGGATTTCCAGCCGACGCCCTCGATCCTGGAATCGACAAGGAGCCTTCTCCATCTGATTACCGGGGCCTGGGCCTCGCAAATCGTCTATGCGGCTGCCAAGCTAAAACTCGCCGATGAATTGGCGAACCGCCCTAGAACTGCAGGCGAGATCGCGGCAGCGATCGGCGTGGCCGAGCGTCCCCTCTACCGCTTGCTGCGCGCCATGTCTGGCCTGGGGCTGACCGGGGAGGACGGCCGAGGGCGTTTTGACCTCACGCAGATGGGGCAATTGCTACGCTCGGACATGCCCAACTCTCTGTATGGTTTCGCGGCGCTCAATGGCGAAGATTGGCACTGGCGTAGCTGGGGTGGCATCGTCGATTGCGTTAAAAAAGGCGGTCCCGTCTTCGACCGGCTGTTTGGCATGCCGGTATTCGCGTATCTCGGACAGCACCCGGAAGCCGGAGCCGCCTTCGACGTGGCTATGACCAGTATAACGGGCGGCTGGAATCCCGCCGTGCTTGCGGCGCTCGAATTCCCTGAGGCTGCTACAGTAGTCGACATCGGCGGCGGCGCAGGCGTCCTGCTTTCGGCCATATTGGAGGCCAATCCGCATCTCCGTGGCGTCCTGGTCGACTTGCCGGAAGTGACAGAGCGTGCGCTTGCCAATCCTCGTCTTGCCGCTGCAATTGGGACCGGGCGATGCCAAGTGATCAGTGGCAGCTTCTTCGAGCCGATCCTCGCCAAAGGCGATATCCATATCATGAAGTTTATCATTCATGACTGGGGCGACGAAGAGGCAAGCACGATCTTGACCAACAGCCGCAATGCGCTCGAAGCAGGCGACCGGCTGATCCTGGTCGAACAATTGATCGAGCCGGGCAAACCGGCACAGCTCGCCACCATGACCGACATCGAGATGCTGTTGTTTGTATCGGGAGGCGAGCGAACCGAGCAGGAGTTCGCGCAATTGCTGCGCCAGAATGGCTTCGAGCTTACAAGAATTGTGCCTACCGCCGCCCCGGTCTTTATCATCGAGGCGCGGGCGATATGAGAACGTCCAGTCAACGCCAGCCCACGCTCCGCAGCGGCCAGGCCAGGCCGTTTTACCGCAGACGGCGCCCGAAGCCTGCCGAGGACAGAAAAGAAGCAGATACTTCGGGGCCTGCAGCAACGCATGAGCCAGACCTCAACCGTTCACATCGAAAATTCACGATGCAAACGTTCTACGGCTGGTTCATCCCACATCCGCTTGGGGTACTGAAAGACGAGATGTAGGCCGCAGCTACGATGCGGCACCGCCGGTGAAAGCAAAAAGCCCTCTATGCATCAACTTTGCTGCTTGTTTGAACGCTCAGACAGAGCCCGAGCCGGTTCACAGGGAAGAAAGCGTCGGGAAATGGCAGGCGACCTTTCGCCCGGGGCGATGTTCGGTGAGTTCGGGGCGTTCGACACGGCATCGATCGACTGCGATCGGGCATCTGGGATGGAAGCGGCAGCCTGACGGCGGCTTGAGCGGGCTCGGCACGTCACCAGTCAGGATGATGCGCTTGCGCACGCCGTTCGCCGTCGTCTCGACCACAGGAACAGCCGAGATCAGCGCCTGGCTGTAGGGGTGCGCGGGTGTCTCGAACACCTCCTCCGCCGGCCCCTCCTCCACGATCGACCCCAGATACATGACGGCAATGCGGGTCGAGACCTGGCGAACCACCGACAGGTCGTGGGCGATGAAGATGTAGGTGAGCTTGAGCTTTTCCTGAAGATCGGCCAGCAGGTTGACGATCTGCGCCTGAACGGACACGTCGAGCGCTGAAACCGGCTCGTCCAGCACCACGAGATCTGGATTGAGCGCAATGGCACGTGCAATACCGACACGCTGGCGCTGCCCGCCGGAGAATTCATGCGGATAGCGCATGACATGGTCCGGGAGGAGACCCACAAGATCGAACAGTTCCGCCACCCGCCTGGTGATTTCGCTGGAGGAGAGTTTGGTGTGGATGCGAAGCGGCTCCGCAACCAGATCTCCGACCCGGCGCCGCGGATTGAGCGAAGCCGACGGGTCCTGGAACACCATCTGCAAGCGGCGCCGGAACGGCCTCAATTCAGCCAGCGATCTGCCAGTGATGTCGTCCCCTTCGAACAGCAGCTTGCCGTCGGTGATGTCGTAGAGCCTGACAAGACAGCGCGCCAGGGTCGACTTGCCACATCCGGACTCCCCGACCAGGCCGACGGTCTCGCCGCGCCGGACCGTCAGCGAAACATTGTCAACCGCATGGACGGTCCGTTTGCCTTGTGATGAGAAGCGCGTGCCGATCGAGAACCGCTTGCTGAGTTCACGCGTCTCGAGGATTGGCCGGTCTTTGTCGATCATCTGCCCGCTCATGCCTGAACCCGGAAACATGCCGCGGCGTGGGTGCCGTGGCCAAGATCGGGCTTACCGGTCCTGCACGGCTCATAGTTTACCGGGCAACGTGGGCCGAATGCGCAACCTTCGGGCAGGCGCAGCAGCGATGGCGGCGAGCCGGGGATTGCAGGCAGGCGGTGCGGCTTTTCACCGGTGAGCGGCGGGATCGAGCCCAGCAGCGCACGGGTATAGGGGTGCTGCGGCGCAGAGAAAAGTTCGGCGCGGCTGCCGCGCTCGACCACGCGCCCCGCATACATCACCATCACCCTGTCGGCGAGTTCGGAAACCACACCCATGTCGTGTGTGATGAAAACGACAGCCGAGTTGTGCGTGGCGCGCAGCTTGCGCACGAGGTCGAGAATGCCGGCCTGCACCGTCACGTCGAGCGCAGTGGTCGGCTCGTCGGCCACCAGCAGCGCGGGGTTGCAAGAGAGAGCCATGGCAATCACCGCACGCTGGCGCATGCCGCCCGAAAGCTGATGCGGGAAACGCGACATCGCCTCGCGCGGGTTGGGGAAATTCACCTCCGCCAGCAATTCCTCGACGCGCGCCAGGGCCTGGGATTTGCTGACGCGCTTGTGGGCGCGGATCTGTTCGGAGATCTGCCAGCCGATCGTATAGACCGGCGTCAGTGCCGTCATCGGATCCTGGAAGATCATGGCGATCTCGTTGCCGCGCAGGCGTCGAAGTTCGCGAGCCGGCAATCCGACCAACTCACGGCCCTTGTAGCGGATCGAACCTTCGATAACGGCATTGGGGTCGGTGATCAGGCCCATGACGGCCAGCAGCGACACTGTCTTGCCCGAACCGGATTCGCCAACGACGCCGAGGATCTCGCCTTCCTCAAGCTCGAAGGAGACCCCGTCGATGGCTCGCACCAAGCCTTCATGCGTGCGGAAGGATACCCTGAGGTCACGCACAGAAAGCATCATGACGCCCTCACACGTGGGTCGAGAAGGATGTAGACAAAGTCCACCACTGCATTGGCCACGACAACGAACATCGACGCATACATCACGGTTGCCATGATCATCGGCAAATCCAGGCTCTGCAGCGCGTCATAAGTGAGCTTGCCGATGCCCTGCAGGCCAAAAACCACTTCCGTCAACAAGGCCGATCCGCCAACCAGTGCGCCGAAATCGAGGCCAAACAAGGTAACGAAGGCGATCAATGAGGTCCGCAGCGCATGGCGCAGCAGGATGCGCGTCTCGGACAGCCCTTTGGCGCGTGCGGTACGGATATAATCTTCCTGCATCGACTCGATGATCGCGGCACGCAGCACGCGGCCATAGATGCCGATGTAGAGGATGGCGAGCGTGATCCACGGGATCACCAATGTCAGGAACCAGCCCTTCGGATCGTCTGAGAAGTTCTTGTAGCCAAGCGGCGGCACCCAAGAGAACAGCCAGGTATCGTGATAACGGCTCTGGGTCATGAGGTTCATGACCTCGCCCAGCCAGTAGACGGGCATGGAGATGCCAATCAACCCAAGCGCCATCAGCAACTTGTCCAGCCAACTGTCGCGCGTGGCGGCAGCGGCGATGCCGATGACGACCGAGACGACCACCCATAACACCGCAGCGCCGAAGACCAGAGACAAGGTCACCGGGATCGAATCCAGCACCGCAGGCACGACCTTCCAGCCGCGGTTGACGAACGAAGTGAGATCCCCTGTCACGAAGATCTTCTTCATCATCAACCCGTACTGCACATAGAGCGGACGGTCGAAACCGAAATTGTGGCGTACCGCCTCCAGTACCTCCGGTGAGGCGTTGCGGCCGGCGATACGAGCGGCCGGATCGGAGCCGGGCGTGGCAAAGAAGATCAGGAAGACGATGACCGAGATGCCGAACATCACGAACAGCATCTGACCGAAGCGGCGCAGGATCGCGTAGATCATCAGTCGCGCCCCAACCTAACTTTCGAGCGAGGGTCGAGCGCATCGCGCAAGCCGTCGCCGAAGACATTGAGTACCATGACCGAAATGGCAATGGCGATGCCGGGCGCCAAGGCCACGATCGGGCGCGTGTAGAGCAGAGCCTGCCCGTCCTGGATGATTGTACCCCAGCTTGCTGCGGGCGGCTGCACGCCGATCGACAGGAAGGAGAGTGCCGACTCCGTCAGCATGTTCAGCGCCATCATCAAAGGCACGAAAACGATCAGTGTCGTGGAGATGTTGGGCAGGATATCGCGCCACAGGATGCGCGAACCCGGAACGCCCAGGTTGATGGCAGCCATCACGAATTCACTGTTGCGAAGCGACAGGACCTGGCCACGAATGGGTCGCGCCACATAGGGCACATAGACGATGCCGATGATGATGATGGGCAGCCACAGACTGCCGGATTCGATGGTGATCGGCCCGATCGTAATGCCTTGCGCAATCATGACGATGGAAAGCGAAATCGCCAGCAGATAGATCGGAAACGCCCACAGCACATCCAGGAAGCGCGACAGCACGGTGTCGATGACGCCTCCGAAATAGCCAGCCACCAGTCCGATCGCAGTGCCGAGAACGAGTGTCAGGACGGTCGCGACAGCCGAGATGAAGAGCGAATTGAGCCCGCCATACAGCATGCGAGCCATGACGTCGCGCCCCTGATTGTCGGCGCCGAGGAAGTAGTTGCCGAGCCGCCATGTCGGCCCGAGCGGCGTATAGCCGAGCCCCAGCCCTTCCGTGGACTGTTCCATCACGGGCACATCCTGCCCGTCGATGGTGATGACCGCATCGAGTGTCGACACGAAGGGATCGACACCCGCCCAGCGCGCATAGAGCGGCGCGCTGAGGCAGGCGATCACGACGAGAATGAACACGGCCAAGGCCGCCATCGCGACCTTGTTCCCCATCAGCTTCGCAAATGCGAGGGCCCAAGGCCCTCGCGTCTTGCGGGGTGCAACTATGACGTCGCTCGACATGAGACTACCCGTCAGCGCAACGTCACTGCACCCAGGACTGGGTCACGATCCAGTAGAACTGAGCGTTGAACTTGAAGTTGCCGAGACGCTTGCTGACGAAGTCAACATGCTTGGGCGTGAAGAGGGCCACCGCAGGAGCCTTGTCGGTGATCGCCTTGTCGATTTCCGCCCACAGCTTGTTGGCGGCATCCTGATCGGTCACGCCAAGGTCCATCGCCTGCTTCATCTTGGCGTCGATATCCTTGTCGCAGAAGCCGGAAATGTTGATTGAGGAATCCGACCCTTCGCGGAAACTGTCGCAGCTGAACAGAATATTGAGGAAGTTCGAGGCAGCCGGATAATCCTGATACCATTGGCTGACCGACATCTGCACCTTGTTGTTGGTGTTCTGGATGTAGGTGAACTGGATGTTGCTGGAGATCGGCTTCACGTCGGCAACGTAACCAATGCTGGTCAGAACGCTTTGCAGATAGACGCCGATCGAGCGAGACACGGATGTGTCCTCGACGATGATGGTGACCTTCTGGCCCTTGGTGCCGGATTCCTCGACCAATTGCTTGGCCTTGTCGAGATCGGGAGCCGACCACTTGGCGCCAGGGTTCTTGGTGAAGGGGCAATAGTCCTCATGACCGGGGAAATTCGGTGGCAGCACCTGGCACACCGGCGTGGCCAGCACCTTGCCGCCGAAGAAATTGACCAACGTGTTGCGGTCGACGGCGTAGGCGACGGCCTGTCGCGCCTTTTCATTGTCGAACGGTGCCAGCCTTGCGTTCAGCGGCGCATACCACCAGGCCGTCAATGGCGAGATGTGAACCTGGTCCATGTATTTGGTGCCCAGTTCGACCAGCCGATCCGTCGGCGGCTGATCGAACATCCAGTCGGCCTCGCCCTTCTGGATCGCCGTCACCGCGGCCTCCTCGGTCAGGCCAAAATCATACTGCACTACGTCGGGATAGCCATCGGGCTGAGCGTTCTCGCTCCACTGCTGGAAGTGCGGATTGCGCACCATCGTCATGCCCTTGTTCGGGTCATAGGCCGAGATCATGTAGGCCCCGGTACCTGGAACAGGATTGGAGCCGACATCTTCCGTCGGTGCATCGGCCGGCAGGACCACCGCATGCGGCATGGCCAGTTTGTCGATGAACTCGGCGTCCGGCTTGGTGATGTTGATCGTTATCGTGTTGGTCGCCTCGTCGGCGATGATGCCGCCCTCCAGCGTACAGCTCTTGGTGTCTGCCAGGCATTTGTCGGCGCCGACGATGCCCGCATAGAAGGTGCCGGAAGTTGGGCCAGACACCTTGAAGATGCGCTGGAATGACGCCACCACGTCCTTGACCGTCATTTCCTTGCCGTTGGAGAACTTGATGCCCTTGCGCAGCTTGAAGGTGAAGGTCTTGCCGTCGTTGCTCACCGCAGGCAAATCCTCGGCAAGGTCTGCGACGATTTCGAAGCCACCCTTGCCGTCCGCCTTGCGGAAGGCGACGAGACCGTCATAGAGCGGCTGGAAAATCTGCCAGTATTGCAGTGTGTAGTTTATGTGCGGGTCGAGCGTCCCGGCGGCCGAGCGCGCCAGCAACCGCATGGTGCCGCCGCGATGTTCCTTGAGATATTCAGCCTGCGCTGGGGCAAGCCACGTGCCTATCAGCAATGCCGCGGCGGACGCGGCCAGGAGCAGTTTCTTCATTCTTATTCCCCTTTTCAGTTATCGTTTTGCTTCAGGAATGAACCGACCACACGCATGCATTCTTCTTGTTCTTCCACATGCGGCATGTGGCTGGAGTGTTCGAATATCTGCCAATGCGATCCCTTGATGCCGTCCTTGTAGGGCTGCACGGTCGCCGGTGTCGCTTCGTCATGCCGCCCCGAGATGATCAGCGTCGGAACATCGACCTGAGGCAAGCGATCAATGACGCTCCACGTCTTCAGCGTGCCGATGACGTGGAATTCGTTCGGGCCGTTCATCACATTGTAGACGGTCGGGTTGCGTGCCACCTGTGCGAAGCTTTCAGCCACTTCCGGCGGGAAAGGCATCACGCGGCAGACGTGACGTTCGTAGAAGACCATCGTCGCCTGCTGGTATTCGGGATCGTCAGTGGTGCCAGCCTGTTCGTGCCGGGTCAGTGTTTCCTGCACGTCCCTGGGAAGGTCGGCGCGCAGACGGTTGGCTTCCTCGACCCATAGCTTCATCGACGCCGGCGAATTGGCAATCGTCAGCGTTCTAAGACCTTTCGGCTGCAACACCGCATATTCGGCACCCAGCATGCCGCCCCCAGCTCTGACCAAGCACATGGAAGCTTGCCCGGATGCCGAGATGGTCTACGAGATTTTCAAGCTCGTCGATGAAGAGTTGCGGCGTCCAGAAGTCGGCGCCTTTCTCGGGCAGCAATGTCGAGTTGCCGCAGCCCAGCTGATCGTAATGGATGACGGCGCGCCCGTCGCGGGCGAGCAGTTTGTAGGCGTCGACGTAGTTGTGCGCGACGCCGGGACCACCATGCAGGATCACCAGCGGAGGTTTCTTGCCGTCGAGTTCGCCGCTTATCCGGTACCAGGTCTCATAGCCCCTGAAACCAGCACGCCCTTCTTTACCGACGATCTCAACCGACATTCCGTTTTCCCACCCCTATTGACACCAGCCCGCGCGCCAGACCGTCAGGCCTCGCCAGCGTGAACCCATTCCTCCAGCATCTGGACACCGAATGCCGTACCGCCCTGACGGCCGAGTGGACTGTCCTCCTCGGCCAGTTCCTTGCCGGCGATATCGAGGTGCACCCAGGCGCAACCTTCAGTGAAATGGCGTAGGAAAGCCGCCGCGTAAGGCGCGTCGCCGTCCTCCATATCCTTGGCATGGTGCCTGAGATCGGCGAAAGGCGACTGCAACCCCTCATCATAAGCGCGGTCGAGCGGCAGACGCCAGAAGCGTTCGCCCACAGTTTCACCGGCGACGATCATCTGCGAAGCAATGGTATCGTCGGTGCTGAACAGGCCAGCGAAGACCGAGCCGAGACCACGCATCACCGAGTAGGTCAGGGTTGCCAGGTCAACCATTGCCGTGGGCTTGAAGCGCGTCGCCGTATAATAGAGGCAGTCGGCCAGAAGCAGACGCCCTTCCGCGTCGGTGTCGAAGACTTCAACGGTTTGTCCGGATGCCGTGGTGATGATCTCGCGCGGTTTCAGGGCAGTGCCCGAAGGCAGGTTCTCGGCAATGCCCAGCACGCCGACCGCATGTATCGGACTGCCCTGCCGGGCGAGCGCCAGCATCAGGCCGCACACAGCCGCGGCGCCGGCCATGTCGGCCTTCATGTCGAACATCTGCGCGCCGCCCTTGATGCAAAGGCCGCCGGAATCGAAACAGACACCCTTGCCGACAAAGGCGAGCGGCTGGGCATTGGCGTTCTTGCCGCGATATTGCAGCACCGCCACCTTGGGCGCGCGAACCGAACCTGCCCCAACAGCCAGAAGCGCATTCATGCCGAGCTTCTTGAGCTCTGCCGCGTCGAGAACCTCGACCTCGATACCGGCCTGCCGCAAGGGTTCGAGATGATCAGCAAAACTGTCGGGATGGAGATGGTTCGGCGGCAGATTGACGAGGGTGCGCGCATATTCGACGCCATCGGCGATGGCGAGCGTGCGGGTAAGTTCAGCCTGCAACTCCGCCTGCCCGGCTGCGACCACACGAACACGCCAGGCCTGGTCCGCCCCGGCCTTCGGCCGCTTGTTGCGCATGTCGAAGCGATAGCGGCGGAGACGGATGCCGAGCGCGACACGCGACAACACTTCGGCCTCGCTCAGAGAGACCCCGGCGGCGGCATCGAAAACCAGCGTGGCTTCGGTCTCGCTTTTGCCTTCCAGGTGGGCAGCGAGCGCACCGCCGGCGCGCGTCAGTGACAGGGCACTCACCGCATCTGCCTTGCCGAGCGCCAGCACGATCACACGTCGTGCACTCACGCCTTGAGGCGGCACGAGATCGATGCAGGCGCCGCTTGCCGTCAGCGCGCCCGGAGCCGAACAGGCACGAGAGACGATCCCACCCAGATCCGCATCCAGCTTGGCGGCTACAGGGCCCAGGTTTTCCTGAGCCGTCTGCAAGATCACGATGACGGAGGCATCCGCGGAAAGCTTGTCTGTCGTTTCAAACACCGGCACTGGCGACTGCGGCATCAGGCGGCTATCTCCTCCAAATTGTCGGTGCCCAGAGAAAATGCGGCCACCGCGACATGCTCCGGAATCCGCGATGCCGCCGATCCGAAGTGTTCATGCGCGAAGCCGCGTCCGCCAATGGTGACGGTAGTTCCGGAGCCCCGAATAGTCGTTTTCACTTGACGACTTAGTTGTTCTTATCTCTTCGGTATCGCTGACAACGCAGGCGTTCAAACGCCAATTTTGTCCTTATCGATTGACAAAAACTCAGCTGAGAACCCATGATCGGGTAATGGCCCTACCCTCACTCAATGGCATGCGCGCTTTCGAGGCTGCCGCACGCCTCGGCAGCATCAAGGACGCGGCGGAAGAACTGCATCTGACAGCCTCGGCGGTCAGCCGCCATATCCGTACACTCGAGAAAAACCTCGGCCAGGATCTGTTCGAGCGGGGGTTTCGCCAGGTGACGCTGACGACGAGAGGATCCTACTACGCGCGCAATCTGTCGGAAGCCTTCGAGGCCATCTGGCGCGCCACGGAAGATGTCACCTTTCATGACGGTGCGCGCCGCGACAAGGCTCAGCGTCTACGGGTCCTGTGCGTCCCCCCGGTCCTGAACCTCTGGCTTGCGGACAGACTGCCGGGATTTCGACGCCAGCATCCATCGGTCGACCTGGAGATCCTGACGTCGGGCAAGCGCACCAATTTCGACTTGGCCATTGTCGACGAGTTCGACTACAAGGCCGGCCCGGCGCTGACGCTGCTCATCCCTTTGCTGCTGACGCCGGTCTGTGCGCCCGCGCTGCTCGACGGGCCTCTGCCGCTGCGATCACCCGCCGATCTGATCCACCATCACCTGATCCACGAGTGCGAAACCAACAGGTGGAAGCGCTGGCTCGAACAGGAAGGCGTCTTCGAGGCGATGCCGAAATCCAGCACCGTGCTCGACGACTGCGTGCTGATCATGCGCGAGGCGATGAACGGTGGCGGAATAGCGCTCGCCGACACGATGATGGCCCAGGACCTGTTGCATCAGGGCAAGCTCGTCGCTCCCTTCGAGGCACGTCACACCTATCCGGCAGGCATCTATCTGTATCAACGCCGCAGCATAGGCAGCAAACAGGGCGCAGCTCTGTTCCAGAGCTGGCTGCTTGAACAGGTCGCCGACCATAAGAGAGTCATGGCCATCGACTAGCAAGCGCTCTCGACGCGGAGGTCAGCTTCCCCGCTGCCAGCAACGGATTGTGTGACCTTCCGAGATCGTCCTGCCCGGCGGCTCGGCTTCCAAGCAGGCGGCTTGCGCCTCTGGACAGCGGCCGGCGAAAGCACAGCCCCGGCCTGGCCGGGTCTCGATTTCCGAAGCCAAGGGAGCATGCTCAACGAGACCCGGCTCCGTATTGCCGGCTGCGAGCAGCATCTCCGTGTAGGGATGATTGGGACCGGCGAAGATCTGCCCGGATGACCCTTCTTCGACAAGACGGCCACGATAGAGCACGCCGATCCTGTCGGCCATATAGCGCACGACCCTGAGATCGTGGCTGATGAACAGATACGCTGTGTCATCGCGGCGTTGCAGGTCGTTGAGCAGATTGAGAACGGTGGCCTGTACCGAGACGTCGAGAGCCGAGGTCGGCTCATCGAGGACCACCAGCTTCGGGGTTCCCGAAAAAGCGCGGGCGATCGCCGCACGCTGGCGCTGGCCGCCGGAAAGCGCATTCGGCTTGCGCCCGGCGAATGAGGGTGCGAGCCGCACCGACTGAAGCAGTTGCGGTATCCGCTGCGCCCTGGCCGATCGCGGCAGGTCGGCCAGTCGTCGCAAGGAGCGGCCAAGAATCGTGCTGATCCGCTGTCGCGGGTTCAATGTGCGGTCCGGCGACTGAAAAACCATCTGAATGTCGCGACGCTGACCGGGCTCGCGCCGTTCCACGCGGGTGGCGGCCGCCTGTCCCGACAGTTCGACCGTTCCCGCGACAGGAGCCTGCAGGCCGGTGACGATCCTGGCGAGCGTCGACTTCCCGGAGCCGGACTCGCCAATCAAGCCATAGGTCTCGCCGGCTGCAATGCTGAGATCGACCCCGTGGAGAACCGCCTGGCTGCCAAAGGACTGCCGGATGTCCTTGCACCGAAGCACGGTCCCGCGTTGGTGCCCGACCGGCGAGGAATTCGCTGCCTCCTCGGCCGGTTGGTTCGGGGAAGGCGATCCCGTTTCGGCAAGACGCCCGTCACGCTTGGTATAGGCCAATGTCGGAATGCTGCGGACCAGCATCTGCGTATAGGAGTGCCGTGGTTCGTCGAACAGCGTGCTGGCGTTGCCGCTTTCGACGAGGCCTCCCGCCTGCATCACAGCGACGCGCTCGCAGCAGCGTTTGACCAGGTCTATGTCGTGGCTGATCAGAAGGATGCTGGTCTGGTGGCTTCTGCGGAGATCGTCCAGTATCGCGATGATCTCGGACTGCACGCTGGCGTCGAGCGCGGTGGTCGGCTCGTCCAGGATCAGCAGTGCGGGATCGAGCGCGATGGCAATCGCGATATTGGCGCGCTGCTGCATGCCGCCCGACAGTTCATGCGGGTAAAGCCGAAGCACGCGCTCCGCATCAGCGACACGCACGCGACGCAGCAGGTCTGTCGCTTGCAACCTCGCTTCCCTTTCGCTGGCATCGCGATGCCGCACGATCGTCTCGGTGATCTGCCTGCCAATCGTCAGGCTGGGATTGAGTGCCGAACCAGGGTGCTGATAGACGGCTGCGATGCGATCCCCTCGCAAACGGCGAAGCTCCTCTGTCGACAGCGTTCGCAGGTCGCGCCCCAGGAATTGCAGCGCGGACGCTTCCACTTGTGTGTGTTTCGGCAGATAGCGCAACGCTGCCAGTGCCACCGAGCTCTTGCCGGAACCGGACTCGCCGACAAGGCCCAACGCCTCGCCCGGCCGAACGCTCAGCGAGACATTGCTGACCGCGCACTGCAGTGAGCTGCCTGACCGATAGGTGATGCTCAGGCGTTCGATGTTCAGAACGGATGGCGATGACGTCTGTTTCGGAACCACATTCTTCTCGCTTTGCCGTCCGGGGCAACGGCTTCCGGATGTGAGATCCATAATGTCTATAAAATTACTCGTATTGAATATGCACGCAATCTAACCTTTTGCCGGTTTGGAGATTTTCCAGCCGCCAACTCCGCCGATGCGGCGAAGTTTTTGACTGCAGAAGGGAAGCAACCAGCCATGGCGCATGGTCACATCATTCTCAGCGCGTTCTTCTTCAACCCGCAGGGCGATCATCGCATGTCGTGGCGACATCCGCGCGCGCCGGGCCGCGAAATCCTCGACTTCGACTATTATCGCGATCTCGTGCAGACGGCAGAACGCGCCAAGATCGACACGATCTTCGTCGCCGATCACGTGTCGATCTGGGATTCGGTCAAGAGCGGCGTTGCCCACTACGCCAATGCCCGGCTGGAACCATTGACGCTTCTGGCTGCGCTGGCAGGTGTAACCAGGCACATTGGCCTGATCACAACGGCCTCGAGTTCCTACAGCGAGCCCTACAATGTGGCGCGTTTCTTTGCCTCGCTCGATCATATCAGCAAGGGCCGCGCTTCCTGGAATGTCGTGACCTCCGCCATGGAAGAGGAAGCCAGGAACTTCGGCCGGGACGGCAACATCGACCATGCGCTGCGTTATGAGAGGGCCGGCGAGTACCTCGATATCGTCAAGGCGCTGTGGGACAGCTGGGAAGATGAGGCGCTGCTGATCGACAAGGAGACCGGCTATTTCGCCGATCCGGCCAAGGTCCATGCCATCAACCACAAGGGGCCGCACTTCAGGGTACGCGGCCCGCTCAACGTGTCGCGGCCGCCGCAAGGCCATCCGCTGATCGTGCAGGCCGGCTCCTCGGAAGACGGCAAGAATTTCGCGACGGCCCATGCCGATGCGCATTTCGCGATCTTCAGCACCAGGGAAGATGGTGTCCGCTATCGCGAGGACATCAACGCGCGCCTTGCCCGTCACGGCAGGCAGCCGGAGAGCTTCAAGATCTTGCCGGGCATCCTGCCGATCGTTGCAGGCTCGAAGGACGAGGCGCTCGAGCGTCAGGAATACCTGCAGACCTTGCTTCCCGATCAGGTCGGCATCGACCTTCTGTCGAGCTGGAGCGGGCTCGACCTTTCCGCCTACCCGCCGGATGGCCCCGTGCCGCCACTGCCGGACGAAAGTACGTTCAATGGTGGCCACACCTCGCTCAATCGCGTTCGGCAATGGGCCAAGCAGAACCTCACTTTGCGCGAGGTGGCGCGCCGCCTTTCCAACAGCGGCTCGGTTCCGACAGTCGCCGGAACGCCGGTCGAGATCGCCGACCAGTTGGAAGACTGGTTCGTTGCCGGCGCCGCCGACGGCTTCAACCTGATGTTCCCGCTGCTGCCGGAAGACTGGCACGCCTTTGCCGAGAAGGTGGTGCCGGAGCTGCAGCGCCGTGGCCTTTTCCGGACCGAATACGAGCCTGGCACGCTGCGCGACCGTCTTGGCCTTGCCCGCCCGGCCAACCGGTTTGCCGAGCAGCGCGACAATGCACGCGCGGTGTCCTGATCGCAGCATGGAGATGCAACAATGAATGCCCCCGTCATCAACACGAAGCTACAGCCGCGGGAAGCCACCACGCCTCGGCTCATCAATGTCCTTTCCAGCCCGAAGCGCATCCGCGTGCGTTTCGACGGCCAGACCATCGCCGACAGCCGCGATGTGCTCGTGCTGCGCTCGAACCACTTCCTGCCGATCTACTTCTTTCCGGCTGAAACGGTGCTGCCGTCGGTGCTCAAGCCTTCGGGACATCGCGATCCGCACGAGGTCGGCGGCGAACGCCAGTATTGGGATCTGGATACCGGCGGACGGAGAGTAGCGAATGCCGCCTGGACCTTCGTATCGCCACCGGATGAAGAGCTGCATCCACTGGCTGGCCGTGTCGCCTTCGTCTGGAACGCCGTCGACCAATGGCTCGAAGAGGAAGAAGAGGTCTTCGTCCATGCGCGCGACCCTTACGCCCGCATCGATGTCCTGCACAGTTCAAGCCACGTCCGCGTCTGGTTCGACGGCGAGCTGGTCGCAGACAGCCGGCGCCCGGTGCTGTTGTTCGAGACCCATCTGCCGACACGCTATTACATCCATCCGGACGATGTGCGTCTCGACCGCCTGGTTACCTCGGGCAGCAACACGCGCTGTCCCTACAAGGGCATCGCCTCGTATTGGTCCGGACGGCTGAAGGACGGCTCGATCGTCAAGGACATCGCCTGGAGCTACCGCGATCCGATCGACGAGATCCCGAAGATCAAGGGGTTGATCGCCTTCTATCCGCAAGCCGTGGATCGCATCGAACTCGACGGCGAAACCGTCTCCTAGCCGTTCCCGACACTTCCTCCATCCATCGGAAAAGCCATGACCAAACGTTCTGATATCGATGCCTTGCGCGGCCTGTCCGGCGACCTCTGGAATGTCGCCGTCGACGAGCATGCCGCCGGGTTCCTTAAGCGACGAGACCTGCTCAAATATGCGATGCTGATCGGCCTGACCGGATTTGCGACGTCGCAAGGGCTCGGCTTTTCCAGCCCGGCACGCGCTGCCACCGGCAAGCCTGGCGGCACGGTCCGCGTGGGACTCGACCAGCCAACCGCAGCGATCGATCCCATCCTGGTGACCGACCCGGCCAGCATCGCGCTGATCAGCCAGGTCGGCGAATATCTGCTGCTCGACGATCCGAAGGACGGTTTGCTGCCGCGCCTCGCCGTTTCCTGGGAGGCCGACGAGACTGCCCAGCGCTGGACCTTCAAGCTAAGGCAAGGCGTCAGGTTCAACGACGGCCGAGCCGTCAGCGCGAAGGATGTCGTTGCCTCCTTCGAAAGGCTGGTCGACCCCAAGAGTGGGTCATCCGCGCTCTCCGCCTATAAAGGCATCCTTTCCAAGGGTGGTATCCGGCAGGTCGATGAGCAGACGGTTGCCTTCGAACTCGATGCGCCGAACAGCAACTTCCCGTTCTATGTCTCGTCCGACGTTGTCAACGCCATCATTCTGCCCGCCGACTACAGCGGCGACTTCGAAAAGACCTTCATCGGCACCGGCCCGTTCAAGCTGGAATCTTTCCGCCCCAAGCAGGGCGCGACCTTCGTGCGCAATCCCGACTACTGGGGCGAGCAGGCTTTGCCTGACAAGGTCGAAATCAAGTTCTTCGACGACTCGCAGGCGCAACTGCTGGCGCTGCAGGCCGGCCAGTTGGACGTGATCCCCGAGACCACCCGATCCTCGCTGGCCATTGACGGCAATCCTGCCTTCAGGATCATCAGCGTGCAGGCAAGCTCGCATGACGAAGTGCATCTGCGCACCGATCAGGCGCCATTCACCGACAAACGGGTTCGCCGCGCGCTTGCGTTGACGATCGATCGCGAAGCCGTGGTGAAGGGCCTGCTCAAAGGCAGGGCGATCGTTGGCAACGACACACCTTTCGCCCCGATCTTTCCGTCATCGGATCCCTCGGTGCCGCAGCGCAAGCAGGACATCGCCGAGGCGAAACGCTTGCTTGCGGAAGCGGGCTTCGCCAACGGCTTCGACGTCACGCTGACCACCGAGCGCGCCTACGACATTCCCGACTATGCCGTACTGATCCAGAACTTCGCGAAAAAGGCCGGCATCAACATCAAGCTCAACGTGCTGCCGCAGGATGCCTACTATGGCTCAGCCACCTTCGGCAGCTCACCCTGGCTGGATTCGGTGCTCGGCATTACCGATTTCGGCCACCGCGGCACGCCCGATATCTTCCTGAACGCAACGCTGAAGAGCAGCGGCACCTGGAATGCAGCGCATTTCAACAACCCCACCTATGACGGGCTGCTGCTGGACTACAGCAAGGCTCGCGACCTCCAGGCGCAAAGGCTGGTTGCCGGCAAGATCCAGAACCTTTTGCTGGACGAAACACCGCTGATCATCAGCTACTTCTCGCAATACAGCCGCATCACCAGCGCGAAGATCGAGGGCGTGCGCTTCACCGCGATCTCGCATCTTCTGCTCGATCGTGCGTCCTTCGCATGAGGAAGAATGACCGATGACGCTCAGCCGAACCATCGCTTCGCGCATCGGTTCGCTGTTGTTGACGCTGTGGCTGGTCAGCGTGCTGGTCTTCTTCGCCGGGCAGGTCCTGCCCGGCGATGTCGGGCGCGTCATGCTCGGGCCTTTCGCCGACGCCGAGGCGGTCGCGGCGCTCAACCGGAAGCTCGGTACCGACCAGCCGGTGCTCGTGCAATATTGGAACTGGTTCGAGAGGGCCATCCAGGGCGACTTCGGCGTATCGTTGTCGCTGCGCCAGCCTGTGGCTCCCCTGGTGCTGGAAAGCCTTCGCAATTCGGCGGCGCTGGCCGGTGTCTCGCTCGCCCTGCTGATCCCGCTGGGCATCGGCACCGGTGTCATCGCTGGCCTGAAAGCCGGAAGTCTCATCGACCGCACGATCGTGCTTTCCGGCGTTTCCCTTGGGATCGTGCCTGACTTCGTTTCCGGTCTTCTGCTGCTGATCGTGTTCGGGCTGTGGCTGAACTGGTTCCCGATATCAGGCGTCGCGCCGGACGGTTCCGGCTTCTGGACCAGCAGCTACTACCTGATCCTGCCAGCGCTGCCGCTCGTGCTCAATCTTCTCGGCTACATAGCACGCATGACCCGTGCCGGCGTCATCGAGGCCATCAACGCCGACTATACGCGCTCGGCAGTCCTGAAGGGGCTCACCCGGCGCGAAATCATCTTCCGCCACGTGCTGCGCAATGCGCTGACGCCGACGATCGCCGTGATTGCAACGCAGAGCGGCTTCCTGCTTGGTGGCCTCGTCGTCATCGAGGCGCTGTTCGGTATCCAGGGCCTGGGCAACCTTGTCCTTACCGCCGCCAAGGCGCGAGACTTCCCGATACTGGAAGCCGGCGTGCTGGTGATCGCCGCCATTCTCGTGGTGTCAGCCACCATCGGCGATCTGATCCAGATGCTGCTTGACCCACGACAGCGACGCAGGGCGACAGCATGACCGATCTCGCCCACGCTCCGGCCCCGGATACTGCCGTGCTCAAAACCAGCCTCCGCGACGGACTTCCGGCACCGTCGATGCTGATTGGCGGTGCCATCCTGCTGTTCTGGATTGCGTGCGCGGTCTTTGGCCACCTGTTGGTGCCGTTCGACCCCTACGCGGAAGACTTCCTTGCCATGCTGGCACCGCCGGATTCCATCCACTGGTTCGGAACCGACTCGCTGGGCCGTGACATCCTTTCCCGCATCGTGGTCGGTTCGCGCGACATCCTGCTGGTCGCGCCGCTTGCCACATTGGCCGGCGTGACAGCAGGCAGCCTGATCGGACTGTTGCTCGGCTATTTCGACGGCTGGGTGGATGCGATCGGCGCCAGGCTCCTCGACGCCCTGATGGCCTTTCCTTTCATCGTTCTGGTCACCATGACGCTGGTTGCCCTCGGCCCATCGAACCTGACGGTCATACTGGTGATCGGCATCGCATATGCACCGCTGGTGGCGCGTACCGTGCGGACAGCGGTGCGGCAGGAGCGTGAACGCGACTATGTCAGTGCTGCGCGGCTGGCAGGAGAAAGCTCGCTCGGCATCATGCTGTTCGAAATCCTGCCGAATGTGCGCGAGACGATCCTGGTCGAACTGATCACAAGGCTCGGTTACGCCTTCTTTGCCATAGCCACACTGAGTTTCCTGGGGCTGGGTATCCAGCCGCCGTCCGCAGACTGGGGATTGGCGATTGCGGATGGATATGGGTTCCTCACCGGCGGGAAATGGTGGATCGTCGTCTTCAATTCCGGCGCGATCATCTCGCTCGTCATGGCTGCCAACCTGATCGCGCAGGGAATGGGTGCGTTCGAGCCCGACAAGACCTGACAAGACACCCGCTGCCCTTTAGCACCCCGCGTCAGTGCAGACTGCCACCAAAGTCCTGCGCGCAAGTTTGAATATGTTCCCAGAGACGGGCAGCGACAGGCCCATGCGGCCGGTCGCGGCGGCGGGCGGCAACAAGGTCGATCTCGACGCCCGGGAAATGCTCTCCTGCGATCGACAGGAGACGCCCGCTTCGCAATTCGTCTTCGATCATGAAGCGCGGCAGATGTCCCCAGGCCATGCCGCGCAGGATGATCTCCTTCTTCATCAGGTGATCACCCACCGTGCATTGCGGCGCACCTTCGACGACATAATAACTCGCCTTCTGCGTTGTGCGGGCGGTGTCGCGGATGATGCATTGGGTGAGCCCACGCATCTGTTCCGGGGTAACCGAGCCCCAAAGCGGAAACGGCAGAAAATCCCGAGCGACCACCGGCACGAATGATACCTTGCCGAGATCGATCCATTCCAGCCGGCCGTCCGTCTTTTCGACCCAATGCAGGATGAGATCCGCCTCGTCTTCGAAAAGCCGTTCCCATGGCCCGCTGATCGTTTCGAAATGCAGATCCAGCCGCGTGTTCGGGCGACTTGCAAAAAAACCGCTCAGCAGTTCCAGGCCGCCATTCAGTGGACAGGTGTCGCCGACGACGACACGCAGATGTGTCTCTTCCCCCATCGCCAGCTGTCGTGCATGCAGCTTCAGCGTCTCCATCTCTGAAAGCAGCGACTGCGCCTTGCGATAAAACGAACGGCCTGCATCGGTGAGTGTCACCCGGTAACCAGCACGATCGAGCAGAGCGACCTGAAGATTGTCCTCCAGTTTGGCAACGGCAGCGAACACCGCGGCATGGGAACGGTTCAACACCAGGGCTGCTCCCTGAAATCCGCCTTCGCGGACCACAGCGTCGAAGCATTGGACTTCCTGGAGCGTAAATGGATTCATTGTAGGATTTACCTACAATGATATCATTATCTTTTCAATATTTATCGAAATAGGCTCGCACTACCTTCGCACCATTCCCGATCGGCAAGAATGCCGACCGATACAAAGAAAGGTGCCGTCATGTCCTCCGCCCTACGAGACAATCTGAACCAGGAAGAATCGACCAGCCTCTCGTTTTTCACGACCGGTGACGGTGTGAAGATCGCCTACAGGATCGATGGCTCCGCCGACCTTCCGGCCCTGATCCTTGCCAATTCCATCGCCACCACCCTGCATATGTGGGACGGCCAGATCGCCGAACTGTCGCAACACTTCAGGGTCATCCGCTACGACTACCGGGGCCACGGCGGCTCCGAGGTGCCCGCCGGAGCCTATTCGGATGGCCGGCTTGGCCGCGACGTGCTGGAACTGATGGACCATCTCGGCATCGAGCGCGCCCATTTCATGGGACTTTCTCTCGGCGGCTTTGTTGGCCAGTGGCTGGCCATTCACGCACCGGAGCGCATCGACCGGCTGGTGCTGGCCAACACCGCCTCCCATCTCGGGCCGACCGACTATTTCGATACGGCCATCCGCAAGGTTCTCGCGGCTGTCGATATGAAAGAGACTGCCGAAGGCTTCCTCCACAACTGGTTCCCGCTGGCGATGATCGAGGATAACGGCCCAGCCATCAGGAAATTCCGCCAGGACCTGCTGGACACGCCTCGCCAGGGACTGGCAGGTCTGTTCGCCGCGGTGCGTGATGCCGATCTGCGCCGCACCATCGCACTCATCCAGAGCCCCACACTGGTCATCGGCGGCGAGTTTGACACGGTGACGTCCTATGCCATGAGTGAAGCCATTGCGGCCGGCATTCCCGGGGCGCGGCTGAAGGGCTTTCCCGCCGTGCACCTGACCAATGTCGAATTTCCGAAGGAGTTCGCCGAGGAAGTGCTGGCGTTTCTGAAGTCCGATCAGGGGTGATACTCATTCAGCAACACGGCGCGGCTATCCAGCCGCGCCCGTTCGGCAGCGCTACCCCCTGGTTTCCAGGTAGCGGAGCTTGGTCCTTATCACGTCCAGGAACAGCTCGACCTTCCGGGAACGGTGACGCTTCTGTGGGAACACCGCATAGATTCCGCCGGTCGGCAGCGCCCAGTCAGGCAGGACATGGATGAGACGCCCGAGCGCGACATCCTCAGCGACCTGATAGTCCGGAAGCACCGCGAGCCCGCCACCAGCCATGACCGCGGTACGGACCGCACTTGTCGTCGATATCGAAAGACGATGCTCGAACCGCACCTGCTGAACCTTCTGATCGGGGCTGGTGAAGGACCAGTTTTCAGGCCTCTCCAGGATCGACAGTTCGATGAAGGGCCAGTCCGCCAGTTGCTGGGGACGCTGCATGCGGGCGAGGCGATCCGACCATGACGGCGGCGCCACCAGCCATTGTGCGAAAGATCCCAGCAACGCTGCCGTATGGCTAGAGTCGCGCGGCCAGCCCAGGCGGATCGCAACGTCTATCCCCTCGCCCACCAGGTCGACGATCTGATCCGACGCGATCAGATCGACCTCCAGACCGGGAAACTGGTTGATCAGCGAGACCAGGACCGGGGTCACCACGGTTGCGCCGAAATCCACCGACGTGGTCACGCGCAGCAGCCCGCGAATGTCGAGGTTCTCCCGGTCGAGCGCTGTAACGGCCTCGTCAACCTGGCGCAGGATTGCTGTGCACGCCTCGAAAAACTGCCGCCCGGCAACCGTCAGGCCGAAATGGCGCGGATTGCGCAGCAGAAGTGCCGCACCGACCTCGGCTTCGAGACGTGACAGATGCGTGCTGATGACGGATTTTGCCAATCCGGTGCGGCGTGCCGCTTCCGACAGCGATCCGGCCTCGATCACCGAAACGAAGATCGAGAGGCGGTTGAGATTGATGTTGCGGACGTCCGTCATTCGTTCGCTTTGGTAGAACACTAAGTACGAGGCGTCACGACTTTTATCGCTTCGACGGCGACCATATTGTTCGACGCCATCATGATCGGAGCAGCCATGCAGAACACCACCCCGAATGCCGTCCTTCAGGCCTACATCGACAGCTCGGGGGAGCTCGATCGCGCCAAGTTGGCAGGCTGCTTTCATCCCAAAGCGATCATGACGGGTTACCTGCTCGGCAAGCCCGTCATCGGCACACCCGAGATCTACCTCGATGACATTGAGAGAATGGCGTCGCAGGGCGTTTCCAACGAAGGCTATCGGGCGCATTTCGAAGGCCTGACCGTACAGGGCTCCGTCGCCAGCGCCACCGTCGTCATGTCCGGCCTGGCCGGGCTCAACTTCAGTGATTTCATGCATCTCATCGAAGAAGACGGCCGCTGGAGCATCATCAGCAAGCTCTTCACCACGCTCTGAACCGGCCCGGCCGAAGCCGCGTCGATCGCAGTCACTTTTCAAGTCAGCTCAGGAACTGGAAATGAACATCAAGACCGACACTGCGATCGATTGGGCGGCACGGGATGCCCGCGTCGTCCATCACCCGCACGGTGATGCGGCCGACCGTGAGCGTTTCGTGCTGGTCCGTGGCAAGGGATCGACACTGTGGGATGCGGACGGGCGTGAGTACATCGATGCGCATGCCGGCGCCTGGCTGACGCAGGTCGGCCATGGCCGAGAGGAACTGGCCAAGATTGCCGCCGAACAGATGTCGACGCTCGCGCATTTCACGATCATGGGCGACTACGCCAACATCCCGACGATCGAATTCTGCGAAAGGCTGATCGCACGCGCGCCCAAAAACATGGCCAAGGTTCGGCTGATGAGCAGTGGCTCGGAAGCGGATGACGAGGCGCTGCAGCTCGTGCGGCTCTATCACCACAAACGCGGCCAGCCGCAACGCACCAAGGTCCTGGTGTTGCGCGGCTCGTTCCACGGCCGCACCTATGGCGGCGCGGAACTTGCCGGCGGGCGCCCGGGCATCGGCGACGTCCCGAACAACGCCATCATGCTGACGCCGCCTCTGTCCTACCATAGCGAGCTTTTCGGCGGCGAGGACGTGACCAACTTCTGCGTGCGCGAACTGGAACAGACGATCGCGCGCCTTGGCGCGGACAACATCGCCGCCATGTTCGGTGAACTCGTGATGGGCCCGGCGGGAATGATCCCGGTTCCTGAAGACTACTGGCCGCGCATAGTCGCTGTGCTGAAGGCGCACGGCATCCTGTTCGTCGCGGATGAGGTGGTGACGGCCTTCGGGCGCGCCGGGGCCTGGTACAGCTCGCTTGACTACAATCTCACGCCCGACATCATCGTCCTCGCCAAGGGCATCGCCAGCGGCTACGTGCCGCTGGGCGCGCTTCTGCTCGACGGCAATGTCGCCGATGTGCTGGATGGCGCCGGTGGCGGCGGTTCCTATGCCGGCCATCTTATGGCATCGGCCATCGGCTCAGCCAATATCGACATCATCGAGCGGGAGAACCTTCTGGAGGCATCACGGCTGCGCGGCAAGCAGTTCCTCGACGAACTGGGCGAGTTGATCAACCTGCCGATTGTCGGCGACGTGCGCGGCCGCGGGCTGATGATCGGCGTCGAGCTGGTGTGCGACAAGGCGACCCGCCAGTCGCTATTCGATCGTTTCCCGCAACTCAAAAAGGAAATCCCGCTCTTCACGCGCAGGAAGCATGGTGTCATCACCGCCATCCATGGCGGTGCGGTGGCATTGACGCCGCCACTGGTGATCACACCGCAAGAAGTCAGCCGTGTCACCGATGCGGTGGGGGATGCGCTGGCTCGGGTCAACATCCACACCGGGCAGATCGATTGACGATTCATAGCTAAGAAGCTGCCGGGATGGCCGGCGGCTTCTTCCTCGGAAATCAGTCGACAGCCAATGCGGTGACCTCGCGCCGGAACGGCAGCGCATCGCCGATATCCGGCTCGTCCAGTTCACGGGCGAAGCGGTGGCCGGCATAGGTCGCCCAGGCGATCGGCCCGGGTGCTTCGGCATCACCGATCACCTTGATCGAACGGATGCCGTTGTCGGCCCATTCTCCCCGACGCTCCTTGAGTTCGGTCCAGAGCCCGTCATCCTGCTGGCGCGACGTCACCAGCACCACGGCGTCGGCAGCGAAATCCCGCTCGGCGCCGGTATAGGCGCAGACCGTGGAGACACCGCGGGCCATCACCCGTGTCACGATGCGGTTCAGAACGATCTCGACACCGAGCTCGGCCAGGCGCCGATGGATAGCCCCCTGCTCCAGCGTGTTGCGGGTCCAGTCCGAGACATAAGCCGATGGCGTGACCAGCGTGACTTTCGCGCCTTGTCTCGCCATCAGTTCCGCCAAAACGCCGCCCATATAATAGTGGTCGTCGTCGAACAGCACGACGTTGCCGCCCGGCACCTTGCCGTCCATCAGATCGTCCGGCGTGTAGACGGGCATGGCCGCATCCATCGGCATCGGCACGACATGCGCTCGCGCCACGCCGTCCCGTCGCCAGGTGGCACCGGTGGCGATGGCGATGTTCTCGAAGCCGAAGGCAAGTATGTCGTCGGCAGAAAGCCGGCTGTCGAAATAGACATCGACATTCTGCATCTGGCCGAGCTGATACTGGCGATAGTCGCGCACGCGTCCCCAGGCAGAGAGGCCCGGCAGGCGGCATTCGCGCGCGACACGGCCGCCGAGCTCCGTGCCGGCCTCGGCAAGCGCCACCTGATAACCACGTGCCCCCAGCGCACGGGCCGCTTCCAGCCCGGCCGGACCGGCCCCGACGATCAGCACCGTTTCGCTGGCGCCTTTCGTCTGCATGCGTTCCGGATGCCAACCCTTGCGCCACTCCTCCATGAAGGTGGGGTTCTGCGTGCAGCGCGAGATCGACATGGTCATGTCGCCGGTGATGCAGATGTTGCAGCCGATGCATTCGCGGATGTCCTCGATACGGCCCTCCTCCACCTTCTTCGGCAGGAATGGATCGGCGATCGAGGGCCGTGCGCAGCCGATGAAATCGAGCGTGCCGGACTTGATCATCTTGACCATCACGTCGGGCGAGGTGAAGCGGCCTACCCCGACAACAGGCTTTGAGGTGAGCTTCCTGATGCCGGACACCAGGCTTTCCTGCGCGGCTTCTTCCTTGAAGCGGGAAGGACCGGAACAATCCTCCCAGGCGCCGTGGGCGAGGTCCCAGAGGTCGGGCAGATCGGCGTGCATCTCGATCATGTCGCGAACTTCGGAATTGGCGAAACCGAGTTCGCCAATCATCTCGTCCAGCGAAAGACGCAGCGTCAGCCCGCAGGTGTCGCCGATGGCATCGCGCCCCTCCTCGATCAGCTCACGCATCAGCCGCGAACGGTTCTCAAGCGAGCCGCCATATTCGTCACTGCGCTGGTTCGTGGCCGTCGACAGGAAATGCTGGATGATGCCGAAGCCGTGGGCACCATAAAGGCAGACAAGATCGAAACCCGCCAGCTTGGCGCGCTTGAAGGCATTGCGGTGCCAGCGCCGCAGATCGCGAATGTCCTGCTTGTCCATGGCGCGCGCCTGCACCGGGTCATTGGTGAAGGTGCGGATCGGCAAGGCCGTCGGTCCGCGCGGCACCTCGCGCGTGTAGAGGTTCGGCCCGTTGATGCCGGAATAAGCCAGCTGGATACCGGCCAGCGCGCCATGAGAGCGCATCGCGGCAGCCATCTTCGCGAGCGCCGGGATATCCTGGTCTTCCCACAACCGCAGCTCGATGAAAGGCGTGATCTCCGAGGTGTGGTGCATCTCGGTCTGTTCGGTGAAGATGACGCCCCAGCCACCTTCCGATTTCGTGCGCCGCATCTCGGCCGCCGCTGACGGATCGCGATAGCCACCGCCATTGCAATGCGGAACCTGATAGAAACGGTTCTTGGCGGTGACCGGACCGATCTTCATCGGCTCGAACAGAATGTCGTAGCGGGGATCGCGCATGAAATTTCCTCTCCTCGCCAGCCCTCCCGCCGACGCGATAAACAACTGGATCCTCACGCGATCCAGACGGCATGGACCTAGTCATAAGGTTCGCCAAGCCGCGGAAAACTAGAGTTTTCTTCTGCACCGCTTAGGAGCGGCCTAATCGCCGCGCCATCGCCAGTTCGGGTCAACCGATGCAGGGCGAAACCAAATACGACTTCATGCGCGGGAGCGCCCGATAATAGGATGCCCTGAACAATCAATGTGATGGGGATCGATATGATTGCGTTCAAGCTTGGTGCAGAAGCCATAGACCTTGATGTATGGGGGCCGCCTGAAAATCTTTCGGCCGTTACCCTGGAGGGCAAACCGGTCATGCACGGCAAGAACCTGTATTCGTCGCGCGGCGGACAGGTTCTCAGCGGTATCTATGAGGTTACGAAGGGCAAATTCAAAGTGATCTATCCTTTTCACGAGCATGCCACTGTGCTCGATGGAGAAGTGACAATCAGCGATGAAGCCGGGAACAGCGTGACATACGGCCCCGGAGACAGCTGGTTCTGCCACCAGGGCGAGGTCGTGACCTGGGACGTCAAGGATCGCCTCCGCAAGACCTTCTTCGTGGTTGCGGTCGATCGCTTCGTAACCGTTGCCGCTCAGCCTTCGGAGCCATCTCATTATCAGATCGCGGGCTAGACCCAGGCCCAATCGCCAGGCAGGCTATAATATGGACAGCATTCATATCCTCGAAAGACTGATCGCCTTCGCAACGGTGAGCCGCGATCCCAATATGGCGCTGATCCGCTACGTTGCCGATCTGCTTGAGGCAAAAGGGATCGAATGCCAGCTCATGCACAACCACGACGGGCACAAGGCCAATCTTTTCGCCACGATCGGCCCGACCGACCGGAAAGGCGTGATGATATCTGGCCATACTGACGTCGTGCCCGTCGACGGCCAGGACTGGACGCTGCCACCGTTCGAGATGTCGAGGCGGGACGGCAAACTATTCGGGCGCGGCGCAGCCGACATGAAAGGCTTCGTCGCCAGCGCCGTCGCCGCGGCACTCAAGGCCGCGGAGCGCCCATTGCGCACGCCATTGCATCTAGCCTTGTCCTATGACGAGGAGATCGGCTGCCTCGGCGTGCGCAGCCTCGTGGAGATGCTTGGCGCAGCTCCCCACAAGCCGCTGCTCTGCATTGTTGGCGAACCCACTTCCATGCAGGTCGCCACCGGCCACAAAGGCAAGGTTGCCGCACGTGCGCTCTGCAAGGGACGCGAAGGCCACTCGGCCCTGGCGCCCCAGGCGCTCAACGCCATCCACCTCGCATGCGATTTTGTCGGCGTTCTGCGCAGTGAACAGGAGCGACTGGCGCAGGATGGCGCTCGTGACGGTGACTATGACATCCCCTACACCACCGTTCACACTGGCAAGATCAATGGCGGCGTGGCGCTGAACATCGTGCCGAACCTCTGCCAGGTCGATTTCGAGATCCGCAACGTCGCTGCCGACAATCCGGATGTCATCCTGAATCGCCTGCGCGGCGAGGCTGCCCGTATCGCCGGCGCCGCTGCGAAGATCGCCCCCGAAGCCGCGATCGATATCGAAATCACCAACACCTATCCAGGTCTCGACACGCCTGCGAATTCGGAAGCCGTGGCTTTTGTGAAATCGCTGACAGGCGCCAACGGTACCATCAAGGTGGCCTTCGGCACGGAGGGCGGCCTGTTCAGCCGTGATGTGGGGACCCCGACAGTAGTCTGCGGCCCAGGCTCGATGGCGCAAGGTCACAAGCCGGACGAATTCGTCACCGTCGAACAGATGCAGCGCTGTGATGACATGCTGGAGACGCTTCTGGACCGGTTGGTCGAAGGCATGGCGCCGGCAAATCGCTAGGCGGTTATCCCACGACCCGCTCGGTTCCGAACACACCCTGCTCGACCACGAAGCGACGGCAATGCTGGATGAACGCCTGCACCGTCTGTGTGCGATGCTCGGCATTGGGCATGGCGATGCCCATGGTCAGCGGACGGATGTCGCCACCCAGCGGCACGAACACCAGCGGCTTGCCGTCGGGAGACAGCGTGTTGAGCGGCCGCATGTTGGCGATGCCGTAGCCAAAACCGTTGGCCACCATCGAGCGCATGACGGCGATGTCGCCGGTGCGCTCGGCGATATAGGGCCGGAGCCCTTTTTGCTGGAAAGCGGACAGGAAATACTCGCGGCTGAACGGAAGGTCGAGCAGCACCATCGGCTGGTCGACCAGTTCTTCCGGCGCTATCGACTCCCTGCCGGCGAGTGTGTGTCCAGGCGGCAGCATGACATAGGCTGGCAGTTGCATCACCGGCTCGAACGCCATGTCCTGCGACAATTCGAGATCGTAGGTGAGCGCGGCATCGATTTCCCCGCGCTGCAGCATCTCGAGGAGCTGTCCCTGGTTGCGCTCGAACTGCCGGACACGAACGTCGGGATAGCTCTCCTCAAACCTGCGGCGCAGTGCCGGCAGGATGATCTGCGCGAAGGTCAGCAGGCATCCGATCGCCAGCGGGCCCCTCACCTTTTCGGCGATGTCGCCCGCCACATCATGCAGGGCGTCGGCATCGGCGAGCAGCCGTGCCGCTTCCTTCAGAAACACCCGGCCGCCTGCGGTCAGCGACAGGCCATGGGAGTGTTTGCGGACAAAAAGCTGGACGCCGAATTCCGTTTCCAGCTGGGCGATGGACGCTGAAATCGACGGCGGCGAGACATTCACCTGTTCCGCAGCCTTGGCAATGGACCCAGCCTCGCCCACGGCAACGAAATACTCCAGCTGTCTGAGGGTAAAGCGAAGGGGCATGGCCGGCTATGTTGCCAGTTTCCGCGCGCTGATCAAGGCGTTCGCGTTTCTCAATATTTGATCCAGGTCGTCTTGAGCGCGGTGTATTTGTCAAGCGCGTGCAACGACAGGTCGCGGCCGAAGCCCGACTGCTTGAAACCGCCGAAGGGCGTCATCGGGCTCAGCGCATCGACCGTGTTGACCGAAACCGTGCCGGCATGAAGGCGTTCGGATATCCGGTGCGCGCGCGACAGGCTGTCCGTCCACAGCGAAGCCGCCAGACCATAGACGCTGTCATTGGCAATCCGGATCGCCTCTTCTTCGTCATCGAAGGCAATGACCGACAGTACCGGCCCGAAAATCTCCTCGCGCGCAATGGTGTCCTGCGGCGACACGTCGTCGAAGATCGTCGGCTGGACGAAACTGCCGCGGCCGTTGACGCTGACCTGCTCGCCGCCGGCCACCAGACGCGCCGTCTTCTTGCCGGCTTCGACGAAGCGCATGACATTGGCCGCGTGGCGAGCATCGACCAGCGCGCCCATTTTCGAAGCCGGATCGAGCGGATCGCCGGGCTGGGTTACCGCAGCGCGCGCGGCCAGCTTCTCGACCATGGCGTCCTTAACGCTGCGCTGCACCAGCAGGCGCGAATTGGCCGAGCAGACCTCACCCTGATTGAAAAAGATGCCGAAGGCCGCCATGTCGGCAGCCGCATCGAGATTGCTACAGTCTGCGAAAACCAGGTTCGGGCTCTTGCCACCGGTTTCCAGCCATACCTGCTTCATATTGGACTGGCCTGAATACTGCAGGAACATCTTGCCGACCGCCGTCGAGCCGGTGAAGGCGAGACAGTCGACATCCATGTGCCGGCCGAGCGCCTGGCCGGCGGTCTCGCCAAGTCCCGGAACGACATTGAGCACACCGGCCGGCAAACCGGCTTCCATGGCGAGCTCGGCCAGCCGCAGCGCGGAAAACGGCGACTGCTCGGCGGGCTTCAGCACGACGGAATTTCCGGCAGCCAGTGCGGGCGCGCATTTCCAGGTCGCCATATCGAGCGGGAAATTCCAGGGCACCACCGCGCCAACGACGCCGAGCGGTTCGCGTCGCACCAGAACCAGATCGCCGGAACCGGTCGGGGCGACTTCGTCATAAAGTTTGTCGATCGCCTCGGCATACCATTGGAAGATGCCGGCAGAACCCGGCACGTCGACGGTGGCCGCATCGGTTACCAGCTTGCCCATGTCGAGCGATTCCAGCAGGGCAAGCTCGTGCAGGTTCTCACGCAGCAATTGCGCCAGGCGCAGCAGCACCTCCTTGCGATGGGCAGGTGCCGCGCGGGACCAACTGCCGGAAAGAAACGCGCGGCGGGACGATGCGACAGCACGGTCGACATCCTCCTCGCCACACGACGCTACTTCGGCCAGCGTCTCTCCCGTCGCCGGGTTGATGCTCGCGAAGGTACGGCCGGAGCGCGCAGCCACGAATTTGCCGTCGATGAAAGCCTTGTCGCGGAAGCGGATGGCGGCCGCCCTGCCGATCCAGTCCTTGTGGCTGAGTTCGCTCATGACGGCTCCTGCTCGCTTTTGCTGCGCTGTTATTCGTCGCCCGGCACGCCGTAGCTCGGCGCATCCGAAGGGTTGATGGCGCGTGTCACATAGGCGTCGAGCTGGGGCTTGTAGATGTCCCACAGCCTGGCCAACTCCTCGATCGGACACTGTTCCGTCCAGTCGCAACGCAAGTCGGCCACCGGCCACGCCACCTCACGGACAAGCTTCATGCCGGCGGAATGGACCGGCCCAGCCTCGCCGCCTGCCTTCAATGCCGCTCGCATCGTCGCGATGATACGGTCGCCGAGATGGCCTTCGGAAGCCAGGAAGGCATCGACCATCGCCTGCGGCACACCCTCATTGGCGAGCAAATTGCCGCCGCAAGCGACGTTCTCGCCACGCGCCTCGGCCCAGATGCCGAGCGCCTTCGGACCCGAATGGATGGCGCTGACGCCAGCTCCGTCGACCACCAGCAGCTGCCGGTATTCCATATAGGCGCCGGTGCGCTTGAGAATGGCAACGGCTTCCGTTGCCGAGGCACCGCGGGCCATCAGATCGAGCGCACGGGTCCCCAGCGTGGGATCGGTGATGTTCTGGCTGGCGACAGCGCCGACACCGGCCTGCGCGTAGGCGCAGCGTGCGGCAACCGCCGGCGAGGACGACGAGACGGCAACGCCGAACATGCCTGTGCGGCTGCAGCGCGCGACGATGGAGAAGGTCATAGCCTGCCCCTCAGTCCGGGATGACGGCGGTGCCGTCGATTTCGACCAGCCATTCGGGGCGGGCGAGCGCCGTCACCACCAGGCCGGTCGAAACCGGATGCACGCCCTTGATGTACTCACCCATGGTCCGATAAACCGCTTCGCGGTGGCGGACGTCGGTGATGTAGACCACCACCTTCACCAGATGCTCCATCTTGCCGCCGCACTCTTCGATGAGTTGCCTGATGTTCTGCATGACCTTGTGGGTCTGCTCGACCGGGTCATGGCTGTCGAGGTTCTTGGCCGTATCCAGATCCTGCGGGCACTGCCCGCGCAGGAAGATCATGGTGCCGCGCGCCACCACCGCCTGGCAGAGGTCATTGTCGAGCTTCTGCTCGGGATAGGTGTCCTTGGTGTTGAATTTGCGAACCCGGGTATGCGCCATGCTGGTCTCCATCAGATCGGGCCAAGGCTTCGCTTCGCGCCGCGCAATGCCCGCATTTGTTGTTCGGATATTCGTCGGGCGGATTGAGCGCCGAAAGAACAGTCTTTCTCATCGCTGATAAGGACCCGCCTAATCAGCGATGATAGATGCGATAGCAAAGCGATTGATCGGCTAGGCGTTTTCGGTCTGGCGCTGGACAGCGGCGTGATAGGCTAGATATTTCCGCCGCGTGGAAATGCGGTCGGCAAGATGCTTGGCATCGTGCCAGACGCCCCAGATAAAGCTGGACCCCCTGCGTGATTGCCAGGGCAAGCCGAGGAAATAGATATCGGGTTCGTTCGACACGCCGCGCTGATGCCTCGGCCTGCCCTTGTCGTCGAAAGCGTCGACTTTCAGCCAGTTGTAGTCGACGGAGTAACCTGTGGCCCAGATGATCGAGGCGATGCCGGCCTCGGCCAGGTTCAGCTCGAGAATGGGATTGGTCATGCAGTCCGGATCGGGGTCGAGCCTGCGTGCTTCGGGCTCTTCCGGAAGGTCGAGGCCGTTGGCGAGCGCATAGGCGTCAGCCTCGTCCATCAGCGCGTGATGGTTGGCGTCGCCGCGTGCGATGTTCTGGGTAAGATCGGGCGCGAAACGCATGACACCGTTCGCGTAGCTTTCGGTGCGGCCGACGAGCGTCATTCCCTGACCCGCGAGACGCCGGAAATCGATCGTCTCGCCACCACGGGCACCGCTCACCGCAATCGTGACATGCTCGGTTCCCGGTCCTGGAGTTTCAGCATCCCATTTGTTCAGGACACCCAGCCACCAGCAGAAGTCGTAGCCGCGGTAGCTGCGGAACGGGCGGTCATGTGGTCCAACCGAAAGATAGACCTGCTTTCCCGTGCGCACGAGTTCGTCGGCGATCTGAACGCCCGAAGACCCGGCGCCAACCACCAGCACGGCGCCTTCGGGCAGTTGCTGCGGACTGTGATAGCTGTTGGAGTGGATCTGCGTCAGCCCGGCATTGTCCGGGACGATCTTCGGAACGATCGGGTGCTGGAAAGCCCCGGTTGCGGCTACAACGCTGTTGGCCTCGATCACCCCCGCCGATGTCTCGACACGAAAACCCGGGCGCCCGACAAGCCGCCGCACTTCCTTGACTTCGACGCCACAGCGGATCGGCGCGCCAATCATCTCGGCATAAGCGACGAAATAGTCCGCGACCTGCTCCTTGGCGACGAAGCCGTCCGGATGGATGTTGGGGAACTCCATACCCGGAAAACGATCATGCCAGGCGGGGCCGTTTGCAACCAGCGAGTCCCAGCGTTCGGAACGCCAGCGTTCGGCGATGCGATGCCGTTCGAGAACAAGATGAGGCACGCCGCATTTGCTCAGATTTTCGCTCATGGCCACCCCAGCCTGGCCAGCGCCAACGACAAGCGTGTCTATTTTTTCGACCGACATTTCAGAGCCCTTCTCTGGGCCTCCGGAGTTCCTGCAACCCAGCGGAGGTCTGACTGCCGGTTTACTGGAGGGGTCGGACCACGAAAATTACGATTTCACGTGGCAGTGGTTAGCTTGTCCCTAAATACCGGACAGGCGCGCACAGCCTCTGCCCGAAAAGCCGACGAACCTCGAAATCCGCTCAGAGATAGAGGCTTTTGGCCGCCTTCGACGACAGCAACTCACGGGCAGGGCCTTCCTGCGCGACGCGGCCCTTGACCAGCACATAGCCACGATCGGCGATGCCAAGGCCCATCTCTGCATTCTGCTCGATGAGCAGGATGGTCGTGCCACGACGGTGCACGTCGCTGGTGATCTCGAAATATTCGTCGATCAGTTTCGGCGACAGCCCCAGGGACGGCTCGTCCATGATGACCAGTTTCGGTTCGCCGATAAGGGCACGCGCCAGCGCCACCATGGCCTGCTCGCCGCCCGACAGGGTGCCGGCAGCCTGGCGCAGTCTTTCGCGGATGCGCGGAAACAGGTCGCACATCTTGTCGAGCTGAGGCTGGAAATTCGGTCCACGCCCGGAAACGGCGTCATAGCCCAGGCGCAGGTTCTCCTGCACGGTCAGGCTCGGAAACAGCCGCCTTCCCTCCGGCACCAGCCCGACGCCAAGTGCGGCCAGGTTCTCGGTGCCAAGCGAAGCCATGTCGCGGCCCATGACATCGACCTTGCCGCGCAAGGCACGCACGACACCGCAAACGGTCATGAAGGTGGTTGTCTTGCCGGCCCCGTTGGGACCGAGCAGGCAGACCAGTTCACCGGGCTGCACCTTGATGTTGAGGCCGCGCAACATCGGCACCGGGCCGTAGGCGGTATCGACATCCTTCAATTCAAGCATGGACGGCCGCCTTTCCGAGATAGGCTTCCTGCACACGCGGATCGGATTTCACTTTCGCAAAATCCCCCTCCGCAATCTTGCTGCCGTAGTCCACGCACATGACATGGTCAGGGAACGCCTCGACCACGCGCATGTCGTGCTCGATCAGGATGACCGAAAGCTCGGGCCGTTCCGTCCTCAACCGGCTGATGTCGGCGATCAAAGCGTCGGTCTCGACCTCGTCCATGCCGACGGAGGGCTCGTCGAGCAGCAGCAGCTTCGGCTCCGAAGCAAGCGCGCGGGCGATTTCGAGCCTGCGCCGGTCAGCCTGCGCCAACGAGCCCGCAGGCCGATGGCGCTGCTCGAAGAGCTCACCGGAACTGGCCTTCAACAACAGCTCTGCCTTTTCCACGCAAGCCGCCATCTCGCGCCGCGATGCGCCGGGCAAGAACAGCGCCGCCAGCACTCCGGTCCTGGTGCGCGTGTGCATACCGATGATGACGTTGTCGAGCACGCTCAGGTCGGAAAACAGCCGCGACGTCTGGAACGTGCGGCCGATGCCGCGCGCCACCACCTCATGCGACGGGTGGCCGGTGATGTCAGTGCCGTCGAAACTTATGTGGCCCGATGTCGGCCGATAGACACCGGTGACGACGTTGAACAGCGTCGATTTGCCAGCGCCATTCGGCCCGATGACAGCCAGCACTTCGCCACGACCGATCGAGAAGCTGACCGCGTTCAGCGCCACCAGCCCACCGAAACGCATCGTCGCGTCCTTGACGTCCAGCAGCGCACTCACCGGCTCTCTCCATAACTGCGGATACGCTGCGGGAAGAGACCCTGCGGACGGATCATCAGGAAGCCGATGATGACGATGCCGAAGAACAACAGCCTGTAGTCAGAGAAGGCGCGCAGTTTCTCAGGCAGGATGGTGAGCAGGAATGCTCCGACAATGACACCGAAGATGTTGTCCATGCCGCCGACGATCACCATCGTCATGATGGTAACGGAGACCAGGAAGGTGAAATTGTCGGGCGAGATGTAGGAAACGTAGAAGGCATAGATGGTGCCGGCGAACGCTGCCAGGAATGCATCCACCGCGAAGGCCAGCACCTTGAACCAGGCAACGTTGATGCCTTGCGCGCGCGCTGCGATCTCGTCGGCGCGCAGCGCATTCCAGGCCAGGCCGATGCGGGAAGAATGCAGGCGGTGCGCGGTGAGGATGGCAACCATCACAAGCAGGGCGGAGAGATAGTAGAAATTGGCCTGGCTCGGCAGCTTCCATCCGAACACGACCAAAGGGCTGGCGAAAGAATGACCGAACAGCGACGGCGCCGGAATGCCAACCAATCCGTTCGGACCGCCTGTCCAGGTGAAGTTGTTCAAAAGCTGCTGGACCACGACGCCGAAGGCGATGGTGACCAGCGCGAGATAGGTGTCGCGCGTGCGCATCGACGGAATGCCGATGAGGAAGCCGAACAGCGTGGCCGCGATCGCCGCGGCCGGCAGGGTCAGCCAGAAGCTGAGGCCGAAATTGACGGCCAGCAAGGCCGAGACATAGGCGCCGATGCCGTATGAAGCACCGGTCGCGAAATTGGGGATGTTGGCACTGCCGAGCTGGAAGTTGAGCGCCAGGGCCAGCACGGCATAGAGCTGCGCGACGATGAGCAGATGCAACACATAGGTATTGTTGCCGACAACGAACGGAAACAGCAGCACGACCGCGACTGCGGTCGTCAGAGCCACGACCGGCACGCGCGAGAAACTTGCCGTGACGAAGTCGGTGATCTGAGGCCGCTTTTCGATCAGGTAGAAGCCTGCCCCCAGCAGCGCCAGCAGGCCGATCACCTGCCAGCCCCCCTCTGCTTTCAGGATGAGATAGAGGAAAGCGGTACCGAGCAGCTGGATGCCAATCGCCACAAACGCCGCCTGGCCCAGGCCCGGCATTTGGAAAGATGTACGCCCGCTCATGCTACACCTTCACCATGACGGGGCGGCCGAGCAACCCTTCCGGGCGGAAGAGCAGGACACCGATGACCAGCAGGAAGACGAAGACCAGCCTGTAGGAAGCTCCGTCCGGCACGAAAGTCTGGGCCAGCACCTCGATACCGGCGATGATCAGGCCACCGAGGATGGCACCCGGCATCGAGCCCAGGCCACCGATGACAGCGGCGGAAAAACCTAGCAGGCCGGCCATGACACCGAAGTCGAAGCGTGTCACGCCGGCATAGCTTGCAAAGAGCAGTCCGGCGATCGCGCCGATGGCCGAGGCGACAAAGAATGTCGCGCGAAAGACGCGCGCGTCGCGGATACCCATCAAACGCGCCACGACACGATCTTCGGAGGCAGCCCGAATACGCAGGCCGAGCGGAGTCAGCCGCAGGAAAGCGAAGAGCAGCACGACCAGCGTGAAGGTGAGCACGATCACCAGCATGGTGAACCAGCTGACCTGCACACCGACAACCTCGAATGCAACGCCCGACACCAGGCGGGGAAACGCATGTGGGTTGGAGCCTTGCGGATAGAGATGGCGGATCAGTTCGCGGATGACGATGCCGAGCGCAACGGTGGCCACCAGTGCCATCATCGCCGGTGCGTCCCGGAAGCGGCGGATCACCACCTTGTCCAGGATGACGCCGATGAGCCCTACGGCGAACACGGCAATGCAGACGGCGACGATCAGCCAGACCGGACCGGATACACCAATCGCGATGGCCAGTGCCTGCGACGCAGCCAGTGCGATGAACGGCGAGGTCATCGCGACATCGCCGTGCGAGAAATGGATGACGTTGAGAACGCCGAAAATCAGGCTGAAGCCAATAGCCAGCAAAGCATAGATGCACCCCAGGGTTACCCAGTTCACCAGTTGCTGGACAAATAGCTCCGCCATACGACCCCTCTCTGGAGCGTCCCGTTTTTCACGGAAACGTGGAAACGCTCCAGTTCTTTGTTTTATGCAATTCCGGACGGAAAACCGCTCCACACTTTCCTGGAATTGCTCGATTTGAGGCGGAACGATTAGCAGTGCCTTCCCCATGCGCACATAATGAATCTCCGATGTAGCGGATAGCAATTTCCGAATTTCGCGGGCCGGTCGCTGCGCAATATAGTTGCGTCCAGATGGTGGTCCACGGACCAAAGGAACGCGGCCATCGCGTCAGAAAAACGATAACAGAGGTGGAACCATGCTTAACAGGCGCAATGCGCTCACGCGTATATCTTCTTTGCTGGCCGGATCCGTTTTCGCGCTTTCCCTTGGCATGGCCGAGGTCCACGCCGACCAGATCAAGCTCGGCTTCATCGGCCCTCTCTCAGGCGGCAACGCCCAGCAGGGCCTTGGTGCCCGCAACGGTTTCCTGCAAGCCATCGATGAGGCAAACGCCAATGGCTACCCGCATCAGGTGGAAGGCGTCGTGCTGGACGACGCCTCTGACCCGGCGGTCGGCGTTTCGGCGGCCCAGAAGCTGATCAACGACCCGGCGGTCGTCGGCGCCACCGGCCACTGGAACAGCTCGGTCGCGCTTGCCACCATCCCGGTCTTCAATCGCGCACAGATGCCGTTCATCGTCTGGGGTGCGGTCAGCCCGAAAATCACCGAACAAAACCTGCCCAACGTCACGCGCGTGACGCCGACCCTCGTCAACGAGAACAAGCCGCTTGCCGAGGCCATCGCCAAGGAAGGCAAGGTCAAGAAGATCGCCATCATTTCCGACACCACCGATTATGGCGCAGCCAACACCAAATGGTTCGGTGACTTCTTCAAGGCAGCCGGCGGCGAGATCGCGTTCTCGGATGCGGCAGCAGTAGGAACGACCGACTTCCGCGCCATGCTGACGACAGCGAAGGCTGCGGCTCCGGATGCGATCTATTTCGGCGGCGTGGTGACCGAGGCTGCACTCGTGCGCAGCCAGATGGCTGACCTAGGAATGGGTTCGCTGCCGATGTACGGCATTTCCGGCATCTACGATCCGAAGTTCATCGAGATCGCCGGCGCCGCTGCCGAAGGCACGATCGTCGGCACGCCCGCCGTTCAGACCAATCCGAAGCTGGAGGCCTTCTACAAGGCCTATGAGGCCAAGGGTTACCCCGATCCGGCCGGCTCCTATGCGAAATACGCCTATGAAGCCACGCAGATCCTGCTCGAGGTCATCAAGGAAAAGGGCATCGAGGACAAGCAGGCGCTGAGCGAAGCCATTCGCGCGATCAAGCATGAAGGCATCCTGGGAACAGTTTCGTTCGACCAGGATGGCCAGACGCAGATGCCTGTCGAGATCGACCGGTTCATGGTGCACGACGGCAAGTGGGTCAAGATGTGATCGACCCGCCGGCATTGTAGCATCTAGCGCAATGCCGGCGACCGATCGCATCGCGACGAGCCCCGCCCCTCCTGTCGAGATCGTCCACATGGATATGAGCCACCACGCGCAGCACAAGAAGGCCGTCGAAATCAAGGACGTTTCCAAGGCCTTCGGCAACTTTCAGGCCCTGAAGCCGGTCAGCTTCGATATCTACGAAAACGAGTTCTTCACCCTGCTTGGCCCGTCGGGCTGCGGCAAGACCACGCTGCTGCGCATGATCGCCGGTTTCGAACAGCCTTCGACCGGTGAAATCGCGCTGCGCGGTACCAACATCCAGTCCCTGCCGCCGCACAAGCGGCGGGTGAACACCGTGTTCCAAAGCTATGCGCTGTTCCCGCACATGACGCTGGAGCAGAACATCGCCTTCGGCCTCGAAAACCTGGGCTGGCCGAAGGAGCGCCGTATGGCGCGTGTGGCCGACATGCTGCGCCTCGTACACATGGAAAAGTTCGCCAGCCGCAAGCCGCAGCAGCTTTCAGGCGGCCAGCGGCAGCGCATCGCGCTAGCCCGCGCGCTCGCTCCTGAGCCCGAAGTGCTGCTGCTCGACGAGCCGCTTTCGGCGCTCGACCTCAAGCTCCGGCAGGCCATGCGCGACGAGTTGCGTACGCTGCAGCGACAGACCGGCATTACCTTCGTCTTCGTCACCCACGACCAGGAAGAAGCGCTCGACATGTCGGATCGCATCTGCGTGCTGGGCGACGGCGAGATTCAGCAACTGGGCACGCCGGCTGACATCTATGAGGAACCATCCAATCGCTTCGTTGCCGACTTCATCGGCGAAACCAATTTCCTCGACGCCGAAGTGATCTCGCTCGATGGCGATCGCGCCACGGTGTCGATCCCATTCGGTGTCACGCTGAACGCACCGCAGAAACAGGCGGCGGTAGGCAGCAAGGCCGTCATGTCCATCCGTCCGGAAAAGATCAGCCTGTCCCCGCAGGACGGTCAGATCGCGACCGAAGGGACGATCGTCGGCGCAAACTATCTCGGCGGCTACACCCACTATGTGGTGGACGCCAGCGGCACCTTGCTGCGCGTTTCCAAACGCAACAGCCAGAGCCGCGACCGCACGCTGGAGGTCGGCCAGGTAGTTCGCCTGAGCTTCGCAGCGGAATCGGCACGGATTCTCGGCGCATGAGCCAGCGCCTGAAACTGCCGAGCTGGAATGTTCTGGGGCTTCTGCCGGCGCAGCTGATCATGCTGCTGACGCTGATCATTCCGGTCGGGATCATCATCCTGGTGTCGTTCTCGACCCGAGGCCCCTATGGCGGCTTCGACTACGTGTTCACCACCGCCTCTTACAAGCAGATCCTGTTCAACGAGGGCTGGAGCGGGGAACTCGAATTCAATCCGCAATATCTGATCGTCGTCGCCAGGACCGTCATCCTGTCGCTGGCAACCACGATCATCTGCCTGGCCCTGAGTTTCCCGGTCGCATATTTCATCTCGCTGCAGAAGACCTCGGCGAAGGTGCTGCTGATCTATCTGGTGACGCTGCCGTTCTGGGTCTCGATGATCGTGCGCGTCTATTCGTGGATCATCATCCTCGGCAATGACGGGGTGATCGCCAAGGCGCTGCGCGCGCTCGGCATCACCGAGAACATGGGTAGCCTGCTCTTTACCGATACCGCGATGCTGATCGGCCTCGTCTACAGCTACATTCCGCTGATGATCCTGCCGGTGTTCGCCTCGATCGAAAAGCTCGATCCGGCTCTCGTGGAAGCCTCGCATGATCTCTACGGCAGCCGCCTGACGACGCTTCGCCGGGTGATCCTGCCGTTGTGCCGCCCGGGAATGGCCGCGGGTGCCATCCTGGTTTTCGTTCCCTGTCTCGGCGCCGTGCTGGAACCCGTCCTGCTCGGCGGCGGCAAGACGATGATGATGGGCAACCTGATTCAGCTGCAGTTCGGCGCCGCCCGCAACTGGCCACTCGGCGCGGCCATCTCCATCGTGCTGATGTGCGCGGTGATGATCTTCCTGCTGTGGCGCGGCATCCAGGCGATGCGGAAGGAAGGCCGGGAGAACGCCGCATGACCAGCAATGTTCGCCGCTATCCCGGCTTCGGCCTGTTCAGCCTGATCTTCTTCGTCTACCTCTACCTGCCGATTGCCGTGGTGGTGTTCTATTCCTTCAACGCCAACCGCATCGTGTCCAATTGGGGCGGTTTCTCGCTGCACTGGTATACGACGGCGCTGTCGAATGCCGCGCTTGTCGGAGCGGTGAAGACATCGCTGTTCGTCGCCACCATCGCCACGGTGCTTTCCACGACCGTCGCGCTGATGGCGGCGCTTGTGCTGGTGCGCGGCAGGAACGTACGCTTCCGACGCGTCTCCGAGACGATCGTCAACCTGCCCTTGCTGCTGCCCGAGATCGTCGTCGCGGTGGCGGTGCTCATCCTGTTTTCCGAGGTCGGCCTGACCAACGGCCTGCTGAAGCTCACCATCGCACACACGACATTCTGCATCCCTTTCGCATTCCTGCCGATACGGGCGAGACTGCAAGGCATGGATGCCGATCTCGAGGAAGCCGCGCGCGATCTCTACGCCTCGGCCTGGGTTGCCTTCCGGCGCGTTACGCTGCCGCTGATCCTGCCGGGTGTATTCGCCGGCGCGATGCTCGCCTTCGTCATCTCCATGGATGATTTCATCACCAGCAACCTGCTGAACTCGGGCGGCGCCACGACCCTGCCGGTCTACATCTTTTCGCTGATCAAGCAGGGTGTCTCACCGCAGCTCAATGCGATCTCGACGCTGATCATGATCGTTTCCGTGGTGCTCGCCACCGTCGCTTTCCTGCTGCAACGCCGGCAATAGACAGAGCGAGCTTTTTCCTAAGCACCACGTCGGGCAAATGAAATTTATCGCTGGAGCCCGTTTGTTATCGTCCCCTGAAACACAACGATAAGGGGAGCATCATGTCCGTAAAAATCCGTCTCTCGATACTGGCCGCGGCCAGTGCGTTCAGCCTTCTCGCCAGTGCCCCGGCATGGGCGGAAGGCTCGCTGTCGATCTATGCCTGGGCAGATTCGATTGCCCCCGACGCGGTGGCGAAATTCGAGAAGGAGACCGGCATCAAGGTCACCGTCGACGCCTTCTCCTCGAACGAGGATCTGCTGACCAAACTGCAGGCAGGCTCCTCAGGCTACGACATCGTCACGCCGTCACAGCACTTCGTGAAGATCATGATCGACAGCGGCCTGCTCGAGGACATCGGCGCCAGCTCGATGCCGGCTTTCCAGCAGATCCTGCCCGAATGGCAGAAGCAATGGTGGGATCCGACCGGTAATTATTCGGTGCCGCTTGCTTTCGGCAATGCCGGATTTACCGTCAACCGAAACCTCTACAAGGGACCGGTCGACAGCTGGAAGGTCTATTTCGAACCATCCGAGGAGCTGAAGGGCAAGATCGCCAGCCTGGCCCAGCCCGACGAAGTCATTCCCGCCGCGCAGAACTACCTCGGCATCCCCTATTGCAGCGAGGATCCGAAGGAGATGAAGCGCGTGCTCGACCTGCTGCAAGCGCAGAAGCCGTTCGTCGCCGCCTATTCGAGCGACAACATCGAAAACCGCATCGGCGGCGGCGAAGTGGCCATGCATTTCTGGTGGGATGGCAACACCATGCGGGTGCGCCGCAACGACAAGGCCAATGTCGAATACGCAATGCCAAAGGAAGGCCTTGTCGGCTGGCTGGATTCCTACGTCGTGCCCAAGGGAGCGGCCAATCTCGAAAACGCCAAGAAGTTCATCGACTTCATGGCCAAGGAAGAAAACGCCACCATCGAATACAACTACTACGGCCATTCATCGCCGGTGAAGGTGGACGCCAGCAAGGCGCTCTACAATAAGGAAAACGCGCCTGAGCTTTTCCCGACCGCACCAGTCAAGATGGGGCAGGCCTGCTCGCCGGCTGCTCAGGAGCTGGTCACCAAGGTCTGGACCCAGCTTCTGCAGTAGCAGCGCCTTCCACATGTCGCTCCCGCCCTGCCCCGAGGGCGGGAAGCCCTCCTGCTTTCCGGCATCGATCATGAATGACACATACGACTATATCGTCGTCGGCTCCGGCTCCGCCGGTTGTGTGCTGGCGAACCGTCTCAGCGCCAACCCGGCAACCAAGGTCTGCCTGATCGAAGCCGGCGGCAGCGACCAAAGCCTGCGTGTGAAAGTTCCGGCTGGCATCCTCTCGCTCTATGGCAACCCGAACTATGACTATTGCTATTTCGGGGTGCCGCAGCCGCAGTTGAACGGCCGCAAGATTCCGGTCAATCGCGGCAAGGCGCTGGGTGGATCGACCTCGATCAACTCCATGGTCTACATCCGCGGCGCGGCGGCCGACTACGACGAATGGACAAGCCTTGGCTGCGCCGGCTGGTCCTATGACGAGGTGCTGCCAGTCTTCAAAAGGCTGGAGCGCAACCTGCTCAACCAGGACAGCCGCTATCACGGCACGCACGGCGACCTGCTGGTCGACAACCCCCGCGATCCCAATGAACTCTCTAGGATGTTCGTGGCAGCAGGTAAGGATGCCGGCCTGCCGGAGAACACCGATTTCAACGCCGCATCACAATTCGGCGTCGGCATCTACAACGTGACACAGGATCGGGGGCAACGCTTCAGTGCCTTCACCGCCTTCGTTCGCCCAGCTCTCAGCCGTCCGAACCTGACCGTATTGAGCGAATGCACCGTCAAAAACGTCATCGTCTCCGGTAAGCGCGCGACAGGTGTGCAGATCCGGCGAAAGGGCGCGGACACAACACTGACGGCGATGCGCGAGGTGGTGCTTTCGGCAGGCGCCATCAACTCGCCGCAGATCCTGCTGGAATCCGGGATAGGCCCTGCAGAGGAACTCCGGCGCGTCGGCATCACGCCGGCCCATGACCTGCCGGGCGTCGGCAAGAACCTGCAGGACCATGTCGACGGCATGATCACGGTGCGCTCGTCGAGCCCGCGCACGCTCGGACTTTCCATTGCCAACCTGCCTCGCATCCTCGCGGCGCCCTACAGCTATTTCGCGCGCCGCAAGGGCATGCTGACGACCAACTATGTCGAGGCCGGCGGCTTCGCGCGCACCCGCTTCGCGGGAGCCGAGCCCGACGTCCAGTTCCACTTCGTACCGGGCTATCGCAGCCATCGCGGCAGGCTGGTCGAATATGGCCACGGCTATGCCATCCACACCTGCGTGCTGCGACCGAAGAGTGTCGGCGAGATCACGCTTGCGCGCGACGACTCGTCAACGACCACCCGGATCGATCATCGTTTCTTCTCTGACGGACAGGACGCTCAGGTTCTCGTCGAAGGCATCAAGATCGCCCGCGCGATCTTCGCATCGTCAGTGTTCGATCCGGTGCGCGGCGTCGAGATGCTGCCCGGGAAGGACGTCCGTTCCGACGACGAGATCCTTGCCTACCTGCGCGCCGAGGCGTTGACCGTCTATCACCCGGTCGGCACCTGCAAAATGGGCGACGACACCATGGCCGTCGTCGATCCGGGAAGCCTGAAGGTGCGTGGTCTGGAAGGGCTGCGCGTCGCCGATGCTTCCATCATGCCGAAGCTGATTGCCGGCAACACCAACGCGCCGAGCATGATGATCGGCCAGCGAGCAGCGGACATGATCCTGCGATCGTAACCAGAGAGATCGCTCCCGAGCGACCAACGTACCGCCCGGGAGCCCGCTTCAAGAACATGTGGCTACTTGGCCAGATGGTCCCGCAGCGCTTTCCAGCCGGCCGCGAACACGTGGTCGGAAACGATCTCCACGTATTTTCCAGCGTCTTCCGGTTCTTCGTCGAAGGTGGCTGCCCATTCCGCGAAGGTGCGGTTGCCGTCCGTGACCGGCAGCAGCCGGATCGAGGCGATGTAATTCTTCACCGGGAATGCCGGCTTCACGAAGCTGTAGGACAGCGAATGCTCGCTGTCGCTAAGCGCAAGCAGTTGCTCGCGGACATGCGCGCCGTCCTGGAGATAGAACGAACGGATGGAGCCGACGGAATCGCTGCTCGCACCGCCCTCGATCTCGCTTTTGGCGATCGCGGGATGCCAGGTCGGCAGCCCGTTGAAGTCACGCACGGTCTTCCACACGGTTTCGATCGGCGCGTCGATCACCGCGCTTGCATAAGCCTTGGCCACTTTCCTCTCCTATTGTTGGACGACTAGGTTCTTGAAGGCCTGCGTCTGTGCGACGAGGGCCTTTTCCACCGGCAGGCGCTCCATGCTCGATGCGCCATAGAAGCCATGGCAGCCGGGGCATTGCTGCAGGATGTAACGGGCATCCTCCGGCTCGGCGATCGGGCCGCCATGGCAGAGGATGATGATGTCGGGGTTGATCGCGCGGGCGGCTGCAGCGATGGCGTTGATCTCGCCGACGCAGTCCTGGAGCGTAAGCGCGGTGTCGGCGCCGATGGTGCCACCCGTGGTCAGCCCCATATGCGCCACGATGATGTCGGCGCCGGCCTCCGTCATCGCCCGGGCATCCTCGACCGAGAAGACATAGGGCGTGGTGAGCATGTCCTTGCTGCGCGCCAGGCGAACGAGGTCTACCTCCATCGCATAACCCATGCCGGTCTCTTCCAGGTTGGCCCTGAACTTGCCGTCGATAAGACCCACCGTCGGGAAGTTCTGGATGCCGGCAAAACCGATCTCCTTCAGCTGATCAAGGAAAGGATCGAACTGGCAGAATGGGTCGGTGCCGTTGACGCCGGCGAGCACAGGCGTGTGCTTGACCACGGGCAACACCTCCCGCGCCATGTCGACGACGATCTCATTGGCATTGCCATAAGCGAGCAGCCCGGCCAGCGAACCGCGGCCGGCCATGCGGTAGCGGCCGGAGTTGTAGATGACGATCAGGTCGATGCCGCCGGCTTCCTCACACTTGGCAGAAAGGCCGGTGCCGGCGCCACCGCCGATAATGGGGATCTTCGCCTTGATCTGCTCGCGAAACTTGCCCAGCAACTGGCTTCGTTCAAATCTCATACTACCGACCTTTGCTGATTTCATTGAAGTGGCGAACGACTTCGGAACTGAATTCCGGTGCGTTGATCGCATGCGGCACCCTGAGCACCTGGCGCTCGGCAGTCTGCTGGACGGTGCTCTCGATGGCGGCAAACAGCGCCTCGTCAGCTTCCCGATCGTGGAACGGCTGGCCGGGAGCGTCGAGGAGCGACACACCGCCAAGCGGCAACAGAAAACGTACCGGACCGATACTGCGATTGAGGCGCTCGCCGATCCATTTGCCCATCGCCACGTTTTCCTCCAGCGTCGTACGCATCAGCGTGATCTGGGGATTGTGGATGTAGAGATTGCGGTTGCGGTACTTCTCCGGGACCGTGTCGATGCCGGCGAAATTGACCATGTCGAGCGCGCCGCACGAGCCGACATAAGGCAAGGGCGACTGTGCCAGGAAAGAGAACCGTTCTTCGGTCGCAGGCAGTATGCCGCCGAACAGCAGGTCACAGACCTCCGTGGTGGTGATGTCGAGCACGCCGGCCAAGAAACCCGACGAGGCCAGCTTTTCCATCGACTGGCCGCCGATGCCGGTGGCGTGGAAGACCAGGCATTCGAAGCGGTCGTTCAACTGTTCCACCACCTGGGTGACGCAAGGCGTGGTGACGCCGAACATGGTCAGGCCGAGCGCCGGTTTGTCTTCCTGCTCCAGCTCCTGCCGGTTGCGCACCATGCCGGCAATCGAATTGGCGGCATTGGACAGCACGGTCCGCGATATGCGGTTGAGGCCGGCGATATCGGTGATCGAATTGACCATGGCGATGTCGTTCGGGCCGACATAGGCGCTCACATTGCCGGCAGCCACCGTCGAGACCATCACCCTGGGCGTACCGACCGGGAGAACACGCATGGCCTGCGTCACCATGGCGGTGCCGCCGGAGCCACCGAGGCCGATGACGCCGCCGACATCGTCCCGCGACAGGATGAACCGTTCGAAGGCAAGTCCCATGGCCGAAACCGCCGAACCGCGATCCCCCGTGAAGACCGCTTCCACGCCGCCGGGATGAAAACCCGCGACTGTCCGGGCGCCGATATCGGCTTTGGTCGACGGCTTGTCGGTGGAAAGATCGACCAGCACCGCTTCAACGCCCTGTGCCCGGATGATCCCGGTCACATAGTGGAGCTCATCACCCTTGGTGTCGCATGACCCCGCCACGTAGACGGTCTTTGGAACGCTCATCTATTCCTCCTCAAACGCTTTTCATCTTTTTCTTCATGCCGCGCAGGCCGAGGCCAATCATTGCAAGCAGCGTGATGGCATAAGGCGCAATATCGGTGATCTGGTTGGGCAAGCCCTGCCCCTGCAGCCGCAACCCGACTGCGTCGGCGAGCCCGAAGCCGAGGCAGGCCAGGGCGATCCCCAAGGGGTGGGCACGACCGAGCATCACCGCGACCACGGCGATCCAGCCGCGCCCCGCCGTCATGTTCTCCGCGAAGAGCGCGACTGAGCCCAGCGCCAGTTGCGCTCCGGCCAGGCCGCACAGCCCGCCGGCCAGGACGACGATTGCCGTCTGGTAGCGGCTGACATTCGCGCCCATTGCCGCCGCAGCCGATGGCACTTCGCCGATGCCGCGCAGGCGCAGCCCCCAGGGCGTGCGGAACAGATAGATATTGAAGACGAGCACCAGCAGCCACGACAGATAGACGAGCACATTGTGCCCGAGGATCGCGCCAACCACGGGCACGTCTGCCAGCGCCGCAACGCCGAACCTTGGCAGCGCGGTGACCGCCGGATCGACCAGCGTACCGGTCACGCCGAATATCGCGCCTAGCAGATAAGTGGTCAGGCCGGACGCGAGCAGGTTCAATCCGATGCCGATGACGATCGGGTCGCCGCCGAGACGCGCGCCGCCGAGCGCCAACGGCGAGGCAAAGATCGCTGTGCACAGGACGGCCGAGAGAACCGCCAGGACCGGCGAGCCGAAGGCGACGCTGGTCGCGACGGCCACGAACGCGCCGACCAGCATCTTGCCTTCCAGCGCGATGTTGAACACGCCGGCACGCTCGCATAATGCGCCGGCCATCGCGGCCAGCAACACCGGCGTCATCAGATCGAGCACTTGCGAAAGCAGCATGTTGAGCATGGCCTATCGCTTCCTGAACAAGATCGGGCGCGCGGCGAGGCAGAGGATGATCAGCGCCTGCAGCACCCATGTCAGCACCGCCGGCAGGCCGAGCGCTCGCTCCATGGAAAAGCCGCCGACCTGGAGTGCGGCGAAGAACACCGAGGTGACGATCGTCGCGATCGGGCTTGCCATGGCAAGAACGGCCGCCATCAGCCCGGACCAGGTGTAGCCGGGGGCAAGCAAGGCACCGTCGGTGAAACGGTACTGCTGCCCCAGGATCAGCAGGGCGCCGACGAGGCCGGCCAACGCGCCGCTGAGGAATGCCACTCTTTGCGTCTGCCGCGACAGGTCCACGCCTGAATACTGGGCGAAACGGGCATTGAGGCCGGTCATACGCCATTCGAAGCCGTTCACCCCGCTTCTGTCGTTGACCACGATCACGACGGCGACGAGCGTCATGATGACCATGGCCATGCTGACCGGCAGATCGAGAATGTGGGCAGGAAGACGGGCGCCGGAGGCGACACGATACGTCTCCGGCATGCCCGTGGCCGGATCGCGCAGCGGATAGCGCACGAGATAAGACGTCAGGCCGCGCGCGATGTAGCTGAACAGCAGGCTTGCGATCAGGAACGGGATGCCGAGGCTGAGCTGCAGGATGGCGGCAAGCCAGGCATAGAGCCCACCGGCGCAGATTGCTGCCGCCAAAGCCAGGACTGCTCGGGCGGCACCCGGAACAGGCAGGTAGAGCGCGACAAGTGCCGCGGCCAGCCCACCGATCAGCATCTGACCATCGCCACCCAGATTGACCAATCCGGCCCGTAGCGCAATCGCGGCCGCCAGCGCCATGCCAACCAGAGGCACCGAGCGCGCCAGTGTCTCATCCAGTCCCCGTCCCAGAACCGCGCCCTTGGCGATCTCCAGATAGACCGAAATGGGATTGGCGCCGGTCAGGCCGACGACAAGCCCTCCGAGCACGACCGCGGCCGCGATGGAGAACAGGATCGCCGCCAGGCGGGATTTCGCATCGAAAGCCACTGCGATCATCTGTTTTCCGCTCCCCCCATCATCCAGCGGCCGACGGTGTCCTCGTTCATGTCGCTTCCGCTGAGACTGGCGTTGATGCGCCCCTCGAACATCACGAGAATTCGATCCGAAAGCGCGAGCAGTTCCGTCAGGTCGGATGAAACCACCAGGATCGCCCGGCCCTTGTCCCGCTCGGCGATCAAGGTCTGGTGGATGAATTCTATGGCGCCGACATCGACGCCACGGGTCGGCTCCTCGACGATGATCAGCGGCGAGCCGTGTTCGACTTCGCGGGCGATGACGACTTTCTGCATGTTGCCGCCCGACAGCGAGCCGATCGGCAATTGCTCGGAAGCGGCCTTTACCCTAAAGCGGTCGATCAGCTTGCGCGCCTGAGCGCGGATGGCGTCCTTGCGCAGGAATCCCCTGCTGGAGGCCGCAGCGGTGCGATGTGAGCCGAAGACGATGTTTTCAGCGATCGACGCTGCCGGCGCCGTACCCGTCAGATGACGATCTTCCGGCACGTATGAGATACCCGCGGCGCGGCGGCGGGCGATCGGGAGTTTGGAAATGTCGTGACCACCGATGCCGACAGCACCCGTCGCTGGCTCAAGACCCATGACCGCCGAGATCAGCTGCGGTTGCCCGTTTCCGGAAACGCCGGCGATACCAACGATCTCGCCCGGACGGACATCGAAGGAGACGTTGTCCACGACCGTGACGCCCCCCTTGCGGACGGAGAGATCCTTGACCGAAAGCATGGGGCTGGCATCGGAAGTGACCTTTGTCGCAACCGTCGGCGGCACATTTCGACCGACCATCGCCTTGATGATCTCGGCCTCGTTCGTTTCCCTGGTGACCAGGGTGCCGGAGACACGACCATCACGCATGACGGTGATCTGGTCGGTGATGGCGATCACTTCCGGGATCTTGTGGGTGACGAGGACAAGGGCCATGCCCTTGCTGGCCAGTTCACGCATGGCGGCGAACAGGCCATCCCGCTCCTGAGGCGTCAGCACAGCCGTCGGCTCATCCAGGATAAGGATCCTGGCCTCGCGCGACAACGCCTTCAGGATTTCCAGGCGCTGGCGTATACCCACCGCCAGGTCGCGGACCCGGCTGTCCGGGTCAATCTCCAGGCCATGCCTCGTTCCGAGATGCCGCACGAAATCGCGCGCGGCGTCCGCTGAAACGAAGGGCCCTTGCCTGGGCTCGTTCTGGAACACCAGGTTCTCCCAGACCGTCAGGTCGGGAAACTGCCTGAAGGTCTGGTGGACCATGCCGATGCCGGCAGCGATCGCCCCCAGCGGACTGGCGAAATCCATCACCTTGCCGTCGACCAGGATTTCACCGGCGTCGGGTTTCAGCAGGCCGTAGAGGATGTTCATGAGGGTGGATTTGCCCGCCCCATTCTCCCCCATCAGCGCATGGATCTCGCCGCTGTTGACCGACAAGCTGATCTCGTCATTGGCAACGACGCCGTCAAAGCGCTTGGTGATGCCCTTCATTTGGAGCAACATCATCGCGCTCCGAAATCGCTATTGCGCCATCGGATCAGGCACGGTGATCGCGCCCGAAACGATCTTCGCCTGGATGTCCTTGAGCTGGCCAATCACGTCCGGCGACTCGGCGATCTTGCACCCGGACGAAGCGACCGCTTCGGTGGTGGCAACGAGTTCCAGGCCGCCTTCGGCAAGACCGAAGCTGACCACGGGCTTGGCCGATCCCTTCAGGATGCCGTCGATGGTGGCGGGAAGAATGACGTCCACCTTTTTCAAGGTGCTGTCCAGGATGGCGCCGGGCGCATCGCCGCATTGATTGACATCGAGACCGATCGCCATGGCGCCTGATTTGTCGGCGACGGCCTTGAAGACGCCGCCATTGCTGCCGGCGGCCACTGCGTAGATCCGATCCGCGCCGTTCGACAGTTGCAGCGTCGCCTGCGTCTGCGCCCGCACCGGATCCTGGAACGGGTTGTCGCCACCGATCCAGGAGGTGGGCAGTACATTGACATCCGGACGCGTCGTCTTGGCGCCGAGCGCGAAGGAATCCGTGTAGCGGTGCAGGAACGGGATATCGAGCGCACCGATCACACCGACCGTCTTGCTGGTCGAGGTCAACGCGGCTTCGGCTCCGGCGAGGTAGGCAGCCTCCTGCTCGCGGAAGACGGCGCAATAGACGTTCTTCGGCGCTTCCGGGATGCAGGTATCGACGATGACGAAGTTGGTGTCCGGGTATTCCGGCGCCAGATCGGCGATGATGTCGCCAAACTCGAAGCCCATGACCGCAACGATCGAAGCCTTCATGTCGATCGCCGCCTGCACATGCTGCCGGCGGGTGGATGGGTCGGTGCCTTCGAACACCTTGGCCGTTGCCCCCTGATCGGCGGCAGCCTTTTCAATACCGGTCTTCCCGAGACCGAGGAACTTGTTCACACCGATACGGCTGGGCGTGACCAGGACGAACGTATTCTCTTCAGCACGGACCGGAACCGAAGCCGCGGAAAGGGCAAGTACCGAACCCAGGCAGATATGCAGGAATTTGCTGGCAGTCATGATTTTTGAACCCCACAGGCAAGCATGAAGTGTTGCAACGGAATGCACGGATCGTGCCGCGTAGTCCGCCAGGGAGAGAGCTTCAATACGGCGTATCGCCGCCATCGGTGTTGATGGACTGGCCACGGATGATCATGGCATCGTCGCTGAGCAGGAACGAAATCGTCCGGGCCACTTCGACCGGATCGATATGCCGGCGCAATTGCGAGCTGATGAGCTGCTCGAACACATCGTCCGGAGCCTGCTTGACCAGATCGCCATAAGCGACCGCAACCTCGCGAAGCATGTCGGTTGCCATGCCACCGGGGCAGACACAGTTCACGTTGATGTCGTTGGGGGCGAGCACTTCCGACAGCACCCGGGTGAAATTGATCATCGCTGCCTTGCTCGCGCTATAGGCGAGCGACTGCGTATGGCCCTTCTTGCCGGCCTCCGACGCGACATTGACGATCGCGCCCTTGATGCCTTTGGCGATCATCGCCTTGCCCACGAGGCGCGACGCTTCGAACGCGCCAAAGACGTTGATGGCGAAGACACGTTCCCAGTCGGTCCAGGGCGTCTCGAGCGGATCGACGTGGCGGACAATGGCTGCGCAGTTGACCAGACCATCGATACCGCCAAGGCGCTGCTCGGCCTGTTCGATTGCCGCTGCGATCGAGCCGGCATTGCCGAGATCGACCACGACGGCACTTGTCTTGCCACCGTCCTTGTTGAGATCCGCGATCGCTTCGTTCAGAGCCTGCTCGCGCACGTCGCCGATGACGACCGAGGCGCCTTCCGCTGCCAGCAATGCGGCCGCGGCCTTGCCGGCACCACCCGCACCACCGAGGACAAGATAGCGTTTGTTTGCATGCGACCGCGTCGGCGAAACCTGACGCACGGCCAGCGGACGATGTTCGCCCCTGGTGGCAAATGAGCCCATATCTCCTCCCCTTGGACCTCCAGACCGAGGTCTCTTATCCGTTTTCCCGAAAGTAAAATTGCTCTACCGGGCGGCATCTGGCAAAGTCCACTTGTCGAGAAGTGGACCAAGAATGAACAGGATTTCACCGGCGCGCATCAGCCGGCTCATCGGCGGCTGGCAAACGATCGAAGGCAAAGTTCCCCAGCAGCTCAGCCTGGCGATCGGCCGATTGATCACGGCAAGGGAGTTGCCGGCAGGCGCCTTGATGCCGTCGGAACGGGCACTGGCAACCGCTCTTGCAGTCAGCCGAGGATCTGTCGTTGCAGCCTACGCATCGCTGCGTGATGCCGGCGTACTCGACAGCCGCCACGGCAGTGGCCACCGCATCATCGCATCGGCGAATGCACCTGGCGTTGCGCATACGCGCCTCGCCGGCGAAATGCAGGCGCTCCCGGAAGACATCGACATGACCAGCGGTGCCTTGCCGCCGTCGCCTATCCTGACCGAGGCGCTGGCGACCCTGCGCGGCGCCGATCTGGCAAGCATTGCTTCCGGCCTCGGCTATGACGCCTCCGGCTTGCCGGCACTACGCTGGGCCGTCGCCCGCTACTATACGGACCTCGGCCTGCCCACCCACTCCGACGACATCCTCATCACCAGCGGCGCACAGCAGGCGGTATGGCTGTTGGCAAACGCCCTGGTTGACGCCTCTGATGCGGTTGTCGTGGAAGATCCCGCCTATCGCGGCTCGCTGGAAGTCTTTCGCCGGCGCAATGCCAGGATCGTTCCGGTCGGCATCAGCGCCCATGGCCTGGACATGGACCAGCTCGAACGGGCTCTCAGGAACCGGCCAAAATTGCTCTACCTTTTCCCGGAGGTGCACAATCCAACGGGCCGGTCGCTAGACGATACGAGCCGCCGCGATCTGGTCGAGCTGCTCGACCGCTATCCGACGTTCCTCGTCGAAGATGGCGCGCAGAACGAACTGTCCACTCTGGCCGGAGCAACACCCCGGCCGATTGCCGGCCAGACGAAGTCCGAGCGCATCGCCACCATCGGTACGCTCTCCAAGCTGTTCTGGGGTGGCATCCGCATCGGTTGGATCCGCGCAAACCCGCCTATGATAAAACGGCTGGCCAGTTTCAAGGCGGTCAACGACCTCGGTTGCTCGATGTTCGACCAGCACCTTGCCGTCGGCCTACTCGAAAACATCCAGGAGGCGCGGACGTATCGGCACAAGGAGATCAGCAGCCATCTCAAGGTCGCCGAAGACCTCATTTCCGAGCGGGCTCAAGGCCGCTGGCATTGGTCGCAACCGGCCGGTGGCACCGCTATTTGGATCCACATGCCCGGCGTCGACACGGTGTCGCTGTGCCAGGAAGCACAGCGACACCGACTCCTGCTTTCTGCCGGGCCGGGCTATTCAGCGCAGGAGAATTTCGGCGACTTCATTCGCCTGCCCTTCGTGCGCCCGGTCGAGACGATGCAGTTCGCGATCGAAACGATTTCCGACCTGGCACAGCGAAGGACGGCGGCCTAGCGAGGCGATCGTCCTACTGCTCGAGATTGACGTAGGATTCGGGGAAGAAGCGCGGCGTGCACAGGCAATAGAACTCCAGGTCCACCAAACCCGTGTTCTCGATGCGCTGCGGGGCCTGGGCCGGGATGACCGCCTGATCACCCACCATCAGCTTGCGCTTGACGCCGTCGACTTCGAGTATCCCCTCGCCCTGGCGAACTATGTAGCGCTCGATCACGCCGGTGAGGCTGTGCAGTTGCGTGGTCACGCCAACTTCGACACGCGCCACCGCCAGAGAGGCTTCCGGCGATGCTTCGGTGTTGTGCAATTCGGTGATGTAGCAGCGCTCGTCGGTCCAGAACTCGCCCTTGTTGTTGGCGACAACGATCTTGTGATCTTCAGCCAAGATTTTCCTCCCGCTTGTTGGCAGGGCGAAGGAACCGATCAGCCTCGCGGTCTGCAAGGTCCACTTTGCGGGAAGTGGTCCGATCGTCTCCGCTGTGGCGACAGTGCGTTGCTTTGCCTTCCATTGAAGCCCGAAGTCGATGTGCTACATGCTTGACCATGAAAAACATCGGCTTTCTCTCCTTCGGCCACTGGTCGCCCTCGCCGCAATCGCAGACGCGCTCGGCGTCGGATGCGCTGTTGCAATCCATCGACCTTGCCGTCGCCGCCGAGGAACTCGGCGCGGACGGTGCCTATTTTCGCGTGCATCATTTCGCCCGCCAGCTGGGCTCCCCGTTTCCGCTGCTTGCTGCTGTCGGGGCCAGGACGAGCCGCATCGAAATCGGCACGGCCGTCATCGACATGCGCTACGAAAACCCGCTCTACATGGCGGAGGACGCCGGTGCGGCCGACCTGATCGCCGGCGGGCGCCTGCAGCTTGGCATCAGCCGCGGCTCGCCAGAGCAGGTGATCGATGGCTGGCGTTATTTCGGCTACGCGCCGCCGGAAGGCCAGAGCGATGCTGACATGGCAAGGCGCCATGCCGAAGTTTTCCTGGATGTGCTCAAGGGCCAGGGTTTTGCCCAACCCAACCCGCGCCCGATGTTTCCCAACCCGCCCGGCATGTTGCGCCTGGAGCCTTTCTCCGAAGGGCTGCGAGACAGGATCTGGTGGGGCGCGGCCACAAACGCCACGGCGGAATGGGCAGCCAAGCTCGGCATGAACCTGCAGAGCTCGACGCTGAAATTCGACGAGAGCGGGAAGCCGCTGCACATCCAGCAGGCCGAGCAGATCCGCGCCTTCCGCGCTGCGTGGAAGGAGGCCGGCCATACGCGCGAGCCGAGGGTCTCGGTCAGCCGCAGCATCTTCGCCCTGGTCGACGATCGCGACCGCGCCTATTTCGGCGGCAGCGACAGCCAGGATCACTTCGGCTACATCGAGGCGGATACCCGCGCGGTGTTCGGCCGGACCTATGCGGCGGAACCGGATGTGCTCATCGAGCAGTTGAAGCAGGATGACGCCATCACCGAAGCCGACACGCTGCTGTTGACCGTGCCCAATCAGCTCGGTGTCGACTACAACGCCCATGTCATCGAGTCGATCATCAAACATGTCGCGCCGGCACTCGGCTGGCGCTGACAGAGTTATTCCAGGAACCTCAATCGCCGGCGCGGCCCATCCGGGCCGCCAGAGAAAAACAAAAAATTGGAGCGTTTCCGTGAAAAAACGGAAACGCTCCAGCTTTCGCGCCAACGGGCGCGGCGCCCAAGAACACAGTCAATTGGCGCGCGCTCCAACGGTCAAAAAGACCATTGGTATTCCACCCGTGGTTCATCGCTTATCGCGGTGAGCGACCATTCATCAGCTTCGCCTGCAGGATAACGACCACAAGCAGAAAGGCTCCACGGATGACTGACTGCCAGTAGGCAGACAGCGAGATGACGCCGAGGCCATTCTCGAAGTTGAGGATGTTGAAGACCATCGCAAGCAGGATGGCGCCTGCCAGGGTCGCACCGACGGAACCCACCCCGCCGGACAGCAACGTGCCGCCGACGACGACGGACGAGATTGCAAACAGCTCCCAGCCCACGCCCTCGGTCGGCTGGCCAGCTCCGAACTGCGCAGCCAGGATGACGCCGGCCAGTCCGGCGAGAAGGCCGGAGGTCGCGTAGACGCCAAGCAACGTTCGCCCAACTTTCAGCCCCATCAGCTTCGCCGTCGCCTCACCATCCCCGACTGCAAGGATACGCCGGCCGACCGGATGGCGCTCCAGCGCGATCCAACCAACGACGTAGCAGGCGATGGCGATCCAGGCCGGGATTGGGAAACCGAGGAAATCATCCTGGCCTATCGAAACAAAGGCCGTGTCATAGGATGCGGAGACGGACTGATTGCCGGACAGCAGCAGGGCCGTGCCGTAAGTGGCCAGCATCGCCGCCAGGGTGGCGATGAACGGCTGTATACGCAGCCGCGTGACGACCAGACCGTTGACGATGCCAACCGCGAGACCAGCGGCCATGCCTCCCAGAAGTCCTGCCGGCCAGCCGTAGGGCGACAATATTGCCGCGACCACGCTGGTCATCGCTGCCGTGCCACCGACCGACAGGTCGATGCCGCCGGTCATGATCACCAGCGCCATGCCGAGCGCGATCAGCATGAACATGGAATTGTAGCGCAGGAACGAAAGGATGTTGTAGCTCGACAGGAAGTTGTCGTAACGCAACGCGCCGAAGATCAGCAAAGCGAACACGACCGTGATCACGCACAGCCGCGCGAGCTGGAGGTTGGAGCGCGGTATCAAGGCCGCAACGATGTTCGAGCGCGGGCTTTCCTGCATCATGTCCGGTCTGCGCTCTGCTGGATGTAGACGGCCACCACGATCAACGCGGCCTTGACGACGAGGGCGGCGGCATCCGGCACGCCGTTGGCAAGCAAGGTATAACGGACGAGCTGGATGACGCAGGCGCCGAGCAGCGTGCCGATGATGTTTGCCCTGCCGCCAGTCAGCAGCGTGCCGCCGACGGCGACCGCCGCAATGGCGTCGAGCTCCATCCCAAGCCCGACCAGATTGGCGTCGCTCGCCGAGTTCCTGGCCACGACGATGAGCCCGGCAAGACCGGCCAGAACACCGCTGATGACATAGACGAAACGCTTCACCCGCTTGGCCGGAATGCCCGAAAGGCGCGCCGCCTTTTCATTGCCGCCGACGGCCAGGATCTGCCGCCCGAGCGCGGTGCCCTTGATCAGGAAGGCGGCCGCGGCAACCACCACGATCATGATCAGCACCTGCGTCGGGATGCCGAAGACGTGCCCGAGCGCCACGAACTGGAAAGGCGGGTTCTTGAATACCTGCAGATTGCCATTGGTCATCACCTGGGCAATGCCGCGCCCTGCCGTGAACAAAACCAAAGTCGCCACGATCGGCTGGATCGAATAATGGGTGACGAGGAAACCGTTGAACCAGCCAAGCAGCCCTGCCACGACAAGCGGCACGATGAATGCCAGCGGCAGAACCACGAGCGGATCCGTGGTTGGCGCGATCGCGCCCATCAGGATCATCGGCGCGAGTGCCCCGGCGATCGCCATCAGCGAACCTACCGAGAGATCGATGCCGCCCGTCGCGATCACCAGTGTCATGCCGACCGCAACGATAACGATGGTCGCCACCTGGGTCAGGTTCACGTTCAAGGTCTGTAGCGACAGGAAATTCGGCGTCGCGACGACGTTGAAGGCGATCAAAAGCAGAAACGCCAGCAAGGTGCCGTAGCGGCTCAGCCATGCGGCGAGGTTGAAGCGCCTGCTCGAGCCTGTAGTGTCTTCCGCAATGGTCATGCCGGCATCTCCTGATGGGCCATGGCAGACAGGAGATTGGCCTCCGTGATGTCTTCCGAAGCCAACCGGCGAACCGAGAGGCCGTCGCTCAGCACCGTGACATGATCGGCCGCAGCGATCAGCTCCTCGAGTTCGGAGGAGATCATCAGCACGCTCAATCCCTCGTCCGCCAGGCTGCGCAGCAGCTTCAGAATCTCGGCCTTGGCGCCGACATCGATGCCGCGCGTCGGCTCGTCGACGATGAGCAGGCGCGGATTCATGCAAAGCCAGCGTGCAAGCAGGACCTTCTGCTGGTTGCCGCCGGAGAGTTCACGGATCGGCTGCTCGGGCGAGGAGCATTTGATGCCGAGTGCCGCGATGTATTTCTCGACGATCGCCCGCTGGGCGGTCTTGTCGACAATGCCTGCCTTCTGCAGCTTCGGCAGGATGGCAAGCGTCATGTTCTCGCGCACGCTCATCTCCGGCACGATGCCTTCGATCTTGCGGTCTTCGGAGACGAAACCCATGCCGTCGGCGATGGCATCTGCAGGAGCGGAATAGTTCGTCTCGCGTCCATCGACCTTTACAGCGCCCCGCTCCTTGCGGTCGGCGGCATAGATCAACCGCGCGGTTTCAGTGCGACCGGCGCCAAGCAATCCAGCAAGGCCGGCGATCTCGCCCTTGCCGATGTTGAAAGAGACATCCCGCACCCGGACGCCGGCGCCCAGGTTCTCGACACCGACAAGCGCAGCTCCCTCGCCGTCGCCACGCACGCGTTTCTTGGCCGTGAAGGCAGCCAGTTCCTTGCCGAGCATGGTCCTGACCAGCTCGACCTTGGAAATATCCTTCATCGAACTGACCGCCACGGTGCGGCCATCGCGCATGATGGTGACGCGATCGCAGATGGCGAACAGCTCGTCCAGCCGATGGCTGATGAAGATCGCCGCGACACCGTCGGCCTTCAGGGTCCTGATGGTTTCGAACAGCACTGCGACCTCGCGCTCATCGAGCGAGGATGTCGGCTCATCGAGAATAAGCAGCCTGGCGTTCTGGGTGACGCCACGTGCGATCGCCACCATCTGCCGGGTCGCGGCCTCGAAGTCCTGCAGCGGCCTGTTTACGTCAATGTCGAGTTTGAAGCGCCGCAGCACCGTCCTGGCATCGGCCTGCATCCTCGCACGGTCCACAAGGCCAAAGTGGCGCGGCTCGCGACCAAGAAAGATGTTCTCCGCCACTGTGCGGTTGGGTGCGAGGTTGATCTCCTGGTAGATGGTGGCAATGCCGCCCGCCTGGCTTTCGGCAGTGGAACCGAACCGGACCTCCCTGCCCTGGAATTCTATCCTGCCGGCATCATGCGCATACGCGCCGGTCAGGATCTTGATCAGGGTGGATTTCCCAGCGCCGTTCTGGCCGATCAGCGCCATGACCTCGCCGGGCTCGACCTGAAGCGAAGCATCCGTGAGAACCCGGACATCGCCAAAGCTCTTGTTGATGCCAGTCATCGACAACAGCATCGCGAAATCCTCCTATCGGCGATTTCTACACACAACATTGAATGGCGCAAAAGAAAGCGGTCGAAACGTCTCCAGAGCGTTTCGACCGCAGGCTGGGGGAGAACGATCAGTAGGCGCCGGAAACCTCGGCCGCGGCGTTGGCCGTATCGTAGAACTTGTCCTTGTTCTTCACCCACGCCTCGATCTTTTCGCCACCGGCATAGCGCTTCAGCGTCTCGTAGGCGATCGGACCGAAGCGCGGATTGCATTCCACCACAGCGCCGATCTTGCCATCGGCAATTGCCTGGACAGCTTCTTTGCCGCCGTCGATGGACAGCACCAACACATCCGTGCCCGGCTTCTTGCCCGCGGCTTCCAGCGCTGCAATCGCGCCGAGCGCCATCTCGTCATTGTGGGCGTAGATGACATTGGCGTCGGGATGCGCCTGAAGCAGAGCTTCGGCAACCTGCCGTCCCTTGTCGCGCGCGAAATCACCAGACTGCGAGGCGACGATCTCGAAACCGCCGGCGGCCTTGATGGCTTCGTCAAAGCCCTTCTTGCGGTCATTGGCCGGCGAGGAGCCGGTGGTGCCTTCAAGTTCGATGATCTTGGTCTTGCCGTTGGCGTTCTTCACCAGCCATTCGGCGACACGCTTGCCTTCCTCGACGAAATCCGAGCCGATGAAGGTAACGTAGTCCTTGCCGGCGACAGCCAGCTTCGGATCGACGCTGCGGTCCAGGAGAATGACCGGAATGCCTGCCTTCTTGGCGGCGAGCACCGCCGGGATCAGCGGCTTTTCCTCGCGCGGCGCCAGGAAGATCAGATCGACGCCCTGCGCGATCATGGAATTGACGTCGGCGACCTGCTTTGCAGCCGAACCAGCAGCATCCGTATAGACAAACTGATAGCCAAGCTTGGCAGCCTCGGCCTTCATGCTTTCAGTCTGGGCGATGCGCCATGGATTGTTGGACTCGGTCTGGGCGAAGCCAACCTTGTAGGTGTCCTTCTTGGCCAGTGGCGGCAAATCTGCGGCCATGGCCACGCTGGATACAAGGCCCAGAACGCCGAAGGCGCTTGCGGTCATCAATAAAGTACGGCGGGTCAGTGACATCGAGGGTTCCTCCAGATGGGCAACCGGCTCCTCCAGCCGGGCAGACGTCGGTCTGCTGATCACCAGTCGATCCTACGATAATTTTATTAGCAGTCAATGCGCGATATTTAAGAGATGGCACTATCGAAATTCAACGCCAGATTGGGAGAGTGAACCGCCTTAAATCTCGATAAAACGTATCAATTGCCTCCAAAATCAGTGAGTTACAGCCTTCCCGCAATGGAAAAAGTTCGCAAATTCCGTCATACAGGAACGTGTGAATCCAAATTCCCATCGTCGCTTGATAATTTTATGATCAAATGACTATGATGCGATCGGCGGGTCGAGAAACCATTGCGGACATGATCGTGAATTCAAGGCGAGGACCAGCGCGGTGAGTCAGAGCAACGGCGGCGAGAAACGCCAGGGACGACCGACCATGACGGACGTCGCCCGCATTGCCGGCGTTTCGCAGTCAAGCGTCTCGCTCGTGCTGAACCAGATGACAGGCGCGCGGATATCCCCGGAGACCAGGCAACGCGTGCTGGAGGCTGCCCGGCAGGTGAATTACCAGTTGCCGGGGATCAGGGGCGAAATCTCGCCTGACGCCGAGGGGCGAACGATCGCCTACATCGTCGACGAAATCTCCACCAGTCCGCATCCGGTGGTCAGCTTCGACGGCGCACGTGACTTCGCCTTCGAGCAGGACTTTCTTGTCGCGGCCTATGTGACGCGCTCCAATCCGCAACTGGAAGCAGCAACCATCGAAGCGATCAAGCGCGACAAGTCGATCGTCGGCGTGATCTACTCGTCGATCTTCACCAGGCGCGTGACCGTGCCTCAAGCCCTTGAGGGACTCCCGACTATCCTGTTGAATTGCTATGGCGAAGCGCGGCGCCACATCTCGATCCTGCCGGGCGAAGTTGCCGGCGGTTTCACCGCGACAGCGCATCTCACCGGCCTTGGCCATCGCCGTATCGGCTTCATCAACGGCGAACCGTGGATGGATGCTTCCATCGACCGCCTCAAAGGTTATCGGCAGGCACTCGCCACCGCCGATGTCGCCTTCGACGAAACTCTGGTGCGCAGCGGCGACTGGCTGCCGCTGACCGGCTATCACCATGCGCGAGACCTGCTGTCGATCGACAATCCACCAACGGCCATATTCTGCGGCAACGATCTGATGGCGCTTGGCGCTCTTGAAGCCGCCAACGAGATGGGCATCAAGGTTCCGGCTGAACTCAGCGTGATGGGTTATGACGATCAGGAACTCGCCCGCTACACCCATCCACGCCTTTCGACGCTCGTGCTGCCGAACTATGAGATGGGGCAGCGCGCGACCGAGATGCTGATCGACATGGTGGCGCACTACAAACAATTCCGTCCGATGACAGTAAAGATCGATGGCCCGCTCGTCGTGAGAGAGACGACGGCCTCACCAAGACTGCGTTGAGATCCTACCGTCAGCAGGCGCCATTTTTTCGGCTCTCAACACGTTCCAATCGCGCGACCTGGCATCACCATAGTGCAAATGCACTAGCCCAAGATGGGGTATCCTTGGGGTAACCCGTGTTGTTTGACCATTTGGTCAATGCTACATAGCGCCGATGCGACAGCCGAGCTTGACCTGCCCCCGATAGCCAACCGCCGCCAGGGGGAAGCAGTGCCAAAAGATCTGATCATCGTTGCCGACGACCATCCCGTTTTTCGGGAAGGGTTGCGCCGTGTCGTACAGACGGTCGAGACCGACGCCGATATCGTCGAAGCCGAAACGATGGACGAAGTCCTGGCGGCCGCGCGCGCAGGACGCCAGCCCAAACTCTTCATCATGGATCTTTTGTTCCCAGGTCTCGTCGCTGAACGCTCGCTTGCCGAGCTGCGTCAGGAGTTCCAGCGGTCGTCGATCATGGTCGTATCGATGGTCGACGACCGCCGTACCGTCGACATGGTAATGGCCGCCGGCGTCGACGGATTCGTCTCCAAATCGGTACCGCCAAGCGAACTGATGGAAGCCATCGCTGCCGTCCGCGACGGCGAATATGTTATCAAGCTCAAGTCGTCAGACCGGATGCCCTACCCTGCTGAAGACGCCGACATCCTGAACAGCCTCACGCAACGCCAACGCGAGGTGCTACGCCTGCTTGCCGACGGCAAATCCAACAAGGAAATCGGGCGCACGCTCGACATTTCGCACTACACCGTGCGCATCCACGTCTCGGCCCTTTTACGTGTTCTCAATGTCGGTTCGCGCTCGGCTGCAGCGGTCAAGGCACTCAACGAGGGCTGGGTCGACCGGATCTAAACCGCCATCAGACACGGGCACGCTCCCTGGTACGCCCCAGCGACAGTGCGATCATCGTCGAACGCAGTTCGGAAGGGCGCACCGGCTTTGACAGGATCGGGATATCCTGCTGTCCGAGTTCCTCGCGCACCCGGTTCTCGTCGTGGCCGGTCATGACGATGGCGGGAATGTCACGGCCCGCCTGCCGGCGAACCTCCCGGATGAAGTCGGCACCGACGATACCGCCACCGAGATCAAAATCGGTGACGACCAGATCGCATGGCGCGACAGACAGTTCCGCTCCCGTTTCGGCCCGCACGATGCAGCCCCATTTCTCGAGCAGAGAGGCCGTTGCCAGAAGCACATCTTCATCGTCCTCGACCAGCAGCACGCGCAACCCCTCGAGCGGTGAGGAGAAGCGCTCCGGTGTGATCTTCCTGACCCGCTCCGGCGCCGACACCATGGGCAGGCCGGCGATGCGCACGCTGGTGCCGCGTCCCCTGACCGAGCGGATCGTGACGCGTAGCGACATCAGATGCGCCAGTCGCTTGACGATGGAGAGGCCGAGGCCGACACCTTCGATGTCTTTGTCGCCGCGTTCGCGTACCTGGTAGAACTCATCGAACAGGAGCGGCAGATGGTCTTCGGCGATGCCTTCGCCGCGATCGTGAATCTCGATCGACAGCCCGTAACGATGACGGCGGCAGCCGATCAGCACTTCGCTGCCCGGGGCATATTTCAGTGCGTTCGAAACGATGTTCTGCAGGATGGTGGTGAACAGTGCAGCATCGATGCGCACATGGTGTTTTGTACGCACCAGCTTGAACGTCGTGCCCGACCATTCAGCCCGGTTGGCATTCTGCGTCAGCACCTCGTCAAGAATGTCCTGCACGGCGACGACCTCGAAATGCGGCGTCACCTTGCCGCTGTCGAGCGTCGAGATGTCGAGCAGCGAGCGGAACAGGCCCGACACCGAATGCAGCGAGCGGTCGATGTTCTCGACCATCTGCTTCTGTTCGCGGTCGAGCCCGGTGTCGCGCAGGCAGGCGGTGAACAGGCTGATGGCGTGGATCGGCTGGCGCAGGTCATGGCTGGCCTGGGCCAGGAAGCGTGACTTGGCGAGGTTCGCCTCATGCGCTGCGTCGTAAGCTTCATACACCCTTTGCAGCAGCGCGTAGATATAGGCCGGCACCAGGATGGTGGTCATCACCAGCGTCAGCGCAACGTACGGGTTCTCGCGCCAATAGGCGTTGAAATAGGACGACAGTGCGATCGTCAACAACGCCATCGCGGTCGCAAGGATCAGGTAGCGCGGTCCGAAACGGAGGCCGTTGCCGACCGTAACCCAAAGCAACGCTGCGTAGAGCGGCAGCAAGGCTGCACCACCGATCGACATCGCCGAGAAGAAAGCGAGGTAATCGCAACCCATCGAAACCAGCCGCCGCGGCTTGTAGACCACCGGTTTTGCGACCACCCACCACAGCAGCAGCCATGAAACCGGAATATAGGCGAAATAGTAGGCGGCAAAACCATTGGCGTAGGATGTTGCTGCATTGTCGAGCCAGGCGACAATCCAGATGTAGCTCGCCAGGACCGGAACAAAGACAAGTCGGACGAAAGCCTGGGAGCGCTCGGCATCATAGCTCTCCTGCTCTCTGACCTCGGAAGTACCTGCCACTCTCATGGGAGGAAGCTCCGTGCTGTCGCGTCGCTTCAAAATTGCCCTCTCCACGGGCCGTATGGCGAAATAATAGGCGGCCAAACCATTGGCGTAGGATGTCGCAGCATTGTTGAGGCGGACGAAAATCCAGCTGTAGATTGCCAGGATCGGAACAAAGACAAGTCGGACGAAAGCCGGCGGGCGCTCGGCATCAAGGCGCTCCTGCTTCCTGGCCTCCGGGGAGCCTCCCGTTCTTCCAGACGGAAGATCCGCATGATCCCGCTTCTTGAACATTGCCCCTCTCCATGGGCCGTATCCGGCACCAGCACTTCCCTACACCGGCACCATCCTTGTGTGAATTCACCAACCTCCGCAGTCAGCGCAAGCTCACAACCGCCTCCTTCGCCAAACGGTCGATCTTCAGTTTCTCCGCAGTCATCATCGAGCGAAGTTCGGCTGGACGGATCGGCTTCGCCAGGATCGCGATTTCCGGATCCCCGAGATCGATCCTCACCCTGTTCTCGTCGTGGCCGGTCATGACGATGGCGGGCACCTTGCGGTTCAGCAAGTGCCGCACCCGCGCAATACAATCGGCTCCCGTCGCCTTCGCACCGAGATCGAAGTCCGTCACGATCAGATCGCATTCGGTCACTTCATCAGGGATCGAGGGCTGGATGTCGACGATGCAGCCCCATCTCCGCAACAAGGTGGCGGTGGCGACCAAGACGTCTTCGTCATCCTCGACGAGCAGGACGCGCAGGCCTTCGATCGCCGGCCTCGGGCCGTCCGCCTTCGGTTTGGCCACTGCCGCCTGCGATACGATTTGCAGGCCTTCGATGATCACGGTGGTGCCGCGACCAGGGACCGAGCGCAGGTAGGCTGACAAGCCCATCAGCCGCGTCAGGCGCCTGACGATCGGCAGGCCAAGACCGACGCCGTCGACGTCGCGGTCGCCGCGTTCGCGGATCTGATAGAACTCGTCGAACACCCTCGGCAGATGATGCGCGGCGATGCCGCTGCCGCGGTCGTAGACCTCGATGGCGAGCTGCCCATTACGGCGACGGCAGCCGATCAGGACCGGGCGGTCCGGCGCATATTTCAGAGCATTCGAGATCACGTTCTGCAGGACGGTGGTCATCAAGGTGGCATCGACGGTGACGTAGGCCCGTGTCGGTACCGCCCGCAAATCGACTCCGGCCCATTGCGCCGCCTCGGAATTCTGCCTGACGATATCCTCGAACAGATCCCTTACCGCGACCGGTTCAAAAAACGGCGTCACCTTGCCGCTGTCGAGCGTGGAGATGTCGAGCAGGGAGCGGAACAGACGCGACACGCTCTGCAGCGAGCGATCGACATTCTCGACCATCTGGCGCTGTTCCCGGTCGAGACCCGTATCCTTGAGGCAGGCGGTGAAGAGGCTGATGGCATGGATCGGCTGGCGCAGATCGTGGCTCGCCTGTGCCAGGAAACGCGACTTGGCGACATTGGCTTCGCGTGCGGCATTGAAAGCCGTGTAGACACGCTCGAGCAGGCTGTAGGCATAGGCAGGAACGAGAACCGTGGTGAGGATCAGGGTGATCGTCACATAAGGGTTCTCGCGCCAGAACGGGTTCAAGTAGGCGGTGACCAGGATGCTCAAAAGCGCCATACAGGTCGAGGCGATCAGATAGCGTGAGCCGAAGCGCAGGCCATAGCCGACCGTCACCCACAACAACGGTGCATAAGCGGGCAGCAGGGCCGCACCTCCGAATGTCATGATGCCGCCGACGGCGATGTAGTCGCTGACCATCGAAATGGCACGCCGAAGCAGGTTCTCACCCGGCCGCTTCACAATCCAGAACAGGATCAGCGCCGAGACAAGGATATAGGACGAGAACGACAGGATCGTCTGGGTGGTGCTGAAGGCCGTGTCGCCTCTCGACGAAAAGACGCTCAGCATGCCGACTGTGAACAGCGTCGCGGCGCCGAGACGAAAGGTCGCCTGCGCCCGCTCGGCATCAGTCGGCCTGTCGTTCCGGGTAACGAAAAGGTCGGCAAGTTTCGTTCGCAAGCCACCAGGCATGATGTGCATCCCGATCAGGGGGCAGAAGCTGATCGCCTGGGGCACGACAATCAGGGCATTTCGAATGCCGTTAGAGCAATTTCAGTGTGTAACGGTTTTCCGGAATTGCGTAAAAACAAGGAATTAGAGCGTTTCCGCGGTTCCATGAAAAACGGAAACGCTCTGGGTCACCGACATTCCAGAATGCGAAAGGGAGGTCCAGCCTCCCTTTGTTATTTCCCCAATTGCATGGTTCTTTCGAGGGCGTTGTTGAAGCCCTTGAGGGAGATGGAGAAGGCGACGTCCTTTTCGGTGTCGGAGGCAAAGGCGCCGAGTTTCAGCGCTGTGCCCGTCTTCAGCGCCGCCGTGGTCGCCGGCGTGAAGGTAAGCCGCACGACGCAGCCGCCCGGCAGGCAGGTGCGGAAACGCGACGGCTTGCCAGGCGGGGTGTCGTCGACCGAGAAGGTCACGCCCTTGTCCAGGTTGAGCCCGAACGGCATCACCAGC
>DASZAX010000008.1:0-446693 GCA_035944705.1 Mesorhizobium sp. | reverse complement strand
CACCTTGATGCAGACATTGTCGGCGATCCTGGCCAGCACCTTGGCTTCCTTCATCATGCCGTCGAAATCGGTGGCGGTGACTTCGGCCGAGACCGGACCCTCGACGATATCGCAGATCTGCCTGGTGACCTCATCGATCTTACCGCCGGACTTCAGGATCAGCGACGGGTTGGTGGTGACGCCATCGAGCAGGCCCAGCGCGTTGAGCTCCTGGATTTCCTTCACATCTGCGGTGTCGACGAAGAATTTCATGGCTGTTCATCCTGATTTGACTGGAAGGGGTTTTGGCCAGTGCCTCGCCGGTCGAGGAACCTTCGTGGTGCCCCCACCACGGACGTCCTCAAACGGCATGCCGCAGGGAGCAGCGGCTGGCACTGGCCAAACTTGTTCGGCTCACGCGGGCACCACCGGGTCCTTTCCGGAAGCCCACAGAACCATGTTGCTCATCAGCCGACCGTAGTGCGGCCAGCCGAGGAATTCCGCCGAGAGCCAGTGCGGACCGATGTCGGTCGTCCACGCGACGGTGCGGCCCTTGCCGACGCAGCGCGTGGCAAGCAGCGGCCAGTGGCTGTTGCGATGGCTGCACGTCGCCACGAGGGTCGAGGAGCCATCATATCGAAACGACACCTTGTTCAGTCCGAGAATGGCCGGGAGCGGTTCTTCGATCCCGGCCAGGATCGGATGGGTGTCGCGACGGATCGCCGGTCTCAGGCCCTCGGGCACCTCGAGGCCGTCGCTGTAGGGCAGGCACCGCACCGGAAGCACGTCTTCCACCGGCGTGTCGAAAAACTTCGCGCCGCCGAACATGCCCTGGAAACCCATATAGCCACCGGCCATGACCAGTCCGCCACCGGCCTCGACATAGTTCTTCAGGACCTCGAGGCGGTTCACGCCACAACGCCCGAGGCGCGTTTCGGGGGTTATCAGCAGGGAAAGCGCGCCGACGTCGGAGATGACGACAGCGCCATATTGGCGAAGGGCTTCGACGGAAGTCGGGAACTCCGAACCACATTGTTCGGAGCCGATCTGGGTCACCGCGACATCGGCCGTCGCAAGAGCCGCGTTGAACGCAACCGCGCCATTGGTCTGCGATGCGCTGGCGATCACGTCCGTGCCCACCGCAACCAGTGTCGTCGCCCGGAACGTTTCGCCGGCCAGCAGTATCTTCAAGGCTGCCATTGCTGGAAACTCCTTCGGGCGGGCGGAGGCACGTGCGTGCCCCCGCCCCAACCGATCAGAACTTGAATTCGGCGAGATTGTCCGGCGTGACGATCTTGGCCGGCCCGAGGATGAGTTCGCCCTTGGCGCCGATCGTGTATTCACCGAGCCGCCCTGCCGAGAACTTGTCGCCGTCCTTGCCGGTGATCTTGCACTGGGCCAGCGCCTGGGCCGTCTGGTAGGTGAGGTAGCCGAGATCCGAAACGTTCCACCAGATGTCCTGGGCGGCGCCATCCTTGATGTATTTCGCGATCAGCGTCGCTGGCGCGAGACCGGTCAGCTTGACCTTGCCGATCATGCCGGCTTCTTCGAGCGCGCGGGCCGCCGCAGGCAGGCCGATGCCGGCAGGCACGATGATCGCCTTCAGGTTCGGAAACGCCTGCACCAGGGCCAGCGCCTGCTGCTGGTTGACCTGCTCGCTCTCCTCGCCATAGGCAACCTGCACCAGCTTCATCTTGGCGAATTTCGCATCGCCGGCCAGCTTGCCCTTGATCAGCTCGATCCAGGCGTTCTGGTTGGTGGCGGTCGGCGTCGATGAAAGGATCGCGAATTCTCCTTCGCCACCGGTGAGGTTGAAGGCGCTTTCCAGCATCATCTCGGCCAGGCTTGAGCCGAGCGCCTGGTTGACGAAGATCGAACGGGCGTCCGCGGCAACATCGGAATCGTAGGAGATGATCCTGACGCCCTGCTTCGCCGCCCGCTTCAGCGCCGGCGCAACGGCATTGGCGTCATTGCCTGAAATGGCGATCACGCCGACCTGCTGCGACACCAGGCTGTTGATGAACTCGATCTGGGCATCGGCGGTGGCCTGGGAAGGCGCAACCTGGATGGCCTTGCCGCCGATCTCCCTGGCGGCTTCCTCTGCGCCCAGCTGGGCGGCCTTGAAGTAGGGATCGGTGTCGAGCTTGGGCAGGAAGCCGACGGTCACCGGCTCCTTGGCGCATTCGTCCGCGGTGGCGAATGTGGTCGGGGCCAGAAAGGCGGCCGTTGCAAGAAGGGCCAGGCCAAGAGATTTCATGTTACTCCTCCTTTGGTTTCGGGTCTTGTGGGTGGGGATCGATCGATCATCCCTTTGTCTCGCGCAGCGCGCGCGATCGGCTTTGCGCCTCCTCGAAGGAGCGCCAGTAATTTCCGACCAGCAGCGAGCCGATCAGCAGCAGTCCGATGATCATGCCCTGCGCGTCGCCGCCGATCTGGTTGAGGGCGAGCACGTTGCGCACGATGGCGATCAGGACGAGCGCGAGCATCACGCCGGTCAGCTTTCCCTTGCCCCCGAACACGCTGACGCCGCCCAGAAGGACAATGGTGATGACGTCCAGCTCCATGCCGAGCGCGTTGTTGGCGCGGGCGTTGGAAAGGCGCGCCGTGTAGACCATGCCGGCAATCGCGGCCATCACGCCCGAGGTGATGAACAGGCCAAGCACCATGCGCCTGGTCCGGATGCCCGAATAGCGCGCCACTTCCGGATTGCCGCCGAGCGCATAGATGCGCTTTCCGGTCGGGGTCTTCTGCAGCACGACGGCGAAGATCGGCGCCAGGACGAGGAAGGGGAGGATCGTCTGTGGGATCTGCGTGCCCGGCACGTTGTCGATGCCGAAATCGACGAGCGAGGGCGGCAGGACATTGATCGAGCCGGTGCCCAGCAGGATGTAGCCGAGGCCCCTGTACAGCGCCATCGTGCCCAGCGTGACGACAAGCGACTGCAGCGCAAGCGACGAGACGAGGAAGCCGTTGAAGGCGCCTAGGATGCCGCCGAACAGCAGCGTCAGCGGGATCGCGACCGGCATCGGCGTGCCGGCCTGCAGCAGCAGGCCGAAGATCACCGACGACAGCGCCAGGACCGAGGCGATCGACAGGTCGATCTCGCGCACGATAATCAGCAAGGTCATCGGCAGGATGAGCAGCGCCTTCTCCGACACGCTGGCGGCAAGCTGGGACAGGTTGAAGCCCGACAGGAAGTTGGGAACGAAAACCGCGGCGTAGCCGAAGACCAGCGCACAGGCAGCGGCCAGAAGCAGATCCCAGAAGTCGATGGACGCAAGCAGCTTTTTCATGACGATTTGCCCCGCTTTGCCTGGCGGCCGCGACGCACGATCAGGGCGTCGATGCCGATGGCGATGAGGATGACCAGCCCGTAGACGGCCTGCAGCCAGAGCGGATCGACCCTGACCAGCGTCAGCCCGTTGCGGATGAACAGCAGGGTGAGAGCGCCCAGGGTCAGGCCGAGCAGCGTGCCGGCGCCGCCCCGGATGGCGACCCCGCCGACCACCGCCGAGGCGATGACGGTCAGCTCGAAACCGACGGCGACGCGGGCGTCGATGGTGGCATAGCGCGAGGCCCAGAGCGCGCCGCACAGGCCGCCGAGCAGCCCGGCGATGGCGAAGGCCGCCAGGATGCGCCGGTCGGCCGGAATGCCGATCAGCCTTGCGCCATCCGGGTTCGAGCCGACGGCGAAGAGCTCGCGGCCGAACGATGTCCGGTAGAGCAGGACATAGGCGGCAAGAAGCACCAGCGCGGCGATCACGACGATGAGCGGGATACCCAGCATCCTGTAGCCGGTCATGTCCAGCCAGCGCTGCGTGACCTCGTCGGCACTGACCTGGTTGCCGGCCGCCCACAAGGAATTGAAGCCGCGATAGATCGACATCGAGGCCAGCGTGACGACGATGGACGGGATCTGCCCCCGGGTCACCACGAGGCCGTTCAGCAGTCCGGCAGCGAGGCCCACCAGGCATGCCACCGACAGCCCGACGAGGATGTCGCCATTGGGGAAGGCCTGCACCGCGCTTGCCGCCATATAGGCGGAAAGGCCGATGACGGAGCCGATCGACAGGTCGATGTTGCGGGTGATCAGCACCAGCATCTGGGCGAGTGCGGCGACGATCAGCAGGGCGGCGTCCATCGACACTGCCGTGAGGTTGGCGGCGCTGATCATGCGCGGATTGATGACGGCGACGGGAATGACGACCGCCAGCATGGCTGCCAGCAGCCCGAGTTCGCGACGCTTCAGGAAATCGAGCCGGCCGGATTTGCCGGCGCCGGGCTCATCATTCGCGGAGTGAATCGAAGCTTTGGCGATGTCGCTGGTGGTGGCGGCCTCGAGGACCTTTTCCTGCGAGGCTTCGCCCTTGGCGAACTCCGCGGTCTTGTGCCCTTCGCGCAGGACAATGATGCGGTCGCACATGCCGATCAGCTCGGGCATCTCCGAAGAAATCAGGATGATGGCCATGCCTTGCCGGGCGAGATCGGCAATCATGGCGTGGACCTCGGCCTTGCTGCCGACGTCGATGCCCTGCGTCGGCTCGTCCAGGATGAGGATGCGCGGTTCCGTGCGCAGCCATTTGGCCAGCACGACCTTCTGCTGGTTGCCGCCGGACAGTTCCTTGACCGGCTGCTGGTAGCCGGCGAAACGCAGTTTCATCTGCCTGAGGAAACCGGAAACCAGTTCCGTTGCCCGGCCTGCGCTGTAGAGACCGCGGGGCGCGGCGCGGTCGAGGCTGGGCAGGATGGCGTTGTCGAGGATCGAGAAATCGGTGACGAGGCTTTGCCCGAGACGATCCTCCGAGACATAGGCGATGCGTGCGCGCATCGCATCGATCGCCGATGCGAAGCGGACCGGCCTGCCGTCGATCAGGATGCTGCCGGCGTCGGGCCGGTCTATGCCGAACAGGGCGCGCGCGATCTCGGTGCGGCCGCTGCCGACAAGACCACCCAGCCCGAGCACCTCCCCGGCATGCAGGGTCAGGTCGATGCCGGAGAATGCGCCGGCTCGGGAAAGCCCCCTCGTCTCGAGAACGAGGTCGCCCCTGCTCTGTGTCCGCTCGGGATAAAGCTCGGTCAGTTCGCGACCGACCATCATGGAGATGGCGCGGCCGCGACTGAGCTCGGCCTTGCCGCAGACGTCGATCAGGCGGCCGTCGCGCAGCACGGCGATGCGATCGGCGACATGGAAGATCTCGTCCATGCGGTGGCCGACGAACATCATCGCCACGCCACGGGCGCGCAGATCGTCGACCACGGCAAACAGCCGGGTCACTTCCCTTTGCGAGAGCGCCGCGGTCGGCTCATCCATGATGAGGACGCGGGCATCAAGGGAAAGGGCGCGGGCGATCTCGACCAGCTGCTGCTCGGATGTGCGCAGCGTGCCGAGCAGGGTTTCGGGCGGCACGTCCAGCCCGATGGTGGCGAGTATTGTCCCGGCCTTCTCCGAGGCTGCCGCCATGTCGATGCCGCCGAAGCGGTCACGCGGCACATGACCCAGATAGATGTTCTCGGCCACGGACAGGTCGGGGAACAGCCCGGGGTGCTGATGCATGACGGCAACGCCGGCGGCCTGGGCATCGTGCGGCGACCGGAACGCGACCGGATGCCGATCGACATGAACGCTTCCCTCGGTCGGGGCATAGACACCGGCCAGCAATTTCACGCAGGTGCTTTTTCCAGCGCCATTCTCGCCGAGCAGCGCGAGCACCTCGCCGGGCCGCAGATCGAACGAGACATCCCTGATGGCGATGGTGCCGCCGAATGCCTTGGTGACACCGGTCAGGCCAATGGGCGCGCCTGCCGCTGCCTCTCGCTGCACATCGCGATGCGCGTTCATTCTCAGCCGACCTCCCGTAGCATCAAATGTTTTTTTAACTTGCTATATTAAATGCAATCGGATGACAATGGCGAAAATTGACTTCGCTGGAAGCGGCATGCGAAGCTCCTTTATTCCGAAGGGCTAACGCAACGATGCTTCGGTACGGCCTTCGCGACGAAGGCCGAGGCACGGAGAGTTCTGTTGAGCGGAAAAGGCAGCAATTCCATCAAGTTGCGGCACTACAACGAGCGCTTCGTGCTCGATGCCGTTCGCCGCATGAAGGAAGCCTCCAAATCGGATCTCGCAAGGGCCGCGAACCTGACGCCGGCCGCGGTCGCCGATATCGTCGATGGGCTGGAGGCGTCGGGTTTCGTCAAGCAGATTGGAAAAAGGTTCGGACAGCGTGGCTCGCCCTCCATCCTCTACCGGCTGACGCCGGAACGCATCTACAGCGTCGGCATCAAGATCGGCCGGCGGGCGCTCGAGGCGGTGCTTGTCGATTTTGCCGGCGAGATCCGGTCGCGGGAAACCCACGAATACCGCTATCCGGCGGCAGACATGGTGCTGCGCGGCGGCAACACGGCGCTCGCCAATTTTCGCAAGCTGGTGAACAGCCTCGAAGAAGCCTCCATCGTCGGCGTCGGCATCGCTTCGCCCTACTTTCTCGGCGACTGGGGTGACGAACTCGGCTTTCCGGAGGACATCGGCGGCAGCTGGGCCACCGTCGACCTGGAGCGATTCTTCGACATCGATCCGAAGACACCCGTCTTTGTCGAGAACGACGCGACCTCCGCGGCTCTGGCCGAACTCGCGCAGGGCATCGGATCGCGGTACCGCGACTTCATGCATGTATCGATCGACACCTTCGTCGGCGGCGGCCTCGTCCAGGGCGGCAAGGTGCATACCGGCCCGCACGGCAACAGCGCGGCGCTCGGGCCGCTGCCGGTTTCGCCGTCAAAACTCAGTTCGGTCTCCCGCAGCTCGGCAAAATACCAGAGCCTGCTGCATCGTGCGTCGATCTATGTGCTGGTGAACCATCTCAAGGCGCACGGCATCGACATCAACCGGGTCCGCGAACTGGACCCGCTGCCTGCCGGCGCCCGTGAACCGCTGTTGGAATGGATGGACGACTGCGCCGAGGCGCTGGCCGAAGCCGTCATCGCCATCACTTCGATCATCGACATCGAGGCGATCGTCCTCGACAGCATCCTGCCGCGCTCGATCCATCAGGATCTGCTGGCGCGTGTCCAGGCGCAGTTCGGTTCCGCCAATGCGGTCGGCATCATCGCGCCGGACATCGTCTCCGGCCAGTTCGGTCCGGAAGCATCGCCGCTCGGCGCCGCCCTGCTGCCCTTCTCGGTTCTTTTCGGCCCGGACTCGGGCGTGCTGATGATCGGCAAGGACAGGACCAAACTGCCCGGCAGCCTGGCCACCTTCGCAGCAGGATAGAGGGCAGCGGCAATGCACCGTGCCCCGGAACACGACCGGGACCGCTCTCACCCCTGTTCCGCGAATCCGCCATGCCGTTGGCGCCACGCCCGGGTCAGAAGCGCAACCTTCTCGGCGCTGTCGCGGCTGGCCGGCGCGTAGACCACGATGCGCATGTTGGGTGCATCCTCCAGCAGCAGGACCGTCTGGTCGAGCTCCAGTTCGCCGACACCAGGCACGGTGAAGCGCTTGGGCTTCTCGTTCCTGACGGTCACGTCATGCTCCGGCCACCAGGCGCGGAAGGACGAGCTCGCCCCTTGCAGCCGCTCGATCAGCGTCAGGAAACGGGCATCCTTGCGGTTGCGTCCATATTCGATGCGGAACCGGGCCAGCATGGATCGCGCGGCCCCCTCCCAGTCGGGGAGCGCCGCCTGATGCTGGGGGCTGGCGAACATCAGCCAGAGCATGTTGCGGTTCTGCTGCGGCAGCGGCGCCAGGTCGCCGAAGACGGCGGACAGGCATTGGTTCCAGGCAGCGACATCGAGGCATGGGTTGGCGATATAGGCCGGCCCCTCGATCGCCTCCAGCATGCGCAGATGCGCGGGTTTCACCGTGAGCCCGGCGACACTCTGCTCGGGAGGCGGCCGGTTCTGGGCGAGACTGAACAGATGGGTGCGCTCATTCGGGCCGAGGCGCAGGGCATGGGCAATGCGCTCGAGGAAATGCGTGGACACTTCCATCTCGCGCCCCTGTTCCAGCCAGGTGTACCAGGTGACGCCGACTCCGGCTGCCTGCGCCACCTCTTCGCGGCGCAGGCCCGGCGTGCGCCTGCGGCCGGTCATCGGCAGGCCGACATCGGCCGGTTTCAGACGCTCGCGACGCGTGCGCAGAAATTGGGACAGCTCCAGCCGGTCGGACAATCGTGGATGTCGTGTCATGGCAATTACCAGTGATAATAGGATAACTTCCCCACTGTAATACGATGAAAGCATCGCCCATCTTCCCGCGGCTGGCAACGACACGCAGCGCGCCACGACCAGACCCTGGCGCATCGGGAAGAGGACATCATGACATCCAACGACGCACGCAAGCGCCTGCTGGCGTTCCGCAGCCGGCTTTATGTCGACCATGATCTCAGCGCGGTCGACGACCATCTGCATCCGGAATTCGAAAGCGACTCGCCCCTGATCGCAGGACCTGGGCGCGAGGCCTACAGGCAGTTCGTCCGCATGCTGCATGAAGGAGTGCCGGACCTGCGGCCGGTCGAACAGACGATCCTGGTCGAGCAGGACCAAATGATGGCGATGACGCACTGGCGCGCGACCCATATGGGCCCGTTCCTCGGCGTTGCCGCAACCGGCAAGGCACTGACCTTCAAGACGGCTGACCGCTACGAACTGCGCGACGGGCAGCTCTATCGCCACTGGGACGTCGTCGACCGTCTCGACGCCTCGATCGCGATCGGCCTGCTGCGGCCAGCCTGACGGCAACCGGCTCGGGAACCGGCATACTGGCGCACCTGCTGGCGCTAGATGGAGGTGGAACCAACCGGCAGGTCAAAGACCAGGAGCCCCGGCTGGTTCAGCGGCAGCTGCGCGGCCACGTCGCCTGACGGGCCAAGGACCGCGGTCGGGCCCCAGCCTATCTGCCCGTCCCTTTCGCCTGTGACGTCAGCCGAAACCAGCCACATCCCGGTCTCGCGGCAGCGCTCGGCACGCACTGCATTGTGGGCATGCCGGTATTCTTCCGCCGTATGCCGCGGCAACATGTTGTTGGCCGGGCAAACGATGAGAAAGGCGCCGCTGTCGGCAAGGGACTTCGACGCAGCGGGGAAATTGGTGTCGAAACAGATGTTGATGCCGAACCGCAGCCCATCGACCTCGAACACATCGGCGGCGTCTCCGGCATGGAAGCACCTCTCCCGGGAAAGCAGGTGGGTCTTGCGATAGCGCCCGACGAGGGTCTGGCGGTGCACCACGACCGCGGTGTTGAAAAGGCGATCTCCCTCGACCTCGATGAGGCCGAAGACGGTCATCGGCGCGTCCGGCGGGAACATACCCAGGAGTGCCGCGAAGGCCGACGAGCCAAGATCGATGGCGTGCCGGCGCGCGACCGGCTCATCCGTCAGATAACCCTGGAGGAAACATTCCGGCAGGCACAACAGCAACGCATATTCGCGCTGCGCCCTGTCGACCAGATGCAGCAGGTGTCCGGTCGCCGCCGCAATATCCTCGCGGAATTCAGGCGTCTGAGCAGCGGCAATGCGAATGGTCGTCCCCATGGTGCGATCGTAAAGCGTTTCCGTCTTTTGCGAAAACGCCAGCCGCTGCGCGCTTTTGCTGGAATTGCTCTACAGCATCTCCGCTTTCCCTGAATTGCGGGGTCGCTGCTGGCTCGCCTTTTCCACCTCGGTGGCCGTGCCCGAACCGGCCAATGGCACGATAGGTCCGTGTGTGACACTGGTACGGGCACAGACATGACTGCAGAACTTTCGTTCCTCTCGCTCGCGCATGTGCCGCTTGCCGAATCCTGTGCGGCGCTGACCGCCGGCTATGAGGGCTACATCGTGCCGGTCGCCTTCGATCCCGTTTCGCTCGCCCGCCGTATCCAGGCGGAGCATATCGACCTGGTGACAAGCCAGCTGCTGCGCGTGGACGACCAGACCGCCGGCATCATGCTGATCGCGCGGCGCGGCCGCACGAGCCGTCTTGCGGCGCTCGGCATCGCGAAACCCTTGCGGGGCGCTGGCATCGGCGCGCAGGCCGTTGCCGCCGCGATCGCCGAAGCGCGGCTGCGGGGAGACGAGCGCCTGGTGCTGGAGGTGATCGACAGCAACAGCAAAGCGACCTCGACCTACACCAGGGCCGGCTTCGTGCCGCGCCGGACGCTGGTGGGCTACACGCACGATCCGGTCCCGCCCGCCTCATCGGAGAATGGGGTGATGCCCTGCCCCGCAGGCGACGTCCTGCCGCTGCTGCTCGGTGCCTGGCCGGACGATCCGAGCTGGCAGACGTCGCCGCTTTGCTTTGCCGGCGCAACGAAGCCGATCGAGGCGTTGCGCACCGGCGACGCGGCTGCGCTGATCGATGCGAGCGGACCGGCGGTGCGGCTGCTGGCCTTCGCGGTTCGCTCGCCACGGCAAGGCATCGGCCGGCGTTTCATGCAGAGCCTGCTGGCACGGTTTGCGGACCGTCCCTGGACGATCCCGGCGACATTGCCCGCCACCCAGGCCAACGGCTTCCTGACCGCCACCGGCTGGAAGCAGACGGCACTGTCGCAACTGGAGATGGAACTGCTCCTGGGATAGGCGCGCCCGGCCGGACCTTCGGCCTGGGCATGCCGCATCATGAAAGTCGGCAGGCAGCAGGTTTTCGGGTCCCACACAGCAGCGCCTCAGGGTGATTTCCTGCCGCATCGGTTCGCATCGGCCGCCAAAACTGCACCGGCACCATTTTATTTAGAGGTCACTGATATTTACCTCAATCGAAGGCTCATTTGATCAAAATCAAGCAATATTATTTCACGATCTAAATTATCATGCACAAACACGGCCATAATATTCAAACCATTAACGTGCTAAGTTACATATATTAGTTACTTATAAATTTCTAATGTTTCATGCAACTTGGATATTCTTTCCAATACTGGTTGCGCCCACTAGACCCTCTGGCTAAGAACCGACTCGGTATTACTCAAGGTTGCGAGGGCGCGCATGCGGCAGGCTCGAAACAGCTTCATCTGGTCGACGACCTTCCTGAGTGGCCTTGCAGGATCGGGGCTTCTGTTTTTCCCGACCAGCGCGCTGGCCAACTGCACCACCGTAGGTGGCGTCACCACTTGCGACAGCTCCGCTCCCAATCCCTATACGACCCGCGTCGGCAGCGGTCCGGCTGACAACAACCGCACCGTCAATGTCGGCAGCGGCGCGACGATCAACGTCACCGGCAACAACGCCATCAGCCTCGGCAACGCGGCCGCTATCACCATCGACGGCACCGTCCGTAACAATGCCAGCACCCCGAACGGGGCCGGCACGTCGAACACCGGCAACAACACGGTTGAATTCGGCAGCAACAGCACGCTGACGATCAATGCCGGCGGCAGCATCATCGCGGCAGGCACCTCCACCAATTCCGAGGCCGTCAACCCGACCGGTTTCGGCAATACCATCCTGAACTACGGGCTGATCCAGGCCACCAACAGTGCCGCCATCTGGTTCGAGGACCGCGTCACCGGCGCCAAGAACGTCGTCGACAATTACGGCACCATCGAAAAGGTCGGCGGCGGCAATGTGATGGGCAGCAGCGGCAGCTCCGGCATCACCTTCTACAACCGCACCGGCGCCAGGATCCTCGGCAATCTGAGCTTCAGCGGCGGCAATGACGACCTCATCTTCGAGGCGAACTCCACGGCTTCCGGGGCCATCAATGGTGGTGGCGGCACCAACAACCTGACCCTGCAGGGGGCGGCCGGTTCGAACGATATCCTGCCCGGCAGCATCACCAATTTCAGCACCCTGACCAAGGACGGGCAGGGTCAATGGACGGTCACCGGCAGCCTGTCAGGCTTCACCATCGTCACCGTCAGGAACGGCGTTCTGGCGCTCACCGGCAACAATGCCGGCTACACCGGCAATCTGGTCGTCGACCCGACCGGAATCCTGGAGGCACGCGCACAAAGCCTGCCGACCAAGACACCGGCCTCGGCCAACGTCAACAACGTCCAGAACAACGGCCTGGTGCGTTTCACGCAGAGCGACAACGGCAGCTACACCGGACAGATCACCGGCTCTGGTTCGGTGGTCAAGCTGGGTGCCGGCGTGCTGACGCTGACACCGGCCGTGGCCGCCGGAAACACATTCCTGGGCGGCCTGTCGATCAACCAGGGCACAGTCGCGGCGGGTGCCGACAATGCGCTCGGCGGCGCCGCCGGCGGACTGACCTTCAACGGCGGCACGCTGCAACTCAACAGCAGCTTCGACCTCGCCACCAGCCGCGCCGTGACGATCAATTCAGCCGGCGGCACCATCGACACGCAGGCCTTCCAGTCGACCGTCAGCCAGGGCATCACCGGCACCGGTGCGCTGACCAAGGCTGGTTCGGGCACGCTGGTGCTCAACGGTGCCAACAGCTATGCCGGCGGCACCGTTATCAATGGCGGCGTGGTCCGGGTCTCCAACGACGGCAATCTCGGCGCGGCAGCAGGCGGCGTGACCTTCAACGGCGGCACGCTGCAACTCGACAGCAGCTTCGACATCAATGCCGGGCGCGCGCTCACCGTGAACGCGGCCGGCGGCACCATCGACACGCAAGGCTTCCAGTCCACGGTCAGCCAGGCCATCGCCGGTGCCGGCGCTCTCACCAAGGCGGGAACCGGCACACTGACCCTGACCGGCGCCAACAGCTATGGCGGCGGCACGACGATCGCCGGCGGCACGCTGCAGCTCGGCAATGGCGGCACCTCGGGCTCGATCACCGGCAATGTGACGAACAACGGCACGCTGGCCTTCAACCGCTCCGACGCCGTCACCTTCGGCGGGCTGATTTCAGGAACAGGCGCTGTCCAGCAGATCGGCTCCGGCATCACCACGCTCACCGCCGCCAACAGCTATACGGGCCCGACCACGGTCGGCGCCGGCACGCTGATCGTCAACGGCAACCAGTCCGCCGCGACGGGCGACACAAGCGTCAATGCCGGTGCCACCATCGGCGGCACGGGCACCATCGGCGGCAGCATGACGGTTGCGAACGGCGGCACGCTGGCCCCCGGTAATGTCGGCACGACGCCGGGAACGCTCACCGTCAACGGCGCGGTCGTGCTCAACAGCACCACCAACCTCAACTACAATTTCGGCCAGGCCAATGTCGCGGGCGGTCCCTTCAACGACCTCACCAATGTCGCCGGCAGCATCGTCCTCGACGGCAAACTCAACGTCAACCTGACGCCGGGCGGCTCTTTCGACCCGGGCGTCTACCGCATCATCAACTATGGCGGCGCGCTGCAGAACAACACGCTGGAGATCGCCAGCCTGCCGCCCGGCACGCCGCCGGGCACCTTCTTCGTGCAGACCTCGGTCGCCCAGCAGGTCAACCTCGTCAACACCGCCGGGCTGCAGCTCACCTTCTGGGATGTCGGCCCGAAGAACAACGGCGCGGTCAACGGCGGCACCGGCACCTGGCAGAATGCCGGTGCGACGGACAACTGGGCCGACCAGTCCGGCGCGGTCAACGCCGCCTGGGCCGACAGCGGCTTCGCCGTCTTCATGGCAAGCCCGGGCACGGTGACCGTCGACAACGGCAATGGCGCCGTGCGCGCCGCCGGCATGCAGTTCGCCAGCGACGGCTATGTCATCCAGGGCGGCACGCTGACGCTCGTCGGCGCACCGACCTCGATCATCAAGGTGGGCGACGGCACCACCGGAGGCGCCGGCTACACTGCAACCATCAACTCCGTGCTCGCCGGCACGACGCAACTGGTCAAGACCGATCTCGGCACGCTGGTGCTCAACGGCGCCAATACCTATACCGGCGGCACCGCCATCAATGGGGGCACGCTGCAGGTGTCAAGCGACGGCAACCTGGGCGCCGCGGCCGGCGGGCTCAGCATAGACGGCGGCACGCTGCGGCTCGGCGCCAGCTTCAACCTCAATGCCGGCCGCGCCATCACGCTCAATGCAGGCGGCGGCACCGTCGACACGCAGGGCTTCCAGACCACGGTCAGCCAGGGCATCACCGGGGCCGGGGCTCTCACCAAGACGGGAACAGGCACGCTGGTGCTCAGCGGCGCCAACACCTATGGCGGCGGCACCACGATCAATGCCGGCACCTTGCAGCTCGGCGATGGCGGCACCTCCGGCTCCATCACCGGCGACGTCACCAACAACGGCACACTCGCCTTCAACCGCTCGGACACGGCAACCTTTGCCGGCGTGATTTCCGGCACCGGCGCCGTCCAGCAGAACGGCACCGGCACCACGGTGCTGACCGCAACCAACAGCTACACCGGCGGCACCACGATCAATGCCGGCACCTTGCAGCTCGGCAATGGCGGCACCTCCGGCTCGATCGCCGGCGACGTCGCCAACAACGGCACTTTCGCCTTCAACCGCTCCGACGCCATCACCTTTGGTGGGCTGATTTCGGGAACCGGCGCTGTCCAGCAGATTGGTTCCGGCATCACCACGCTGACCGGCACCAACAGCTATACCGGCACGACCACGGTCGGGGCCGGCACGCTGATCGTCAACGGCAACCAGACGGCCGCGACGGGCGCAACGACGGTCAACGCAGGCGCCACCATCGGCGGCACCGGCACGATCGGCGGCGACGTCACCATCGCCAATGGCGGCACGCTCGCCCCCGGCGAAGTCGGCACGACGCCGGGCGCACTGACCATCAACGGCGCGCTTGCACTCAACGACACCTCGAATCTCAACTACAATTTCGGGCAGTCCAATACCGTGGGCGGCGCCTTCAACGACCTAACCACGGTCGGCGGCAACCTCACCCTTGACGGCAAGCTCAACGTCAACCTGACGCCGGGCGGCTCCTTCGATGCCGGCATCTACCGGGTGATCAGCTATGGCGGAGCGTTGACCAACAATACCCTGGACATCGCCAGCCTGCCGCCCGGCACACCGCCAGGCACCTTCTTCGTGCAGACCTCGGTCGCCCAACAGGTCAACCTCGTCAATACCGCCGGCCTGAACCTGACCTTCTGGGACGGCGACGCCGGTCCGAAGAACGACAGCGCCGTCAATGGCGGCAACGGCACCTGGCAGAATGCCGGTGCATCGGACAACTGGACCAACCAGGCGGGCACACCCAATGCGGCATGGGCCGACAGCGGCTTTGCCGTGTTCATGGCGACGCCCGGCACGGTCACCGTCGACAACGGCAACGGCGCGGTGCGCGCAGCCGGCATGCAGTTCGCCAGCGACGGCTATGTCATCCAGGGCGGCACGCTGACGCTGGTCGGCGCGCCATCATCGACCATTCGCGTCGGCGACGGAACTGCTGCCGGCGCGGGCTACACGGCAACCATCAATTCAGTGCTCGACGGCGCCACGCAACTGGTCAAGAGCGACCTCGGCACGCTGGTGCTCAACGGCGCCAACACCTACACAGGCGGCACCGCCATAAATGGCGGCACCGTGCAGGCGTCGAGCGACGGCAATCTCGGTGCCGCGTCCGGCGGGCTCAGCTTCAACGGCGGCACGCTGCGCCTCGGCGCCAGCTTCGATGTCGGCACTGCCCGCGCCGTCACGCTCAATGCCGCCGGCGGTACCGTCGACACGCAGGGCTTCCAGTCGACCATCAGCCAGGCCATCACCGGCGCCGGCGCGCTGACCAAGACCGGACCGGGCACGCTGACGCTGACCGGCGCCAGCAGCTATGCAGGCGGCACCACGATCAGTGCCGGCACCCTGCAGCTCGGCGATGGCGGCACTTCCGGCTCGATCACCGGCAATGTCGCCAACAACGGGATACTCGCCTTCAACCGCTCCGATGTTGCCGCCTTTGCCGGCGTGATTTCCGGGACCGGCGCCGTCCAGCAGAACGGCACGGGCACCACGGTGCTGACTGCCGCCAACAGCTATACAGGCGGCACCACGATCAACGCAGGCACCCTGCAGCTCGGCAATGGCGGCAGTTCGGGCTCCATCGCCGGCAACGTGACCAACAACGGCACCCTCGCCTTCGACCGCGCGGACGGCTTTACCTTCGGCGGGCTGATTTCCGGTTCGGGTGCCGTCAGGCAGATCGGTTCCGGCGTGACCACGCTGACCGCCGCCAGCACCTACAGCGGCGCGACCACCGTCGCCAGCGGCACGCTGGCGCCCGGTGGCGCCAACATCCTCAGCGCATCGTCCGCCTTCTCGGTTCTCTCCGGCGGCACGCTGGCACTCAACGATTTCGACCAGACCCTGGCATCGCTTTCCAATGCCGGCCTTGTCGATCTCGGCATCGGCAAGCCGGGAACGATGCTGACAATCGCCGGCAACTATGCCGGCAATGGCGGCACGGTCCAGCTCGCCACGGTGCTCGGCGGCGACAATTCCCTGACCGACAGGCTGATCGTCAATGGCGGCACCTCCGGCTCCAGCGTGCTGAAAGTGATCAATGCCGGCGGCGGCGGCGCGCCGACGGCGCAGGGCATCAAGGTGGTGCAGGTGGACGGCAATTCGGCCGGCACCTTCTCGCTGGCCGGTGACTTCACCTTCAAGGGTGCGCCGGCGGTGGTTGCCGGCGCCTATGCCTATCGCCTGTTCCAGGGCGGCGTGTCGACGCCGCAGGACGGCGACTGGTATCTGCGCTCGGCGCTGACCAACAGCGACCCGCAATACAATCCCGGCGCGCCTGTCTACGAGGTCTATCCGCAGCATCTGCTCGGCATGAACGGGCTGCCTACGCTGCAGCAACGCACGGGCAACCGCTACTGGAGCGGTGGCGGCGCCAATGTGGTGGCTGAGGGCGCCGATGCCCCGGCCGAGAACCCGGCGCCGGATGGCGTCACGCCCACGTCCCAGGAAGGCCGCGGCATCTGGGGCAGGATCGAGGGTGCGCACAACAGCATTGACCCGGCCTTCTCGACCAGCAGCGCCACCTACGAGCAGAACGTCTTCCGGCTGCAGACCGGCATCGACCTGCTGCTGGCCGAGAACGAGGCAGGCCGCCTGCTCGGCGGCATTGCCATGCACTATGTCAACGGCAAGACCGATGTGACGGCGCCGAGCGGCGACGGCAGCATAAAGAGCGACGGCTATGGCTTCAGCGGCACGCTGACCTGGTACGGCAATGACGGCCTCTATGTCGACGGACAGGCACAGGCAACCTGGTACGACAGCGACCTGTCGTCGAGCTCGACCGGCATGTCACTGGCCTCGGGTAACAACGGCTTCGGCTACGCACTGTCGCTGGAAACCGGCAAGCGCTTCGCCATCGGTGATGGCCTGACGCTGACGCCGCAGGCTCAGCTGATCTATTCGCGCGTCAAGTTCGACAGCTTCGTCGATCCGTTCGGGACCGATGTCAGCCTGGGAGATGGCGACAGCCTGCTCGGCCGGCTCGGCGTCTCTCTCGACCGGGAGAATTCCTGGACCGCGGCCAACGGCACGCTCACCCGCAGCCACCTCTACGGCCTGGCTAACCTGCGCTACGAGTTTCTGCAGGGCACGCGCGTCGAGGTCGCCACCGTCGATTTCGCGAACAGGACCGACCGCTTCTGGGGCGAGGTCGGTATCGGCGGTTCCTACAACTGGAACGACGACAAATATTCGGTCTATGGCGAGGGATCGGTGGCCACCAGCCTGTCCAACTTCGGCGACAGCAACGCCATCAAGGGAACACTGGGCTTCCGGGTGAAGTGGTAGCGCTGGCAAGATTGCCGGAGCTCAAGGCAGGCAGCGAGGCCCAGGCGGCCACGCGCCAGTTGATATCACTGAACCAGATTGTAGCGCAGTATGGGGCGTGCAGCCGCGTGCCGCGCCACTTCCTTGAAGCCCGCCCGGACAAAAGCTGACGCGACACCCGGAAAGGTGTTGCGGGTGCTGCCCGGTATCGTCGTATCGATCGGATAGGCCTCGACCGCGGGAGCACCGGCAAGCCTCGCGGTGTGCAGGGCGGCTTCGATGAGCCCGCTCATCACCCCCTGCCGCCTGTGGCGATGATGTACATAGAAGCAAGGTATCGACCAGACCGGGCTGTCATCCACGCGCACGAACCATGGCGCCCTTTCAAGCCAGGGAAGGCCGCTGCGCGGATACAGGCGGCACCAACCCACCGGCTTCTGCCCATCGAAGGCGAGCAGGCCCGGCGGCAGATCTCCGGCAACCTGGTTCCGCAACGCCTTCCTGTTCTCCTCGCGCGGTCTGTGATGGTACGAGGCACCGACACACCAGTACATGCACCAGCATCCATTGCTCGCACCGGCCTTGCCGAAAAGCGTTTCCAGATCGGGCCAGAGTTCGGGGGTTACGGACTGCACATGCATCTCAACGATCTCCGATACAGGGATCATACCATCTGAATGTCGGAACTGTGCGTCGACCACCGTCGCGGCCGGGTCAAAGCGCCAGCACGGTTGCGGCGGCCTCCTTCAGCAGCGTGATCGTCTCCATGGTCCGCTGCTCGCCCATCCGTTCCTTGAGCACATAGATGCCGACCGTTCTCTTGCGTGCGGGATCGGTCAGTGACAGCCGGTGCAGTCCGCGGCGCTCGAACTCATTCGCCATGACATCAGTGTGGTTGATCACCGCATCGGTGTGTTCGACATAATCGAGGCAGGCGGCGAGCGAATTGGAGGCAAACGTATAATGCTGCTGGTCGAAGGCACTGTCGGCGAGGGTCTGCGTCCACGTCTCGAAGAAACGCTGGTGCCGTGCTTCAGGAACGGCGGTGCTGACCATCGGGTATCGGTCGATGTCGGCCATGGTGCAGGGGCGTCCCAGAAGCGGATGGCCCTCGCGCACGAAATAGCCGGCACCGACCTGCATGAGCGGGATCAGTTCCGTGCCGGTGTTGTGGCTCAATCCCTCGATCTCATGCGCCACGAACATGGAGATATCCCCGCCGAGCAGCAGGTCCATGCAGCGCAGCTGGTTTCCAAGGCTGACATAGATGCGCGCGCCCGGATGACGTTTCGAATGCTCGACCACCATGTCGCGGATGAACAGCGACCACCACGAGTAGCCTGACCCGATGCGCAGACCTTCCTCGGTACGCTGACGCTGCCGCTCGAGGGCCTTGAGCGTGTTGTCGTAGAGACGCTGCATCAGCCTGGCGTTCTGATAGAGCGTTTCGCCATATTCCGTGAGCCGCACACCGCGCGGCGTGCGAATGAACAGCGGCACTCCCATCGTCTCTTCGAGCCTGCGCATGTTGACGGTCAGGGAAGGCTGCGAGACCAGTGCGGCCGTCGCGCCGCCGCTCATCGTGCCAGCCTCCGCGACGGCCATGAATTGACGCAGCATCTTGTTCATCGCGCGCGTCCTCCAGCCATAGATTTTATCTATATCGAAGACGGTACTTCGTATTTTTCTTTCAATCCAGCCTGTGCGACCTTGGCCCCGTCTAGACGAATTGCCGGAGATCCCCGGCAGGGGACGCAAGGTGCCCACATGACCGCGGGAGGAAACGGTCGGTGGAACCGCACCGCCGTCCCCCGGGAAACAGCCGGCGAACGGGAGGAACCTGAAATGCCATTCGATGTGAACAGACGCCAGTTCCTGGCGGGTTGCTCGGCGACGCTCGCACTGGCGGCGGCCGGACCCGCATTCGCGCAGCAGCAGCGGCTGCGGATGATCTTCTGGGGCAGCCAGACCCGGGCGGAGCGCACCTATGCTGCCGCCGACCTCTTCATGAAGGCCAATCCCGGAACCGGCGTCGAGGGCGAATTCCTCGGCTGGAACGATTACTGGGCAAAGCTCGCGACGCAGACCGCCGGCGGCAACGCTCCGGACATCATCCAGATGGATTATCGCTACATCGTCGAATATGCGAGCCGTGGCGCGATCGCGCCGCTCGACGACTTCGTTGGAACGGCGCTCAATGTCGCGGATTTCGACCCGCTGCAGGTCGACAGCGGCAAGGTCGGCGGCAAGCTCTACGGCATCAGCCTCGGCGCCAACTCCGTCGCCATGATGGTCAACAGGACGGTGTTCGAAAAGCTGAAACTGCCGTTGCCGGGTGCCAGCACCACCTGGGATGACTTTTCCCAGTTGGCGGTGGAAATCACCAATGCCGGCATCCGGCGCGGTTTCTACGGCGCCGCCGACGGCTCGAAGAACGAGCAGATCTTCGAGAACTACCTGCGCCAGCGCGGCAAGGCTCTCTACACGGCGGACGGGCAGCTCGCCTTCGATGCGACCGACGTCGCCGAATGGTTCGACATGTGGGCCAAGCTGCGCGAGGCCGGTGCCATCCCGCCTGCCGATATCCAGGAACTCGACCAGCAGAACATAGACACCTCGCTGCTGACCCAGAACAAGGTGGCCGTCGCCTATGCGAACTCGAATGAACTCGTCGGCTACCAGAAGCTGAACAAGGATCCGGTGGCGCTGGCGAACTTCCCCCGGCTCACCGCCGAGTCGAAAGGTGGCCACTACCGCAAGCCGGCGATGCTGTTCTCGGTCTTTGCCAAATCGCCGAACCAGAAGGCCGCCGCGGAGTTCATCTCCTATTTCGTCAACGACCTGGAGGCGGCCAAGGTGCTCGGCACCGAGCGCGGCATTCCGGAATCCTCCAAGGTGCGCGACGCCTTGTCCGGCACGCTGGACGAGGTCGGCAAGACGATGCTGTCTTATGTTTCCGGCCTCGGCGACCTGGCGGCCAAGCTGCCACCGTCGCCGCCGAACGCGGCCGGCGAGGTGCTGATCGCATTCCAGCGCACCGCATCGGGCGTGGCGTTCGGTTCGCAGAGCAGTTCGGATGCAGCCCAGGCCTTCGTGGCCGAAGCCGGCGCCATCCTGAAGCGCAAGACATGACAGGGGTTACACAGCCGATCGTGACGACGGAAGACGCCGGCAGCACCTCCGGCTGGTCCAGGCTTACGGAAGGCTTCGGTCCGGGCTACCTGTTCCTGACGCCCTGGCTGATCGGGCTGTTCTGCTTCACGCTCGGCCCGATCGTCTATTCCTTCTATCTCAGCTTCACCCGGTTCGATCTGCTGACGGCGCCGGACTGGGTCGGGCTGGAGAATTATCACCGCATCCTGAGCGAGGATCCGAAGTTCCTCGCCTCGATGCGGGTGACTTTCCTCTACGTGCTGTTCTCGGTGCCGCTGAAGCTGGCTTTTGCGCTGGCGGTGGCCATGCTGCTCAACAAGGGCATCAAGGGGCTTACGCTCTACCGGGCGGTGTTCTACCTGCCATCCCTGCTCGGCGCGAGCGTTGCGATCGCAACGCTGTGGCGCACCATCTTCTCGGCCGACGGGCTGATCAACCAGCTGCTGTGGTCCTTCTTCGGCATCAATGGGCCGAGCTGGATCACCAACCCGAAATACGCGCTCTGGACCCTCGTGGTGCTCGGTGTCTGGCAGTTCGGCTCGCCGATGATCATCTTCCTGGCCGGGCTCAGGCAGATCCCGCAGGACATGTATGAGGCAGCAAGCCTCGACGGGGCGAGCAGCTGGCGGCAGTTCTGGAAGATCACGCTGCCGTTGCTGACCCCCATCGTCTTCTTCAACATGATCATCCAGACGATCGAGGCGTTCAAAAGCTTCACGCCGGCCTTCATCATCTCGGGCGGACTGGGCGGTCCGGTCAATTCGACGCTGTTCTACGCGCTCTACCTCTACCAGGAGGCCTTCAGCTTCTTCCGCATGGGCTATGCCTCGGCGCTGGCCTGGGTCCTGCTGGTCATCATCTCGCTGTTCACGGCGATCTCCTTCCTCACTTCGAGATACTGGGTGCACTATGACGACTGATGCACGCCCAGGCTCCCTCGAGGCCGAACTGGCGGACCGGCGTCCGCTGTGGCGGTCGCTGCTCATCCATGCGGCACTGCTCGCGATCTGCTTCGTCATGATCTATCCACTGCTGTGGATGATCTCGGCATCGGTGCGCCCGCACGACGAGATCTTCAGCTCGGCGGGTCTGATCCCGTCCTCCGTCGACTGGAGCGCCTACTGGCGCGGCTGGAACGGCCTGCGCGTCTCGTTCGGAGCCTTCTTCCTGAATTCCTTCATCATCGCGGGCCTCGCCGTCATCGGCAATGTGCTGGCGTGTTCGCTGACCGCCTTCGCCTTCGCGCGACTGGAATTCTTCGGCAAGCGCTTCTGGTTCGGCGTCATGCTGGTGACGTTGATGCTGCCTTATCAGGTCACGCTCATCCCGCAATATGTGCTGTTCCTGAAGCTGGGCTGGGTCGACACCATCCTGCCGCTGGTCGTGCCGAAATTCCTCGCCGCGGATGCCTTCTTCGTCTTCCTGATGGTGCAGTTCTTCCGCGGCATCCCGCGCGAGCTGGATGAGGCAGCGATGATGGATGGATGCTCTGCCTGGCGCATCTACTGGAAGATCATGCTGCCGCTGTCGACGCCGGTGCTGGCAACGGCCGCCGTCTTCACCTTCATCTGGACGTGGGACGATTTCTTCGGTCCGCTGATCTACCTGAACGACATGCGCCAGTACACGGTCATGCTTGGCCTGCGCACCTTCACCGACTCCACCGGCGAGAGCGATTTCAGCGGCCTGTTCGCCATGAGCGTGGCGAGCCTGGTGCCGATCTTCCTGCTCTTCCTGGTGTTCCAGCGCCTGCTGATCGAAGGCATCGCCACGACAGGCATGAAACGGTGACGACGGGTCACCAAAGCCATTTCTCCACAATCAACACGTGAACGGTAGACTGATGAGCATTCGATTTGCAGCCATGGGCCTCAACCACGGCCACATCTACGGGCAGGTGAACTGCCTGCTCGCCGCGGGCGCGGAGCTTGTCGCCTTCCATTCCCCGGAAGATGACCTCGCCAGGACGTTTTCCGGAACATATCCCGGCGTGAAGCGGGTCGGCGACAGGGCCGCCATCCTGGAGGACCGCTCCATCCAGCTGGTCGTGACGGCGGCGATCCTGGACGAACGGGCCGAAATTGCCATCGCGGCGATGCGCCACGGCAAGGACGTCATGAGCGACAAGCCCGGCATGATCAGCCATGCGCAGCTGGATGCGATCCGTAGCGCGCAGGCCGAGACGGGCCGCATCTATTCGGTCTGCTATTCCGAGCATTTCGAGACCCGTTCCACGGTCAAGGCCGGCGAGCTGGTCAAGGCCGGCGCCATCGGCGAGGTGATCCACACGGTCGGCCTGGGGCCGCATGCCATCCACAATGGCCAGCGGCCGGACTGGTTCTTCGACCGCCAGCGCTACGGCGGAATCCTGTGCGATATCGGAAGCCATCAGTGCGAGCAGTTCCTCTTCTTCGCGGGAACGCTGGATGCGGAAGTCGCCTCGGCCACCGTCGCGAACCGGGGTAACCCGGATCGTCCGGGCCTGCAGGATTTTGGCGACATGCATCTGAGATCGCCCAAGGCGACCGGTTATGTGCGCGTCGACTGGTTCACTCCGAAGGGTCTGCCGACCTGGGGCGACGGCCGGCTGACCATCCTCGGCACGGAAGGATACATCGAGTTGCGCAAATACATCGATATCGGCGGCAGCCCGGGCACCGATCACATGTTCCTGGTCGACAGGAAGGGGATACAGGCGATCGATTGTTCGGATGTCGAGCTGCCCTATGGCCGGCAGCTGATTGCCGATGTGCTGAACCGCACCGAGACGGCCATGAGCCAGGCACACTGCTTCAAAGCCATGGAGCTGGCCCTCGATGCACAGAAACTGGCCGAACGCGGCACGGAGTGGGCCCAATGAGCAGGATCTTCAACGTCGCCGTCGTCGGTCTCGGCATCGGCAGAAGCCATATAACCGAGGGCTATGTCCCCAATGCCGACAAGTTCAGCGTCAAGGCGCTTTGCGATCTCGATCCGGGGCGACTGAGCGACGTCGGCGACGCGTTCCGGGTCGAACGGCGCGGCACCGATTTCAATGCGTTGCTGGAGATGGACGATATCGACATCATCGATATCTGCACGCCGCCGGGAACGCATCTGGCCCAGGTCATGGCCGCCCTCAAGGCCGGCAAGCATGTCATCTGCGAAAAGCCGCTGGTCGGCTCGCTGAGCCAGATCGACACGGTGATCGCCCAGGAGAAGGTTTCCAGCGGGCTGCTGATGCCGGTCATGCAATATCGGTTCGGCGACGGCGTCGAACAGGCCAGGGCCATCATCGACGCCGGCATCGCCGGCAAGCCCTATATCGGCACCGTCGAGACACTGTGGCGCCGCGACGCGGACTACTATGCCGTTCCATGGCGCGGCAGATGGGCGACCGAGCTCGGCGGCGTGCTGATGACGCATGCCATCCACCAGCACGACCTCTTCACCTATCTGATGGGCGACGTCAAAAGGCTGTTCGGCCGGGTCGCGACACGGGTCAACGCGATCGAGGTCGAGGACTGCGTGACCGCCAGCGTCGAACTCGCCAATGGTGCGCTCGGCAGCCTGACGGCCACGCTCGGCGCCGGGGACGAGATCAGCCGGCTGCGGCTGATGTTCGAGAACGTGACCTTCGAAAGCGACCATGAACCCTACAATCCCGGCGCCAGGCCCTGGACGATCCAGCCGCGCAACGCCGACGCGGCGGCAAGGATCGAAGCCCTGCTGAAGGACTGGAAACCATTGCCCTCGCGGTTCGAGGCACAGATGGGCCGCTTCCATGAGACGCTGCTCGGCAGGGCGCCATTGCCTGTCACCAGCGCCGACGCGCGCCGGTCGCTGGAGCTTGTCACGGCCTTCTATCATTCCTCCTCCACGCATGAAGACGTGGAACTGCCCATCGGCACGCAACACCCGCGCTATGACAGCTGGCTTCCACCGCAGTACCGGGCCGCATGACGAACAAGGGAGGGGGAGCAATGGCCGCCAGTATCGAGCTGCGCAACATCACCAAGGCCTACGGCGACGTGAAAGTCATCCATGGCATCGACCTGTCGATCGACCCGGGCGAGTTCACGGTCTTTGTGGGTCCATCGGGCTGCGGCAAGTCCACCTTGCTGCGCCTGATCGCCGGGCTGGAGCGGATCACCGGCGGCGACCTGCTGATCGATAGCCGGCGCATCAACGAGGTGCCGGCATCGAAGCGCGGCATTGCCATGGTATTCCAGAGCTATGCGCTCTATCCGCATATGTCGGTTCGCAAGAACCTGTCATTCGGACTGGAGACCATCGGCGCGCCGAAGGCCGAGATTGCGAGCCGCGTTGCGAAGGCGGCGGAAATCCTGCGCATCACCCCGCTCCTCGACCGCCGCCCGAAAGCGTTGTCGGGCGGGCAACGCCAGCGTGTCGCCATCGGCCGCGCCATCGTGCGAGAGCCCAGGATCTTCCTGTTTGACGAGCCGCTGTCCAACCTCGATGCCGAACTGCGCGTCCAGATGCGGGTGGAGATCGCAAAGCTGCACAACGATCTCGGCAACACCATGATCTATGTCACGCATGACCAGGTCGAGGCCATGACGATGGCCGACAAGATCGTCGTGCTGCGCAGCGGTGTCGTCGAGCAGGTTGGCGCTCCGCTCGAACTCTACAACAACCCGCGCAACCTCTTTGTCGCCGGCTTCATCGGTTCTCCGAAAATGAACCTGCTCACCACCGGGTCGAAAGACGGTCGCCTGCAGGTGGCGGGCAATGCCTTGTCGCTGCCCCGCGCGACAGCCGGCGCGACCACGCTGGGCGTGCGGCCCGAGCATATCGGCATCACCGACAGCGAGGGCGTCAAGCTGGCGGACGTCAAGGTGGACCTCATTGAAAGCCTGGGTGGGCAGACCCTGGTCTACGCCACGACCGCTGACGGACAGGCCCTGACTGTTGCCCTCAACGGCCAGCGGCAGGTCGATGCGGGTACAGACCTTTCGGTCTATGCCGATCCGGCCCGCATCCATCTGTTTGCCGCGGACGGCAATGCGCTGATCCAGGCATGATGCATGAAGATGGTAAGATGGACTTGAGCAAGCGGCTGGCCGAGGCGCGCCATGCGCCCCGGCCATGGCACGTTATTTGCCGCAGTAGTTGTCGTTGACGATCGGGCCATTGCCCGGCTGCGGTCCGTCATAGGCCGGCTGATAGGCACATGGGCCGGCGCCGCTGTTGCCCTGGGACGGTCCGCTCTGGTCATGGATGCTCTGGGTGGTCGTCGTGTCCACCGCATCGGGATAGACCGGCTGCGGTTCGACCGTGGTCGGTGCCGGCTGGTTCGGATCGACGCGGTCATTGACCATCGGATCACCGATACCCTGTGCCATAGCCGAACCGGCAAGTCCGACCGCGAAAGCCGAAGCGATGATAATCTTCCTGAGCATGATGCTCTCCTTCGTCTGGTTGCGGTTGCATAGGGCTAACCGGACGCAGGAAGGAAGGTTCCGACAAAGATCGGACGAATTCCGACTTGTCTCAGATCAACCTCATATGACCGCTTGGCCGCCTACCGGCGCCCTGCCCTGAACAGCGGCGCGCGTGGCTGGCTCATCAACACCGGCACATCTTCCGCACGCACATAGATGCCGGTAACCTCCGCAAAGCCGATGAAGGTGCGCATGGCATCGAGCTCCGATACATGCCCGATCGACACGGCGTTGCAGGCATTCCAGGTGCACATGTAGACGTGGCCGCGCCTGTCTTCCGGCCATCGCCTCAAGAAACCGAGCGCACGCTCGACCGTGGCAATCTCTTCGATCCTGCCGTCGAACATGACGTGCACGGGTTTGTTCGGCTGCCTGTCCATTGTGGCCTCCAAACCCACAGCTGTGGGTTTAGATCAACGCCGCCATGCAGTCCCAGGTTTCAAAAATCTTCGGGGCACCTGGCCTGGAGCATATCGCTCGCCACTTGGCCGCGAACGTCGTCCGAGACCGCTATCGCTGATCGTTGTAAGGTTCCTTTGTCCGGCCGACCAATCTGGCAAGTTCCGCAAAGGATGCAACATCCGTCTGGCCCTGGCTCGTGTTCGCGGCCATCAAGAGCCGGATGGGGAAGCAGACGGCGTCCCTATTGGACGGTGAGAGATCCTCATGGAGGCGCTCATCGCCGGTCAGCGAGGCTTCGACCTTGCGCAACGCCAGCTCCACTTCCTCGGCGGAAAGAACGCCTTTGCGCACAAGTGCGTCGTTGATCGCAGCGACCGCCATCAACAGGCCCTCGATCTGCAGGTTGGCAACGTTCATCGCATGTCACTCCCCAGCGTTGGCGCCCCCGGCAAAGCTGCCTTCTAGCTGTCCTCCGCCTTGCGGCGGCGTTCGATTTCCTCGGGCTCTTTCTCGTCGATCGTGGTGAGCTCGTCCTTTGCATGCGCGCTCGCACGCAGCAATTCGTCCAGCTTGGCCTGCAGCGCCTGCGTGTCACGATGCTCGGCCCTCTGGATGAAAAGCGTCATGGTCCAGGTCGCCATGGTGGCGAAGCCATGCCAGTCGAATGTTTCGCGTTCGAAAATGAGCCACAGCGCGGTGTAGGCGATCAGGATCAGAAAGGCCCACGGTCGCGCCGCGGCGGTGCCAAGGTGGGTCAGGACGCTGGCCGCGGTCATGTCCGTCCCCTCAGCGTCTCAGGTCAGGACGCACTTTCGTGACTTCCGACCGGGTGCTCGTCTGGGGAAGATCCCCGCCAGCTGCCGGGTTCGGCGCCGGATCCTCCCGCGAGTCCCTGGCGGGTTTGTTGCTCGGATCGGCACCGGGCCGCTTGGGGACATTCCTCGGTGACTTCGGAAGATCTTTCGATTTCCTGTCGTCGTCCGGCCTGTTGCCAGGGGATCTTTCCCGTTCCGGCCCCCGAGCTGGGGTGGCGCCAGGCGCCGCTTGGCTGGTCATAGGCATGGCGTGTCTCCTCTCGTTGGAGAAGACCAACCTTCGAACCGGTCAGCTGTTCCGAAAAATGTCGACCTGCCCAAACACCATCTCGCCGGGACAGCTACCCCAGCCTGACCGTTGCGACGCTGTCCTTGTAGTCCTCCTTAGGATCGCCCATGCCGAGGAAAAGCTTCACCCCGGCAACGACGCTGGAGGCATCCTTCCATATCTCGGCCTGACCCGGTTCGAAGGCGAGCAGGCACAGTCGCGGGTCGTCCTTGCCACCCTCGAACCAGGCCGCGACATAGCGGTTCCACAGCCGGTCGATGCGGGCAGGATCATTGTCGACGCGGAGCTTGCCCTGGACCGTGGCGAAGAGGTCATGACCCTTGGCCGAATAGACCAAAGTCGCGTCGCTCGGCGACGTGGCGCTTGCGGCGAGATCGGTGTCCTTCGCGGTGAAGAAGAAGATCGTCCTCTCGTCGCCATCGAACTGTGCCGTCATCGGCTTTGGATGGACCTTGTCGGTGCCGACCATGGCCGTCATGTCCGACTGGATCGAGCCCCAGAATTCGTCGGCAAATTCGCGATTGTCGCTCATGATTTGTCTCCTTTGCTGGGAGCCAACGCCATCAGGCAGCCAATCGTTCCGGCAAAGTGCACTGCCCAGAACCATCCAGTGCTGCAGGGCCGGACGGGACAAGGTGCTCGTCTGCCGTTTCGTTGGCCAGGAAGAGAAACCGGGAAAAAGACTTCCTGTTCACCGTACCGTCGTGCCCGGTTGACACGGCCCTGTAGCTTTGAAGGAACGCCGCGAAGCGGGAATGGTTCAGTGCCGCTCCGGCTTGGTGGCCAGAATGCCCGCTTCCTGCGCTGCGTGTTCGAAGGATCGGCGGGCCTCGGCTGGTGTGGCCTGATCCATCTTGATCGCCTCCAGGACATCCACCGCCTGCTGCCAGGCGACCCTTCGTTTTTGCGGCCACTTCTCGCTTTTCAGGCAATGTTCCGCTTCGAAAACGGAACCGACAGTGCGCGTCCTTCCCGGCTTGCCGAAGTAGATCAGGACGGACCTATCGAAAGAAAGAGGTTGCATATGCAGCAAACGCGGCGACCTCGTCGTCGTTCCCGGAGAATGCATGCCGGCCTGGACACCTGGGGCGAACATGCCGCATCAAAAACGCAACCTCGCCGGACGATGGGCGTTGATCTGTGCTTGGGACCTCTGGCTGGAGTCCGTCCGTGAAGAAATTCATCATCACGCTTGCCGTCCTGGTCATCACGATCCTCGCCGCCGGCTTCGGGCTCGTCTACGCGTCCCGCCACGAAGCGACCGTGCCGATCGAAGCGACCTATGGCCCCGACCCGACGCTTGCCGAGCCGCGTCCCGAATGGTTGCCCAACGTCAATGTGGCCAAGGCGATGCCTTGGAGCGAGGGCAGCAAGCCTGTTGCAGCGCAGGGTCTGACGGTGAATGAGTTTGCCGGCGGCCTGGACCATCCGCGCCGGCTGTATGTGCTGCCGAATGATGACGTGCTGGTGGCGGAAAGCAATGCGCCGCCGAAACCGGACACCGGTTTCAGCATCCGTGGTTTCTTCACCGATCTGTTCCAGAGCCAGGCCGGCGCGCAGAGCCAGAGCGCCAACCGCATCACCCTGCTGCGCGACGCGGATGGCGACGGTGTGGCCGAAACAAGGACGCCATTGCTGGAGGGGCTGTTCTCGCCTTTCGGCATGACCCTGTCGAACGGGAAGCTTTATATCGCCAATGCCGATGCGATCGTTGCCTTCCCGTACCAGGAAGGGGTCACCAGCATCGATGCACCGGCCCAGAAGATCGCCGACCTGCCGGCGGGCCGTAACCATCACTGGACAAAGGACGTCATCGCAAGCCGGGACGGCAGCAAGCTCTACGTCACCGTCGGCTCCAATTCCAACGTCGGCGAGAACGGCATAGAGGAGGAAGAGGGCCGCGCGGCCGTCCACGAGATCGACCTTGCCACCGGCAAGATACGGCTGTTCGCATCCGGGCTGCGCAATCCCAACGGCCTGTCGTGGAATCCCGAAAACGGCGCCTTGTGGGTTGCGGTGAACGAACGCGACGAGATCGGCAGCGACCTGGTGCCGGACTACATGACCTCGGTGCAGGAAGGCGCCTTCTACGGCTGGCCCTACAGCTATTACGGCCAGCATGTCGACGAGCGCATCCAGCCGCAGAAGCCCGATCTCGTGGCGCGCGCCATCAAGCCGGACTATGCGCTCGGGCCTCACACCGCCTCGCTGGGCCTGACCTTCAACACGGGCGACCGCCTCGGCGCCGAGATGAAGAACGGGGCATTCGTCGCGCAGCACGGCTCATGGAACCGCGTGCCGCGCAGCGGCTACAAGGTGATCTTCGTGCCGTTCAGCGATGGCAAGCCATCCGGCCCGCCCAAAGACATCCTGACCGGTTTCCTCGATCAGGACGACAAGGCGCGGGGCCGGCCGGTCGGCGTTGCGATCGACAAAAGCGGCGCCCTGCTTGTCGCCGACGATGTCGGCAACACGATCTGGCGGGTGGTGCCTTCAACGCCCGTGCAATAGTGGCGGCGTGCCGAGATGCCGAAAGCCAAGCCAGTTCCCGCCGATGACACCAAGGCGCGTGGCCCCGCCAAGCCACGGCAAAAGGCGCGCACGGCCAGGACGTCGAGCGCGAAGCCGGCACGACGGATGAAGTCACGGCAGAAGGATGTGAAGGACAAGGCGCCTGATGCGCATCCAGATGCCAAGAACACCGAACATCTGGGCACAGGGCCCGAGGCGGTCGGCGAGGATGTTGCGCCACTGCCGGAGGAGCACGAGCCCGACCCCGAACTGACGCCGGAAGAGGCCGAGCAGACGCGCAAGAAATATCTGTTCAGGCGCTTCTGGATCAGCGCGCGCGGCTACTGGAGCCTGCGCGGCGACAGGCTCGCATGGCCGCTCACGATCGGACTGCTGGCACTGATCTGCATCAATGTCGGCTTCCAGTACGGCATCAACGTCTGGAACCGCTGGATCTTCGACGCCATCGAGCAACGCAATGCCCGCACTGTCTATCTGTTGAGCGCGGCCTTCGTGCCACTGGTGGTGGCCAGCGGCAGCCTGGTGGTGACGCAGGTGTATCTGCGCATGACGATACAACGGCGCTGGCGCTCCTGGCTCACCACGGCGACCATCGCGCGCTGGTTGAGCAACGGCCGCTACTACCAGCTGAACCTGATCGGCGGTGACCACCAGAACCCGGAAGCCCGTCTGACGGAAGACCTGCGCATCGCCACGGAGGCGCCGGTCGACTTCCTGTCCGGCGTGCTCAACGCGTTCCTGTCGGCATCCACCTTCATCGTGGTGCTGTGGACGATCGGCGGCGCGCTGACCCTGCCGGTTGGCGGGTCGACCATCACCATCCCCGGCTTCCTCGTTGTCACGGCGATGATCTATGCAGCCATCACCTCGACCTCGATGTTCGTCATCGGTCGCAACTTCGTCCAGCTCTCCGAGAAGAAGAACCAGGCCGAGGCGGAATTCCGCTATGTGCTGACGCGGGTGCGCGAGAACGGCGAGAGCATCGCCTTGCTCGGCGGCGAGGAAGAGGAGCGCAGCGGCATCGACAGGACCTTTTCCGGCGTGCTTGCGCAATGGGCGCGGCTGACCGGCCAGCACATGCGCACGACGCTGGTGTCGCAAGGGTCGAGCCTGTTCGCGCCCGTCGTGCCGATCCTCCTGTGCGCGCCGAAGTTCCTCGACGGTTCGATGACACTTGGGCAGGTGATGCAGGCAGCCTCGGCCTTCGCCATCGTGCAGGGCGCGTTCGGCTGGCTTGTCGACAACTATCCACGCCTGGCCGACTGGAACGCATCGGCGCACCGTGTCGCCTCGCTGATGATGTCGCTCGACGGGCTGGAGCGCGCCGAACAGAGCGAAACACAGGGGCGCATCGAACATGGAGAAACCAGGGGCGAGCTGATGCTCAGCCTCAACGAACTTTCCGTGTCCCTCGACGACGGCACCGCCGTGGTCAAGGAGACCGAAGTCGCGATCGAACCGGGCGAGCGGGTTCTGGTCTCCGGCGATTCCGGCTCCGGCAAATCCACCCTGGTGCGCGCCATCGCCGGCCTGTGGCCGTGGGGCAGCGGCAGCGTCAATTTCCATCCCGGCAAGCGGTTGTTCATGCTGCCGCAGCGCCCCTACATCCCGACCGGGACACTGCGCCGCGCCGTCGCTTATCCGGGTGCTGCCGACGACTGGCCGCCGAAAGAAATCAGGGCTGTGCTCGACAAGGTCGGCCTCGGCCATCTGAAGAACAGGCTCGAAGAGGAAGCGCCCTGGGATCAGACGCTGTCCGGGGGTGAAAGGCAACGCCTCGCCTTCGCGCGCCTGTTCCTGCACCGGCCGGATATCGTGGTGCTGGACGAGGCGACGGCGGCGCTGGACGAGAAGAGCCAGAACAGGATGATGGAGACACTGATTGGCGAACTGCCGAAGGTCACCGTCATCAGCGTGGCGCATCGCGCCGAGCTTGAGGCCTATCACACCCGCAAGATCACGCTGGAGCGGCGCAAGGGCGGCGCCAGACTCGTCAGCGACGTCGATCTCATCCCACGCAAGCGCAAGCGCAATCTGATCCAGCGCGCCTTGTGGGGCAGCGGGACACGCGTGCGGCGCTGAAGACAACATCGGATCGTACTGGATCAGCCAAAGGCCGTCCGCGAACTCTTGCCCTGCCCGGCATATGGCGATATTGCGCCGCAACATAATAATGCGCGGCTGCGTCGCGCAGGAGCAGCCTGATGTCCCAGACAGACCTAGCCATCGTCGAACGCGAGCCGGCCGTGCGGCCCTGGCTGGTGATGCTGGCGCTGGCCATCGGCGGCTTCGCCATCGGCTCGACCGAATTCGCGGCGATGAGCCTGCTGCCCTATATCGCGTCGGGACTCGGCATCGATGAGCCTAAGGCGGCGCATGCAATCAGCGCCTATGCACTGGGGGTCGTCGTCGGGGCGCCGATCATCGCCGTGCTGTCGGCGCGTGTCCCGCGCCGTACGCTGCTGATGGCGCTGATGGCGGCCTATGGCATCACCAACTGCCTCACCGCGCTGGTGCCCAACTATGAATGGCTGCTGGTGCTGCGCTTCCTGAGCGGCATGCCGCACGGCGCTTATTTCGGCGTGGCGGCACTGGTGGCTGCGTCGCTGGTCGGCCCGAAGGAACGGACGACCGCGATCGCACGTGTCATGCTCGGCCTGACCGTCGCAACGATCATCGGCGTGCCGGCGGCGACCTATCTCGGCCAGGCCTTCGGCTGGCAGGCGGGCTTTGCCCTGACTGGCCTGCTGGCGCTGGCCACCTTCATCATGGTGGCCCTGTTCGCGCCGCGCGACCGGCCGGACGAAGACGCCAGCCCGCTGCGCGAACTCAGCGCCTTCCGCAATCGCCAGGTGCTGCTGACGCTGGCGACAGCCATCGTCGGCTTCGGCGGGCTTTTCGCGGTCTATTCCTACACCGCCTCGACATTGCTCGAAGTGACGAGAGCCGATCCGCGCGTGGTGCCGCTGGTGATCGGCCTGTTCGGCGTCGGCATGACGCTGGGCAATCTTATTTCGGCCTGGGCCGCCGACAAGGCGCTGAAGCCTACGGCAACGGTGCTGATCATCGCCAGTGCTGTCGCACTGTTTGCCTTCCCTTCTTCGGTCGGGTCGCTGTGGTCGATCTCGCTGGTGGTTTTCCTGATCGGCTGCACCACTGGCCTCGCCATCGTGCTGCAGACCTACCTGATGGACGTGGCGCGCGACGCCCAGACACTGGCCGCAGCCGCCAACCACAGTGCCTTCAATGTCGCCAACGCGCTCGGCCCCTGGCTGGCGGGGCTGGCGATCTCGGCCGGCTACGGCTTCCCCTCGGCCGGTTACGTCGGCTGCGCCCTGTCGCTCGGCGGGCTGGTGCTGTGGCTGATCACGCTATGGGACGCCAAGCGGCGGAAGGTTTAGGAACTACGGGCCGAAGCACGTCGCGCTCGGTCAAGCTCGGCGCGGCTCTTTCCTTCTCCCCTTGCGGGAGAAGGTGGCCGAGCCCCGGCGGCTTTGCCGCCGTTTTGGGCGAGGTCGGATGAGGGGTGCTGGACGGAGTGCAGCCTTTCCCGACCAACGACCCATGCGAGGCATTTGATCTCGCTCGATTTCGTTTCTTCCAACACCCCTCATCCGTCTCGGCGCTGCGCGCCGATCCACCTTCTCCCTCAAGGGGAGAAGGGGCGTCGCGCTTCTACCGAAACCGCAAATTCTTCCGGCTGAGCTGGTCGATCGAGGTGCAGCCCATCAGTTTCATGGCGCGTTCGATCTCGATGCACATCTGCTCGAGCGCGCGCTCGACACCGGCCTGGCCGGCGGCGGCGAGCGGGAAAAGGTAATAGCGACCGAGCCCTACCGCCCTGGCGCCCAGCGACAGCGCCTTCAGCACATGGGTGCCGCGCTGCACGCCGCCATCCATCATGACGTCGATGCGATCGCCGACGGCATCGACGATCTCGGCGAGCTGGTCGAAGGCGCTGCGCGACCCGTCGAGCTGCCGGCCGCCATGGTTGGAGAGCACGATGCCGCTGCAGCCGATCTCGACGGCGCGGCGGGCATCCTCCACCGACATGATGCCTTTCAGGCAGAACGGGCCGCCCCAGTGCCGCACCATTTCGGCGACGTCGTCCCAGGTCATGGACGGGTCGAGCATCTCGGTGAAATAATGGCTGATCGACATCACGCCGCCGCCCATGTCGACACGGCTGTCGAGCTGCGGCAGCCTGAAGCTTTCATGGGTGAGATAGTTGAGCGCCCAGGCCGGCTTCACCGCGAACTGGGTGATGCCGGCGAGGTTGAGCCTGAAGGGGATGGCAAAGCCAGTGCGCTTGTCGCGCTCGCGGTTACCGCCGGTGATGCTGTCGACCGTCAGCATCATCACCTCGACGCCGGCCTGCTTGGCGCGCGCCATCATCTCGCGGTTCAGGCCGCGATCCTTGTGGAAATAGAACTGGTAGACCTGCGGTGCACCGCTGATCCGGCGTGCCTCTTCCAGGCTGACGGTACCGAGTGAGGAGACGCCGAACATGGTGCCGTATTTGCCGGCGGCAGCCGCGACCGCGCGTTCGCCCTGATGGTGGAACAGGCGTTGCAGCGCCGTCGGCGAACAGTAGACCGGCAGCGCCAGCTTCTGGCCCATGACGGTGACCGACAGGTCGATGTCGGTGACGCCGCGCAGGACGTTGGGCACCAGATCGCAGGCTTCGAAGGCAGCGGTGTTGCGCCGATAGGTGACCTCGTCGTCGGCAGCGCCGTCGATGTAATTGAAGATCGGTCCCGGCAGGCGCCGCCTGGCCAACTCACGAAAATCATGGAAATTGTGACACTGGCTGAGACGCATGGACGTATTCCCGGGATGCACCAGCCATCTTTTACATGACTGGCTGCAACAGACGATATCTAGCTCAGAGCGCGGTCGAGATGAGTATAACCGCCGTCCACAAACAACCACTGGCCGGTGGTGTGGCTGGCACGCTCCGACAGCAGGAACACGACGGTGGCGGCGATCTCGTCTGCGGTGGTCATGCGCTTGCCGAGCGGAATGGCAGCGGTGATTTCCTGCAACCGGGCTTGCGGATCGGGAAAGGTCGCCAGCCAGTTCGCGTAGAGCGGCGTCATCACTTCCGCCGGGATGACCGCATTGACGCGGATGCCGTCTTCCAGAAGGGCTGCCGCCCATTCGCGCGTCAGCGACAGTTGCGCGCCCTTGGCCGCGGCATAGGCGCTGGTGTTGCCCTGGCCGGTGACCGCGGTCTTGGACGAGATGTTGACGATGGCACCCCGGCTCTTCTTCAGGAAGGGCAGCGCATGATGCACGACCGTGTAGTAGTGGACCAGGTTGCGGTCGAGCGACCTGCGGAATTCGGCCGGGCCGGCATCCAGCCCGACGCTGTCGTTGACACCGGCATTGTTGACGACGCCATCGATCCGGCCGAACGATGACGCCACCTGGGCGACCGCCGCTTCGGTCTCGTCGTCGGATTCGAGGTTCGCCCGGACGAACATCGCTGCCGGCGCCAGTGCCTTCAGCTCAGCCTCGAACTCGCGGCCGAGAGTGCTGCGGCTTATGATCGCCGGAATTGCCCCCTCGGCCGCCAGCCCGATCGAGATCGCGCCGCCGATGCCCGCACCACCCCCGGACACGATCACGACTTTTCCGGCAAGACCCAGGTTCATCGGTCAGCCCTTGAACCGGTACTGGGCGCGCGACTGCGGTTTCATCTCGATGGAGAAGCCGGGCAGTGCCGGCGGCATGTAGGCGGCGTCGCGGATGTCGCAGGGGCCGACGAAATGCTCATGCAGATGGTCGACATACTCGATGACACGGCCTTCCTTGGTGCCGGAAACACAGAGGTAGTCGATCATCGACAGGTGCTGGACATATTCGCACAGGCCGACGCCGCCGGCATGCGGCCAGACCGGCAGGTCGTATTTGGCGGCGATGAGCAGTACGGCGAGAACCTCGTTCAGGCCCCCCATGCGGCAGGAATCGATCTGCACGATATCGATGGCGCCTTCGGCGATGAACTGCTTGAACATGATGCGGTTCTGGCACATCTCGCCGGTGGCGACCTTGATCGGCCTGACCGCCTCGCGGATCTTGCGATGGCCGGCGACGTCGTCGGGGCTGGTCGGCTCCTCGATGAAGAACGGTTTCGAGAAGGCAAGCTGCTTGAGCCAGTCGATCGCCTGCGGCACTTCCCAGACCTGGTTGGCGTCGATCATCAGGTAGCGATCGGGACCGATGATCTCGCGCACGATGCTCAGGCGCCTGATGTCGTCTTCAAGGTCGCGGCCGACCTTCATCTTGATGTGGTTGAAGCCGGCGTCGATGGCCTCCTTGCAGAGCCGGCGCAGCTTTTCCTCGGAGTAACCGAGCCAGCCGGCCGAGGTGGTGTAGCAGGCATAGCCTTCGCGCTTCAGCGTCGCCACCCGATCGGCCTTGCCGGCCTCGGCCTTGCGCAGGATCGCCAGCGCCTCGTCGGGGGTGAGCACGTCGGTGAGGTAGCGGAAGTCGACGATCTTCAGGATCTGTTCGGCGCTCATGTCGCCGACGAGCTGCCAGACCGGCTTGCCGGCCTGCTTGGCCAGAAGGTCCCAGATGGCGTTGACGACGGCGCCTGTGGCGAGGTGGATGGCGCCCTTGTCGGGGCCGATCCAGCGCAGCTGGCTGTCGCTGGTGAGATGGCGCCACATGCGGCCCGGATCCTCTTCGACCCAGCCGAGGTCCAGGCCGACGACGAGATGGCGCATCGCCTCGATCGCCGCGCAGCAGATCTCGTTGCCGCGGCCGATGGTGAAGGTCAGGCCGTGACCTTCGAGCCCGCTGTCGGTCTTCAGGATGACATAGGCGGCGGAATAGTCCGGATCGGGATTCATCGCATCCGAGCCGTCGAGATGTTCAGAAGTGGGGAAGCGCAGATCGAGCACTTCCATATCGATGATCTTGGCCATGACCCGTTCCTTATGCAGCGTCGACGACGCGCTGGCGCTGTTCACCCAGGCCCTCGATGCCGAGGCGCATCTCCTGCCCCGCCTTGAGGAAGACGGGCGGCTTCTGGCCAAGGCCAACACCCGGCGGCGTGCCGGTGGAGATGATATCGCCCGACTGCAGGCTCATGAAGCGGCTGAGATAGCTGACGATGTGACGCACGGAGAAGATCATGGTCCTGGTCGAGCCGTCCTGGCGCATGACGTCGTCGACAGAGAGCCACAATTTCAGGTTCTGCGGATCTGGCACTTCGTCGGCGGTGACAAGCCAGGGGCCGGTCGGGCCGAACGTGTCGCAACCCTTGCCCTTGTCCCAGGTGCCGCCGCGCTCGATCTGGAACTCGCGTTCGGAGACGTCGTTGATGACGCAATAGCCGGCGACATGGTCGAGTGCGGCCGCCTCGTCGATGTAACGGCCGGGCTTTCCGATCACCACGCCCAGTTCGACCTCCCAGTCGGTCTTGACCGAGTTGCGCGGGATCTCGACATCGTCGTCGGGGCCGACAATGGCGCTGGTCCATTTGTTGAAGATGATCGGCTCCGGCGGGATCGGCGCGCCCGTCTCGGCGGCGTGATCGGCGTAGTTCAGGCCGATGCAGATGAACTTGCCGATCGAACCGACGCAAGCGCCGAGGCGGATATCGGCCTGGGGCGTTCCGTCCACCCGCGGCAAGGTCTCGGGATCCATAGAACGAAGGCGGTCTAGGCCGGCCGGCGTCAGCACGTCGCCGGCGATGTCGGGCACGATGCCGGACAGCGACCGGATATGGCCGTCTTTGTCGAGTAGGCCCGGGAGTTCGCGGCCCTTGAGGCCATAACGCACCAGTTTCATAGGATCACCATCGTGGGAATGCGTGAGAAAACGCGCGGGCGACGACGTGCCGCCCGCACAAGTCAGATCAACATGTCTCAGTCGTAGAGAACGGCCGCGATCTCGGGCTTGTCGATGTTGGTCTTGTCGTACCAGTAGAAGCCGGTATCGATCTTCTTTTCGACGGTTTCGCCCTTGCTGGCCTTCACCGCGGCTTCGACGGTCTTGTAGCCGATGCCGACCGGGTTCTGGGTGATGGCGCCGGCCATCAGCCCGTCCTTGATCGCCTGCTTCTGCAGCGCGCCGGAATCGAAGCCGATGATGGTGACCTTGCTGCCGAGTTCCTTGGCGCCGTTGACCACGCCGATGGCGGAGCCCTCATTGGTGCCGAAGATGCCCTTCAGGTCCGGGTTGCCCTGCAGGATCGACTTGGTGATCTCCGTCGACTGCAGCTGGTCGCCGCCGCCATACTGCACCGAGACGATCTCGATCTTCGGATAGGCTTCCTTGATGCGGTTGACGAAGCCGTCGCGGCGATCGATGCCGGTGCGGCTGGTCTGGTCGTGGGCGACCACGGCGATCTTGCCTTCCGAACCGATCAGCTCGGCCATCTTGTCGGCGGCAAGCGCGGCGGCGGCGACGCTGTCGGTGGCAGCGGTGGCAACCGGGATGTCGCTGTCGACGCCGGAGTCGAAAGCGATGATCGGGATGCCTGCGGTCTTTGCCTGTTCGAGCAGCGGAATCGCGGCCTGGCTGTCAAGTGCTGCGAAACCGATCGCAGCCGGCTTCTTGGCGATGGCGGCGCTCAGCATGTCGATCTGGCGGTCGACCTGGGCTTCGGTATCGGGACCTTCGAAGGTGACGGTCACGCCGAGATCGGCGCCGGCCTTGTCGGCACCGGCCTTCACCGCCTGCCAGAACTGATGCTGGAAGCCCTTGGAGATCAGGGCAACATAGGGCTTGTCCTGCGCCATCGCGGGTGCCGTGAGCGCGAACAGGGCGGCGCCGGCGGCGCCGATCAGAAGACGTCTGGTAATCACTTTCAGGTTCCTCCACTCATGTTGTTTTCCACCACGCACACCGGCGCGGTTCCTGGCGGCGTTCATTTCGCCAGAACTTTCCAGATCAGGATGACGCTCGATTGGACCGCCATCCTGATCTGACTCTTTGTCGGAGCATGATCTTTTCCGAAAACCGGTTCCCACTTTTTGCTTCGCTGACCTTCGGTTCGGGATCATGCTCTGGCGTCGCGGGTCACGACGCATTCCTGTTGCGCAGCATGTCGATGTAGACGGCCAGGATGATGATCGTTCCGGTGATCACCGTCTGCCATTCCTGGGGTACCGACATGATGCGCAAACCGTTGGCGAGCACCGAGATGATCAGCGCGCCGATAAGGGTACCGAGGATGGTGCCGCTGCCACCGGCCAGCGAGGTGCCGCCGATGACCACGGCAGCGATGGCGTCGAGCTCATAGCCCTGCCCAAGCGCCGGCTGCGCCGAATTCAGGCGCGAGGCGATCAGCAGTCCGGCGATGCCGCAGATGGCGCCGGCCAGCGTGTAGACGGCGACCTTCCAGGCCTGAGTGTTGACGCCCGACAGGCGCACCGCCTCTTCGTTCGAGCCCAGCGCGAAGGTGTAGCGGCCGAGCGCGGTACGGGTGAGCACCAGGCTGATGACGATGGCTACGGCGAACAGCACCAGCACGCCATTGGGCACCGGCACCGCCGGGATGACCGTACCGACGATCGAGCCCTGCGAGATGGAGGTGAAGCCGGGCGTGCCGTTGAAATAGATCGGCCGCGTGCCGGAGATGACCAGCGACAGCCCCTTGAGGATCAGCATCATGCCGAGCGTGGCGATGAAGGGCGGGATGCGCAGCCGGGCGACGATGTTGCCGGTGACGAAACCGGCGGCAGCACCAGCCAGGATCGCACCAGCCACACCAAGCGGCAGCGGCAGGCCGAGGAAGGTCAGGACGACACCGGCGATGACCGCGCAGAAGGTCATCAAGGTGCCGACCGAGAGGTCGATGCCGCCGGTGATGATGACGACGGTGGCGGCAATGGCCAGCACGCCGTTGACCGATGTCGCCTGCAGGATCGCCAGGATGTTGCTGGTCTGCAGGAAGTTGGGCGAAGCCAGGCTGAACACGGCAAACAGGATGATCAGGCTGCCGAAGGCGAGCAGCTTGTAGCGGGCGCCGCCGGCGCCCTGCGATTTGCCGATCAGGCTAGCGAAGACGTTGTCGCTCATGTGTTTCTCCCTGCGTTGCCGCGCAACGTCGCCAGACGCATGATGTCTTCCTGCGGCGCACCCGCCGGCAGGAAGCCGGTGAGCCGGCCCTCGCACATCACCGCGATGCGGTGGCTGAGGCGCAGCACTTCCGGCAGTTCGGACGAGATGACGATGATGGCCTTGCCCTCGGCGGCGAGCGCGTTGAGCAGTTTGTAGATCTCGCTCTTGGCGCCGATGTCGATGCCACGCGTCGGCTCGTCGAAGATCAGCACCTTGCAGTCGCGCAGCAGCCATTTGGCGATGACGATCTTCTGCTGGTTGCCGCCGGACAGCAGCCGCGCCGGCTGGCGGTCGGACGGCGTCTTGATGGCGAGCTTTTCGATGTATTCGTTCGCCGCAGCATGCATGGCCTGCTCGTCGAGGACGCCGAAGAGCTTGCTGAAGCGCGGAATGCTGGCCAGCGCGATGTTGTTGCGCACGTCAAGGCCCGTCGCCAGGCCGAGCGCCTTGCGGTCCTCGGAGAGATAGCCGATGCCGTGGCGCACCGCATCCTGCGGCGCGCCTATCTCGACGCGCTTGCCGCCGAGCAGGATCTCGCCCGCATCTGCCTTGTCGGCGCCGAAGATCAGCCGCGCCACCTCGGTGCGGCCGGCGCCCATCAGCCCGGCGAAACCGAGGATTTCGCCCGCCTTGACCGCGAAGGAGACGTCGCGCACCTGGCTGCCGCGCGTCAGGCCGCGCACGTCGAGCGCGACGGGTGCTGCCGACAAATCGGGGGCTGCCGGCGCCTCATTGTCGATCTCGCGACCGACCATCATCGAGATGATCTTCGAGATCGGCGTTTCCTTCGCGTCAACCGTGCCGACATAGGCGCCGTCGCGCATGACCGTGACGCGGTCGGCGATGCGTTTGATCTCGTCCATCTTGTGCGAGATGTAGACGACGCCGACGCCATCGGCCTTCAGGCGGTTGATGATGGCGAAGAGCTCGCCGACTTCCTTGTCGTTGAGAGCTGCGGTCGGCTCATCCATGATCAGGATTCGTGAGCGGAACGACAGCGCCTTGGCGATTTCGACCATCTGCTGCCTGGCGATGGTGAAGGAGCCGACCAGTGCGCGCGGATCGATCGACAGGCTCATGCTCCTGAAGACGTCGGCGGCGTAGGCGTTGAGCGCTGCCTCGTCGAGCAGGAGCCCGCCAGCCTTGCGCGGTTCGCGCCCGATCAGGATGTTCTGGGCGGCGGTGAGGTGCGGCATCAGGATCAGCTCCTGATGGATGATGCCGATGCCGGCGGCGATCGCTGCACGCGGCGAGCCGAGATCGACCGGCTGGCCACCGACCAGAACCTCGCCGGCGTCCTGCCGGTAGATGCCGGCCAGGATCTTCATCAACGTTGACTTGCCGGCGCCGTTCTCACCCATCAGCGCATGGACCTCGCCGGGGCGCAGGTCGAACTCGGCGCCCTTGAGCGCGCGCACGCCCGGGAACGCCTTGTCGATGCCCCGCATGGTGACGAGGTCTGTCATCTCAGGCCGTCCAGCCGCCGTCGATGATGTAGGTATGCCCGGTTGTGAAGGTGGCGCCGGCCAGGTAGACGACGAGATCGGCCACTTCGTCGGCGGTTCCAATGCGGCCCATCGGCTGGCGTGCGACGAAGGCCTTGCGGGCGGCCTCGTAGTCGCCGGTGGCCTTCAGCCGCCCTTCGAGCGAAGGGCTGTCGACGGTTCCGGGGCAGATGGCATTGCAGCGGACGCCGCGCGAGACGAAGTCGGCGGCGACGGACTTGGTGAGGCCGATCACTGCCGCCTTGCTGGCGGAGTAGGCGAAGCGGTTCGGCACGCCTTTGATGGAAGAAGCGACCGTCGCCATGTTGATGATGCAGCCGGAACCGCGCTCCAGCATGCCGGGAAGCACCGCCTTGATGGTGCGGACCTGCGCCTTGAAGTTGAGGTCGAGGGCGAAGTCCATCTCGTCCTCCGTGCACTCCAGGATGGAGCCGCTGTGGACGATGCCGGCGCAGTTGAAGAGGATATCGATGGCCCCGACTTCGGTTGCGACGGCATTGACCGCGGCGCTGTCCAGCACGTCGAGGACCCGGGTCTCGATGCCGTTTCCGGCAAGCCCGGACAAAAGATCGGCATTGATGTCGGTGGCGACGACGCGGGCACCAGCCTTTGCCAGCGCGATGGCCGAGGCACGGCCGATGCCTTGCGCGGCCGCCGTCACGAGACAGCTTTTCCCTGCCAGACTGGCCATGTGAATTCCTCCCGTAGCGCGTCCGATCCCAACGGACGGTTTCCAATATTTCAGCATCGGTCATGCTGTCAAGTGGTCAGACCACTTGCTGTCAGGTGGCCAGACCGATAGAGAAAGCGGGCAGGCTTCCGCTGCGGTCGCCGCCAGATTATGGTCACCACGGGGACGGAGCCGATTTGCCGGCCGACCCGGACAGAGGGTACGGGTTTGAAACTTCAGGCTGTCTCGAACAGGAAGCTCTATCTGCAGATCGCCGACCAGATCCGCGATCAGATCCTGTCCGGCGAGGCGACACCCGGCCAGCAGTTGCCTTCCGAGCGCGACCTTGCTGTCTCGCTCGGCGTGTCGCGGCCGACGGTGCGCGAAGCATTGATCGCGCTGGAAGTGGCCGGCATGCTGGAGGTTCGGGTTGGCGTGGGCGCCTTCCTGAAAGCACCCGCCAATCCGACCCAGGCCTTGCCGGAGGTCGGACATTCTCCGATCGAGGTCATGGCGGTGCGCCGCATGCTGGAACCGGAAGCGGCAGCCCAGGCTTCACAGCATATTTCGGCGGAAGGACGGCGGCGGCTGAAAGCGGCGATCGTGGCCTTGCGCGACGAGACGGCTCGCGGCGACTGGTCGAACGACAGCGACCGCGCCTTTCACATGACCATCGTGGAGAACTGCGGCAACCGGCTGCTGCGCGAGATGATTTCGCAGCTGTGGGCATCACGCTCGGAAGGAATCGACCAGCAGTTCCACCGGCATCTCGCCGAGGCACCCGTGCTGCGCAGCCATATCCTCGACGATCACGAAGCCATCTGCACAGCCATTCTTGCCGGCGAGGCCGACCAGGCCCGGGCCGCCATGGCCGCGCATCTGACTTATGTCGAAGAGGCGATGCTGCGTGTCTGGGATTGACGGCTGATCATCGCAGTTTCACGCGCCTTGCCGGGTCATCCTTCGCCGCCTCGTGCTGGATTCACAACCTCGCGAACGCCCTTGGTGCGCGGAGCGCCGGGCCCTGCCAGAACGCTGATGGCACCGATGACAGCCATGTCATGAACTAAGTTTCTGATTTGATATAGACTTTAATACAGGCATCTTTCCTTTTGCAGCTATTCTGTCACAAGATGACGTGTCGCAAACATTTGGCGGGTCGATTTCTGACAGGAGAGAAGCGATGACTTTTTTCTACGTGATTTTGGCATTCATTGTCGGCTTGTTGCTCGGCTGGTTTTTATGGGGACGCCTGCGTGATGAACTTGCACAGGTGCGAGGCGATCTCGACAGCATCCGCAACGAGCGCGACAGGCTGAAGTCCGATACGAAACGCCTGACCGGCGACCTGGAAAGCTGCGCCAACGCGCGCACCGATCTCGAGCGACAATTGCGCGAGACAAAATCCGCCCCAGCGGCTCCGCTGCTGGCTTCATCGACAACGGTTTCCTCAGCCGCCGCCAAGCCCGCGCAAGCCAAGGCGGCACCTGCGGCGAAGGCAGCCGCGACGCCCGCAGCCAAGACGGCTCCAGCCAAAGCGCCTGTGGCCAAGTCGGCCCCGGCTAAGGCGGCTCCAGCCAAGGCGCCTGCCGCCAAGCCGGCTGCAGCAAAGGCGCCTGCAGCCAAGGCACCGGCAGCCAAGCCGGCCAAGTCATCGGCTGGAGACGACCTGCGCCGCCTGATCGGCATCGGCCCTGTCAATCAGCGCCGGCTCAAGGAACACGGCATCACGACCTATGCCCAGATTGCGGGATGGACCGCGGCGGACATCCAGCGCGTGGAGGAATATCTCCAGTTCGACGGACGCATCGAGCGCGAGCGCTGGGTGCAGCAGGCCAAGCTTCTCGCTGCCGGCGATGAAAAGGAATTCGCACGCCAATTCCCCACGGCTGGCAGTTCCAACAACACGTGAGCATTCTCCAGCCGGGCGGCGCGAGGTTTCTTGCGCCGCCCGTGATCAGCCGGTCGAGTTTTTCCTGCCGTTTGCGGGCTCGCTGATCGCTGCGCCGCCTGGCGGCAGGACCTGGCGCACCCGATCCAGTTGCCGCATTGCTGAAAACAGCAGCTCCCGGTCGCCGAGATGCGCCTCCCACAACGACACGAAAATCGAATTGTCGGAGGTGTGCGGACCGGGCGCATCCTGCGCACGCCGCAAGCTTTCATCAGCGTTGCGCTTGGCCTGATGAAGCTGGGACAAAGAGGCGTCGAGAGCCGCGATGGACTCGCGAACGGGGTTCACGCTTCCAGTCGACTCGCCATGTTCCAGGGGTGCGCTCTGGATGCTGGAGGGCTCGTAATTGATCATGCCGTCCGTTTCCTGATCAGTCATTGGCACTTCGCCCAAGCGAGCCAGGCTCCCTCCTCAGTCGATGTCGCGATGGGGCATCGACACCCTTACAACGCCAATCCGGTTCTGGAAATAGAAAACTGGAGTAAAACTATCATATTTAAATCCAGATCATGTTCCATGCCATCCCGGACACCTTTTGAGCGGCAATATTGGCGCCTCCAGGCACGCCTTAGCGCTGCAAATTCGGTCTGATGTCGTCGTCGTTCAGACCCGCGGCGCATCTCAAGTCCCGCGGCCCTGTCTTTGAATTCACAGATGGATCGCGCCGGTGTAGGGGATAGACCTGTCATGGCGCGCAGAGGGGGGCGATGTTCAGGAAACGCAAGCGCACGCTTCTCGCAAGCCAGTCGGCAGGGCCCGCCGGCAGCGAACAATATGACACCGAACGCGCCCAGGCGATGGTGCGGATCATCCTCACGCCGCTTTTCGGATCCTATATTTTAACGATCACATTTCTCGACGGCTTCCAGTCCACCAGCCTGAATGCCGTCGCGGCCTATTTCGCCGCATACATGCCGGTCTCCTTTTTTCTCTACTGGTGGATCATCAGGAAGCCGGGCGCCTATGTGCGGCGGCGTGCGCTCTCGATGGGCGGGGACTACACCGCCATCACCTTCGGCATGTCGATCGGCGGCGCTGCGCTGCTTCCGGTTTATTCGGCGCTTCTTTGGGTGACGGTCGGCAACGGGCTTCGCTTCGGCGTGCGCTATCTCGTCGTTTCCACCTTGCTGGCGCTGCTTTCACTCGCCGTCACCACCTATTTCAATTCGTTCTGGTCGGAGAACCCCTATGTGACGCTGACGCTGGTGATGACCACCATCCTGGTGCCGGCCTATATCTACGCGCTGCTCAAAAAAGTGCACGAGTCCTCCATTGCCGCTCAAGAGGCGAACCTCGCCAAGTCGCGCTTCCTGGCTCAGGCAAGCCATGACCTGCGCCAGCCGATCCACGCCATCAGCCTGTTCACCGCCTGCCTGCGCGATACGGGCCTCCACCGCGAACAGAAGCAGATGGTCGAGAACATCGACCGCTCGCTGCATTCGGTGTCGGGGCTGTTTCGTTCGCTGCTCGACATCTCGACGCTCGACAGCGGCAAGGTGACGCCGCATTTCGAGGTCGTTGCCGTACAGGACGTCATCGATGAGGTGCTGACGCAGAATGCAGACCGGGCGAAATGGTCCGGCACGACGTTCAAGCTGGTGCATACAAGGCTTCACGTGCGCACCGATGTCGCGGTCCTCACCACCATCCTGCAGAACATCGTTTCGAACGCACTGAAATATGCCCCGGGCAGCGAAGTGCTGATCGGCTGCCGCCGCCATCGCTACGGGCTGTCGATCGAAATCCACGATCGCGGCGAAGGCATCGCCGAGGAACATCTGCCGCTCCTGTTCGACGAATTCTATCAGGTGCGCGAACGCGGCGACAAGGACGTCGAAGGTGTCGGGCTCGGTCTGGCGATCGTCAAGCGGCTGGCACATCTGATGTCGCTACGCGTCACGATCCGCTCGGTCAGGGGAAGCGGCACTAGCGTGCGCATCGCCGGCCTGCCCATGGTGTCGGCGCCGGAGCGGACAAGGCGGGTGAAGCCAGACCGTTTTGCTTCGCCGCTGGAAGGGTTGCGCGTGCTGCTCGTCGAGGATGACGAGGATGTGCTGCTCGCCACCGCCTCCCTTTTGAGGAAATGGGGTTGCGTCGTGCAGGCCGAAACGGGAGCGGAATTGTCCGTCATGGCATGCGACCTGGTCGTCACCGACTTCGATCTCGGCGGCGGTATCGTCGGAGCTGACTTCATCCAGGAAGTGCGCCGGCAGGCAGGGCGTGACATCCCCGCCATCGTGATGACCGGCCACGACGAGAACCGGGTGCGCGCGGAGCTCGGCCAGCAGGACATCCCGATCCTGTCGAAGCCGGTGCGCCCTTCCGAACTGCGCTCGACGATGATCGCGTTGTCACTGGGGCGCGAACGCAACCGACAGGCTCAGGCTGCCGTCTAGAACCGTCGATTGCATCACAGCCTTCAGGCATCCTCTTCGAGCGCGACCTGCGCGATCTGGACCTCGCCGCCATTGAGCCAGGACGCAAGCAGATGCCCGGCCGCGACGGCAGCAGTGCACAGCGCCACGGATGCGACGATGTTGACCGTCGCCCGGACAACCGCGCCGGACCTGAGCAGGTCCAGGGTCTGCAGGCTGAAGGACGAAAAAGTGGTGTAGCCGCCGCAGATGCCGATCATGACGAACAGGCGCACGGCTTCGGGAACCGGATAGCGTCCCTGCGCCAGGGTCAGCGTGCCGAAGAAGCCGATCAGCAGCGAGCCGGTGACATTGATGATGATGGTGCCCCAGGGCAGCTGGCCGCTGATCGGCAAGGCGAGCCATGATACGAGATAGCGCGCCAGCGTTCCGAGCGCACCGCCGAGCATGACCACGAGGCAATTGGTGAATGACATATCCGATCCTCCATGCGGCAGGATCGAGACAGACTCCTACCGCGGTTTAAACGCAGCAGGAGTCATCAGCCACCAGAGCAATTCCAGGAAACGTCCGGAACATTCCGCATTTCCGCGAAAAACGGAAACGCCCTAGCGGCGGTTTCTGGAGAACTCCATTCCCATCGCTTCCAATCTGGAGCGAAGTGCGCGCAGTTGCAAGACCCGCATCATGGCACGGTTCTAACGAGCCTCCAGCCTTCGAGCCTCCTCGGTCTGGCTCAGGATCCAGTCGCGGAAGACCTTGATGCGCGAGGAATTGCGGCGGCTCTCGAGATAGACCAGCCAGTAGCCGTCACCGTCCGATCCCAGCGCCTCGAAAGGCTGGATGAGCTGGCCCTTGGCGACAAGGGCGTCATAGAGATTGCGCGTAAGGATCGCGGCGCCTTGGTCGGTGATCGCCGCCATCGCGTCATAGACCTGCGAGCCGAGGTCGGGCCCATGGATGGCGCGATCGATGTCATAGCGCACGCCAGCCGCCTCGAACCAGATCTTCCACCACGGATCGTCGGCGCAGCACAGCGGCACCTTGTAGAGATCTTCCGGCGTGTTGATGCCGCCGACGCTTTCCGCAAGCCGCGGGCTGATCATCGGGCAATAATCCGCCTTGAACAGATAATGCGCGGCCAACCCAGGCCAGCTGCCGCTTCCGGTGCGAATGGCGACATCGGTCGCCTCGCGGGTGAAATCGACCAGCCGGGGTGACGTCTCCACCTTCACGGCAAGCTCGGGATGCATCAGCTGGAATGTTCCAAGGCGAACCGCGAGCCAGTTCGACGCGAAGGTCTGCATCGTCGAGACCGAGAGCACGCCGCCTGCCCCGCCCTTTGCCGCCAGCCAGCCGTCAGCCAGCGTCGCAAAGGCCGAGGAGGCTTCCGGCGCCAGCCGCGCCCCGGCCTCCGTCAGCTCTATCTGCCTTGTTTTACGAATGAAAAGCGGTGTCCCGGCGCGTTCTTCCAGAAGCTTGATCTGATGGCTGGCCGCGGACTGGGTCATGCCGAGTTCGTCGGCAGCCTTGGTGAAACTTCCGAGCCTGGCCGCGGCTTCGAACACGCGGACGGCTCCAAGAGGGGGCAGTTTCCAGCTCATGACACATTACTCCTCCTCATGCATGATACGCGACGTTCGATTGGAAATGAAGCGCAACAGGGAGCAATATCCTTTCATCAGATCACAGAAAGGAACCCGCCATGACAACGCTCTCGCACCTTTCCCCTCGCCGTCATCTCGCCCGCCTCCTGCTCGCACCGTTCAAGCCACGCCCGCAGGACCTGCTCGCCCGCAGCGACCTGCCGGACCATCTCAAGCGCGATATCGGCCTGCTAGACGGCGACGTCGCTTTCTAAGCTGCAGCCTGAGAGGGAGCCTTCACCATGACCATCGCCGCGGAAGCCCTCACACAGAGCCGCCAGGTCGTCGACATGTATGAAGCCTATGCCGATCGCTATGACGAAATCGTCGGCACGGAACCGATCGAGCGCGTCCAGGCCGCGCTGAAGCGCCTTGCGGCCGAAGTCGGCAGCGGTGGCCAAGTCCTGGAAATCGGTTCCGGAGCGGGCCGCGAGGCGGACCTGCTGGAAGATCTCGGCCTGCATGTGAAGCGCACCGACGCAACGCGGCGCTTCCTCGAGATCCAGGCGGCGCGCGGCAAAAAGGCCGATCTGCTGGACATCGTCACCGACCCGCTCGGCGGCCCCTATGATGCCGTGGTCGCGCTGTGCGTGCTGTTCTATGTCCGCCGCGAGGAGATCGGAGATGTCCTCGACAGGATCGCACGGTCGCTGCGGCCGGGCGGCGCCTTCCTCGTCTCGATGCGTCACGGCAATGGCGAGAAGAACGGCGACTACCAGACCGTGCTCTGGCGTCGCGACGACTTCGTGCATCTTCTCGAACAGGCCGGCATGACCGTTCTGTGGGAAGAGTTCGCCGTCAACAACGGCAACGGCGACGAATGGATCAGCTTCCTGGCCAAGAAGGCGGCCTGACTTCACCTGCCGCCGGGCAGGCCGTCGAAATGCTCCACCGTTCCGTCGAGCCGCACCCACTCGTGCTTCGACTTTTCGAACACGGATAGCGCGGGCGGCGCGAAGGCCGGATCGGCGAATGCGCCGACCGCCACGCCGATCATTTCAGGCGACGCTTCCGCCTTCCAGTAGAGGGTCGAGCCGCAGGCCGGGCAGAAATACATGCGCACCTTGCGGCCGCTTTCGGCGATGCGGACGAACTCCGTGGACGCTCCCAAAACCTCGACGCTGTCGACAGCGTAGAAGGCGTTGGCGCTGAACGGCGAGCCGGTCCTGCGCTGGCAGGCGAAGCAGTGACACAGCGCCGTCAGCTGCGGCGGTTCACGAAGCGTCAGCCTGAGAGCGCCGCAGGCGCATCGAGCATTGGTGTGTCCGGCTTCCGCATGGGTGTGCAGAGGTTGCTCCGACTTTGTTCGAGACATGGAAACTCCTTCCGCTTGCGCGGCGAAATGCGTTGGATTTTGGCTGAGAGCAGGCTCGGGCCGCGTTGCGGTGGAGCCGAGGTCGAGACCTGATCCGATGTCAGGCTCGCGAGTGCTTCAAGGTAGGCCGTGCGACGGTCGAAGTCCAGACACCGATCCGAATTGCACGCAGCGGCCCGGACTGATTTTCAGAATGATGCGCGATCAAAAAGCCGGGCGTTGCGCCTGCGGATGAACGCACAGCGCTCCAACGTCAGCGCAGCCGCTTGCCGTCCTGATCGAAGATCAGCGCATCGTCCGGTCGAAACGAAACCTGCGCGGAAGACCCGAGGCCCTGGTCGTGATAGCCGCGGCGTTCGACCAGGAGTTTTTCGCCGCTGGACAACCGGCCATGCCAGATCGAGTTGCCACCCAGGTTTTCGATCAGATCGACGTCCATCATCAAAGTGCCGGCAGCCTCGCGCCCGACCTCGAAATGCTCCGGCCGCAAGCCGATCGTAACCTCCCTGTCGCTCCCCGGCCCGGAAGACAGGGCGGGTGTGAATACCGTTTCCGCCAGCTCGACCGTGCCGTCGGCGCGCAAGATGCCCTTGAAGAAATTCATCTTCGGCGACCCGATGAAGCCGGCGACGAACGCATTGTCGGGATCGCGGTAGAGGTCGATCGGGCGACCCTGCTGTTCGATGACGCCACGGCGCAGCACGACGATCCGGTCGGCCATGGTCATCGCCTCGACCTGGTCATGCGTGACATAGATCATGGTGGCGCCGAGCTGCCGGTGCAGCTTCGTGATTTCGACGCGCATCTGCACCCTGAGTTCGGCGTCGAGATTGGACAGCGGCTCGTCGAACAGAAAGGCCTTGGGGTGCCGCACGATGGCGCGCCCGATGGCAACGCGCTGCCGCTGCCCGCCGGAGAGCTGCGCAGGCTTGCGCTTCAGCAAAGACTGCAGTTGCAGCGCGGCCGCGGCCTCGGCGACGCGTTTGTCGACTTCCGCCTTGGCCATGCCGTTCATGCTGAGGCCGAAGCCCATATTCCGCTCGACGGTCATGTGCGGGTAGAGCGCGTAGGACTGGAAGACCATGGCGAGCTCGCGATCACCGGGTTCGATCGCATTGACCAGCCTGCCGTCGATCAGCACATCGCCGGAGGTGACGTCCTCCAGCCCGGCGATCATGCGCAGCAAGGTCGACTTGCCGCAGCCGGACGGGCCGACGAAAACACAGAACTCCCCCGCCGTAATGGCAAGATCGACACCGTTGATGACGTCGACCACGCCGAAGGACTTCCTGACCGCTTTCAGCTCGATCGCGCTCAAATCATGGCTCTCCCTGTTTCGATGCAATTCCAGACGCAAGACCGCTTCATTCATCCGGCCTTGCGCTGCGGTGCCGGCCCGTTGACCAGCCAGTCGAGATCCGCCGCCGACAGCGTGATGTCGAGCGCCTGCAGACTGTCGTCCAGCTCGCCCAGCGTCCTCGGTCCGATCAGCGGAACCGAAGGGAAATGCTGTGCAAGCACATAGGCCAGCGCGACGTGGATCGGGCTCTTGCCGAGGCGGCCGGCCAGTTCGATCGCCCTGTCGCGGCGGGCGAAATTGTCCTCGGAATACCAGACCCGTACCAGTTCCTCGCTGTCCAACTTGTTGCGGCCGGCACGCTCGGTGAAGAAGCCGCGCCCCTGGCTCGACCAGGCGAAATTCGGCATCTGCCGCTCGGTCAGCCAATGTCTCCAGCCGGCATCGGAAGAAGCGATGCAGCCGTCCCAGATCGGCACCAGCATCTCGGCTAGCGAGAAATTGTTGGACAGTGCACCGGGAGCCTGCCTGCCGTTCCTTTCGGCATAGTCGATTGCCGCCGCCATGCGCTCGCGCGTCCAGTTGGAGCCGCCGAACGGGCCACGGATGCGGCCCGCCCGCACTTCGGCATCCATCGCATCGACGAATTCGCCGACCGGCACATCGGGATTGTCGCGGTGCATGAAATAGACGTCGACATGATCCGTCTGCAGCCGGTCGAGCGATACCATCAGCTGCCTACCGATCGCGTCGGGCGTGCAGAATGGCGTGTGGGCGCCCTTGCCGATGACGACGGATTCCGCTCGCGTGCCGCGATTGCGCTGCCATTCGCCAAACAGTCTCTCGGTATAGCCGCCACCATAGACGAAGGCGGTGTCGAAGAGGTTGCCGCCGGCCTCGAAGAAGGCATCGAGCAGGATCGCACCGGAGGAGAAGCTGCGGAAATCCTCGAAGCCCAAGGCCAGCACCGAAGCCGGCTTGGCGACACCCGGGATCTGGCGCTTCGGGATGCGCGTGCCACTGCGGGCGAGCTTGCGTCCTGAAATCGTCTTCGGGCGCCCATCCGCTTTCTCGATGCCATATTCGAGGCCTATTGCGGCGCGCCATCTGTCCATCACGCGCAGATTGCCCAGGCTGTCGGTCCAGCCCATGCCCGGCCAGGCGAATTCCTGCCTTCCGGCCAGGATCGCGTCACCGGCCGCATCGATCTCGAAGGAATAGAGCCAGCCCTCCTCGCGGACCTCGATCGCCTGCCGGCCGTCGGCGGTGACCACATCGATGTGGCCGGTGCCGCCCTGCTTGCCGGAGGCGAACCAGAAATCGGCGACCTCGATGTGCCCCTTCGTGCCGAAGATGCGCAGCACATTGTCCTGGGCGAGCAGTATGGAACAGGAAACCTCGGCGACGATGCCGTTGCCGAATTTGAGCAGCGCCGAAGCCCATTCGTCGACACCGGTAACGCCGAGATGGCCGGCACCGGTGACGCTTTCGGGATCGAGGAACGGCTTGCCTGCAGCCGCGCCGGCAATCAGGCGAGCCATGGAAACCGGATAGCCGCCGACATCGAGAATGCCGCCACCGGCAAGGTCGTTGGCGAAAAGGCGATGTTCGGGCATCACCGCAGGCATCGCATAACCGAAGCTGGAGCGGATCAGCCGCACCTCGCCGATGGCGCCGGCGCTGATCAACTCGACCAGCTTCTTCGTTTGCGGATGCAGGCGGTACATATAGGCTTCGCCGAGGAAGCGGCCGGCCTTGCGGGCGGCATGCATGATGGCATCCGCCTCGAAGGCGGTCAGTGCCACCGGCTTCTCGACCAGAACATGCTTGCCGGCCTCGAGCGCCTTGATCGCCCATTCGGCGTGGCCGGGATGCGGCGTGGCGATGTAGACGGCATCGACGGCCGCATCCTCGAGCAGCGCATCGTACCCCTCAAGTATCCGGGCGCCGGGAAAGGCTTCGGCGAGGCCGGGCTTGCCGGGATCGCGCGTGGCGATGGCAGCCAGCTCGCCGCTGCGCGAATGCGTAACCCCTCCGGCAAAGGCCCTGGCGATGTTGCCCGGGCCGATGATGCCCCAGCGGATCTTGTTCGGCGTGTTCATGATGGTCTCCTCGATTGGCAGCGGGCCGGAACGGTCACTTGACCGCACCCGCCGAAATTCCGGCGATGAAATGGCGTTGCAGGGCGACGAACAGGACGAGCATCGGCGCGGTCAGCACCACAGCGCCAACCATGATGCCGCCCCAGGACACTTTGGTGAGGCCGATCAGGCTGCCCAGCGCCACCGGCGCGGTCATCATGTCCGGCCGGCTGTTGACCAGCAGCGGCCACAGATAGTTGTTCCAGCTGTGCAGGAAGAGGATGATCGACAGCGCGGCAAGCGTCGGCCGCGTCATCGGCAGCGCGATGTGGAAGAAGGTACGCCATTCGCTGATGCCCTCGACACGCGCCGCGTCGAACACCTCTTCCGGCAGCATGGTGAAGGACTGGCGCATGAACAGCACGCCGAGCGAATTGAACAGCGGCGGGACGATCAGCGCGAACCAGCTGTTGGCCATGTTGAAGTCGCGCGCCACCATGATGAACTGCGGGATGACGACGACGAAATAGGGCAAGGTGATCGTGCCGAAGATGATGCCGATCACTGCCGTGCGGCCTACGAAGCGATAGCGGGCCAGCGCCCAGCCGGCCATCGCGGTGAGCGCCACCGACAGCAGCGTGTAGATGGTCGCCACGACGATCGAGATCCCCATGGCGCGGATGAAATCCGTGTCGTGCTGCAGGTTGGCGAAGTTGTCGGCGAAGGCCGTCGACGGCAGCAATTGTATGGTCGAGCCGAAGATGCCGTCATCGGGCAGCGTGGCGAAGACGACCATGGTCCACAGCGGGAAAAGCCAGATCAGCGCCAGCGGCAGAAGCACGGCATGGAGGGTGATGGCGCGCCCCATCCGGGCGGTGAAAGACGGCATCAGCGGCGCTCCTTTCCGGCCCACATGTTGAGCAGTGAAAGCGCCATGGCGATTGCTGCGATGGTGTAGGCGATGCTTGAGGCATAGCCGAAGTTGAACGACAGGAAGCCCTGCCGGTAGAGCAGCATGCCAAGCGTTTCGGTGGCGCCGCCAGGACCGCCACGGTTGGTGATGAGGAACGGCTCGGTGAACAGCTGCATGGTGCCGATGATCGACAGCACGATGCAGAACAGGATGATGGGCCGCAGCAGTGGCACGGTGATGAACAGGAACTGGCGCGTCTTCGAGACCTTGTCGAGGGTGGCGGCCTCGTAGAGGTCCTGCGGGATGGACTGCAGCCCAGCCAGGATCAGGATGGCGTTGTAACCGGCCCAGCGCCAGGTGACGGCGATGATGATCAGCGCCATGGCCGCGGTCGGGTTCGAGGTCCAGGAGATCGGCGCGACGCCGATCAGGGCGAGCAGCTTGTTGATGATGCCGAATTCATAGTTGAACATCAGCCGGAAGACGGCGGCATAGGCGACCTCGCCGACCACGACGGGTGCGAAGAAGGCAAAGCGGAAAAGCCCGCGCGCCTTGAGCAGAGGCGAGTGCAGCAGCACGGCCAGCACCGTCGCCAGCGTGATCATGACCGGCACCTGCACGACGAGGATGATCAGCGTGTTCTTCAGCGCGTTGGCGAAGGCCGGATCGACCAGCAGGCGGCCCCAATTGGCCTGCGGCGCGAATGTCCACGGCAGGCGGCGCGTGTTGAGGAACGACATCCAGAACGAGCTGATGATCGGCCAAACCCAGAAGGCGAGGAAGATCAGCAGATAAGGCGTCAGGAAACCGTATGCTGTGAGGGTGCGGGGCCGCATTCCAACTCCACGAGAGCAATTCCAGGAAAAGTGCGCAGCGGTTTTCCGTCCAGAATTGCGTTAAAACAAATACTTAGAGCGTTTCCGCGCTTCCGTTAAACGGAAACGCTCTGGGCATGAGACACCGGCGACAGGACGGCATATCGGCCCGAAAATCGGGACTAGAGCGTCCATTGCGGTCGGAATAGACGCTCTAGTCCCCGCCGCCGGTGTCCCTGGGGAGGTTACTGGGACAGGGGCAGACCCGTCGCCAACTCGATCTGGCTGGCAGCATCGTCGAGCGCTGCCTTGGCATCCGGATAACCGCCTTCGATGTATTTCAGCTGCGTGGCGGTGAGGATCTTGTTGGCGTCGGTGAAGTAGGTCGTGCCGCGGCTTGGTTTGATCTTGGGCAGGGTCGACAGCACGTCGACCCATATCTTCTGGTCGCTCCAGTAAGACTGGCCTGATTGCACGAACGGATCGTCGAGCGCGGACAGCAGCGACGGTACCAGCCCATAGGCCTTGAGCATGGTGACCTGGCCTTCGACCGTACCCAGCGCGTAGCTGGTGAAGGCGTAGGCGGCTTCCTTGTTCTTCGAGGCCTCGGTGATCGCCAGCGACGACCCGCCCAGATTGGCCGCATGCGGACCATCCGCGGTTGCGCTGGGCAACGCATAGACACCCCATTTGCCGGCGAGTTCCTTGGCATTGGAGCGGATCGTGCCCTCATACCAGCCGCCGAAGATGTGCGTGGCGACCTTGCCGGCCTTGGTGGCCTGGATCTTCTCGTCCCAGTTGGCGGCGCTGACGAGATTGTCGGCCTTCATCTTCTTCACCGTTTCCAGCGCGGTGACACAGCCGGGCTGGTTGACGGTGATGGCGGAGCCGTCCGGCGAGAAGTAACCGCAGCCCTGTTCGTTCGAGATCATGCGGAAGAATTCGTCGTCACCGTTGAGGTCGGCCTCGGTCATGATGACACCGGGATTGGCCTGCATGATCTTCTTGCCGGCGGCGATGAAATCGTCCCAGGTCTTGATGGACGCGGGATCGACGCCCGCCTTCTCATAGAAGTCGCGGCGGTAGAACACCGTAACCGGACCGGAATCCCAGGGCATGGCATAGACCTTGCCGTTCGCCTCCAGTTCGACGCGCTTGAACTCCGGGAAAAGCTGGGCCGTGGCATCGGTGTAACCGAGCGTCTTCAGGTCGGCGAAGCAGTCGGGAAACTGGTTCCAGAATATCTCGGCTTCCTGGTTTTCGACCGTGATGATGTCGGGCAGCCCGGCGCCGCCTGCGGCGCAGCCGGCCAGGGTCTTGTCGAAGACCTGCTGATTGCCGAGGTCCTGCACAGTCACCTTTATGTCGGGGTGCTGCTTGTTGAAGCCGGCGATCGTCTCCTTCAGCGATGAGGCGGCGATGTTCCAGCTCCAGATCGTGATCTCGCCGGACTGGGCGAGCGCCGGGCCCTGGCCGAGCGCGAGCGCCATCGCCGCGCACACGAGTGTGTTACGCATCCTGTTCCTCCCATTTCGATTGCTCTCTCCCGGAGCAGACCGAGATTAGCGGATGGAACGGGCCGGTCTCCCGCAAACGGAACATGAATTTGCCGAATGGTAAGGTCGCGGGCAGCCCAGGCTGCATCCTGCCTGCACCTGCAGCCTTCCATTTGCGCTTGGAAAGGACCACGCTACACTGGACGCGGTTCTTCGCTTGCAGAAACAGGAGCTCTCGGCTTGGTGGACGGCAAGGGTGCAGGCGGTTCTTACTGGCGTACCGGCGCAAGCACGGTTGAAGCCTCCCCCATGCAGTTGCAGATGTTTCACACGCATCCCGCGGTCATGGAGGGGCCGCATTGGCACGCCCAGGTCGAGGTGAACTTTATCGTGCAAGGCAAGGTCCACTACCTGATGGCCGACCGCGAAGTGGTGCTGACGAAGGGCGACCTCTGCCTTTTCTGGGGCGGCATCCCGCATCAGATGGACTGGCGCAGCGACGACACGATCTACGCCGGCGCCCATCTGCCGCTGGTGCATTTCTTCAGGCTGAACCTGCCCACCGGCATCCAGCGGCACCTGATGGCGGGCCATGTGCTGATCCTGCGTGCGACGGACCCGGCCGACAGTTGCAATTTCGAGCGCTGGAACCTCTATGCCCGCTCCGGCGATGCCGCAAAGGCCGCGCATGCCGTGAACGAGCTGCTCTTACGGATCGAACGCATGCGTTTCGAGCCCTATGAACTGTTGCCCGGCGTAGCCGCTGCAAACACGGTCGACGAGTTCGACCAGCGCGCACTGCCGCTGGCGCTGCGCATCTGCTCCTTCATCGCCGACAATTTCCGCGACGACATCAGCATCGCCGACATCGCCGCCGAGTTCGCCATCCATCCGAAATATGCCATGAGCGTCTTCCGGCGTTCCACCGGCATGACGCTCAACGAGTATCTCAACCTGCTGCGCCTCAGCTATGCGCAGGCGATGCTGATGCGGGAGGACGCCAACGTCCTCCACATCGCCATGGAGAGCGGCTTCGGCTCGCTGAGCGCCTTCAACAAATCCTTCCGCAGGCTGGCCGGCATGACGCCATCCAGCTTCCGCCGCGCGGGATCGACCGCGTGACGACACTTGCAGGCAAGAGCCTCGGACCAACACATCACATGTTGAACATGCGCTTCAACGACTGCGTGAAGGCCTCGTCATCCTGCTGGCGGCGCATGTCGATGAACATGTTGGTGTCGTCACCGGTCGGGTAGCGCAGGCGGTCCTTGCCATCTGTCGCAGCCGCGAAGATCGCCTCGGCGACGTCCGATGTCTCCGCCGCCGGAAGAGTGGCAAAGGCCTCCACCGTGCCCTTCACCAGTGCGGCATATTCTGGCATCGACTCGTCGGCGCTGAAGACCAGCGAGCGACTGCCGAAATCGGACTTGGTCATGCCGGGCTCGACGAGTTTCACCCGCACGCCGATGGCGCCGAGCTCATAAGCGAGCGCCTCGGAGAGACCCTCCACCGCGAACTTGCTGCCGTGATAGAGCGAGCCCAGCGGGAACGCGACGCGGCCACCCATCGAACTGATGTTGACGATCGTGCCCTGACCGCGACGGCGCATATGCGGAAGCACCGCCCTGGTGACAGCCAACAGGCCGACGACATTGGTGTCGAACTGCCTGCGGATGGTTTCGGGCGATGTCGCCTCCAGCGGGCCATAGGCACCGAAGCCCGCATTGTTGATCAGGACATCGATCGCGCCGAACGCGCTGATGCCCTCGGCGACGGCATCGCCGATGCTCGCTTCATCCGTGACGTCGAGGCGCAGGACGCGAACCTTGTCGAGCTTGCTGAGCTCGGCCTCGTTTTCCGGCGTCCGCATCGTGGCGATGACGTTCCAGCCACGAGCCTGGAACAGTTTGGCGGTTTCCCGGCCGATGCCGGTCGACGCGCCCGTGATGAAAACAGTCTGCGACATGCTCACTCCTTCGCCCACCGCATGCGGCAGGCCCTTGCTTTGCGGCCCAGGGATTGAGGCCTGCGATGAAGTGGCATGTAGCAATTCTGATTATGGAGATAATCTGCCGAAAACGGGAAGGGTCTTGAACTTGAGGTTCATAGTCGTAGGCTGCCGCAATGATATGCCAACGATGCCCGGATCGGCTCAACCCATGAATCGCGACCTCTTTGACGGGCTGCCGCATTTCCTGGCAGTCGCACGCCATGGCAGCTTCACCGCCGCCGCCGAGGCGCTCGATATCAGCCCGACTGCGATGAGCAAGGCTATCCGGGCGCTTGAGACACGCTACCAGACCAAGCTATTCCAGCGCACGACCCGGCATGTGCGGCTGACCGATGCCGGCGCGGAGCTGTTCCAGCGCCTCGACCGCGCGGCCAACGAGATCAGTGATGCGCTGGCCACACTGAGCACGGCCCAGTCCGTGCCGGCAGGCACGCTGCGCCTCACCATCCCGCGAAGCGCCATGCGCTATCCGGTCCTGCCGATCATCGAGCGATTTCAGGAACTGTATCCAAGGGTGGTGCTCGACATATCGCTGAACGATGCGCTCGTCGACCTTGTCGCCGATGGCTACGACGCCGGCATCCGCCTGGGCGAGGCCATCGACAAGGACATGATCGCGGTACGGCTGACGCCGGGCAACAGATGGGCTATCGCCGCGAGCCCCGACTACCTCGCCCGTTCGGGAACGCCGAAACGACTCGAGGACCTGTCGCAACACAAGGCCATCCTGTTCCGGTTCCAGGCCTCGCGGACGCTTCACATCTGGGAGTTCGAGCGCCGTGGAAGAACGATCCGTGTGAAGATGCCCCAACAGGTGATCGTCGACGACCGGCTGGCGCTCGTCCGTCTTGTGAAAGCCGGGATCGGGCTTGGCTATGTCCAGGAACCGGAGGTCCAGGAAGAGGTCGAACGCGGCGAACTGCAACTGCTGTTTGCCGACCAGATCGGCAAGGACGACGGTATCTTCCTCTATTTCCCGACGGCGATGCAGAGCCAGCCGAAGCTGCGCGCCTTCATCGATGTGGTCAGGACGATACACGCCCGATAGCGGGATCGAGCTCCCGTGGAACGGCTGGGGGCCGACCTAAAATCGTGAGGGCGCGACGCTCAGCTTTCTGTGGGGTTCCGCCGTCGGGAAATTGCCTCGCCCGGCATCCTGTGTCATCGCCACGGCACATTGTGCTCGCGCGAGTCTCTTGGTAGTTTTGACCAAAAGATAAAAAAGCCAGCCAGGGGAACCAAGCAACATGTCGACTTCCAGCTCCTTCATACCATCCCGCCGCATTGTCCTCAAAGGTGTCGGTGCCGGCGCCGCACTCGCCATGACCGGCGGCTTCGCCGGCCGTGCTTTCGCCGCCGACCCGATCAAGGTCGCCGCCGTCTATACGGTGCCGGTCGAGCAGCAATGGGTGAGCCGCATCCACAAGGCGGCCAATGCCGCCAAGGAACGCGGCGACATTGAATATGTCTTCTCGGAAAACACCGCCAACACCGACTATGAGCGCGTGCTGCGCGAATATTGCGAGGCCGGCCACAAGCTGATCCTGGGCGAGGTCTTCGGCGTCGAGGACGCGGCGCGCGCGGTCGCTGCCGACTATCCGGACGTCGCCTTCCTCGCCGGCTCCAGCTTCAAGCCCGATGCGGCGAAAGCGCCGAATTTCGCGACCTTCGACAACTACATCCAGGACGCCTCCTACCTGACCGGGCTGATCGCCGGCGCGATGACCAAGTCGAAGAACATCGGCATGGTCGGCGGCTATCCGATCCCGGAAGTGAACCGGCTGATGAACGCCTTCATCGCCGGCGTGAAGGAAAGCGCTCCGGACACCAAGTTCCAGATCGCCTTCATCGGCTCGTGGTTCGACCCGCCCAAGGCCAAGGAAACCGCCTTCGCGCAGATCGATGCCGGCGCAGACCTGCTCTACGCCGAACGCTTCGGCGTTTCGGACGCCGCCAAGGAGCGCAAGGTGCTGGCGGTCGGCAACGTCATCGATACGCAGAAGGACTATCCCGACACGGTGGTGGCTTCGGCGCTCTGGCATTTCGAGCCGACCCTTGACCACGCCATCGCACAAGTGAAGGCCGGCGCCTTCAAGGCCGAGGACTACGGCGTCTATTCCTTCATGAAGAACGGCGGCTGCTCGCTGGCACCGCTCGGCTCGTTCGACGGCAAGGTGCCGGCCGAAGTGATGGCCAAGGTCGCTGAAAAGGAAAAGGCGATCAAGGACGGCAGCCTGACGATCGAGATCGACGACAAGGAGCCGAAGTCGAGCTAAGCGGCAGGTTATGAACGCGCCGTCGCCGCCTCCCCCGGCTCTCCGTCTTGCGGGCATCACCAAGCGTTTCGGTGCGCTGACCGCGAACGACGGCATCTCGTTCGAGCTCGGCCAAGGCGAGGTCATCGCCCTGCTCGGCGAGAACGGCGCCGGCAAGACGACGCTGATGAACATCCTGTTCGGTCACTATGTGGCCGACGAGGGCAGCGTCGAGGTGTTCGGCAAGCTGTTGCCGGCGGGAGACCCGAAGGCGGCGCTGGCTGCCGGCGTCGGCATGGTGCACCAGCATTTCACGCTGGCCGACAATATGAGCGTGATCGACAACATCGCGCTCGGCACGCAGCCGCTGTTCCGACTGAAGCTGGATCGTTCGGCGGCACGTGCCAAGATCGACCAGCTGGCGCGGGATTTCGGACTGGCCGTCAAGGCGGATGCGCTGGTGGCGGACCTTTCGGTCGGCGAACGCCAGCGCGTCGAAATCCTCAAGGCGCTCTACCGCGACGCGCGGGTGCTGATCCTCGACGAGCCGACGGCGGTGCTGACGCCGACCGAAACCGAGGCGCTGTTCAAGACCCTGAAACTGCTGGTCGCCAAGGGCCTGTCGGTGATCTTCATCTCGCACAAGCTCAACGAGGTGATGATGGCGAGCGATCGCGTGCTGGTGCTGCGCGCCGGCAAGCTGTCGGGCGAACGCCGCACAAGCGAAACCAACCGCCACGAACTGGCCGCCCTGATGGTAGGGCGTGAAGTCGCGCCGCCCGTCGTGGCCAAGGTCGAGCGCGGGGCGTTGCTCTATGAGCTGAACAATGTTTCGACCGCACGCCGCGCGCATGGCACGGCGCTGCAGGAGATCATGCTCGCGCTGCATGGCGGCGAGATCACCGGTGTCGCCGGCGTCTCCGGCAACGGCCAGGCCGCACTCGCCGGGCTGCTTGCCGGCATGGAAGCGCCGGTATCGGGCACGGTGCAGGTCAACGGCGCCGCGGTGACGGCGTGGTCGCCGCTGGCGGCATTGAACGCAGGCATCGCCCGCGTGCCGGAGGACCGGCACCGGCAGGGCGCCATCGCCGACATGAGCGTCAGCGAGAACGTCATCGCCGAGCGCTATCGCGACCGCCGCTTCAGCCGTAGCGGACTTGTCGACTGGGCGGCCGCGCGCGCCTTCGCGCAGTCGATCATCGATGACTACGAGGTGAAGTGCCCCTCGCCCGAGGCACGCATCCGGCTGCTGTCCGGCGGCAACATGCAGAAGCTGATCCTCGGCCGCGCGCTCGACCCCAACCCGTCCGTGATCCTGGCCAACCAGCCCTCGCGCGGGCTCGATGTCGGCGCCGTCGCCTATGTGCATTCCCGCCTGCTCGAAGCGCGTGCAAGGGGTGCCGCGGTGCTGCTGATTTCGGAGGACCTCGAAGAACTGCTGGCCCTGTCCGACCGCATCGTCGTGATCTCGGAAGGGCGGCTGTCGAAACCCTCGGCGCGCGGCGAACTCACCATCAGCCAGATCGGCGCCATGATGGCCGGGCACGAGGCGGCGTGATGGGTGGTGGCTGGCATTGGTTCGGTGCTGTTCCTCTCGTCGAGGCCGGGGAAATTCTCCTATGTTCCGGAATGGATCCCCGACACGCTCCGGTCGCTTCGCTCCCTCACGCGGTCGAGGATGACGGGTGGCATGGGGCGCTCCGGCCAATCTCCGACGCCGAGGCCGGCAGATGGCATATGACGGCCCCACCATTCTCCAACGTAAGCGCTAGCGGCGGCGTCGAGTTCGGCTCAAGCATTGTAGGTGGCGCCGACGTCAACACTTGGCGTTGGCAGAAAATGAAGCCCGTCATCCTCGACCTCGCAAGCGACCGCAGGGAGCGGCGAGTGTCGGGGATCCATTCCGGAACGTCGAAGACCATGCACATGACTGGTCGTCCCTCACTCCGTCACGGACACCACCATGCGGCTTGAACCGAAACCGGCGCCGTCGCTGGCGATGTCGATCCTGTATCCGGCTGCGGCGATCGCCGTGACCTTCGTCATTGCCGGCGTGCTGGTGATGCTTGCCGGCGCCAATCCGTTCTCGGTGTTCCGGCTGGTGCTGAAGGGTGCCGCCGGTTCGCAGTTCGCCATCCTCGAAACGCTGACCCGCGCCACGCCGCTGATCTTCACCGGCCTTGCCGTGGCCGTCGCCTTCCGCGCCAGGCTGTGGAACATCGGCGCGGAGGCGCAGCTCTACATGGGCGCCATCATCACCGTGGTGCTGGGCACCGGCGCACTGCCGCTGCCGGCGATCATCCTGGTGCCGCTGGTGATGCTGGCGGCACTCGTCGGCGGCGCGCTGCTGCTGGCCGGGCCGGCCTGGCTGAAGCTGCGCTTCGGCGTCGACGAGGTGGTGACGACGCTGCTGCTCAACTTCATCGTGCTTTTGTTCGTCTCGATGCTGCTGGAAGGCGTGCTGAAGGACCCGATGGCGCTCGGCTGGCCGCAGTCGCCCAAGATCATCGCCGAGGCGCAGCTGCCGCGCGTCATCACCGGCAAGCGCCTGCATTATGGTTTCGTCATCGCCGTCGCGCTGGCGGTCGGCCTGTGGTTCGTGATGAAGAAGACCGTGCTCGGCTACGAGATGCGCGCCGTCGGCCACAATGCCGAGGCGGCGCGCTTCCTCGGCATGCCGGTCAACGGGGTGCTGATGAAGACGGCGCTGCTTTCGGGCGGCATCGCAGCGCTCGGCGGCTTCTCCGAGGTGGCCGGGCTCAAGGGCAGCCTGACGCTCGATCTGTCGCCGGGCTTCGGCTACACCGGTATCGTCGTTGCCATGCTCGCCATGCTGAACCCGATCGGCGTAGTCTTCTCCGCCATCTTCGTTGCCGGCATCTTCGTCGGTGCGGCCGCCATGAGCCGCAGTGCCGGCGTGCCGAGCTACATCGCCGACGTCATGGTGGCGACCTCGCTGCTGACCATGGTCACCGCAATCATGCTGTCGCGATACCGGGTGAAGTGGAAATGATGGACGCTGTCGAGATCCTCTTCACCGCCAGCTTCTGGGTCGCCGCGATCCGCATCGCCTCACCGCTGATCTTCGCCACCATGGGCGAGCTGATCTGCGAGCGCGCCGGCGTGCTCAATCTCGGCATCGAGGGCATCATGACCGCCGGCGCCTTCGCCGGCTGGTTCACCGTCTATATGGGCGGCGATTTGTGGACCGGCGTGCTGGTCGCGGCACTGGTCGGCATGGCCTTCGGCGTGCTGCACTCGCTGCTCACCGTGCCGCTCGGCCTGTCGCAGCATGTCGTCGGCATCGGCGTGACGCTGCTGGCGACCAGCCTGACCTATTATGTCTACCGGCTGGCGCTGCCCGAGGTGACGTCACCGCCGAAGATCGAGCCGTTCCAGCCCTGGGCCGTGCCCGGCCTGTCGAAACTGCCGGTGGTCGGCGAGGCGCTGTTCACGCAGACGCCGCTGACCTATCTCGCCTTCATCCTGGTCATCGTCGTGGCCTGGGTTCTGTACCGCACGCCGCTTGGCCTTGCCGTGCGCGCGGTCGGCGAAAACCCGGGCGCCGTCGAGGCGCAGGGCATCTCGGTGACCGCGGTGCGCATGGGCGCGGTGATGGCCGGCAGTGCGCTGATGGCGATCGGCGGCGCGTTCCTGACCATGTCGGCCTTCAACTCGTTCTTCTTCAACATGATCAACGGGCGCGGCTGGGTCTGCATCGCGCTGGTGGTGTTTGGCTCCTGGCGGCCCGGCAAGGCGCTGCTCGGCGCGATCCTGTTCGCCGCCTTCGACGCCTACCAGATCCGGCTGCAGCAGCTCTCCGGCGGCGTGGTGCCCTACCAGGTGTTCCTGATGCTGCCCTATGCGCTTTCGATCCTTGCCCTCATTGTGGTTGCAAGGCGGGCGACCTATCCAAAGGCCCTCATGGTGCCCTACCAGAAAGGCGAGCGATGAATTTCGACCTGATCGTCAAGACGGCAACGCTGGCCGACGGCAGCATCGCGGACATCGCCATCAAGGGCGACAGGATCGCGGCCATCGCACCGAAGATCGAGGCCGAGGCCGGCCGCATCATCGATGCGACAGGCAACCTGGTGTCGGCGCCTTTCGTCGACCCGCATTTCCACATGGACGCGACGCTGTCCTACGGCATTCCGCGCATCAATGCCTCAGGCACGCTTCTCGAAGGCATCTCGCTGTGGGGCGAGCTGAAGCCGCTTTTGACGCATGAGGCGGTCAAGCAACGCGCGCTCGCCTATTGCGACTGGGCGGTGTCGATGGGCCTGCTTGCCATCCGCACGCATGTCGACACCTGCGACGATCGCCTGCTGGCAGTCGAGGCGCTGCTCGAGGTGAAGAAGGAGGTCGCGCCCTATATCGACCTGCAGCTGGTCGCCTTCCCGCAGGACGGACTCTACCGCTCGCCGAACGCGCGCGAAAACACCATCCGCGCGCTCGACCTCGGCGCCGATATCGTCGGCGGCATTCCGCATTTCGAGCGCACGATGGAAGACGGCCGCCGCTCGCTGACGGAGCTGTGCGAGATCGCCGCCCAGCGTGGGCTGATGGTCGATATCCATTGCGATGAAACCGACGATCCGCTGTCGCGCCATATCGAACAGCTTGCCTACGAGACGCAGCGGCTGGGCCTGCAGGGACGCGTCGCCGGTTCGCATCTGACCTCGATGCATTCGATGGACAACTACTACGTCTCGAAGCTGATCCCGCTGATCGCGGAAGCGCAGGTGTCGGCGATCCCCAACCCGCTGATCAACATCATGCTGCAGGGCCGCCACGACAGCTATCCGAAGCGCCGCGGCATGACGCGCGTGCCGGAGATGCTGAAGGCCGGCATCCGCGTCGGCTGGGGTCAGGACTGCGTGCTCGACCCGTGGTATTCGCTGGGCACCGCCGACATGCTGGACGTCGCCTTCATGGGCCTGCATGTGGCGCAGATGTCGAGCCCCGCCGACATGGCGCGCTGCTTCGACATGGTCACCAACGTCAATGCCGCGATCATGGGACTGGATCACCTCGGCATCGAAGTCGGCAAGACGGCCTCGATGGTGATGCTGGATGCCGGCAACCCGATCGAGGCCCTGCGGCTGCGCGCCGATCGGCTGTGTGTGATCGCCAGGGGCAAGGTGGTGGCCGAACGGCCGAAACGGGACATGGCACTCAACATCGCCGGGCGTCCGTCGAGCATCAACCGGCGGCACAGGGCCTAAAACAATTCGAGGAAAAGTGCGTAGCTGTTTTCCGATCGGAACCGCATAGAAGAAAAGGGTTCGGAAACGCTTCAAGGTTTCAGCCGCGCGGCAACGAAATCCCTGACCTGCGCAACGGCCTGCTCGCGAGAGATGCTGCCGGGCTGCAGCCCCAGTCGGAGCCAGAGGCCATCGATCAGGGCGGTGACGCCGAGGGCGACTTCTTCGGCCAGAACGGCGGGTGCAAGCTGCCGCAACGCCGACATCAGGTTCGATCGCATGCGGGCGTGAAGTACGGTCTGGATGCGGGCCAGGTTTTCATCCCGCGGAACCTCGGCGCACAATGAAAGCCATGCGTGGCAGACGGACGGCTGGAAGAGGTGCGGCTCAAAATTGCCCTCTATCACCGCATCCAGTCTTTCCGCCGGCGTGCGCGCCCGCTGCAGCCTGCCGATGACGGCATCGCGCAACACGGCGTTTGCTTCGCGCATCGCGTGCTCGAACAACTCCTGCTTGCTGCGGAAATAGTGCAGCACGATGCCCTTGGATGCCCCGGCCTGCGCGGCGACCTTCTCCAGGGTCGTCCCGGCGGCACCTTCTTTCTGCAGGACCGCAAAGGCGGCCTGCCGCAGTTCCCTGCGGCGGATATCGCTGATGCGTGTGAGTTTCAAAAGCCACTCCCGATTCCGCAGGCATATTGACAGCGTCGCCCCATCAGATCAAGAATTGACCTATGGGACAATAAATATACCAGACGGTCAAAGGGAGATTGCCATGCACGGATTCAAGAGTGTCGTTTCGTTGTTTGCCCTGACGTTTTCAACGGGAATTGCCATTGCCGGTGATGCGGATTCCTGCCGCACGGTACGCATGGCGGAGCCGGGGTGGAACGACCTGGCGTTCACCACCGGGGTGGCCAACGTGATCCTCGACGCACTCGGCTATACGCCGAAGAGCGACATCATCGGGATCAACGTCATCTACGAAGGCATGAAGAACAACGACCTCGATGTCTTCCTGGGTTACTGGAACCCGGCCATGGTCAGCTATTTCGATCCGTACAAGAAAGACGGTTCGATCGATACCGTGCGCGTCAACCTGACCGGCGCCAAATACACCTTTGCCGTGCCCAGCTATGTCTGGGAGGCTGGCGTCAAGGACTTCAAGGATTTGAGCAAGTTCGCCGACAGGTTCGAGCATCAGATGTATGGCATCGAGCCCGGTTCCAACCAGTTGATGCTCGACGCGATCGCCGACCCGGCGCTCGACCTGAAGGACTGGAAGGTGGTGGAGTCCAGCGAGGCCGGGATGCTCTCGGAGGTCGGCTACAGGATCAAGGAGAAGAAATTCATCGTCTTCCAGGGATGGGCGCCGCACCCCATGAACACGATGTATGACTTCGGATACCTCACCGGCGGCGACAAATATTACGGTCCGGATTTCGGTGCCGCAACCGTGTCGACGCAGACCCGCAAGGGTTATGCCGGCGAATGCCCGAATGTCGGGCAGTTCCTCAACAACCTCGCCTTCGACATCGACTTCGAGAATACGGGCATGGGCTACCTGATCAATGACGGCATGCAGCCGCAGGATGCCGGCCTGAAAGCCATCAGGCAGAACCCCGAAAAACTGACGGCATGGCTCGCGGGGGTCACCACATTCGACGGCAAGCCGGGACTGGAAGCGGTCAAGGCGAAGCTCGGCCTGTGAACGGCCCTGTCGACCAGGACGGCTGGGTCGATCGCAAACGCCGGCTTCTGCTGGAGAACGGCAGGCTGGCCTTCGTGGAGCAGGCCGGCACCGAGCCTGCTGTCGTCCTGGTGCATGGCTTCACCGACACCAGCCGCAGCTTCTCCCTGCTGATGCCGCACCTGGCCGGGCATCGGCTGCTGATCCCCGACTTGCGCAACCATGGCGGTTCGTTCGGCGCCGAGCCCGACGGACTGGGCTGCTTCGCATCGGACCTGATCGCGCTGGTCACGGCGAAGGGTCTGCATCGCCCGGTTCTGGTCGGCCACTCGCTTGGCGCGATGGTCGCCATCGAGGCGTGCGCGGCCGCTCCCGGCCTGTTCGGAGCGCTCGTTCTCATCGGCTGCTCGTTGCGCCCCAGGATCGGAAACGAGCATCCGGTCACGACAGGCCTGAAGGCGCTGCGCGACCCGATCCACCCGGCGGATCCATTCTTCGACTACTGGCATCATTGCCGGGAGGACGTACCCAAAGCTTTCCTGGAGAAAATCGCGCTGGAGGCATCCGGCATGCCCGCCGCACGCTGGCGCTCGGTGCTGGACCTGATCCGGCACGTCGACCTCACAACCAGGGTGCACGAGCGCGGCAGCATCGAAACCGTGCTCATCAACGGTGTCGAAGATACGCTCTTCGACAGACGCGACCGTGCCCTGCTGGTGTCGGCCCTGCCAGAAGCAACGGTCATCGACCTGCCGCGCACAGGACACAATCCGCATTGGGAAGAACCGTCGCTGGTCGCGGCGGCGATCCGAAAATGCGCAGCGATTGCGCAATAGAAGCAGCAATTCATCCGCAGTGAAAAGCGGGCGGCAGGACCACCCGCTTCCAAATCGAGTCCGTACCGCCGTCAGGCTGCCACGCGGCCTGACTTGATGTATTCCACCATCTGCGACACCACCGTGCCCCAGCCGTCGTGGAAGCCCATTTCCTCGTGCTTCTGGCGGCTGGCCTCCTCGCCATGGATGGCGATGGCGCGATAGCGTGTACCTTCCCCGTTTCTGGCGAAATCCAGCACGGCGGTGAAGAATGGATTGGACGAGGGCCGATACCCGCCAAGCAGCGTGTCTGTGGTGACCAGGCGCTCGAACGGCTTCACCTCGAGATAGCAGCCGCTGTTCGGGAACTCCTGGCCTTCGGGCGAACGAATGGTGAAGTTCATCGCGCCGCCAGGACGCACATCCAGATCGCAGGCCGTGATCGTCCAGGGCTTCGGAACGAACCAGTGGCGCAGATGTTCCGCAGTCGTCCAGGCACGCCAGACGAGTTCCACCGGCACATCGAGCTCACGTTCCAGCACGAGGTCGAGCTTTGGATCGACCGTGATCTTGGGCAATGTCATCTGGTACCTTCCTCCTTCAGTTTGAGCAGATAGCTGTCGAGCCGGTCGAGCCGCCGCTCCCACAGCTTGCGCTGGCGTCCGAGCCAGTCTTCGGCAAGCCTGAGCTGGTCGGCGGCCAGTTCGTAAGTTCGCACCCGGCCGGTCTTTCGGGAGCGCACCAGCCCACTGCCTTCCAGCACCTTCAGGTGCTCGACGAAGGATGGCAGCGCCATGCCGTAGGGAGCGGCCAGTTCGCTCACTGAAGCAGGCTGTGCGGAAAGCCGTTCCAGCACGCTGCGGCGTGTCGGATCGGACAGGGCGCGGAAGATGCGATCCACGACGGCCGGACTGGGCATTTGCCGTGGAGAGCCGCCGAGCGTTTGCGGTGTCATGTCCTGGCCCTTCGAATGCAGTCGGGCAGCGTGATAGCGCAACAAAATACTTAGGTCAAATCCTTAGTGATGTGTTCGAGAAAGGCGAGATTTCGGCGACCGCTTCAGGGAGGCCACGATGCAGGCAGGCATGCTGCCACCCGTTGCAAACCTTTGGCATACTGAAATCCCTTGCGTGATGTTGTAGAGGCGAAGGCACCCGAACCCACGACAGGTGATGCATGAAGATCGTCTCCCACAGTGCCGGCGTGCTGGCCATGACATCGGGCGAGTGGCGCATCTGGTCGCTCTCGGATGGTCATGTCGACATGGAAGCGACGCTGCTGCGGGATGCGGGTGACAACCCGTTCCCGGCAACCGTGAAGGCTGAGGATCGGGTTCGCCTTTCCGTCAATTGTTTCGTCGTCGTCAGCCCTGATGGGCAGAGCGTCCTGATCGATTGCGGCGCCGGTGGCAGCTGGGAGCCGACGATGGGCAAGCTGGGAGCGGTGATGGAGGAAGCGGGGATCGATCCGGCTTCGATCACGACCATGGCGGCCACTCACGCGCATGAAGATCATGTCAGCGGCCTGCTGACGCCGGATGGCCGCGCGCTTTTGCCGAAACTGGACGCGATCTTGATTGGCGAAGACGCCGTCAAGGGCTTCCTTGCCAAGACACATCTCGCAACATTTCGGCCTCTGTTGAAGCCTGTCCGCGACGGCGATCGACTGGAGAGCGGACTGCAGGCGGTGGCACTGCCGGGCCATGCCCCAGGCCATGTCGGCTACGCTCTCAGGACGGGTGAAGACCAATTCCTGTTCTTCGGCGATGTCGTGCATGTTCCGGCACTGCAGTTTGCCGACCCGACGATCAGCTGGGGCTATGACGACGACCAGCCGACCGCGCGCATCACGCGGTTGAACGTCCTGCGGCAGGCAGCAAGCCAGGGAACGTGGATCGCTGGCGCGCATCTCGGCAGGCCAGGGATCGGCCGGGTGGCTTCAAAGGACAGCTCGTACATCTACGAACCGGCAGGCTAGATCAGGTCAGCACGGCAAAGCGCTTGCGATACTCGGCCGGCGTCACGCCGACATGACGGGCAAAGGCGCGGCGCAACGTGTCGGCGTCGGCAAAGCCGCAATGGGCTGCGACCTGCTTGGGCGCTTCATGGCCGAGCTCCAGCCGCCGCCGAGCCGCGCTGACACGCACCTCCTCGACCCAGCCCGCCGGCGTGATGCCGACCTCGCTGCGGAACAGCCGCGCAAAATGGCGCGGGCTGATACCCAGGCGCCCGGCAAGGCTGGCGACGCTGTGGTCGAGAGCCGGATTGGCGGCGACCCAGCGCTGAAGCTCCTGAAACGCAGCACGGCCTGTCGGCACCGCCTCACCCTTGCGGCTGAACTGCATCTGGCCGCCAGGTCGTTTGAAGAACATCACCAGCTGGCTTGCCACACGCATGGCAATGTCATGGCCAAGGTCCTCCTCGACCAGGGCGAGCGCGAGATCGAGTCCGGCCGTCACGCCGGCTGCCGTGCGCGCTGGTCCGTCGCTGACATGGATGGCATCTTCATCGACCGCTACATTGGGAAAACGCTGCGCCAACTCTCCCGCCAGCGCCCAATGGGTGGTGGCGCGGCGACCGTTCAGCAGGCCTGCCGCAGCCAGAAAGAACGCACCGCTGCACACCGAGCCGAAGCGCCGCGCACGTGGCGCGCGTCGCCGCAGCCATTCTACAACGGTACCCTCCACCGTTATCGCGGCCGCATGCGGACACCCGGCCACCAGCAGTGTGTCGATGGCTTCGCCGTCATCCTCGGTTATGACCATATCCGGCAGCAGCCGGGCACCTGACGAACTGCGCAGCGGACCCGGCTCACTCGCAGCGACCACGAGCCGGTAGATGTCGCGACCGGCCTGGCTGTTCGCTTCAGCAAAGACATCGAGCGGCCCGGAAACGTCCAAGAGCTGTACACCCGGCAGAGCCAGCATCACGATCCTTCTTTGGAAAGTCTTCGGCTTCGTTCGCATGCGCGTCCGCTTCGATCCGGTTTTGTCTGTTTTTGCCGTGTTACAGTAATTGCAGACAGATGTATGCGGATTTTATCCTGGCGGCCAGTAGCAGATGCAGGAAAGAACCATGTCACTCATCGTCAAAGAGGCCGCGATCCCGGACAGCAAGCTGGCGCGCAGGATCACCGATTTCATTCGCGACACCGAAACGGAACTGCTCTTCAATCATTCGAGCCGCGTCTATCATTTCGGCGCGATCGCAGGCGTCCATCGCGGCCTGAGCTTCGACCGCGAACTGCTTTACGCCGGTGCGATGTTCCACGACATCGGCCTGATGCCGAACCACAGCAGCAGGCATGAACGCTTCGAGGTCGATGGCGCGCATGCCGCCCGCGATTTCCTGCGCAGCCACGGGATAAGCGAGGAGGACGCCTATACCGTGTGGACGGCGATCGCGCTGCACACCACACCGGGCGTGCCGCAGCACATGCATCCCGTGGTGGCGCTGGTGACGGCCGGCGTCGAGATGGATGTACTCGGGCTGACCTACGACCAGTTTTCGGATGCCGAGCGCGAGGCGGTGGTCGGCGCGTTTCCGCGCACGCCCGAGTTCAAGGAAGACATCATCCAGGCCTTCTACGACGGCATCAAACACAAGCCGGACACCACCTTCGGCAACGTCAAGGCCGACGTCATCGCCGACAAGGAACCGCATTTCCACCGTGGCAATTTCTGCAGCGTGATCCGCTGCTCGCATTGGCACGGCTGAGCATCCATTGGCTCGACAATTGAGCATGAACCGGGCCCCTGGCGGCTCGGCTTGCCCTCCACTGGGAAGGGCCGAGGTCCGCACAACGGCGTGCGGGCCTCGGTTCGCGCGACGGCCGAGCAAACCACGCTGAACGCGCAATGGATGCCGGAATGCATCTCGCATCCATCATCCCGATTACCATCCTGTGTCTTAAGATGCTTCACCAAAAGCGGGACTAATCTCTTGCATCCAAGTCATCGAAGATAAAGCTGCGTATTTCGTTCAAGCAGGGGAGGAGACCAGTTTGACCGCAACGTTATCGCAAGTGCAGCTGCAAGTGCAGGAACGGCCCGAGGACGAACAACTCGGACTGTTCGCCAATCTTGCCTATGGTTTTCAACATGTACTGACCATGTATGGCGGCATCGTCGCCGTGCCGCTGATCGTCGGCCAGGCCGCCGGCCTTTCACCGAACGAGATCGGCCTGCTGATCACCGCCTCGCTGTTCGCCGGCGGGCTGGCGACGATCCTGCAAACGCTCGGCGTCCCCTTCTTCGGCTGTCGGCTGCCGCTGGTGCAAGGCGTGTCCTTTGCCGGGGTCGCCACCATGACGGCGATCGTGACGGGCGGCGGCGGCCTGCCGCAGGTGTTCGGTGCGGTGATCGTGGCCTCGCTGATAGGCCTTCTGATCACGCCGGTGTTTTCGCGCATCACCAAATTCTTCCCGCCGCTGGTGACAGGCATCGTCATCACCACGATCGGGCTCACCTTGATGCCGGTGGCCGCGCGCTGGGCAATGGGCGGCAACAGCGCTTCGCCGGAATTCGGCAGCACTGCCAATATCGGGCTGGCCGCGCTGACGCTGCTGATCGTGCTTCTGCTCAGCAAGCTGGGCAGTGCCACGATCTCGCGGCTTTCGATCCTGTTGTCGATGATCATCGGAACGGTGGCCGCGGTTGCGCTCGGCATGGCGGATTTCTCGAAGGTGATGGACGGACCTTTCTTCGCCCTGCCGACGATCTTCCATTTCGGCCTGCCGGTGTTCGGGGTTGCGGCGACGATCTCGATGCTGATCGTCATCATCGTGACGCTGGTGGAAACATCGGCCGACGTGCTGGCAGTCGGCGAGATCATCGGCACCAAGGTCGATTCCCGCCGTCTCGGCGACGGCCTGCGCGCCGACATGCTGTCGAGCTCGCTGGCGCCGCTGTTCGGCTCCTTCACGCAGAGCGCCTTTGCTCAGAATGTCGGGCTGGTCGCCGTCACCGGCGTGAAGAGCCGCTATGTGGTGGCGAGCGCCGGCATGATCCTGATCACGCTGGGATTGCTGCCCGTCATAGGCAGGGTCATCGCGGCAGTGCCGCCTTCCGTGCTCGGCGGCGCCGGCGTGGTGCTGTTCGGAACGGTGGCAGCGAGCGGCATCCGCACGCTGTCCAAGGTCGAATACACCAACAACATGAACCTGATCATCGTCGCCACCTCACTCGGCTTCGGCATGATCCCGATCGCGGCACCGCAGTTCTACGAGCATTTCCCGGCCTGGTTCGCCACCATCTTCCATTCCGGCATCTCGTCGGCGGCGGTGATGGCGATTGCCATGAACCTGCTGTTCAACCACTTCCGCACCGGCAATTCCGACCAGCAATCGGTGTTCGTCGCCGGCATGGAGCGCACGCTGCGCTACCAGGACATCGCCTGCCTGCACGAAGGCGACTATTTCCTCGACGGCAAGCTCTACGATTCCACCGGCAAGCCGGTGCCGATCAAACACGAACACTAGAGCAATTCAGCGAAGTGAGCGGCGATTCTGCGTCCAGGGTTGCGGAGAAACCAAGAGCTGGAACGGCGCACGTCTGATCAGAAAGAACACCGCAACATCGTCAAACCGCATGGTCCTGAAGAGTCAATTACCCTTCGGGACCATGCTCTGTTCACGAACCGCGCGGCTGAGACGATGGCCGCCTGGAAAAGTCCAGATTAACCGGCCTTGACCGTTCCAGCCGCGATCCGACCGTTGGCGCCACATCGCTGCCGACTTCCGCCAGGTCAAAGTCGCGTGCCCAGACACTGCCGGCTCCGCGCAGGTAGAAGCCGAAATTGATGACCTCTGCGCCTTCTTCGATGTCGAGCACAATGCGCCGCGTCGTCCAGCCGTTTGTCCCGCGCAGGACACCGTCGGCCGCGCGCGCTTCCATGTTGTCGAAGTTGAGCACCTTGCCCTGCGCGCCATCCACGCGCAGCCACAGCGTCGCCGCGCCTTCGACGGCTTCGGTCTTCAGGCTCGCGCTGAGCATGATGCGTTTGCCGAGATAACCGCCCGCCAGAAAAGTCTGCATCAGCGTGCCGAAGCCGTTCCATGTGTCGGCGCCGTCGTCCAGTCCATGCCGGCTGCGGATGAGTGCTGCTCCCTCACCCTCGTCGACGCCCATTTCATAGTCGCTGCTGCGGGAGCCGCTGACCACCCAGCCTTCCGGCAGGGCAGCATGCTTTTGTCAGGTTGCAGTTCGATCTTCGCCGCCAGCGTGTTCCAGTCGGCAAGGCCAAACTGCCGGGCGACAAGCTCAAGGCAGTCGCTGTGGGAGAGATCAATCCTTCGTTCGCGTAACCCCTGCCGCAGGGTTTTCGCCATAACCTTTGCATCGCGGAATGTGCGCATGTCCGATCCTCTTGGGACGAACTCAGGGCCAGTGCTCGCATTGCTGACAGGTTCGTCCACAAGGGTCAGACGATCCATGGGAAGCGTGCATTCACCGGACCCGAAGGCGCGAGCGGCAGGCTGCACCAGCCTTGCGGCAAGGTAGCGCCGGGTCGATGATTCCGCAAGACGATCAACAGGCAGGGATCCTTGCGGTTTTCAACTGCGTCAGCACGGTACCGCCACCGGATGCCCGCCAGAGGGATGCGACATCACCTGCATCTCCACGCGACAGATGTCGCGAAGCCGATCCGGGGTGACGATCTCCTGTGGCGTGCCGCGCGCGATCAGCTTGCCCGAACGCAGCGCGACGATCTCGTCGCAGAAGCGCGCGGCCATGTTGACGTCGTGCAGCACCACCACGACACCGCGCGAATGGCCGAGTTCACGCACCAGCGACAGCACCTCGATCTGGTGGGCGATATCGAGCGCCGAGATCGGCTCGTCGAGCAGAAGGCATTCGGCATCCTGCGCCACCAGCATGGCGATCCACACACGCTGGCGCTCGCCGCCGGACAGCGTGTCGACCAGCCGGTCGCCGAAGGCAGCGATGCCGGTGCGTTCGATGGCGTCGTCGACCTTGTCGTGGTCCAACTTGCCGAAGCGGCCAAGCGCGCCATGCCAGGGATAGCGGCCAAGTGCCACCAGTTCCCTGACCTTCAGGCCCGATGCCGGCGGTGTGTGCTGGGGCATGTAGGCGAGGCGGCGGGCGAAAGGGCGGGCGCCCCATTCGGAGAGCGCCCTGCCCTCGAAGGCGACGCTGCCTTTGCTTGCCGGCAGCTGACGGGCGAGGATCTTCAGGAGCGTGGATTTGCCGGAGCCGTTTTGGCCGATGAGGCCGACGACGCGCCGCGACGAAAGCGTCAGTGACACCGTGTCGAGAAGCGTCCGGCCGGAAAGCTGGAACGACACATCGTCGAGCGCGAACATGGGTGCGGCGGGGCCAGACTCCGTTGCAACGCCCTCGGACAACAACGCGGATCGGGCTGCACTCATCGCACCGCCTCCATGGCGCGCCAGTAGGCGACGTTGATGTAGCGCCGCTTCTGGGTGACTTTCAAAGCGGGGCGCAGCGCCTCGCAGTCGGAAAACTCTCCGGCGATCCAGATGAAATGGTCCTCGGCCTCGCCCGCCAATGTCGAGATCGCCTTCTTGGTGGCTGCGATAAAATCACCATGCCCGCACTGATGCCGGCAGAACCAGCACAGATCGATGCCGTCGGGTCTGACGAGATCGCAGACTGCCTCCTTATCGTGCGTGTCGATCAGGACGGTGCCCCGCGCCTCCGGCGGCAGGGTTTCGAGGATGCGAGCGATAGCGGGAAGTGCTGTTTCATCGCCGGCCAGCAGATAGTCGCGCGCCGGCTTCACGCCGAGACCGCAAGGTCCGGAGATGCCGCAGACATCACCGACCCTGGCCCGCCGCGCGAAATCGCAGGCCGGCCCGGCAGCTTCGTGCAGGACGAAATCGACATCGATCCAACCCTGCGCGGCATCGATGCGTCGGATCGTGTAGTAGCGCGTGATATCCTCTCTACCGCCAAACCGAGCCGCCACCGTCCTTTGTGCCGCATCGGGAACATGCAGCCGCAGATGCAGGTTGGCCGGGGTGTCGAAACGGACAAGGTTTTCGCCGGCAAGCCGAAGCCGATGCATGCGTTCCGAGATACGCTGCGTTGCCACGACGGTGACGAGCCGGAATCCGGCCTCCCTTGCAGTGTTCATCAGCGCCTCGCGATCAGAAGGAGGAGGAAAGGGCCGCCGACAATGGTTGCAAGCAGGCCGGCGGGGATCTGGAACGGAAAGATGATAGTGCGGCCGATCCAGTCGGCTACCAGCAACACCAGCCCGCCGATCAGGGCGGAAGCGGTCAGCTGCAGGCCGGCCCGCTGGAAACCGGACAGCCGTGCCAGATGTGGCCCCATCAGCCCGGCAAAGCTCAATGGCCCGACCAGAATAGTGGCACCGGCGGTGAGCAGCGCGCACAGCGAAAACAGCAGATTGCGGCTGAGGTTTTCCGACACACCGTTGGCGATGGCGACGCTTTGCCCGAGCGGCAGCAGTTCGAGCCAACGCCGGATAAAAGGGACGCAACACAGGGCGGCAGCCAGCATCGCCGTTGCGACAAGCGCCTCACCGGGACGCACGGCATAGGTGGAACCGGACAGCCAGGCCAGCACCTGATCGAGGCGTGGATCCTGCGCTGCCATCAGCACGGCCATGACGAAACCGGAAACGGAGCTGAGCGCAATGCCGATCAGCAGCAGGCGGTCGCCGTTGAAACCCGGCCTGCGCGACAGCGACAGCATCAGCACCAGCACCGCGAATGCCCCGACCGAGCCGGCAGCGATCTGGTCAGTGCGTATCGAAGCCGTCGCGGTCAAGAGCAGGATGATCACCGCCAGCATCGCGCCGGACGAAACACCGAGCACCTCCGGCGAGGCCATCGCATTGCCGGTGACGCGCTGCAGGATGGCACCGGCCAGTGCCAGCATGGCGCCCCCGCTGAAGGCGGCAAGCGCGCGCGGCCAGCGCCAGCCGATGGCGGTGTCGGCAAAGTCCCATGTGACGGTCCAGCCGTCGACGCCGCGCCCCAGTGAAACGGCAACGCAGAACAGCACGACAAGCAGCACGGCCAGCACGAAGAGCGCAACCACGGGACGCTCGAGACGGCGCGTGGCCGGCTCGCTGCCCGACGTCGGCGGCGCCAGCATCCTGAGGCGCCGGATCAGCACAAACAGCAGCGGCGCACCGAGCAGTGCGGTGACCGCGCCGGTCGGAAACAGCCGGTAGGTGACGGGAAGCGAAAGCACCACCTGGTCGGTGGCGGTCAACAGAACCGCGCCGACCGCCGCGGCCCACAACATCTCGGTCCCGGTTCCGCGTGCTCCCGATGCACGCGCAAGTGCAGGCGCCGCAAGGCCGACAAAGCTGATGACACCGACAGCAACGGTGGTCACCGCCGTCAGCCCGGCCGCGACGACAAGTGCCGCGAGCCGATAGGTGTTGAGCGGCAGGCCGAGGCTTCGCGCATTGGCGTCATCGAGGGCAAGCACCGTCAGTGGACGCAGCAGCAGGCCTGCCAGCATCGACAGCACCAGCAGGCGCGGTGCCAGATAGGCGGCACCGCTCCAATCCTGCTGGTCGAGATAGCCTGCACCCCAGATGAAGATGCCGACCAGGAAATCGTGGTTGAACAGCGACAGCACGGCGCTTGCAGCGCCGCAATAGAGGCTGACGATCATGCCGGCGAGGGTGACCGTGACAGGCGACAGCCCCTTGCGCCAGGACAGTGCGAGCACTGCGAAAAGCGCCAGCAGCGCACCGGCAAGCCCAAGCCACTCCCGCTGCGCCTCAGCCCATTGTGGCAACCACAGCGTTGCGGCGGCAAGCAGCAGATAGGCGCCGGCGGAGACGCCCAGGGTCGCGGGCTCGGCCAGCGGATTGCGCAGGATGCGCTGCAGGATCGCGCCGGCGAGTCCGAGCCCGGCGCCGGCCATCAGGCTGACGGCGATGCGTGGCAGCACGGTGTAGTGCAGCAACATCTCCCCGGTCACGTCCGGATCGGGAAACAGCATCGTGCCGATCCCAGCACCTTCGGGCAGCAGGGCACCGACATTGCGTATGGTCAGAACCAGCGACAGCAGGGCAAGAAAAGCAGTGGCAACGGCGGGGTGGACAAGCCGGCTCATCAACTCGTCCCTTCCGCCAAGGCGACAGAGGCAAGCCGGGCGAAGCGACGGGCTGGAGGCAAGCCACCGTAGAACAGTACGTCGGCGACGCGGGTCACATGCCTTTCGCGCACGAAGGGCAGGCTTTTGATGACCGGCGCGGCCAGCAGCCTGTCCAGCCTGTCGCCGCTGCTGTCACCGATGCACAGCAACCGCGCCTGCGGGTAAAGCGCAAGCCGGTCGGCGGCGACGGTCGTGTGGCCGTAGAGCGAGGAGTGTCCATCCCAGGCATTCTCGATGCCAAGGAGATCGAGCACGTTCTGGAACAGGCTGTTCCTGCCGAACACCAGCAGGCGGCGGCCGTCGATGACAGTCGCCACGATGAGCGGCCTGCCGTCATAGGCAGCGAGGCGCTTCTTCGCCTCTGCGATCTCCGCTTCGAAACCGGCCTGGAAGCTATCGAACTGCGCAGAAGCTCCGAGCCGCCCGGCAAGTTCCGACAAGGCTTTGCGGCCGCCATCCAGCCGGTTCGGCATCGACGACAGGCGCTGATCGAACATGCAGACCGAAGCGATCGACTGCAGCCGCGCATTGACCGGCCCTTCATCGGCGCTCTGCACGATCAGCGCGGGCCTGAGATGATCGACAAGCTCGAGATTGGGTTCGGACCGGAGGCCGAGTTCGGCGGTCGCCGATGGCAGCGCCGGCTCCACGACGAGGCTGGCATAGAGTTCCAGCTCCGGCATCGCAGCGGGGGCGATGCCGAGCGCGAGCAGGTTCTGCCCGCTGACCCAATCCATGGCGACGACGCCACCCGCGGGCGCAGCTCGGGACGAACCGTGCATCAGCGCAAAGGCCCCTGCCCCCCAGAGGAGCGCCCTGCGGGACAGGGCCGGCGCGGGCAGCATCAAATCAGGACGACGTCTGGTGGAAACGTCGTTCTGACCCAGGTCCTTGCCGGAGCGCGATCCTTTCTGGAATCCACTCGAAATCACACTCTAGAACTTCGCCTGGAGCGAGAAGGAAACCATCCGCGGCGTGCCGAGGTAGTAGCTGTTCTGCCAATAGTTCTCGTTGGTGATGTTGCTAACGTTCAGACGCATCGTCAGCGGACTGCCGAAACGATCGACGGTGTAGCGGAAGCCGAGATCGGCGGTGACATAGGCCGGCAGACGGTCGGTGTTGGCATCATTGGCCCACTGCTTGCCGGTGTAGTAGACGCCGCCGGTCAGGAACAGGCCCTGCACCGCCGGCACCTCGTATTCGGCATAGATCTTGGCCAGCACATTGGCGACGTTCATCGGCCGGGTTCCGTCGAATTCACCGCCCTCGACTCGAGCGTCGAGCCAGGTCAGGCCGCCAAGGATGGTCAGGTTGTCGGTGATGCGGCCGGTGGCGGTCAGTTCGACGCCGCGATGGCGCTGGCGGCCATCCTGGGTGTAGAGCCCGTCACGGTTGGTCAGTTCGTAGGCCCTGGAGATGTCGAACAAGGCGGCCGTCCACAGCACGCCGGCAAGGTCTGCCTTGACGCCGAGTTCCTTCTGCTTGCTGACCATGGGGGCCATGATCTGGCCGGAATTGGTGGCCGTGTCGGGGGCGACGCCGCCCTGCTCGAGGCCTTCGGTGTAGGTGCCGTAGAGCGTGACCTGGTCTATCGGCTTGAACATCAGTGACACCGATGGCGAAAGCCGACCCTGATCGTAATCGGGGCCGGAGCGTGCGCCGGTGTTGTCGAAGCTGCGGCTCTCGATCACGCTGTAGTTGGCTCCAACCAGTGCTGACCATTGCTCGTTGAATTCGATATGATCGCCAACGACGAAGTTCTGGTTGCGCACGAGGCTGGAATCGTAGCGGAACGAATTGTCGACCGGGAAAACCGGCTTCGGCAGATGCCGCGGCGTCGTCATCGGAAACGGACCGATCCAGCCGGTATTGGGATTGTAGTCGGTCGTCCAGCCTTCGTCCTGATACATGTAGTAGCCGGCCGTCAGCTTGTGTGAAATGCCACCGGTGTCGAAGGAAGCATCGGCGAAAAGGTTCGCGGCCGAAAAGGTGTTGCCGCTTTCGCCGGAATGGATGCCGATCTGATAATATTCGCCGGGAGCGCGGACCGAGTTCATGGTGTGGTCCTGCACAGGCCGGTCGATGATCTCGCGCATGTAGCCACCGCGCAGGGTGATGGCGTCGTTCAGTTCATAGGTGAGCTTCGCCGAGACCCGCTTCTTCTCCATCTCGTCGCGGATCCAGGGCTGGCTCCAGTTCTTGCGGGCGTCCGGCGCCTCACCATGCGGAACGCCATCGCTGAACGCCCAGTAGGCGTTCGCGACATCGATATCGTTCTTCGACCAGGAGGCGTTGAGCTCCAGCTTCAGTTTCTCGGTGATGTTCCAGTCGAAGGCGCCGCTGGCCAGGAAGCGGTCGGTGCGCTGGTCGTCGATCGCGGTGCTGCCACCGGCCCGGACGATGTTGAAACGGTAGCCCATCTTGCCTTCAGCATCGATCGGCCCGCCGAAATCACCATGGACAAAGGCCTGGCCAGCGCCATACGTGCCGGCGGTGACACTGCCGAGGCGCTCGGCCGTCGGACGCTTGTAGACATAGTTGATCATGCCAGCCGGAGAGGCAGCGCCATAAAGGAAGCCGGAGAGGCCGGACAGAATCTCGGTGCGCTCCTTGTCCTCCAGCATGGTGCCGTGGCTGTAGGAGCGGCGGAAGCCGTCCTCGGCGGTGTCGTAGGTGGTGAAGCCGCGCAGATTGGCCATCGGCGCCCAGCCGGAGATCTGCGGCGTCTGGCTGCGCACCGTCGGCAGCACGCGGTAGATATCTTCCGGCGACTGCGCCTGGATGTTCTGGATCAGCTCGCGTGGCGCGACGCTGACCGAAAACGGCGTATCGCGGATGGGGGTCTGGCCGAGCAGACCGAGCGAGGAAATGGTAGAAGGCCGGTAGCCATCCCTGGCGAGGCCGTCCTGCTGCAGTGCCGCCGCCGTTCCCACGCCGGCAAGCGTGATCTTTTCCAGCATGGTGGCATTGCCGACCGCAACCGTGTCGCCACCGGCGATTTCAGTGGCTCCGCCCGCTGTCAATGCGGCAGTGGACGGCCCGGAAATCTGCGCGCCGACGCCGGTGCCGGCCAACAGCGCACGCAATGCCTGCGCCGGCGACATGGCACCCCGCACCGGCGCAGAACGCTTGCCACTGACAGCCTGGGTGGTGAAACCGACCTCCCAGCCCGTTGCCTTGATGAAGGCCGCTATCGCAGAGGAAAGCGGTTGCGCCGGGATGTTGAAATTGACGGTCTGTGCGGCGGCCTGCTGCAGCTGCGCAACAACCGGACCGAAGACACCGCCGCCGAGGACCGTCGATGCGATCAGGATCGAGAAAAGACGCCTCCTGTTGCCGCCTGCCTTACCATCGATCGCCCTGGAATAAGCCCACGCACCCCGGTTCATAGACGCCCCACTTGTCCCGATACTGTCTCGCTCGGGCCGGCGCGTACCCAAGATTTTGCCGGCCCATACACACCTGACAATCGGGCGTGGCAAATCTCACAAAAAAAGTGGAGTTTTTAATGCAGGATTAAAATTCCACCCGGGACACGGGTTACGGTAGCACCGGTGGCAGTGGCCAGCGAGCGCACGATACGCTCGGGATCGTCGAGACGATAGTTGCCGTTGACCCGCAGCCCTTCGAGCCGGCTGTCGGCTACAACGATCGCATGTCCGTAATACCGGCCGAGCTGCTTCAGCACCGCACCGAAGGGCTTGTCCTGGAAGACCAGCCTTCCCTGGAGCCAGGCAAGCGAGGTAGCAGTGTCCGTCTTGCTGACGGCGGAAAGCGCGGTCGCGGTTGCGGTGATGCTTTCGCCGGGTTCGAGCGACGCCATGTCGGCGCGTTGCGTCAGGCGGGTGACATCGACATGACCGCGTTCCAGAACGACTGTGTCCTGGTCGCTATCCGTCTGGACGGAAAAAGCGGTGCCCTTTACCTCAACTTCCGAAAATGCCGCGGCAACCTTGAAGGGACGCGATGCATCCGGCACGACATCGAAATAGGCTTCGCCCTGGAGCAACGTGACCGAGCGCTTGCGTCCTTCAAAGTCCACCGTGACGGCCGAGCCGGTGTTCAGCGTCATGAGCGAACCATCGGGCAAGGTGACCACGTCGCGCGCACCGGTGGCGGTGATGTAATCCGCCTGCCGCTCCAGCATGAGCATGGGATATTGCTGGATACCGACAGCAAGCAGCACCGCCGCGGCCAGCGCCATCACTGCCCCGGCCCACCTCCTGCCCCGCGCCGGATGCCTGGCAACAGGCACCTGCCGGACCCGATCGCCGCGGGAGGCGATGTCCCTGGCGACGATGTCCATCTCGGGAAGATCCCAGGCACCGGAAACGACAGCGAAGGCCTCGGCATGCGCGGGATCAGCCTTGCGCCAGGCCTCTAAACCGGCCCGCAACGCACCATCCTGCGGCGTGGCCTGCAACAACAAAAACCAATCCAGGGCGGCATCCGTGACGGGGTCGGGATGCACGAAGCCCTGCTCGTTGTCGTTGCGTCCTGGTTTATCGCGTTCCACTCAGAGAGTCCGATCCGGCATGAAGAGCCGCCTTATACCTGAGACACCCGGCAAGCCGGAATCTCACAAAAATCGCCACCGGGCGCCCGGGAGCGCACCCACAATCGGAAAAACATCAGCCGCGGTCGATTTTCGCCAGCGCGTCGACACAGTGCGCGTGCGCCAGCTTGAGATCGTTGAAGACCGTGCCCGGCGAGACGCCAAGATGCTCGGCGATCTTCGGATAGGGCCATTTCTCGATGCGGCTCAGGACCCAGACGGTACGTGCCCGCTGCGGCAACCGCGCCACGGCTTCCCTGAGACACTGCAGGCGCTGCCGATGGATGAGGTCAGCTTCCTGGGACGGACTTGCCGAAGCGATGTTGGCCAGATCCGTCTCGGATATGTCGTCCCGCTCGACGCGGCCGCGCATGTCCTGGCGCCGCTTGTGATTGATCGCCAGATTGCGCGCCGTCTGGAAGAGAAAGGCCTCGACGTGGTCGATGGTTCCGGTCTCGGCCACCTTGCTGGCCCGCATATAGGTTTCCTGGGCGACATCCTCCGCCACCTGCGGATCGCGCACGATGCGCATCACACTCCACATGATGGATTTGCGGTTGCTGAGGAAAATGCTGGTGAGCGTGGCGCTCATGATCGCGGCGCCTCCCGGAGCAAGAGAGCAACGCCGCACGCAAAGCGGTTCGCAGTCTCGACTGTCCTGGTTCGATCAGTTGCCACGCTTGATACACCCACAACCCTGCGGGCGTCCCTATCGGATATGGGGCAATCCACTATCAAATCGAAATCGCCGTGCAACCACAATGATTTAGAATGAATCCAGACAACAGGTCGGAGTCACGCTCCGGTCCTTGCCACACACCACCTGCTGTGCAGCAAGCCTGATGATTTCATTGACTCATTCGGGTTCCCGGCCAGCCGCCATCCGCCAAAGCCATCCGTCACGGAATCGGCAATGACGTGGCACAACCGCAACATCGTTTTCGGGTGCCCTGCGCTGGCCTCCACCATCTCGCACAGCCACGAACCAGGTGACTGCAAGGCAATCGCCTGTCAGGCGGTTTCCTGCGCCTGCTCGTGCAGCCAGGCACAAAGCTGCCGGGGGGCGAGGCGGGCATCATCGGCGCGCATCAGCGCAAAATGCCAGGCCGGTCCGCTCAACACGCAGGAGAAGGGCGCGATCAGCTGCCCCGAGGCGAGAAGCGGCTGGAACAGGGAAGGCGACAGCAACGCCACACCCAGCCCGGCAACGGCAGCATTGGCGTCGAGCTCATGCGTCGGATAATCGACCGACGCGAAATGCAGGTCCGCAGGCGTTTCGCAGCGGGCCGCCGCAAACCACCGCTCCCAGTCGGGATGCGGCAAGAGTTCGAAATCGACCAGAGCGCGTGCATCGTCCAGCGTGCGCAGGCCAAGCAGTGATGGTGCCAGCATCGGCGTCACTTCGACCGGAGTGAGCCGGTATTCGTCGAGCCCGACCCAGCCGCCACAGCCAGTGCGGATCGCGACGTCGAATGCGTGGGCGTCGCGCACATCGGCCGAGACATCTAGCTCGATGCTGGACGACGCCGGGGAGACGTAGCGCGCCAGACGCGGGGCGAGCCAGCGCGAGGCAAATGTCGGCGGCGCCGTCAGCCGAAGCGGCGGTGTCGCCGCCTGGAATTCCGCAAGCGCGTCGGCGATTCCAGACAACGCTTCATGAACCCGGCCGGCCAGAATGGAGGCGGCAGCTGTCGGCACGACGCGGCGGCCGACACGTTCGAACAGCGACTGGCCAAGCTCGGCCTCAAGGGTGCGGATGCGCAGGCTGACCGCCGCCGGCGTCAGGAACAGGCGTTCGGCCGCACGCGCGAAACTGCCCGCCGATACGCAGGCTTCAAGCACCCGCAGGGATTCCAACGATGGCCGCATGATCAGTTTCTCTTGTGAGGCAGACAAGCAATGCGCGTTTTGAAAGTGGAACGCGTGGGCGCAGATGTCGGCCGAAACCGGAAAATAGGAGATCGGCCGTGTCCCTGCAATCACGACATCTGTTCACGCTTTTCATCGCGCTGCATCCGACGCTGGAACTCGGGCAGACGCCAGCCGGCGACCGACGCATCTTTCCCGTCGCGGGCGGCCATTTCCACGGCGAACGCCTGAGCGGCGCGGTGTCGCCGCTGATCGGCTCCGACCTGCTGCTCGCCCGCCCGGACGGCACGTTCCAGCAGGATGTCAGGCTGTTGCTGGTGGCGGACGACGGCGGCCTGGTGCTGATGACCTATCGCGGTGTGAGGCACGCCTCCCCCGCGGTCGACGAGCGGCTGCGGCGCAACGAAGCTGTCGACCCCGCCGAGTATTACCTGCGCACCACGCCCTATTTCGAAACCGCGGCGCCGGCCCATGAATGGCTGAACCGTATCGTATCGGTAGCCATGGGCGGCCGGCGCCCGGGCGGCGTCGAATACGAGGTCCATGAGATCCTCTGATGTGTCCCGGATCACCCGAGGGCGGACGCGGCGGGGCGGCGCCATGAATACGATGCGACGCTCCCTGCAGGGGTTATTGAACTGGTGCCATCGACAGCGAGCGCGGCGGCGCAGCCGCCTGGAGCTACTGGTTGACAGGGACCTGCAAGACCTCGGCTTCCGGCGCAGCGACTTCGATGGCCAGGCGTATCCCATGCCGACTGAAACGCCGGCTATTTCGCCTGAAGCTGCGCGTCATAGGCACTGTCCAGACGATCCATCATGCTCTGAAGCGCCTTGTCCACGTCGACGGCGGTCGGCCTGATCTGAAGCTGCAGGGCGGCGCGCCGCAACAGGATGGCAATGTCATGCGGCGACAGCGCGGCGAGGTTGTCCGCCGCCCGCACGAGTTCCTCGATCAACCACTCGTCGCTGCCCGATGGTACGCCCATGCTTCCCCGCGGAGCGCTGCCTGACCGTTCCTGTCTAGCACAATCGGGCCGGCGAAGAAATCGCCCGGCATTGATTGCCTGCGAGATGGCGGTTTGGCGGCCGCACGCCTTGTCGGGCTGGTCCATATCTATTGCCTTGAATGCGCGCTCTTCCGATGGCTACGATGCGGCAGACCGTCTGGAGACTTGGAATGCGCCGGGCAATCACCACAGAACGGGCAGTGGCAATCGGTCCCTATTCCCATGGCGTGATCGCCGCATCGGGAGCGATCTATCTTTCCGGACAGACACCGCTCGATCCGGCAACGGGATCGCTGATCGAAGGAGACATCCAGGCGCAGACGACGCAGTGCCTCGACAATCTCGAAGCGGTGCTGCGCCAGGCCGGGCTGTCGTTCGACAACGTGGTCAAATGCAACGTCTTCCTGACCGACATGGCCAATTTCGCCGCCATGAACGAGGCCTATTCACGACGCTTTGCCGCGCCTTATCCCGCGCGGACAACAATCGGCGTGGCATCGCTGCCCGCGAATGCGGCAGTGGAAATCGAAATGATCGCCCAGGCGCAGTGATATCGGGCGGCTGCCGGCACAACCGTGCGGCCCGGGACTACCGAGGCTGCAGGTGGCTTGCCAGCTCGGCCCGGAGTGCATCCAGGCTCCAGCGTCCGGCACCGGCAGTGACGAGATACATGCAGACGACGCTCGCCAGCAGGAAGCCGGTTGCCTCCGTCGTCGGCCAATAGAAACCCGACTGATACCAGTAGGGAAACATGACGAGGAAGTTGACAGAGAGGATGAATGCCGCGACGCGCGTGAACAGACCGACGAGGATCAGCGCGCCGGCGAATATCTGCACCCAGCGCGAGGCCCAATAGATCAGGAATGCCGGATGGTCCGTGGCAACAGGCGGCTGCACGAGAGTGGGGATGCTGCAGTACAGATAGGTCAGACCGCAAACGATCCGCATGAGACCCAGCATGTGCTGGGAATACTTTTCCGGCTTCATGACACGCGCCCCAATCGTGTCTCATCTATTGCAAAAATGACGATGATGTAAATCGACAAAAATCGCCGTCAGTTCGGTCAAGAAAATCCAAAATACGAAATAAATTTCAATATTTGTCGGTTCATTTTCATATTACAAAATTCTCGCAGCATCCGGGAATTTCATGGATGTATACTAGTATGCATGCTGACGACAGCGGTCGTTCATTCCGGGACCGGCGCGCCACTGGAGCCGACCAGACTTCGACCATACCCCGTCCCGCGCCGCACGTCGAAATACGCCATCTGCCGTATTTTTGAAACCGCATCGGGCTGCTACCTCCGGGGCAAATGAGCAGCCACATGGCCCCCTCGGAACCGAGTCGAGACAAGGTCGAACGCGAACAGCACGAGCTCGCCGACCTCAGACACGTGCAGTCGTTCCGCTCGGGGCAACCCGTGCCCGAATGGCTGCTGTTCCTCGAGCCGCAAAGCCGGCAGGCAAACCGCGGCACGTTCTGCTTTGCCGCCGACGCCGACCTCTACGAGAAGCGGGGCAGATACTGGCTGCTGCCAGCCAACCCGCTGGCGATGGAGTTCATGTTCGCGATGATCGGAACGCAGGACTGCACGCTGATTGCCGGCAGCCAGCAGGTATCCTGGCCGGCACAGATCATGACGGCGCGTTCGGCAGAGACGTGAGAATGCCTGCGGTGGTGGAATTGCCAGCCAGCCACCGTCCTGCGAAAACCTGTGCCCTTGGCGCGGGTTGCGTCAATTCACCCGGTTGGGGCACAGCGCCTTGAACTGGCTGAGCGCAACGTCGTAGCCGGACGCGCTGGAACCATCCAACGGCTCCTTCCCGTCTGCCTCGACCAGCAGGAATTCGGTAGCGGTCCCGGCCGCGTCATAATCCGGGTTCTTGCCGCGGAATTGGTAACCCTGTCCGTAGAAGGTCTTGAACGCGCCGGTTTCGCAATTGGCCGTGATTTCAGGCTGCAGCTCGGTCTTCATGGTATCGGACACGCATTTGCGCGTGACCTTCTGCACATATTCGCGGCAGTAGGCGATGGCGTTGGCCTTGGTGAGTCTGGCGGTGATCCTGGCGTCGGCGGAGTCGATGTTCGACTTGTCGGTCACCGTCACTTCCTCACCGGCGCGTGAGCCGTAGAAAATCGTTTCGGCATGGGCGGCGGCGCTCATCGCAAGCAGCAGCCCGATCGTGGTGACTATGCGCATCTTAATTCCTTTCCAGCCGGGCCTCGATAACACGCCACGGCTCCCCTTAGCCCCCATTGCTGCAGATGTTGCGACGCCCTCCCCGGCATGCGCGACCTGCCGGAGTTCGTGTTCGCCCCAGCTGGGGCTTTTTTGGGGCACCTTGCCCGACATCCCCGCGTGGACCAAACGATTGGCGCTTTGCGCGGCCATCCGCGCGGGGATCGGAGGCCGATCGACAAGCCGGAGGTGACAGGCCTCCCGGCGTGTCTTCAAGGGAAGATCAGATAGGTCTTGCGGACCGTCTCGACGATGTTCCATTCGCCTTCCGTGTTGGCGGCGAAATAGATCGCGTCGCCGGCACGGAACGCGATCGGCGCGCCGCCGTCCGGCGTGAAACTGCCCTGGCCCGAAATGAAATAGCTATATTCGGCCTGCGGCACCTGCCGGCGGAAGCGGCCTGGCGTGCATTCCCAAAAACCGGTCGAGCCGACCGGTATCTCCTGATCGGCCGCTGTCCTGAAAAGAGCAGCCGGCTCGCTCGTCGGCTTGCTGACCGCCACCGGCGGACCGAACGCGCTGTCGGCACGGATCAGGGTTGGGGACAAGATGGGGCTCTCCTGGGGCATGATTGGTAAGAACGAAACCGGCTCGCCGATCACTCAGCATTGCTGTTTTGTAGCACAGCAAGGATACGATCGACGTTTTCAGGCGCGTCGGCAAGGATACTCCTGAGACTGCAGGGCTGCTGGACGATTTCGACCTGCGCGGTGCCATCCCGGTCTATCACCGCCCGCAAGCCAACGATAACATCCCGGGGCCCATCCCATTGTGCGGGTTCACCAAATGTCGAGTTGCGCCAACGCGCGGTTATGCGTGGAATTCTGAGGAGAGGCCCCCTCGTTTCCAGTGTTTTGACGAGTTCCAGATCGAACAAGGCGCTGTGCGTCTTCGGCTGCTGCTCATATCGCTCTACCTTGGCTCGGATCACCATCTGGGCCTTGCGGAAGATCTCGAGGTCTTGCGGTTGACCGCTAAAGCACGCCTGAGCCGGCACCGCCGACATGCTTGCCAGCAACGTCAGAATTTTCAATCTCACTTCCATCGATCCACGCGTTAGGTCATCCGTGACCGAACACATGAGATCCAACGACAGTGGCGCAAATTGGACTTAACATCATCGCGGAGTGTGGGGCGCATTGCCTTCGCTATCCTTCCTGCCTGATGCGCTCGGGCGTCGTACCGGTCCAGCTCCTGAAGGCGCGGTAGAAGGAATTCGGCTCGTCGAAGCCGAGCAGGAAAGCGATCTCGGCGGCCGGGAGCGCGGTCTTTTCGAGATAGTGGCGTGCCAGTGCCTCGCGCGTTTCATTGAGGATCTGCTGGTAGCTGGTGCCTTCCGCCTCGACCCGCCGCTGCAGCGTGCGCTTGCTCATGGCAAGCTTGCGGCCGATCGCCTCCATCGAGACGAGGCCGCTGGGCAGGCCTTCGAGCAGGGCAGCGCGAACACGCCGGGCGGTCGTCACCGGCATGTCGAGATCGGACAGGCGCTGGCGCAGTTCCGGCTCGAAAGCCGCCCACAATTGTTCGTTCGAGGTGAGGAAGGGGCGCCTGGCATCCACCGTCGAAAAGGTGACGGCATGGCTGGCGCCGCGTTTCATGCCGGCGCCGAGGAAGGCTTCATAGGGTGCGAGCGGCGACGGCAGCACGGTGGTCGAAACACCGAGCGGGCGGATGGCCTCGCGGGTACCCATACGCACCAACGTCACACAGAACAGCAGCTCCATCACCACAAGTGAGACCGGCGGCGCCAGTGGCGCGTCGAGCCAGGTGAATTCCACGGTGGTAGTGTCGCCCTGTTCGAGGACATCAAGCCGGATCGGCGCGACGAGCGCCTTGTATCTGGCGATGCGCTGCGCGGCCACGATGAGGTTCGGGCTGCACAGCGCGGCAAACAAAGGCGGCGAGAAGGACTCCGCCCGGACCACCTCGCAGAAGCGGATGGGCAGGAGTGCATCCTGCATCTCATCCTCGATGCCGTGCCAGAGCCGGTAATAGTCCTGCGTAGCCAGGCGTACCGACGGCTGCTGCATGAGATCGTCCGCCAGCCCGGCGCGGCGCAGCACATTGGCCGGCACCACGCCGAGATCGCGCAGCAGCGACTGCGATGTGGTGTTGAGGGCATAGCTGTGCATGGCAGCGTTAGACCACCAAGGCGCGCTGCGTGTCCATCACTTCACACCATCGATGCTGAAGCGGGCCTTCATGCCGGAGAAGAATGCCGCATCGCTGCTGGCACGCCGCTCCGCCAGAAGGGCCACCGCATCCGCGCCGGCTTCCCAGCGCAGCTGACCGGTCTTGTCGACCGTCGCGGCGTAGACGACCTCGGCGATGCGCTCGGGCGAAGAGCCCTGCGCCATCATCGGGCCGAGCACCTCGATGGCCTTCTGCACCAGCGGCTGATATTCGACGAGCGCGGGATCGGTGCTGACGTCGAGCGAGCGGCCGCCGAAATCGGTGTCGATGCCACCCGGCTGCACGATCTTCACCTCAATGCCGAGCGGCGCGAGTTCGTATTGCAGTGCCTCGGACAGGCCTTCCACGGCGAATTTGGTACCGTGATAGAGGCTGTTGAGCGGGAAGGTGATGCGGCCGCCGATCGACGACACGTTGACGATGGTGCCGCCACGGCTGGCACGGAAATGCGGCAGCAGCGCCTTGGTGGTCGCGATCAGGCCGAGCACGTTGACGTCGAACTGGCGCGCGATCTTCTCCTGCGACGTCGCTTCGAGCGGACCATAGGTGCCGTAGCCGGCATTGTTGATCAGCGCATCGATGCGGCCGAAGCGCTCGAGGCCGGCATCCACCGCGGCATGGATGGAGGCGTTGTCCTGAACATCGAGGCGAGTGACAAGCGTGTTGTCGAGCCGGTCGAGTTCGTTCTCATGCTCAGGCCGGCGCATCGTCGCGACGACGTTCCAGCCCCGTGCCTGGAACAGCCTGGCCGTGGCACGGCCAAGCCCGCTCGATGTGCCGGTGATGAAGACGGTGTTTGACATGTCATGCTCCTGTTGATGCGGAGCAAGCTATGGAGGAGCAGCGCTTCAAACACTGGCGAACGACGCCAATCCGCAATCCGATCGCGCCAAAATTCGGCGCACGGAACGCACCGTCCGCTCTAGTCTTTCGCCCGATAGGCCTCAGGGACGACAAAGACCTCGTCGGCGCGACCGTAGCCGCCGTCCGGCACTTCCTCGATCAGCACCATGGTGTGCGGACGCGCGGCCTCGCTGAAATAGTCGACGAACAGGGCGGTGACGCGGTGGACGATCTCCTGCTTCTGGGCCGTCGACAGGGCGGCCTGCGGCACCTTGATGTTGGCGAAGGGCATGATGGTTTCTCCAGATTTGATTGCGAAGGCTCAGATGACGCCGCCATTGGCGCGGATGACCTGACCGTTGACCCAGCCACCTTCGGGTGAAGCCAGGAAAGCAACGACACGGGCGATGTCTTCCGGCTGGCCGAGCCGCCTGAACGGGTTCATGCCGGTGATGGCGCGGACCTGCTCCTCACTCTTGCCCGCGAGAAAGAACTGCGTCTCGACCGGGCCGGGCGCGACCGCATTGACGGTGATGCCGCGCGGCCCGAGCTCCTTGGCGAGGATGTGGGTCATGGCCTCGACCGCAGCCTTGGTGGCGGCATAGACGCCGTAGCCCGGCTGGTAGAGCCCGACGACGCTGGACGAAAAGGAGATGATGCGGCCGCCATCGCGCAACCGCCGCGCCGCCTCGCGCATGCCGCGGAAGACGCCACCAAGATTGAGCGCGACCTGGCGGTCGAAATCGGCATCCGCGACGTCGGCGAGCGCACCGAGTTTCATGCTGCCGGCATTGTTGACGAGAACGTCGACGCCACCGAATGTCTGTTCGGCAGCATCGAACAGCGTCGCAACGCCGGACGTTTCGCCGATATCGGCCTGGACGGCGACAGCGCGGCCGCCTTGCGCTTCGATGGCGGCGACGACCTGCTCGGCCTCGTTACGGCCCCGCGCATAGTTGACGACGACGGCGAAACCGTCCTGGGCGAGCTGTTGCGCCATGGCGCCGCCGATGCCCCTCGATGCGCCGGTGACGATGGCGACACGTTGTTTTTCCATGATGCGATCTCCTGTGTTGTGGCCAGGAGATAGCGATCGCAACGTTCGGGATAATCGTCCTTCTCCCGCCATCACTATTCGGATAATTTGAACAATCATGGGCGGCTCCCATGAGCCGCTTTGCGAGGTCTCAACGCCAGATGGATCGCCTCGAGCAGATGCGCCTGTTCGTGCAGGTGGTGGAACGGCGCAGCTTCACGGCAGCGGCGGCGGATCTCGGCCTGCCGCGCTCCACCGCCACCGAGGCCCTGAAAAGCCTGGAGACCAATCTCAGCACCCGCCTGCTGGAACGGACGACGCGGCACGTGGCACCGACGCCGGACGGGGAGGATTATTACCGGCGCTGCCTGGACATCCTCGCCCGGCTCGACGAGGCCGAAAGCGGCCTGCGCGGCGGCCAGCCGCGCGGGCAGCTGCGGGTGGATGCCCCCGGCCTGTTGACCCACACCTTCCTTCTGCCGCGCCTGCCGGAGTTCCTGGCACGCTATCCGCTGATCGACCTGCATCTGGGACAAGGCGACCGGCTGGTCGACCTGGTGCGGGAAGGCATCCATTGCGCGATCCGGGCGGGCGAGCCGGCGAGCAGCGGCATGATCCTAAGGCGGCTGGGCATGATCGAGGAGATCACCTGCGCCAGCCCGGCCTATCTGGCACAGCACGGCACGCCGCAAAGCCCGGACGACCTCGACGGGCACCGGATGACGGGCTTCGTGTCGTCGCGCACCGGCGAGGTGATGCCACTGGAATTCGCGGTCGACGGCGGCGTGCGCAAGATCGTGCTGCCCAGCCGCGTGACCAGCAATAATTCCGACACGGCGGCGGGTCTCGCCCGGCTCGGCTTCGGGATCATCCAGGCGCCGCGCTATCGCTTCACGCAGGACCTCGCCAGCGGCGCGCTGGTCGAAATCCTCAAGGCAACACCGCCGCCGCCAACGCCGCTGTCAGCGCTCTACCCGCAGAACCGGCAGGTCGCGCCGCGCCTGCGGGTTTTCCTGGACTGGGTGACGGAAGTGTTCCGGCAGGCGACGCTTTAAGCCGTTCGTTCGGAAGGCCGGTCGCTGCAGGCGCTTCCAAAAAGATACTCGTCATCAGCGCGGGGGCCAGGGATCATAGTTTCTTTTGTCGATCAGGTCGTAGGTGACGATACCGCGTTGCCGGCACCATTGCGAGGCTGTGGTTTCCGCCTCGGCCATCGCAGCTTCGGTGCGGTCCAGGTTCCGGGCAACAATCCAGCCCGAACCTTCTGTCTCCTGTCCGAGGGCGTCGAAGACTGTGACCTTGTACAGCATCTGCTCGCCGACGCGCAGGATCTCAAGTTCAAGAGACATGGATTCATCCACTCGTTTCCCCCGAAGCTATAATGCGATGCGCAAGGACAGATAGTTCAATTCACCAACGCAGTCGCGAGGATTCCCAATGCGACAAGCCGCATGTGCGCGCGGTCAAAAATTCACCGGATTGTCCGCTGCAAATCCGCTCCCGATTGGAGCATGCACATGCGATTTCACGGCTGGATGTCCACCTTTGTCGTTGTCCTGTTCATGCACGGCGTGGCCGCAGCGGAGCCTTGGCCGACGGCCGACCCGAAAACCACCGGCTGGTCGATGCAGGGGCTCCAGGCGGTGGAGGAGGCTTCAAAGGCGCTGAAGCCGGCGGCGTTCCTGATCGTGCAGGACGGCAAGACGGTTGCCAGCTGGGGCGATGTGAGCGCCACGATCAACGTCGCTTCGGTGCGCAAGAGCCTGCTCAGCGCACTCTACGGCATCGCGGTTGCAGAAGGGCGCATCGACCTGTCGAAAAGCCTGGCCAGGCTCGGGATCGACGACAAGGCGCCCGGCCTGACCGACATCGAGAAGACGGCGACGGTGCGCGACCTCCTGATGGCGCGCTCGGGCATCTACCATCCGGCGGCGCATGAGACCAAGGACATGAAACGCAAGCGTCCGGAGCGCGGCAGCCACGCGCCGGGGTCGTTCTGGTTCTACAACAACTGGGATTTCAACGCGCTGGGCTCGATCTACCGCAAGCTGACCGGCGAAGACATCTTCCAGAGCTTCGAAACACGGATCGCCGGGCCGATCGGGATGGAAGACTATGCGCCGAGCGACGGCCACTATGTGACCGAGGCTTCCTCCGAACATCCGGCCTATCCATTCAGCCTCAGCGCCCGCGACGCCGCGCGCTTCGGCCAGCTCTACCTCAATGGCGGCACATGGGCCGGCAGGCAGGTCGTGCCTGCCGCCTGGGTGAAGGACTCGACGACGGCCTACTCCTGGACGAAGCGCGGACGGCAGGGCTACGGCTATATGTGGTGGGTGCTGCCGGCCGAACAGTGGGGGCCGGGTGCCGCCTATGCCGCCGGCTTTGGCGGCCAGATCATCGCCTATGTGCCGGCCAGGAAACTGGTGGTGGTGCAGATGGTGGACCTGAAGCAGACGCCCAGGGGCATCAAGACCAGCGATTTCATGAAGCTGCTGAAGCAGATCGCGGATGCGGCACCTTAGCGCGAAACGGCGGGCGCCTCACAAGCTCCTGCCGTCGTAAGCCTCCTGGGCCTGTTCGATCTCGTGCAGATGGCCGATCGCCCAGTCGAAGGCGGCGCCGAGCGGGACCTGCAGCGTGCGGCCGAGCTCGGTGATGGAGTATTCGACGGACACAGGCGAGGTCGGGAACACCTTGCGCGCGATCAGCCCGTTGCGTTCCAGGCGCCGCAGCGCCTGCGTCAGCGCCTTGTGGGTGATGCCTTCCAGCCTGCGCCGGAACTCGTTGAAACGCGTCGGCTTCTCGATCAGCACGGTGAGGATCATCACCGACCATTTGTTGGCGACCTGATCGAAAAAGGAGCGCGCGGCGCAGTCGGCAAAAAACACCGGATCAACCGCCATGGCGATAGCCTTCCGTATATCTACGCACCGAGAAGTGCATTCTTGATCCTAGATATACGATGGATATCTAGGCTGCAACTTGCGGCGCGACCCTGCGGACGCAAGCCCTGCAAAGAGGATTTCCATGAAACAGTTCGATCTTTCGCGGCGCGGCCTGCTGAAACTGGCAGGTGCCGCCGCCGTCGCGGCCGCAGCCCCCATCCCCGCCAGAGCCGCCGGTGCGAGCGCCACGGCGAAGCTTTTCTACACCGAGGCCGGCAAAGGCCGGAACCTGATGCTGCTGCATGGCTGGACCTGCGATTCCCACGACTGGAGCTTCCAGCTGCCGGTGCTGGAGAGCCGCTACCGCGTCGTCGCCCCCGACCTGCGTGGCCACGGCCGATCCGAGGTGATGCCGCAGGGCGCCTATACACCCGACGACTACACCGCAGACATCGAGGCGCTGATCTCGACCCGGTATCCGGGCCAGACATTCATCGTCGCCGGACACTCGATGGGCGGGCAGATTGCCGCCCGCCTGGCCGTGAAAAGACCCGACCTGGTCAGCGCCGTCATCTCCGTCGACGGGGCACTGGGTTTTGACGGCGACGCGGCGAAGCTGTTTGATGCAGCGACGGAAAAGCTGAGAACAACGGCAGACCCGGCCGCCACGGCGTCCGCGCTGTTCAGGCTGGCCTACGACGCGGCCACCGACCCGGCCCTGAAACGCTGGCATGCACGACGCGCGCAGGGCACGCCGGCCGATGCCGTGCGCGAATCCTGGGGGCCGCTGTTTACCGGAGCCGGCCAGGTGGGCACGCGGGAGCCGAGCGCAAACTTCTGCAAGAAGCTGACCGTGCCCGTCTACCACCTGTGCCGTGATCCCGCGCAGGCCAAACGCATGCGGCCATGGTTCGGCAACGCCAAATCGAAAGTGGACGTCTGGGCGAATGCGGGACACTGGATCATGCAGGACCGCAGGGATGATGTGAATGCCGCGCTGACCAGCTGGATCGATGCGCTGTAACGGCATGGGGTGAGATTCCACCGAAATCGCGGCAACGGGCAAATCGGTTGCCGACAAAAATTCTGGCAGTTCTTGTCAGGTTTCCGCGATTTCGGGTGATCCAGCGGCCCACCCCCGGCGTAACCCCCTTGCTTTGCGAGAACCGGGGCTTGCGAGGGGGATGGACATGCGCGCACTTGTCTCGTCGTTCATGGTGTCGGTTGTGGTTTGTGGAACGGCCATGGCCGACGGGATCGAGGGCAAATGGAAGCGAGGCGACGGCAACGCGCTGGTGCGCATCGCACCCTGCGGCGACAAGGTCTGCGCCACCAATCTGTGGATCGGCGACACCAGCAAAGGCGAGGCGGCCGGCGACCGGCTGGTGATGTCGCTGACGCCGGGCGCGGCCGGCAGCTTCTCGGGCACGGCCTACGATGCCAAGCGCAAGCTGAACTATTCGATCGTGCTGACGCCCCGAAAAGGTGGCCTGACGACACGCGGCTGCTTCGTCGGCAAACTGATCTGCAAGGACGTGTCATGGACAGCGGCCAGATGACGTCATGACCGGCAGTCCCATCATCGTGCTTTTCCGCAACGACCTGCGGATTTCAGACAACAAGGCGCTCACCGCCGCCGCCGACACCGGCAGGCCGGTCGTCCCGCTGTTCATTCTCGATGAAGCGGGTGCGGACGCAAGGCCCGCAGGCGGTGCCAGCCGGTGGTGGCTGCATCACTCGCTGGCCGCGCTCGGCGAGGCGATCGAGACGCTCGGCAACCGGCTGCTGCTGCGGGCCGGCGCGACCGACGGCATCGTGGTGGACACCATCAAGGCGAGTGGCGCCGACACGGTGTTCTGGAACCGGCGTTACGATCCGGCCGGAATGGCCGTCGACGCGACCCTGAAGAGCCGCCTGCGCGCCGACGCCCTGCAGGCGGAGAGCTTCGACGGCTTCCTGCTGCATGAGCCGTCGCGCGTGGCCACGCAGTCGGGCGATTTCTACAAGGTGTTCACGCCCTTCCACAAAAGGCTGCTGGCGGACGGCGAGCCGCGCGACCCGGTCGATGCGCCGAAGCACCTCGCCCGCTGCGACACGACACTGACTTCCGAACGGCTGGACGCGCTCGGGCTGCTGCCGACGCCGGACTGGGCTGGCGGGCTGGCCGAGCGCTGGCGGCCCGGCGAGGACGGTGCGCTGCAGCGGCTGGAGACGTTCCTGGACGAACGCCTGGCCGGTTACGCCGAAGGGCGCGACAGGCCGGCCGAAGACGCCACATCCGGACTGTCGCCACATCTCGCGCATGGCGAGATCACGCCGTTCCGGATCATGGCGGCGTTGCGGCGCAGGCAGGGCCGCGGCGCCGAGAGCTTCGCCAGGGAACTGGCCTGGCGCGAATTCTGCTACCACCTGCTCTTTCATCGCCAGGCACTGCACCGCGAGAACTTCCGTGCGGAATTCGACACCTTCGCATGGCGCAGCACACCGGCGGCGCTGCAGGCCTGGCAGCGCGGACGGACCGGCTATCCGATCGTCGACGCCGGCATGCGCGAGCTGTGGCAGACCGGCTATATGCACAATCGCGTCCGCATGATCGCCGCCTCGTTCCTGATCAAGGACCTGCTGATCGACTGGCGCGACGGCGAGGCATGGTTCTGGGACACGCTGGTCGATGCCGATGCCGCCAACAACCCGGCCAGCTGGCAGTGGGTGGCCGGGTCGGGCGCCGATGCCGCACCCTATTTCCGCATCTTCAACCCGGTGCTGCAGGGCGAGAAATTCGACCCGCAGGGCGATTATGTGCGGCGCTGGGTATCGGAACTGGCAAAACTGCCCGACCGCTTCGTCCACCGCCCGTGGGAAGCGTCGGCATCGGTGCTGCGCGACAGCGGTCTCGATCTCGGCACAGACTATCCGCGACCGATCGTCGACCATGCGCAGGCAAGGGAGCGGGCAATGGCGGCCTATCGGGCGACGCGGGGTAGCGACTGATCCAATCGCGCGGCCGGCGCGTATCTTCTGCACATGCGCCGATGTGCACCGGGACAACGCCGCAGCCGTCGGAAAATGCGCCAGCCATCGGGAGACGACGCCGTGACCTACATCGTTGCCTACATCGCCTCGCTGATCGTGTTCGGCGCACTCGACGCCATCTGGCTGACCACCATGACCAGCCGGATCTATCGGCCGGTGCTGGGCGATATCCTGCTGAGCGACCTCAGGATCGCGCCGGCGCTCGCCTTCTACCTGCTCTATCCGGTCGGTCTCGTCGTCTTCGCCGCCATGCCGGCGCTGCGCGCAGGATCGGCGGGAACCGCGCTTGGCCATGGCGCGCTGTTCGGCCTGATCGCCTATGCCACCTACGACCTCACCAACTATGCGACGCTGCGCAGCTGGACGCTGCAGATCACGCTGATCGACCTCGCCTATGGAACGGTCGTCGCGGGCCTGACCGCGCTGGCCGCCTACCAGGCGGCACGCTGGGTTGCGGGGTGAGGCGGCGGGGATCTCCCTCCCTCTTTTGCCGAACTCCTCGTCAGCCGGTTCCTCCATTCAGGAACCTGGAAGAATGTCGTTGCGGACGGCTTTGACTGGCGTCGCAAGAGGTCTGCGAACCGCTGGTTCGTTGTCTCAGCCGCGCGTCGGCGCCAGCCGGTAGTGGCTAACGCCCCAGGCACTGCCGTCGGCATGGCCGAACAAGCCTGACGTGGCGAGGAAGAACAGCCGCCAGCGGCGGTGCCAGAGGGCGGCCTCCTTGCCATAGACCTCGCGCAGGATCGCGTCGACCTCGCCTGCCCTGGCATCGAAATTGGCGAGCCAGGCATCCGCCGTGTGGCGATAATGCTCGCCGCTCCAGCGCCATTCCTGCTCGATGGTGAAACTCTCTGGAAAAGCCTGCATCAGGCCATGGCTCGGCATGAGTCCGCCGGTGAAGAAGTACCTGGCGATCCAGTCGGCGGGATTGGCGCTGTCGAAGCGATAGGGTGCCACGGCATGGCTGAAGACATGGACGAAGGCGCGCCCGTCCGGCACCAGCCAGCCTTTCATGCGCGCCAGCAGCAGCCGCCAGTTCGCCATATGCTCGAACATCTCGACCGAGACGACACGGTCGAACCTGCCGACAGTGGCGAAATCGTTCATGTCAGCGGTGACGACCGTGAGGTTGTTCAGGCCACGTTTGGCCGCCTCCGTCTGGATGAAGGCGCGCTGCGAATGCGAATTGGACACGGAGGTGATGCGGGCGTTCCTGAAGCGCTCGGCCATCCAAAGCGACAGCGAGCCCCAGCCGCAGCCGAGTTCGAGGATCGCCTGTCCGTCACGAAGGCCGGCATGCTCGGCCGTGCGTCTCAGCGCCAGTTCCTCGGCCTCGGCGAGCGTGGTTTCGGAAGAGGCGAACAGGCAGCACGAATATTTGCGGCGCGGCCCGAGAACCAGGCCGAAGAAGCGCTCGGGGAGCTCGTAGTGCTGGGCGTTCGCATCGGCGGTGTGGATGGCGACGGGATAGTTTGACATCGCGTCCGCGAACTCCCGGTCGATGCTTGCAGCCGAGAGACCGAGGCGACGGTCGGTGCGCGCGACCAGCAGGCCGATGGCGCTTCTCAGCACGGAATCGGGCCATGGAAACGCTTCGCCCAGCTGCACGGTACGGTCGATCAGTCCCATGAAGTCACCCGTGATTTCACGCCCGGAGGCAAGGGGAAGAAGGTGCTGATGCGCCGCTGGTAGGCGCGATAGGCGTCGCCGCGCGTGGCCAGCATGTGCTCTTCCAGCGGCGGCACGCCGGACACATAGGCGAGCAGCCAGTACATGCAGAGAGGAGCAGCAAGGGCCACCCAGCCCCACTGCCACGCACCGATGGCCAGCAGCGGATAGGCAAGCCAGCCGAACCACTCGAAGAAATAGTTGGGATGGCGCGACCAGCGCCACAGCCCAACTTCACAGACCTTGCTGCGGTTGGCCGGATCGGTGGCGAAGCGGCGCAGCTGCGCATCGGCCGTTGCCTCGCCGGCAATCGCGACCGCCATGAGCGCGACCGCAAGCCAGTCCTGCAGGCGCAGCGTGGGCTCCGGATTGGCTGCGGCCAGCACCATGGCGAGGCCGAGCGGGATGCTGACCAGCGCCTGCTTCTGCAGCAGCAGGAACATCTGGCGCGGCGCATCCGCGCCCCAGCCCTGCAGCAACCTGGCATAGCGCGGGTCGTCGGTGATCCCGCGCGTGCGCCGGGCAATGTGCAGGCCGAGCCGCAGCGCCCACAGGCAGGCGAACGCGGCGACCATGAAGCGGCGCGATGTCAGTGCGCCCGAACCGGTGGGCGGCAGGAGCGCACCGGCCAGGCCGACGAGGCCGACGCTGAAGGTCCACACCGTATCGACCCAACCGGAATTCCTCGTCCGGCGCCATGCCAGCCAGGCCAGCGTCATGCCGGCAGCGAGCGCCAATGCGACGATGATCAGCGTGACCAGGAAGAGTGCGAAGGTCACGGCTCAGTGCTCCCTCACAACCGGATCAACGGCTGCAGCAGGCGGCCGAGACGGCTCTGCAGGCGAATGTTGCCCTGCAGGGCGACGATGCAGATGCAGGGCTCGCCTTCGCAGACGGTGGGCTTGTGCTCCATCGTCTCGTCGGCCTCGTCGAAGTCGCCGGGTCCATACCGGCCGAAGGCATGTTCGAAGGCGCCTTCCAGAACGCAGGTCCACTCGTAGCCGCTGTGCTTGTGGTGCGGCAGCCTGGTGCCGGGCGCGGCCTTCAGCATGAAGACCTTGATGCCGTCGGCTTCCGGAACCGACACGGAGCGCTGGCGAACACCCGGCCCGACCCAGCGCCATGGCCCCAGCGCATAGTCGTCGAGCGGATCGGCCTGCGCGGTGTCCGCCGGCAAAACGCGTTCGTTCTCGATGAGGCGCAGGGCGACCTCCAGGGCATCGGCCTTCATCGCCACCGCAGGAGCCTGCTCCAGCAAAGCACCGCCAACGGCCTCAAAGCGCGCCACCTCTTCGCGGCAGGCCGGGCAGCGGGCAAGATGCATGGAGACGATGAGCGCGCGTGCCTGGTCGAGCGTGCCCGCTGCATACAAGGCGAGCGTCTCTTCGCTCGGGTGATGAGTGATGTGGTCGTTCATTGCAGTTCACCAAGCCGGTCGCGCAGGCGCTGCAGGGCAAGCCTGATGCGCGACTTCACAGTGCCAAGCGGAATGCCGAGCAGTTCCGCGATTTCGGAGTGCGCAAGCCCGTCGAAGAAAGACAGCCGGATGACCCGGATCTGTTCTTCCGGCAGCGTCGCCATGGTCGAGCGGACAAGACCTTCACGCTCGGCGATCAGCAGATGCTGCTCGGGCTCATTCAGATCTTCGTCGTCCGGCTCGTCCTGTTCCTCCAACCAGACGGCGGCGCGACCCTCGCGCCGGATGATGTCGACGCTGACATTGCGGGCAATGGCATAGACCCAGGCCGATGCACTGGCGCGGGCGGGATCGAACTGACCCGCCTTGCGCCACAGCCGCAGCAGCGTTTCCTGGGCAAGATCTTCCGCCCGATCCGCGCTCGCGCCCCGGCGCATCATCATCGCCTTCACACGCGGCGCATAGAACGCGAACATCGCCGCGAAGGCCTCCCGGTCCTGGGTTGCCGCGATGCGCGTGATCAGCCGGGCTGGATCGAATTCCACCATCACATCGCAGTATACGTTCAACCCTGCTCCGGCTGGCAAGAGTCCACCCCCGTGCTGCCCAGCTTCGATTTTCCAACAGGATTACGCACGGCCCGACGATTTGGATCACCCAGGCGATTCCACGAAGAGCGTGTGACGGGTTTCCGTCCGGAATTGCGCAAAATCAGAGAATTGGAGCGTTTCCACGGTTCCGCGAAAAAGCGGAACGCTCCAGCCGTGATCCGATCGCGACGCCGGCACGTATCTGGTTGTGACGGCCGCACTTTCGATCGCGGCAAGGGAGCGGGAATGCACCAGGCAAGAAAGCGCATCGCAGTGGTCGGCGCAGGCATCTCCGGCCTGTCGGCAGCCTGGCTGCTGGGGCAAAAGCACGACGTCGTGCTTTATGAGCGCGAGAAGCGGCTGGGCGGCCATTCCAACACGGTGATGGTGGAAGGCGCGCAGGAACCGGTGCCGGTCGATACCGGCTTCATCGTCTACAATGAGACGACCTATCCCAACCTGACGGCGCTGTTTTCGCATCTCGGCGTGAAAACCAAGGCATCCGATATGTCGTTCGCGGTATCGCGCGACGCCGGCCGGCTGGAATATTCCGGCACCGGCCTCGGCGGCCTGTTCGCCCAGAAGCGCAATGTCGCCAATCCGCGCTTCTGGTCGATGCTGCGCGACCTGGTTCGCTTCTATCGCTCCGCCGCCGCCGACCTCGCCGACATGCCGGCCTCGCACACGCTGGGCGACTATCTGCAGCGCGGCGGTTATGGCGCGGCGTTTCGCGACGACCATCTGCTGCCGATGGCCGGCGCAATCTGGTCGGCGCCCTGCTCGGCCATCCTCGGCTATCCGGCCTGCGCCTTCATCTGCTTCTTCCACAACCATGGCCTGCTGATGCTGAACGGGCGGCCGCAATGGCGCACGGTCGATGGCGGCAGCATCGCCTATGTGCGCAAGCTGGCGGACGCGTTCAGCGGCAGCATCCGGCTGGGCGCCGACATCACCGCGATCACCCGGCACGGCGACCATGTCACCATTGCGGAGCGAGGGGGACGCAGCGAGCGCTTCGACGCGGTGCTGATCGCCACCCATGCCGATCAGGCGCTCGGCCTGCTGGCCGACCCTTCACCGGAAGAACACGCCCTGCTCGGCGCCTTCCGCTACAGCCGCAACGAGGCGGTGCTGCACACCGACACCAGCGCCATGCCGCGCCGGCGCGCGGTGTGGTCGAGCTGGAACCATGTCGACGGCAGCGCCGGCGACGATGCCGCCAGCGTGACCTACTGGATGAACCGGCTGCAAGGTTTCGAGACACCGCAGCCGCTGCTGGTGACGCTGAACCCGCGCCAGCCATTGGACGAGACAAAGGTGCTGCACCGCGAGACCTATCATCACCCGGTGTTCGACCACGCCGCGATCGAGGCGCAGAAGCGGCTGTGGACGTTGCAGGGCCAGCGCGGAACCTGGTTCTGCGGCGCGCATTTCGGCTCCGGTTTCCACGAGGACGGGCTGCAGTCGGGCCTGGCCGCAGCCGAAGCACTGGGGGGCGTAGCGCGGCCATGGAACGTGGCGGGGCAATCCTCCCGCATCACGCTGCCGGACAACTGGCCGGCGATGCAGCAGCCACGGGAGATCGCGGCGTGAGCGGCTCGCGGCTTTATTTCGGCACCGTGTCGCATCGCCGGCTGCGGCCACGCGTGCACGCGCTGCAATACCGGCTGTTCTGGATGCTGCTCGACCTCGACGATCTGGCCGGCCTGGCGGAGCGCAGCGCGCTGTTCTCCTACAACCGCCGCAACCTGCTGAGCTTCCACGACCGCGACCATGGCGACGGCTCGGGTGCGCCGCTGCGCCCGCAGGTGGAGCGCATCCTCGCCGACCACCGCATCACCTTCGACGGCGGCGCCATCCGCCTGTTCTGCATGCCGCGCGTGCTCGGCTACGGTTTCAACCCGATCAGCGTCTATTTCTGCCATCACCGGGACGGCCAGCTGGCGGCGATCGTCTACGAGGTGCACAACACCTTCGGCGAACGGCACAGCTATGTGTTCGACGCGCAGGACGGCAAGCAGCCCGCCGCGCATGGCTGCGACAAGCGCTTCCATGTCTCGCCTTTCATGGACATGGGCATGCACTACGAATTCCGGACCCTTTTGCCAGCCGAGCGTTTCGCGCTGGCCATCCGCGGCGCCGACCAGGACGGCACGCTGATCCACGCTTCGCTGGCCGGCACCGCCGCGCCGTTCGACAGCACCGGCCTTACGCGGGGCCTGCTGCTCTATCCGCTGCTGACGCTCAAGGTGATGGCGGCGATCCACTGGCACGCGCTGCGCCTGTGGCTGAAAGGCATCCGGATCCGCCACAAGCCGATGCCGCCACAGGAGCCGACGACGCCGGTGCGGGCGTCGTGAGAGGCGGGATCATTTCCTGTTGATGCGGGGCTAGCCTCGCGCAAAACCGGTGATTGCCTGGCCTTGGGCGCATTCTGACAGGGTGAATGCTCGTCCCGAACGGGGCCTTCGCGCCACCTGCCGGAGCATGTCGGTCCTCACCACCGACCTGAAAAGCCAAGCTCGCCATGCTCTCTGTCTCCAGCGAGCAAGCCGCCCTTAGGGGCGGCTTCCTGCGTTCGTGGTCAGGATGCCGGCCAGGGCGCGCCGCCATCAGGCTCCTTGTGCTCGGGCATCTGCTTCAGCTGCTCTTCGGTGAAAGCGGTGACGGCATGAACCTCGCCGTCTCCGTCGCGCATCAGGTCGAGCTGGCTGGCCCGCAGCGCCACCGGCTTGGTGCCGATGCCGAGGAAGCCGCCGACATCGACGATGACCTCGCTTTCGCGACCGGCGCCATGGACATGGGAGATGGCGCCGAGATTGGCATCGTCCATGCCGTAGACGGTGACGCCGGCCAGGGTGGCGGAGTTGATCTCGGCCGCGGTGAGGCGGACATGATTGGTGTGGTCCATGGTTGTCTCCTTTTCGGGCCTTTTCAGGCTTAGACAAACCCAACCGCTGAACGAATGGTGCGTTCCGGAAAATGTGCGGCGCCCGCTGCGCGATGGAGCAGCAGCCTGGCTATCCCTTCACGGGTCGTTCGATGGGATGCCCGGGGCGGAGACAGCGCCTCCACGCTGGATCAGGATGGCATTTGGTTGAATCGTCATCCTGATCCAACTCTTTGCTGGAGCATGATCTTTTCCGAAAAGGGGTACCTGCTTTTCGGCATCATGCTCTAGACATCGAGCCTGCGCTTCAAGCTTTCCCGGCGAGGCGTGTGCCAATAGTCATGGCCGGTTTGCGCCTCGTCATCGAAAAGCACGGCAACAAATGCAGCGAAGGACGATGCCTGGGGACATAGATAGCTGTTTTCGGCGCTTCCCCAGTTCGCCCAATTTCGCACCCAGCTGTAGGTCGCCCCAAAATCCTCGCCCCGCAGCGAGAGAACGATTTCGAGCAGGCCCGGATCGGCACCGATGGCGAGAAATCCCGCGGGCAGCCGGTTGCCCAGTTCACGGCTCCAGGCCACCACCCGATCCCAGGCATAAAACGGATCGGCAAGATGTTCGGTCTCGGCCGCGTCTTCGGCGACGAGTGCTGTATGCCTGAACATGTTGGGGTATGGCCGGCCGCCATTGTAGCCGACCAGGAAGGCGCGGTAGTCGTTCGGCAAGGCGGAACCGGTTGACCGTTCCCAATCGGAAATTGCCGAGGCCACGGCCTCTCCCGTCTGCCATTGCTCGCCGACAGGGCTGATCCATCTTTCCATTTCCGATTGGCGTACGCTTGCGGCCCTAGTTGAAAGAAAACGTCACGAACTGGTCGAGTTCATCCGCAGGCCAGTAAGGCTGCCGACGGAGCGTCACTGAACGGCTCCGGAAATCGGCATCCGCCTGCGACAGGGCGCGAACTTCACCCTGCAGCGACGTGGTGCTGAAATTGTAGAGCGAGACTGCAATGTTGTCGAAAGCCGCCTCGCTGGACCGATAGCGGCCCGGACCGCCGTTGGCGCGTTCGAACAGGGCCAACACCTCGCGGGCACCAAGGGTGAAAACGGGTTTGCCGTCGTAATGGGCCTGCCCGTGCCGGGCCTCGACCGTGACGCCATCGAGCTTGCCATCCCGATATTCGAGCAGGACCGGCACCCCTTCCTTCGTCAGGTTCTGCGTCGAAAGATTGGAGAGCCCCTGCGCGGCACGGCGAACCGCCGCGATGGTTTCCTGCGACATGGACGCGCCCTGCCCAGCGATGACGGCTTCGACATCCGCGGCGACATGGGCCTGGGACATCAGGGGGCTGGGCCCGCCATAAAGGGGCGCCAGCGAAGCGGCGGCCTGCGGCGAGAGGCCGAAGGTGAGACGGCCAACGCCGTGATGCGGAGAGATAAGCCAGTCGGCATTCATGCCTTCACCCCGGGATTCAAGAGGCCCGGCAGCGGCGGGCGCGAGCAGAGCGGTCCAGAGTATCGCGGTCAAGAACATCGCTGGCCAGAGTATGGCTCGCATGAAGCGGATTTTAGCAGACATTGCCATGACGCAGCCCCAGGCAAACACCGAGCGCACCGGCCTGGCAGGTGCAGGCGAGGACCAGCCTCAACGACCAGACGAAGCCGCCGGAAACGCGGCAGCGATCGTCGCAGATGCTCTTCCTTGCTTCAACACCGCCGATGCGCGTTGCCGCCAGCCTCTCAGAATTTTGCGCCGGCGTTGATCATGAAGCCATGGCTGGCGTTGCTCCGGTTGCCGAACAGCCCGCGATACTCCAGGCGCAGGGACAGGTCCTGCATGGTCTGGATGTCCAGGCCAAGGCCGAGCTGGAAACGATCCCTCGCCGTTCCATCGGCGGCAGCCGTGAAACCCGGGCCAGCGAAGATATCGGCATAATTCAAGGTGACCGAACTGCGCGATTCGAAATCGTGCTGATATTCGAGCCGCAGCTTCGGGGTGATGGAGCCGAAGCCGACCGGGTATTGGTAGTCCAGCGTGACACCGATGTTGCCGGTCTTGCTGCTGATGTCCTGTTCGCCGTAGCGCAGCGCGTAGAGCGCATCACCGGCTTCCGTGTAGCCGCCGAGCGTCGCCTTCGCCACATCCAGCCTTCCGTAAGGCGTGACGCGCCACTGATCGAACTGGAGCCTGGCGCCCGCCGAGACCGAGGCCAGCCACTGTCCGCCGTCGCGGCTGCCGGTGACGAAATTTCCGTTCTGCGTGACGTGGCGCAGCGAATCGAAGTTCAGCCACTGATAACCGGCCAGGCCGTCGATGAAGAACACCTCACCCGGATGGTAGCTGGCGTAGACGACGGACGTGTAGCTCTCGCCCTTGCTGCGGCTGCCCTTGTCGCCGATGTCGGTGTCGTCGCGGCCGTAACCGACCCCCATGCCGAGCGTGAGGTCGTGGTTCAGGCGATAGTCGATACCGGTGCTGAGGCCGGTGGTGGTGAATTCATAGCCGGCATCGCCTTCGCGCTTGCCGACGGTGATGGAACCGCCCGTCCAGAGGGTGAAGCGTGTGCGACGACCGCTGCTCGGTGCGGCTTCGCCGAACGCGCTCTTGAACGGAGCGGTCAGATCGGGTTTGGCCTGCAGGGCACAATCGGGCTGCATCGGCCGGCAGACGGTGTCGTAGCCCAGCGTGATGCCCTGGACGAAACCGAGCCCTTCTTCGAGCGGCCGCGTGGTGTCATCGTCATGCAGGCTGTCGAGACGCTGCTGGAAATTGCCGACCTGCGATGCCGCGAAGCGCTGCGTCGCCTGGGCCTGTGCCGCCAGCACGCCGGTGACTTCCGGATCGGTGGTGGGATCGACCCTCGGCTGCACCGCGATCGTGACGGTTGCCGGCGCCGAGGTCGCGAAATCGTTGGTCAGCGTGTAGGTGACGGCCACGGAGCCGCCGAATCGCGCGTCGGGGGTGAAGGAGAGATCGAGGCCGTTCAGCGCGGCCGTGCCGGAATTCTCCGGCGTCACCGCTATCAGGGTGGCCGCCTTGAATGGCCCGCCGGCTGCCATCCTGGCGAGATTGATCATCACGGGTTCGCCGGCCACCGCAGCGGCATTTTGCGGCGCCGGGATCGGCAACGGATCGACGGTCACCGTCACCGTTGCCGGCACCGATGCGCCGCCCGGCCCATTCGCCACATAGTCGAACGTGTCCGTGCCGGAAAAAGTGGCGGCCGGCGTGTAGGTGATCACAAAGCCGGAAACGCTTGTCGTGCCGTTTGCCGGAGCACGCGATACGGCAATGGAGGTGATGGAACCTGCGTCGTTCTTCGTGACATCTATGTCCACCGGCTTGCCGCCCATCGTCTGGGCCATATCGGCAGATGCGGTCGGCACACCATCGGCGACCACCAGGGAATAATTCACCGTCCTTGTGCCGGGTGTCCCCGTTGTGCTGTCGATGGCCGTCACCGCGAAATTGAAGGTGCCGGCCTTGTCCGGCGTGCCGCTGAGCACACCGGTGGCGCTGTCGAGCCCGACGCCTCCCGGCAGGCTGCCCGAGACCTGGTAGGTGTAAGGCGCGACGCCACCGCTCGCCACGACGGTCGCGCTGTAGGGTATCCCCTGCATACTGCCCGGCAGGCTGGCCGGGGTGACGGTCACTGCGGGTGCGGCGATGACCAGCGTGTAGCCTTGCGTGGCCCTTGCTGCAGTCCCGCCGGTGCTGTCGGTGACCTCGACCGAGATCGCGAACGACCCCGCCTGCGTCGGCGTGCCGCGCAGCTCGCCGGTGCCAGGGTCGAAGCCGATGCCCGAGGGCAGGCTTCCCGACAGGACATAGCGGTAAGGGGCGATGCCGCCGGTGGCCGAAACGACCTGGCTGTAGGCAGCTCCCGAAGTGCCCTGCGGCAGGCTTGCAGGGGCAAGGCCCAGCATCGGAACGCGAACGGTCAGGACGTAGCCGGCGCTGACCGATTGCCCGTGCGCATCGGTTGCCAGCACGTTCAGCGGGAACGAGCCCGCCTCGATCGGCGTGCCGGAGATCGTTCCGTCGACGAAAGTGAGCCCATCGGGAAGCCGGCCCGACTGCAGGACATAAGCATAGGGTGCGACGCCACCGCTGGCGGACAGGGCAGCCGAATAGTTCGTGCCGGCCGTCGCGTCCGCCAGGGCGGCCGGCGTGAAACCGAGGTTCGGGGCGGCAACCGTCAATGAATAGCTGTTGGAGACCCTGAACGGCGCGCCGCTGCCGGTCGTACCGTCGGTCGCCGTTATGCTGATGGGGTAGATTCCGGGCTGCGTCGGCGTGCCGCTCAGCGTCTCGCCGGAGAAGGCCATCCCGGCAGGCAATGTTCCGCTCACCGCGTAGCTGAAGCCGCCGGAGCCGCCGGACGCGGTGAAGGCCTGCGAGAAGGTTTCGCCATAGCGCAGCGCGATGCCGCCGCCGGCCGGCGACAATGCCAGCGTCGGTGCCGCCACCTGGAGCGTGGCATTGCCGCTGACCGGAAAGGGCCCGCTGCCGGTGCTGGCATCGGTCGCCGACACGGCGAGCTGGAAGCTGCCGACTTCGGTCGGTGTCCCCGAAATGGTGACGCTGCTCGCGCCGGTGCCGCTGACGGCGAGACCCGCCGGAAGCCCGGTTACCGCGACTTGGGTGTAGGGGGCCGCACCGCCCGTGAAGGTGAAGGTCTGCGCGAAAGGCCTGCCGGCCTGCGCCGACAATGAACCGGTGGGCGCGACGACCAGCGTCGGCGGGGTGACGGTGATGCTGACCGTTGCCGGCGCCGATGGCCCGGCCTCGTTGCTGGCCGTGTAGGTGAAGGAATCAAGACCCGCATAGCCCGCAGCCGGCTGATAGGTGATCGATGTGCCTGATGGAAGCGCCACCCCGTGCGCGGCAGGCGACGCAATGGCGACGGATGTCGCGGCGCCGCCACCGAGGCTGAGCGTGACCGCGTTGGCGCCGCTGCCGTAAACGACCGTGGCGGAGGCCGGGTTGGCGACGGGCGGGATGTCGGTGATGGTCAGCCGGTAGCTGCGAGTACCGATATAGGGACCGGTGCCGCTGCTGCTGTCCCGTGCCGTGACCGTGAAATCATAGATACCGGGCGTTGTGGTCGTTCCCGAAATCTGTCCGCCATTGCCGAGCGCCATGCCGGACGGCAGGGCGCCGCCGGTGACGGCGTGGGTATAGGGCGCGGTGCCGCCGCTGGCCGGAGTGATCATGGCGGAATAGGCGGTGCCGACGACGCCATTGGCCAGCGTCGTCGCCGGCAGGACGATCATGGCCGGATCGACGGTAAGCGTATAAAGGCGGGCACCGGTCTGGTTGTTGGCGTCGCCGGCCGTGACGGTGAAGCCGAAGGACCCGCCAGCGGTCGGCGTTCCGCTGATCGTCCCGCTCTGTTCGTCCAGCTGCAGCCCCGCCGGCAGGGCGCCGCCGGTGCGTGTGAAACCGTAGGGTGCGATGGCGCCGGAGGCCGACAGCGCCTGCGTGTAGGGAAGGCCGACGGTTGCGGCAGGCAGCGTCGGCGGCGCCACCATGATGGCTGGCGGCGTCACCACGAGCGTCATTGCCTGGGTCGATGCAATCGCATTGGCATCGGTGGCGCGGACGACGAAGTTGAAGATGCCGCTCTGCGTCGGCGTGCCGGAGATCTGTCCGTTCGAAATCGACATGCCGGTGGGCAGCGCACCGCTGTGCAAGGCGAAGGCATAGGGCCCGGTGCCGCCGGTCGCGGAAAGCGCCTGCGCGTAGCCGGTGTTGTAGGCGGCGTTAGGCAGGGTGGCCGGGCTGACCGAGATGACGACGAAATCGACCGAATTGGTGGTGCTGGTCGATGCAAGGTTGGTGAGACCCGAAGCGCTGGCCACGCCCTCGGGAATTGTCGCGATGACCGTGCCGCTCCGCGTCATGCCGCTGACGGCGATGGTGTAGGTCGTGCCGGAACCGGTGACGGTGGCGGTGGTGGCGCCGGCGGTTCCGGAAAGCTGGACGCCGGTTCGGGAGAACCCTGTCACAGCCCGCTCGAAAACGGCCGTGAAGCTGACCGGTGAGGTGCCGGTGGGGCTGGCCTGGCCGGCGGCATTGTTGACCGTGACGTTGGGCCGTGTGTTGACGATCTGGTTGGAGCCCGTCGCCGTGCTCTTGTCGCAGGCGGCGTTCCCCAGGAACTCGGCGGTGACCGCGTGGTTGCCGACAGGCAGCGTCGCGGTCGAGAAATCGGCATAGGAGTCGCCGACGCGATTGGGCCGGGTGTAGTTCAGCCCGACGGTCGTCGACTGCGGACCGACAGTGATCTTGACGGAGCCACTGGGCGCCTGGCCCGCATCGCAGCCCAGCGACGACACCCTGGCACGGATCAGCACCGTCTCCCCAGGCAAGGCTGGGTTGGGCGATGAAGAAACGGTGGTGGAGGTACCGCCGCCACCCTGTTTCGTCGCGGTGGCGTAATTGGTGGTGAAGTCGAAATTACCGCCGGTGCGGGTTCCGGTGAAGCGGATGTTGTCGCCGAACTGGCCGGTGGTGTTGTCCGTGGCAGTGGTCACATAACTGCCCCTGCAGTTGAATGGAATGACGAAGCCACTGGGCGGAATGGCGTCGCAGGTGATCGGCACGCCCTTGATGTTGGAGCTGGTGGCGTTGATCGATCGTATGTTGACGGAGCCTGGGGTGATCCTGATCGAATAGGTCATGGTGACGCCAGCGCTGGTGTAGGTAGCCGGCGAAATGGTGAGGGTGGCTGATTGCGAGAAGGCGGCCGGCGACGAAGCCAGCAGGCAGAAAAACGCGATGCAAACCGCAAGGCCCGTGCGCAAGGCAAGGCACAGCCGTGCCGCACGCTGGCCGCACGCGGCAACGTCATCCAGAACAAACACTTGAACCACCCCAGCACCCGCCGCGATCGCGGCCGGATCCCCATCCGATGGCCGCTTGAAACACGAGTCCGGCGGGGAGTCAGCCAGGCAACGGGCCGGCTTCCTGAAAAGACGCTGCTTTGAGACGCTGGATCAATTGTTTCGCAAAATATCGAACATCCCGGCGGCGCAATTTTCCGGAACGGGGAAGTAACGAGATGCGTTGAGCCAGGATTGCCTGCCCGAAAGGGCACTGCCGTTTCGAAAGAGATTTCGCCGCCTTGCCTGGTGGCTTATAGGCATGAATGGGGGAAGCTTTATCCGCGCATGACCATACCAAGACTTTATTATGTGACGGCCGGGCTGGACCCGGAGACGGCGTTTGCGACCTGGAGCGCGGTGCTGGCGCCGCTGTTCGAGCCGCGGCCATGGACGCGAAGCAAGAGCCTGCCGACCGGATCGGCCAATGGCGTGATCCTGGGCGACATGGTCATCGCCAAGGTGGCATTCGAGCCGCAGGCCTTCCTGCGCGACGCCGAGCGCATCGCCGTCACTCCCGGCCACATCCTGCTGCATCTCTATATGAGCGGCGGTTTCACCGGCATGATCTCAGGCGAGCAGACCTCGATCGGCCCCGGGAAAGTGGCGGTGATCGACCTTGCCCACGAGGTGCGAACCCGGGCCTTCGCTTCCAACACGCTGTCGCTCGTCGTTCCGCGCACCATGCTGCCCGACATGGGCGCGCTGAAGCCACGGCTCGACGCTGCCCGCAATGACCTGCTTGCCGCGCACATCCGCTCGCTGCAGGAACGCAGCCTGCAGATCGCCGAGGACGAGGTCGATGCCACCGTGGCCGAGACGGCGGATTTCCTGAAGCGGCTGTTCACGCAGTCGGAATTCCCGGAAGAGACCGCGCGCAATGCCGATGACGACCTGTTGTCGCTGGCGCAATCGGTCATCCGCGACAATCTTGGCACCGGCAAGCTGTCTCCGGATTTCCTGGCCGAAAGGCTCGGCATTTCGCGCGCCTCGCTCTACCGGGTGTTTGCCCCGCATGGCGGCATCATGCGCTATGTCCAGGAGCGCCGGCTGATTGCCGTGCGGGCGGCATTGAGCGATCCGCTCGAAACCCGCAGGCTGACGCGCATCGCAGCCGATCTCGGCTTCAACAGCGAAGCACATTTCAGCCGCGCCTTCCGCCTGCGTTTCGGTGTCACCGCCAGCGACTATCGCAGGACGCAGCTCGAGGCCTCCCTGCACACGCAGCTGACGAGCCCGGAAGTCGTCAACCAATGGTGGGTGGATGTCGCCAGCCGGGCACGGTCGGCAGCGGCGTAGCGGTCGCGCCGACAAAGCGCGGCGGGGTTGCTGAAATGGCGGAGCGGCTCAGGCCCTCGCCCTGACCGCCCGCCACAGGCCAAACAGGAAGAGCGCGCCGCCGAGGACGAAGGTGGGCACGAAAAGCTGCAAGGCCTCCCAATCCCGCCATTTCAGCGAGAAGCCGGTGCATCCGGTCGGGCTCATGCCGCAGGCGAAAGCGTTATACTAGAGGTCCTGGATGTTGACACATCCAGGACGCCTCAAGCGCCGGCGCGGCCCATCCGGGCCGCTTGGCTTCCGCGCCAACCGGCGCGGCGCGCAGTCGCGCGCTCCAACGGTCATTCGGAATGACCGTTGGTATTAAGCAGATACCAGCCGGCGAAGGTTGCGCCGAAAATGACCGCGCCGAGGATCATGAGGATGATTGCGGATTTCATGCCCGGTGATAGCGGCGGGTGGGGTTGGCCGCAATGCAGACAGCAACAATGCCTTGCGAGGAAGCCACACCTATTTCCGGTAGATTTCCTAGAAGCGGCGGTCAAAAGTCTTCGTCACGGGCACAGGGGAGACGGAGGTGGCGTCGCTTGGCAGCAAGGGGATGTGGATCCTTATCACGCTTTGGTTCGCCGCTTTCGTATTTTGCAAGGCAAGCCTGGACGACCGCAACTGGCGGGTGACCATATTCTTCGGTGCCCTAACCGTTTTCGGCTTTGTCGCGATCGTCTATCTGTCGGCAATAGGCGACACGTGGCGCTGACCGGTTGGCCCAGCCGGTAAAACCTTGACGGCGCCGGCGCGGTGGTCTCCTCTCGTGGCAACTCACAGCGAGGTGCCCGATGGAAAAGATCATCCTGGACTGCGACCCCGGGCACGACGACGCCATCGCCATCCTGCTGGCGGCGGGCAATCCCAACATCGACCTGCTCGGCATCACCACCGTTTCCGGCAACCACAATGTCGAGAACACCACGCGCAACGCGCTGTCGGTGTGCACCGCCTACGGCATCGAGGTGCCGGTGGCGAAGGGCTCACCCGGGCCGATGCTGAGCGAGCAGGTGCTGGCCATCGAGATCCATGGCGAGACCGGACTGGACGGGCCGGTGCTGCCGCCGGCCTCGTTCGAACTCGACAGGCGCCATGGCGTGGATTTCATCATCGACACGGTGATGGCGCATGAGCCGAAGACGGTGACGCTGGTGCCGGTCGGCCCCTACACCAATATCGGGCTCGCCGCGCGCAAGGAGCCGCGCATCATCGAGCGGGTAAAGCGGGTGGTGGCGATGGGCGGCAGCTATACGCGCGGCAACATCACGCCGGCGGCCGAGTTCAACATCTATGGCGACCCGGAGGCCGCCGACGTGGTGTTCCGCGCCAACTGGGACGTGACCATGGTGGGGCTGGACCTGACCCACCAGGCGCTGGCGACGCCGGACCTGCAGGACAGGGTGCGCGCCATCGGCGGGCCGATCAGCCAGTTCATCCTCGACATCTGGGAGTTCATCGCGACGACGCATGGCGGCCTGCTGCAGATCGACTATCCGGCCGTGCACGACGCCTGCTGCGTGGCGGCGCTGATCGACCCGAGCGTCTTCACCACCGAAAAGGCGGACATCCGCGTGGAGATCGCCGGGCGCTGGAGCAAGGGCATGACGGTGTGCAATTTCGAGAAGATGGGCGGCATGCGCCATTTCGGCGGCACCGCCAGCGAGCAGATGAACTTCCGCCACAGCGTGGCGATGAAACTCGACCACGCCAAATTCTGCGACCTGATTGTTGATGCGCTGGAGCGGCTGACGGCGCGGAAGGGGTGAGCGGGACTGGGCTGGAAGCTTGAGGGCCCGACTGACAGAGCACCTGCACGTCAAGCGCCGGCGTCGCCCCTCATCGCCCTGCCGGGCACTTCTCCCCGTATGGTGACGGGGAGAAGGGGCTAGCCGCAACCGTGGCGTCCGTCCGCAACCTCGCGCCGGCGATTGGCGAAAACATTGGCGCGAGCGTCCCTCGCCCCGTTTACGGGGAGAGGATGCCGGCAGGCAGGTGAGGGGCGGCGCTGACGGTGGATCGAGAAATGGCGCACCGTTCCGGAATGGATCCCCGACCGCTTCCCTGCGGTCGCTCCGAGGTCGAGGATGACGGACGTTGGCGCCACCGCCACAAAACCGAAGCGCGGCGGGTCATCCCCGAAACGGTGAACCGCTCGACTTGAGCTCCTACCTACTTGAGCTCCTGCTCTATTTGAGCTCCTGCGCCAATCCGATCAGCAGGCCTTCCGGCCCGCGGATGTAGCAGAGACGGTAGACGTCCTGATAGTCGACGACCTCGCCTTCGAGCTGCGCGCCGTGCTTGCGCAGCCGTTGCAGCGTGTCGTTGATGTCATCCACGGTGAACATGGCGCGCAGGTAGCCGAGCGCGTTGACCGGGGCGGTGCGGTGATCGGCGACGACGGCCGGCCGGATGAAGCGGGAGAGCTCGAGCCGGTTATGGCCGTCCGGCGTGCGCATCATGGCGATCTCGACATGCTGGTCTCCCAGCCCGGTGACACGCCCGGCCCATTCGCCCTCGATCGTGGCCTGGCCTTCGAGCTCGAGGCCGAGTTCGCGAAAGAAGTCGACCACCTTGCCGAGGTCCTCGACGACGATGCCGATATTGTCCATCCGCTTGAGCGCCATGTTGCAGTCTCCAGGGTTTCATGGAGCGCACAGACGATAAGACCGCCTGCCAATGGTCAAGGGCGCCCGCGCCTTTTCGACTTCAAGAAATGCAGCAGTGCTGTAATGCGGTTCTCCGATTCGGGGCAGGGCAGCGCTTCGTCGTCGCCTCGCTGGTGGTGCGTCCTTCGAGGCTCGCTTCGCGAGCGCCTCAGGATGAGGGACGTCAGCGCTAGCAGTTCCGCTCCCTGGCGCTTCAGGAATGAAAGAGCTGCACGATCGCCCTCATCCTTCGAGGCTCGCTTCGCGAACGCCTGAGGGAAGTCAGCGCAGGCAGTTCCGTTCCCTGGCGCTTCGGGAATGAGAGAGCTTGCACGATCGTCATCATCCTTCGAGGTTCGCTTCGCGAGCGCTTGAGGGAAGTCGGCGCTGGCAATTCCGTTCCTTGGCGCTTCAGGAATGAGAGAGCTTTGCACGACCGTCCTCATCCTGAGGCGCGAGCCCGCAAAACATTGGAAGATGGCAATCGGCTCACGCGGGCGAGCCTCGAAGGACGCACCAAATCGATATCGGCAACGCAGACTGCATCAAAGAAACCTCAAGCGAACCGGACTAAGCAGTGCTGGTGCGCCTTGAAGGCCGCTCAATCCGGCAGCATGTGGTCCGCGACGCTGTAGCTGTGGCTGGCCTGGTAGGCGTTGCGGCCACGGTTCATGTGGGTGAGATTGAAATTGCGGATGGCGCGCAAGGCGCGGGGATCGGCAAGAAACTGGCGGATCGAGGCCGCGCCGCGCAGCTTGACGATGAACATGTCCGGGCCGCTCGGGAAGAACCAGCTGAGATCTTCCGGCGCCGCGACGCTCTGTTCGAGAAAGTTTTCGTCAAGCTGGTTGGGCGTGGCCGACCCATCGGTGGTGAAATCCGACAGATGCAGGATGAAGCGGGCGCGGACACCCTCGCCGTCGGCATAGAGGGTGAACAGCTCCATCCAGCTGGCATTGACGCGCACGAGCGGCTTGTCCGAGGTCGACGGCAGGCAGGACACCGACCAGTAGAAACGCTCGGTCTGGCGCGGGATCGGAATGCAGGCAGGACCGTAAAGCCTGAGCAGGTCGAGCACTTCCCTTCCCTGCGGGCGGCGCAACAGCTTCTCGAAACGGGCGGCGTATTTGAAGCGGTGTTCGAGGGATTCGGTGCGCTCGATGCTGTCGGGCAGATCGGATTTGCCGTCGAGCCACTCCTGCTGCTGGGCAAGAGAGAGGAACTGGCGGAGGCCGGTCGGGCTGGAGGTCTTGGCCATTCAGGCATCCTGTGCGTGTGCGGCGTGCAGTCTAGAACAATCGCATGGACTGGCGACACCCCCGTTTGTCAGGAGGCTTTCAGGCCTCGACCGTTCGGTTGCTGCGAGGTCGGAGACGACGCTTTCGTGTGCGGGTTGGTCTGGACCGCTGTGCCTTCATCACCGGTCCGGCATGGATCCCCGACACTCTGCGGTCGCTTCGCTCCCTCCGAGGTCGAGGATGACGGTGGTGGCGGGGAGCGCTCCGGCCAGTCTCCGGCGCCGCCGATGACGCCGGAGCTCCTGGTTGGCGTTCATTCCCGGCGACATCGATCGTGACGCCGGCATACGCGATTTGCGCGCGACAAAGAAACCTCGTCATCCTCGACCCCGGAGGGAGCGAAGCGACCGCAGAGTGTCGGGGATCCATTCCGGAACGCTGGGAGCAAACCCGGCCTTTTCAAATGGCGGATGCGGGCCGGCGCCGAGAAGAGCAGAGACGCTCTGGCGCCAACCGATGAACTGGCAGGACGGCGACCTTGTTGCAGGAGCTAGACGGCGATGGCCTGGGCAGGATCGACGGCCGCATCGTTCCTGGCGCCCGGCGCTGTCTGGGTCCGGTTGCGGCCGGCAAGTTTGGCGCCGTAGAGCAGCCTGTCGGCCTGCTCGTAGAGCGCTGCGAACGCAGTATCAAACGACGCATCCGCCATGCCCATGGAGGCGGTGACGGGCCGGCCAAGACCCGGGACGGCACTGGCGACGATGGCCGGGATCGCCTGACGCCGACGCTCGGCCTGGACGTGGGCATCGTCTCCGTGCGCGAGCAGCACGAATTCCTCGCCGCCGAGGCGGAACGCAAGAACCTGCGGGTCCGCCTGGAGCGCCTTGGCCACGGCTTTCAGAACGGCGTCGCCGACCACGTGGCCGTGAACGTCGTTGATTGCCTTGAAGTGGTCGAGGTCGAGCACGGCGAGCGTACGGTACCAGGTCGGGGATCAGCTGTCGAACGATCCCGACGTGGTGACGGCCGCGACCGTTGCAGCGACCGCGCTTGTCGGGGTCGCAACCGAAGGTGCCTATTACCTGGCTCGCAGATTCGGTTGGGAACGCTGATCATGCTGGCGCTCTTGTTCCGCTTCTGGCCCCACATCGTCGGTGCCGTCGCCGCGATCTTCGTCGGCTGGAAATTCCGGCAGTCCGGCATCGAGGCGGAACGCGCACGACAGGCGAAAGAGAAACTGGCGGCGGCTGAAGACCGCCTGGAGATGGACCGCGAAGCCACCGACATCGAACGGCACGCCTCCAGTCTATCCGAGGACGAGGCACGGAAGGAGGCCATGCGATGGTCAAGGCATTGATCCTGGCCGCTACGCTGGCATCTGCGGGCTGTGTCGCCAAGCGAGACGGGCCGCTGCCTTCCGATCCCCGCTCGATCTGGTGTGAACACAATTCGCCACGCCGGGACGCCAGGGCAGAAACGCCTCGCGCCGGGCTGAACGAAATCAACAAACACAATGCTCTTGGTGAAAAATGGTGCGGATGGAAGCCATGACGAGACATGTGTCCATCGATCCCGACGAACTGAAGCGCATTGTCAAGGAAGCTATCCGTGAGGAGCTTTCTGCTGCCGGGTTGCGTATAGACGAGCCCGAACATCAATTTGAAGCACGGGAGGATTTCCGATTTCTTCGGAACTTCCGTCAAGCCCTGGCCGGCATCTCGAGCAAGGTCGGCGCAGCTGTGATCCTGTCAATCGTTTCAGGGTTGCTGTGGCTGCTGTGGAACGGTGTCCAGGCATTGCCAACAAAGTGAAGGTTGTGAACGCGTAGCCGCGCCAGAAGTCCTTCTATGCACCGGGTGCCAGTCAGGTGAATATTGGCCAGCGCACCGCCGAGAGGCCGGGTTAGCCCGCATTCCAGCAAGACGAGCCCTGGTCAGTCGCCGAGCAATTTGTCGGGATCGTAGACAGGCTTGCCTTGAAGGACCGTAGCGACCACCTTTGCATTGCCGATGGCCTTCGCCGGAACCTTGAGGATATCGCGGTCGATAATCGCAAGGTCTGCGATCTTGCCGACCTCGATCGAGCCTGTCGTCCTGTCCTGATGCAGCAGGCGAGCCGGGTTGATGGTCATCCAGGCGATCGCGGTGGCGACATCGGGTGCGCCGTCTTTCTGTCGTGTGACGGCGGTCTGGATCTTGACCAAAGGAGACAGCTCGTCGGCGTCGAAATCGCTGCTCATCACAACATCGGCGCCCATCGCCTGCAGCGTGCCGGCGGGCATCATGTTGTCGGCCCTGTCGCCGATGAACTGGCGGATGAACTTTACATAATCCGGATCTACGGAACTCGGGGCGAGCTGGAAATCGGCGACCACGCCCAACTGCTTGAAGCGAGGCAGGTCGGTCTTGTCGACCAGATAGAGATGCGTCAGGCGATGCGGTCCGGGCGCCGCATCGGATTGTGCAATCGCATCAAGGGCAAGCCGTGCACCACGATCCCCCGTGACATGATAGTGCAGTTGAAATCCCTTTTCGGACAAAACCCTTGAATAGTGGTTCAAGGTATCGACGTCGAAATAGAGAAAGCCACGGTCGAAACCGTGGTCCATGCCCGCGCCAGACCTGTAAGGCTCCAGAAGCGCGCCGGTGCGCTGCTCCAGAATTCCGTCGACATAGATCTTGACCTGGTTGAAACGCAACAGGCTGCCAGGGTCGTTTGAGAACTGCCTTGTCAGCGCCGCGACCTGCTCGTCGAAAGGCATGTCCGGGTAAACGTAGAGCGCATTGGAGGCCCTGACCGTCAGCGTGTTGTTGGCCAGCGCTTTCTGCCAGACCTTGACATGCCCCTGCGGCCAGAAGCCTCCCGCGTCGCTCACGGTGGTGATGCCGTTCTCGGCCATGGTCTTCAGCGTCGGCAGCATGCTCTCATAGGCAAACTCGACATTCTCAGGTGTATCCGGGAATGCCAGGTTGCGCAGCTTCTGCTGCGCGTTCTCCAGCACCACGCCGTTCGGCTTGCCCGTTTTCCTGTTGCGCAGGATGATGCCGCCGGGCGGATTGCCATCGATCGCATCATAACCGGCAGCATGCATGGCGGCCGAGTTCGCCCAGGCGCCATGGCCGATATCATCAAGGATCAAGACAGGGCGATCGGGCGAGATTTCGTCGAGCAGCGCGATCGGATTGTCGCTCTGGTCGAGCAGATTGGTCATGCTGACGCCGGATCCCAGCACCCAGTCGGTCTTGCTGCTCTTCACGCAGGCCTCGACTGTTGCAAGCGTGTCGTCGAGCTCGTCGAAGGGACCGAATTCGCACAAGATCTCGTTGACGCCGGCTTCGACGAGATGGACATGCGCATCCTGGAAGCCCGGCAGCACCATCCTACCGCCAAGATCGACGACGTCGGCTTCCTTGCCTGCAACTGCCAGGACATCCTGCACCGGGCCAACGGCAATGATCATGCCGTTGTCATCAATGGCCATAGCCTCGGCGGTCGGTGCCTTGGGATTGACGGTGTGGATGCTGGCATTCGCCAGCACCTTGGTCTTGGCAAAGGCAGGCGGGCTTAGCGCCATGCCTGCGGCCAGGAGCAGCCCCGGAAGGTACAATCGGCAATCGAGAATGCCAACCATCTGCGGCCCTCCGAAACATGGGGCGATCTAAGCTGCTTTGCAGGAGGTACACAAGCAGCTATCTTTTCGCCCATGAATCCCCTGCCTCGGGTGGCTCCGAATTCCCACCTGCGCAGTATGATCCGCGTCGAATACGGGCCTCGAACCGCAGGCGCACCGTCAGCCCGCCCCCTTCCGTCTCCTCGAGCACAACGGCACCGCCATGCGCGCCCATGGTCTGGTCGACGATGGCGGGTCCCCGTCCGGTACCTTCGCAATCTTACCGCGTACGAATGGCTGCAAGACATCGTGACGCCCGTCTGATGGAATGCCCAGCCCAAGGCGACGACGCGGCTTTCGGCCGATGGGAGCACTTCCCCGACAGTCAATTTTCACCTCCAAGTCGCTTCGCTTTGCAGACCTCCTTCGTGTGGCGCATTGCAACAACGTTACGGAGCAATACATCTCTGGGTTTCGCGACCTGCCGCAACCACACTTTGCGAACGCGTTGACGCTTGCAGGATCCCGACCGCGGTGGCGGACCGCACTGATCTTGACGGACAGTTAGCCATCACTTGCGTCAAATCGCCTGCACAGCCCGCGGTGGCATTGATGTTCCCCGCGCCGCTTCTAAAATAAACAGGACTGCAGCGTGAGTCCCCATCGTCATGTCCGAGCAGGAAGCGAACCATCGCGATCGTGAACACCGGCAGCGGGTACTGAAGGGGGCCACCATCATCACCAGCATCCACAATTCGGAAATCCCCTGCGTGATACGCAACCAGCATACAAATGGCGCGGAACTCAAGGTGGCCGCAGACGCCATCATTCCAGAACGTTTCAGTCTCTATGTGCCTGTTGACGGCGTCGCTTATGAAGCGCTCGTGCGCTGGCGCCGCAACGACCGCGTCGGCGTGCAGTTCACCGGCACGGGACCAAAGCCACGGTTCCACTACGGTTGATCCTCTGACGTGCGCTCGCGCGCGCCTCGCCCCTGCTCGACATCCTGACCAGTTGACGCTCGGCGCTGCCGTAGCTAGCTTCCGATCTGGAGCTGGTTCCGCCGCGAGGCGGATGAAAAGGGAACACGGTGCGGCCGAGCAATCGGTCAAAGCCGCGGCTGCCCCCGCAACTGTAACCGTTGAGCCTTCTTCCAAGATGCCACTGATCGCTGCATGCGACCGGGAAGGCGGAAAAGGGCTATGACACGGAAGCCAGGAGACCTGCCTGTTCCAGTCACCCATGCTTGACCACGAGGGGTGGTCAGGCGCGGTCGTCCGTGGCGGTGACACGTGAAGTGTTGCCGCATGCCGGAACGGCCGGAAGGTGAAATGCGACTGCCTGCAAATCTGCCTTTGCCCCTTCCGCCAGCGGTTCGAAATGAACCTCGCGGCGCCGTTGCGCTGTCGATCCTTTTGGGGGCGGAATTGAAGAAGACTGTTGTTTTGGCCGGTGCCGTTGCACTGGCTTCCACGAACCATGCAAGCGCCCAGGACCCTGCCGGCACGATGCTGGAGCGGATCGTCATTACCACGCCGCTCCGGCGCGAGACGACGCTGGAGCGCTCGACCTCGTCCGTCACGGTGATCGATCGCCAGAGCATCGAGCGCTCTGCCGCGCCCGACTTGCCCTCCCTGCTCAAATCCCACACCGGCGTTTCCATCGTCTCTTATGGCGGCCAGGGTGCCGCATCCAACCTCTATCTGCGCGGTATGTCGGCCAGCCAGACGCTGGTGCTGGTCAATGGCGTGAGGGTAGGCTCGGCCACCACCGGCACGGCCTCACTCGGCAATATTTCGCTGGATTCGATTGAACGCATCGAGGTCGCCAAGGGCGCGCATTCGGCGCAATATGGCTCCGACGCCATGGGTGGCGTCGTCAACATCATCACCAGACAGGGCGGCCCATGCGCCGAAGGCCGCGACAGTTGTGGCTCGGTTACGGCCGGTGTGAGCCATCCGTGGGGCGGCACATTATCCGCCAATGTGCGAGGTCAGAGCGCGAGCGGCGTCGACTATTCGTTTGGCGGCAGCCTGATCGGCACGCGTGGTTACGACTTCACGCTGCCGACCGCCTACGGCCATGAGCCGGACGATGACGGCTTCCTGCTTGGCTCGATCAATGCATCGCTTTCGAAACAGTTCGACTGGGGCCGGGTGTATGGCGATGCCGTGCTTGCCAGGAGCCGCAGCCAATATGACGACGCCTATCCTGGCGCCGACGAAGTCGATACGACCAGTTTTACCGGCAAGCTTGGCACCGAGATCAAGCATTCCGATGACTGGTCCTCGACCGTCGAACTGTCAAGTTCGCTCGATCGTTCGCACAATTTCCGCAACGATGTCCCCGGCGACAGTCGCTTCAATTCCAGCCGCTACGGCCTTTTCGCCTCAACCAGCAAAGATTTCAACATCGGCGCGGTCTCGCATGTGCTGATCGGCGGTGCAGAGATCTATCGCGAGCAGGTCAACTCGACCATCAACTTCGATGTGAAGGCGCGCACGCTGGCCGCGGTGTTCAGCCAATACTCGCTTTCATACGACGCGCTCACCGTCGACAGCGGCATCCGTTATGACCATAATGGCCAGTTCGGCGGCGCCACCACCTACAATGTCGGTGCGAGCTATGAGATCCTGCCGGATCTCAGGTTGCGCTCATCCTTCGCCACCGGCTTCAGGGCACCGAGCTTCAACGAGCTTTATTATCCGAACTACTCCAACCCCAACCTCAGGCCGGAAAAGTCCAAATCCTATGAGGTTGGGCTGAACTGGCAAGCAGGCGCCGACACCAATCTGGATGTCGCCTTCTACCAGACCTGGCTGGCCGACGCGATCGCTTCCAATCCGCCGACCTACCTGCCCTTCAATGTCGCCAAGGCACGCATCAGCGGTTTCGAAGCGGCACTTGCCCACCGCTTCAGCACCGAGTGGAGCGGCAAGGTGGCCCTCGATGTCCGTGAGCCGCTGAACCAGGACAACGGCAAATACATCCCCTATCGCGACCGCCTGAAGGCGATGGCGGAAGTCACCTACAGTCCGACCGAACAGTTGGACCTGACGACACGCGTGCTCTATGGCGCCGCGCGCTACGCCAATGCCGCCAACACGACGAGACTACCGGACTATATCACGGTCGATTTCACCGCACTCTACGCACTGGATGCCTCATCGCAGGTGAAGTTCGCGGTCGAGAACCTGTTCGATGCGGATTATTCGACGGTGACGGACTACCGTGCACCCGGCCGCACTTTCAATCTGAGCGTCACCCGGACATTCTGAGGACTCGGGAGATGGCGATGCGGGCAAACAGGGCAGCAATATCGAGAAACGGGGTTTCGGCAAAGTCGCGGAACTTGGGCCTGCTCCTGGCTGCGGGTTGCATCTTTCTTGCGACCGGCGACGCGTCAGCAGCTGAAGTGCCGAAGCGCGTCGTCTCCATGAATGTCTGCACCGACCAGATGGCAATCTTGGTGGCAGGCGATGGCCAGCTCCATTCCGTGTCCTATCTGGCAAATGACCCGGCCACATCGGCACTGGTTGACGTGGCACGGAAGCTGCTAGTCAACCATGGCCAGGCGGAAGAAGTCTTCCTGATGCAGCCGGATCTTGTCCTTGCCGGCAGCTATACGACCCGCGCGACTGTCGGCCTGCTTCGGAAACTCGGCATCCCCGTCGAGGAATTCCAGCCCGAAACCTCCTTCGACGACGTACGGACCAACCTGAAACGCATGGGCGATATCCTTGGCCGGCGAGAACGTGCAGAGGCCCTGGTCGCGGAACTCGACCGCAAACTCGCCGAGGCGAAGCAGAGATCGCATCCAAACATCACGGTGGCGACCTACTATGCCAACTCCTACACTTCCGGAGCCGGCACCTTGATCGATGCCGTGGTGGTCGCATCCGGCCTGACCAACCTGGCTGCGAAACTCGGCCTGTCCGGCACCCAGCAATTGCCACTGGAACTTCTTGTCATGGCGAAGCCGGACTTGCTGGTGGACTCGGAGGCGCGTTATGCGACACCGGCCCTGGCGCAGCAGACCTTTGTGCATCCTGCCTACAGGGCGCTCAGCGAACAAAGCGGGCGCGTTTCTGTGCCGGCTAAATACACCATCTGTGGCGCTCCCTTCACGGCTACCGCGGTGGAGATGCTGACCGAGGCTGCCGGCCCTTCAGGAAGCGGCCAGGCAGAAGGGGCACAGCCGTGACCGATGCTGCACGATATCGCACCCTGCTCGCCGTGCTTGGCCTTCTGGTTGCCGTGCTCTTTGCGCTGTCGCTGACCGTTGGTCCCGCTGCAATCGCCTTCGGCGACAGCATCAAGGCGCTGTTTTCAGGCAAAGGGGATGCCATCGCCCTGATCATGCGCGAAATCCGCCTGCCGCGCGCGCTGCTCGGCCTGATGATCGGTGCGACGCTCGGACTGTCCGGCGCCGCGCTGCAAGGCTATCTGCGCAATCCGCTGGCCGAGCCGAGCCTGATCGGCGTCAGCGCCTCGGCTTCACTGGGCGCCGTGCTTGCCATCTACAGCGGCTTGACGGTCGTCTTCCCGCTGGCACTGCCGCTCTCCGCCCTTCTGGCAGCAATGGTTGCGGTGGTCGTCGTGCAGGCGCTCGCCGGCCGGCGCTCCAACACACTCACCATCATCCTGGCCGGCGTTGCCGTCTCCAGCCTCGCCGGGGCCATGACGTCGCTGGCGCTCAACCTATCGCCCAATCCGTTCGCAGCGCTTGAGATCATGTTCTGGATGCTTGGCTCCCTCACCGACCGCTCCATGACGCATGTCTGGCTGGCCGCACCTTTCATGCTGGCTGGCTGGATGCTGTTGTTGATGCTTGGACGCGCGCTTGATGCACTGACACTGGGAGCCGATACCGCTACCTCGATGGGCATCGACATGCGTCGCGTGCAACAACTTGCAGTGCTGGGCACCGCTTCCTCTGTCGGCGCAGCAACGGCTGTTGCAGGCGCAATCGGTTTTGTCGGACTGGTGGTGCCGCATCTGCTGCGGCCGCTGGTTGGCGCACGGCCGTCGCGGCTTTTGCCCGCCTCCGCGCTCGGCGGTGCCGCGGTGGTGCTGGCCGCCGACATACTGGTGCGCCTGGTCGCCCCTGGTCGCGACCTGAAGCTCGGCGTGCTCACGGCAATCGTCGGCGCACCCTTCTTCCTCTGGCTTGTCTATCGCGAACGGCGGAGGCTGGCATGAGCCTGCTTGCCGTTTCCAGCCTGTCAGCAATACTTGGACGGCAGCGCGTGCTGCATGACGTTTCCTTCGCTGTCGGTCCCGGCGAATTCGTCGGGCTGATCGGGCCGAATGGTGCGGGAAAATCGACCCTGCTCAAGGCAGCACTCGGCCTTGTCGCATCGCGGGGCCGCATCTCGATCGCCGGGCTCGATGCCGCCACGCTTGGAGCACGCGAGCGTGCGGCGAGAATCGCCTACGTCGCGCAGGAGCACGAGATCGCCTGGGCAATCCCCGTCGAAGCCATCGTCGCGCTCGGGCGCACACCGCACCAGCCGGCTTTCGCCGCTCTGTCATCGACCGATCATGCAGCCATTGAACAGGCCATGCAGCGCATGGAAGTCGCCATCTTCCGCGACCGCGCTGCCACGGATCTTTCCGGAGGCGAGAAGGCACGCGTGCTGATTGCACGTGCGCTCGCCCAGGAAACACCCTTGTTCCTGGCTGACGAGCCGACGGCTGGCCTCGATCCATCGCATCAGATCACCTTGATGCGGGTGTTTGACGAATTGGCCAAGCAAGGACGCAGCGTCATTGCATCGCTGCACGACCTTGGGCTGGCGGCACGCTGGTGCAGCCGGCTTATCCTGCTCGACCGCGGCCGGATCATCGCGGACGGCCCCCCAGGAACGGTGTTGACCCCTGAAAGCCTGGCCAATGTCTATGGCGTCGAAGCCTATTTCGGCACCGCGGCAGGGCGCATCGTCATCCAGCCGCTCGATGTGGTCCAGCCTGCCATCCAAGACAAATCGGAAGAAAACCATGACTGACCTTGAACCGCTGCTGCAGAGACATCTTGGCGACTGGCGATCGGGCTGGAGCATGGGCTCGTTCGGCGCCATTGCCGAATTCCACCAGGACGCTGACGAGCAGCCAGTAATCGATGAGCCACGGGATCTTACTCGTGCGACGCGACGCGGCGCCATCCGCCTGGAGCGGCGGCGGCTCACTGAGGCAACCGCTGTTGCCTATGAGACGCTGAGCCCAAAGCGGCACCGCTGGAGCCATGCCGTGGCGCTCTGCCTGCCGGAGGCGCGTGCACGGCGCAACGGGCACAAGGTGCTGACCGAGATCGGTCCGGACGACGATGCCATTCGTGGCATCGACCGCACCGGCATCCTGTTCGACATGGGTCTCGGCCTGCCGCAATGCGATTTCTGCATCCGCACCAGCGATCCGAAACTGCTTGGCGAGTTACGCGCCAATCTGGGCCGATCGCTGTTCGAAGCCGGCAACGGCGCCACAGCTGCCATCATGGCTGCCCATCCGCATCGCGTGGCGCTGACCGTGCTGGGGCGTGTCGAGGTCTACCAGAAGATCGGCGGCCCGGACACCGGCGGCGTTTCGCCGGCGGGACCACATACACATCTCCTGCCCAAGCTTCTGGCCAGCGGCCGCACCCATTCAGCCAACACGCCGATTCCGCAAGGCCTGCTGCCCCTCGCCTTCCTGCATCCGGGCAATCCAGTCATCGATCCGATGGGCCAAGACCAGCCCTTCGATCCCGAGTTGCATGAAGCATTCCAGAATCTGCTGACGCGTTACGGAACCGCCGAAGCGCGGATGGCGAAACAGGCAATCAGCACAGCCCTCAGCACCGGCGCAGCGCCGCAAAGCTGGACACCACCGCTCAGCCGCACCGCCAAGGCGGCTGCTCGCATCGCCCTGCGCCAGGAAGCGCGGATGGCCACCCATCACGCCGACACCAGGCGTGTCGACGTGATCACAGGCTGGCAGGTGGCGTTCGACCAGCTTGACCCGGAGGCCGCGGACAATATCGAGGACGAAGCACCCGGCCATTAGAGCACGGCGCCGAAAAGCTGCGGACTTTCTGGCAATATCACGCGTCCAAAGGCAGGTCGCCGATTATAAGCCGGCTACTTTGTAGCCTGAAGCTTGTCGACCGCAGCCGTAAAGCCCTTGAGCGAAACGGGGATGGTGACAGGCTTCCGGGTCACCGACTCCATGCCGATGTTCAGCGTTGTTCCCGACTTCAACCCCGTCAGCAGTTCCGGCGTCAAAGGCACGGCGGCATAAGCGCCGTTCTGGTCGCTGGTTTGGATGGCGACGCCGGCCTTGTTGCCGGCATCGATCTGGTAGGATGCGCCGGCAGGCAGGAACAGGCCATGCGGCAGCGCCAGCAACATGGCGAGGCTGCCATTGTCTGCCTGGCGGCGCACGGTCAGCGTCAGCACACGCTGACCGGTCTTGGATTCAGTAAGGTTCTGCGAGGCCTGGCACTCCAGGTCCGTACCCGAACCACCGCTGGCGCAATTGACGACCCAGGGATTGCCTTCGGGCTTGGCCTCGGCTGCCTTCGCATCGGCCGGTTTGGCATTGGGTTTGGCTTCCTCCGCCAACGCGGCAGGCGTCATGGCACCCAGCACGACAAGCACCGCCGCGGCGCCCGCCCACATGCTCCATCGGGAGCCACAAGACCTACCCACGCAGAACTTTCCTGTCGTCATTTCCCACCCCACACGCGGACCGGCGTGATCTCTACAGCAGCACATTCTGCCTGGAAAGCGGAACTTCACCTGCCCGGTTACATGCTGTTACCAAATAATCACAGTATTATTGACTCTTCTTGGGAGTGTTTCACTCAAGGACTCGCTAATCAAGTGGTTTTGGATATTCTCCACGGACCTGGGGATGGTACTGAATGGGTTCGGGGGAACGCGCGTCATTGCGTATTCGGTCAGACGTGCGTGGCTCAACCCCATGTGCGGCCAATCGATATTTGCTGCAAACATCTTTGCCGCATACATATTTGCGGTATACGCGACAGCTCCTCAAAACATCCGCACTGTCTACATTTGCACTTGCCCTGTCAGGCATTACCACGGCGCAAGCTGATCCCGACGCGCTATGGCAGCCGCAGGTGCGGGCTGTCATCGGCGCCGACAATCACGGCGCTAGCACCGCCCTCGAGGGCTTCATCCCGCTCAAGCAGACCGCAGAATCGGTCCTGTTCCTCGATGTTCGCGGCAAGCATCGCTTCGACGATGGCTTCGGTCAGGATGTGGGCATCGGCGTGCGCCGGCTGGTCAATCCTGACCTGCTCATCGGTGGATATGCCTACGCCAACGTCCAGACCATCGATGGCCATACGTTCAGCGGAGCGACGCTCGGCATCGAGGCGATCAGCGCCAGCTACGATGGCCATGTCAATGTTTACCTGCCCTTCGGCGGCGACAGTACCGAGACCACCGGCAATTCCACCCTGTCGCTTGTCGGCAATCAGTTGCTCGAGCAAGTCTCCGTCCTTGACCGGCGCAACTACAGCGCCTGGGGTATCGAAGGCGAATTCGGCGTGCAGGTTCCGCTGGACCTGCCGGACACCCATTCGCTGAGACTGGATGTCGGCGGCTATCATTTCGCCGATCCCGACAACCATGATGGCAGCGTCACCGGCGCGAAGGCCGGCATCGAGTATGCTATTCGCGATGCGTTCAGCAGCGGCTGGGACCTCACGCTCGCCGGCGAAGTCCGCAGCGACAATCGCGACCACACGCAGTTCGCAGGTTCGATCCAGCTCAGCGTGCCGTTCAATCCGCCTGCCCGCAGCACCTCGCCAGAGGAGATCGCGACTGCCTACCCGGTGAGCGAAGGCCTGCGCAAACGCGTCAACGAGCGCGTGCGCGGCGATATCGGCGTCCGCGTCAACACTCAGGAAACCAAGACCAGCAGCACCCGCAATGCCATCAACGCGGCGACCGGCAAGGCATTCGGCACCTTCTTCTTCGCCGATGGCGAAAACAGCCTGGGCCTCGGAACACTTGGCGATCCGACGACACTGGATGACGCCGTCGCCAAGGCGGGCAAGGACGGCTTCGTCGTCGCGCTCGGCGGCAAGGGCAACATCCTGACCGCTGGGGCGGTTCTCGCCCAGAGCCAGACCGTGATCGGCGGCGCTGGCACCGTGAAGGTTCTCGCCTTCTCAGGCAGCACCGAGACTTTCAGCTTCGGCGGCTCGAACGGAACTGTCGCCGGCACGAATGCCGGCAAGGCGGTGCTCAGTCTTGCGGACGGCAATACGATTTCGGGCATCACCGTAACGGGCGGCGGTGTCGGCATCTCGGGTGTCAACATCAACGGCGCGACCCTGACCGACGTCACGGTGACCGGAGCGGTCTCGCATGGTGTCGCATTCACCGGCAATTCGACAGGCGTGACGGCGACGAACCTGACGTCCAGCGGCAATGGCGGCGACGGGCTGCATATCGAAAGCGACGGCACCTTCAATTTCGCGGGAACCACCCTACTCTCCGGCAATGCGGGGGACGGTCTCGCCATCAAAGGCAAGGGCACCTACGCATTCGCAACACTGAATGCGCAAAACAACACCGGCGACGGCATCCATGTCGCAGGCACCTCCAGCACCGGCACATTCTCGACCACCGGGGGCACGATCTCCGGCAATGGCGGTACCGGCGTCTTCGTAGACCCGATCACCGCCAGGATCACGCTGGGCTCGGTCAGCCAGAATGGCGGCACGTCGGGCATCGTGCTCGAAAATGTGAGCGGCAGCTTCACCATCACCGGCCCTACGACGATCTCGAACACGAACGGCGATGCGATCTCGATCACGAATTCGTCGGCGACAGTCTCGTTCCTCGGCGGCGTCCTCATCACCAACCCGGCCTCCGGCTTTGCCGGGGTCGACATCGAGGGCAACAACGGCGCGATCAGTTTCGCCAATCTGCAGATTGCTCTGCAGTCAGGCAACAGCACCGGGCTCGATCTTTCCGGCGCGCTGGTGAACGGCAACATCACCGCGATCATCTTCAACCTGACCAGCACCACGCCCACCGGCACGGTCGGCATCAACCTGGTCGGCGCGAGCGGCACCGGCACCGCGCGGCTCGGCGACACCAACGCCATGGGCGCGAATGCGTCGATCGCCGGGGCTGGAAGCAATGCCGCCGGTCCGGGAACCGGCGTGTTGTTGTCCGCCGCGACCAGCCTGAATTTCATTTTCGGTGACGGCGAAGCCGGCACGGACGTCGGCTCGGCCATCACGGCGACGACGCCGATCGCCGCAACCGACACCCTGCCGCTTGGCGGCAGCTACAACTTCCTCGACGCCAAGCTCATCGGCAACACATCGAATCTCGCGACCAACGTCTCCCTCTACTATGTCGACAATGTCACCGACGGCATCGACGACGGCTCGCGCGATCATCCGGGCACGATCCTCGGCGCCATGAACAGCACGGCGGCCGTCATCGTGCTGGTCGACCGCACCGGAACCGACGTCATCGACACCAATGCCGCCGCGCAAGGTGCACAGGCATCGCTGCTGCTCGACAACAACCAGCGCCTGATGTCGTTCCTGGGCGGAGACACCATCAACGTCGGCGGCGGCGCTCCGGCCAACTTCCTGCTCACCGGTATCGATGTCGGCAAGGTCACCAACCCGTTCGCCGGCACCGGCTCGCCGACGCTGACGACCACCGCCGCGGCCAATACGGTGACCCTGGGCAACGCCAACCTGATCGAGGGCGTGCAGATCAGCAACGGCGCCGGAGCCGGCTCGGTTTCCGGGGCGGGCTCCAGCGCGACGCTCCGCAACAGCGCGATCGGCGGCCTGGCGCTCAACGCGATGTCCGGCACAGTCACTGTCGACAACACCACCTTGGACCAGCTCACGGTCGCAGGTGGCAGCGTGGCCGTGGTCGGCACCAAAGCCAACCTCGTCACCGGCGCCAATGTTGCGGCGCTGTCCGTAACCGGCGGACACTCAGGCTCGATCACCTTCGATGCCGCCTCGTCTATCCTGGCCAGCAACGGCAGCGGCCTGCAGTTCGACAATGCCGACGGTATCTATGGTTTCAACGGCACCACGACGCTCGCCGGCGGCGATGCAGGCATCGACATCCTGAACGGCTCGGCCGGCTCGTTTACCTTTGGCGCCGGCGCCTCGATCGCCAGCCCATCGGGCACTGCGTTCAATGTCGACAGCAGCGCCGCGACCGTGAACTTCGCCGGCTCGCTGACACAGAACAGTGTCGCAACGGCGATTTCGGTAACCAACAATACGGGTGGCACGATCACCCTCGGCGGCATGGTCGTCGCCACCACCTCAAGTGCCGACGCCATTCTCTTCCAGGGCAACAGTGCGACGACGACGCTCTCCTTGAATGGTGGTCTCGATGTCAACACCACCTCGGGCGCCGGCCTGCTGGCAAACGCCGCAGGCACGATCAACATCGCGGCGACCAGCGGCACGGAAGATATCAGCGCACAGACCGGACCGGCGGTCGACCTGACCGGTATCACCGCCAACATCGCGCTCGATCTGGTCTACGGCAGTGGCGGCACGAATGCGATCAGCCTGATGTCCGTCGACGGGGTATTTGCCGTCAGCAATTCGACAACGGTCCTGTCGACCAGCAACGACGGCATACGGATCGTACAGTCCGCAGCCAATGTCTCTTTCGACGGCACGACCACGATCACCGACACTGGTGGCAACGGCATCTATCTGCAGGACAATACCGGGACCGTCACCTTCAACGGCACCACGACGATCAGCAACCCGGGAGCGGCCTTCACAGCATCCGGTGTCGCCATCAAGGGCGTCAACGCGGCGATCGCCTTCAACAGCCTGGCCATCGACCTCGCCCAGCCCTCGACCACCGGCATCGATATGTCGAGCGCTGTGCTGGCAGGCAATATCACCGTCACGGATTTCGACCTCACCAGCAGCTCCGCTGCCGGCACGATCGGCATCGACATCAGCGGCGTGACGAGCCCGAGCAACAAGACGATCTTCATCGGCGATCCGAGCACGCCATTCGCAAGCGGCCAGAGCGCCACCATCGCCGGCGTCGACACCGGCGTGCTGGTGTCGCCAACCACCAATATCGGCTTCACCTTCGGCGACGGCGAGGCGGGGCAGGATGTCGGCTCGACGATCAGCGCAACGACGCCGATCCGATCGACCGGCGCGCTGCCCACGCTCGGCACCTACAATTTCCTTGACGTCAACCTCGTCGGCGACACCACCAACCTCTCCACCAATGTCTCTGTCTATTATGTCGATGACGTTACCGACGGCATCGACGATGGCTCACGCGACCATCCTGGCACCATCGCCGGTGCCCTGGCGGCGGTGGGCATCGACGCGATCGTGCTGGTCAACAACCCGCTGGATGGTGACGGCACCATCGACATCTCCTCGGCCACGCAGGGTTCCCAGACCACTGTGTTGCTCGATGCGAACCAGCGCCTCTATTCGTTCAACGAGAACGGTTCGACGATCAATGTCGGCGGTGGCGCGCCGGGTACCTTCCTGCTGACGGGGATAAGCAACGGCACCCTCACCAATCCTGGCACCGGTACGCCGACGCTGACGTCGTCTGCCGGAATCAGCCAGACCATTACACTCAACGACAGCAACACGATCGATGGCATCATCGTCTCCAACAGCTTGTCCGCCTCGATCAACGGCTTCAGCACAAGCGGCGGCGTCATCTCGAACAGCAATATCTTGGGACTTCTGCGCCTGGACAGCGCCACCGGCACGGTGACGATCACCAACACCGCCATGGCGGATTTCCATGTCGACGGCGGCAGCGTCAACGTGAACGGCACCAATGCCGACATCTCGAAAACGACCGCCGGCGAGGCGTTCAGGGCGACCAGCGGGCACAGCGGAACGATCAACTTCGACGCGGCATCGAGCGTTGCCGCGACCAGCGGCACCGGCTTCCGGTTCGACAATGCAGACGGCTCGTACAGCTTCCTCGGCAACAACACGCTGAATGGCGATGACGCCGGCATCGACATCCTCAACGGATCGGCCGGCACATTCGTGTTCTCGACCGCCGGCTCGACCACGACAACGATCACCAATCCGACCGGGGTCGCCTTCAATGTCGATGCCAGCACCGCGACGGTAACCTACAACGGTAACATCACGCAGACGGCGAATCCGGCCGCACTGGTGAATGTCACCAACCACAGCGGCGGCACCATCACCTTCCAGAACGGCACGCTGAGCGCCACCACGGGCACCGGCCTGCAGTTCAGCAATGCCGACGGCACCTACAACTTCAACGGCACGACGACACTCAACGGCGGCGACGCGGGTGTCGATATCATCGGCGGCTCGGGCGGCACCTTCACCTTCGGCACCGGCGCCTCGATCACCAGCCCCTCGGGCGTTGCCTTCAACGTCGCCGCGAGCGCGGCGACCGTCACATACAACGGCACGATCACGCAGAACAATGCGGCGAACGCGGTTTCGCTCACCGGCAACACCGGCGGCGCGATCGCCTTCGGCGGCGCGATCACGGCCAACACCACGACCGCGACGGCAATCTCGATCGCCAACAACACCGGCGGCGTCTTCAATTTCAACGGACAGGTCACGACCAATACGTCGAGCGGCACCGGTGTGCTGCTCGACACCAACACCGGCGCGACAGCCAATTTCACCGGCGGTCTCGACATCACGACGGCCGGCGGTGACGGCTTCACTGCCATCAACAACGGCCCGGCTCCCTATGGCGGCACAGTAACGGTCACCGGGGCCGGCAATACGATTGTATCCGCAGGCAATGGCCTCCTGTTGGGCGGCATGGTGGTCGGCGGAGGCGGAATAGCCTTCGACAGCATCTCCGCGAAGTCCAACGCCGCCGGTGCCGGCATAGCATTGAGCTTTGCCAACCTCCTGGGTGACGTGAACATCGGCGGCCTGACCGACACGGGTTTCATTGGCGGTGTCTTCGCAGGTATTTCCGGCCCTGGCACGGTCAATCTCACCGGCATCATCGACCTCGACCTCACCGCCCCATTCGGCATCGGCTTCGATTTCGGCGGCACGATCGGCACCGTCAACATCGCGAACGTCACCGGATCGACACTGACCATCGACGGTGCCTGGATCGGGATTCAGCTGAGCGGCGCCCAGGGCGGCACGGCCAATATCGGGAGCGTCGGCAGCTCGGCCACCATCACCGCGGCTCAGGCCACCGGTTCGGCAATCGCCTTGAACAGCAACACCATCGGCGGGCCGATTCTCAACTACACCGGCACGCTCAATGTCAGCGCCGGTGCTGTGGTTTCCACCAGCGGCGCCGACCTTGCCGTCCTCAACCTTGCCGGCACCATTACCTCGACCACGAGCGACACAGCCTTCAACTTCGCGGTGGCGTCCGGCATATACAACATCTCAAGCTCGATCAGCCATACTGGTGGAACCGGCGTGAATGTCGGTCCGGGTGCGCTTGCGACCGGAACCATCACATTCTCTAGCGCATCGAAGGCATTCAGCACCGGCACCAATACCGCCGTCTCGATGGCTGGCCTGGGCGCGCTGTCCTTCACCAATGGCGGCCTTGGCATCACAACCAGTTCGGGCACCGGCCTCAGCGCGACCTCCGGGACCATCAATGTTTCGGGGGCCGCCGGCAACACCGTCAATTCGACGGCCGGAACGGCCGTCAGCCTGAGCAATGCCACTGCCGGCATCACGCTCAATTCCGTCACCGCGGCGGGTGGCACGAACGGCGTGGCGCTCAGCAACGTGACCGGCAGCTTCAGCGTTTCGGGCGCCACCCAGGTGTCGAACACGACGGGCACGGCAATCTCGGCCTCGAACTCGGCGGCAGCCGTGTCCTTCAACGGCGGCACGACCGTCACCAACTCCAGTGCCGACGGCATAGCGCTGACCGGCAACAGCGGTGCGGTCTCGTTCCTGGGCACGACGACCATCACCAATCCGGCCACAGCCGCCGTGAACATCAACGGCGCCAACGGCGTGATCAGCTTCGCCGACCTCGACATCGCGCTGACCGCCGCAAACACGACCGGCTTCGACGTGTCCGGAGCTGTCGTCAACGCCAACATCACGGCAACCGATTTCGACCTGACCAGCGCCTCACCAACAGGCACGGTCGGCGTCAACCTGGTGGGCACGACCGGAACGGGCCTGATCCAGCTCGGCGACGCCAGCTCGCCGTTCAATGCCGGCCAGAGCGCGACCATCGCGGGCACTCCCGGCAATACGGGCGGGCCGACGACAGGCGTGCTGATGTCCAGCACCACCAATGTCGACTTCATCTTCGGCGACGGCGAAGGCGGCCAGGACGTCGGCTCGTCGATCACCGCGGTGACGCCGATCGCCGCCACCGACACGCTGCCGAACCACGGCACCGATGTCTACAACTTCCTCGACGCGACGCTGAACGGCGACACGTCGAACCTGTCCTCGCCGTTCAGCGTCTACTATGTCGACAATTTCAACGACGGCACGAACAACGGCTCGCGCAGCAATCCCGGCACGATCGCGGGCGCCATCGCCAGTGGCCGCGACATCATCGTTCTGGTCAACAACGGCGGCAACATCGACGTCAGCAGCGCGCTGCAGGGCAGCGGCACCACGCTGACGCTGCTCAACAACCAGCGTCTTTATTCCTTCCTCGCCGGCGACACGATCAATGTCGGCGGCGGAGCACCGGCGAGTTTCCTGCTGACGGGTGTCGACAGCGGCAACATCACCAACCCGGCGACCGGCACGCCGACGCTGACGACCAGTGCGGCCGCGACCAACACCGTCACACTCGCCAACAACAACGTGCTGCAGGGCGTGCTCATCACCTCCGGACCGGGCGGCTACGGCGTGTCCGGTACCGGCATCAACACGCTGACGGTCACGAACAGCAACATTGGCGGGCTGCGGCTCGACACGGCAACCGGCATGGCTAACCTCGGTGACACCGTGTTCAGCCACATCCACATCATCGGTGGCGGTGTCACCGTGAATGGCACCAATGCCGACATCAACAGCACGACCGCGGTGAATGCGTTCGATATCTCGGGCACTCACACAGGCAACGTCACCTTCGACGCGGCATCAACGATCAGCCAGACCGGGGCTGCGCGCGGCGTTTCCATCACCGGCAAGACGGCCGGCACGGTCACCTTCAGCGGTCTCGTCACGGCCAACACCAGCAGTGCCGACGGCGTTTTCCTGAACGGCAACGCCGGCGCCACGATCAATTTCAACGGCGGTCTCGACATCGACACCACCACCGGCACCGGTTTCACGGCAACGGGCGGCGGCACCATCAACGCCATTGGCGCCGGCAACACGGTCAATTCGACACTAGGCCAAGGCGTGATCCTGGCGAATGTCGGCGCCAACGTGACGCTGGCGTCCGTCGCGACCGGAGGCGGCGCAAGAGGTATATCGCTGGACACCGTCACGGGATCGTTCACGGTGTCCGGAACCACCAATATCGGTGGCGCCACCGACGCCGGCATCCAGATCCAGAATTCGTCGGCCAATGCCGCCTTCACCGGCAAGGTGACGATCCTCAACAGCGTCGGCGCCAATGGCGACGGCGTGTGGATGGATACCAACACCGGCACCTACGATTTCAACGGCGGTGTCGACATCACGGTGAACGGCACCGGAGCATTCGGCTTCCGGGCGCACAATTCCGGTACGGTCAACATCGCCAATGTCGCCGGCAACCAGATCACATCGAACAACGGCACCGCGCTGTCGATTGACCCGATGGCGTTCAACGCCACCTTCGACAGCTTGACGGCGGGCGGCGGCACCAACGGTGTGTTGCTGGATCAGATGACCGGCTCACTGACGGTGACGGGCGCGGTCACCATCAACAATTCGACCGGCAACGGACTGGTGATCTCCAATTCGGCAGGCACGGTGAACTTCGGCAGCGTCGCCATCAATGGAACCGGCGGCAACGGCATCGATATCTCCGGCACCAACGGGGCCATCACAATCAGCGGCGGCTCGATCGGCGACAGCAATGATCCCGGAGGCATCGGCGTCAAGATCACTGGCGGTACCGCTACGGTCACCATCAACGCGTCGGTGGCGAAAACCACGGCGGGTGACCTTGTCGAGGTTACGGGACGCAACGCCGGCACCGTCAGCTTCGGCGGCAATCTGTCGTCCGGCGCGCAGGGCGGTGGCATCGACATCAACGGCAACAGCGGCACTGCGGTCGTCAATTTCAGCGGCGCCACCAAGGCGATCAACACCAGCGCCAGCGGTGTTACCGCGGTGTCGCTCGTCAACAATGGCGGCGCCACCATCAATTTCCTTGGCGGCGGGCTCGCCATCAGCAGCGGCGCCGGCACCGGCTTCAATGCAACCGGCGGCGGCACGATCAATGTGACGGGCAGCGCGAACACCATCACCACCACGACAGGTATCACCTTCAACCTCGATACGGTCACGGTCGGAGCGAGCAACATCGCCTTCGACTCGACGAACAAGACGGTCGCAGGCGGCACCAGCGCCGTTGTTCTGAACACGGTTACCGGTGGTGCGATCGATCTCGGCGGCGGCACGCTGAACGGCGGCTCGGGCGCGGTGATCCGCATCGGCGACGGCGCTGGCGGCGCCAACACCGGCGGCACGGCAGGGTTTTCCTACAGCGGCAACATCATCAGCGGCACCGGCCAGGCGGTCAACATCCAGGACCGCGCGGCCACGGCACAGAACATCACGCTGTCAGGCAACATCACGCACGGCGTCAGCGGCCAGACCGGTATCCTGCTGGATGACAACGCGGCCGGAACAATCACCTTCTCTGGTGCATCGAAGTCGATTTCGTCGGGATCGGCAACAGCCGTCAGCCTCACCGACAATGGCGGTGCCACCATCAGTTTCCTGAATGGCGGGCTGAATGTCACCGCCACCGGTACGGGCTTCCTCGCCACGGGCGGCGGCACGATCAATGTGGTGCCCGGAGCCGGAACCGACGCCATCACCACGACAACGGCTGCCGGTACAGGTGTCGACCTGAATGGAATCGTGATCGGCGCCGGCAACATCGGCTTCACGACGGTCAATGTCGACGGCGCGGCCACCGGCATCCGGGTGGCGAACGTGACGGGCGGCAGCCTCTCCATCGGCGGCGGCACGATCCAGAACACCACGACGGCAGCGATCGACATCGGTGGCGGCAGCAGCGGCGTCACCATATCCAACATGACGATCAACAATTCCGCCGGCCGATCCGTGTCGGTCGCCAGCCGCGGCGGCGGCAGCGGCGCGATCAGCTTCAGTGGCATCAATCTCACCGATACCGGCCTGGGCATGCTGTTCCAGAACAACAGCGGCGGTTCGACCACATTCTCCGGCGGCGGCACCCGCAGCGTCAACGTCGCGGGCGCGAACAGCGCGCTGACCGTCATCAACAGCGCCAGCCATACGGTGAGCTTCGGCGGCACGACGACGATCCAGGCCACAGGCGCCGGCAATGCCGTCGACATTTCCAACGGCGCGACGCTTGCCTTCACCGGCACCGCCATCAACGCCAACGGCACCGGTGCGGCGCTGCGGGCCGATGGCGGCGGCACGGTCGTCATCACCGGAACGGGCGCACTCAGCGCTGGCGCGACCGCAACGGCCGTCAGTCTGGACACTGTCGCGGTCGGCGCGGGCGGCATCACCTTCGCCTCGGCCAGCAAGACGGCAGGCGGCACCAACGCCGTGCTGATGAACAGCGTCACCGGCACGGGCGTGGTCAATCTCGGCACCGGCACGCTCAATGGCACGACAGGCGCGGTGATCAGCATCACCGGCGGCACCGCGGGCTTCCTCTACAGCGGCAACGTCAACCAGGCCAACAACGCCGCCCTGCTCAGCATCACCAACCACACAACAGGGACGGTCACGTTCCAGACCGGCACGCTCAGCGCCACCAACGGCACCGGTCTGCAGTTCGACAGCGCCGACGGCACCTACAATTTCAACGGCACCACGACGCTGAATGGCGGCGATGCCGGCATCGACATCGTCAATGGATCGGATGGTGCCTTTACATTCGCCAGCGGCACCACGATTACCAATCCGAGCGGCGCCGGCTTCCTGGTCAGCGGCGGCAACGGCGCCATCAACTACAGCGGCACCATCTCCAAGAACAATTCCGGCCGCATGATCGACATACAGTCGCGCAACGGCGGCACCATGACGTTCAGCGGGAACCTGTCGGCAACGACAAATGCCACCGGCGGCATCTTCGCCTCCAGCAACAGCGGCGGAACCTTCACTTTCAGTGGCACCACCAAGACGCTCTCGCCCAACGGCAGAGGCGTCGACCTGCTGAACAACGGCGGCGCGACATTCAACTTCACCAATGGCGGGCTTGCCATCACGACGACCACCCAGTTCGGGTTCAACGCTTCCGGCGGCGGCACTGTAACGGTCCAAGGCTCGAACAACACCATCGGTTCGGGTACTGGAGGTGGGCTCAACGTGGCCAACACCACGATCGGAGCGCTCGGCCTGAACTTCCGCTCGATCGCGTCGAACGGGGCGGCAAACGGCATCATCCTCAACAACACCGGGACGTTGGGTGGCCTGACTGTGACCGGCGACGGCGCCGCGGCGAACAATGGCTCCGGCGGCACGATCCAGAATTCAACGGGCGACGGCATTTCACTCACCAACACGGCAAAGGTGCGCCTGGCTCGCATGAATGTTACCAACAATCTGGGTGACGGCATCGGCGGCAGCACAATCAATGGCTTCCTGGTTGAGCGCCTCAACATCAACGGCAATGGCACCGATGCCGCCACGGACGAGTCGGGCATTAATCTCGCCGAGGTGACAGGTTCCTCCTTCGCCGGAGCCAATCCAACCGGCATCATCGACTCGGTCATCAGCAACAACTACGAATTCGAAATCCAGATCACCAACACCGCTGGAACGCTGACCGATTTCAGATTGACCAACGATACGATCTCGAGCAACGGAGCGACCGGCGCGCACGGCAATCTCGTCAACTTCCTGGCATTGGGCACCGCCAACATGACGCTGACGACGAGTGGCGGCAGCTACACGGGCGCGGCACCCAACACCGGCACCGCGATCCAGGCGGATCATTCGGGCTCAAGCGGCCTGATGGTTGCCAATGTCAATGGCGGAACATTCACCAACAACAATGTGGCGGTGTCGATGTCGGTCGCCGCCGGCGGCAACATCGACTTCACCGTCGACGGGACGACCTCGACCGGCAACCGCTCGCACGGCCTCAACCTGTTTGTTGCCGCCAACAGCACCGGAACCGTAACCGGATCGTTCATCAACAATGTCGTGGGAAGCGTCGGCGTACAGAACTCCGGTTCCGAGGTCGGCTTCGGCATCCGGGTGCAGAACGAAGGCGCTGATACGACCAACCCGGTGACTGTGCTGATCAGCGGAAACCAGATACGTGGGCTGGGGCAAGTGGGTTCCGGCTTCTCGGCGATCAATATTAACCAGGGCATCGTCGGTCAAGCCACGAGCAAAACCACGAACGTCACGATCACCAACAACACGATCCGCGACATCTACAACGGCCGCGCCGTTGTCGTTCAGCAAAATAACAATACCAATGCGACAAGTGCCGGCATTACCAATGTGAGCATCCAGAACAACATTCTGGACCTCGCCTCCATCGCCGGTCAGGCTGGTGACGGGACGGTCATCCGATTGCGGCGCCTCGATGCCAATGGCGGGGTCTTCAATGTGGCGCAGACTGCGGCAACCGGGGCGGCCAACTCCACGGAACTTGATGACGCCAACGGTTTCAATAACCCTGCGAAAGTCAGTGTCGGCGGGACTCCGAGCTACGGCCAGCCAGCGCCTCCCCTTCCCTTGATGGCCGCTCCTGGCGAAGCCGCCTCCGGCGAATTCTGGGACAATGTCCTCACTGGCGAGACGCTTGATCGACTTGTCGCCGCAGCGATCGACCGCTGGGCAGCTCTGGGCATTACCGACGAACAGCTTGCAGCGCTCAACGCAACGACTTTCGAGATTGCGACACTTGATGGCCGTCGGCTCGGCGAAGCTTATGGCTCTCACATTCTCCTCGATAACAACGGTGGCGGAAATGGTTGGTTCGTGGACCTGACCCCGCTTACCGATGAGGAATTCTCCAATCGCGCCGCCAGCACGCAACTCTTTGCCGGAAACGACCAAGCTCCCGCCGGCAAATATGACGCGCTGACTACCATCATGCACGAAATGGGCCATATCCTTGGCTACGAGGACGTCTACGCCGCCGATCAGGGTCAAATGCTGATGTATGGTTGGCTTGCCACGGGCGAGCGCCGCCTGCCGAACATTATATACACACCAACAAACAATAACTACGCAGTTGCACCGAGTCTGTAACTTTTACTACACTTTAGAATACTCAAGGTAATTCTTGATTATTCTTTCATTTTTCTTTGTAATACGATCTTTATATTTTATATTTAGTTAGACAAAGTCGGAACTATGTGCATAGTATCTAAAATGCCATCGGGGGAGTGACTATGGCAGAACCATTTCTGTCGGAAATCCGCATTATGTCTTTTGTTTTTGCTCCCAAGGGCTGGGCGCTTTGCAACGGCCAATTGTTGCCAATCAATCAGAACCAAGGCCTTTTCTCGCTGCTGGGCACGACGTTCGGCGGTGACGGGCGCGTGAACTTCGCGTTGCCAGACTATCGGGGCAGGGTTCCGATGCATGTCGGTTCATCCCATACACTTGGCGAACACGCCGGTGAACAGGCCCATACGATTTCGATCTCCGAGCTACCCCAGCATGTGCATGTGTTGAGTGGGTCGAGCCAGAATGGCGATACAAGCAACCCTCGGCCAGCCGCCAGTAACGGCACGTTGCTGGCAAAGGATCCCGGAAACAACTATTCTGCCAACTTCCAGTCGGGGACAGCGCTGAGTGCTGGCTCCGTCAGCAACATAGGCGGCAGTCAGGCACACCTGAATATGCAGCCGTTCCTGACCCTTTCCTTCTGCATAGCCCTGCAGGGCATTTTCCCTTCACCGACTTGAGGACGCTGAACCATGGCACAACCTTATGTTGGTGAAGTTCGCATGTTCGCCGGCAATTTTGCGCCGGTTGGATGGATGTTTTGCGAAGGGCAACTCCTGCCTATTTCGGAAAACGAGACGCTATTCAATCTGATCGGCACAACTTACGGCGGCGATGGTCAGTCGACCTTCGCACTACCTGATCTGCGCGGCCGCGTTCCACTACATCAAGGTAATAGCTTCATCCTCGCCGAGACCGGCGGGGCGGAAGAGATTATCCTGACGATCAACCAAATCCCGGCCCATAGCCATGCGCTGCTTGGTGCGGCAGTCAATGGTGGTCAGCCGGGGCCGGACAACAATTTCCTGTCAAATTCAACGGTGATCACCCCTTACGCGCCGGAAACACCAAATCAGGCGATGGCGACGGCGGCAATCAGTTCCGTTGGCGGTAGCCAGCCGCATACGAACTTCCAGCCTTACCTCTGCATCAACTTTATCATTTCGCTCTTCGGGATATTCCCGTCGCCGACCTGAGAGGACGCCATGGCCGACCCCTTCGTCGCCGAAATTCGCATTTTTCCCTTCAATTTCGCACCACGCGGTTGGGCCTGGTGCGATGGACAACTACTCCCACTATCCCAGAACACGGCACTGTTTTCGCTCCTCGGCACCACCTATGGCGGTAATGGGAAAAGCAATTTTGCATTGCCCGATCTTCAAGGGCGGGTCCCGATGCATCCCGGCCAAGGATCTGGCCTATCCCTGCATGATCTCGGTGAGACAGGTGGATCCGAAACAGTGTCGTTGCTGGAATCCGAAATACCGACACACGCACATGCATTGCAGGCTTCCAATGAGGATGGCACGCAGGGTTCGGTGACGCCCGGCGTCACCTTGGCAACCTCGGTGGGGGGAAAACTTTATCAAACCACCACCAATACCAATGTCGTTCCAATGAACCCCAACGCTCTCGCTCCCGCCGGTGGCGATGCTGCGCACAACAATATGCAGCCCTATCTCACCTGCTATTTCTGCATCGCGCTGCAAGGCGTTTTCCCGCCGCGAGGCTGATCCGAACCGAGGCCCGGGAGGGGTATCATGGCCAATACTGAAGCTGCAGCCGCGCCGTCCGCCGAGGCACCCGGTGCCGGACAGCCAGCCTTCTTCGAACTGTCGCGGCTGATGGTCGTGGCCGTCGACACATCGACATCGTTCCTGTCCTACAAGGCGCAGACCAAGCCGAACGGCCCGTGGGAAGCGAACTGGACGCCGATCGACAAGAAATACATCTACACCCTCGCCACCAGCGGCCTGACCAAGGACGGACGCGTCGCCGTGGCCGGTCAGATCCAGGGCGGCGGCATTGCCTATATCGATGAATCCACCGACCAGTCCGGCGGTATCGAGCGCTGGAACGCGCCGGTGCTGCTCGGTTCGCCGGGCGGCAATACCAATGTCGTCAGCCTGTCGATGGCGCGCGACGTCGATGGCCGCGTCGAGATCTTCGCGGTGGCCGCCAGCACCGGCACGATCTGGTGGATCTACCAGAATCCGGACCAGATCGTCGAAAAGGACGTGACGATCACCCCTCCCGGCACCACCACGCCGATCACGGTGAAGGTGCAGGAACGCATTCCCCCGGCGACGCCCTGGAGCACCTGGCAACAGATCCCCGGTGGCCTGATCAGCATCAAGGCCTGCCGCCAGGGCGATGGCCGCATCGCGCTGTTCGGCATCAATTCCAACGGCGGCCTCTATCGCTGCGTTCAGGCCAATGCCACCACCCTGAAGGTCGGCGACTGGTCGCAATGGGTACAGATGGACGACGCCCTCACCGGCAAGATCCTGTACATGGCGCCGGTCGTCGGTCCTCTGGGCGCCCTGCATCTGTTCGCGATCAACACCAACAAGCAGGTGATCCACACGCTGCAGCGACCTGCCGCCTCAGACACCTGGACGCCGTGGCTGCGCAACGGCTTTTCGCGTACGGGCTTCAACATGGTTGCACCCGGTCTGGACGGAAACGGCCATCTGATGCTGATCGCGGCCGATGCGACAAATGTGATTTCAGCCAACACGCAGACCAATCCGGCTGCGCTGGCTTGGACCGGCTGGCAGGACATCGCCAATTCGTCCTGGCCGGTGCAACTTGCGCTCGACTATAATGCCGACGGGCGGCTCGCCCTGTTCTCGCATTGGCTTTTGCCGCCGGGTTCCGGCATCGGCGGTCTGTGGACGATTTCCCAGGCGGCGATCGACAGCACCGAATGGGAGTTGGAGTGGACACAACTCGCGGCAAGCAGCATCCAGCAGTATTCGGTGGTGCGCGATCTGACGCCGCCGGCCAGCTGAACGCGATGATGCAAGCGGAACCGTCGCCGGCCACTTGGACCAGCACGAGATCGGCCTGTCTGTCGTTTCGCCCGATCGGAGACAACGACATTGCATTTCTGTCCGCTCTCTACGCCTCAACACGCATGGAGGAGCTGGCACAGACCGGTTGGCCAGAGGTCGCCAAACGCGACTTCCTCAATCAGCAGTTCCTCGCCCAGCACCAGCACTATATGCTCCACTATGCCGGGGCGCAGTGGCTGATCGTCGAGTGCGATGCGGCGGCCGCCGGACGGCTCTACTTCGTCCATTGGCCCCAGGAAATCCGTATCATCGACATCGCGCTGATGCCCGAGGCACGCGGCAAGGGCTTCGGAACCGCGCTTCTGGAAGACATCATCGATGAAGCGATATCAGCCGGCAAATCTGTCTCGATCCATGTCGAGCGCATGAACCCGGCGCTGTCGCTCTACAGGCGGCTGGGGTTCCAGGAGATCGAGGACAAGGGCGTCTATCTGCTGATGGAGCATCCGGGCGGCCAGGCCGATCCCACCCACACCATCATATAGTCCCGAAGCCTGATCGTGCAGGCGGGTCAAACGGCGGCCAAGTCAGGTGAAGACGGCCTCGTAGCGCATGCCGTCCTGCTGGCGCGCGACCGGAACGATGAAGATATCCAGCCTACCGAGCCTGGGATGGACCAGCGGATAGGTCGCCTGGGGCAAAGGCTCGGCCAGCGAGCCGCGGAACGTCAGCGCGAAAGCGCCACCATTGCGCAGGGCCGTTCCCAGCTGCCGCACCTCGAGCAACTGCAGCGCAAGCGGCACGGGCGTCTCGGCCACATCAAAATCCGTACCGATATGCGGCTCGAAATCCGCGCCCGTCAATTGCGCAACCATGTCCTGTCCCCCATTCGGACATGGTTTTGCAGCTTGTGGCACTCGCTGTCGAGTCCTGCGAGATCAATCTCGAAGCGAAGCTGCGCGAAGCAAAAAGGTTGGGAATCTTCTGGCCATGGGTCAACGCTCAAGGGCTGAAACCTCCGTGAGTGTTGTCCGACGCCAAGACCGGATCGACAATCCGGCAGCGGCGTTCGCTCTCGGATCGCCACGTCACCTTCATCACGCAACGCGTTTGGCTCTCGGGCGTATCAGGACACGCCCGAGCTCAACCACCCTTGCGCAATCTGGCCACGTCATCGGCCTTTACGTCGGGCTGCCGGCCTCCCCATGTCGCACGCGCCCAGTTGGCGAGATCGGCCAGCTGCTGGTCGCTCAGCTTGTCTTCGAACGAAGGCATCGGCTGCATGCGTTCCAAGCCCGGAAACCGCTGCGCGGAAATACCGTGCAGGACGGTATGGACGAAATTGCGCGCATCGGTGATGCGCATCGAGGCATTCGTCGCCAGCGGCACCACCACATGCGGAATGCCCTGGCCTTCGACGCCGTGGCAGCCGGAGCAAAGATTGATGTAGGTGGCGCGCGCCGATGCCGTGAGCTCTGCGGGGACACTGACCGGCTCGGGCGCGCGCGGCGGCTCGGACTGGCCAGGCACGGCATCGAGATCGAAAAGAAAAGCCGACAGCGCCTCGAGATCCTCGTCGGTCATGTATTGCGTCGAGAAATGCACGACATCGAACATCTGGTTGGTCATCGCGCCTTGGGCGGAAATGCCCGACTTCATGAAGCTCGCCAGCAGCGGCACGTCGAACCCCATGCGTGTCAGGCCGTCCCTGGTGATGTCAGGGGCGTTGATGCCTTCGATGATGGTTCCCTGCAGATATCTCGACGGATCCATGCCTTGCAGCACATTGCGTGGCGTGTGGCATTCGCCGCAATGCGCCAGCGCATTGGCCAGATAGCGGCCGCGGTTCCATAGCTCCGAGCGCGCGGGATCATTTGCCGGCTTTTCACCGGGCAGGTTGACGAGATTCCAGAACGTCAGCGACTGACGAATGTTGAAGGGGAAGGCGAGCTCATTGTCCCTGTTTGCAACCTTCATCGGCTCACGCGTCATCAGATAGGCGTAAACCGCATCGACGTCCTGCGGCGTCATCTCCCGATAGGATGCGTAGGGCATGGCCGGATAGAGATGGCGTCCGCCTTTGCCGACGCCGTCGCGCAGCGCGCGGTGGAAGTCGGCACGGGTCCAGTTGCCGATGCCGTTGTCCTTGTCGGGCGAGATGTTGCTGGCATAGATGGTCCCGAACGGTGTCTCGAACGGCAGGCCTCCGGCCCATGCCGCACCACCTTTCGCCGTATGGCAGGCATAACAGTCCGCTGCCACCGCGACATAGGCGCCGCGCTCGGCCAGTGTCTTCATCTCATCGCCGCTGAGCGGCAGGTCGATATCCTTCGCCACAACGCTTTTTTCGAACAGGCCGATGAAAATGCTTCCCACAACGATCGCGGCCAGAATGGCGAGTGCCACCACACCCAACAGCAGCCTGCGTAAAGTCATGGAATGCTCCCTCAGGCTTTGACGAGGTCAGGCATTTTCAGAACGAGATCGCGCACGGCCTGATGATAGCGGACATAGCCGGTGCAACGGCAGATATGCTTGTCGAGCGCTTCGGTTATGGCCTTCTCGAGATCGGCCCTGGCAACCGGCTTGCGTTTCAACTGGTCGATGAAGACGGTGGCGCCGGTGACGAAGCCCGGCGTGCAGTAGCCGCACTGGAAAGAGAAATTCTCGATAAAGGCCTGCTGCACCGGCGACAGTTCGGTGATCGCGCCGGCGGCATCGCGCTTGGCGTGCCCTTCCACCGTGCGCACCTTCTTGCCTTCGAACCAGTGTGCGCCGGTGATGCAGGTGCGGACCTCGTCCAGCGCGCCGTCATCCTTTTCCACGATCACCGTGCAGGCATGACAGATGCCCTGGCCGCAGCCCATGCGCGAGCCGGTGAGATCAAGATATTCGTGGAGAAAATCCTGCATCATCATGGCTTCGGGCACGTCGACGGGCCCGATCGCCTTGTCGTTGACGGTCAGCGACAGCTTTTTCGTGGGTAGCGTCATGCCAGTGCTCCCCGTATCTTTTCCGGTGTTATCGGCAGATCGTAGAAGCGCTTGCCGATGGCGTGCGCGATGGCATTGGCGAGCGCCGGCACCACGGCGATCATCACGACCTCGGCTATGCCCTTGGGTGGATCGGTTTCCGAAAGCGGCGCCAGTATTTCCGACGTCTGCGTCCACACCGCCACATCCCTGGCGCGCGGCAGTTCATAGCGGTTCCAGTTCCAGGTGCCGTCACCGGGCCCGTCCTCGTAGAGCGGCAGATACTCCTTCAGCGCGTGGCCGATGCCCATCGCCAGGCCGCCCTGAAGCTGTCCGGAAACCAGTTCGGGCACCACCTGCGTGCCGCATTCCATGATCGAGTGATGCGACAGGATCGTCACCTCGCCCGACGCCGTATCGACAACGATCTCGGCCAATGTCGCCATTGGCGCGTAATACGTGACGCCGGCATTGTTGCGCTGGGCCGGCGGATAAAAGACCGCCGCGCGGTCGACGAATTGCCAGCCGTCCAGCGTCATCAGCGCCTTGGCCTGCGCCGTCGCCCCATCGCCATATTTGAGCGCAAGCGCATCCACCGGCAGGCGCGTCCTGCCGGTGCCGGGAACATCGAAATCGGCCTGCGCCCACTGCCAGCGGTTGAAGGTGTGCACCGTCACGCCGGTGACGAGACCGAGCCGATGCGCTTCGGCGGCCACCGCTTCGAAGGGCAAAGGTGGCATGCCGCCCGCATTCACCAAGCCGTTTTCCATGCGGATATCCTCGCGCCGCACGAAATAGGGCGCGATCGAACCGCCGCCGATGCCCTGCGACCACAGCGACCTTGCCGCCGGCCAGATGGCGAGTTCGACAAGCGAATGCGCCGCCTGCCGCGTGGCGTGGCCGAGATAATAGACGCTGTTGGTGGCGCTCATCGGCGAGGTGAAACTCGGCGTCCAGCGCGGATTGGCGCTGTTCCTGTCCTCGTCCGCCTGCAACATGGTGTAGGGCTCGTCGGTGGTTTCGAGCGGCATCTGCGGCCAGCGCACCTTGCCGTACTCGGTCACCTCGGGGACGCGACCGAGGATATCGCCAACCATGATCGCTTGCGACGTCGTGGTGCCGGTGCCGATCTCATGCGCGACGTGAGCGAAGCTCAACCGCCCGCGGGCATCGAATTCGAGCGCGGCGAGCGCCGCCTCCGCCCCGGTGCCATAGTCCTTCTGGACATGGCCGTAGCCGACGCCGTAGCGCTTGCCCGGATTTGCTGCATCGAAGGCCGCCTTTTTCGCCTGGCGCTGTGTCCAAAGCGGATGTGCCTTGGCCCTGAGCAGGATCTCCTCGTTGCGCAACGCCCCGGCCGGGATCGCTCCTTGCGTGTTCTTCATGCCCGACTTGAAGACATTCTTCAGCCTGAGATCGATCGCATCCATGCCGAGTGTTTCGGCGACTTCATCGACCATCATCTCGGTCGCAGACATGGATTGCAGCGTTCCGTAACCGCGCGTCGAGCCCGCATCGACCGCGCGCGAGGCGATGGCGGCCGCGGAGAAATCGCTTTTCGGCAGGTAGTAGATCGACTGCGCGGCGGTGGCGCCGACGAAGCCGACAGAGAACGAGAAATTGGCACGGCCGCCGCCATCATTCTTGAAATGACCGGTCATGATGCGGAACTGGCCGGTCTTGCGGTCGACCACCAAAGTGTTGTCCATCCAGAAAGCGTGCCGCTTCAACCCCATCTGGAACTGTTCGTAGCGATCGTTGGCGAGGCGAACGGGACGGCCATCGCCGTAAAGGCCTGCCACCACGCAGAAGAACGCGAAGATCGAGTGGTCCTTGGTGCCGTAGCCGACGGTATAGCCGACCTTGAGGTCGACTTCCTTGAGATGAAATTTCGACTTGGAGACCAGGACTGCCGAAACCTCGGCCACTTCATAAGGCGACTGTGTCGCCACCATGAGATGCAGGACACCGGTCGCCACGTCGTACCAGGCATTGCCGTTGTCGGCCTCCATGGCCGAAGCATCGACAGACTGCGAAAAATATTCGTTCCTCAACACCAGGGCATCGTCGCCGGCCAAGCCGATTTCCTGCTCGATCTCGGCGGCGGCGGCCATGCCACGTGCCATGGCGTCACCGTCGGAATCCGCCGCCGGCCATTTTGGGTCGTCGCCGGAAAAGCCTCCATAGATGACGGTATCTTTCAGCGGCGAGAACAGGTCTGGCGCGTCGGGAGTTCCGCCGTCGATACGCACATAACGCGCCGCGCCATAATGGGCGGGGTGGCTGTAGGGCGCTTTTTCGCCATAGCGCACGACCGTATCGTCGAAACGGATCAACCGCTTGGCCGCGTCGTAGCGCGCGAAATCGTGGTAGATGAGCAAAGCGACCGGCTGGCCGAGCAACCTTGCCGTCTGCCCCTTGGGCACCAGGAAAACATCGCCGTAGAAACCAGGCACCGGAATGGCGATGCCATCGGCGACGAGATCTTCATGCAGCACGAGCCGGTCCGGCTTCAGCGCATCGCCGAGCACGCCAAGATCGATGCCCTCGAAGCTGCGGTCGGCCTTGGTCGCATGGATCATGAAAGCATGCGCCTGCTGCTTTGGCCAACCGTCGAGGTCGCGGGCACGATAGTCGCGCGAAAAGGTCTTTTCGCCGGTAACCTTGGCGATGGCGTCGAGCCGGTATCTCGGTTTGCCATCGGCCTTCAGCCAATCCGGACCGGGTTGCGGCGGTGTTTCGATCAATCGCGCGGCAGCCTGCGAGGGCAGGAAGGATACCTTGATGGCGATGCCTGCGACGGCACCGGCCTTGAGAAAGTTCCGGCGCGAAAGACTGGATCCCATCATCTTCTCCTGAGTCAGACCAAGATCGTCCAACGTGCGGGCTTGCGTTCCCGCGTGATCAGAAAGCCGACATAGCTTCCACGAACCACCGAAGGTGCGGCACGTGGACGGAAACGCTCCAGCAGCGATTATGGGACTGCGCGGTTATTTCTGCAACAAACCCGTTCAGGGATTGCGGCCGATGGAAAACGCATCGTTTCCGAGCCTGCCGGGCGCTTGCGCCACAAGCCTTGCAGGTCTGTTTCGCGGTCAGCGTTCAGCCCCAGGGCTCCGCCACGCGTGGCCAGACAGGGCGTTTCAGTTTTTCATAGTCGGTGGCGGCGGGATCGCTCGGGTAGGAGCTCGGTGACGAGACATAGACGATCTCGGCGGCGATCGGCTCGAAGCCGGCATAGAAGTGGTTGGTCGACTTGATCAGCAGCACGTCCTTCGACAGCGGATCGACGCCGAGATTGGAGAACACGTCCGGCTCGAACGTCTGGGTGCGATTGGTGTTGAGGATGACGTCGATCTCGGTGCCTTCCAGCCGCACCAGCGCGGAGGCCCCCAAGGTGACGCGGCTCGGCCCGAAACTCTGCCAGCTCTCGGCGACAGCCTTGATCACACGCACCCTGGCGTCGATCGGCTCACCCGCAAGCGGGCCGGCCTTGCCGCCGAAGCGCAGGTCGATGACCGCGCCCTCGCCCGCCGCATGGCAGAAGGTGACGGCGAGTGGGTCCCAGATGGTGGCAACACCGACATTGTTCAGGCCGCGCGCCAGCATCGCGCGCAGCAGCGAGGTACCGTCCCCGGCGACGCCGCCGCCGGGATTGTCCCAGACATCGGCGATCACCACCGGCTTTGTCGTGTTGGCCGCGCGCACTTCCAAGGCGCGGTCGATGCCCTGGTCGGCCGCCAGCATCGGCATGGCAAGCTGTCCGCGCAACGCATAGAGCTCGCGCCCCAACTGCTCGGCGAGGGCATCGCCTTTGGCCTTGTCGTTGTCAGTGACGACCATGATGCGGGCGCCCATTTCCGGTACATCTGCGGCCATGAAGCCGTGGATGACAGAAGCGGAAAGCACGCCATCCTTGCCATGCAGCGCCTTGATGCGATCGACGAAACCGCGCATCGGCTGGCGGCTGGTCGGCATCACCTCGATCATGCGGCAGTCGAAGGTCGAGATCACCGGCTTGATCTCGCCGCGGGCCGCGGCAAGACCAAGTTCAACGACATGTTCGCCGCGCTCGTAGAAATCGGTGTGCGGGAATTCGAGGAAGGCAGCGAGCACATTGGCCGCGGCCACGCGCTTCGGCGTCAGATGGCTGTGCGGGTCGAGCTCGGAAGCGACAACGATATCCGGCCCGACGATCTCGCGGACGCGGGTCAGAAGATCGCCCTCGCAATCGTCATAGCCCTGCGCCACCATGGCACCGTGCAGGCCGAGGATGACGGCGTCGACCGGAAGAGCCGCCCGCAACTGGTCGAGGATCTCGTCACGCAATGCCTCGAATGTCTGCCGCTGCACCAGCCCGCCGGGCTCGGCCCAGGTCGCGGTACCTTCGATGACGGTCAGCCCTTCAGCAGCCGCGCGGCGGCGCAAGGCAACAATCGGCGAGGAGCACAGCGTTGGCGTTTCCGGGTGCTGGCCGGGCCCCGCATAAAAGGCCATCTCGAAAGAAGCCCGGTCGGTCGGCACTGGCGAGAAGGTGTTGGTCTCGGTCGCCAGCGAGGCAGTGAAGATACGCATGCGCTTTACTCGATTGGTCCGTCGGGAGGTTGCCCTCCGCCCTGTACGGCGGAAGGCGTCCGGCACTATTTCGCCGGCGCGTAGGCAACCGCTTCGATCTCGACCTTGATGTCGATCATCAACCGCGATTCCACCGTGGTGCGAGCCGGCGGCTCCTTGGCGAAGAAGGAGCCGTAGACCTTGTTCATGCCACCGAAGTCGCGCGCGTCCTCGATCCACACCGTGGTCTTGACGACGTCGTCCATGGTAGCCCCGGCCAGCGCCAGCGCCGCCTTGACGTTTTCCAGCACCTGCCGGGTCTGCGGCTCGATGCCGCCGTCGACCACGGTGCCATCGGGGCGCACCGGCACCTGGCCGGAAACGAAGACGAAATCACCGGCGCGCACTGCGGGCGACAGCGGCACATGCGACGTTCCGAAAACCTGCTTGCGTGACATTCTCTGAAATTCTCCTGTTATTTGACTGCACCGAGGGCAAGGCCCCGGACGAGATAACGCTGCAGCCAGGCAAACAGCACCGCCACCGGCAAGGTGGCCAACAGCGCTGCCGCCATGACGTGGTGCCATTCGATGGTGTAGCGCCCGGCAACCAGCGCGAACACCTGGATCGGCAACGTGTAATTCTCCTGACTGCGCAGGATGGTCAATGCGATGATGAATTCGTTCCAGGCATTGATGAAGGTGAAGATGGCGGTGACCGCGATCGCCGGCAGGCACAGCGGCAGGAACACCTTGCGCAAGGTGAGCCAGCGGCCCGCGCCCTCCATCCAGCTGGCCTCTTCGAGGTCGCGCGGAATGGTGTCGAAATAGCTCTGCAGCATCCACACGGTGAAGGCGACGTTGAAAGCCATGTAGACGACGCCGACGGCGGTCGTGCTTTCGATCAGCCCCCAGGCGGCGATCAGGCGGAACAGGCCGAGCACCAGCACGATCGAGGAGATCATCTGCGAGACGAGCAGGAACTGCCGCATGGCGCCATAGCCGGCAAAGCGGAAGCGCGACATGGCATAGGCGGCAGGGATGGCGACGATGATGGCGCCGACGGTCGCCAGCACCGAGACATAGAGCGAATTCAGCAGAGCGCGGCCGAAGCCGGTTGCTACCCACATGTCGGCGAAGTTCGACCAGCGGAATTCGCTCGGCCACCAGTTCGGCGTCAGCACCTCGGTGCGCGGCTTGACCGCGGTCAGAAACATCACCGCGAAGGGAAACAGCGTCACCACGATCAGTGGCGACAGGAGCAGCCAAGCAATGACGGAGCGGACGAGCTTGCTTCTTCTCATGCCTCGCGCTCCCGCATGGCCAGGCGAACATAGATCATGGTGAAGACGAGCAGGATCGCGAACATGACGAGCGAGACGGCCGAGGCCTCGCCCAGTTTGCCGACACGGAAGGCCAGCTTGTAGAGGTAGGTCACCAGGATATCGGTGGAGTTGGCCGGCCCACCCTGCGTCATCACCCAGATGATGGGGAAGGAATTGAAGACGTAGATCATGTTCAGCACGATGGCGATGTTGATGAACGGCTTCAGAAGCGGCAACGTGATGGTGCGGAACTGCTGCCAGGTCGAGGCGCCTTCCAGTGCTGCCGCCTCGTAGAGATCGTCCGGGATCGAAGACAAACCACCGAGGAAGATGGTGACGGTGAACGGAACGGTGACCAGGATACCGATCAGCACCTGCATCGGGAAGGCCGTGCCGGCGCTGGCCAGCCACTGGATGTTCTGGTCGATGATGCCGAGGCCCATCAGCGCCGAATTCAGCATGCCGCTTTCGCCGTTCAGCGCCCAGCGCCAGACCACGGCCGTCATGGTGAGCGAGACTGCCCAGGGCAGCAGGATGATGACGCGGGCAAGGCCACGACCATAAAAATCCGAATTGAGGATCATCGCCACAGGAATGGACAGGATCAGCGCACCGGCAACGACCGAAAGCGTCCACAGGCCCGTGCGCCAGAGTGCCGCCATGAAATCGGGATCGGTGGTCAGCGCGGCGAAATTGGCCAGCCCGGTGAAATCGCGCAGCTGGCCGAAGCGGCTGACCTCATGGGTCGAGATCTGCACCAGGTCGTAGACCGGCCAGAAGATCACCACCGCTGCCAGGAACAGGCTGGGCAGGATGAGCAGGTAGGGCAGCGCGCGATTGTGCATCCGGGACTGTGTCTGAGAGTTTCTTGTCGCCGCGACAGGGATGCCACGGACATGAAAGCCGGCGGCGCGCCCCGCTGGAGGAACGCGCCGCTGTCTGGGGTTACTTCTTCAGCACACCGTTTGCCTTGGCAGCGGCTTCCTTCAGGATGGCTTCAGGCTCGCCCTGTCCGAGATAGATCTTCTGGACGGCATCCGAGGTGATCTGGGCGATCTCCTCCCAGCCCGGAATGATCGGCGCGAAGCGGGCGTCGGGCAGCAGGGCGGTGAAGGCGGCGAGACCGGCGTTGTCGACGTAATACGGCATCTTCGCCTCTTCCTTGTTCACCGGCAGGAAGCCTTCGTTCTGGGTGAACTTGGCGCGCTGCTCGGTGGTGAACAGGTAGTCGAGCAGTTTCCAGGCCTCTTCCTTGTTCTTGGAGTTCTTGAACATGATGATGGAGTCGGTGACACCATAGGTGCCGCGCGCGCCACTCGGCCCGGCCGGGATCGCCGCCACGCCATATTTCAGGTTGGGCGCCTCTTCCTTGATCTGGTTCATCATGAAAGGAGCGGTGATCATCATGCCAACCTTGCCCTGCTTGAACAGGGCCATGACGTCCTCGCGATTCATCGAGGTGACGCCGGGCTGGGTCAGGCCTTCGTCGATCATCGACTTGTAGAGCTTGGCCGCTTCCAGCGCGCCCGGCGTGCTCAGGCCCGAGGTGCCATCCTTGTTGAGGATCTCGGTGCCGAACGACCACATGCCGTAATAATAATAGACGTCGGTCTCGATCTCCTTGCCCTGGATGCCGTAGCCGAAGGCGCCGGTCGCCTTGATCTTGCGGGCGTCTTCCTGCAGCTCGGTCCAGGTTCCGGGCGGATTGGCGATGCCGGCCTTCTCGAACAGTTCCTTGTTGTAATACATGGCGCGCGCCGAAGCGGCGATCGGCAGGCCATAGGTCTTGCCTTCCATGATCGACGGCGACAGGAACGTCTCGATGAAACGGCCCTTGAAATCAGGCGTCAGATACTGATCGAGCGGCTCGGCGACGCCCTGCTGCACGAAATCGATCAGCCAGCGGGTGCCAATGATCGAGAGGTCGGCATTGGTTCCGGCGGTGATGTCGGTGGTCAGCTTCTGCAGCAGCACATCCCACGGCACGATCTCGACCTTGAGCGTCGTGCCGGGATTGGCGGCCTCGAACCCTTTCTTGACCTCTTCGAAATAAGGGCCGGTCTTCGAGCTGTATTCCGCGACGGTCACGCGGACTTCGCCCGCTTCGGCCTGCGCGGCCACCGCCAACATGCTCAACCCGGCCAGAAGGCCGGCAGTCCATCGTGCCAGTTTCATAAACTCTCTCCCATTGTCATTGCGAGCCCATCGTCCGTGCTGGCCGATGCCCCGAGCAGCAACATGCGGCTTTTGCCCTTCATGTTATTTTCCTACATTATCGTGCAAAACGCGGCTTTCAAGCTGATTTTTCTGTTGCTTAATTACATTTTTGATACCATTTTCGCACCCTGCCAGGTTGGAGGAGACAGCACGGGCGATGTCCAATACGGAATTCCAGGGCAAGACCGTGGTGATCACCGGGGCCGGCGGCGGGCTGGGCTCGGCGCTGGTGACGCTGTTTGCCGAACATGGTGGGCGAGTGGTCGGCTGCGACCAGTCGGTCGAAGCCCTGAACAACAAGGCGATCGCCTCGCGCCATGTCTTCGACCTGACCCGGCGCGATGAGATGGAGGCTGCCGCAAGCGCGGTCGTGGCGCGGGACGGTGTACCTGACATCCTGATCAACAATGCCGGCTGGACGCGCGCCGAAACGCTCGTAGCGCTCAACGCCGCAACCATCGAACGCGAACTCGACCTCAATCTCACCGGCGTCATGACCTTCGCCGACCCGCTGACCAAGGCGATGGCTGGACGCGGTAGCGGCAGCATCGTCTTCATTTCGTCGGTCAATGCCATCGCGCATTTCGGCAATCCCGCCTATGCCGCCGCCAAGGCCGGCATCAACGCCTACGCCAAGGCGCTCGCGGTCGAGCTCGGCCGCAGCGGAGTGCGCGCCAACGTCGTGTGTCCCGGATCGATCCGCACTGCCGCCTGGGACCATCGGCTCGAAAAGAACCCGGAGGTTCTCGGCAAGCTCAAGCGGCTCTATCCGCTCGGCCGCATCGTCGAGGCGCGCGAAGTAGCTGAGGCCGTCGCCTTCCTGGCATCGGCCCGTGCTTCGGGCATCACCGGCGTGGTGATGCCGGTGGACGCCGGTCTGACGGCAGGCTTCCTGCCTTTCATCGACGACATACTGGGAGGCTAGCCATGACCGATGTCTCGTTCCGCAGCCTGTCGAAATCCTACGGGCAGCACAAGATCCTCGAGGACATCAACCTCGACATCGCCAGCGGCGAATTCGTCGTGCTGGTCGGCCCTTCCGGCTGCGGCAAGTCCACGCTGCTGCGCATGCTGGCGGGGCTGGAAACGATCACCGCCGGTGACCTGCTGGTCGGCGGCGTGCGCTCCAACGACCTGCCGCCGCAAAAGCGCAACATCGCCATGGTGTTCCAGTCCTACGCGCTGTTCCCGCATCTGAAGGCCTCGCAGAACATCGGCTTCGGCCCGAAGATCCGTGGCGAAAGCGCAGCCGTGGTCGAGGACAAGGTCAAGAAGGCTTCCGGCATCCTCAACCTGTTCTCCTATCTCGACCGCTATCCGCGCCAACTCTCCGGCGGCCAGCGCCAGCGTGTCGCGATGGGTCGCGCCATCGTGCGCGAGCCTTCGGTGTTCCTGTTCGACGAGCCGCTGTCCAATCTCGACGCGCAGCTGCGCGTGCAGATGCGCACCGAGATCAAGGCGCTGCACCAGCGGCTCAAATCCACCATCGTCTATGTCACGCACGACCAGATCGAGGCGATGACCATGGCCGACCGTATCGTGGTGATGGACAAGGGCCGCATCCAGCAGGTCGGCAGACCGCTCGACCTATACGACAAGCCGGCGAACAAATTCGTCGCTTCGTTCATCGGCTCGCCGTCGATGAGCTTCGTGTCCGGCGCGATGAAGTCGGGATCGGATGGTGCCTGGTTCGAGCCGACCGGTGGTGGCAGGCTGAAGCTGGCCGGCGGCCGGTCGGTCTCGGGAAGCATCGAAGCCGGCATCCGCCCGGAACATTTCATCGTCGGCGGCAACGGCGCCGTCGACCTGCGCGTCGACGTCGTCGAGCCGACCGGTTCGGAAACCCATGTCTATGGCGCGATCGGCAACGATGCCATCCGTGCGGTGTTCCGCGACCGCATCGCGGTCAAGCCCGGCGACAGGTTGCCGGTCAGCGTCGCGCCCGGCAACATCCATCTGTTCGACACCGCAACGGGCCTGCCATTGTGAAGACACCGGCGGACATCATCACCCGCCTGCAGATGATGGCCCAGGACGGCACCAAATCGGACCGTCGGCTGGCCGGCATGGTGCTGTCCGACCCGGATTTCGTCTCAAAGGCCGCGATTTCCGAGATCGCCACACGTGCCGGCATCAGCGAACCGACCGTGACGCGTTTCTGCCGCAACCTTGGCTGCGACGGCCTGCGTGATTTCAAATTTTACCTCGCCCAGGCGATCGCCATCGGCGGCCAGTATCTTTCGGCCGAACCACCGGGCAGCGACGTGCGCGACCAGCGCATCGCTGCCGCCATCACCGAAGCGGCGATCGCGGCTATCCAGCGCGCCAGCGCCGTGCTGCCGATGCCGAAGCTGATCGAGATCGCCGAACGCATCGCCGTTTCCGGCAACATCCTGTGCATCGGTTCCGGCGGCATCTCCTCGATGATGGCGACGGAGATGCAGAACCGGCTGTTCCGGCTCGGGCTCTCCGCACTGGCGCAGGTCGATGGCCAGCTGCAACGCATGTACGCCTCGGTGGCGACACCCGACACCACGGTGCTGGCCTTCTCCGTTTCCGGCTATGCGCGTTCGGTGGTCGAGGCGATGCAGGTTGCCCGCCAGTATGGCGCCACCACCGTTGCCGTCACCGCGCCGGATTCCGTGCTGGCCAAGGCGGCGGAGACACTGATCCCGTTCCAGCCGTTCGAGGACGGCAACATCTACAAGCCGACCTCCTCGCGTTTCGCGCTGCTTGCCATCGTCGACATCATCGCCACTGCAACGGCGGAAGCGCGCGGGCCGAAGGCGCTGGAAAACCTGCGCCGGATCAAGCAAAGCGTGAATACGCTGAAGGTCGCCGATCCGCGCCTGCCGCTGGGGGACTGACAGTGGCATTTCCTTCTCCAAAAGCTTTGGGCGCCGCTTTCCCGCGCGAATTCCTGTTTGGGGTCGCCACCGCGGCCTACCAGATCGAAGGGGCGCTTGCCGAAGACGGGCGTGGCGAGTCGGTCTGGGATCGTTTCCTGCGCCAGCCCGGGCTGGTGGTGGATGGCAGCGATGGCGCAGTCGCAGCCGACCACTATCATCGCTGGCGCGGGGATCTCGGCATCATGACCGAGCTCGGTCTCGGCGCCTATCGTTTCTCCATTTCCTGGTCCAGGGTCCAGCCGACCGGTCGCGGCGCGGTCAACGAGGCGGGGCTCGCCTTCTACGACCGTCTCGTCGATGGTCTTCTGGAGCGGAACATCGAACCCGTCGCCACGCTTTTCCATTCCGACATGCCTGCAGCATTGATGGACCTCGGTGGCTGGTGCGCCCGCGAAACAAGTGCACGCTTCGGCGATTTCGCGGAGCATGTGGCAAGACGGATAGGCGACCGGGTCGGCAGCTGGTTCACCATTGCCGAACCCTACACCTTGATGCGCCACAGCTATGTACTGGGCGAGCACGCGCCCGGCCTTCGGCTATCGACCGGCGCGGCGCTGCCGGTGATGCACCATCTTCTGCTTGGCCACGGTCTTGCCGTGCGGGCAATCCGCTCGCACTCCAGGGCCAGAATTGGCCTGACCAACCATTCCTCGCCATGCCGGCCTGTTTCGCAGGCGGCCGAAGATGTTGCAGCGAACACGATTTTCGATACGCTGCGCAACCATACCGTCACCGACGCCATCCTGCTCGGCCGTTACCCGAAGGAACTGGAAGCCCTTCCCGATGCCGACTGGTCAGCAGTGCGGGAGGCTGATTTTGAGATCATCAAGACCCCGGTCGACTGGCTCGGCCTGACCTATTTCCATCCGATCGCGGTGAGCTCACCAAAGTCCGCCGCCCCGCATGGATCCGAACCCTTTGATATCACTGTAACCGGCGGCGAGCCGGAAACGACCATGGGCTGGCCGATCGTGCCGGCCGGCCTCGGCGAGGTCCTGAGCGCACTCAGCGAGCGTTATGGCGACAGGCTGCCGCCGCTCGTCATCACCGAGAATGGCTGCTCCATGCCGGACCAACTCTCCGGGGAAGGTCGCGTCGATGATCCGCAGCGAATCCGCTTTCTCGCGAACCATCTGAAGGTGCTTGCCGAGGCGATCCAGTCCGGCATCCGTATTGACGGATACTTCATCTGGTCGTTCCTGGATCACTTTGAATGGGAACTTGGCTACACCAAGCGATGGGGCATCGTGTATGTCGATTTCGACACCCAGCAACGAACGCTCAAGTCGAGTGCCCTCTGGTACCGCGAATTGATCGAAAGCTGGCGGTCCGCCCAGCTTTGACAGATCGACAATCGTTTCTGCCGACGAGAGAATGAAGATGAGCCCACGCCCCAAGACCATTGCTGAAATCGACACGCCCGCCGTGCTGATCGATCTCGATCGCGCCGAACGCAACATCGCCAACGCGCAGAAGGCGGCGGAGGCCGCCGGCGTGAAGCTGCGGCCGCACATCAAGACGCACAAGCTGCCCTTCTTCGCCTGGAAGCAGGTCGAGGCCGGCGCCATCGGCATCACCTGCCAGAAGATCGGCGAGGCGGAAGTGATGGCCGACGCCGGCCTGACCGACATCTTCCTGCCCTACAACATCATCGGCAAGGCAAAGCTGGAGCGGTTGCTGGCGCTGCACAAGCGCATCACGCTTTCCGTCACCGCCGACAGCGCAACCACCATTGCCGGCCTTGCCGAGACCTTCACCGATGCGGCACGGCCGCTCAAGGTGCTGGTCGAATGTGATACGGGTGCTGCCCGCTGCGGTGTCCAGACAGCCGAACAGGCGCTGGCGCTGGCCCGACAGATCGATGCGGCGCCAGGCCTTACCTTTGGCGGCCTGATGACCTATCCGGCAACCGGCGCGCCGGAGGGCGCCGAAGCCTGGCTCGCGACTGCGCGCGACCTGCTCGAAAAGGAAGGCCTCGCCTGCGAGACCGTGACCAGCGGCGGCACGCCTGACATGTGGCGCAAGCAGGACGCGGCCATCGTCACCGAGTATCGGCCCGGCACCTATATCTACATGGACCGCTACCAGGTGAAACAGGGTGCGGCCACCGCCGACGATTGCGCACTCACCGTGCTTGCGACGGTGGTCTCGGCGCCAACGCCGACCCGCGCCATCCTCGACAGCGGCTCCAAGGCACTCACCAGCGACCTGCTCGGCCTGCCTGACCATGGTGAGCTCGTCGGCATTCCCGGCGCCCGCGTGACGGCGCTCAGCGAAGAACATGGCAAGGTCGAACTGACCGATGGCACCAAGCTCGTGGTGGGTGATCGCGTGCGCGTGTTGCCGGATCATGCCTGCGTCGTCACCAACCTGTTCGACGAGGTCTATCTGGTTTCCGGTGACCGCGTCGTCGACATCTTGCCGGTTGCCGCGCGCGGCAAACTATCCTGAACCCTTCTCCAGACGAACGGAGCCTTCATGTCTGAACCCAAGAACCCATTTGCCGGCGACGCGGACCGCGCCTTCATCTGGGAAATGCTGATGCCGCGCGATTTCGAGGCTTTTGCCGCACAGGACTGGTCGATGGTGGCCGGTGATTTCGACGAGATGCGCTTCCTTGGCATCCATGCGCACAATTCGCCCAACCAGGACGACTGGAACGCCGCCTTCCCGACCCTGCAGGCCTACCGCGACGAGTGGCTGCGCCAGGCCGCCGAATCCGCATCGGTCGCCTATGCCGAACCGCTGCCTTCGGCACTGCTCAAGGCGGTGACGCTCAACCGCATCGACATCAACGGCAATGTCGCCGTGGCGCACAAGAAGTTCGACGGCACCGTGCCGCTGGCCGATGGCGGTGTCGATCGGCTGAACTGGCAGACGCTCTATTTCTGTCGCAATGACGGCGACCGCTGGCGCATCACCGGCTTCGTCGGCTACATGAAATACCGCTGACGCGATCGAAGCGATCGCGGCTAGAGCGTTTCCGTTTTTCACGACAACGCGGAAACGCTCTAACTCTTTGTTTTTGCGTAATTCCGGAGGGGAAACCGTTGTACACCTTTCCTGGAATTGCGCCCGGAATCGGCCGCGCGCGGGCAGTTTATTAACTGGCGCTGCAATAAGCTCCTTTCGGCCGCAGCATCGGCCACCGCCCGCATCCTGCGGACGGGTATCGGAGCCGAGGAATGTCCGTGCATCGCCATCCCCGATTGGAAGGCCGCCTTGTCGATTGCATCGAGGCGCCGGCATGTCCCTGAAAGGCTCCGCCAAGCGGTTCCTCAAGCACGGCGCGATCCGCGCCGGCCTGGAAGGTGTTGCGCTGACACGTGCCGGCATGTTGTGGCCGGCGGCAGCAGGGCGCGGCGTGATCTTCACCCTGCATCATGTGCGCCCGGCGCGGCGGGGCGGCTTCGACCCCATCGCCACGCTTTCGGTGACGCCGGAATTCCTCGACGAGGCGATCCGCGTCTGTGTCGAGTCAGGCCTGACACCAGCGGCGCTGGACGACCTGCCGCGCCTGCTGGCCGACCCCAATGAGACGCGCCGCTTCGCCGCCTTCACGCTGGATGACGGCCTGCGCGACAATGCCGAGCACGCGGCACCGGTGTTTCGCAGGCACGGCGTGCCGTACACCATCTTCATCGCCAGGGGTTTCGTGGAACGCAGCCGCTCGATGTGGTGGGAAACAGGCAAGGTGCTGACGCGCTCGAAGGACCGGTTCGAGTTCGATTTCGGCAATGGCACCGAGACGGTCATCACGCGAACCGTTGCCCAGAAGCAGGATGCCTATGAACGGATCGTCCACTTCGTGCATTCGAACAACGAGGATGCAGCCGTGGCGGAAGTCGACCGGGCTGCCCGCTCGCGCATGATCGACCCGCTTGCCATCGTCGACCAGTTGATCATGACCGCGGACGAACTGCGGGCCCTGTCCGCCGACCCGCTGGTGCGCTTCGGCGCGCACACGCAGACCCATATCGCCATGGCGAGGGTCGACGAGGCGCGGCTTGCCGAGGAGATCGTCGGCTCGATGGACGCCGTCGAGACCTATGTCGGCTACAGGCCGACGACCTTCGCCTATCCTTATGGCACCAAGGTCGCGGTGTCGCAGCGTGAATTCGATGCCGTTGCGAAGGCCGGCGTCAAGCTGGCCGTCACCACACGCCCCGGCGTGCTGACGGCGGACAGCTTCAACCAGCCGACAGAGCTGCCGCGTGTCTCCCTCAACGGGCACTACCAGAGGCGGCGTTATGTGAAGGCGCTGCTGACCGGCATCCCCTTCAAGCTGTTCTAGTCACCCGCCGGCAGCAGCCCCTCGTAACGAGCGCGCGGGCGGATCAGCTTGCCTGACATCACCTGTTCTATGGCGTGCGCGGTCCAGCCAACGCTGCGGCCGAGCGCAAACAGGCGGATCGGTGCATCGGCCGGCAGGCGATAGGATCGGGTCAGCGCCACCAGCGCAAAGTCGACCGTCGGATGCGCGCCGGTGGCATCAAGGGCTGCCTGGCGCAATTCGAGAATATCATCGTCAAGCTGCATGTCGGCCAGCAGCGCCGCCCCGCGCGGGTCACCGTCGGGATAAAGCGGGTGGCCGAAACCCGGCAACGGCCGGTCGTGGTCGATCCAGCGTGCCATCGCCGCGCGCACGCCGATCCGTGCCGCATCATCCACCAGCATGGCGACGGCATCGGCGGCCGTACCGTGGCGGGGACCGTAGAGTGTCGACAGGCCGGCCAGCAGGCAGGCAACCAGCGGCGCGCCGGTAGAGGCGGCGACGCGGGCTGCAAAGGCCGAGGCGTTGAGTTCGTGGTCGGCTACCAGCACCATGACGCGGCGCAACACCTCCGCCGCCTGTTCGACCCGCCAGCCCTTCGCCAGCCTGAGGTGCACGGGCTCCACGCCGGACGCGGCCCCCAGCGCGCCGGCAAGAGCGGCGATGGCGGGCATCGCGTCGGCCTGCAGCACGGCGGCATTGCGCCCCAGCGAGGGCTGCCCCCTCGCCGCCAGCCCGGCCAGCACGGAAAAGGCCTGGGCGATGCCTGTCTCCGCCGGAGTGCCCGACGTTGCAAAACGCGGGGCCACGCCGCTCGCCCACAGCAGCCGCGCCGTGTCCTCCAAGGTCGCACTGCGCGAGAAGGTCACCGCGTCCTCACCACGGTAGATCAGCCTGCCATGGATGACGGTGGAGAGTTCCGTCGCAAACACCGGCTCACCCCAGGCGACCGCACTTTCGGCAATGGCCGCAACGCGGCGGCCGCGCGCCCGCCTGGTGGTGAGCGCCTCGACATCCTCCAGCCGGTAGAGGCTGCGGCGTGGATCGGCAGGATCGGGCTGCATGCCGATCTGATTGCGGCTGACATAGGCATAAAGCGTCTGCGCACGCACGCCCAGCCTGTCCAGCGCCTCATCACGTGTCAGCCATGCGCTCATGTCGACTCTTCAGATATTGATTCTATTGATCAAGATTGATGACAATCAACCACAGCATTATCTCGGATTGTGAATTGGTCAAGGAGAAGACGATGACAAGCGGACTGGATGATGTGATTGCCGCCGAAACCGTGCTGTCGGAAGTGGACGGCCAGGGCGGACACCTGACGATCCGAGGGCACGCCCTGCGCGACCTTGCCGACCGCCGCGACTTCGCCAGCGTGACCCATCTGCTTTTCGACGGCTTCTTCGCCGACCTGCCCGGCGAGAAGGAGCTCGCGGCAAGGCTTGGACGCGCACGCGTCGAAGCCTTCGAGCGGGTGCAGGCGCTACTGCCGGCGCTGGCCAAGCTCTCCGTCTATGACGGCATGCGCGCCGGCACCGCGCTGATGCCTGATGGCGACGCGCTTGACGATGCATTGCGCCTGATCGCGGCGCCTGCGGTGCTGACGCCTGCACTGCTGCGCCTGCGCAGGGGCCTCGATGCGGTTGCCCCGAATGCCGAGGCGGGCCATGCCGCCGACATGCTGGCCATGCTCACCGGCACCCACGACCGCGACCTGGGTGCGGTGCTCGACACCTATCTTGTCACCGTCTGCGACCATGGCCTCAATGCCTCGACCTTCGCCGCACGGGTCGTGGCTTCGACGCAGGCCGGCCTCACCTCCGCGGCACTTGCCGGGCTCGGCGCCCTGAAAGGGCCGCTGCATGGCGGTGCACCGGGGCCGGTGATCGCCATGCTGGATGCCATCGCCGAGGCCGGAGAGGCAACCGAGTGGCTCAACAGGGAACTGGCCGAGGGCCGGCGCATCATGGGCTTCGGCCACCGCATCTACCGCGTGCGCGACCCGCGCGCCGATGTCCTCAAGACCGTGGTGCGCCGTATCCCCGATGGTGCGGCAGGCCGCCGCCTGGCTTTCGCCGAAACTGTGGAACGGGCAGCGCTCGATGTGCTGAGACGGGCCAAGCCCGGTCGCGTGCTGCAGACCAATGTCGAGTTCTACACCGCCTTGCTTTTGGAAGCGGCAGGCTTCCCGGAAGAAGCCTTCACCTGCGTCTTTGCCGCGGGACGCATGGCCGGCTGGATCGCGCATGCCCGCGAGCAGCAGGCGACCGGCAGGCTGATCAGGCCGCAGTCGCGCTACATCGGGCCGGTGCCGGATCTCGTCGCCTAGACGGAAACTGGCTCGAGATCAGATACCTCGATATCGCCGTCCGCCACAGTCTGGCGGATGGCGATAGTCGACCGACGCTCCCGCTACTCGCGATTCACGCAGTCCAGCATCCACTGGACACCGAACTGGTCGGTGAGTTTGCCGTAGTAACTCCCCCAAGGTTGGTCAGCGAGCGGCGTCGTCACCTTGCCTGCCTCGGCCAGCGCGCCGAACAGGCTTCTCGTTTCATCCCGATCCTGCAAGATCAGCATGTGGGCGGAGCCACGCATCTGCTCCGCATCGTGATTGTCGGAGGCGAAGAACAGGATACCTGGCCCTTCGAAACGAGCATGCAGCACCTTGCCCCGCATGGCTTCACAGGCGAGAGGGACGCCATGGCTCCCATGGCGCATGAGAACAGTAATTCGGCCAAGGCCGCATGTCGTGTAGAAGGCGAGTGCCTGTTCACACTGGCTGGTGAAGAACAGATAGTTGGCGAGCAGCAAGGCTAACTCTCCACGATAGCCGCGCCGGTGATGGCATCGACCAGGTCGCTGTTGCTGTAACTGCGTCCGGCTATGCCCCACGCTCCCTCAGGCGCATAGACGATGTTCGACCAGATGTGCTCGCGTTTGAGCCTTCCCGCACCGGCCTTTTCAACGACATCGGTCGCCTTTTCGATAAAGGCCTGTTTCGCCTCCGGCGTCGCAAGAGCAATCTCCGGCAGTTTCAACTCGATGAACGCAGCCTCGACCGGCTTGCCGGCCGAGAGCACATGGTTTCGAGGCAGAACATTGATCGTGCCGATGATGTTGGCCGCCATGAATGTACTTTCAGTCAGACCGGACACCTCCAGGATCGCCTGCGTCAGTCCTGCAAAGGCCTCCGCCTGCGCCGCAGGCGACAACAGGCCTTCGGGTAGCGTGAGCGTGATCGGCATGGCTTCTCTCCATTTGATTGAGACGGTCGATGATATATACTGATCGCTCTCTATCGATACACATCGATCGCTCTCTAATCAAGATATAAAGAGCAATCACTCTTAATGAGGATACGGATGCGCTACAGTGCGGAGCACAAGCAGGAGACGCGCGCTCGCGTCATGGCCGCAGCGGGGCAGGTTTTCCGGGAGCAGGGATATGGCGGTGCCGGTATCGATGCGGTCACCAAGGTGGCTGGCGTCACCAATGGCGCCTTCTACGGACATTTCAAATCCAAGAGCGCGGCCTTCCGTACCGCGGTCGTCAGTGGCTTGGACGAATTGCGGCAGGGGATCGCCACGTTGAAGGCCGAGCAACCCAAGGGCTGGCTGAAGGCCTTCATCAGCTATTATCTGGGCTATAAACGGACGTGCGGACTGGGAGAGGCCTGCGCCTTGCCGACCTTCTCTCCAGATGTCATGCGTGCCGACGACAAGACCCGCAATGCCTACACCGCGGAACTGCTCCGCCTGATCGACGAGATCGCCGGCGGCCTTTCCGCGGAAAGCTCAGGCCAATCCGAAAGTGCACGGCAGGACAGAGCGGTTGTCCTGCTGGCCATGCTGAGCGGAGGCGTTACGCTCGCCCGCGCAGTTTCCGACCCGGACCTTGCGGAGCGTATTGCTCGCGTCGTCGAAGCGGAGGCATCGAAGCAATAGCCGCTTCGCGGTCAGACACCCTCGACAAGCACGATCTCGCCGTCCGCCACCTGCTGGCGGATGGCCGCGGCACGCTGATATTCCGGCGAGTGGTAGCAGTCATGTGCCACCTTCAGGCTCTCGAACTCGATGATGACGTTGCGGCCGCGACCCTGGCCCTCGGCCTTCTCATGTTCGCCGCCGCGCGCCAGGAACTTGGCACCGAAGCGGTCGAAGGCGAGTTTGGCGGCCTCGACATAGGCCTTGTAGCCTTCGGCGTCGCGCACATCGACGCGAGCGATCCAATATCCCTTCGACATAGACAAACTCCCTGCGGTGCCTCAGATTCAAATGCCAGCGCGCTTGCGCGTCCTGGAGCATTTGTAGCCAAGTGGAAACACCTGGCGTTACAAAAATGCGGCGAAAACAAAACTTAGAGCGTTTCCGCGTTTCAGTGAAAAACGGAAACGCTCCAAGGGACGCGGTTCAGGCCGAGGCCATCTCGTCCAGGATAGCCTGGGCAGCGGCGCGCCTGTCAACCGCGCCGACGATCGGCCGCGCCACCACGAGGTGGCTCGAGCCGTTGCGGATCGCGTCCGCCGGGGTGACGACACGCTTCTGGTCGCCACGGTCGGCGCCGGCCGGCCGGATGCCGGGCGTCACCACCGCCATGTCGGGGCCAACGACCTTGCGCACCGCCGATGCTTCCTCGGCCGAGCAGACGATGCCGCCCATGCGCGCCGACAGTGCCTGTTCGGCGCGCCGCAGCACCAGCGTGTGCGGGTCGTATTCGTAGCCGGCGTCAATGACGTCCTGCTCGTCCATCGAGGTGAGAACGGTAACGGCGAGCAGGCAGAGATCACTGCCCCTGGCGGCCTCCACCGCCGCGCGCATCGTCTTTGGATAGGCGTGCAAAGTGAGCATGGTCATGCCCATCCTGACGATGTTCTCGACGCCTTTGGCGACAGTGTTGTCGATGTCGAGCAGCTTCATGTCGAGGAAGATCTTCTTGCCGTCGGCGGCAAGGTCGCGCGCGAACTCCAGCCCGCCGGCGAAGGCAAGCTGATAGCCGATCTTGTAGAAGGAGACGGTGTCGCCAAGCTCCTTCACCGCCTTCTCGGCTTCGGCCACCGTTGGAATGTCGAGGCCGACGATCAGCCTGTCGCGCATATCGCTCATGTATATCCCCTCATTGTCTGGCGGGCTCGCTCGACCAGTGCCTGCACCACAAGATCCATGGCGTGGCGAAGCCTCTCGTCGACAAAATTGCCGTCCGTGTCGAAAGCGCTGCTGCCGTTGGGCACCGAGCATTCCGGCGTGACGATATCCATGTGGCAGCGCAGCAGGATGGCGCGCAGATGGTTGATGGCGCGCACGCCGGCAAAATGGCCCTTTGACGATGAACACAGCGCCACCGCCTTGCCGGCCATCGGTTTCAACTGCCGGCCGCCGTCATGGCGCACCATGCTCACCCAGTCGATGGCGTTCTTGAGGAGCGGCGAAACGGAGCCATTGTATTCGGGCGTGACAAGCAGCAGCCCGTCATGGGCACCGAGCAGACGTGCCAGCTTCATGACGTTTTCCGGGATGCCGGTTTCCTTCTCGATGTCCTCGTCGAAGATCGGCAGCGGATAATCGGCCAGTGAAATCCGGGTCACATCCGCGCCCTGCATGGCCAGTGCCTTCTGCGCGACATCGGCGGTCCTGCCGCTGAAGGCACCGCTGCGGATCGAACCCGCAAAGACAAGGATCTTGGGAATCACGGCACAGCGCTCCTTTGCCGTCCGGCAGCTATAGGCGATAGCGCCGCTGAATCAAGAGGGACGCGCAACCAGGCCATCAATCCAGCCGGTGGTCAGGCTCTACGCACTGATGCTGTCGGGCGTGTCAGAAATACGCCGGTGATGCAGATGACAAAGCCGATCACCGCAGCAGCGGTGATCGTTTCTGAAAACATCAGCCAGCCCCAAATCATGGTGACGGGAGGGGTCAGGTAGATCAGGCTGCCGACGCGGGTTGCCGTGCTTCTGCGGAGGCATAGCCAGTACAGACCATAGCCGCCGATCGTGGAGAACAGGATAAACCACGCCACGGCTGCGATGAACCGCAGATCGAGAACCGGCGCTATTTCCCCCTCCAGAAGCGCAAGCGGGGCAAACAGGAGCGCAGCGACGAGGCTTTGTATGGCCAATGACGGCAGGAGGGGCGTGCTGTCCGGCACGGCCTTTGCTGCGATTGTTGCGATGACCAGGCTGACTGTGGAGGCCGCCGACAAAGCATAGGCCAACAAGGGTGCTCCCCCCAGCGAACCACCGACAGCGAGCGACACGCCCGCGAGGCCGAGGATCAATCCTATCCATTGGAGGCGGTTCACCCGCTCATGCAGAATGGAGCCCGCCAGAGCGGCGGTCGCGACAGGTTGCAGAGCGGAGATCAGCGCAGCCGTGCCCGCTGGAACGCCAAGGTCGATCGCCTTAACCCCAAGCGCCAGGTATCCGAACATCGCGAAAGCGCCCAGTACCGATTGAAGGATCAACGATTTCGCCGTCAGGCCCTGGCGCGCGGCACGGATCAACAATGGCATCAGGACGAGCGAGACAATCACAAAACGCCAGAACAGCACGAGGAACACCGACCCCGCGTCAGCTGCGAGACGGGCGCCGATGAACCCGGAACTCCAGGCGACAATCAAGCCGGCTTCCAGTGCCGCGAGGGGAAGCGCAGGGCTTCTCATCCCGGTTCCGGCGTGGCGCTGGCCAATAGATGCGCGGCTGCATTCCTGGCCGTTGCGACCGCGACACTGTCGCCGAGGGTGAAAGCCGCGGCGACGGCGCCTTCCAGAAGAACGAAGACCATGAGAGCGAGTTGCCTGGCCTGTGCGTTCGACCAGCCGCCCTGCAGCAATCGCTTCTCGATCGCGGCAAGATATTGCTGCTTGTGGCTGCGTGCCACGGTACCAATGGTTTCATCGGCCGGATAATCAGCCGCCGCCCGCAGGAAGAAACAACCGTTTCCACCCTGTTGCACACTCCATGCTTCAAGCGCGTCGAAGAGCTCAAGAACGCTTTCGGCTCCCCTTCCATCTCCTTCTTCCAGCGCATGGAGAAAACCACCATGCCGCCGCTGCAACGCAGCCGCGATCACGTCGGAGCGGGTTTTGAAATGCCGATAAAACGTCGCCAGCGCGACCCCCGCATCGCCCACGACACGATCGATGCCGACTTCCGCGAAGCCATCCCGATAGAAGGCGCGGTTCGCAGCGTCGATGATGTCGTCACGCTTCGTGCTCATGCGAGCTAAGTAGAACGATCGTTCTATTTTCGTCAAGCATGCCCTCTGCACGGCGCATTGGTGTCCGACAACCGACGCTCATCCGCAAGGCGGCCGTGGCAACGGACCGGTCGTTGGACACTGCGAAAGAAGGCGCACCGGCGCAGTCCAGCCAGCTCAACTGGCGGCCTGCCATGACCATCAACGCCGATACGTTCGAAAGGGTCGGCTGAGCTTGCTAGTTTGCAGGCCGGCGGTAGATCCACAGCCGTGTCGGCGGGATGTTGCGCAGCACGAAATGGAAATGTTCCACCGTGTAGTTGCCGCGTCCCGGCGGGATCGGCGACATCGGGCCGTAGGTCAATTGCACGACCGGCCGACCGGCCGGAATGCGATCAAGCAGGCTTTCGAGATAGCTGATGCGCTGGGCCACCGGGAAATTGAGCAGCGGAACGCCGGTGACAACGGAATCGAAGGTCAGGCCTCGATGTTCGCCCAGCGTTTCGTTGAGGTTGAAGGCATCGCCCTCGATGACGTTGACGCCCGGATAGAGGCGGCGCAGGTGCTGCACGAAATCGTGGGAATATTCGACGGCGTAGAGGTTCTCCGGCTTCACGCCGCGCTCCAGTATGGCGCGGGTGATGACGCCGGTGCCGGGGCCGACTTCCAGAACCGGCAGGCCGGACCCGGTGTCGATGATCGACGCCATCTTGCGAGCGGTGATCGAACTCGTCGGCACGATGGAGCCGACAGCCTTCGGCTTGTCGATCCATCCCTTGAAGAATTTCAGCTCGTCGTCGAATTTCTCGGCGAGCGACTTCCTCAATCCAGGGCCACGTCCCATCAAGCTCTCCTGACCGGCTCCCCCCGGAACCCACTCTGCAATGCTACTTAGCAGTTACGCAGGGGTAGGCAAGGCAAACGTCCACCAATGTCGTGGACAAGACAGTTTTTGTCGCCGCTCAGCGTTCGCTGAACGACTCGAAGAAATCCTTCATGCGCGAGAAGAAACCGCTCGACTGCGGGCTGTTCTCCTTCGACGACAACTGTTCGAACTCTTCCAGAAGCTCGCGCTGGCGCCGCGTCAGGTTCTGCGGCGTCTCCACCGCGGTCTGGATGTAGAGGTCGCCGATCTGCGGCTGGCGCAGCACCGGCATGCCCTTGCCCTTCATGCGGAACTGGCGGCCGTTCTGCGTGCCTTCCGGCACCTTCACGCGGGTCTGGCTGCCGTCCAGCGTCGTCACCTCGAATGAACCGCCGAGAGCGGCGGTCGTCATCGAGATCGGCACCTTGCAATAAAGATCGGCACCGTCGCGCTGGAAGAACTCATGCGGCTTGATGGCCAGGAAGATATAGAGATCGCCCGACGGGCCACCGCGCAGCCCGGCCTCGCCCTCACCGGCAAGCCGGATGCGGGTGCCGTCCTCGATGCCGGCCGGAATGTTGACCGAGAGCGAACGCTCCTCGGTGATACGGCCCTGGCCGGCGCATTTCGGGCATGGGTCCTTGATGGTCTGGCCGCGGCCCTGGCATTGCGGGCAGGTGCGCTCGATCGAGAAGAAACCCTGGCTGGCGCGCACCTTGCCGTGGCCGTGGCACATCGAGCAGGTGACCGGCTGCGTTCCCGGCTTGGCACCTGACCCCGAGCATTCGTCGCAGGTCAGCGACGCCGGCACGTGGATCTGCGCGGTCTTGCCGGCATAGGCCTCCTCGAGGCTGATCTCCATGTTGTAGCGCAGATCGGCGCCGCGCTCGCGGCCCCCGGAACTGCGGCGGCGTCCGCCACCCATCATCTCGCCGAAGATGTCCTCGAAGATGTCGGCGAAGCCGCCGGCAGCAAAACCGGCGCCGCCGCCATTCATGCCGCCGTTCTCGAAGGCGGCATGGCCGAAACGGTCGTAGGCCGCGCGCTTCTGCGGGTCCTTCAGCGTCTCGTAGGCCTCGTTGATTTCCTTGAACTTGTGCTCGCAGGAGGCATCGCCGGGATTGCGGTCGGGATGGAACTGCATCGCCAGCTTGCGGAAGGCGCTTTTGAGCTCCTTCTCGTCGGCGCCCTTCTGCACGCCAAGCGTTTCGTAGAAATCAGCTTTCATCGAGAGCCTGTTCCAATCCCGCTGACCGATGGCTCAAGCAAAGGCCAACGTCTTGAGCGCATTGTTTCGACCAGTTGCTTCAAAAGACTGGTCTCCGATTTAGTAACGATGCGGCGCTTATGCCAGTACCGGCAAGGAAACGCTGCATTTTTCCGGTGATGGTTGCAAAAAAGCCCGGCTTGGCGCCGGGCTTTTCTGAATTTTTGACCCTCAGGCCACTTAAGCCGACTTCTTCTTGTCGTCCTTGTCGTCGATTTCCTCGAAATCGGCGTCGACCACATCGGAATCCTTGGCGGCATCCGCCTTGGCGTCAGCCTCGGCAGCTTCCTTCTGCGAAGCCTCGTACATGGCCTGGCCGAGCTTCATCGAAGCTTCGGTCAGCGCCTGGCTCTTCGCCTCGATCTCGGCAGCGTCATCGCCTTCGGCAGCCGTCTTCAGCGCAGTGATCGCGTCAGCGATCGCGGTGCGGTCGGCTTCGGAGACCTTGTCGCCATAATCCTTCAGCGACTTGTCGGCCGAATGCACCAGAGCCTCGGCCTGGTTGCGGGCCTCGACCAGCGCACGGCGCTGCTTGTCGGCCTCGGCATTGGCCTCGGCGTCCTTGACCATCTTCTCGATGTCGGCGTCGGACAGACCGCCGGACGCCTGGATGCGGATCTGGTGCTCCTTGCCGGTGCCCTTGTCCTTGGCCGAGACGTTGACGATGCCGTTGGCGTCGATGTCGAAGGTGACCTCGATCTGCGGCACGCCACGCGGCGCCGGCGGGATGCCGACCAGATCGAACTGGCCGAGGATCTTGTTGTCGGCAGCCATTTCACGCTCGCCCTGGAAGACACGGATGGTCACCGCGCTCTGCGAATCCTCGGCAGTCGAGAACACCTGGCTCTTCTTGGTCGGGATCGTGGTGTTGCGCTCGATCAGGCGGGTGAACACGCCACCCAGCGTCTCGATGCCCAGCGAAAGCGGGGTCACGTCGAGCAGCAGCACGTCCTTGACGTCGCCCTGCAGCACGCCGGCCTGGATGGCGGCGCCGAGTGCAACCACTTCGTCAGGGTTCACGCCCTTGTGCGGCTCCTTGCCGAAGAACTGCTTCACGACTTCCTGGACCTTCGGCATGCGGGTCATGCCACCGACCAGAACGACTTCGTCGATCTCGCCAGCCTTGAGGCCGGCATCCTTGAGCGCGGCCTTGCACGGCTCGATGGTGCGCTGGATCAGGTCATCGACCAGCGATTCGAACTTGGCACGGGTGAGCTTCAGCGTCAGGTGCTTCGGACCGGAAGCATCAGCAGTGATGAAGGGCAGGTTGATTTCGGTCTGGGCCGAGGACGACAGCTCGATCTTGGCCTTTTCGGCAGCTTCCTTGAGGCGCTGCAGGGCAAGCTTGTCGTTCTTCAGGTCGATGCCCTGTTCCTTCTTGAACTCGGCCGCCAGGTATTCGACCAGACGCATGTCGAAGTCTTCACCACCGAGGAAGGTGTCGCCATTGGTCGACTTCACCTCGAACACGCCGTCGCCGATCTCGAGAACCGAGATATCGAAGGTGCCGCCGCCAAGGTCATAGACGGCAATGGTCTTGCCATCCTTCTTGTCGAGGCCGTAGGCGAGCGCGGCAGCGGTCGGCTCGTTGATGATGCGCAGCACTTCGAGACCGGCGATCTTGCCGGCGTCCTTGGTGGCCTGGCGCTGGGCATCGTTGAAATAGGCAGGAACGGTGATGACAGCCTTCTCGACCTTCTCGCCGAGATAGGCTTCCGCCGTTTCCTTCATCTTCTGCAGGATCATCGCCGAGATCTGGGAAGGCGACTGCTTCTTGCCGCCGGCTTCCACCCAGGCATCGCCGTTGTCGCCGTTGACGATCTCGTAGGGGACAAGCTTCTTGTCCTTCTCCGTCACCGGATCGTCATAGCGGCGGCCGATGAGGCGCTTGACCGCGAAGACCGTGTTTTCAGGATTGGTGACCGCCTGGCGCTTGGCCGGCTGGCCGACGAGGCGCTCGCCGTCGCCGCTGAAGGCGACGATCGAAGGCGTCGTGCGCGCGCCTTCCGCATTTTCAATGACCTTCGCGTCCTTGCCGTCCATGACGGCGACGCAGGAATTGGTCGTCCCGAGGTCGATACCGATTACTTTTGCCATCTAGTCTCTCCACTAAGCAGGCTTTCAAGGACCCTGTCAGGCGTTCCGGCGAAAGCCCCTGTTCACAGAAATTCCGCGCCAGGCTGCCTTTCGGCGACCCGCACGGTTGCGGCGTATATAAGAACAGGCCGCCTTGCGCGCAAGCATTCTGCGCCTCGGCTTTTCCACTGTTAGAGCGTTTCCGTTTTTACGGAAACGCGGAAACGCTCTAACGTTTTTGTTTGGTGCAATTCCGGACGCAAAACCGCTGAACACTTTTGCTGGAATTGCACTCATCATCCTTTTCGCAATCGGCGCGCCGCAAGTCCCCTCATAGGGTCAAACATGACCTAACCCCTTGAATTCATACACCGCAAGCACGGAACCTCAAACTCGATCCCGATGCGCGGTCCGCTCACCGATCACATATGGAAACGGCTTGATAGAAAGCGCCAGGGCGAGTCGGCAGCACCAAAGTCCCATGCATTTCGCGCCTTTCTGCACAAAATGGTGTGAAACCAGCGCCAAAGGCGCATTCCGATAGCGAGAATCAGCCAAGGTGAATGGACGCCGTGTGCCGGCTCGGCTAGGGTCCGCCATCTCAGCGCATCGTCTCAAGCCTTCCCGGAATGCCCACCCTGCCACCCTCTCCCCTGTTCGCCTTCGCCCGCAGATTTTTCGTTGCCCTTGTCACGGTGACCTTCGTGGCGGGTTGTACGGCTGCGACGCCGCCCGAGCAGGTGCTTTCCGTACCGGCTCCGGCACAGAAATACGCGGCCATCGTCGTCGATGCCCAGACCGGCGCAACGGTGTTCGAGGTCAACTCGACCTCGGCACGCTATCCGGCCTCGCTCACCAAGATGATGACGCTCTACCTTTTGTTCGAGGCACTGCAGAGTGACCGCATCACCAAGGAAACCCAGATCCCGGTTTCGGCCAACGCCGCATCGCAGCCGCCGACCAAGCTGCGCTTCCGGCCCGGCGAGACGATCGACGTCGATTCCGCCATCCGCGCGCTTGTGGTGAAGTCCGCCAACGACGTCGCCGTGGCGGTGGGCGAATATCTCGGCGGTTCGGAGGACGGTTTCGCTGCCGCGATGACGGCCAAGGCGCGACAGATCGGCATGCGATCGACCACCTTCCGCAACGCGTCGGGCCTGCCCGACGACGGCCAGCAGACGACGGCGCGCGACATGGCTGTGCTCGGACTGGCGCTCAGGGCGCATTTCCCGCAGCATTATCACTACTTCTCGGAAGCCGATTTCATGTTCCGCGGCAAACTGGTGCGCGGCCACAACGACATGCTGGGCCGCGTCTACGGCGTCGACGGCATCAAGACCGGCTACATCCGCGCATCCGGCTTCAACATCGTCACCTCCTATGATGCCGACGGAAAGCGTTTCGTGGTCGTGGTGATGGGCGCGGATACGGCCCGCCAGCGCAACGCCCATGCCGAAGCGCTGCTGCAGCGTGCGCTGAACCCTACCGGCTCCACCACCCGCCTGCTCTATACGGCGGCGCAATAGCCGCACGCGGGACTATGCTCTGGCGCGGCCAGCGTGCGCAGCGCGCATACAGGCTAGGCGAAGAACCGCCGCAGCTCGCTGGCAACCAACCCTGGCTTGCCGACATTGTCTGCCGCGATGTGGCCGACGCCCTTGAGCTTGACCCGCTCGGCCTGCGGCAATTCTTGCTGCAACGCGTCGAGCGCCATCGGCAGATAGGGGTTGGAATTGTCACCGCCCATCAGCAGGACCGGCATGCGGATGGCGCCGAAGCGCTGCACCTGCCCGGCCGTGGCGGCAATCAGTTGCGCATCGTGGTGGAAAGTGGGCACCAGTTCGCGGATGGCTGTGGCCTCTTCGCCGCTGCCGCGCAGCGCCATGCGCATGATCGGGACCAGCAGCAGGCGGGGCAGGCCGGTGAACCAGTCGCGCCGGTCGCGTGTCCCCTTCATCACCGTGGCCATGGCGGCTGCCAGATTGCCGGCGGCAAGCTCGTGCTCGTAGCGCGGCACAAAGTCCAGCGGCGATGGCGTGCCGACCGGCACCGGTGGCTCGTACAGCGCAATTCTAGCGAGCGCCTGCGGCCGGTGCAGCGCCGTCCATAACGTGGCGATGGCGCCGGAGCTCAGGGCGAACACGTCACGCGCTCCTGTTTTCGCCAGCACCGCCGACAGATCGTCCACCTCGGTGTCGATGCCGCAGTCCGGTCCCGGCGGCCCGCTGAGGCCACGCCCGCGTCGGTCAGGCAGATGCAGCGTGAAACGATCGGCCAGCAACTCCGCCAACTGGGTGAAGTTACGGCTGCTCTGCATGCCGCCTGCCAGCAGCACGAGGCTGGGACCGGCGCCGACCTGCCGGTAGCCGATGATCGTGCCATCACGCGAGACGGCATGATCAGCAGTCCATTGGGTCATGGCGCTTCTCCGAGCTTGTCGCCACTATGGTGGCCAGGTTTCTGAAACCGCAGAAATGAGGGCAGTAAGGAATATAGGGCAGTGAAATGCTCCCCTCATCGCCGATGCGCATTGCCACCCTTGCCTTCCTCGTTGGGCGCGAGACCATAGCTCATGCGACGCATCTGCTCGATGACGCGCTCCATCTCGTCTTCGGGCAGGATCGGCGGCTCGCCGAGCGCTTCTGGCCTGGCGCCCAGTGTTTGGTCCTGGCGAGGGCCTGCTCAATTGGGTTGAGATCAGGGGAGTAGGGCGGCAAGCACCAGAGCCTGGCGGCTCAGCCTTCTTTCGACAGCAAGGTCGCAAGTTGCGCCCGCGAGGCAATGCCGAGCTTGGTGTAGATGGCCTGCGTCTGGTTTCGGATGGTTGCTGGCGCCGAACCGAGGGCCGCAGCCGCCTGCTTGTAGGTTGCCCCAGCCGCAAGCGCCCGGGCCACCTGCGCTTCGCGCGGCGACAGCCGGTCAGACTTTGCCGTCTCCCTGAGACGCAATGCGACAAGATGCGAGTTCTCGAGGGTGACCAGCGAGGACGACAATACGACGCCTCGCCCTCTGATGTAGAACGTACCGGGCTCGCGGACATAGCGCAGCAGCGATTTCGGCAATTGTTCGCCGCGCCAACCCGGCCAGATGCCACGCAGAAATGCCTGCGATTCGCTGTTTGCGATATGCAAGCCGCCATCTGCGTCCACAACCAGCATCTGTTCACCCAGCGTCCCGCAAGCATGACGTGTCGACACTTCCATTGCCAGCGAGATATGGTCGACCGCACATTGCAAAAGCTCGAGCTCATCCGGCTGCCAGTCGCGGCTGCGCGTGTCGCCGCGATAGATCGAGACGAAAAAAGCGGTTCGACTGCGCCGGTTGTGGTGCATGGCGCTGGCCCATTTGCGCAGATGATAGCGTTCGCACAGGGCGATCATGCCATCGGTCTGCGCAGACTGGGTCCGATCATAGGTGCCGATCAGCGTCCGTTTCTCCCGAAACGCCCGCGCCACCAGATCCTGGTTCTCGATTGTCGACCAGAATTTGGCAAACCCGCCCGGCAGATTGACAGTCGCCGAGGCCGGCACGACGGTTCGCCCCGGTTCGAAACGCGACCAACCGTACCATGCGCTTTCGAAACCCAGCACCGGTTTCAGCTTCTGCACCCCGAAGGCGGCAATCGCCTCGATATCCTGCTCGCCAGCCAGCTTCTGGAGATCGGCGGCAAAGAGCGAAAATGCCTTGAGCTTTGAAATCACCGCAAGTCCCGTTACTGGCGCATAAGGTGTCTCAGCTATCGTTCACCAACACTACCGGCGGTGCACCACCGCATCAAGCAATCTGAGCGGAAGCGGCTACATTTCCCGCTTTTTTGCCGATTTGATAGTGCATCTGCATCATTCGCAAGTTCACCGAACCGGCTAACGTTTCTCCATCGCCGCAGGAGGATCGTGATGACGACAGGTTGGTTGTGGCATGAGCGCTTTGGCTGGCACGACACGGGCACAGCGGCGGGATTTCTGAAAGGCGAATTTCTGCAGCCGATGCAGCATGTTGAATCGCCGGAATCCAAGGCAAGATTTGCATCTCTCATCGAAGTTTCCGAATTGGCCAAATCGTTGCGCCGTCTCGACTGCGTGGCTGCCGAGGAAGAAGACATCCTGCGCGTCCACACACGCGACCATCTCACGAAGATGAAGCTGCTGGGTGACGATGCCCGCGGCGGCGATATGGGTGACAATGTCTCGCCCTTCGGCCTGGGCGGCTATAAACTTGCCTTGCTGGCTGCCGGCGGCACCATCTCGGCCACCCGTGCCGTTGTCTCAGGCGATGTAAACAATGCCTATGCGCTTGTGCGTCCGCCGGGACACCATGCGCGTCCGGAAAAAGGCATGGGTTTTTGCATGTTTGCCAATGTCGCCGTGGCCATCGCCCACGCCCGGGCAAAACTTGGCGTCGAACGCTTTGCCGTCGTGGATTGGGATGTGCACCATGGCAACGGCACCGAGGCCTGCTTCGAATCCGACCCCGATGTGTTGACGATCTCCCTGCATCAGGACGGCAATTTCCCGCCGGACACCGGCAAGGTCACCGATCGCGGCGCCGGTAAAGGTGCCGGTTCGGCCATCAATCTGCCACTGCCGGCAGGGTCGGGCGAAGGCGCATATCTCTATGCGTTCGACCGGGTCGTCCTGCCGGCGCTGCAGCGTTTCAGGCCGGAGCTGGTCCTCGTCGCCAGCGGGTTCGACGCAAGCAATGCCGACCCGCTGGGCCGCATGATGCTGACCTCGCGCGCCTATATCGAAATGACACGCAGGCTGATGGAGGCGGCCGAGACGCTGTGTGGTGGCCGGCTGGTGATGAGCCACGAGGGCGGCTACTCGCCCTTCTACGTGCCATTCTGCGGACTGGCGGTGGTGGAAACGCTGAGCGGCGTGCGCACAGGCGTCGAGGACCCCTATTTGCCGTTCTGGCAGGATTTGCCGGGGCAGAAATTACAGCAGAACCAGAAAATACTGGTCGACGACGTGGCGAAGGCCTGTGGCCTTTAGCGGATGATGGCCGGCGTGGAGAACCGCCGGCCGAAAACAGGGGAACAGGGACAATGCGAACCATCCAGCAACGCGCCCCGCACGGGCGGGCGGCACTGATCTTCAACCTGGTGTTGATGCTCTTTCCGCCGATCCATCTCTATTTCGCAAGCGGTAGAATCGACATGGCGCTGCTCTTCTTTCTGGGCAGCGGTGCGATGCTCGTCCTGACCATGCTGCATCTGCAGTCGAAGATGCAGGCATCGGAGGAGTAGCGTCGATGAACATGCTGATCGGCTATGGAATGCTGGCCGCATTTTTCGCAATTGTCGTCTTCGTTCTCGAACGCAACCAGCGCGAAAGCAAAAACTTCACCGACTATGCCGTGGCCGGCCGATCCTTCGGATCCTGGTTCCAGACCATGGCCTTCCTCAACACCTGGTTGCCTGGCACCATCTTCATCGCCTTCGCCGGCCTTGCCGCCTCGGCCGGCGTCATCGGCTATTATGTCATCTCCTACTCGCTGCTGGCCGTGCTGTTCATGTTTTTCATGGCGCAGAAAGTGTTTGACTGGGGCCGCTCGTTCAATCTGCGCACACAGGCTGATTTTGTCGGCATGCGCTACAATTCCACCAATGTCCGCAAAGTCGCCGCGGTCATCGGCGTCATCTCGGCGTTTCCATGGCTGGTGCTCGGCTTTCAGTCACTCGGGCTGGTGTTTTCCTATCTGTCCTTCGGGGTCATCTCACCCACCGTCGCGGTTTTCATCGGCATCGTGGTGCTGGGAATCCGTCAGATCTGGACGGTTCGCATGGGCATGCACGGCATCGTCATTTCGGACATGGTGCAAGGCATCTTTGCCTATGGCGTCGGCGGCCTTGTCGCCATAGGCCTGATCGTCTGGCTGCTGGCGCAGGGCCATGGCTTCGACAGCCTTCCGCCAAGTTTTGCAACGCTTCCCGGTGTCGGCAGCGATCTTGGACCGCTCTACTATTTCTCGATCGTCGCAACCGGCGCGCTTGGTTCCTGGTGCTGGCCGGACATCTTCGTGCGGCTGTTCACTGCCCGCAGCGCCCAGGCGGTGCGCAACTCATCGGTGAAAGCCGCGCCATTGATGTTTCTCTTTCTGGCGATATTGCTGACCATGTGCCCTCTGGCTTCGCAATTGCCCGAGGTCGCGGCAGCACCTGACAATGTCTGGTTTCTCACAGCCGCCCATGGCGGACCGTTCGTCCTCGCATTGGCAGGCATTGCGGTCTTTGCAGCCACCGTCGGCAATGTGAACGCCATCACTGCCGCAATCGGCACCCACACCGCCCAGGACATTCTCCACATCGGCGCCGACGAGGCGACGACCACGCGCGCCGCCCGCGCCACCATTGTCGTCGTCACGGTGCTTGCAATCATCGGCGCGGTCCTCACGGTCAATGTCACCTCCGGTCTACTGACGCTGGCGCTCGCCTCGTATCAGGGCATCGTTCAGCTGGCGCCGGCGCTCTATCTCGGCATCTTCTGGAAACGCGGCAATGCATCGGCCGCCGTTGCCGGCATGCTGGTCGGCTTCGCCACGGCGGTGGTGCTGCAATATCTCTATCCGGTGTCAATCCCGGCGCTTGGCGGCATCACCTCCGGCATCGTCGGGCTGATCGTCAACACCACGATCTATGTCGTGTTGTCCTATGCGATTCCGCACAGGCGCTCCGAAAGCGAACGCATTGAGGCGTTGTTCAGCGACATTCAAGATGGGCCGGCCGACGCTGCGGGCCGCACCCTATCAACTCGGACGGTGTAGAAAAAACGGCGCTTTGCGGCGTGGGCGAAATCGCGATCTTGCGAGGCTTCAGCTCTTCCTGAACATTCGCTTCAACTGGCCGTCAGATTGCCGCTGAAGTCCCTCGATAGTGTGACTTGCGACGCCAGAGGGTGGCGGCTCTGGCGCCGTGACTATGCCGAGCAGACGCCGCCAAACTCCGCCAGAGCCTTTTGGACCGCTGGTCTAGCGCCGGTGTGCGTCGCCGCCCTTGCCTTCCTCGTTGGGCGCGAGGCCGTAGCTCATGCGGCGCATCTGCTCGATGACGCGCTCCATCTCGTCCTCGGGCAGGATCGGCGGCTCGCCGAGCATCAGCGCCTGGACATACATATGCGAGAGCGTTTCCACCTCGATCGCCAGCCACAGGGCCGCTTCGAGCGTCGTGCCCAGCGAGATCTGCCCGTGCTGGCCGAGCAGGCAGGCCAGGCGGCCTTCCAGCGCAACCAGGGCATGGTCGGACAGCGCCTGCGTGCCGAAGGTGGCGTATTTTGCGCAGCGTATGGTCGAGCCGCCGGCGACGCCGGTCATGTAATGGAAGGCCGGGATCGTCTTGTGGTGACAAGCCAACGTGGTGGCGTGCACCGAATGGCAGTGCAGCACGACATTGACGTCCTGGCGGTGGGTGAGGATGTCGCGATGGAAACGCCATTCCGACGACGGCATGCGGCCGACATAGCTGCCCTCGAAATCCATCGACACGATGTCGTCGGCATCCATGGTTTCGTAAGGCATGCCCGACGGGGTGATCAGGAATCCGTCGGCTGAGCGCACCGAGAGATTGCCCGCGGTGCCCTGGTTGATGCCGCTGGAATTCATGCGCCGGCAGATCGAGACCATCTCCTCGCGCAGGGCCCTGTCGCTGTTGGCTGTTTCACTCATCGTCTACTCCATATGAAAAACCTGCTGCAGCGGCACCGCCAGCGGCTCGTTGCTGTCGGTGACCTGCATGATGTCGGCCATGAAGTCCCACCAGCGGCGGTTGACCTCGGTCTGTGGCAGCGCATCCATGACGTGGTCGTCGGCCCGCACCAGAGTTGCGAACAGATGATTGGTCTCCGGGTCCAGCCAGATCGAGTAGTCGGACACGCCGGCCTCGTGCAGCGCCTGTCGCAGTTCCGGCCAGATCGCGTCGTGCCGCTTCCGGTATTCGGCAGCTTGGCCGACATTGAGCACCATTCGAAAGGCGATGCGTTCGGGCATGGCGACCTCTCCGGCTCAGACGATGCCGCCGCCAGCGGCTGCCATGGCCGGCCGCTCGGCCGCGACCTTGCCGCGATAGCCACTGGTGCGATAGGCCGCGACCGGATCGATCGCCCCGCCCCGCTTTAGGCGCGCCATGGCCAGGATCGGTTCGACGTCGGTGCGGTAGGCTGCCTTCAAAGTCTGTGTCGCCATCAGCGCATCGTTGGTTTCCTGGAAACCTTCCAGCGCCTTGCGGTCGACCAGCAGCGCCGCCGCATAGGCGCGCTGCACCTCGATCGCCGACAGCATCAGGCTCTCGATCGGGTCGGTGACGTTGTGGCTCTGGTCGAGCATATGCGCCGGCTGGAAATCCCGTGCACCGTTGAGCTCGGCATCGACCAGTTCGTTGAAGACCAGGAAAAGTCGGTAGGGGTCGATCGAGCCAGCATCGAGGTCGTCGTCGCCATATTTGGAATCGTTGAAGTGGAAGCCGCCCAGCTTGCCGAACTGGATCAGCCGCGACACGATCATCTCGATGTTCACATTGGGCGCGTGGTGGCCGAGGTCGACGAGGCAATAGGCCTGGTCGCCGAGTTCCCTGGCGATGATGTAGTTGGTGCCCCAGTCCTGCACCACCGTGGAATAGAAGGCCGGCTCATACATCTTGTGCTCGGTGAACAGGCGCCAGTCCTGCGGCAGCCCGGCATAGATCGCCTTCATAGCGTCGAGATAACGCTCGAAGGCACGCGCGAAATTGACCTGGCCCGGAAAGTTCGATCCGTCGCCGATCCACACCGTCAGCGCTTTGGAACCGATCGTCCGGCCGATCTCGATGCATTCGAGATTGTGCTCGATCGCCTGGCGGCGCGCGCCTGCATCGGCATGCGACAGCGAGCCGAACTTGTAGGAGAGTTGCTGGCCCTGTGCATCGGAGAAGGTGTTGGAATTCATCGCGTCGAAGCCGAGACCGAAGCGCGACGCTGCCTGCTTGAGGCGGTTCGGATCGGCCTTGTCCCAGGGGATGTGCAGCGAGACGGTCGGCGTCGCCCGCGTCAGCTGGCTGATGACGGCGCAATCCTCGATCTTGTCGAAGACATCGCGCGGCTCGCCAGGTCCGGGGAAACGGGCAAAGCGCGTGCCGCCGGTGCCGACGCCCCAGGACGGGATCGCCACGCCGAAGGCCTCGACCTTCGCCAGGATCGCGTCGATGGCAATGCCGCGCCGGTCGAGCTGCTCGCCGAGCACCGCATAGTCTGCCCCGAGCGTTCTCTCGCGCGCGGCATTGCTCTTTTCGACAACGTCTCCCGCGATCACCGTTTCCATATCGTCCTCCTCACCATGTGAAAGCGCGCAGCAGGAAATCCGGCGTCGCACCGTGCTCGGCATAAAGCTGCTGTCTTTCGACAGCGGTCGCGGTCTCGAGGATGCCGGTCGTCACCAGAGCAGTGCTCAACCTGGCACCTTGCCCGCCGGCGATGTCATGCTCGATGCTGTCGCCCACGCAGACGACACGGGCACGGTCAGGATTGCCCAGCAGCTTCAGCGCGGCGGCGTAGATCTCGGCAAACGGCTTGCCGATCCACGTCACCGGCCCGCCGAGTTCGACATAGAGCTCGGCGATGCGACCGGCGCCAAAACGCGGACCGATCGACGTCAGCATGATCTTGTCAGGGTTGGTGCAAAGGCAGACCACGCCGCGCGCCGCCGCAGGTTCGAGCAGGCGGCGATATTGGTCGAGATCGAAGCGATCCCCCTCGCTGGCCGCAAGCAGCACGATGTCGGCCTCGCGACCATCGTCGACCAGCGTCAGCGGCAGGTCTTTAACCGCAGAAAGATCATTGTCGCGCGCGACAAGCAGGCAGCGCACGTTCTTTCCGCCGGCAAGCGAACCGCACAGGCTCTGCCAGGCGGCCTCGCCGGAGGAGAGGAAATGCCCCCAGCTTCCGGGGATGAAGCCGAGCTTCTCCAGCCGCGCTTCATTGGGCGCCGAACGCTTGCCGGAATTGGACAGCAGCAGGGTCTGCTTACCGGCCCGTTTGAGCTGTACCAGCGTCTCGACAGCACCGGGGTAAGGCGCAGAGCCGTCATGCAGCACGCCGAACTGGTCGAGGATGAAGACGTCGAAACGGTCGGCGAGATCGCGGATGCCGGAGAGTTCGAGCGTCATCACAGATCCCCCACCGCCTGCAGGCCACCCAGGGCAAGCCGCGCGGCGCCCGCCGCCGCCTCGGTGGATTGGGCAGGCAGCAACGGCACCTGCAGTTCGCGTTGCCGTATCGCACTCCATTGCGCATTGGCCGCGCCACCGCCGACGCTGCGCACCGAGCGAAGCGGATCGGCGCCAAGCCCGGCAAGGCGGGCAAAGCCGAGCCTCTCGATCGACGCCATGCCTTCGAACATCGCTTTCAGGAAGTCGGCGTCATCCTTGGGTCTTGGCTCCAGCCTTGGCGCGAAATCAGGATCGAAGACGGGGAAGCGTTCGCCGGGTTCCAGCAGAGGATAAAAGTCCAGGCCGGCCGAGACCGTCGGATCGATCGCCGCCGACAGCCGGACGACCTCGTCGGCCGAAAAGAAATGCGAAAGCACCTTGCCGCCGCTGTTGGAGGCACCGCCCGCAAGCCACATGCCGTTGATGCGGTGGCTGTAGACGCCATAGTCCGGCGCGAAGATCGGCCGGTCGCACAGCAACTTCAGTGTCAGCGTGGACCCCAGCGCCGTGACACCGTCGCCCGGTTGGTCGGCGCCGGTGGCCAGGAAGGAGGCGCAGCCATCGGTGGTGCCGGCAACGATCACCACCTCGTCATCCAGTCCGAAGGTCCTGGCCATCTCGGGTGCGATGGTCTCCACCGGTGCGCCGGGTGCGACCACGCGCGGCAGCAGGTCCATGTCGAGCCCCGTCGCGGCGATCCATTGCGGCCACAGCCGCTCGACCGGATCGTAGCCGGTCTTCAGCGCGTTGTTCTCGTCGGTGGTGCCGAAATGGCCGGCAAGCCGTCCGGCGATCCAATCGGCCTGGTGCAGGACTTTCGCAACGCCCGGCACCGCCTGGAACCGCAGCGCCTTGGCAAGTCCGGAGGTGGCGCCATGCGCGCCGCTCTCGGCCGGGATGACGGCGCGGATACGCGCCAGCAACGCGTCATCCTCGACCCTGTCATTGTACATCAGCGGTTTGGCGAGCGGCATGCCATCGGCATCGACGGGCAGCAGCGTGCCGGAAGTTGCATCAACCGCGATGGCATGCACGCTCGCCCGATCGATCCCGGCCAGCGCCGCCATCAGCGCGCGCTCGACCGCCTTCCACCAGACAGCCGGATCGCGCGGATCGGATCCGAATTCCGCGAGCCGTGCAGCCCCCTGCGCCACGATATCGAAGGACGGCGTCATCGCCACGGCGCGGGCGCCGGACGTGCCGAGATCGATGCCAATGGCCAGAGCGTTTCCGCCTTCGGAAACGCGGAAACGCTCCGACTTTTGCTGGAATTGCGCGAGCTGCTTGTCCATCAGGCAATCTTCTTCCGGGCAAGCTCCTGCCGGTACTTCTCCGCATCCCAGTCGGTCAGCTGCCGGTGCTCCTCTTCGGTCAGCACGCGGACCGGCGCGTCGACCGGGATGCGTGCTGTCACGTCGGCCAGGCAGCGCGCCATGGCGTCGGCGCCCGGAACGGCGTCGCCGCGCATCAGAACGCCGATCCCCGGCCACAGGATCACGACGGGTGCCGTGCCCTGGCGCCGCACCACCGCTGCGACGTCTTCATCCTGCGTCGCGATGACCGAACCGGCGCCGAGGAAAATGACATGATCGGGATAGAGGCTGCCCTGGGCCGCCAGCGCGATGCCTTGCGGATCAGTCGCGGCCGAATGCGCGACCTCGGACAAGGGCAGCCGATAGTCGCTGCCAGCCATCAGCCGGGCGAGCGTTTCCATGTTGGGGCCGGAGCCATCGCGGGGAGCAATGCGCAACCTCGCCTTGACGTCATCCAGCAGCGCCTTGGCTTGCTCGACCGTTTCGGCGCCGACGACCAGACCATGATTGGCAAGGATCAGCACGTCCGGCCGGTTGCCGCTGTTTTCGGCTATGGCGAGCGCCAGCGGCAAGCCCGGGCGCGCATAAGGCACATAGGCCCAGTTGAGACCGGCAAGGCGGGGGCCGACCTGCTCGACGCAGTCGCTGCGCACGGCAAAGGCAATCGTGTCGACGCAATGGACATGCAGCACGACACGGTGTGGCATCAGCGCGTGCACGGTGGTTTCGATCGACGGGCGCAGTCCCGAGCCGTTGAGTTCGGTGACGACGAATTGCTGCGCCTGTTCGGCGGCAGGGTCGACAGCCTCGACCGCCGCGATCAGCGGCGCCATCTCGACGGGCACCATGATGTCGCGCTCGGCGGCATGGGCGAGCCAGGTTCCGGACGCCTTGATCCACAGCGTGCCGTTGACCTTGAGCGAGGTGTTGCCACCGGCTCCCTGCGTCAGCAAGGGGTCGTTGCCGATACGGGCCGACAGGGTTTTCAGCGCGGCAAACTCGGCTTGCCAATCGACCGCAGGCATGGCGCGATCCTTTCAGTTGCATTCACGAAGTCGGCCGGCAGGCGGGCCGGCCAGCCTCTTGAGCGGGAGGCGCTGTGAACGCCTCCCGCCATAGTCTCAGAAGTCGAAGTTGTTGATGTTGTCCTTGCTGAAGACGGTCGGCGCGCCGAGCAGGATCTCCGAACCGTTGATGACGGAGAGATCGCCAAGTTTGCCGGCCTTCACGGAGGTTGCGCCTGGGGCCAGCGTGCCGTCGGCGACGGCGCGCAGGACATGGGCGGCGGCATAGCCGAGATCGACCGGGTTCCACAGCACCACCGACTTCACGCAATCGGCCGCGACATAAGGCTTCATGGCGTTCGGCGTGGCGAGGCCGACGACCGCGACCTTGCCGCACTTCTTGGCCTGGGTGACCGCGTCGGCGGCTGCCGGCGTGGCAACGCTGGTCATGCCGAAGACACCCTTCAGCTCGTCGCCATACTTGTTGAGCAGCGTGTTGGTCTGGTTGAAGGACAGGATGTTGTCCTCCTGCGCTTCCACCGTCTCCAGCCACTTCATCTTCGGATGGCACTTGGCCTGGTAGGCCGCCATTTCGGAGATCCAGCGGGCCTGGTTCGGTGTCGTGAAGGTTGAGGTGACGATGGCGAAGGCGCCATCCTCGCCGGTTTCCTTGGCCATGGAATCGACCATCGCCTTGGCAATGCCGTTGAACTCGGCCTGGTTGACGAACCACTGGCGCGCGTCCGGCGTCGAGTTGGCGTCATAGCCGACGACGTTGATGCCGGCGGCAAGCGCCTTCTTCAGCACCGGTGCGATTGCGACCGGATCGTTGGCGGCGAACAGGATGCCGTCGACGCCGCTGGTGATGTAGTTGTCGATCAGCGTGATCTGGTCATCGATGTTGGCCTTGCTCGGACCGTCGGTCTTGGCATCCATCGTGCCGATTTCCTTGGCCGCGTCGGCGATGCCCTTGGACGTGGCGTTGAAATAGCCGATGCCGACCAGCTTCGGCACGTCGACGACTTTCAGCGTCTTGCCCTTGCGGTCAGGCGCATTGGTCGGCGAACCGCCGTCATAAGGCTTGGCCGCAGCCGTTGCCGGTGTGGCATCGCAGGCGAGCGGGTTGGTCGGCAAATCATCACCACCGGTCCAGGCGGCGGATTGGGCATGGCTGAGGCTTGTCGAGAGCGACAAGGCCAGCAGTGCGCTGAGCACTAGAGCGTTTCCGTTTTTCACGGAAACGCGGAAACGCTCTAAGTTTTTGTTTGCGCCGTTACGCATTTTCATCCTCCATTGTTCGTCCGGACACTGATGAGCGGCAGTGAAGGACGCTTCTCCCGTTGTTATCGAGTGCCGCTCCTCTCGAAGAGGTTGCTGGCGAGGATCGCCAGGATCAGTACCGCGCCGATGAGCATGATGGTGCCGTCGCCCTTCACCCCGGCGAGCGACAGGCCGTTCTTCAGCGCCTGGATAAGGCAAAGGCCGATCATGGTGCCGGCGATGGTGCCACGGCCGCCGAAGATCGAGGTGCCGCCGAGCACCACCGCCGTGATGGCGTCGAGCTCGATGCCGGTGCCCATGTCGGAGCGTGTGGTCGAGACACGCGAGACAAAGATCACGCCGGCCACCGCAGCCGCAAAACCCGATGCGGTGTAGAGGGCAAGCTTGGTCTTCTCCACCGAAAGGCCGGAAAAGCGGCTGGCGACCTCGTTGGAGCCGATGGCATAGACCGTGCGGCCCCAGCGCGTGTAGGCAAGGATGATCGAGGCGATGATCGCCGCCACTGCCAGGATCCAGAGCTGCGTCGGCACGCCGAGCACTTCGCCCTGGCCGAGCACATAGAACCAGTCCGGATAACCACGCACCGAGCGGGCCTGGCTGATGCCTTCCGCCAGCCCGCGATAGAGCGCCAGCGTGGCCAGCGTCGCGATCAGCGGCGGCACGCTGAAACGGGTGATGATCAGGCCGTTGCCGAAACCCGCCAGCGTGCCGACGGCGATCGCCGCCACCGCAGCCAGCGGCAAGGGCAAGCCGATATTCTGCCAGAACACGCCGGTCAGGATCGCGGCGAGGCCAAGGATGGAGCCGACCGACAGATCGATGCCACCGGTGGCGATGACAAAGGTCATGGCGATGGCGATGAGGCCGATCTCCGTCATCAGCCGGCCCTGATTGAGCAGGTTGGAAACGGTGAAGAAACGATCGGACTGAAACGACAGCACAATCAGCACGACGACCAGCAAAAGGGCCAGGAAGGTTTCGTGACGGAGCAGGGATTTCCAGTTCATGCGGTGGATCATCGGGCGCCCCTCAAATCCTGCCGCGCCGGCGCAGCATGTCGGCAAGCACGGTGGCGAGGATCAGCAGGCCGATGACCGCGCGCAGCCAGTAGGCCGAGACGTTGACGAAGATCAGCGCCGAACCGATCGTGGCGAACAGGATGGTCGCCAGCGTCGAGCCGATGACCGTGCCGGAGCCGCCGAGGATCGACACGCCGCCGATGACGGCAGCGGTGATGACGGTGAGTTCGAGATTGGGCGGCACCGTCGACTGGATCACCTGCAACTGGGTGGCGAACAGGATGGTCGCCAACCCCGCAAAGGCGCCGTGGATGATGAAGACCGCAACGGTGCGGCGCTCGACCGGAATGCCGGTGGCAAGGGCCGCCTCGGCATTGCCGCCGATGGCATAAAGCGAGCGACCGAAGGCCGAGTAGCGCATCCAAAGAGCAGCTGCGACGGTCAGGACCACCATGAAGACCAGTGGCACCGGCAGGCCGAACACGCTTTTCTGGGCGATCAAGAAATCGGGCGGCAGGTTGGTGATCCAGGTGCCGCCGGTGACGCTGATCAGTCCGCCGCGCATGATCGACAGGGCACCCAAAGTCACCACGATCGAAGGGATGCGCGCATAGGCGACGAGGATGCCGATGCAGGCGTTGACCGCCATGCCGACCAGCACCGGCGCCAGCCAGGCGATCCAGACCGGATAGCCGGCGACCGCCAGCGTGCCCGAGATCGTCGCCAGCACGCCGATCAGCGCGCCGACCGAAACATCGATATGGCCGGTGATGATAACCATGGCCATGCCGATGGCGGCGACAGCGATATAGGCGTTGCCGGAGAAGATCGTGGTCAGGTTGTTGGCGCTGATGAAGCGCGGATTGACCATCGTCACAACGACGAACAGGGCAACGATCGCAGCCAGCACGACCAGTTCCTGGCCATAGTCGGCGAACAGCCGCTGGAAAAAGCCGGGCCGTTGTGCGGCGGAGGCCGGACGGGTCGGCGGAAGATCGACGATTGCACTCATCACGCCGCCTCCCCGCTCTGGTGCGCCGTCATCGCCATGCCGACCCGTTCCGGCGTGGCATCGGCCCGATCGATCTCGCCGGTGAGACGGCCGCCGCTGATCACCAGCACGCGGTCGCTCATGCCGAGCACCTCCGGCAGCTCGCTGGAGATCATCAGGATGGCAACACCCTGCTTCACCAGCTCACCCATGATGGTGTGGATTTCGGCCTTGGCGCCAACGTCGACACCGCGTGTCGGCTCGTCGAGGATCAGCACCTTGGGATTGGTCTCCAGCCATTTGGCGATCACCACCTTCTGCTGGTTGCCACCCGACAGCTCACCGACCGGTTGTCCGATGTTGCGGCAGCGCACGCTGAGCCGCTTGACCGCGTCGAGCGCGCGCTGCGCTTCTTCGCCGGCCTTGATGAAGATGCCGGCAGAGAGGCGCTCGATCGAGGCCATCGACACGTTCTTGCGGATCGCCATCTGCTTGACCAGGCCCTGCTGGCCACGATCCTCCGGCACATAGGCGATGCCAAGGTCACGCGCCTGGCGCGGCGAGGTGATGGCGACCGTCCTGCCCTCGAGCACGATCTCGCCCGAGGTCGCCGGCGTCATGCCGAACAAGGTGAGCGCGAGTTCCGTGCGGCCGCTGCCGACGAGGCCGGCAACGCCGAGGATCTCGCCGCGCCGCAGGGAAAAGGAGATGTCCTGCACATGGCGGCCGTGGTTGAGGTTCTTCACCTCCAGCACGGTGTCGCCGATCTTGGCGTCGGCCTTGGGGAACAGGCTGTCGATCGGCCGGCCGACCATCATCGAAACGAGAGCAGCCTCGTCGACCTCGCCAATGTCGCGGGTGGCGACATAGCCGCCATCGCGCAGCACGGTGACGCGGTCGGCCAGCGCGAAGATCTCCGGCATGCGGTGGCTGACATAGACGATGCCGACGCCACGCTCGCGCAGCTGCCGCACCACCGCCATCAGGCGCTGCACGTCCGCCTCCACCAGCGAGGCGGTCGGCTCGTCCATGATCAGGATGCGCGCATTCTTGGAAAGCGCCTTGGCGATCTCGACGCGCTGGCGCTGCGCCACCGACAGCGTCAGCACCTTGGCGTCGACGTCGAGGTCGAAGGTGTCGAGCTGGTCGAGCAGTGCCCGCGTGCGTGTCCGCACCTCGCTCCAGTCGATCCAGCCACCGGGCCTGCGCGGATAATTGCCTAGGAAGACATTCTCCGCCACGGTCAGCTCGGGAAACAGCAGCAGTTCCTGGTAGACGGTGGCGATGCCGGCGGCGGAAGCATCACGCGTGGAAGCAAACCTGACCTCCCTGCCGTCGACCGTGATGGTGCCGGCATCGGGCGAATAGAGGCCGGACATCATCTTGATCAGCGTCGACTTGCCGGCGCCGTTCTCGCCAAGCAATGCGTGCACTTCACCCGGGCGTACGTCGAAACTGACATCCTTCAGCGCCTTCACGCCAACGAAGGATTTGGACATGCCGGTCAGGCTGACATAGGGGGCGGCGGTCACAGGCTTGCCTCCCTTGCAGTCTTTTCCGCGCGTGCGGCGTCCCGGGCATCGCCGGCCAGTTCGCACCAGCGGTCGCGATAGGCTTCGAGGCCTGGCACGCTGCTCGCGGCGACCGGCACCGTCTCGTCGCGGAATGGCATCGTTCCGAGCGCCTTGAAGGCAAGGGCGGCAGCACCGGTGGCGGAGCCCTCGCTCATTTCGGAATGGACAACCGTCTGGTTCGGGCGCAGTTGCGCCAGCATCGCCGTCAAAAGGTCGATCTTGGCCAGGCCGCCATCGACGACGAGGAGATTACCGGAACGGATCAGGTCGAGCGACAGGTCGGTCATCATCAGCACGTAGAGGGCGGCGACGGCGGCGCGCTCCTCGCCCTCGACATCGCCGCCGACGATCCTGCCGCTGGTTTCCGGGAACGGCCCGCCCGCGGCCCATGACGGCAGGGCGAAGATGCCGCGTGCCATCACCCTTTCGACCGCTTGCTGCGAGATCGGCTGGTTCCAGCGGTCGCTGATCAGGTCATATTCGCGCCCGCCCATGAAGCGCAGCGAAGGCGCCGGCTCGCCATCGACCGTGACGTTGGCGATCATGTCGAGCTCGCGGTCGAGCGCATCGAGCGGACAATCGAGGTTGATGATGATGACCCAGGTGCCGGTCGAGACCAGCGTGAAACCGGACAGGCCGGTCATGCGGTAATAGGCAAGTGCGGCGTTGGAATCGTGCACGCCATTGTGGACTTTGATGGAACGGCTCGAGCCATCCGGCAGCGCCACACGGGTCTCGCCGATGACCGCACCGGCCGGCGCTATGTCCGGGAACTTGCCGCGCCAGCCCAGCCGGTCGACCAGCGAGGAGAAATCGCGCTTCAGCGGCGCCCACAGCTGGCTGTGCGCGCCGAGATAGGACCATTCCGCCAGCGGGCGGCCGGAGAAGCGCCAGCCCCAATATTGCGGATAGCACAGGATCGCCTCCGCATCGGCAAAGGCGCGCGGCTCTTCCTGCCTGAGCCAATAGATGTGGCGCGCGATCGAGAAGCCGAGCGGCAGCCAGGGTGTGTAGCTCTCCGAAAAATCCGGCAGCATCGGATCGATCACCCGTGCGATCGACGGCGGGATTTCCTGCTCGTAGTCCAGGACCGGGTGCAGAAGTTCGGCACCGCGCACCAGGGCGAAGGCGCAGCCATGGGCGGACACCATCAGGCCGCCGACATCATGCATTGCAACGACGTCGGCGAGTTCGCGGCTCATCCAGGCGAACAGGCGCTCGTCGTCGAGCACGTGCCGGCCCCGGTACTCTTTCCAGACCGGCCTGGTGCGGCGCTCGTCGAGCAGGGCGCCGTCGGGTGCGAACACAAACAGCTTCGAATTGGTCTTGCCGAGATCGAAAACTGCGAGTGCGCCGCTCATCCCATCAACCCCCCGCTTGGCGCGATGCGCAGGGCGATACCGGCCGCCTCCAGCATCTTGGCATGCTGGTCCGACAGCCCGTCATCGGTGATCAGCACGCCGATGCGGGTCAGCGGCAAGGCGGCGTGACGCGCATGGATGGAGAATTTGCGGCTGTCAGCCAGGACGATGACCTGGTCGGCGTTGCGGCTGAGATCCTGGATGGCGCGCACCATCAACGGGTGCGATTCCAGCAACCCGTCGGCGCTGATGCCTTGCGCGCCCAGGAAGAATTTCGAGGCAAAGAAAGCCGGCTGCGTCGGCGAGTAGATGACGCGCGGCTCGCGGTACAGTTCGCCACCGGCGATCGTCAGGCTGCATTTGCCGTGCTCGCCGAGATAGGCGGCGAGCGGCATGGAATTGGTGAACAGGCGGACGTTGCGTTCAGCCAGCTTGACGCCGAGATGGTAGCAGGTCGAGCCGCCATTGACGATGACGGCATCACCATCCATCACCATGGTCGACGCTAGCTCGGCGATCTGGCGCTTCGCATCGACGGCGAGGTCGCGGTTTTCATCGTAGGGTCGGGCGAACGCAGTCGTCTGCGAGGCGGCACCGTCCAGTGCGGAGATGCCGCCATAGACCTTGCGCGCACCACCCGACTGGTCGATCTTGTCGATGTCGCGGCGGATGGTGGCAGCCGACACGCCAAGCTGCTCCTGCAGCTCGCGCACCGACGCAAAGGGCCGGTCGCGCAGCAGGTCGATGATCTGCCGATGGCGGACCAAATCGTTCAAGCCAAAATCCTCCCATGACGACCCGAAAACCGCCGTCATGATCCAAGTTACGCAAAATCGATGACCGTGCAAGTCATTTGTGAAAAACTTCGCTCATATTGCGATGCACATAAATCAGTTAGCAGCCGCGATATGATTAAACTCGATCTTTCATGATTGACAAACCGCATGCCTTGGACTGATTTTAGCGTTCATGCCGCGCCCGGAAGGCCGGCGGGAGGACCAGACATGCTCGACAAACAGCCGGCACGGCTCGCCAATCTGTGGGACAATGACAAGGCGACTGCGATGAGCGAGCCGGAACGGCTCGTCTATCGCTCCAACCTGCTGGGCTCCGACAAGCGCATCACCAATTATGGCGGCGGCAACACGTCATCCAAGGTCTGGCAGAGGGATCCCCTGACCGGCGAGGACGTCGAAGTGCTGTGGGTCAAGGGTTCGGGTGGCGACAGCGCATCGATCAAGCTCGACGGCTTCGCCACACTTTACATGGACAAGCTGCGGGCGCTGAAGAACCTGTATCGCGGCCTCGCGCATGAAGACGAGATGGTCGGTTACCTGCCGCACTGCACCTTCAACCTCAATCCGCGCGCGGCCTCCATCGACACGCCCTTGCACGCCTATGTGCCGAAGCCCTTCGTCGATCACATGCATCCCGACGCCATCATCGCCATCGCCGCCGCCAGCAACTCCAGGACGTTGACGCAAAAGATCTTCGGCGACGCGATCGGCTGGCTGCCGTGGAAACGACCGGGTTTCGAGCTCGGCCTGTGGCTGGCGAAGTTCTGCGCAGAGAACCCCGAGGCACGCGGCGTCATCCTGGAGAGCCACGGCCTGTTCACCTGGGGCGACACGCCAAGGGAATGCTACACGACCACCGTCGACGTCATCAACCAGGCCATCGACTGGTTCGAGCGCGAGACGAAGGACAAGCCTGCCTTCGGCGGCCCGATCACGCAGTCCCTGCCGGCTGCCGAACGGCGCGCCATCGCCGCACGGCTGATGCCGATCGTGCGCGGCATGATCTCGAAGCCAGGTGCTGCGAAGATCGGTCATTTCGACGATTCCGACACCGTGCTCGACTTCGTCAATTCGGCTGAACTGCCGGCGCTCGCCCCGCTCGGCACCTCCTGCCCCGACCATTTCCTCCGCACCAAGATCCGGCCGCTGGTGATCGGCTTCGACCCGGCAAACCCGGACATCGACGCGGCTGCAGCAGCCCTGCCCGCCGCGCTCGACGCCTACCGCGCCGACTACCAGGCCTATTACGAGCGTTGCAGATACGACGACTCGCCGGCGATCCGTGACCCCAATGCCGTGGTCTATCTGATGCCCGGCGTCGGCATGTTCACCTTCGCCGGCGACAAGGCCACCGCGCGCATCTCGGCCGAGTTCTACGTCAACGCCATCAATGTCATGCGCGGTGCGGCGGCCGTTTCTTCCTATGCCGGCCTGCCGGAACAGGACGCCTTCGACATCGAATACTGGCTGCTCGAGGAAGCCAAGCTGCAGCGCCTGCCGAAACCGAAATCGCTGGCCGGTCAGGTTGCCTTCGTGACGGGCGGCGCCGGCGGCATAGGCAAGGCAACCGCCACCCGCCTGCTGCGCGAAGGCGCCTGCGTGGTGCTGGCCGACATCGACGAGGCGGCACTTGGCGCAGCGCAGGACGAACTGGCCAAGGTCTTCGGCAAGGATTTCCTGCGCAGCGTCAGGCTCGACGTCACCGACGAGGCGGGCGTGGCGGCCGCCTATGCCGACAGCGCCGTCCAGTTCGGTGGCGTCGACATCCTGGTCTCCAACGCCGGCATTTCCTCCTCTGCGCCGATCGAGGATACGGAACTGTCGATGTGGAACCGCAACATGGACATCCTGGCCAAGGGCTATTTCCTGGTCTCGCGCGAGGCATTCCGCACCTTCAAGCAGCAGAAGCTCGGCGGCAACATCGTCTTCATCGCTTCCAAGAATGGCTTGGCTGCCTCGCCCAACGCGGCCGCCTACTGCACCGCCAAGGCGGCCGAGATCCATCTCGCCCGCTGCCTGGCGCTGGAGGGTGCGGACCATCAGATCCGCGTCAACACGGTGAACCCGGACGCGGTGCTGCGCGGTTCCAAGATCTGGACCGGCGAATGGCGCGAACAGCGCGCCGCTGCCTATTCGATGCAGCCGGACGAACTGGAGGAGCACTACCGCAAGCGCTCGATGCTGAAACGCTCAGTGTTTCCGGAAGACATCGCCGAGGCAGTGTATTTCCTGGCGTCCGACATGTCGGCGAAATCGACCGGCAACATCCTCAATGTCGATGCCGGCAATGCGCAGAGCTTCACGCGCTAACAGACAAGAGGCAAGCGATCGCACGCGGTGGGGGCACCGCGTGTGGGGCGACTGGCATCGCCAGATGCCAGTCGCCTGACTTCAGAGGGTTCTATGCACCTCTCACATAAGGCAGCAGCTCAAGTCCACCGCGGTAGATCATGTCGCCGGCGACATAGAGAATGACGACAAGGCCGACATAGGCGATCCAGCGATATCTCTGCAGCAGGTTGGCGATGAAGCTCGCGGCGATGCCCATCAGCGCGATCGACAGGATGAGGCCGAACACCAGCACCCACGGATGTTCACGCGCCGCACCGGCGACAGCCAGCACATTGTCGAGCGACATGGTGATGTCAGCGATAACGATCTGCCACGCGGCCTGCGCGAAGGTCTTTCTCGGCGCGGCCGTGCCGCCATGCGCGTTTTCGCCGGAAACGCCTGCAAGCGCTTCCTGGCCATGTCCATGCTGCAGTTCCTTCCACATCTTCCAGCACACCCAGAGCAGAAGCAGCCCGCCGGCAAAGAGCAGGCCGACGATCTGGAGAAGCTGGGTGGTGGCGGCGGCAAAGCCGATGCGCAGGACGGTGGCGGCGATGATGCCGAGCAGGATCGCCTTGGCGCGCTGGTCCTTGGGCAGGCCTGCAGCGGCAAGGCCGATGACGACGGCATTGTCGCCGGCCAGCACCAGGTCGATCATGATGACCTGGAACAGCGCCGTCATCGCTTCGGGAGTGAAAAAGGAATTGATTATTTCTGTCATACGGCACCCTTGATATCTGAAGGGCGGCGTAGCTTTCAGAGCTGCTCTGGCGCGATCGCGCTAGCGTATCGACAAGATATTGCCAAAGGTCAGGGACGTCTAAGCCAGGCCACCGGATTGAAATCCCAGTCCGACATCACAGCCTGGATGGCTGCCAGAGGGGCCCGGCCTGGTGGACCTCGCCTACTCGACATGACGGGAAAAATCAATGGTCAACTGCGCCGTGCCGGCCTGACGACAGCCGGTGCAGGCTGGAGCGCTTCATTCCGCCGCCGGAGTACCGGCGGCGGAATGAAGCGCTGCTCGAGGAGAATACTATCCCTTCGCGAGGTTGGCGTTTCCAGCGCCGGCCGGGGCGCTCCTCGCCTGCCATCTCCTGTGCAGGTAGAAATACAGCTTCACATATTGCCCGACGAGGATCGCGTTGAGGATCGTGCCTTCGCGGATGAACATGATCTGGTGCAGGAAAATGAGGCCGATGCAGGCCGCGACGACCAGCAGGGTGCAATCGAAGGCGGTTTTGATGTTGCCCCATTTCCTGCCCGTCCGCTTGAAGACGGTGTTGACGAACATGTCGATCGGCATCAGCACCAGGTTGGCGCGGATCATCAGGAACAGGCCGAAGGCCAGCGCGGCATCGCCAAACACCAGCAGCAGCACTTTCTGGTAGTAGACATCCAGCGCGATGAAGCTGGTCATCTTCAGGTTGAAGTCCAGGAACACCGCGAGCGCGAAGGCCGGGATCAGCGAGGCGAAGTTGGTCAGCTTGAAGTCCTTCGGCAACACCAGGTAGGTCAGGAACAGCATGATCAGTTCGAGGATGAAATTGTATGTCCCCTGGCTGAGCGGTGGGAACACCAGCGTCATCGTCCGGGTCAGGCTGCTTTGCGGCGAGATGCCGATGCCGGCCCTGATCGCCAGGCTGACGCCGACGGTCAGGATATAGATGCCGAGCAGATACATGATCCACCGCGCCTTGAGGCTGCCGGTGCTTTGCATTTCGTCCGTGGCTGCCTGATGTGCCATAGGCGTTTCCCTCCCAGATTATTCTGTTTCTACCCGACAGGCCTCCTCTGCCCGCCGGGGTGTCGCCATTTCGGCAGTCGGCTATTCCATGAACCGGAAGCGGTGCAATGAAATGAACAGGCTGAGCAGCTTGTTGACGACGGGTTCGCCCTCGTTGCGGTTGCCCATCTCTTCCAGCGCCGCATCGATGGCGGCGGCACTGGATGTCAGCTCATCCACAGTCATATCCGCCATGACGCCATGGATTTCGAGCGGCATCACCGCCTTCTTCACCTTGTCGTCGGTGACGATGCAGGCCCCGGAGTAGCGATCCACCTGCTTCAGGCAGTGACACATCTCCTCACTGTCCCGTCCGACGACGACGAAATAGGGTGTCGGGGCCGGCCAGAAGGTGGCGACAGCGCCGCGGTTTACATTCACCCCCTTGAACAGCCCGCTGACAATGTGGCGCTTGCCGTCGGCATAACGCTGGACGACGCAAAGCCGGCTCAGCACGTTGCCGTCGTGTTCCTGGACAACCTTGCCGTCGCGGAAGGGAACCCAGATTTCCTGGTGGAATTTGGCATGGCCACGCCCGTAGACGTCGAACAGCAGGACCTTGGCCTGGCGGCCATCGGCCGAAATCTCCAGCGGCACGATGTCGAGCGCCTGCGGCGTCAGATCATCGAGACCGGGACGCCCGGCGGTGCGCATGCCGGAATAGTCGATGTCGGCATTGCGCAGCAGCTTGCCGCCCTCGGCGATCAGCTCGCCATCCTTGAAGACGTAGAGCGGATTGATGCGGGACAGGCTGTCGGTCAGCACGATGTCGGCGAAACGGCCCGGCGTCAGCGACCCGATCTGGTCGTCCATGTGGAACGATCGGGCGGTGTTGTAGGAGGCCATCTTGATAGCCTTGATCGGATTGATCCCCATGTCGGCGCACAGCGAGATGATCCAGTCCATGTGCCCCATCTTCTGCAGGCGCTCGATCGAGATGTTGTCGGTGCACAGCATGAAATTGTCGGTCGGGAACTTGCGGTCGACGATGCTGCGCAGCAGCGCCTTGATCACCTCGTTGCTGCCGACGCCGAACTTGATGTGCGTCGGGAAACCGTAACGGATGCTCTTCTCGATATCGTCGCCGGTCCACACGTCGTGGTTGTTGGAGACGCCGATCGCCGGCAGATAGTTCAGGACCATATCGGACAAGGCGGTCACGCCCCAATGGCCGTTGAGGAAGCCGCCCTTCTCCCGGACCCAGGCCGCCTTGCGAAAATCGTCGTCGCTGCCGGAGCTGTAGGTGAAGTGTTCGAACTCGCCCAGTCCGATGACCGGCTCCATCTCGAGCACGGCTTTCGTCACGGAGGCCGCCGTCTTCTTGCCCGGCGCGAAGGCGTAGAGGCGGTAAGGCAGCTTGTGGTAGTCCCGGAACAGGTCCTTCGCCGCCTGTACGCCGTCCTCGCCGGCGGCGCTCAAGAGATCGAGGCACTCGGCATAGATCGTCGTGGTTCCGCACGGCACCATCGCTTCGGCGAGCGCCGTCGGATTGGCGAGCTGGGATTCGAAATGCAGATGCGCATCGATCAGGCCCGGAATGGCGTAGAGCCCCTTGCCGTCGAAGACCTGCCTGACCTTGACCGTCGCCTCGTCGGGATTCAGCGCCACGATGCGCTTGTCGTAGACGAGGATGGAGCCCTGGTAGACCGTCTCGCCATGCACGTCGAGGATGTTGAGGTTCTTGATCAGAAGATCAGCTTCCTGCTTGCCGTGCAGGATGTCGAAGATCGCCCGGACCTTCTCATAGTGATCGATCTTGACGTGCTGCATGCTGGTCGTTCCTCCCTCGCCATGCTTGTGCGGATGATATGAGGCGATTGAACCGCTTCCGAAAAGCAGTATTTTCTGCACGCATCGCTCTCTTTTCGAGAGCAATCAGCCATGAGGTACCCGGTGCTGCACTCCCGTATCCTGCGCTATCTCGACGAGGTCGCGCGCAGCGGCTCGATCCGCGGGGCGGCGGAGCGGCTTCATGTCGCCTCTTCGGCCATCAACAAGCATGTGCTGCAGCTGGAAGAGACGATCGGCGAGCCGCTGTTCGAGCGGCTGCCGCGTGGGCTGCGGCTGACGCCCGCTGGCGAAATCCTGGTCGCCCATGTGCGCCGGACAATGAGGGAATACAGCCAGGTCGAAGCAGAAATCCGTGACCTCAAGGCGCTGCAAAGCGGCGAAGTCATCATCGCGACGATGAACGGGCTGGCGGGCGGCATCGTCCCGCAGGTCGCTGCGGCCTTCTGCGCGCGCCACCCGAAGATCAAGATATCGATCCGGGTGATGTTCATCCGCGACATCGTGCAGGCGGTTGCCGATGGCGAGGCCGACCTCGGCTTCGCCTTCAACCTGCCCGAACTACAGCAGCTTGAGGTGCTGACCAAAATGGATGGCCGCCTCGGCGCCATCGTCTCGCCGGAACACGCGCTTGCCGGCATGGAATCGGTGCCGCTAGCGCATTGTGCCGACTATCCGCTGATCTTCGCCGACCGCAGCATGCTGATGTTCGACATCATGACGGATGCGTTCCGCCAGGCGACGCTCGATGTCGAGCCGAGCTTCCTGACGAACTCGATCGAGTCGATGAAATACCTGGCGGCGGCAGGAAACGGCGTCGCCTTCCTCAGCAAGTTCGACATCGCCGAGGAATATCGCAGCGGCACGCTCGCCTATCTGCCGATCCGCGACCGGGCGATGGGCAAGAACGTCCTGTCGCTGGTGCAGCGTGAGCGACGCTCGCACGGCCTGGCGACATCCATGTTCGCGGAAGAGATCACGAGAGCCCTGCGCGCCACCATCGAATGATGGCTGTGGCTGGAATCCCCAAATGAAACAGCCGGCAAATGATTGCCGGCTGCCGTTCGATCTACACTGCTGACTAGAGCCCGTTGTCCTTGAGGATCTGTGGCGCGTTTTCCTTGGTGATCGTCAAGGTCGGCAGGATGACGGTCTTCTCGACCTTCTCGCCGCCGAGGAATTTCAGCGCCTGGCGCAGACCTTCGGCGCCCGGCGTGGCATAGAGGAATGTCGCCGACAGCTCGCCCTTGTTGACGAGTTGCACGCCTTCATTCGTCAGGCCGTCGATGCCGATGAACTTCATTTCCTTCTCACGCCCGGCGTCCTTGGCAGCGAGATAGGCACCATAGGCCATCGGGTCGTTGTGGCCATAGACGAGATCGATCTTCTCGTTGTTGCGCAGCGCGGTCGCCATGATGTTGTAGGCCTGGTCCTGTTTCCAGTCGCCCGACTGCTTGTCGAGCAGGTTTTTGATGCCCGGCTCCTTGTCGGTGAATTCATGGAAGCCATCATGACGGTCATGCGCGGCCTGCGTGCCCATGCCGCCCCAGATCTCCACGACATTGCCGGCGGCCTTGCCCGTGCCACCGAGAAGCCCGACCGCATATTCGCCCGCCGCGCGACCGATCAGCTTGTTGTCGCCGCCCACGAACTGCGTGAAATCATTGGTCTCGACATTGCGGTCGAGCACGAAGACCGGGATCTTGGCCTCGATCGCCTTCTGCACCACCCCGGTAAGCCCGGCCGATTCCTTCGGCGAGATCAGAAGCGCGTCGACCTCCTGCTGGATCAGGTTCTCGACATCGGCGACCTGCTTCTCGGTCTTGTCCTCGCCATCGGTGATGATGAGGTTGACGTTCGGATGCTTGGCGGCTTCGGCAAGGATGTCCTTGTTGAACTGCGCGCGCCACGGCTCGATGGTGGTGACCTGACTGAAGCCGATGGTCCATTTCTTGTCTTCGGCGAAGGCACGTTGGCCTGGTATCAACATAGTCGTGGCGGCAAGCACTGTCGTCAGGGCTGCCAGCCCCAGCAATTCACGGCGTTTCATTTGCGTTTCCTCCGATTGTTCGAGACTGCGTCTCTTTTATCGTCCGCTCCTCCGCGGACGTTGGCGTGTGCACCGATCGCTTTCGCGAAAGGCGCAAATGGGCGAAGAGGTCTGCGGCGTTGCGCTCCTGCACCAGCACCGTGCCGATGATGATGAGGCCCTTCAGCACCAGCTGAAGGTTGGAATTGATGTTGTGCAGCTGCAGGATGTTGGAGAGCAGCCCGAAGATGAGCACACCACAGAATGTGCCGGCGAGACTGCCGCGGCCGCCCATCAGGCTGGTGCCGCCGATGACCACGGCAGCGATGGCGTCGAGTTCCAGCCCGGCGCCGGCGTCCGGCTTGCCCTGGCGATATTGCGCCACATAGAGCACGGCGGCGATGCCAGCGAGCAGGCCCGACATGGCATAGGTCGCGATCTTCACGCGGCCGGCGGCAATGCCCGAGAGCCTGGCCGCTTCCTCGTTGCCGCCGATGGCATAGACATAGCGGCCGAATGGCGTGAAGCGCAGCACCGCGCCATAGAGGACGATGGCGCCGAGGAAGAACAGCCCCGGCATCGGGATAACGCCGAAGGCGAGCGAACGCAGGACCTCGAAATCCTCGGTTGCGTTGGAGCCGGTATAGACCGGCAGCACGGCGTTGTTCTGCCCGGCGGTGAGGCGCGCGATTCCGAGCGCCGTCACCATCATGGCCAGCGTGACGATGAAGGGTTGCAGCCGGCCTGCAACGATGATGATGCCGTTCAGCGCACCGAACAGCAGACCGACGCAGGGTGCTACGATCAAAACACCGAGCACACCGAACTTCGAACTGACCTGCGGCAACAGGAACCACAGCGCGAAGGCGCAGAGGATGACACCGACCACCGCAGGCAGCGCCACGCCACGCGTCATGTCGAGCTGAGCGGCGCGATGCGATTGGCCGGCCGCCGGCCTGGCGAGATTGGTGAACAGGAAGCGGGTGATGACGACGCCAAGAAACAGGGCGATGAAGGCCACAGCGGGAATGCCCATGATGGCGGCCGGCGTGGCGCCCGGCATGGTCAAAAGCATTGCCGTCACCACGGTGCAGATCGCCATCAGCGAGCCGACCGAAAGGTCGATGCCACCGGTGATGATCACCGCGGTCATACCGGTGGCGATCAGGCCGGTGGTGGAGACCTGCCGCAGCACGTCGAGCAGGTTGCCGTAGGACAGGAAGATGTTGCTGCCTTTGGAGGTGACCGGCGAGGAGAACACGCCGATGAGGAAGATGGCGATCAGTCCCCAGTAAAGCTTGGTGCGCGACAATATTCTCAGCGCGCTCATGCCGCCGTCCGTCCCTTGGCATGCCGGGGTGCTGCCAGTTGCATGATGCGTTCCTCGCTGGCCTGGTTGCGGGGGAGAATTCCGGTCTGGCGACCTTCGGCCATCACCAGGATGCGATCGGAAAGATGCAACAGCTCCGGCATCTCGGAACTGACGACGATGATGGCCAACCCTTCATCGGCAAGCTTGAAGACGAGATCGTAGATCTCGCGCTTGGCGCCGATATCGATGCCGCGTGTCGGCTCGTCGAGCAGCAGGACGCGTGGCCTGGTGGCCAGCCACTTGCCGATCACCACCTTCTGCTGGTTGCCGCCGGAAAGGGTGTTGGCGACCTGGTCGATGCCGCTGCAACGGATGCCGAGCGCCTTGACCGCCTTGTCGGCGAGCGCCTTTTCAGCCGAGACGGAGCGCAGGCCAAAACGGGAAAGCGCGCCGACCAGCGGCAGCGCGACATTGTCGACGATCGAGGCCTTGAGATAGAGGCCCTCCGCCTTGCGGTCCTCGGTCACCAGTGCAATGCCGAGATGACGCGCATCGCGCGGCGAGCGGATCGTCACCGGCTTGCCGTCCAGCCGGACGTCGCCATCGACCCTGCCTTCAGCGCTGCCGAAGATCGCCTGCAGGATTTCGGTGCGGCCGGAACCGAGCAGCCCGCCGATACCGAGGATCTCGCCGCGTCCGAGATCGAAGCTGACGCCTGAAATCACTTTGCGCCAGCCATGGCGGCCGACCCCGTCGACCCGATCTGGCCTGTCGAAGGAAAGGTCGCGCACCGTGAGGATCGGCATGTCGTAATGGGCCGCACGCATCGCCGTGGAGGCATCGAGCAAGGTGCGCCCGACCATGGCGGCGATCAGCCTGTCTTCGTTGAGCTCGCTCATCGCGCGCGTCAGCACATGGCGCCCGTCGCGGAAGACGGTGGTGCGATCGGCAAGATGCATGACCTCGTCGATGCGGTGCGAGATGTAGACGATGGCGACGCCCTGCGATGCCAGCTGGCGCATGATGCGGAAAAGCCGCTGGCATTCTGCCGGCGACAGCGCCGAGGTGGGCTCGTCCATGATCAGGATGCGTGCATCCTTCGACAGCGCCTTGGCGATCTCGACCAGCTGTTGTTCGCCGACCCGCAGGCCGCCGACGCGCGCCTCCGGATCAAGGTCGATGCCCAGCGACTTGAGCAGGGTTCGCGATGCGATGAGGCTTGCCTTGCGGTCGACGATCAGCCCCGCGATCAGCTTTTCGCGGCCAAGGAAGATGTTCTCGGCCACGCTCAGTTCTGGGACGAGGTTCAGCTCCTGGTGAATGATGGCGATGCCGGCATCCTCGGCGTCGCGCACACCGGAAAACCGCACCGGCTCGCCGGCAACGGAGACGGTCCCCTCATAGTCGGTATAGACGCCGGAGAGGATCTTCATCAGCGTCGACTTGCCGGCGCCGTTCTCGCCCATCAGCGCGTGGATCTCACCGCGCCTCAGGTCGAAGCCGACGTCGCTCAACGCAACGACGCCACCGAAAGCTTTCGAGACATTGCTGGCGGCAAGCACCGGCTGCCCCGTCACGGGGGCACCATGTTCCGGCGCAGATTCGCGTTCGGCCATGACAGGAACGGCCTCCCTACCGCGCTGCCAGTCATGGTGAAAAGCTAATCTAAACGTTTCGATTTAGTCAAGGATGGAGTCGGGCAGCGGATGCGATGTTTTTTTGATTCTTGCTAAAAACAGGAGAATTCCATAGGTATTGGCAATTGACGCGCTTCAAAACGTTTCGAAAATGACCGAGCAGAGCCATAGAAAATCCCGAAAGAGCGGCGCGCCGACCATGCTGCATGTGGCAGAAGCCGCGCGCGTTTCGGTGGCGACGGTATCGGCCTATATCAATGGCACCACCACGGTCAGCCAGGAGCTTTCAGGACGCATCGAACAGGCGATCCGCGAGATCGGCTACAAGCGCAACGCGATCGCGCGCAGCCTCAAGATCGGCACCACCCGCACCATTGGCCTGACTGTCCCACACATCACCAACCCCTTCTTCACCGATGTCGTCTCCGTCATCCAGCAGGCCTTCGACCGTGCCGGCTATGCGGTGATGCTGTGTTGCACGGATGAGGACCTGAGCAATCAGGACGAGCAGATCCGGCTTCTGCTCGACCGCATGGTCGACGGCCTGATCATCGCCCGCGTCGGCGATGGCGCCTACCTGAGGGAGACGGTCGACCGCGCCAATGTACCGGTGGTGCTGCTCGACCGTGAAGTCGACGGGGTCGACAGCGACCGGGTCGTGCTCGACAACCATCAGGCCGTGTTCGAAGCTATCACCTACCTGCTCGAACTCGGCCACCGCCGCATCGGCTACATCACCGGCGCCTTCAACATCACGCCGATGCGCGACCGCATGACCGGCTATCATGAGGCGCTGCTCAGCGCGGGGCTGGCCTACGACCAGAGCCTGGTGCGTTCCGGCGACCTGCACGAAGCAGACGGCTACACCGCCGCCATGCAACTTCTATCGCTGCATGACCGCCCGACCGCGATCTTCTCCGCCAACAACCCGATGGTGGTCGGTGCCATGAAGGCCATCCGTGACCTCGGTCTGTCCTGTCCGGAGGATGTCTCGGTCATCTGCTTCGACGACTTCCCCTGGGCCGACGTCTTCAATCCGCAGCTGACCACGATCGCGCAGCCCGTGCAGGCGATCGGCGAACAGACTGCGAGCCTGCTGCTCGACCGCCTGAACGGCAATCTCGAAGCCCCTTCGCGCCGTCTTGTCCTGAAAGGCCGGCTGATGGTACGCAACTCCTGCCGGCCGCTGCAGGCGGGAGCCAACATAGCCGCTTCGGTGGCATGATTAGAGCGCCGCGCGTCCGTGTGGACGCGCAAAGGACGCTCTAACTCTTTGATTTTGCGCATGACGGGTGGCGCATGCCACCCTTCCTTTCCGAAAATCGATTCCGATTTTCAGGGTCATGCGCTAGTCGCCGGGTCCCGCGAACAGGATCAGGTTGCCATCGGGATCGAGCACGATGAAGTCTCGTGCTCCCCAGGGTTCCTTCTTCAAGTCCTGGTGGAAAATCACTCCCGCCGACCGGAACTCCAGGAAGAGTTGCTTGATCTCTGCCGCCGTATCGACGGTGATCGAAGCAGACAAAAGATGTTCACGCTGGCGGATGTCTCCGACAAAGACCGGCTCGCACACAAGCCGCAAACAAAGCTGCGCACGATCGCGTTTGACGGCGGCGTAAAATGGCGGGTCGCCATAGACAAAATCGACTTCGAAGCCGAGTTTGGACGCGAAGAATTTGCATGATGCCTTCACGTCCGCGACGTAAAGGAGGGCGGCCGTCCCGCTGAGGAACGGGGCCGCCATTGCCGGTTTGAGTTGGGTGCCCATGGCTGGGATTCCTGCCTTGAGCGCCTGCCATCCGTCGAAGCCCTGCTTGCGGGCAACAAGCTCTTGCGCATCGTTGAGCTTGAATTCTGCCTCCAGCACCTGAGCATCATCGATCAGATGCTGGAAACGAGGCAGCACAGCCCTGATCTCGGTCGCGACCGGATAGTACCGCTCGCGATGCCAGCGCAAATACTGCTTGGCTTGCTTCCTGAGGTTTTCGAGGTTCGGCATGGGCGCAGCTACGGTTCATGTATCGTAGGTGGGCATTGCCCTTTCAGCCTCGGCCGATGCGCCCTACTGCAACGGCTGCATGATGGCTGCGTGGCCGATGGATTGTCAACGGGACTAGCCCGCCGCGTGCAGATCACGCGGGATCGCCTCGCCCACGGCAAGGCCCGAGAAGGATACGTCAAAACCCGGCCCTTGCGGCGAGCAGGCCATGAGGCCGATCCGTGCTTCTGCTGCCGGGAACGGACAAAGCCGCGCCATCTGCCAGGCCATGTCACCGACGGCATACTGGACGCGCACGGCGTCGTCGTGCCGTGTCAGCCGGACGCGGACCGGATCGGTCGGTTTTGCAGCGGGCAGCGGAATGACGGACCAGTCCGAGACGCCGCGCGTGACGACGACGGAAAAATGCATCAGGCCGTCGGTGTATTCGATGCCGGCCTTGATCCAGTGTCTGTCGTCCAGCCGCAGGAAAAGGCCGGCCTGGTCATAGAGATCGGCATAGTCGCCGAGCACCGTCGCCTCCGCCGAAAAATCGCCGGTGACCGGGCAGGTGTAGGCGTGGCCGCTGTCGCGGATGAAGCCGTAGAAGGTCTCGCGCCAGAAATCCGTGTCCGGCTCGGTCCTGAGCTTCAGCGTGCCGGCATCACCCGACCAGGATTTGGGCTCATTGAGCCAGGAAAACTGCGCTGCCATGAGTGAAGACCATTCGCTTGGATGAAGGCGTCGCCCAGGCCAGAGGCAGGTCGACAGCTCGCGAAGTCAAGTTCCGGCTGGTTTCTGCGTCTGGCAAGCCAGGGAAAGAAATTCGCATACCCTGCTTTTCAGATTCGGCAATGCTTCCGGGTCCTCGTTGAGGAAATTCAGCAAGGCCGACTGGAACAGACCGTCGAGCGCCGCATAGGCAACTGGCGGCGACACGCTGGGGTCTTTGCCGTTCAAGGCAAATGCCCGCGAAATGACGCGCCAGACCATCTGCTCCAGACTTTTGTCGATTTCGTTCACGTCCGCGCGAAACGCATCTTCATAGAGCGCCTGCGCCCGCAGGTCATACCACAGGCGGTGAAGCAGAGCCTCCTCGCGCAAGGTCTGGACAAGCCCATCGGCAAAGCGGCTTTCCAGTTCCTGGTAAGATGTCGCATCAAGCACGATCTGGTCGTAACGCTTGACGCATTTTGCCTTGTACTCGCGTACGCAATAGGCAATCAGGTCGACCTTGTCGCTGAAATAGTAGTGAATGGCACCGTGAGAGAAGCGCGACTTCTGCGCTATTTCGCGCAGGCTTGTACGCGCATAACCCATCTCCGCCAGCGTCTGAAGGGCTGCCTCGACCAGTTCGGCCCGGCGCTCCAGATACTTATCCACCGGAGGTCGCCGCTCGGTACGCTGTCGCGGGGCAGTTTGCATCAAGTGCCTTCATATCCAACTCTCTCGCGGCAATATGGTTTATTGCTTAAGTAAGTTCAACGTGCGCGGCACTTTGCGACCGCGACATGTTGGTGTTTCCCAGATCAGAACATGTAGCCGCCACTGCAGACGAGGACCTGGCCGCTGACGTAGTTCGATTCCGGAATGCAGAACAGATAGACCGCACCCGCCGCTTCTTCCGGCGTACCGGCGCGGCCAAGTGGAATGCCGGCCTCCATCGCCTTCATCACATCGGGATTGACGCCCACCTTGATGTCCTTGCCTTCGATCTTGATCGCGCCGGCGCCGCCGGCGACCTCCGTCAGGCGGGTCCTGATCAGACCGAAGGCGACGGAATTCACGTCGACCTTGTAGCGTCCCCATTCCTTCGCCATCACCTTGGTCATGCCGTTGACGCCGGCCTTGGCCGCGCCATAGCCCAATTGTCCGGCATTGCCGCCGACGCCCGCAAGCGAGGAGATGTTGACCACCTTGCGGAAAACCTCCCGGCCCTCCTCGGCCTCCTTCCTGGCCGCCAGCCGGATGAAATCCGACGCCGCCCGCAGCACACGAAATGGCGCCGTCATGTGAACGTCGACCATGGCGTACCATTGTTCGTCGGTCATCTTGCCGACCGTATTGTCCCATGTGTAGCCGGCGTTGTTGACGATGATGTCGATGCCGCCGAACGCATCGAGGGCCGTCTTCACCAGGCGATCGCCGAAGTCGGGATCCGTCACAGAGCCGACACAGGCAACCGATCCAGAACCCAGCAGCTTCACCGCCTCGACCGTTTCCTCGGCCAGCGAGGCATCGAGATCGTTGATGACGATGCTGGCGCCCTCGCCGGCGAGCTTCAATGCGATCTCGCGGCCGATCCCGCGGCCGGAACCTGTGATCAGCGCTACCTTGCCATCAAGCTTTCCCATTGGTGTCCCTCCCATTGGCATCCAGGAATTCGCGAACCGCATTGGCGGCCTCTTCCGCGCTCGATATCAGAAACAGATGACCATCGTTGAGAACACGCAGACGGCTGTCGCGGATCAGCATCGAGAGGACGCGTGCATTGGCGAGCGGAACGACCGGATCGTCGTCGCCGGCCAGTACCAGCGTCGGCTGCGCGAGCAGTGGAAGCCAGGGCATGCTGGTCCAGCCCACCAGCGCCAGTTGCTGGTAGAGATAGCCACGACGGCTCGTCGTGCGAAACTCCTCGACCAGCAGGTGCTCGGTGCGCGCCTTGCCTCCATAGATCTCGCCGGCGATCTGCTTGCGGTAGCCGGGGTCGTTGAACCGCCTCGGCGTCATGAATTTCGACAGCACCGACAGCCTTGGCGGAACCATCAGCATGCCCTGTGAGGTTGCTGCGAGAACCAGCTTGCGGCAGCGGCGTGGATTCTGCAGCGCGAATTGCTGCGCCAGGGCACCGCCCCAGGAAACACCCAGCACATCCACCCGGCCATAGCCCAGCTGATCGAGGACACCCGATGCCAGCATGGACAGCATCCACAGGCGGTAAGGCAGGATCGTCGCCTCGGACTTTCCCGAACCCGGCACATCGAAGGCGACGATCTCGCGGTCGGCAAGCGCATCGGCGAAAGGCGTCAGCATCTCCAGGCTGGCGCCAATGCCATTCAGCAGCAGCAAGGGAGTCCTGGCCTTGCCATGACACGGCCAGACGGCGACACGGATGCTCTTGCCGAAAACCTTGAGCTGGCGCGAAGACATCTCGCACTCGCCGGCGCCGGCAACCGGGCGGTCAGAGGGTATCGCGTTCCTGCGCCGCAAGGTCTCATCCACGCTCATGAACATAGGTCCCGGGTGCTGCACATAATGGGGGGAATTCGGCGTTGCCTTCCGCTCGTGGCGCGCCAACCATCTTGCCGGCGCGGGCGGAGGTCCAGGCAACGCCATGATCCCACCAGCTGCCGGCGTGTTTTTCCGCGGTCGTCAGCCACTCTTCCGCCGACTCCGGTTTGTTCTCGTTGGTGAAGAAGCTGGCCTTCGGGTTGCCCGGGGGCGAGACGATGGTCTGGATATGGCCGCTGTTGCCGAGCACGAACTGGCTGCGCTCGCCCAGAAGCCGGGCGCTGCGATAGACGCTCTGCCAGACGCAGAGATGGTCGTTGGCAGCCCCCAGGACATAACTGTCGATATCGAGCTGCGACACCGGCGCGATCGCAGTGCCGCGCACTTCCATCGCGCCATCGGCAAGGAACGGATTCGCGTCCACGAACGCCGAAAAATCATGGTTGAACTGCGCAGTCATGCCAGTCCCGTCGCCGTTCCAGTAAAGCACGTCGAAAGCGGCAGGCGTGGTGCCCATCAGGTAATTGGAGACCCAGTAGTTCCAGATCAGGTCGTTGGGCCGCAGCATGGCAAACAGCAGCGTGAATTCCTTGGCGCTGATCCGCTTGTTGCGGCTGACCTTGCGCACCATCTTGCGGGCCATCTCGTTGCGCGGCTCGGCAAAGGCGCTGAGCGAAGGTGCCTGCGCCATCGCCTTGGTGTCGAGCGGCGAGACGACCAGCAGCAGGCTGTTGATCTTGCGGGTCTTCCTGGCGGCATAATAACCGGCAAGCGAGACGGCGACGGGGCCCGCACCGCAGACCGCCCACAGATTGACATCGTTCGAACCGGTGATCGCGGACGCGGCGCCGATGGCGGTGTCGATCGCGTCCTGATACTCGCCCATCCCCCAGCGATCGTGCCGCTTCTGCGGATTGCGCCAGGCCAGCATGAAAACCGTGTGGCCGTTCCTGATGTAGTGCTCGATGATCGAACGGCCCGGCGCGATATCGAAGATGTAGAACTTGTTGACGATGGAAGGCACGATGACGATCGGGCGTTCATGCACCTTTTCGGTCTGCGCCCGATACTGGATCAGTTCGAACATCTCCGTGCGCAGCACGACCGAGCCCGGCGATACAGCCAGGTTTTCGCCGACCCTGAAGGCGCTTTCGTCGACCTGTGACGGAATCGGGCGCAGCTTTGCGATGTCTCCGGCCAGGTTCCTTGCCCCACGCACCAGGCTGGCACCCCCGGTTTCGATGGCTGCACGCATCGCTGCCGGATTGCCGAGCAGGCTGTTGGTCGGAGCACCGGCCTCGACGAGCTGATCGAGCAGGAAACGTTCCTTTTCGTTCAGAGCGACGTCCGCGAAACCCTTCAGCGCGGATCGCCAGGCGAGATAGCCCTGAAGCAGTCCGGCATAGAACAGGTTCTCGGTATAGGCCTTGTCGCTGAACCTGCGATCCCCCTGCTCAGGCTCCCGCTTCTCCGCTGTACCGGTGGCGATCCTGGCGATATCGGTCCAGAAATCCAGCGTCGCCCTGCCGAGCGCCATCGGCTGGCGCGCCGCCCGGAAGACCATGTCGATCGCGGTGCCATACAGGTCGGACGGCAGGAAATCGCCGGTCACATTCTGGCCGAGCGCGCTGTCGATCGTTCGCCTGACCTGCTCGCTGGCCGTTCCGCCATCATGGCCCGGCCCGGCCTGCGCCCGCTTGCCGGTGCTCATGCGGATGCCTCCGCCCGCCATTGATAGTCGGTGGACGACCTTGCGAACTCGACGAAATAGGCAAGCGAGTCCGGGTTCGCCATCGCATCGCGGCTCGCCGCCTTGCCGGGTTCCCAGCCCATCAGGATCTTGCGGATCGGCACTTCCATCTTCTTGCCGGTCAACGTGTAGGGTACGGCGTCGATCGCGTAGATCCTGTCCGGCACGTGCCGTGGGCTGTAGTCCTGCCTGAGCCGCCTGTTGATGCCGGCGCGGATCTCGTCGGACATCTCGAAGCCAGGCTTCAGTCTGACGAAGAGCGGCATGAAGAAATTGCCGCCGGGCAATTCGCAGCACACGATCAGGCTGTCGGCCACCTCCAGCTGCTGTTCGACGGAGCGATAGATCTCGGCCGTGCCGATACGGACGCCGTAGCGGTTCAGCGTCGAGTCCGAACGTCCGTAGATGTAGCAGCCGCCGCGCTGGTTGATCTTGAGGAAGTCGCCGTGACGCCAGACCCCGGCGAACACGTCGAAGTAGGATTCGTGGTAGCGCTTGCCGTCCGCATCGTTCCAGAATTTCACCGGCATCGACGGGAAGGGACTGGTGACGACCAGCTCACCCACCTCGTCCACCAGCTCCCTGCCGTCATCGCCCCAGGAGCGCACATCCATGCCCAGCATGCGGGTCTGGATTTCGCCGGCATGGACCGGCAGGCTTGGTGCCGCCCCGACGAAGCCCGAGCAGATCTCGGTGCCACCGGACTGCGACGTAACCCAGAGATCCTTCTTCACCCCCTTGTAGAACCAGGCGAAGGTTTCCGGTGTCGAAGGGGCGCCCGCCGCCATCACGCATTCCAGCGCCGACAGGTCGAATTTCCTGCCCGGTTCCAGCCCGGCCTTTTCCATGATCTGCACGAAGGTCGGGCTGGCGCCGAACATCGTCGCCCTGGTATCGGCGGCGAGCTTCCATAGGAAATCCGTTTCGGGGTGCGCGGGATTGCCATCGTAAAGCGTGGCGGCCGAGCCGGTCAGGAGCGCGGCCACCAGAAGGTTGAACATCATCCAGCCCGTTGTCGAATAGAAGAACATGTTCGATCCGGGCTTGAGATCTAGCTGGAAGTGCATGAGCTTCAGGTGCTCGACCAGCACACCGACATGGCTGTGCACGATCGCCTTCGGCAGGCCCGTGGTCCCCGACGAGAACAGGATCCAGATCGGGTGGTCGTGCGCCACGCGCTCGAATTTGAAATCGGCGCGCGACGGTGCCTGGGCATCCATCAGGGTCTGCCACTCGGTGACGTTGTCGACGCCCTCGAGCCTGGCCTCCTGGTCGAGATACGGCAGCCAGACCACGTGCTCCAGCGTCGGCAGCGCATCGGTGATCGACTTGACGTCGCCGCGCCGATCGAAGTCCTTGCCGCCAAAACGGTAGCCGTCCGCGGCGAAGATCAGCTTCGGCTCGATCTGCGCGAAACGCTCGATCACGGTCTTGACGCCGAATTCCGGTGCCGCGCTCGACCAGATCGCGCCGATGGCGATGACCGCGATCATCGCCACCGCCGTCTCGGGCAGGTTCGGCATGTAGGAAACCACACGGTCCCCCGGTTTTACGCCCAGCTTGCGCAGCTGCGTCGCCAGCTTGCGCACGTCATTGCCGAGTTCGGCCCATCCCATCTGCCCAAGCGGCCGGGTCTCCGAGAGGTGATGAAAGGCCACGTCGCTCGGCCGCGCCTTCGTCTCGTAGCGCAGGAGATGTTCGGCATAGTTGACTGTCGATCCCTCGAACCATTTCGCGCCCGGCATCCTTCGACTGTCCAGCACCTGCGCGTAAGGCGTGTCCGACTGAACGTCGAAATAGTCCCAGATGCTTGCCCAGAATGCCTCGATCTCGCTGACCGACCATTGCCGCAGCGGTTCGTATTCCGTGAAATCGAGACCGCGCTCCGTCTTCAGCCACTGCATGTATGCATGCAGGTTGGAGCGTTCGACGAACGCCCGCTTCGGCGTCCACAACAATTCGCCTTCACCGACCATTTCCACCTCCCACGAATTCCGATGTTGCTGGCACCGCGCTCATGGCGACCTCAGGCAATCATTCCGCCGTCCACCACGAGGTCACTGCCCGTGATGTAGCTGGCTTCGCTGGAGGCAAGGAAAAGGACGCAGTTGGCTATCTCGCCAGGCTCGGCGAAACGACCCATCGGGATGCGGGCGAGCGAGCGTCCGGCGAAGGCCTCCGCCTCCGCGGGATCGAGTGCGGCGAGCGCGTCGGCCACCATCTGCGTGCCGGCGAAACCGGGGCTTACCGTATTGACGCGGATGCCGTAGCCGCCGCGCGCGCAGTGGATCGCGGCCGAGCGGGTGAACATGCGGACCGCACCCTTGCTCGCATTGTACGCCGGCAAACCGGGATCGCCGACCATGCCCTCCACCGACGCGATGTGGACGATCGATCCTCCCCTCCCTTTCATCCGGGCGATCACAGCCTTGGTGCCAAGGTAGATGCCGTTGAGATTGACGTTGATGGTGCGATTCCACTCGGCGTCCGAGATATCCTCGACGCTCGCGATCGAGCCGACACCGGCGCTCGAGACAAGCACGTCGAGGGGACCGAACGCCTTCTCCGTCGCATCCAGCGCGGCATCCCAGGCCTTGGCATCCGTCACGTCCAGTCTGTGAAAGGCGGCTTTGGCACCCAGCGTGCTGGCGGAGGCCTCTCCACTGGCCACATCGATGTCGGCGATCATCACCCTGGCGCCTTCGCGCACCAGCACCTCCGCCGAGGCCAGACCAAGCCCCTTGGCTCCGCCGGTCACTATCGCCACCTTGTCCTGAACGCGTCCCATTTCTCCTCCCTTTGGAAATCTTGTCGTCGTTTCCGTCTCAGCTCACCTTCTCGAACAGCGTGACCACGCAGGCGCCGCCGAGACCCAGATTGTGTTGCAGCGCCAGACGCGCGCCCTCCACCTGACGCGCGCCAGCGATGCCGCGCAGTTGCGCGGTCAGTTCGGCGCATTGCGCCAGTCCCGTGGCTCCAAGGGGATGGCCCTTGGACAGGAGACCTCCGGATGGGTTGACGACGACGGCGCCGCCATAGGTGTTGTCGTTGTCGCTGACGAGCCTCTCGGCATCGCCGGGGCCGCACAGGCCGAGCGCCTCGTAGGTGATCAGCTCGTTGTGGGCAAAGCAGTCGTGCAGTTCGATGACATCGATGTCGCGTGGATCGATGCCCGTCTGGTCGTAGACCTGCCTCGCCGCCATTCGTGCCATTCCAGCGCCGACCACGTCCCGCATGTCGCGCGTCGCCGGATCGATTGCCGGATCGGTCGTCATGACTTGAGCCGAGATCACCACGCTCATGTCGAGCCCGTGTCGGTGGGCAAATGCAGGCGAGCACAGGATGCTTGCCGCGGCACCGCATGTCGGCGGGCAGGCCATGAGACGGGTCATCACGCCGTCCCACAACATGGGCGAAGCCATGACGTCTTCCACGCTCAAGGGCCTGCGGAAGATCGCCATCGGATTGTGTTCGGCGTGACGGCTGGCCTTGGCCCTGATGCTGGCAAAGGTTTCCAGTCTGGTCCCGTACTGCCGCATATGCGCCAGGCCGGCGCCGCCGAAATAGCGGATCGCGATCGGAAGTTCCGTGTGGCCCGCCAGTCTGCCGGCTTCCTGGTCGAACAGGTCGAACGGACTTTCGCGGTCGGTGAAGACATTGCCAATGGCGCCCGGACGCATCTGCTCGAAACCGACCGCCAATGCGCACTCGACCGCGCCGCTCGCCACAGCCTGCCGTGCCAAGAAGAGCGCCGTCGAGCCTGTCGCGCAATTGTTGTTCACGTTGAAGATGGGAATGGCGGTCATGCCAGCCTGGTAGACGACGCGTTGCCCCGCGCAGCTGTCGCCATAGACGTAACCGGCATAGGCCTGCTGGATCGCATCGTAGGAGAGGCCCGCATCCAGCAGGCATAGGGCAATCGCCTCTGCGCCCATCCGCACATAGCTGTCGCCGGCATCCGGCTTCCTGAAAGGGATTGCTCCAACCCCCGCAACAACGACCTGCATGGACACGGCATCTCCCTGGCGCACGGCGAACAGCCGAGCGCTCCTCCGATCGGCCGGCTCTTTCTGGAAACAAGGGGCTGACGACGCATCGCCGTCAGCCGTGGTCTCTCGCGCGGCAAGCCGCGCATCGCGCTAGCGGTTGACAGTCACGATCGGCTCGCCGACGAAGCCGAAACTCTGCAGCACGCCCAGCAGTTCGCGGTGACCGAAAGCCTGGCCGGCCGAAGCGAAGCCGGCACGCTTTGGTGGCTGCTGGATCAGCGAATATGCGGCATAGGCCTGCAGAAGACCGGTCTGCTTGTAGTTGCTGTTGCCGTGGATCACGACATGCACGCGCGTCAGAGGGCCGGAGGCATGAACCGAGTCGATCGAGCGGTTGATGCGCGGATTTTCGCGCGGCGGCATGTTCGACTGGATCGACGAGGCGATCTTCTGCAGTTCCTCGATCTGCTTGTCCATCGGCAACGGCTTGATGTTGTCTTCGTACATCTTCACCGTGGCGATGACGCCTTCCATGACCGGACGCGCAAACACGCCGGCGGCCACCTTCACGTTGGCGACGCGCGGATCATCCTTGAACCAGATCGGATGGCTGGTGCCGCCCCATGGCAGGGCCAGCCCCATCTCGTGCTGGCCTGGAACGACGACGTCAAACTTGGTGCTGGTCGGCCATTCCTTGTACTCATTCTGCTCGAGATAATACCATTTCGCCTTGAGGATGGTGAAAATGGTCTGCGTCGATGCAGTGGTCGGGAACCCGCCCCACAGCGTCAATATGTCGAGCGTATCGAGGCCCGGGGTTTCAAGCGCGATCTGCGCCGCGATCTCGCCGGTGGTGTACATGTGCGCGACACCCGGAGAAAGCAGCAGGCCCTTCCTGGCGAAGTCGGCGCCCCATTTTTCCTTGCACTCCAGGACCCAGTCCTGCTCTCCGGTGGTATCGAGATAGTGACAGCCTGCTTCCAGACAGGCTTCGACCACGTCGCCACCATAGGAGATGAACGGGCCGACGGTGTTGCAGACCACGGAAGCGCCCTTGAACAGCTTCACCAGGGACGCCTTGTCATGCTTGACGGTGGTGACGTCGAACCGCGCCGTTTCGGTGCCGGGCAGTTTGTCCATGACATCCTTGACGAGCTTTTCGTTGCGGCCGACCGCCGTGAAGGGCACGTTCAGTTCACGCAGGTATTCGCAGATGAGGCGGCCGGTGTAACCAGACGCGCCGTAGACGATGACAGGTTTCTTGTCGCTCATGGAACTACTCTGAAAATCGGGTGAATTGTCTCGGGTTCAAATGGGCGCGAACCTCAGGTTCCCATCCCGCCATCGACCGGCAGCCCAATGCCGGTGATGAACCGCGCGGCATCGGAGCAGAGGAACACGACCGCATCGGCGACTTCCGGCTGCTCGGCCAGCCGCCCGAGCGGTGTCTGTTCGACAACACCGGCGACTGCTGCGGGAACGTCCGGCGCCAGGCCGAGCGCGACGATGTCATTGGCCAGGGCGACGCCCATCGAATTGGCGATCAGTCCCGGATAGACGCAGTTGACGCGCACGCCGTAGCCGAGCTTTCCGGCTTCGACCGCTGCGACGCGGGTCATGCGATCGACTGCCGATTTACTGCCCGAATAGGCGGCGACGGCCGGGAACGCGATCGTCGCGGCGACCGAAGCAATGTTTACGACCGAGCCGCCGTTGCCTGCGGGGCCGCCCGGCCGCATGGCACGAAAGGCATGTTTCATGCCCAGTGCCGTGCCAACGCAATTGATGTTGAACATCCGCAACATGCTGTCGGCATCGATATCGGCCACCAGCGCGGTGACTTCGATGCCCGCATTGTTGACGACGATGTCGAGCCCCCCGATCTGCTTGATGATTTCCGGAATGGCAGCTTCCCAGTCCGTGTCCCTGGTTACGTCCAGATGGACGAAGCCGGTCCTGCCTCCCTTGGCCGCCAATTCCTTGGCGGTCGCCCGGCCAATATCATCCTGAATATCGCCGATCACGACATCGGCACCGGCTGCCGCCAAAGCCGCGGCTATCGCCGCACCGATCGACTGAGCCCCACCGGTAACGAGTGCCTTCCTCCCTTTGAGATCGCCCATGTCAGCACCCACCCGGCCTGGATGGGCTGCGGCCGTCGTTGAAATCTGCACCTCGCATTTTTGAAACCATCAGACTTTTCCTCCCGTGGATCGCTGATCGATACTGAGTATGGAAACGCTGCTTGACATATGTCAAGTTTTCTTTTGACAACTGTCAAGTCTCATCGCTGAACACCCCGGCCCATCAGGAAGAATGATGGATACCCGGAGCACGCGCTCCGCCTCGGCAGGATCGGATCGCTTGCTGCGCGCCCCGGACAGAACCGGTTTGGGTGTTTCTAGAAAAGCTTCATCAGCCGAACGGTACCGATGAAATCGTTGCGGAAACCGCCTTCGGTGTTCAGGTCGGTGCCGATCATTCCCTGCACTTGCAAGGTGGGCGTCAGGAATGTGCTGCCAAACAGGCGCAACTGGTCGGAACGGGTCTTCGTGCCGGCATAGGTGTCATTGACGAAGTCCTTGCCGCCGAAAGTGCCCGAATAACCGAACGAAACATTGGTCGTTGCCGAGAACTGGTAGCGAAGATACGCCTGGACCTGCACGGAGGCATCCCGCGAGAACTCGATCCCGTTTTCGGTATGGTCGGATCGTACGGCGACGTCGAGGGCGCCGTCGAAGAAGAAGCCATTGCCAAGGCCCTGGATCAGGCCGATCTGCGGCGTGAAGGTCCAGGTGCCGGAGCCGATGTTGATTGCCCCCGGTTCGTCCCGGAAAGCACCGGTGGGGAGAGAGACATAGGCCGTGACGCCAAGCGTGGTACCGGTCGGGTCGGCGCTGCTCAGCGGCCATGCGGTGATGCCGAGCGTCAGGTCACCAATGCCGTTCTTCGTCAGCGGTTCAGCCCCTCCGATCCTGGCCTCGGTGGAACCGCCAAACGGCAGGAAGGCCTGCAGTCCGACCGGCACCCCACCAATGCTGGTGTAGTGCAGATATCGTGCGATCCCGATCCCGAGGCCGAGTTTGGAATCCGGCACTTCGCCGACCCCATCCACCTTCAGCTTCGAACTCTGCGAATACTGCCCATAAAGCAACAGCGCATTGGTCCCGTCCGGCAGCACCGTGTAGTCGCCGGGCATGATGTCAATTGCGTTGGCAGGTACGGCAAACAAGACCGATGTCGCAAGCGCGATCGGACTCATCCAGTGACGCGGTCTGGTCATGCTCTCTCCCTCTCCCTCCGGCCGAAGCCGACTTGTCAAGCGTCAAGCAAAAATATTCACTCGTCAAGAAAAATTTTGACAAGTGGATAAAAACGCCGATGAGCTGCGAGCCTGCAGACGTGGAAAGACATCCGGCGCGTCCGCGGCAAGCGTCGGAACGACCGGGGCCATGGGAGAGAAACGGCATGGTTGGCAGAGCGCGGCCGGTCAGGAATCGCCAGCAATCCATCAGGCATGACTGCCGCGGAAGACGACCGCCCGCGTTCGTGCAATGCGGACGCCATATCGCCGCTGCTGCGGAATGTTTCGATCCGCGCTGGATCTGATTGCCCGGCAAAAATCACCGCCGCCACAGACGTGACAGCGGCCTCTGCTCAGCGATGTGACAAACGGCTGGCGGCCTTCAGACGACCAGAGCCACGGCCAATCCCGAAAACGCCAGCAGGAACCCGCATATGTAGATGCGGAACGTGGTCTGATACCGGCCCGCCGCATCCGTGTGGATGCGGTTGTTGAGCATGCGGAACAGCACGATCGTGAACAGCACGGCACTGCCGAAAAGCGCCAGCGCGATGATGAAGTCGGAAGCGCTGTAGAGAGCAGGCGACGACCCATCCGCCTGTGAAGCCCAGTTGGCCAGGAAGGCCAGCAGGAAGCCGAGGACGATGCCGACGGACGTGACCATCGGCTGTCGATAACCGGCAATCTCGCTCTCGAATTCCTTCTTCTGATCTTCCACGCGGATCACCCTTCCTGCGGCTTCAGCCTCACCTTTATCGCGGTTGCTGCTGGGTCGTGCAATGGATTCCGCCACCACCGGCTGCGATGCCGTCAATGTTCAGCTGGATGATTTCGCGATCCGGGAACAAGTCCGACAGCGTGTCGCGTGTCGTTCTGTCCGCACTCCTGTCGCCGAATTCGGGAGCGATCACAGCGCCATTGCAGACGTAGAAGTTGATGTATCCGGCCGCGAACTCCTTGTTTTCGTAGTCTTCCCGTACTCTTGTTGGCCCGGGCAGCGTGACGACCCGCAGCCGCCGCCCCTTGGCGTCCGTCGCCTTCCGCAAAATCTCCAGGTGCCGCCTGGTGACGTCGTGGTCGAACGAATCCGGATCGGTGTCCAAACCGGCCACGACGGTGCCCGCGCCGGCGAAGCGCGCGTAGAAGTCGGTGTGTCCGTCGGTGATGTCCATGCCGGCGATACCAGGAAGCCAGATAATCTTGTCCAGCCCGAGCAGCCGGGACAATTCCTCCTCGCAAGCAGCCTTGCTCAAACCCGGATTCCGGTTGCCGTTGAGGACGCAGCTTTCGGTGATGATGGCCGTTCCCTCGCCGTCCACTTCGATACCGCCACCTTCCAGCACCAGATCCGTTTCCAAGAACCGGGCATCAACCTGTCCCGTGACGAACTCAGCTACCTTGGCATCCCGCGCATGGCTCTGCTTGCCGCCCCAGCCATTGAAATTGAAGCCCACCCCGGCGATCTCGCCCGATCGGTCCTTGACGAAGACCGGACCGGTGTCGCGCATCCACAAATCGTCTATCGGCTGGACGACGAGATTGACCGAAGGGCCGCACAGGCGCGATGCCAGATCATGCTCGTCCTCCCGCACGAGCATGTTCACCGGTTCGTGGGCGGCTATGGCCTTGGCGATGCTCGCCAGATTTTCCTGCACGACCGGCCGCAGCTGCCTGCCCCATATCTTCGTGCTGGGACCGAACGCCATCCAGGTGGCGGCATGAGGTTCCCCTTCCTCCGGCATGCTCCACGCGCTGTCCTTGTCCTCGGCCTGCGCCGGCGTACCCGCCAGCGTTGCTCCAAGGACGCCACCACCAGCAGCCAACAGGGCGCGTGTCATAAACGTTCTGCGTGTGGGCATGACGCTCTCCTCGAGTGGTCGCACACCTGGCAACCGATGTTCGATACCATTGCCTTGCGAACACGAATGCCATGCCTCCGCCCAGACCGACCGAACTGAAAGCGGCAAGGTGCTCTCAAGCTTCCGCCTCGAAGAACTGCGGAAAACTTCGGCGAATGTCAGGCAGATCATCCAGCACCCTGCGCAGATGAAGCTGCATGGTGCTCGCCGCGCCTTCGGCGTCTGCTGCTGCCACCGCCTCTGTCAGGCGGCGGTGGTCTTCGACCAGCACATCCATATGGCCGCTCTGGATCGACAGCTTGCGCAGCCGGTCCATGTGCTTCTTTGCATCGGAAATGAAGCTCCAGACGCTTTCCCGTCCCGCCAGGGCACAGAACAGGCCATGCATGCGCTCGTCGGCCTCGAAGAAAAGCTCGGGGCTGTTCTCGTAGATCGCCAGTTCCTGTTCCTCGATCGCCTGCCTGATGCCGAGCAGGATGCGCCTGTTCGACTGGGCCGCTGCCTCCGCCACAATGGCCATTTCCAGTTTTTCGCGAACGAACTGTGCAGTGCGCACCGCATCGAGGCGGATCGGCGCGATGATGACGCCGGCACGGGCCCGCAGGTCGACCAGGCGCTCCGCACTCAATCTCGAAAGTGCTTCGCGCACCGGCGTACGGCTGACACCCAGCATCTTCGCCAGCGCCTGCTCGCCGACCGGCTCGTTCGGCTTGAGTTCAAGCGAAACAATCTTGTGCGACAGCGTGCGGTAGCAGTGCTCAGCCGCGGAAATCTTGGACTCTTGCGCCAATCCGCCAATCTCCATTCTTTATGTTTTCTTGTATGCAAGAAGGCGAACTGTCAAGCAGCTCGGGTTATCCTGGGTGATAAAGCCCCAGATATCACTCGCTTGACACCATCTCATATTCTTGCATACAAGGATACAAACAGGGAGGAAACCTGTGATTTCGTGTGATTGGGCAAGGTGCAGGACGGGCAGCCGAGGCGGCGTGCATGGCTGAGCTGGTCTTCGACGCGCGCGATATCGTCGGCGAGAGCATCATCTGGTCTTCCGCGGAGAAGGCGCTCTACTGGGTCGACATCGGCGCCAGCCGCATCCATCGGCTGGAACCCGCAAGCGGCCGCCACGACCTCTGGCCGACCCCGGCGATCGTCACATCGATCGGCATGCGCAGCGACGGCGGCTTCATCGTCGGCATGCAGCGCGAGGTCTGCCTATGGTCTCCCGATGGTCGTTTCGAAAGCTTCGCCCTTCCCGAACCGGACCTGCCGGACAACCGCCTCAACGAAGGCAAGGTCGCGCCGGACGGCTCGTTCTGGGTGGCCACCATGCAGAACAACCTGAACCCGGATGGCTCGCCCAAGGACATGGACCGGGCTTCCGGCGCGGTCTACCGCATCGACCCCGACGGGACGGTGAAACAGCTGACCCCCAACGAATACGGCATCTCGAACACGATGGCCTGGACCGACGACGGCGGCTTCCTCTTTGCCGATACCGTCGCCAACGAGATCTACCGTTTCGACCATGACGTCGAAGGCCGGGCAATCGGCAACCGGCGCACGATCGTGTCGGGGTTCGCGCCGGGCCTGCCTGACGGGTCGTGCATGGATGCGGCAGGCACGTTGTGGAACTGTCGTGTCGTCGGCGGTGCCGCCATCGCCAACTTCGACAGCGACGGCCGCCTGCTGCGCATGGTCGACCTGCCCGCCACCTGGCCGACGAGCTGCACCTTCGGCGGAGACGACCTGTCGACGCTCTACGTCACCTCGGCACGCTTCACCATGACCGCGGATCATCTGGCGGCGCATCCGCTCGAGGGTGGGGTGTTCGCAGTCAAACCGGGCGTGCGCGGCCGACCGGAGCAGAAATTCGGTCCGGAACCGCTATCCGCGTCCGTCGAAGAGGAGAATGCATGATGGCCGAATTCAGCGGCAAGAGCATCGTCGTCACCGGCGGCAGCCTGGGCATGGGCCGCGCCTGCGTGGAGCGTTTCGCCAGCGCCGGCGGCAAGGTGCTGATCATCGCCAACGACAAGGCCTCGGTCGACATGGCTGTCGCAGAAATCGGGACGAATGCGGCGGGCTTTGTCGGCGATGTCCGTAAAGCCGATGACATGCGGGCGGCAATCGGCCTCGCTGTCGAAAAGCACGGCGGCGTCGACATTCTGGCCTGCTGTGCCGGCATCCAGCGCTACGGGACGGTGGTGGATACCGCCGAAGATGTCTGGGACGATGTTCTCGACATCAACCTGAAAGGCATCTTCCTCGCTGCGAAATTCGCCATCCCGGAAATGAAGAAGCGCGGCGGCGGTGCCATCGTGGCGATATCATCCGTGCAGTCCTATGCCTCGCAGGCGGGCGTGGCCGCCTATACCGCCAGCAAGGGCGCCATCAACGCGCTGGTGCGGGCGATGGCGCTCGATCATGCACCGGATAACATCACGGTCAACGCGGTCTGTCCGGCTTCGATCGACACGCCGATGCTGCGCTGGGCGGCGGAGCTGTGGAAAGGTGACAGCACCGCCGAAAAGACCCTGGAGGCCTGGGGCAAGGGACACCCGATCGGCCGCGTCGGCAAGGCGTCGGAGGTTGCCGACCTGGTGGCGTTCCTCGCCAGCGACAAGGCGCGCTTCATCACCGGTGCCGACATGAAGATCGACGGCGGCGCCCTTTCGAAACTCGGCATCGTGCTGCCCGAATAGGAGGACAGGGATGAAGCCGTTGCCCGACTTCCGCTCGAAGGATTTCCTCATCGCGCATATGCGCGAGATCATGGATTTCTACCATCCGATCTGCCTGAACCGCCGCGATGGCGGCTACTTCAACGAGTATCGCGACGACGGGTTCATCACCGACACCAGGACCCAGCACATCGTTTCCACCACAAGGTTCATCTTCAACTTTTCCATAGCGGCGGATGTGCTTGGCCGGCACGACTACATCGAGGCCGCCTCGCATGGCGTGAGATATCTGGACGAGGTGCATCGTGATCCGCAGCATGGCGGCTATTTCTGGGTGATGAACGGACGCGAGCCGGCGGACGCAACCAAACATTGCTACGGCCACGCCTTCGTGCTGCTGGCCTACGCTTCGGCGGCCAAGGCCGGGATCGCCGGCGCGAAGGAAAAGATCGCCGAGACCTGGGACCTGCTGGAACGGCGCTTCTGGGAACCGGCGCGCCAGCTCTACAGGGACGAGATCAGCCGTGACTGGTCCGTCGTGTCGCCTTACCGCGGCCAGAACGCCAACATGCACATGACCGAGGCGATGCTTGCCGCCTACGAGACGACCGGTGAGGCACGCTATCTCGATCGGGCCGAGACGCTGGCGAGGCGCATCTGCGTGGAACTCGCCGGCCAGGCGCAAGGCGTGGTCTGGGAGCACTACCACGAAGACTGGTCCGTCGACTGGGATTACAACAGGGACGATCCCAAACACCTGTTCCGTCCCTATGGCTACCTGCCCGGCCACATGACGGAATGGACCAAGCTGCTGCTGATACTCGAACGCCACAGGCAGCGCGACTGGCTCCTGCCCGCTGCCGTCACCCTCTATGAAACGGCACTGGCCAGAAGCGCCGATCTCGAATTCGGCGGCATGCACTACAGCTATGGGCCCGACGGCACGCTGTACGATCTCGACAAGTATCACTGGACGCATTGCGAGACGGTGGCTGCAGCCGCAGGCCTGGCGATGCGCACCGGGAAGGAGCGCTACTGGCAGGACTATGACCGGCTCTGGGGTTACAGCTGGCGGCACCTGATCGACCATCAATATGGCTGCTGGTTCCGCATCCTTTCCCCCGACGGCGTGAAGCGGAGCGACATCAAGAGCCCTCCCGGCAAGACCGACTATCACCCCTTCGGCGCGTGCTGGGAGATTCTGCGCGTGTTGGGAAACGTGACGTAGCGACCGAAACCGCCCCCGCGCGCGCTCCGCGGATATCCGGCTTGAGAACAGGGCGCCAATCAGAACCGGAGGAGAAGAAAATGCTGAGAAAATCGTTGATGGCGCTGGCTCTGGGCATTGCGTTTGCCGCGCCGGCACAGGCCGCCGGCAAGCCGAAATTCGTCTACCTGACGCAAACCGGCATCGACAACAGCTTCTGGCAGTCGATCAAGAAAGGCATGGACGACGCCTGCGCCCAGTTCGATGCAGACTGTCAGCTGCTGTTCACCACGCCCAATGGCGACCTCCAGAAGCATCTGCAGAACCTGGAGACGGTGATCGAGCAGGGTGTCGACGGCATCGTCACCGTCATCGTCAACGACGACCTCTATGACGAGGCCGTGAAGAAGGCGATCGACAAGGGCATCCCGGTCATTAGCGCCAATGTCGACGACACCAAGCGCGGCGACGGCAACGCCCGCCTCGCCTTTGTCGGCCAGGACCTTTTCCAGGCCGGTTATCTGCTGATGCAGGGCCTGTACAAGAAGATCCCTGAAGACCAGCCGGTACATGCCCTTCTCGGCCTGTCCCGTCCGGGCGAAAGCTGGGCGGAAGACCGCATCGGCGGCGCGAAGAAATTCCTGGACGAGGCAAAGGCCGCCAATCCGAACCGCCAGATCACCTATGAGGTGATCGACTCGTCGAACGACATTTCGGTGACCGCGCAGCGCATCTGCCAGTACGTGCAGGGCAAGCCGGAAACCAACGCCTATGTCGATGCCGGCTTCTGGGGTGCCGGTGCCGGCGAATGCCTGCGCGACCTAGGCATCAAGCCGGGCCAGCTCCACATGGCGACGTTCGACCTCGTGCCGGTCGTGCTCGACGAGATGAAGAAGGGCTATGTCGACCTGACGATCGACCAGCAGCCTTATTACCAGGGCTACCTGCCGATCCTGCAGCTGGCCATGATCAAGAAGTTCGGCCTGTCGGCCTTCGACGTGAACACCGGCAAGGCGCTGATCGAACCGAAGGATGTCGAAGCGGTCGAAAAATACGTCCAGATGGGTGTGCGCTGATCGGCCTCCTCGTCAAGACAGCCTCTCGCTGAGGCGGGAGGCCTGGGGCGTTCCGTTTTCGCAGGAACGCGGAAACGCTCCAACTCTTTGTTTTTCATGCAACTCCAGACGAAACCTCCATGCATTTTCCTGGAATTGCACCAGCAAGGTTCGGCTCATGAACGTCAAGCTAAGATCCCTGATGGCGCGTCCCGAGATGGCTGCGCTCGCCATCTTCCTCGTGCTCGTCGTGCTTTTCAGTTTCGTCAATGCCCGGTTCTTCACCACCGGCAACATGACGGTCTATCTGCAACCAATCCCTGAATTGGCGATCGTCGCGATCGGCATGACGATCCTGATCATCGCCGGCGAATTCGACCTGTCCGTCGGGTCCGTGTTCGGCCTGTCGCCCATGGTGACGGTGCTTCTGATGCAGGCCGGCTGGCCGGTGGCGGCGGCGATCCTGATCGGCCTCCTGGTGGCAGCGGCCATCGGCGTCGCCAACGGATTGATGACGCTGCGGCTGAAGATACCTTCCTTCATCGCCACGCTCGGCATGCTGTTCATGGCGCGCAGCATGGCCGTGGTGCTGGCCGGCGGCTTCCCGCCGATTTTCCCGCGCGAGCTGGACGTATCGTGGCTGGTCGGCCGTCTCGACCTCGGCATCGTCACACCGCGCGCTTCACTGCTCTACATGATCGCCATCGCGCTGGCGCTCGGCTTCGTGCTGCGCCGCATGGATTTCGGCCACTGGATCTACGCGACGGGCGGCCAGCCGCAGGCTGCACGCGACATGGGCATCAAGACCGACCGGGTGAAGATGGCCTGTTTCGTGCTCTGCGCGACGCTCGCGGGTTTCGCCGGCATCATCCAGAGCTTCCGCGTCAAGGTGATCGTGCCGAACCTTGGCACCGGGCTTGAGATGCAGGCGATCGCCGCCGCCGTCATCGGCGGGGTCGCGTTGACCGGCGGGGTCGGTTCGATCCTCGGCGCAATCGTCGGCACGCTGCTGATCGCGGTGATCGAGAACATCCTGGTGCTGAGCGGCGTCAACGCCAACTGGTTCATGTTCGCGGTCGGCGCGATGATCGTCATCGCCGTCGTTCTCAACACGCAGACCCGGCTCAAGGCCGAAAGCATGAAGGGGGCGTGAGATGAGCACCATCGCCACCGAAATCGCACCCGTCATCACCGCACAGCCATCGGCCAATCCGATCATCCGATGCAGCAGCCTGCAGAAATGGTACGGCGCGGTGCATGCGCTGAAGGATGTCGACTTCCATGCCGAACGCGGCGAGGTCATCGGCCTGGTCGGCGACAATGGCGCCGGCAAATCGACGCTCATCAAGATCCTGTCGGGCGTGCATACGCAGGACCAGGGCCAGATCTTCATCGAAGGCAGCGAGGTCGCCATCACGGGACCGGAGGTCGCGATGCGTCTCGGCATCGAGACGATCTACCAGTACACGGCGATGGTCCCGGAGATGACGATCGCACAGAACTTCTTCATCGGCCGTGAGCCGCTGAAGTTCGGCCGTCCCGGCCTTGGCGTCGTCGATCGCGACAAGATGCGGCGTGAGTCCATGGAAGGACTGAAAGGTGTCGGCCTGCATCTGCGTGGACCGGATACGCCGGTGAAAGCGCTGTCCGGCGGCCAGCGCCAGGGTGTGGCGATCGCCCGAGCCATGCATTTCCGCTCCAAGGTGCTGATCCTCGATGAGCCGACGAACCATCTCTCGGTCAAGGAAACCAACAAGGTGCTGGATCATGTCGTCGAACTGAAGGCGCAGGGTGTCACCTCCATCTTCATCAGCCACAACCTGCATCACATCCACCCGATCTCCGACCGCATCGTTGCGATGGCACGTGGCCAGAAGGTTCTCGACGTACCGCGCGACGACGTCAGTGTCGAAGAGATGACCCGCATCATCAGCTAGCCGGTGTCTCCCGCCGGCCGCCGGCCGCTGGGGGCAGCGGCCGGCACCCCATTCGAAACGCATGCCAGGAGCTTTCCATGAAGCGGCCAAAGATCACCGACATCCGCGCAACGACCGTCACGGTTCCGCTCGAGGCACCGCTGCGCCATTCCAACGGCGCGCATTGGGGGCGTTTCGTGCGCACCATCGTCGAGATCGAAACCGATGTCGGCATCATTGGCCTTGGCGAGATGGGCGGTGGCGGCGAGAGCGCCGAAGCGGCGTTCCGTGCGCTGAAGCCCTATCTCGTCGGCCACGATCCTTTCGAGCTCGAGCAGCTGCGCTTCGCGATCTGCAATCCAACCGCCAGCCTGTACAACAACCGCACGCAGATGCATGCCGCGATCGAGTTCGCCTGCATCGACATCATCGGCAAGTTCCTGAATGTGCCGGCCTATGACATCCTCGGCGGCAAGATGCGCGACGCGGTGCCTTTTGCCAGCTACATGTTCTTCCGGCTGCCGAACAAGGACACCGGCGAGGGCGAGACACGCACCGCCGACCAGCTGATCGAACAGACCCTGGCGTTGAAGAAGAAATGCGGCTTCACGTCCCACAAGCTGAAAAGCGGCGTCTTCCCGCCCGACTACGAGCTCGAGGTCTATCGCGCCTGGGCCAAGGCTCTGGGTGGTGACAGCGTGCGCTACGACCCTAACGCGGCTTTCAGCGTCGAGGAGGCGATCCGCTTCGCCAAGGGCATCGAGGACCTGAACAACGACTATTACGAGGACCCGACCTGGGGCCTCAACGGGATGCGGCGCGTGCGCGAGAACACGTCGATGGCGCTGGCGACAAACACGGTGGTCATCAATTTCGAGCAGCTGTCGGCCAACATCCTCAATCCCGCGGTCGACGTCATCCTGCTCGACACGACCTTCTGGGGCGGCATCCGGCCCTGCATCAAGGCCGCCGGTGTCTGTGAGACCTTCCAGCTCGGCATCGCCGTCCACTCATCCGGGGAACTCGGCATCCAGCTCGCCACCATGCTGCATCTCGGCGCGGTGGTGCCGAACCTCGTCTTCCATGCAGACGCGCATTACCACCAGCTCGTCGACGACATCATCGTCGGCGGCCCGATGCAGTATGTGAACGGCGCGATCGCGGTGCCGACAAAGCCAGGCCTCGGCGTCGAGATCGACCGCGACAAGCTCGGCAAATATGCCGAACTCTACAAGTCGATCGGCGGCTACCCCTACGACCGCGATCCGTCCCGCCCGGGCTGGTTCTCGGTCGTGCCCAACACCCGCTGGGCGGACCCGAACGACAACCGGGTGGTGGAGTATTGATTGCCGGAGCGTCTGGAAGGTCGCTGGACGCACATCATCACCCGAGAAGGCTTCGTCGTCACTTCACCGGCCGCTTCTCCAGCTTCCGTGCCAAGGTGCGGCGGTGCATGCCGAGCCGGCGCGCGGTCTCCGAGATGTTGAAATCGGTCTCGACCAGCGTCTCGTGGATGCGTTCCCATTCGAGGTTCTTGATCGAGGTCGGGCGCTGCGACAGCGGCACGTCGACATCGCCTTCCGTCTTGCCGAAGGCCGCCTCGATGTCGTCGGTGTTGGCGGGCTTGGCGAGATAGTGGCTGGCACCGAGCTTGATCGCCTCGACGGCCGTCGCGATGCTGGCGAAGCCGGTGAGCACGACGATGCGGATCGACGGGTCGCGTGCATGAAGCGCCTTGACGCATTCGAGGCCCGAGCCGGTGCCGAGCTTCAGGTCCACAACCGCGAATTCAGGCGCGCCCTGTTCGAGAAAGTCGCTGAGAGCCTGCACGCTGTCGCAGACATCGACATGGTAGCCGCGCTTCTCGAAAGAGCGTGCCAACGTGCGCGCAAAGGCAGCATCGTCTTCGACGATTACGAGCGAACGGTCAGATGCCATTTTCATCTCCTGCCGCCAGGGCATCGAGAGGCAATGTCAGCGTGACGCAGGCGCCTCGCCCGGTGTTGCGCGCGGTAACGGTTCCGCCGAGCTTCCTGATCACGTTGACGACCAGGAACAGCCCAAGCCCGCCACCCTCACGCCCCTTGCTCGACATATAGGGCTTTCCGAGCGCCGCGAGTATCTCCTTGTCGAAACCCTTGCCGCGATCGCGCACCATCAGCACCAGGGCCTGCCCCTGCCGCCTTGCCGTGACCCCGACCCATTGCGGCGATGCCTCGAAGGCGTTGTCCAGCACGTTGAAGATGACCTGCTTGAGCGCCGCGTCGGAAACGATCGGTTCGTCCGGTTCGAACTCGTTGTCGTAGTCGAGTTGTGCCGGCGACCTGTGATCGCGCCATTCGGCGACGAGCCCGTCGAGAAAGTCGCGCGCCGTGGTGTGGACGCTGCCCTCGCCGCGAGCCTGGCCGGACGACATCAATATGCCGGAAACGATGCGCTTGCAGCGGTCGAGCTGGGCCTGCATCTCGTCGACATCGCCAAGCAGTTCCGGGTGCCGCGCGATGATGTCGGAATGGCGCCAGTCGCCGAGCAGCACCGAGATGGTGGAGAGCGGGGTACCGAGTTCATGCGCCGCGCCCGAGGCCAGCAGGCCCATGCGAACGATGTGATCCTCCTCGGCCGACTGCTGGCGCAGGTCCGCCAGATAGGCATCGCGTTCGCGCAGGTTGCGGTTGATGCGGGTCATGAACAGCACGATCAGCCCGGCCGCCAGGATGAAGCAGACAAACATGCCGCGGATGTGCAGGTCGAGCAGATCGCCGCCGTGATGCGACATCTCGATCGGCAGGAACACCATCGTCAGAAGCACGAAACAGAGCGAGGCGGCAGCGACGAGCACCCATGTCGACCAGGGCGCCAGCAGAACCGCGCCGAGGGTGATCTGCAGCAGGTACAGCGAAACAAAGGGATTGGAGGCGCCGCCGCTGAGGTAGAGCTGCGCCGTCAGCGCGGTCATGTCGAGCAGCAGCGATGCGAACAGGACGCCGTTCGACACCGGCCTGGCCATGCGCAGGAACAGCAGGCTGGCCAGGTTGAGGCCGACCAGCGACAGCACGACGGCAGCCATCTCCGGCAGCGGCAGGTCGATGCCGAAGCCCCATTCGATGGCCGCGATGGTGATCACCTGTCCGGCGACGGCGAGCCAGCGCAGCTGGATCAACAGAAGAAGGTTCTTCCTGTTGGTGGCGTCCGGATTGAAAATGATCGTCCTCCCCAGAACGTTTCCGCTTTTCGCGGATCCGGTCGGGACGTGTGTCTTCCAGCGTGGCGGCGGCGTCAAGGTCATCGGCGCTTCCGATCGGCGGCGTGATGCCGGCCGCGCAGCAGGACAAAGCCCAATGCAGCCGAAAGCATGGCGGCGAGGCCGAACCATGTCAGCGCATAGACGAGATGGCTGTTGCGGAAGCTGACAACCGTCATGCCGCCGCGCGGCCAGGCATCACCGGCGATCGCATCCGCGTCGACGAAGAAGGGGGCGGCACCGGCAAGGCCGCGCGCGGCAGCGATGGCGGCGACATCGCGCGAATACCAGCGATCATGGTTCGGATCGTTCTCGCGCAGGAAGCCGCCGCCCGGCTCGCTGATGCGCAACAGGCCGGTGACGGTGGTGGTGCCTTCGACGAGGTCGGCCCGCCGTGTGGCAACAGCCTTGCGATCAGGCGGCACGAAACCGCGATTGACCAGGACGATGAAACCCTCGTCGGTCCGGAACGGCGTCATCACCCAGAAGCCCCCGCCCAAAGCCGTCACCGCCTGCGTGAACGTCTCGCGATCGTTGAGATAGGAGCCACTCAGGCGCACTCGGCTGTATTCATGGCTTTGCGCGGCGACCGCGCTCCATTCGGCAGGCCCCGGCACTGCAACCGCCGGCGCATGGATGCGCTGTTCGACACGGGCGATGAGGTCCAGCTTCCATTCCCGCCGCTCGACCTGCCAGATGCCGAGGCCGACCAGGATGGCGATGCAGAGCAGCGAAAGCGCGAGGAGCACGAAACGGATGACGGGCGAGCGGCGAGGGCGGCTGGCCCTCTCCTCTCTCGATCCCCTGCTGCCGACGTTGGTTCCCCCTGCGCCCTCGCCGGCGCTCACGGCATCTCGCTCATTTCGTGCAGCCCAGGCATCATGTTCGTGTTGAGATGATACATCACCCACAGCGAACCGGTGAGCACGATCACCACCACGATGATGGTGAACATCATCGCCAGCATCGACCAGCCGCCTTCCGACGACGAGTTCATGTGCAGGAAGTAGATCATGTGCACGACGATCTGCACGACCGCGAACACCATGATGACGATGGCGGCGGCCTGCTTGTTCTCGATCGCCCCGGTCATCACCAGCCAGAACGGGATCGCCGTCAGGATGACGGACAGGACGAAGCCGGTCAGGTAGCCTTTCAGCGAGGCATGGCCATGGCCCTCGTCATGCGCGTGGTGGACGTCATGCGCTTGGTTGGCATCATGGGTGGCGGCGGCGGTCTCGTGGTTTGCGCTCATCGCAGCATTCCCATCAGATAGACGAAGGTGAAGACGCCGATCCAGATCACGTCGAGGAAGTGCCAGAACATCGAGAGGCACATCAGGCGGCGGCGGTTGGCGGCGATCAGGCCGCGCTGGCTGACCTGGATCATCAGCGTCACCAGCCAGATGATGCCGAAGGTGACATGCAGCCCGTGCGTACCGACCAGCGTGAAGAAGGCCGACAGGAAGCCGCTGCGCTGCGGGGTCGCCCCCTCATGGATCATATGGGCGAATTCGTACAGTTCGATGCCGAGGAAGGCGAGGCCGAACAGGCCGGTCACGGCAAGCCAGGCTTGCGTGGCGGCGACACGGTTCTTCTCCATCGACAGCATGGCGAAGCCATAGGTGATCGACGACAGCAAAAGCATCGTGGTGTTGAGCGCCACCAACGACAGGTCGAACAGGTCCTTTGGCGCCGGACCGGCGGCATAGTTGGTGCCGAGCACGCCATAGACGGCGAACAGGATCGCGAAGATGAGGCAGTCGCTCATCAGGTAGATCCAGAAGCCGAGCATGGTGCTGCCGCCCTCGGCGTGGTCGTGCTCATCCTTCACATAGAAGGTCGGAACGGCTTTTTCGGCGGCCGTTGCCACGACGGCGCTCACGACCGCACCGCCAGAAGCTGGGTTCTCGCCTCTTCCGTGCGGGTGACTTCCTCGGCAGGAATGTGGAAGTCGCGGTGGTAGTTGAAGGTGTGGCCGATTGCCGTCACCAGCAGGGCGAAGAAGCCCACCGCCGCCAGCCACCAGATGTACCAGATCAGCGCGAAGCCGACGATGGTGCTGAGCGCCGCCAGGATGACGCCGGTGCCGGTGTTCTTCGGCATGTGGATCGGGCGATAGCCGGAAAGCGGCCGGCTATAGCCGCGCTTCTTCATGTCCCACCAGGCGTCGTTGTCATGCACGACCGGCGTGAAGGCGAAGTTGTAGGCCGGCGGCGGCGACGAGGTCGACCATTCGAGCGTGCGGCCATCCCAGGGATCGCCGGTGTCGTCGGCGAGCTTCTCGCGCCGCATGATCGAGACGAAGAACTGCAGCAGCATGGCGGCGATGCCGACCGCGATCAGGGCAGCGCCCAGGCCGGCGATGATGAACCAGATCTGCAGCGACGGATCGTCGAACACGCGCATGCGGCGGGTGACGCCCATCAGGCCAAGGATGTAGAGCGGCATGAAGGCGAGCCAGAAACCGACCACCCAGCACCAGAACGACACCTTGCCCCAGAACGGATCGAGCTTAAAGCCGAAGGCCTTCGGCCACCAGTAGGCGATGCCGGCGAACAGGCCGAACAGCACGCCGCCGATGATGACGTTGTGGAAATGCGCGATCAGGAACAGGCTGTTGTGCAGCACGAAGTCGGCCGGCGGAACCGCCAGCAGCACGCCGGTCATGCCGCCGACCGTGAAGGTCAGCATGAAGGCCACCGTCCACATCATCGGCAGGTCGAAGCGGATGCGGCCGCGATACATGGTGAAGAGCCAGTTGAATATCTTGGCGCCCGTCGGGATCGAGATGATCATCGTGGTGATGCCGAAGAACGAGTTGACGCTGGCGCCCGAACCCATGGTGAAGAAGTGGTGCAGCCACACCAGATAGGACAGGACGGTGATGACGACGGTGGCGTAGACCATCGAGGTGTAGCCGAAGAGCCGCTTGCCGGAGAAGGTCGAGGTCACTTCCGAGAAGACGCCGAACAGCGGCAGGATGAGGATGTAGACTTCCGGGTGACCCCATATCCAGATGAGGTTCACATACATCATCGGGTTGCCGCCGAAGTCGTTGGTGAAGAAGTTGGTGCCGACATAGCGGTCGAGCGACAGCAGCGCCAGCACGGCCGTCAGCACCGGGAACGAGGCGACGATCAGCACGTTGGTGCAGAGCGAGGTCCAGGTGAAGACCGGCATCTTCATCAGCGACATGCCGGGTGCGCGCATCTTGACGATGGTGCACACCAGGTTGATGCCCGACAGCGTCGTGCCGACGCCGGCGACCTGCAGCCCCCATATGTAATAGTCGACGCCGACCCACGGACTGTAACCGATGTTGGAGAGCGGCGGATAGGCGAGCCAGCCGGTCTGCGCGAACTCGCCGACGAACAGCGACGCCATCACCAGAACCGCGCCGCCGACCGTCATCCAGAAGCTGAAATTGTTGAGGAACGGGAACGACACGTCGCGCGCGCCGATCTGCAGCGGCACGACATAGTTCATCAGGCCGGTGACCAGCGGCATCGCCACGAAGAAGATCATGATGACGCCGTGCGCGGTGAAGATCTGGTCGTAGTGATGGGCGTTGAGATAGCCCTCGGAACCGTTGAAGGCCATCGCCTGCTGCAGGCGCATCATGATGGCGTCGGCGAAGCCGCGCAGCAGCATGACGATGCCCAGCACCATGTACATGATGCCGATCTTCTTGTGGTCGACCGAGGTGAACCACTCGCGCCACAGATAGCCCCAGAGCCGGAACCAGGTGAGTGTGGCAAGCAGCGCCACACCGCCCAGCGCCACGACCGCGAACGTCGCGACGACGATGGGTTCGTGCAGCGGGAATGCTTCCCAGGTCAGGCGTCCGAAAAGGAATGTGGTTTCCACGTTTTGCGGGACAGCCATGACGTCAAAGCCTTGAAGAAAGTGCGGGGATGTCGACTTGCGACATCACGCCGGGCAGTTCGGGGCGCGTCCACGGCCGGAGCAGGCCGGCACCGCGGAGCGGAGAATGGTCCTTGGGACCAATGGCGTCGTCGCCAGCGGCACGCGCCGCGCGGAACGCTGCTTCGGCTTCCTCGGCCGTGCAGATGGTGGCGACATAGGTTGGCCTGGGCCCGAGGATCGAGCCGCGCCGGGCGAACTTGTCGTATTCGAGCGGCAAGGTGTTGTAGGCGCCCTCGAGGCCGAGCCCACCCTTGGCGTTGATCGACATCATCTCGTTCATGCACATCTTGCCGCGCTCGACACACATGTTGAGGATGGCCTGGTAGAGGTTGGGATCGACCGCGCCGTAGCGGCGTACCGGCTCGTTCTCGCTCGGCCGCTCCAGCTCCAGGTAGTTGGCCCTGTCCAGCGTCTGGCCGGCTGCCTTGGCCTTTGCCACCCACTGGTCGAAACCGGCGTCGGACTGGCCATGGAAATCGAAGCGCATGCCGGAAAAGCCAGCGCCACTGTAGTTCGCCGAGAAGCCCTTGTAGCTGCCCTCGTGGTTGATGACGGCGTGCAGCTTGGTCTCCATGCCGGGCATGGAATAGATCATGCCGGCGAGCGCCGGGATGTAGAAGGAGTTCATCACGCCGGACGAGGTGATGCGGAAATCGATCGGCCTGCCGACCGGTGCAGCCATCTCGTTGACCGTGGCGACACCGTATTCGGGGTAGATGAAAAGCCACTTCCAGTCGAGCGACACGACCTCGACCCTGAGCGGCCGATGCTCTTCGGTCACCGGCTGTCCGGGCGCGATGCGGTCAAGACGGCGGTACGGATCGAGCAGATGGGTGCCGAGCCATGTCAGCGCGCCAAGGCAGATGATGATGAGCAGCGGTGCTGCCCAGATGACGAGCTCCAGCTTGGTGGAGTGATCCCAGTCGGGTGCGTAGGTGGCCGACGCGTTGGACTGGCGGTAGCGCCAGGCAAAGAGCACGATCAGCAGCATCACCGGCACGATGATGATCAGCATCAGCAAGGTCGACACCACCAGCAGGTCGCGCTGCTGCGCGGCAATGTCGCCCGCGGGCGCCAGCACCACGAAATCGCAGCCGCTGAGAATCACCGCCAGTGGCAGGATCAGCAGGCTGGCGAGCCTGCGCCCCAATCTATGCAAAGGGGGTCTGTGTGAAGAGAACCAATGTGTGGACATGAAAGCGTCCGCCCGTCATTGTGCACTGCAAGATAGATGATGGAGTAGCCGAGCCGGACACGGCCACGACATTGGACAATTTGTCCAATCCCCCCGGCGAGTGCGATGCATCAAGATTTTAGGTGCACCGCGGCATGTCTCCGTGGCCGGCAGAGCGGAATGAATTCCGCACTGCCTCTTGGTTTTTTTTGCCGCATGATTCTTGTCCGAAAAGTCTGCAACTTTTTGCTTTGCTGACCTTCGGTTCGGGGTCATGCTTCAGCATTGGGACGGCACCGCAGGGATGACTGAAGCCACACAAGCCGAACGCGACGCGCGCAGCGTATCCGACCACCACGGCGTCAATCCCGGCGACATCGCCGTCGGCGTCGTCATCGGCCGGACGTCCGAGTTCTTCGACTTCTTCGTCTATGCCATCGCCTCGGTGATCGTGTTCCCGAAACTGGTGTTTCCGAACACCGATCCGCTGACGGCGACCGCCTATTCCTTCGCCATCTTCGCGCTCGCCTTCCTGACCAGGCCGCTCGGCACGGTGCTGTTCATGGCCGTCGACCGCCGCTATGGCCGCAGCGCCAAGCTGACCGTCGCGCTGCTGCTGCTCGGCACCTCGACCGTGGCCATCGCCTTCCTGCCAGGCTACGCCACCATCGGCGCGGCCTCGGCCTGGCTGCTGGCGCTGGCGCGCATCGGCCAGGGTATCGCCTGGGGCGGCACCTGGGACGGACTGCCGTCGCTTCTGTCGCTCAACGCGCCCGAGCACAGGCGCGGCCTCTATGCGATGGTGCCGCAGCTCGGTGCCCCGATCGGGCTGATCGTGGCCAGCACGCTGTTCGCCTTCTTCGTCCTCAACCTGTCGGCCGAGGACTTCTTCGGCTGGGGCTGGCGTTATCCGTTCTTCGTCGCCTTCGCCATCAATGTCGTCGCGCTGTTCGCCAGGTTGCGCCTTGTGGTAACGCCGGAATTCACCCGCCTGTTCGAGAACGGCGAACTGCAGCCGACACGTGTCCGCGAGACGCTCAAGGCCGAGGGCCGTGTCGTCGGCATCGGCGCGTTCGTGCCGCTGGCGAGCTTCGCCCTGTTCCATATGGTCACGGTGTTCCCACTGTCCTGGGTCTTCCTGTTCACCAAGGAAGGGCCGGGACGCTTCCTGCTGATCGAGGCGGGCAGCGCGGTGTTCGGCCTGCTGGCGATCGTCGCCTCAGGCCTGATTGCCGACCGCATCGGCAGGCGCTCGCTGCTGTTCAGCACGGCCATCGCCATCGCCGCCTTCAGCGGCTTCGCGCCGCAGCTTCTCGACGGCGGCACCGCAGGCGAAATCGCCTTCATGGTGCTGGGCTTCATCCTGCTCGGCCTGTCCTTCGGCCAGTCCTCCGGCGTGGTGGCATCACGTTTCTCGCGCCGCTATCGCTATACCGGCTCGGCCATCACATCCGACCTCGCCTGGATGTTCGGCGCAGGTTTCGCACCGCTGGCCGCCCTGCTGCTTTCAGCCAATTTCGGCCTGATCTCGGCCGGCGCCTACCTGCTCTCCGGCGCCATCTGCACACTTGTCGCCCTGTGGATCGCCGGACAGGCTATCGACCGCGGCTGGCAGGAGAACCGTTCCGCCGAGTAGCCGACGTGTCGGCGGAGCCGGCGCGGGCTATGCCTGCCCCCCGGCTCCGAGAGCCCCCTCCAGGAACAGCTTCCAGGCCTGACTGAAGTAGCGTTCCTGCTCGGCCGGATCGGAGAACCTGCCTTCTCCCAGCATCTCCGAGATCAGCGGCCTGATGGAGGTCGCATAAAGAAGCTGCTCAGCGATGAAGAGCGTGGCCCCGCGTTTCAAGGCGCCCTCGGCCTGAGCCTGCTTCACGAGCAAGGCAAACCGCTTCATGATCGGATCTTCGATCGTTGACGTCGGCTTTACTCCGCCGAGAGTCACGGCCTCGCCCAACGCGACACGGTTCAGGGCGATCATCTGGGGCCGCAGATTGATCGACAGAAGCGCGCGCGCAAAACGTTTGAGGCGATCCCGGGCATCTCGCGGACCTGCGTCCATCTGCGCATCGAGTTCGGACAGGACCTCAGCCTGCAGCCCCTCCATCAAGGCCTTGAACAATGCGGACTTCGAGGAATAGCGGCGATAGATCGTATCCTTGCCCGCTCCGCAGACCGAGGCCACCTGTTCCATCGTGGTGGCCGCAAAGCCCTGAACCGCAAACAGTTCGGCAGCACTCTCCAATATCCGTCGATTGAGCGCCGCCTGCGCTTCCCTCGAAGGACGGCCACCCTTCGACTTGCCGACAACGGACGATGAGCCCGTTCCCGCAGCAGGTTCCACCGTTCCGGGATTCTTCATCTCAGACTGCGCAGACGCCATGTTCCTGCCTGTACGAGGTTGGTGGGGCCACCGACGTTTATCACCTATCTAGCTTTGCCCGGAAACCAAACGCAACCGTTCCGTTGCGATTGTGCAACAGCAAATAAGTTGAGTGCTACAGTCATGAAATTAAACTGGACGATTACGTCCCGTTTTTGTTATCGGCCATGACAACTCGGGCGAAGGGAAAGAGCGGGGCAAATGGCTTTTGGTGCATGCAGGGCGGCGCTTCTGGGGACGACCTCTCTTTTGGTCCTCTCGGGGGGTGCACTCGCCCAGGAACCGGCGACGCAATTGGAAAAGATCGTCCTGGAAGGACGGTCCGGATCAACCTCGGCCGACCGCATCCTGCAGAAGAACACATCGACCGCGACAAAGACCGGAACGCCGGTTGCGGAAACCCCGCAATCGGTGACGACGATCACCCGCAAGCAGATCGAGGAGCAAAACCCGCGCACGGTCGGCGAGGCGCTGCGCTACACGACCGGCGTGCTGTCGGACCGCGATTCGAATTCCCGCTACGATTCGATCTTCCTGCGCGGCTTCGGCGCCTTCGGCACCGCGACGAGCTACGTCAACTATCTCGACGGGCTGAAGCTGCCGCGCGGACAGGCATTCGCCCAGCCTTCCATCGACCCGTACCTGCTCGACCGGATCGACGTGCTCAAGGGGCCATCGGCGCTTCTCTACGGGCAGGTGAGCCCGGGCGGCCTCGTCAACCAGGCCAGCCGCATGCCGTCGGCGCAACCGTCCAACGAGATCCGCATCGAGGGCGGCACACATGGCCGCGTGCAGAGCGGGCTGACCTCGCGGGGCGCCCTGAACGCGGATGGAACGCTGCAATATGGGTTCAGTGCGGTCGGACGCCTGTCCGGCACCCGCTATGACGATGTCGACGAAAAGCGCCTCGCCATCGCCCCTGCGGTAACCTGGCAACCCGATGCCGACACGACCCTGACGATATCGGGATATTACCAGAACGACCCGGAAGGCGGGTATTTCAATTCGCTCTATCCGGGGTTCCTGGCTCCCCAGGCCTACCGGCCCTACCTCAATTCGAAGCTGAACATCGGTGATCCTTCCTTCGATTCCTTCAAGCGGGAACAATACGGCATCGGCTATCGCCTGGAGCATCGTTTCAACGAGACCGTGACCGTCCGCTCCGCCCTGCGCTATTTCCACGTGGACACGGATTTCAGCTCCCTGCAGATGTCGGGGCCGCTGGGCGCGAACGGGGTCATCCCACGCCATGCCCTGCGCTCGATCGAGGATGTCGGTGGTCTGTCGCTCGACAACCAGGCGGAACTGCATTTCGATACCGCCGCCGTGCAGCACACGCTCCTGACCGGCATCGACCACCAGAATTCAACGAGTGACTGGGAATACCGTTTCGGTGCAGCACCGTCGCTCGATGTGGTCAATCCCATCTACGGCCAGCCGATCGGCCCGCTCGCGACGATCATCAACAACGGGCAGACGCTGCGACAGACCGGCGTCTACGTCCAGGACCAGATGAGCTTTGGCGGTTTCCGTGCGGTGGTCGGCGTGCGCCATGACTGGACGCGGCAGGAGACCGACAACCGGCTGGCGCGGACATCGTCAGAACAATCGAGCGGCGCCACAAGCTATCGCGCCGGCCTGCTCTATCTGTTCGACAACGGCATCGCCCCCTATGTGAGCTATTCCACCTCCTTCGAACCGAATGTCGGCGTCACGGCCAAAGGTGCACCCTTCGTACCGAGCAAGGCACAGCAATACGAGATCGGCGTGAAATACCAGCCTGCCGGGCTCGACGCGCTGTTCACGGTCTCTGCCTTCGATATCCGGCAGCAGGATGCGCTCGTGCCCGACACATTCGGCTTCAATGTCCAGGAAGGCGAAATCCACTCGCGCGGCCTCGAGTTCGAAGCCAGGGGCAATGTCACCGACAACCTCGAACTGATCGGTGCGCTGACCCTGCTCGACACGAAGGTCAGCAAGGCGGCCGTCCCGGCAAATATCGGCAAGCGGCCCCAGGCGGTGCCGGACTATTACGGTTCGCTCTGGGCGAACTACAGCTTCGATGCCGACGCTCTCCAGGGCCTGTCGGTCGGCGGCGGGCTACGCTTCGTCGGCCCGAGCTATGCCGACAATGCCAATGTGGTGAAGGCCGATGGCTACACGCTGGTCGATGCCGCGCTCCGCTATGACTTCGGCGCGAAGAACCCCAACCTCAAGGGGCTGCAGGGCACGCTGAACATCACCAACCTGTTCAACAAGCAGTATTATTCGAGCTGCAGTTCGAACATCTATTGCCAGTATGGCAATGGCCGCGAAGTCCTGGCAGGCCTGAACTACAAATGGTGAGTGTGATCGACAGGCGCATGTTCTGCGGAGGCCTGCTGCTGGGAGGGCTGGCGGCGGCCCTGCCGGCCCGCGCCTCGGAACCGCTCATCGTCACCGACATGGCCGGCCGCAAGGTCCGGCTGCCGGCCACCCCCAGGCGCATCATCCTGCTGGAAGCCCGCGATATCGTCAGCATGTCGCTGCTGCATCCGGATCCGGCCGCGCTCGTCGTGGGCTGGGCAGCCGTCGATCGCATCGACAGCGACGTCGTCAGGGATGGGATCGAGCGTAAGCGTCAAATCCCCGTCGTCGGCAAGCAGACGCCCGACACGATTTCGTTCGAGGGATTGATCAGCCTGACGCCCGACCTTGTCGTGGCCAATCTGTACATGGCCCCACAGGGCGACAAGGACCTTCTGGTCGAGCGCCTGGAGAGCGCCGGTGTTCCCGTCATCTTCAGCGATCTCTCCAGCAACGCGTCCAGCGAGCGGGCCAGAGGGGTGGTTGCCGATTTTCACGAACAGATGCGCATGTGGGGCGAAGTGCTGGGCGCTGCTGACAAGGCGGCCAGCTACACGGCGTTTGTCGACGCGCATCTGACGCGGGTCGTGTCTTGCGTGGCAGGCGCGGCTCCGGTCACCACCTATCTGGAGGTCCAGTCCACCGTCGACGACTGCTGCTGGGCAGCCGGCAGCAAGGTCTGGGGTGAACTGCTCGAACTTGCCGGCGGCAGAACGCTGCCTGGCGTGACCGCGCCCTGGTTCCAGAAGCTCGATCTCGAATATCTCGTGTCGACGCCAAGCGATGTCTACATCGCCTCCGGCGGCGGGTGGTCGGCCGGCGGGCGTCCGTCGATCGGCCCAGGCTTCACGGCCGCGCAAGGCAAAGAGGGCCTGCAACGGCTGATCGCACGGACGGGTTTCGACCAGCTGTCCAGCGTGCGCAACGGACGTGTCCACGGCATCTGGAGCGGGCTTATCTCCATCCCGCCCTTCAACATCCTGTTCGTCGAACAGGCGGCGAAGTGGCTGCTTCCGGAACGGTGCAGCGACATCGACCCGGCGGCGACCCTGGCCGAGATCAACCAGCGTTTCCTCTCCACGCCGATCAGGGGGCCGCTCTGGGCCTCCTTGCGAGATTAGGATCGTGTCGGCTCCCCGCAAACGCCGGTACACGGCAACCGCCGCGACGCCTTTTCCAAAGGTCGAGGCGTTTCTCGAACCCATTCTGGCATCGATCGCGACGCACGACATCACCGTTCAGCAACGCGGCGGCCGCTTCGAATTCCGATCGCCATATGGCTTCGGCTTTCTCGAAGCGACCGCCGGCCAACTGCGCCTGTCGGTTGAAACCGACAACCGCCATGCGCTCAACCGGTTGAAACATGCGCTGGTCGGACCGATCTCCTTCATCGCCGCCGGCGAGGCGTTGCATTTCGAATGGGCCGGCGATGAAGCCGGGCTGACGCCGCTGGAAGACCTGCGCATCCTGCGTGTCAGGCAGACAATGCCGCTTACCCCGCACATGCTGAGGATCGTCTTCGAGGGAGATGATCTTTCCCGTTTCGACCGGAACGACCAGCTCCATTGCCGTCTGATCTTCCAGCCGAAAGAGGTCGCCTCGCCGCAATGGCCGAGCATCGACGACCGCGGTCACATCGTATGGCCGCAGCAGCGCAAGCTCGACACGCGCGTCTACACCATCCGTTCGATCGACGTTCCAAAAGGCGAACTCACCATCGACTTCGCTCTGCACGACCGTGCAGGACCCGCGACGCGGTGGGCCATCGCAGCGTCAGCGGGCGATCTCGTCGGTATTGTCGGTCCCGCCGCCGACGGTCCGAGGCCCGCTGGCTTCTATGTGCTTGCCGGAGACGAGACAGGACTGCCAGGCATCGCTCGTATCCTCGAAAACCTCGACGGCAAGGCCCAAGGCGTCGCGTTTGTCGAGATCGGCGGAACGAGCGAAAAACTGCTGCTTGCCCACCCGGCGGGCATCCAGCTTCGATGGCTCGACCGTCGAGGCGCAGAGCCGGGAACGACACGTCTCCTCATCGATGCGGTCCGCTCGGTGACTTGGCCTTCCGATCGACAGGATTCGTTCTTCTGGGGCGGCTGCGAGCACAAGGCCTTTCGCCAGATCCACCGATACCTGCGCAACGACGTGAACCTGCCGCGCGAACGCCAGGTCTTCTATTCGCACTGGCATCGCACGCTCAGCGAGGAAGATATCATCGCTGCAGGCGCGTCGGCATATCTGCCCGATTGAAGACAAACGAGGCGAGCCGGCGGCCTCTATCAGCCGCCTCAGAACTTGCCGACGACGTTGAGGAACACACCCCTGTCGTCGAGCGTGAGGTCGCGAAGGTCGTCGGAGAACCGGCCGAAATTGTAGCCCACGCCGACCTTGAAGTTCTCCCCGACATGACGGTAGAGCGCGACGAGCGCGCCATAATCGACCGTGTCGGCTTCCGGCATCGCCAGGGCGCGTGCCTCGACCAGCGCATCCCATTGCTTCACGATGTGCAGGTCGGCGCGGACGATGCCGAGATGCGCCGATGACCGTTGCCAGCCATCGTCGATGGCGACGTTGTTGCCGCTGACACGCTCGCGGTACCGCACGTCGCCGATGCGGAAGCCGTATTTGCCGCCGATTGAGAGCCATGGCACGAGATCGTAGGTGAAGTCCGCAGACATTATGTGGCTGCGCTGCAAGGGCCCGAAACGGTCGCCCGTCACGGCGCTGACCTGATCGTTGCCAGGCAGGTCATAGAGCCAGGTGTATTTGAACAGCGCGTTCAGCCTGTCGTTGTCGACGGGGCGGTAGGCGTAACCGAGCGATGCCTCGACATAGTCGCCATCGCGGAAGGAGTTGATGCAGTTGTTGGCGATGATGCTGGCGTCGCAATTGCCCGACGCCGACCAGACGCCCTCCACATTGGCAAGCACGCGCCAGTTCGGATCCGTCTTCCACGACAGGCCGGCAGCGAAGAGATAGGTGTTGACGTCGCCGCGGCCGGTGCTGGAACTGTCGAAGCGGGCCTCGCCGCGCAGGCGGCCGGTAATGCCCGCCTCCTCGTCATTGTAGCCGAGTGACATCGACACCGCCCTGCGGTTGAAACTGTCGCGCCGCTGGTACTGGCCGGTCTCCTTGCCGTTCTGGTCGAGGACGGCATAGATCCCGTCATCCTCGACCCGGCCGGCCTCGAAGGAGGCGTTGACGGTCCACATCGCGTCGGGCGTGTAGATGACGCCATAGGTCTGGTTCAGCGAGCGCCGACTGCCGAACATGTCGTAGCTGTCTTCGGAGAATGCCGACAAGGTGTCGTTGATCTTGCGCTTGACGCCTCCGACGATCTGGCCGCTGTCGCTGCCGATCAGATCGTAGTTGCGATCGAGATCGAAGGCGCGAGTGGGGTCGAGCCTGTAGCCGATGTAATACTGGTCGTCGGCGGTGGGGTTGTATGTGATGGCGGCCAGGCCGCCAACACCATCGGTACCGTAGGAAATCTCGCCGTTGAGGCCGATCTTCTCGGTCAGCTTGTATTCGGTGCCGACGCCGAAGCGGTCGTTGCGGTCGATGTCGCCGGAACGGCTGATCGTTCCCTGGCCGAAGGCATAATACATCTGCTCGCTGTCGGGCCGGTATTCGACACGCACGCCGCCGTCCACCCTGTCCCCATTGTAGCCGGAACGGTAACCCGAACCCCGCGCCCGCAACGGGTCCGACAGTTCGGTATAGGTGACGCCGAACGAAACCTTCCAGTACTCGTCCCACTGCCAGCTCAGCACGCCTTCGCCCTTGCGCTTGGAACGTGACCTCAACGCGGGGTCATCAATGCCCGAAAGCGGCGCGACATAGCGATTGTAGTCGTCGACCCGGTAGTCGTCGTAGGTGACTTTCACCCCGACATCCTTGTTGACGGCGACATCGGCGAAGGCGCCCCAGCTGCGCTCGTTGCCGTCCACCTGCTCGGACAGCGTCGAGAAGCCGTCGTCCTTCTTTTCGAAATAGCCGCCGACGACACCTTTCGGGCCGCCGCCAAACAGCTCGTCCACCGCCGCCTGTCCGCGCATGCGCCAGGCCATCGCCGAATGGTCCCGCGATCCGGTGGAGGGAATGTCCTCGATGGAGAGGCCGCCGTCGACCGAGCGCGAGGTGCCGAACCCCGGCCCCCTGGAATGCGCAACCTCGGCTTCGAGGAAGGTGCGGTCCGACTGGCGCAGCTTGATGTCGGCGCCATAGGCGCGCTGGTGCGCCTCGCCGGTATTCTCGTCCATGCCGGTCACGCCGACGCGGACCTTGTCGTTGATCCAGTGCTGGCCACGGCCGCCATAGACATAGCCGTCGACCTCGCCGACGGCCGGCGTGTATTGGTACTGGGAGATGATGTAGGCCTTGTTGCCGCCGAGCGTCCCGTCGCGCACCGGATCGCTGGTGCCGGTCGTGGCAAAGATCGGCCGCGTCAAAAGCAGCGTGCCCTGCATGTAGTCGAACGAATAGTCGTCGCCGTAGCGCAGGTTGCGCCGTTCCACCACCCGGCCGGTCACGGCATCACGGATCTCGAGCGTGATGGTTTCCGAGCCGATGGTGATGTCCTGGTGCTTCATCCAGTAGAAGGAACCGCTGCCCAGGAATTCATCGCGCTGTGGCAGCGTGTCGGGCTGGGCGGCATAGACGGTGGCCTCGGTCCTGCGTTCGCCGAAGCTTGTCGTCTCCTCCGAACGGTAGACGGCGTTGGCGCCGTAGAGGCCGCGCTCGGAGCGGATGAATTCCGTGCCGGTGATGCTGGTCTTGTAATTGCCCCACATGACATGGCTGTCGCCACGCTGGAGGCGGACATAGAACTTGCCCTTGGTGGGAGCATCTTCGATCGCCGTCGAATCGTCGCCATAGACGGGATAGTAGTCATCGGGATCGAGACGGCGCAGCAACTGGCGCGGATCCTTCGAATCCAGTCCCTTGAACATGTTCTCGAACTTGTCGTTGCCGGTGTCGCCGGCAGCGGTCAGCAGGTATTTGCCCTGGATCTTGCCCTTCAGATAGAAGGCCAGCCGTCCGTTGGTATAGACCTTGTCGTATTCGCCAGGCCGCACGTCCTCGATCTGGGCATCGCCCGAGCGCTTGCCCACGGTGAGGTCGGCGAGCGCGACATAGAACCAGTCATTGTTGGGGATGTTGATCTGGCGGCTGAAATTCAGCGCGCCGGTCTTGGCACCACCACGCACGGCAACATCGACGTCATGTTCGCCGGGCGGCAGGATGCGCTGCACGACGAAGGCCTGCTTCGGATCGACGGGGATCGTCTCGCCCAGCGCCACGACCTGATGGCCGGACGGCACGTTGCGTCCGTACACGGTGACGGCACCACCCCGGATCGGGATATTGCGCAGCGCCGTGCGATCCTCGCCCATGCCCGGCGCGGTCGCCTCGCGCGGCGCCGCCGGCTTCAGGTCGGCATCGGTGCGGGCGATGGTCAGCGGCACCGTCTCGTCGTAGCGGCCTTGCGCGTCGTAGACACGCAACACGTAGAAATAGCCGACTTCCTTGCCGGTGTCGGGGTCACGCTCGTCCGGCATGACCCAGTTCCCCTCGCCATTGATGGCGACGGGGATCACGGCCTGCGCCGGCTCCCCTTCCCGCTTGTTCGTGCGGTAGATACGGATCTCCGACCGGTCGATGAAGGCCGGATAGTTGGCGGTGGCCAGGAAGTCGATGCGCTCGCCAGCCTTGTAGACGCGGCGGATCGGCGTGGTGGAGATGTTGAGGGTGGGGCGGCTCTCCAGCCCGTCATACTTGACCTGGATATCGACGGCGTTGAGTCCGACATCGGCCTTTCGCTGGGCGTCCACCGACTTGCCCGACGGCCGCGGTCCCTTGCGATTGTCCTTGTCTGCCCGAGGACCCGCTTCCTTGCCCTGCTGCGCGGAACTGCGGTCGACCTGCTCTCCGTCGACGCTGATCGAGAACGGGATGTTGCCCTGCTCACCCGGCTTCTCGGCTTCGGTGTTGCTGCCGGGCGCGACCGTCTCGCTGGAACTGTCGTCCAGCACCTTGCCGCGGATGGCGGGTTCGCATCCGCTGTCCAGGCAGGCACTCTGGGCAAGCGCGATACCGCCTGCAGGTATGACGAAGGCACAGCTGGCCAGCAGGAGGCCGGCACGCGCGGCGGCATCGATGCCAGCCTTGCGCAGCCCGGACTGGATGTGGGGGTGGCGGGCTGCTTTCATCGGCCGGTCTCTATGCGTGTTTCGATTTCGAGCCTGTAGCGGCCGTCGACGGCCGACCAACGTTGCGAAATCTCCTTCTCCAGTTGCTGGACGCGGCTGCGGGCGAGCTGCTCGTCGGCACCCGGTTCGATGTAGCTCAGGCGCAGCACCGACTGCTCCCTGGCCAGGACGGCGATCAGCTGATCGAGCCCTTTCTGCCATTTCGGATCGAGTGCGGTGGAGCCGCGCTGGAACGCCTCGTCCTTCAGGTCGAGGCGCACCACCCGGCCGATGCGGGCGCCGAAGTTGAGCTTCGTCATCTTGCCGGCGGTCAGGCGCACCACGCGCGGATTCTCGGTCGTCAGCCGATAGCCGCTGGGCAAGGTGCGTTCATCGAGCTTCATGATGAAGTTGGAGCCGATGCGCTTGTCCGGCAGGTCGGCGCAGGCGACATGAAAGCGCCCGTATTGATCGGTGGTGATCAGGAGCCCCCTGACGGTCACCACGCGCACACCGGGCAGGCCGGGTTCGCCCTCGTCCTGGTAACCATTGCCGTTCTTGTCGTCGAAGACCTTGCCGATGATGTCGCCGCAATCGAACACAGGCTCGGCAACGATCTCGACCCAGGCCGAGGCTTCATCCGACAGCGGGGTGCCGCGTTCGTCGGTTGCCAGCGCCCGGTTGGTGTGCCGGCCCGGGCCGGCCGTGTTCAGCGCCAGCATCTGCAGGCGGATCTGCACCTTGGCATTCGGGCCGAAATTGATGTTCCTGAATATGACCTGGCGGCCGGCGACCTCAGGGATCACCGCGGTGCCGTCGATGGAGGCGGAGCCGAGCACGAAGCGGAAGCCGACAGGGATGGTGTCGACGATCGTTACCGGCCCGACATTGCGCGCTTCGTTATTGGTGGCGGAGATGACGAAGGGCGCCTTTTCGCCGATGCGGATCTGCCTGATCCCTGCCTGCTTGACCAGCGTCAGCGTTCCGGGTTTGCCGGTCGGCAGCGCCACCAGCGCGGTGCTGGCAGGCGAGACGATGCGCGTGCCGGAAGTGCGGTCGCCATTGGCGTAGGCTTCGCCCGTGGCGGTGTTCTTCACGCCGTCTGCTATGCCGGCCGCGGAATCGACGTCGGCGGTGCCCAGCACATAGGTGGCGCTGAACGTTGCCACGGCACCAGGGGTCAGCACGGCGACGCTTGCCGGCGAGAAGGCCGACAGCTTGTTGGCGGCGGGTTTCCCGTTGAAGGTCGGGCCAGCGTCGAGCGGCGCGACATCACGCAGCGTCGCGCTGCCGGTGTTGGTCACCTCATAACGGTAGGTGATCTTGTCGCCTTCGCCACCGACCACGCCGTCGCCATTGTCGTCGCGCAGCGCATCCGCCGTTTTCTTCAGCACCAGCGCCGGCTTGTTGTCGATCGACACGACGGTGGGATCGCTGTCGCCAGGCAATGTGGGGTCATCGGAGGTTGCGGTCACCGGAGGCCCGCTCGGCGGCGTGCCTGTCGCCGTCGCCTGGTTGACGACACGACCGCTGTCGATATCGGCCTGCGTCAGCGCATAGGTGGCCGTGGCGGTGCCGGCGGCACTCGGAGCAAGCGTCGCTGGTGTGACCGCGAGCCCGGCGACGCCGATACGTGCGTCATCGATCTTCAGGTTCGTCAGCGTGACGGTGCCCGTGTTGGTGACAAGGAAGTCGTAGGTCACCGTGTCGCCGCGATCGGTACGACCATTGCCGTTGGCATCGACGATCTTGCCGGCGGTCTTCTTGAACGTCAGGCTCGCAGCCGAGACCAGCGGCGTGGTCACGGCACTGGGCGGGCTGTCTACGGTGCCGCCGGCCGGCGGGGCGCCGCTGGCGGTCGCCTGGTTGACGACGGAGCCATTGTCGAGGTCCGCCTGCTTGATCAGATAGGTTGCCTTGAATGTGGTCGTGTCGACGGCAGCCGGCTGCAGCGTCGCGATCGGGCCGCCGGTGAGCACGATGTCCACCAGCGTGTCGGTGATCTTGACGTTGCGCAGCACGACATTGCCGGTGTTCTCGACCCGGAATGCGTAGACGATGGTATCGCCAACATCCGTGCGCCCGTTGCCGTTGGTGTCCTGCACGGTCGCGGTCTTGACCAGGGTCAGCGTCGGCCGCTGCGTTGCATTCACCGTCCTCGAGGCCGGCGAGGAGGTGATCGCGCCGTCGGTGGCGGTCGCGGTGTTGGTCACCGATCCGGCGTTGAGGTCCGCCTGGGTGACCGTATAGCTGGCCGTGCAGGTCAGCGTCCTGGTCGGCTCCAGCCCCCCGGCCGGCAGGGCCGGGCAAGCGACGGGTGTGATCTTGTTGTCGTCCACCGAGATCGGCTCGGTGATGGTGACATTGCCGCTGTTGGTGACGACGTAGCTGTAGGTGACCACATCGTTGACGGCGGCATAAGGATCACCGGCCGTCACGTTCTTGACCAGCGTCAGGGCCGGAGTCTGCACGGCGGTGACCGTCACCGTGGAAGGCGGCGAGGTGGTGGTGCCGTCGGTGGCGGTCGCGATGTTGGTCACCTTGCCCGCGTTGAGGTCGGCCTGGGTGATGCTGTAACTGGCGGTGCAGGTCAGCGTCTTGTCCGGGTCCAGCCCGCCGGCTGGAAGCGCCGGACAGCTGACCGTGTTCGGTGCGGTGATCTTGTCGTCGGCGACGCTGATCGGGCTGGTGATGGTGGTGTTGCCGCTGTTGGTGACGAGATAGCTGTAGGTCACCACATTGCCGACAGCGGTGTAGCCGTTGCCGGAGGTGGCGGACTTGACCAGCGTCAGGCCGGGCGTGCGCGAGATTGTCGTCGTCGCCGTATCGGTCTTCGATACGGGCGCGCCGCTCGGCGGATTTGCCGTTACCGTGACGGAGTTGACGCGGTCGGTGCCGGCATTGATCTGCGCCTGGTCGACGGCGTAGGTCGTGGTGTAGGTCCAGATCTCGTCGATATCGAGCTTGCCGTTGCCGTTGGTGTCTCCGCTCGGATTGGCAAGCGTTACCGTCGTGCCATTCGGCAGCGTGTCGACCGGGTTCACATTGCTCAGCGAGACGTTGCCGGTGTTCTCGACCGTGATGGTGTAGGTCAGCGTCGCTGGCCCGGTGACCGTCTGGCGGTCGACCTCCTTCTTGACCTGCATCGCCGGTGCCTGGCTGATGGTCGTGGTCGCCGACGCATTGACGGGGGTCGGTGTCTGCTGGCTGGTGACCGAAGCGGTGTTGACCAGGCTGGTGCCGGCCTCGACGTCGGCCTGGCTGACGGCGAAGGTCACCGTGTAGGTCCAAGTCTCGCCGACCTCTAGCACGCTGTTGGTCGAAATGCTTTCGGTGGGCGAACCGACATTGATCGGCCGCGCGCCGGGTGCCAGCGTGTCGGTCACGCTGACACCGGTCAGCGAGACATTGCCGGCATTGTGCACGTCGATGGTGTAGGTCAGCGTGCCGGGTGCCGAAATGGAAGTCTTGTCGACGCGCTTGGCAACGGTCAGCTTCGGCGTCGCACTGATGGTCGTCGTCGCCGAGGAGCTGCCCGACAGTGCCGGGCCGCTCGGCGGATTTGCCGTCACCGTGACGGCGTTGACGCGGTCGGTGCCGGCGTCGATCTGCGCCTGATCGACGGCGTAGGTCGTCGTGTAGGTCCAGGTCTCGCCGACATCGAGCCGGTTGTTGCCGTTGGTGTCACCACTCGGGCTGGCGAGCGTGACGGTCGTGCCGTTCGGCAGCGTATCGACCGGGTTGACACTGCTCAGCGAGACGTTGCCGGTGTTTTCGACCGTGATCGTGTAAGCCAGCGTGCCGGGCGCGGAAATCGACTGGCGGTCGACAGCCTTCTTGACCAGCATGGCGGGCGCCTGGCTGATGGTCGTTGTCGCCGACGCATCGAGCGGGGTCGGTGTCTGCGTGCTGGTGACCGAAGCCGTGTTCACCAGGCTGGTGCCAGCTTCGATGTCGGCCTGCAGGACATCGAAGGTCGCCGTGTAGGTCCAGGTTTCGCCGACATCGAGCACGCCGTTGTTCGACAGGCTCTCGACCGGCGAGCCGGGATCGATCGGCCGGGCGCCGGGCGCCAGCGTATCGGTGATGCTGACACCGGTCAGCGACACGTTGCCGGCGTTGCGCACCTCGATGGTGTAGGTCAGCGTGCCGGGCGCCGAAATCGAGGTCTTGTCGACACGCTTGGCGACGGTCAGCTTCGGCGTCGTGGTGATGGTTGTCGTGGCCGAGGAATTGCCCGACAGCGCCGGCCCGCTCTGCGGGTTTGCCGTGACGGCAACGCTGTTGACGCGGTCGGTGCCGGCGTTGATCTGCGCCTGATCGACGGCATAGGTCGTGGTGTAGGTCCAGGTTTCGCCGACCTCGAGCCTGCCGTTGCCGTTGGTATCACCACTCGGATTGGTGAGCGCGACGGTCGTGCCGTTTGGCAGCGTGTCGACCGGGCTGACATTGCTCAGCGAGACGTTGCCGGTGTTCTTCACCGTGATCGTGTAGTTCAGCGTCGCCGGTCCGGTGATTGTCGTCGGATTGACGGTCTTCACCACCTGCATCGAGCCAGCCTGGCTGATGGTCGTTGTCGCCGACGCATCGACCGGGGTCGGTGTCTGCGTGCTGGTGACCGAAGCCGTGTTGACCAGGCTGGTGCCGGCGTCGATGTCGGCCTGGCCGACGGCGAAGGTCGCCGTGTAGGTCCAGGTCTCGCCGACATCGAGCACGCCGTTGTTCGAGACGCTCTCGACCGGCGAGCCGGGATTGATCGGGCGGGCGCCGGGCGCCAGCGTGTCGGTGACGTTGACACCGGTCAGCGACACATTGCCGGCATTGTGCACCTCGATGGTGTAGGTCAGCGTGCCGGGTGCCGAGATCGCAGCCTTGTCGACACGCTTGTCGACGGTCAGTCTTGGCGCCGTCGCGATCGTCGTCGTGGCGGTATCCGTCTTCGAGACGGACGCACCGCTCGGTGGATCTGCCGTGACCGTGACGGAATTGACGCGGTCGGTGCCGGCATTGATCTGCGCCTGATCGACGGCATAGGTCGTGGTGTAGGTCCAGGTCTCGCCGACATCGAGCCTGCCGTTGCCGTTGGTGTCTCCGCCCGGATTGGCCAGCGTGACGGTCGTGCCGTCCGGCAGCGTGTCGACCGGGCTGACATTGCCCAGCGAGACGTTGCCGGTGTTCTGGACCGTGATGGTGTAGGTCAGCGTGCCTGGTGCGGCGATCGAATGGAGATCGACCACCTTCTCGACCTGCATCGAAGCCGCCTGGCTGATGGTCGTGGTCGCCGACGCATCGGCCGGGGTTGGTGTCTGCGTGCTGGTGACCGAAGCGGTGTTCACCAGGCTGGTTCCGGCATCGATGTCGGCCTGGCCGACGGCAAAGGTCGCCGTGTAGGTCCACGTCTCGCCAACGTCGAGAACGCCGTTGTTCGACACGCTCTCGACCGGCGAGCCGGGATTGATCGGCCGGGCGCCGGGCGCCAGCGTGTCGGTCACGCTGACATTGGTGAGCGACACGTTGCCGGTGTTGCGCACCTCGATGGTGTAGGTCAGCGTGCCGGGTGTCGAAATGGAGGTCTGGTCGACACGCTTGGCGATGGTCAGCTTCGGCGTCGTCGTGATCGTCGTGGTGGCCGAGGAACTGCCCGACAGCGCCGGCCCGCTTGGCGGGGTTGCCGCCACCGTGACGGAATTGACCCGGTCGGTACCGGCATTGATCTGCGCCTGGTCGACGGCATAGGTCGTCGTGTAGGTCCAGGTCTCGCCGATATCGAGCCTGCCATTGTTGTTGGTGTCTCCGACGGGGTTGGCCAGCGTGACAGTCGTGCCGTTCGGCAGCGTATCGACCGGGTTGATGCTGCCCAGAGAGACGTTGCCGGTGTTCCTCACCGTAATCGTGTAGCTCAGCGTCGCGGGCGCAGAGATCGCCGTGGTATCGACGGTCTTGGCAACCGTCATCGACGGCGCCTGACTGATGGTCGTGGTCGCGTCGGCCGTCTTGGGCGTCGGCGTCTCGGTGCTGGTCACCGAAACGGAATTGACCCGGCTCGTGCCGGCCTCGATCTCGGCCTGCGTCACGCTGTAGGTCGTCGTGTAGGTCCAGGTTTCACCGACATCGAGCTTGCCGTCCCCGTTGACGTCTCCGGTCGGGTTGGCGAGCGTGACGGTCGTGCCATTCGGCAGCGTGTCGACCGGCGTCACATTGCTCAGAGCGACATTGCCGGTGTTCTTCACGGTGATCGTGTAGTTCAGCAAGCCGGGCGCGCTGACCGAGGCCTTGTCGACCTTCTTCTCCACGGCGAGCGAATGGAACTGGGTGATGGTCGTCGTTGCCGAATCCTGCGGCGACGGCGTCTGCGTGGTCGTGACCTGGACCGTGTTGACCAGCGTGCCGCCCGCCTCGATCGCGGCCTGGTCGACGGCATAGGTGAAGACGTAGGTCCAGGTTTCGCCGACATTGAGCACGTTGTTGGCCGAGATGCTCTCGGTGGGCGCCGGCAGCACCGCCGGGTCGCCGTTCGGCAGCGTGTCCGTGGGGGTGACGCCGGTCAGCGAGACGTTGCCGGTGTTGGTCAGCACGATGGTGTAGGTCAGCGTACCGGGTGCCGAAATCGTCGCCTTGTCGACGGTCTTCCTGGTCGTGAAGGCGGCATTGCGGACGATCTGGGTATCGGCCCTGCTGCTTGCCGGCGTCGGCGTCTGCGTGGTCGTGACCGAGGCCCTGTTGGTCAGCGTGGTGTTGGTCGGATTGTCGATCGTTGCCTGGTCGACGGGATAGGCAAGGGTGTAGGTCCAGCTTTCGCCGACATCGAGCACAGCGTTGGTCGCGACGCTCTCATTGGGTGGCGGCAGGTTCGCCGGGTCGCCGTTCGGCAGCGTGTCGGTCACGTTCACACCGGTCAGCGTGGTGTTGCCGGTGTTCCTGACGACGATGGTGTAGTTCAGCGTTCCCGGCGCCGAGATGGAGTTCCTGTCGACCGTCTTGGTGATCGACACGCCCGGCGAACGGCGCGTCGGCGGCACGGTCTTGGTATCCGTGCCGGTGACACGCCCGGCCGACGTGTTGCCGGCCGCGGTAACGACATTGCGCAGCGCGGCCTGCTGGTCGATTTCCGCCTGGGTGACGGTGTGGGTGTAGCTCGTGCAGGTCGCGGTGGCACCGGGAGCCAGCGTCTGCGGCGAGCAGTTGAGCGTCGTCGCCGGAGCGCCGTCCAGGCTGTCGGTGACGCTCAGGGCGCTGACGGTGACGTTGCCGGTGTTCTTGACGGAGACACCATAGGTGATCACCTCGCCGGCGTCGGCCGTGCCGTTGACGACAACGGTATCGGCAAGGCTCGCCGTCTTGGTCACGGTCAATTGCCGCGTCTGGGCGATCGGTGTCGTGGTGCTGGAGGAGTTGGTGACAGCCGGACCGGATGGCGGCGTGCCCGTCGCGGTCGCGGTGTTGACGACCTGGCCGGCGTTGATGTCGGCCTGGGTCAGCGTGTAGGTGACGGCGGCACCGCAGGAGGCGGTGGCGCCTGCAGCCAGCGGCGCGACCGGACAGGTGATGGCGCCGCCGAGCATCGGGTCGTTGACCGTCACCGGGTTGAGCGTGACCGTGCCGGTGTTCTTCACCGTGAAGGTGTAGGAAATGGTGTCGCCTTCGTCCGGCCCATTGCCGTCGAGATCATTGATCGCGCTGGCGGTCTTGGTGAGCACGATCGAGCTGGCGCCGGTGATCGGCGTGGTCGTCGTGGATGGCGGACTGGTCACCTCGCCACCGCTTGGCGGCCTGCCGCTGGCGGTCGCGCTGTTGTTGACGGTGCCGGAATCGATGTCGGACTGGATCAGCGTGTAGGTGACGCTTGCCGTCCCGGTGGCGCCGGGCGCCAGCGTCGCCGGTGAAACGGCGAGGTCGGTGACGCCGATGCGCGCGTCGTCGACATTGACCGCGGTCAGCGGCACGTTACCGGTGTTCCTGACCGTGAACGTATAGGTGATCTTGTCGCCGGCATCCTGGCGGCCGGACCCATTGGCATCGACGATCGGACCGGCGCTCTTGGTGATGGTCAGCTTCGGCGCCTGGGTTATCGGCACGGTGGCAGTAGCCGGCGGGCTGGTGACATCGGAGCCGCCTTCCGGCGGCGATCCTGTCGCCGTCGCGGTGTTCACGACCTGGCCGGCCGTGACCTCGGCCTGCGTCAGGGTGTGAGTGCCAGTGCAGGTCGCGACGGCGCCGGGCGTCAGCGTCGTCGGGCTGCAGACGGCGGCGGCGTCCAGCTTGGCATCGTTGATCCGGATGTTGGTCAGCGTCGTGTTGCCGCTGTTGGTCACCGTGAACGTGTAGGGGACCCGGTCGCCGGCATCCTGGGCGCCGCTGCCGTTGGTATCGGCAATCGCGCCCGCGCTCTTGGCGATGGTGATGGCGGGGTTTCGCGGTGCATTGTTGAAGACGCAGGTGATGTCATCGCCGGCGATCGGCCGTATCGTGCCTGTCCGCACTGCGCCGCCGGGCAACACCGTGGGCGAGCCTGCCTTGGCGTTGCTGCATGTCAGCGTCGGCGCGTAGCTGCTCTGCGGGCTGGCGCTGCCGGCGGCCATCGCTTCGGAAATGGTATAGGTGGTGTTGACGGCGATGTTTGAAAGCTGCGCCTGGCCGTTGACCGTCGTGCCGGCTCCCGTCGTGTTGACGTTGACCGGACCGTTGGTGCCGGCGATCGAAAGGGCGAACTGATCGCTCGCCGCCACGCGTGACCCGGCCAGCGTTTTCTGCACCGTGATGCGGGCATCGTCGTCGATGATTGTGTAGGTACCGGTGGCCGAGGCGGTAGCGCCGCAGGATTGCGTGCTGGCAATGGTGTAGCTCGCCGGATTCGGCGTGATCGTCAGCTGGATCGTTTCGTCGGGTTCGATCAGCGTATCGTTGATGATGGCCATGCCGGTGGCGATCGGCTGGGTGCCATCATAGTTTCCGGCTGGAATGGTGACGGTGAATGTGTTTGTCCCGGATGGCGTCGTGTAGTCGGTGCCAAGCGTCGCGGTACCGCCGGTGATCTGGATCTGCACGGACGTCGGTGCACTCAACAGGCCCGCCACGCGCAGCGCCGGCAGGTTGGCGGTGGCGATGCTTTCCAGCCCGGAACTGTTGCCAGGCACGAATTCAAGATAGGGTGTGAGCGATATCTGGATCGCGTCGAGGAAGTTGCCAACGGTCGTTCCGCCAATGGCTTCGAAACCCAGCGTCTGCACACCGGAAGGGCCGGCGAAAGTGTAGGTGCCTGATCGGTTTGCCCAGGTAGCCCCCGAAACCGTTGACGTCGTTATCGTCGTCCGTGCGCCATTGGCCGTTGGCGCGATGTTGAAATTGGCCTGTTCGTTGCCGCCGGAGCGCGAGCGATGGCTGAAGCGGTAAGCAAACTGCTCGCCCGCAACGAGACAGACCGTCTGGTAAAGGCGCGAGGCGCGCTCGGCGTTCAGTTCGGCGAACTGGCTGCCCTCGGCTGCCGTCACGCCTTGAAACGGCGCGCGCCACAATTCGATCAGCGCGCCGGAAGCCGCCGAAGGCGACGTGCAGTTTCCGCTGCCCTGTACACTTGGATGTGTCGTCGACCAGCCGGGAACCGTGCCATCCGTGACCTGGACATAACATCCGTTCGCCGCATTGGAAGGCGTGAGAACGGGCTGCTCGAACCCCTCATTGATGATGCTGCGCTGCACCTGCGCCTGGGAAGGCACAACAAACATCATGACGGAAATCAGTGCGAGGAAACAGGAAAAGACTCCGAGAACCGACCGTCTTCCGCAGAATTTCCCTGGAGGTACCCTCTGGGCGGCCTCGCCCAGTTCCGGGAATTCAATTTTCTCGCACCGAAATTCCAAATACTTCCCCCGATCTCGAATATTAGAAATAGCGAATAGATTACCCTCCCGCAGAGAGACACCCCTGCAGGCTCAAAGAAACCGATGACAAATATGACGAAACTCTAATATTGAATTATTTTATTATTCAAAGGCACTAATATTCGAATCAAAATACTCATTAATTGGACGTTTGTATAAAACGTGTTCTATTTTACAATCTAATCTCGCGGCTCTTTCAACCGAAGACAGCCCGATGTTGCATTCCAGCAACAACAGGTTGCATCGCAAGGCACTACAACCCGATCTCTCGTGGCACACGTTGAAATGCCGGCGCCGGATGGGTGATGCCGTGTGTGCAAAGGTTTTCACATTCCGTTTGACATGGATGTCCGGCGCAGTTTCACGCTGCGGGCCAGCAGTCCGATTTCCAGGATTCATGTTTCCGGGGTGGCTGCGATCACAAGACATGACGCCAAGACCACCTGCGCACCGAAGTACGCGTGCAGCGCGAACGCCAGGCTTTCCACCCCACTGGCCTTGCAGGCCCAGCAAGGAAGAGAGCGTTGCCGCGGGCGCTCCGGATTGAAGGAGGCTGTCACGCACCGGCGCCGGGTCGAGAACGACCGATGCTTCGTACAGCCGGCGCAATCGGCTCAAAGCCGCGCAAAAGGGGATTATTTCCCTTTTGAATTAATGTTTCAGCTTTCGGAAGTTCCGTTTCTCGGCTAGGCAAGTGGTGGGCAGCAAGGGGACAATCATGGCCGAAGACAACAAGGTTTCCAACGATCTGGTGACTGAACTTACCGCAGCGATCGTGGGTGCATATGTCACCAAGAATCCGGTTCCGGTATCCGATCTGCCTGGCGTCATCGCCAGCGTGGCAGACAGCATCGGAAGGCTGGGACAAGCTCAGGCAGAGGCCGCGCCGGAACCTCAGAAGCCGGCAATCTCGATCCGGAAATCGCTCACCCACGATTATCTGATCAGCCTCGAGGATGGCCAGCAGTATCGCACCTTGAAGCGCCATCTGGGCAAGCTCGGTCTCACCCCGGAGGAGTACCGCGCGAAATGGGGGCTTCCCGTCGACTATCCGATGGTTGCGCCGGCCTATGCCGCCAAGCGCTCGGAACTGGCCAAGAAACTCGGTCTCGGCAGGAAGCCCGGAACCAAGCGCGGGCGGGGCAAGGCCAAGAGCTGAGCCGCGCTCGCGGCACGGTTCGAAATTCGCACCCGTCCACCGGATATGCGATTTCTCCAGCGTCCCGTTTCTAACCAGCCGACGGCCAGTTGCGTTTGCCGGCACTCGCCTGAGCGCCGCCGAAGCTCGAAGGACGTGCGGTGTCTGCGGATGGCAATGTCTCGCGGATGCGTCGGTGATCGGAACCAGGCCGGAACAAAGGCCGCTCGGTTGTCGAAGTTGCCGCGGGCGGGTAAGCTGGCCTATCACGACCTTGGGCTTTGATCTGCTGATGACGCAGCATTTCTCACCAAAGGCTGCGGAGAAATGAAAACTGTCTTCAATATGAGTGGTTCTCGAAACCAGAGCTGAACCCATCTTGGCGTATTCGCCCTGTTGTTGGCATGGAGGACGACAATTGGCGAACCAAGACAACAAAGGCCGATACCCCACCGACTGGCTGCCGATTGCGAAGCTGGTGCTGATCGGCACTGCCATCTGCATCGGCGTTTCGGCGATCTTCAACTATCTGCTGCTGTTCGGCTCGTTCACCAGCCTCCAGAGGACGGTCATCACCGCATTTGCTGTCCCCGTCGTCATCGGGGTGCCTGTCTTCACGCTGCTCAGTCTGAAGATCGAAGAGATTCGCCGGCTCCGGAAAGACCTGACACATTCGGCCAGCCACGACAGGACGACAAATTTCTATCACGCCGACGTGTTTTCCTCGCTTGTTGATCGCCGCGTGCGTGCGCCGATGGGGCCGACGCGTCCGAAGGGCGCGCTTCTGGTGGTCGATGCCGGCCAGTTGCGAGCCACGGCAAAGCAATATGGGTTCGAATGGGCCAATGAGGCGCTGAGGCAGATCGCGACGACGATCCGCGCGTCGGTGCGCAAGGAGGATTTCGTTGGCAGGCTAGGTGAAACGGAGTTTGGCATCTTCCTGCATCATGCCAGCGAAGAGGAAGCCCGGGACGTCGGCCAACGCATCCGCAATGAAGTCGCCAAGGTCTATTTCGCACAGCAGGGCAAGGCCATCGAGCTGGCCGTGCAGGTCGGCGGGATTTCCTTCGAGGACGCCACGACCGTCACCGAACTGCTGCGTGTTGCCGACAAGCAGCTCGAATCCGCCAAGCGCCAGTCGGGCGGCCTGGAAATCAAAAGGCTGATCATCGACAGCTAGCGCAGTTGATCAGCCCGGGCAGCTCGTCGCTCCCCACACAGAATCGAGATCTCACGAGAAAAGCCCGCGTGACCGCCCGGGCTTTTTGCATTTGGCCAAGCGCCTGCGCGGCTGCGCGCAATGGGCAGAAACTCCGATCTCGCCAGCCTTTCGCCATATCGGAAGCCTGACTACGCGATCATCGCACTCATATCGCCGCCTCGAGGCTTTTTGATTTTTTGATCAAACATACTTTACAGCGCCTTTTGGCTTCGCCTACAGTCGGTAGCAAGTATTCCGCCGCGAGGTGGAAGAACCCGCGAGCCGCCAGGGTCGCCAAGCCGCGCTGGCAGTCCGGCGCAACCGGCTTCCCAGCCAGGAGATTGAAGATGCGTCGCGTCGCCAAGCGGATATCGCAGACATCCGCCAAAAGCTTCGGCATGTATGACAAGGCAGCACGCCTTGCCGGCGAGGACCTCATTCATCTCGAGGTCGGCAGGCCATATGCCGACACGCCCGCCCATATCAAGCAGGCGACGATCGCGGCGCTCAATGCGGGCAAGGTCCACTATTCCGATCCGCGCGGCACGCGCGAGCTGCGCGAAACCCTGGCCGCCAAGCTGAACGCACGCAACGCCATCGACGCAGACCCGCAGGATGTACTGGTCACCAACGGGGTCACCCACGCCGCCTTTGTCGCCTTCATGGCGATGTTCGATCCCGGCGACGAGGTCATCCTGCTGCAGCCGCATTATCCGCAGCATGTCGGCAAGATCGAGCTGGCTGGTGCGGTGCCGGTGTTTGCGACGCTCGACGCAAAGGACAACTACACCATCCACGCCACGGCGATCGAGGCCAGGATCACCCCTCGCACCCGTGCGATCGTTCTGGTCAACCCGTCGAACCCGACCGGACGCGTCTACAGCCGCGCCGAGCTCCAGGTGCTCGCCGATGTGGCGATACGCCATGACCTCATCGTCATCGCCGACGAAGTCTACGAGGATATCGTCTATGACGGCGCCCGGCACATCAGCATTGCCGCGCTGGACGGCATGCGGGACCGCACGGTGACGATGTTCGCCTTCACCAAGTCCTATGCCATGGACGGCTGGCGGATCGGCTATCTCGCGGCACCACAGTGGCTGATGCCGGCGCTGCTCAAGATCGCCATGAACGACGTCACCCACGTCAACACCTTCGTCCAGGATGGCGCCCGCGCCGCGATCGAAGGACCGGAAGCCGTGCTCGAAGGGCTCGTCGCGGAGGACCGCAGCAAGCGCGACTTCGTGGTGCGTTCGCTCAACCAGATGCCCGGCGTGCGCTGCGCGCTGCCGCAAGGCACGATCTATGCCTTCCCCGACATCAGCGAGACGGGTATCCCGTCGCAGGAACTCGCCGACAGGATCCTGCGGGAAGCTCATGTCGTGGTCGAGGCGGGAAGTTTCTACGGCGAGGCCGGCGAAGGCCATCTGCGCATCTGCTTCGGTTCGGAATCGACCGAGCGGCTGGAGGAAGGAATGAAGCGGCTGACGGCCTTTTTCAACGGCCTGTGATGGCAAGGCCGACGCGCAAGGCAAGATAATTTCGGGCAAGATTCCAGATTGATCCGTCTTTGCCGGTCCGGGGCTTGGCCGTGCGCGCCTTCCTCACCGCGCAGCAGGTGAGATCAGGCCCGGGCAGCGACGGTCATGCGCGCTCACCCCATGCAGGCCGGGTGCTTTATCGAAATCCCAGATCGCATCTGCCAGCGCATGCTCGTGTGGTCCGATCACGACGATGGTCTCATCCTTCGAACCGCTTGACATTTATTCTGCCACTCATATTGTTAGTTTATCTAATTATTAGATTTCCTAAGTTTTGGCATGCCCGGCCGAATTCAAGCGAACAATCCCGGAAATCGCACCCTTTCCTAGAGGTCTCAACAGCCTCAATTCGATCAGCCAACACCTGTCCAGAACGAGGCATGACCATGAGCGATGAGCTGGTTGCCGACAACGAGGCGCAGATCCGGCAACAGATCGAAGCCTGGGCCGCGGCGGTGCGGCGCAAGGACATGGCCGCGATCCTGCGCGACCATGCCGATGATTTTGTCATGTTCGACGTGCCGCCGCCGCTGTCGTGCACCGGCCTCGAAGCCTACCGGGCGACCTGGCCGTTGTTCTTCGAGGCTTCGCCCACGCCTCCGGTGTTCGACATTCGCGAACTCGACATCACCGCAGGCTCCGACGTCGCTTTTGCCGTTGCCCTGATGCGCTGCGTCGTCATCGAGAACGGGCAGGCGAGCGACCTGGATTTCCGCCTGACCATCGGTTTGCGCAAGATAGGGGGCAGATGGCTTTTCGTGCACGAACATCATTCAATTCCGGCGGTCAGCTAGGGTGTTTCCGCCTTTCTTCGAATCGCGGAAACACTCCAGCTCTTTGTTCTTGCGCAAATCCGGACGCAAAACGGCTGACACTTGCTGGAATTGCCCTGCCGCGGCGGCGCGATACCAGGGGCTTATCGCGCACGGACAGCCAGTTGCCCGGGCGTCCTGCCGACGAAGCGCTGCAACGATCGCGTCATGTGCGCCTGATCGGAATAACCAGCGATGTCGACGGCATCGAGGATCGACACACCCGCCGAGAGCAGATCGACCGTGCGCTCCGCCCGCTCGATCTGGCGTACCGTGCCATAGGTCAATCCGGTGGCACGCAGGAAACGCCGTTGCACCGACCGTTCGGTGATGGCGACAGGCTGGCGCTGCAGCGTCTGCTGCACGACCGGATCGCGGACCAGCGCACCGTCGCGCACGAGGTGTTCGACGAAATCGAAGGCATTGTCGAAGTTCGGGATTTCCCAGCTTCTTCCAGCAAAGACTACCCTGCTTGCCGAAACGACGTCCAGTTCGCGCCCGACATTGACCAGTGCGTCGAGCGCGACGGCGGGCATGAATGCACCGAGCTTGAACTCGATGCCGAGGAACTCCGCGTCCTGCGGTATTCCGGTCACGCTCGTCGTCGTCTCCGGTCCGCGCACGACCGTCATCGGCCGGCCATTCGAGGGCTTGACGACCACGATCTGCCAGTGCGGCAGCGCCACCGACAGCATGTTCTCTTCGGGCACGCTCCACGTCCGCCAGATTCGTTCGACGAAGTCCGACCGCTCCGTGCGGCTTTCAACCGAGAATATCCTGGTTGCCCACTCCATCGCCCGAACCTACTCCGCCCGCCGACGGGCTGCAAAGCGGCGCATGCATCCGCCTGTCCGCTTGGAGGCTATTCCTCGCTGTCGCTTTCTTTCAAGACCCTGCCCCCAGGTCATCGTAGCTCTTGCCCACATTCAACAGGAGACGATCATGACCAGCAAAATCATCGCAACCCAATACATCTCCGTCGACGGCGTCATCCAGGACCCCGTCGGCATGGAGGGTTCCGGCCTGGGCGACTGGACCGGCCCTTTCAGCCGTGGACCCAAGGGAGACCGGTTCAAACATCAGGAGCTGATGAATGCCGAGGCGCTCATCCTGGGCCGGGTGACCTATGACGGCTTTGCCGCCGTCTGGCCGACGGTCAACGACCCCGAGGGTTTTGCCGAGCGCATCAACGCCATGCCCAAATTCGTGGCCAGCACCACGCTGAAAACCGCCGGCTGGAACAATTCCACGCTGATTGCCGGCGACCTCATCGACGCGGCGAAGTCAATCAAGGCCCAGGCAAAGGGCGATGTCCTGATCTATGGGAGCGCTTCGATCATCCATCAGCTGGCTCCGCATGGCCTGATCGACGAATACCGCCTGATGGTGTACCCGACCGTGCTGGGGCGTGGCATCCGTCTGTTTCCCGAAAACCACGCGCAGAGACTTGCACTGGTCGAGAACGAACAATTCGGCGACGGCATCGCCCTGCTGCGATACGTCAAGGCATAGCTCCACCGCCTCGACGGGACCCGAGGAACGGCGCCGCGTGATCACGGACCATGATCGCGCCGGTTCCGGCTGCGATCAGGCCCTGGTGAGATCGCCGGGAAGTGCCGAGGCGGTCAGTCCCGCGATGAACTGCGGCAGATCGGAAACCGCGATCGACAGGACGGGCTCGTCAATGCCCGGCCTGAAGATCTCGACGGTACTGACCTCCGTCGTCGATGCTTCGGGATCGACGACGCCAATGATCGTCCAGTTCTTGTGTCGGGTGTTCGCGAAATGATCGAACATGTCGGACATCGGGCGTCTCCCGGGTAAGGGTAGTTGCAACGGAGCTACGGCAGCAAAAGGGCCAAAGTGGGGTTGATCCATCGTCGCAAACGGCAGCGGGAATCTCGGCAGGGCCGATGTGATTGGATCAAAGGGGAGAGAAGCTGGCGCACCGCTCCGGGTGATGATGATAACTACGCCTACGCTATAGCTCTCTAAGGGGCTTGCCGCTTCGGACCCCATCGATTGGGTTCGTTCCACTGCCCTAAATAGTCTCCAAAGTTTCTACTGCATTTCTCCGGGACGGTGAATCAATCCGGCGAACCCATCCTTGAAACCTACCTCCGAGTTTGCAGCCGAGATTTACGTGATGGGCGTCAAAGAGGCGTGGCACCGAAAGGGCGTCGGCCTATCCCTGATCGCGGCAGCAAAGAAGCATGCAGCAGATCACGGCTTCCGTTTTCTAACTGTGAAGACAATTGCCGCCTCCAAAGAGGATGCTAACTACGCCGCGACCCGCGCGTTTTATGAGTCCGTTGGCTTCCTGCCCGTTGAAGAGTTTCCGACACTTTGGGATATCAGCAATCCTTGCCTTCTGATGATCCAGCCACTGAAGTTGTGTTGCTAAGTCCCAACTGATCTGCCACTAGAAATCGTGCCAACGAGCGGCCTCGACGAGAAGCTTCGCGACCTGGTCATTGAGCTCTTCACCGTTTTCGCCGTTGGACATCACCACGTAGCCATGCCTGTGCGCCGGGTTTGCGGTGTAGATTGCCCGAAATCCCCAATTGGCTCCGGCATGATCAATCAGCCCGGTTTTCGAGACGAACGTTCCAAGCCCCGCAGCCTTCACAACGGGCTTGATCATTTCCGCGGCAATCGGTCGTGGCAACAGCGCATTTGGCGCATTTTCGAGCGACTGCAGAATAGCACATACCGCCAAAGCCATATCGGTTGGGGTAGTCCAAAACCCGGCAGCCGCGAGTTCTGGGTAGATGTGATAGTCCCCGACCACGGTTCTACCTGCTGCATCGTGTCCTGAGGCGAGGTCGGCCGCATCCGGTGGCTGGTGCATGCTAGAGTTGGACATGCCCAAGGGTTTTAGAACGCGGCGGTCGAGCGCAGCAGCATAGGGAAGCTTGGCCACGTCAGAGACGAGTTTCTGCAAAACCGTCACGCCACCTCCTGAATATGAAAAGCGCGTTCCGGGTTTCCACTGCACTCGTACCGGAGGGGAATTGGCGGGAGCGGTGCCGTCAAGAACAGCTGGAAGATCGGGCAACAGTTTTGATCGCTCATAGCCCTCAAAACCATGAACATTCACGCCACCAGAATGCGACAACAGCATTCGGATCGTCACCTCGGAGGCATCCTTGTGCCCCCTTAGCTGCCATCCCTGGAGGTGATCGTTGACGCGATCATCCAGATTGAGAAGGCCATCTCTTACCAGTGTAAGAACGCATAACGCGTTGATCGTTTTGCTAAGGGAAGCCGCTTGAAAACGGGTTGTGGCCGCGATCGCCTCACCGGAAACCGTCGATTTCACGCCGAGCATTCCGGTTTCCCAGATCTCACCCTCCGAAAACAACGACCATGACAGTCCGGGAACCGATAGCCGCTTCATTTCCGAACCAATGGCGGCTTCCCTTAGACTAAGCTGGAAAGCGAAGGTCGATCTGGGCAGCAATACCGTCGCGGCACCGGAAAGCGCACTTGTCAGTAGCTCTCGTCGCCTGATTGATCTGATCGTCATAGGTTCAGGACAAATCTAACAAGGGAAACGCGCTCAGAACGCTTGGCTCCACGACTGACGCCGCAGGATGCAGATAACTTCGGTCCAATTCTCTGATGCTCGCAACACCCAGCAGAGTCATGCATCGGACGATCTCATCCTCGATCAGCTCGAGCATCCGAACGATTGCGGATTGTCCTCCTGCAGCCAAGGCGTAGCACTGCATGCGGCCGAGTCCCACAAGGTCGGCACCAATCGCTAACGCCTTAACGATGTCCGCACCTCGGCAAAAGCCGCCGTCGACCATTACCTTGGCGTTGCCAGCTGCCGCATCTACGATCTCCGGAAGGACATCCATTGTTCCGCGACCGTGATCAAGTTGACGACCTCCGTGGTTCGACAAGTAGATCCAGTCCACACCGTGATCGATCGCGATCCGGGTATCCTCGACAGTCGCGATACCCTTGAGAACCAGCGGAACATCGTAGCTCTCCTTGATCAGCTTCGCGGTCTTCCAGTCGAGACCCGCCTGAAAAGCGTGCCAAGACTGCTTTGCTAATCCTGCAATGCGGTATCTATTGGTAATGTCACGATCACGTCGGGCAAGGATCGCAGTGTCGACGGTCAGGCAAATCGCTTCGCAACCGCAGATGATCGCGCGGTCGATATATTCGCGGACAAAAGTGTCATCGCCTCTGACATAAAGCTGGGCCAGCCGAAGCGCTGAGGGAGCCGCTTCGGCCACCGCTTCAAGCGGAGTACAGCCTGAACTGAGCATATGCCCTACCCCGAAAGCCTCTGCGGCCGATGCAACGGTGGCGCCTCCGCCAACCCCAAACAGGTCCAAAGGACCAGTTGGCGCCAGGAACACCGGAAGGCGGAGCGTGCGACCGAAATGCCCAACAGAAGCGTCCACAGCGCTGACATTGCGCAGCACACGAGGTTTGAATGCAATGGTGTCGATCGCTAAACGATTGCGCTTGAGCGTCGTCTCTGTTTCCGATCCGCCAATCAGGCTTTCCCATTTTTCCTTGGGCAGCACCTGGTGTGCCTTCGCAACGATCTCGTGCAGACTTTCGAACTCTTCCGATGCCGGCCGAGCCATATCATTGCACCTCCAGGCCACCTTCCACTGCGCGGGGATCGCGGCCCACATCACAGTGATCATGAGGTAGGGTTACCAACGGCAACCAGAAGACCCTCATTTGAAATTTACTCAAGCGTTAGCTGCTTTGTCATATCGACGGTGTTCAAGAGTATGGTTTCGTGCGGATAGATTCGCACCTCCATCCATCCACGCGACGCGTAGAATCTCCGAGATTTCACATTGGGTTCAAGGCAGCGTAGACGGCCAACAGTGAACCCGCGCGTTGCGATTTCGCGCTCCAGATCCGCTAAGAGAGCCGTTCCCGCACCACGACCTTGAAGGCGATCCGTGATCAAGCCAAGACCGATGCGGAGCGCACCCAAGTTGCGCTCGAAGGTGGGAATAGTCAGGCGATTACGCAAGACATGCTGGAGAGCTTCACACAAGCCGCGCGCGAGGGGTTGCGGTTTGAGGGAGGGGGATATCGGCGAGACTATCTGCGTGCCCTGGCGCAACACATTGAAGTGGCCGATACGGAAATTCGCATCAAGGGATCAAAATCAGAACTTCTGCGAGCGCTTGTCGCCGCACCAACGCAGAATCGGCGGGAATTTGAGGTTCATAGTTCTGTACTGAAGTGGCGCACCCGACAGGATTCGAACCTGTGACCCCTGCCTTCGGAGGGCAGTACTCTATCCAGCTGAGCTACGGGTGCTTCCGGGATCGCGAGATCCAGAAACGAACCAGCCCGTTGGAGCCGGTCATCGGCTTCATAGACGAAGCCGTGTCCTGCTTCAATGCAGAAATGGAGAAGGTATCCTTTCGGTTCAGGTATCGCCGCTCAGGTGTGTTGCTATTGGACGGCCGCGTTTTGTTTGACCCGTGAAGACGGCCGGACGGCGCGCTTGGGTTCTGGCAACGCCTTTTGGCCCACATGCACATCGTGGATGTCGGCCACCAGCAAACGGATCGTTTCCTGCAGGCTGGATGGCAGCGCCGAGAATTCCTGCCACATCTTCCAGTCCGACGGGTCGAGCCCGGCAATGCCGTCTCTTGCGGCGCTGCCGCCTCTGCGCACGCGGGTGACGAGGTTTGCCTGCCGCGCATGCTCGGAGAAGAAATAGTCGATCGGCACGCCGAGATATGCAGCACAGCGCTGCAGCATGGCCGGAGAGATGCGGTTGCGCCCGCGTTCGTATTTCTGCAGCTGCTGGTAGGAGACGCCGATATGGGTGGCCAGTTCCATCTGGGTGACGTTGCGGAGCTGGCGCAGGGCCAGCAGTCGCGCCGCGATGTCAGCGGTTTCCGTTTGATGCATCTGCTTCCCCTTCGGTGAATATCCCGGCGCCCCGGCGAGGCGTGTCATCGGCTCAGCGTCAGATAGAGTTTCGGCAAAAGGTCGGTCAGCCGCTCGACCGCCGCGATGGTGATGGCGTTGCGCTGGCCGAAGATGCGGCCGAGATAGGAGTCCGCGTTCGAATCCAGGCCGACACAGAATGTGTCGATGCCGAAACGATTGAGATGGTGCACAGCCTTGCGGGAATCCTCGACCAGATACTGGCGGTCCTCGACGTCGATGTCCGACGGCTCACCGTCGGTGACGACCAGCAGCAGGCGACGGTAGCTGCGCTCGCGGGCGAGGTCGGCGCCGGCATGGCGCATGGCGGCGCCGATGCGCGTGGAGAGCCCGCTCTCCAGGCCGTCCAGCCGCGCATCGACCAGACCGTCATAACCCCGGTTGAAGTCCTTGATGCGGAGATAACGCACATCGTCACGCTTGTCGGAACAGAAGGCTGCGATGGCGAAGGGATCGCCCAGTCCCGCCATCGCCCTGGCCAGCAGGGACGCCGACTGGCGCTCGACATCCAGCACCGTTCGCGTCGAGCCGCGCACCTTCTCGGCCGTCGACTGCGAAATGTCGAGCAGCAGCAACACCGACAGGTCGCGGCTGCGCCGCTCGTAGCGGCCATGGATGCGGTGGTCGGCCGCCTCGCCGATGCGGCGGGCGACCGTCGCCTCGATGCAGGCGTCCATGTCGAGAAACTCGCCCTCCGGCTGGCGGCGCAGGCGTTCGGCACGACTGACCCGCGCGGAGCGGATCAGCGCCGCCACCCGCGCGACGAGGTCGGCATGCTCTTCGGCAAGCCGCGCGGCCGGGCCATTGGCGACGGCTTTCGGCGCGTATTCCTTGACCGAGGTCCATTCGGGCTGCTCGCGCCCGGTGACATAGTCATATTCGGGATAACGCGCGACGAGCACGCCGTCCTGCGCCTGCTCGATCACCTCGACGCGACCGCCGGTGTCGCCCATTTCGGTTTCGGTACGATCGGGCGGACGGCGGTCGTCCTGCTCTTGCCGGATACGCGTCGAGGACAGCACCTGCTCGGCCTCCGACGACTGCTGCTGGTCGTCGTCGCCGAAATCCCAGAGGCCGAGATTGTCGTCGCGATAGGGCGGTTGCACGACATAGTTCTTCGGATCGAACTGCACGCGCATCTGGCCGAGATCATTGCCGAGCAGGTCGCCAATGCGGCGGCTTACCTGCTGGCTGCCCCAATAGCCCTCGGCCTCGAAGAAAGCACGACGCCCCTTCTCCACCCACGGATCAGGATCGTCATGAGCCGGATCGGCGAGCGCCCGGGCCAGTCGCGTGAACAGGCCCGGCGCGGTGGCGGTGCCGGATGCTTCCGCTACATGGAAGGGTGTGAAAAGGCGACGGAGACCGGGAAGCTCGCGCATCGCCAGTTGCTCCACCCTGGCGTCCTCGATCAGCGACACCAGCGCGATCTGCGCCGGCTTCAGCCCGCCGACCGGGAAGCGCTCGTGCGAGAATTTCAAGTGGGCACCGATATGGGCGACGGCTGCACGGTAGAGTTTCTCGCTGTCGTTTCCCGAGAAACCAGGATAGGCCGCGGGCAGCCGGACGACGCTGCCGTCGAAGCCCGGCCGGCGCCTGGCCTGCTCCGGCGCATTGGCCGGCGTCTCGCGCATCGGCGGTGTCTCGCCCCACAGGGCGGCCAGATAAGGTTTCAGCCTCGGCTCAAGGTCGAGGAAGCCGGCCTCGCCGCTTTCGCGCAGCAGCCAGCGCCGCGCATTGGGATCTTCCAGCGTGAAGAAGCGCAGGCGCCGCTCCGGCTCGCCATTGGTCGAGCGCAGGCCGATCCTGATCCAGGAGGCCAGCGCACGCACGTCGAGGCGCGCGGTGAGGCTGGCCGTCTGGTCGAGCAGCGCGCCTGCCGATTCCGGCGCCTGGTCGCCGACCTGTTCGATGAGCCGCAGCCATTCCTGCAGTGCGGCCGCATCGTTGTAGCGTTTTGCCGCGACGATCGCGGCGGCCGGCGCCAGCGAGGCCGCGCGACGGCCGGCCCGGATCGCCAGGCCCGACACGATGGCTGCCAGCGCGATCGCTGCCTGCGGCGAAGCCAGGCGCGCCAATTCGGGCGAATGCCTCAGATAGCTGTCGGTGACGACATCGCCATAACCGGCCCCGACGAGGCGGCGACAAACGTCACCCCAGGTGACGTAGAGATCGCCCGGGAAGGCAGCCCGGATGGCCTCGTCCGATTGCATCGTGCTGCTCGTCTTCTGCTCAGCGCCCATCGCCGTCAAAGACAGGCAGCGATCGCGGCGGTGAGCGCGTCGCGCATGTCGGCATCGTCGGTGATCGGCAGCACCAGCGCCACTTCGCAGGCCTGGTCGAGGGCGATGCCGCCGGCGACGAGATGGCCGGCATTGATCAGCATGCGCGTCGAGGCGCCCTCCTCCAGCCCATGTCCTTTCAGATTGCGCGAGCGCTGCGCGATGCGCACCAGCGTTTCGGCGACAGGCCGCTTGACGCCGGCTTCCGATGCCACGATCTCCGCCTCGATCGCGGCATCGGGATAGGTGAAGGCGATCGCCGCGAAACGCTGCTTGGTCGATTCCTTCAGGTCCTTGAGCACGCTCTGGTAGCCGGGGTTGTAGGAGATGACGAGCTGGAAGTCGGGATGCGCCTTCAAGACCTCGTTCTTCTTTTCCAACGGCAGGATGCGGCGGTCGTCGGTCAGCGAGTGGATGACGACGGTGGTGTCCTGCCGTGCCTCGACGATCTCGTCGAGATAGCAGATGGCGCCGGAACGCACGGCGAGCGTCAGCGGGCCGTCATGCCAGACGGTGCCGTCTGCATCGAGAAGATAGCGCCCGACAAGATCGGAAGCGGTCATGTCTTCATGGCAGGAAACGGTGACCAGCGGGCGTTTCAGCCGCCAGGCCATGTGCTCAACGAAACGGGTCTTGCCGCAACCGGTCGGCCCCTTGAGCATGACCGGCATGCGCGCGCCATAGGCAGCCTCGAACAGCGCGACCTCGTGCCCGACGGAGCGGTAGTAGGGTTCCTGGTCGATCCTGAAATCGTCGAGCGCGGGATCGTGTGCCGATTTGGCGCCGCTGGTGCTGTGCATTTCCAACCTCGATGCAATTGCCGTTCATGTCCTCTCGCCTGCTCGCTTTCTCGAGCCCTGGCAGAGTGAGCCCACGGCAAAGCCACCGCGAGCGAAGAGCCGGTGAATGGAGAAATCAGGTCAAACGTGCCGCGGCCCCCGGCGCATGACCCCGAAAATCGGAACCGATTTTCGGAAAGGATCATGCGCCCACCCAACGTGCTGGAGCGTCCTTTGCGCGTCCAAGAGGATGCGCGGGGCTCCAGGTGGCCGCGACACGTCGGTGGCCACGCCGTTCAGCGATGCGCCGCCACCTTGTTCGGGATGCCCTCGATCGGGCTTTCAGGCGTGCCGACCGTCTGGCGGGTCATCGCCTCGACCTTTTCGCGCGTGCCTTCCGGATCGGTGATCCACTGATGGTAGAAGTTGTACGGGCACGCCGCGTGGCCGCGGGTGTCGTCGCCGGAATTGATCAGGCCGGTGTAACCGCGGTGCAGCAGCTTGAAGAGGTGGTTCTGCGACTGCATGTTGCGGCGGGCGTCGCGCAGCAGCGAGGTCGACAGCTGCGCATACTGGATGCCGTTCTCCTCGGTGCCGCATTCGCCGAGCGTGCGGCCGTCGAAGCCGATGATCGCCGAATGGCCGAAATAGGAATAGACGCCGTCGAAGCCCGCGGCATTGGCAACCGCGACATAGACGTTGTTGGCCCAGGCCATCGACTTCGAGATCAGCACCTGCTGTTCCTTAGCCGGATACATATAACCCTGGCAGCGGATGATCAGCTCGGCCCCGCGCATGGCGCAGTCGCGCCAGATTTCGGGATAGTTGCCGTCGTCGCAGATGATGAGCGAGATCTTCAGGCCCTTGGGGCCGTCGGAGACATAGGTGCAGTCGCCGGGGTACCAGCCTTCGATCGGCACCCAAGGCATGATCTTGCGGTACTTCTGTACGATCTCGCCCTTGTCGTTCATCAGGATCAGCGTGTTGTAGGGCGCCTTGTTGGGGTGCTCTTCATGGCGCTCGCCGGTCAGCGAGAACACGCCCCAGACCCGCGCCTTCTTGCACGCCTCGGCGAAGATCCTGGTCTCCTCACCCGGAATGGCCGAGGCGGTCTCGTACATCTCCTTCTGGTCGTACATGATGCCGTGCGTGGAATATTCCGGGAAGATCACCAGATCCATGCCGGGCAGGCCGCGCTTCATGCCTTCCACCATGTCGGCGATCTTGCGGGCATTGGCGAGCACTTCTTCACGCGTATGCAGCCGCGGCATCTTGTAGTTGACGACGGCAACACCGACGGTGTCGTTGCTGCTCGAAATATCGCCATGGTACATTTTTCAGTCTCCTCCTGTGGTTGCTGAACTTTTGTCGAAGCACGTGCTCCGGGTATCTAGACGACGAGATGTTTGTGGATGAGGTCGTCGCTTAGCTCGGTGATGGCGCCGCCGACGGCGACGCTGCCGCGATTGAGGATCGCGAAATGTTTGGAGGCGCGGCGGGCAAAGGCGATGTTCTGCTCGACCAGCACGATGGTCAGCCCCTGCTTGCGGTTGAGGTCGATCAGCACGTCCTCGATCTGCTCGACGATGTTGGGCTGGATGCCTTCAGTCGGCTCGTCGAGCAGCATCACCTTGGGTTCCGACAGCAGCGCCCGCGCGATCGCCAGTTGCTGCTGCTGGCCGCCGGAGAGGTTGCCGCCGCGGCGATTGAGGAATTCCTTGAGGATCGGAAACAGGTCGAGCACCCATTCGGCGATGCGGCCACCGCCACCCTTTGCCGCAAAGGTGCCGACCATCAGGTTCTCGCGCACGGTGAAGCCGGGCAGGATACCGCGCCCCTGCGGCACATAGCCGAGACCCGCCAGCGCGCGCGCATGGGTGGGCCTGGTCACCAGTTCCTCGCCGTCGAGGCGGATCGAACCGGAAGTGCGGCTCATCAGGCCGAGCATGGTGCGCAGCAGCGTGGTCTTGCCGACGCCGTTGCGGCCGAGCACGGAAAAGAAGTCGCCGTTCTCCACCGTCATCGACACCGACTGCAGGGCTCGGCTGCGGCCATAGAAGCCGTCGACATTGGCAAGCTCAAGCATGGCCGATCCCTCCCGAACCGAGATAGGCGTCGCGTACCGCCTGATTGCCTTCGATGTCGGTGATGCTGCCTTCGGCGAGCAGCTTGCCCTGGTGCATCACCGAGATGGTCTGGGCGATGTCGCGCACGAAGCCCATGTCGTGCTCAACGACGATCAGCGTGTGGCGACCGCCGAGCCGGTTGAAGAGCTGCGCCGTCTTCTTCGTCTCCTGAGCCGTCATGCCGGCGGTCGGCTCATCCATCAGGATCAGCGACGGGTCCTGCGCCAGGATCAGCGCGATCTCCAGCCATTGCGTCTGGCCATGCGACAGGTGCGCGGCCGGCGTGTCGAGCTCGTCCTCGAGCCCGACCAGTTCGGCCAGCCGTTCGATGTCTTCGGTGTCGCCGCCTTGGCCGAAGGTCGCCAGATTCGCGAGCACGCCTGGCTGCTTCGAGTGGCCTATGTGCAGATTGTCACGCACGCTGAGCGCCCGGAACACGCTGGGCACCTGGAACTTGCGGCCGATGCCGGCGCGCGCGATGGCGTGTTCGCTGAGCCTGTGGATGGGCTTGCCCTTGAACACGATCTCGCCGCCGGACAGACGGGTCTTGCCGCAGATCAGATCGAGTGCAGTGGTCTTGCCGGCGCCGTTCGGGCCGATCAGGCAGCGCAGTTCGCCGGCGCGGACCTTGAGGCAGAGATCCGACACGGCCCGGAAGCCGCTGAACGACACGCTGGCATTTTCGACAACGAGTTGATTTTCGGTGCTCATCGCGTGCTCTCGATCTGACGGCCGTTTGGCATGGGTTCTGTGTGCTGCACCGGCTTCGGCACCGGCGCAGGCCGCTGCCGTTCGAAGCGCCTGGCGAGACTGGCGAAGGCGCCTGCGATGCCTTGCGGCAGGAACAGCACGACGAGCACGAACAGCAGGCCCATGATCAGGGTCCAGGTGTCGAGGAAGGTTTCCGATTCCGACAAGGCACCCTGCACACCGGTGACGATGAGCGCGCCGAGCATGGCGCCAAGCAGGCTCTGGCGGCCGCCGACCGCGACCCAGATGACGACCGAAAGCGAAAGCGGCACGCCGAGGAAGGTCGGCGATGCGAACTCCATGACGATGGTGTAGAGCATGCCGGCAAGGCCTGCGATCGCCGCCGAAATCGAGAAGATGAAGATCTTGTAGAGCGCGACGTCGTAGCCGAAGAAGCGGACACGGTCCTCCTCGTCCCGGATCGCCTGCACGATCAGCCCCGCCTTGCTCCTGGTGATGGCGAGTGCCAGGAACAGGGTTATCGTCAGGCAGATCGCAACGAGGTAATAGCTCGATGAGCCATAGGCATCGAAGGTGATGCCGGCGATGTCGAACTGGCCGAGATCAGTGATTCCGTTGAAGCCGCCGGTGTAGGCCTGCTGGTCGATGATGACCAATTGCACCACCACCATGGCGGCGAGCGTTATGATGGCGGCGTAGACGCCTGTCACCCGGCCCTTGAAGACGAACCAGCCAAGCAGCGCCGCGACGCCGGCGGGAAGCAGGATGCCGGCGAGCACGCCGAACAGCGGCGAATAGAACGGTGTCCAGAACCAGGGCAGTTCGGTGACGTTGTTCCAGACCATGAAGTCGGGAAGACCGTCGGCGCCGGTGTGCACCGGAACGGTCTTGAGCTTCAGCATCATCGCCATACAGTAGGAGCCGATGCCGAAGGTCATCGCCTGGCCGAGGTTCAGGATGCCCCCATAACCCCAGGACAGGCTGAGCGAGACGGCCAGCATGCCGAAGACGAGATAGCGGGCATATTTGTTGAGCAGGAAGGCATCCTGCAAAAACATCGGCACCAGCAGGATGGCCAAACACACCGCCGCGTAGAGCGCGATTTCGGTCTTCGTTCTGGCTAGCACTCTGTTGTTTCCCTGGCTGGACATGATCGTCTTCTCAGGCGCGCAGGCGGGCGGTGAACAGGCCCTGCGGCCGGAAGCGGATGAGAACGACGATGGCGAGCAGCACCAGCGCCTTTGCGATCGTGTCGTTGGAATAGAAAGCAAGGTAACCCGACAATTCGCCGAGAATGCCGGAGCTGGCCAGCGTGCCCATCAGGCTCTGCGTGCCGCCGAGCACCACCACCATGAAGGCGTCGACGACATAGGTGGTGCCCATCTCGGGCGACACGCTCTTCAAGGGCGATACCAGCGCACCGGCAAGACCGGCCATGCCGGCGCCGTAAGCGAAGGTCGAGCGATAGATGCGGCCGGCATTGATGCCGAAGGAGGAGGCGACCGCACGGTTCTGGGTGATGGCGCGCAGCTTCAGGCCAAAACTGGTGTAGCGGTAGATACCCCAGGTCAGCGCGAACAGGCCGAGCGACAGGAACAGGATGAACAGGCGATAGGCGGAGTCGGTCGCGCCGAGAATGTTGACGCTCTGCGACAGCGATTCCGGCATCTGCACGTAGCGCAGCTCGCCGCCAGCGGTCAGGCGGATCGCCTGCTGTGCCATGACGCCGATACCCCAGGTGGCGAGGATGGTGTCGAGCGGCCGGTCATAGAGATGGCGGATGACCAGCGCCTCGATGAGCCAGCCGAACAGGGCGAGCAGCAGGAAAATCGGTACCAGGCTCGCCAGCAGGCCGAGCCCGAATTGCGTCTGCAGGAACCAGGCCGCGTAGGCGCCGAGCATGACGAACTCGCCATGGGCAAGGTTTATGACGCCGGTGACGCCGTAGATGATGGCGAGGCCGAGCGCGACCAACAGCAGGATGGAGCCGATGCTCAGGCCCGTCATGATCTGGGAAACGAAGATTTCCATGTCGCCGCTTCTTCCGGGAAAGAGGGGACGGTGGCGGTCTGGAGTCCGCCACCGATTGCTTCAAGTGCGCATCGCGCTTTCCGAAAATCGGAACCGATTTTCAGGCCGATGCGCTGGCGATCAGCTCTGCTTGAGGCCTTCCGCCGTGCAGTGCTGGTTGGGATAGGCTTTGTAAGGTGAAGGCTCGAGCCAGTTGGCCGACTGCTTCAGGATCTTGAACTGGCCATCGGCCTGGCACTGGCCGATCTTCGGCCACAGCCAGCTGTGCAGGTTCTCCGGCTCGATGCGTACCTTGCCCTGCGGCGCGACCAGTTCCTGGCCCTTCACCGCTTCGCGGATGGCGGTGGGCGAGATGTCGGAGCCGGCCAGTTTCTCGACCGCCTGCTTGAACAGGTAGATCTGGAAATAGGACGGTTCGGACACGAAGTGGGTGACCTTGTCGCCGCCCCAGCGCTTCTTGTAGGCGTCGACGAATTTGTGGTTCTCGGGCGAGTCCCACACCATGAAGTAAGGCGCCGAGGTGAAGTGGCCGGCAGCCGCCTCGCCGCCCATTGCCGCCACCTCGTTTTCGGAAGTGGTGAGGCTGGCCATCGGCATCTTCTCGGGATCGAGACCGGCTGCATGGTACTGGCGGTGCAGCGCCACGACGGAATCGCCGACAACGGTGGAGAAGATGACGTTCGGCTTCTCGGCCTTCAGCTTGTTGATGACGGACGAGAACTCGGAATGGCCAAGCGGCACATATTCCTCGGCGACCACCTCGGCGCCGAGCTCGGCCAGCAGCTTCTTGCAGTAGTTGTTCTCTTCCTTAGGATAGATGTAATTCGAGCCGATCAGGTACCAGCGCTTGCCAAACTTCTCGACCAGCCATGGCACGAAGTCGTCCTGCTGCTGGTTCGGCACGGCGCCGGTGTAGATGACGTTCTTCGAGCATTCGCGGCCCTCATAGAGGGTCGGGTACCAGTAGAGATTGTTCTGCTTCTCGAACACCGGCAGCACCGCCTTGCGGCTGGCCGAGGTGTAGGAGCCGAACACCGAGACGCATTTGTCGGACAGCACCAGCTTGCGGGCCTTTTCGGCGAAGGTCGCCGGATCGGAAGCCGGGTCCTCGACCACCGGCACGAGCTTCCTGCCGTTGATGCCGCCGGCGGCATTGATCTCCTCGATGGCCATGATCGTCGCCTTGTTGAGCGACTCCTCGATGATGGCGGTGGTGCCGGTGAGCGAGAACAGCACACCCACCTTGATCTCGCCGTCGGCGGCATAGGCCAGCGACGAATTCTTGCTCCAGATATGCGGAAACCCGACGAGGGACACGGTGCCGAAAGCGGCGGTGGCCTTCAGAAAACTGCGACGATTGCTTTTCACCTTCTTCTCCCCTGAAAACAAAAAGGCCCCGAAGCGAGCTGCCGAAGCAGACCGTTTCGAGGCCGTATTGCCCTGTTGTTTTTCGCGGCAGCGACGCCGCTGCGAACCCTTCATGGGCTCGCTAGAGTAAGGTCGTACGCAACAAAAAACCCCACGTCCCGCTTCCGCGAAAGTCGTGAGGTTCCGTTACCTTTATTTCGCCGGCAGCGTCGTTGCTGCCGATACCCGAACGCTAGCCAAGAAGTTCGTAGGAGTCAATGATGGCACTGGCCACCGCGCCGATCGTCACCCGCCGCTCCATCGCCTGGCGCCGGAGGTAGTTGTAGGCCTCTTCCTCGCTGACATTCTTTAGCCGCATAAGCAACGACTTCGCCCGTTCGACGCTGCGCATGGTGCGCAGGCTTTCGTCCAGCTTTTCGATGCGCCCGCGTAGCCGGCGCTCATAGAGGAAATGCCCGCGCGCCAGCGCCAGGGTCGACTGCACCGAGCGCGGCGTCACCGGATAGTGCAGCACACCATGGGCCGCGCAATTGTGCAGCAGGTTGAGATCGAGCATGCCTGCGCCCGGATCGATGACCACCAGCGCCGAGGCCGGCTCGCCGGGGATCCAGGGCAGGCGCTGCGGCAGGTCTGGCGAAAGCACGCAGAAGACGACGTCGTACTGCGCCGGTATCTGCGAGGGCATCGGCCATTCGTGGTGCACGTCGCAGCGCAGGCGCTGCAGTTCGCGGATCAGCCGCTCGCCGTCGTCGTTGCGGTCGACGATGACGGCAACCTTGAGGTTCCAGAACGAACGCGACGATGGCGGGCCGGAAGGCGCGTCGCGGCCGCCCGCATCCTTCTTGGTGCCTGCGCCCTGCCGTTCGCGGGCAAATCTTGCGATGTCGATGGTTTCCTGCATTGTCTCCTCCCCGCCGCCCTATGCGAGCTCGAGATTTTTCTGGCCAAGGCTGCGCCCGTAACCCAGCAGATAAGGGTCCGACAGGACGCAGGATGGCGATTCATAGACAAGGTCGAACTGGCCCTGCCGGTTGGCGCGGCCGATGCGCGTCCAAAGATCGGCATGGCCCCAGATCGGGTTGATGGCGACATCGCCCTGCGGCGCCTCGAACTCCGACCCCATCACCGATGCGCGCAGGATCTCGGTGTCCATCGAGTTGGTCTGCTCCAGCGTCTTGGCAAAGGCGTTGACCTGGAAATAGGAAGCCTCCAGGCACATGTTGGTCGACTCGTCGTCGCCGTAGCGCTTCTTGTAATCGCGCACGAAGGATGAGTTGCGCTCGTTGCCGACACCCTGGAAATAGGGCGCCGCGGTGATGTGCCCCTCGCCGACATCATAACCCATGGCGCGGATCTCGGCCTCCGTCGTGGTCAGGCTGGCGATCGGCATGACCTTCGGGTCGAGCCCGAGATCGGCATAGGCCTGGTAGAGATAGACCGTGCCGTCGCCGACGACGGTGGAGAAGATGACGTCGGGTTGCGCGCGCTTGACGTCACGCATCACCGGCAGGAATTCCTCCCGCGAGGCGCCCATGCGCACATAGGATTCACCGACGACCGTGCCGCCGCTGTTACGGATCAGCTCGCGCATGATGCGGTTGGATTCGCGCGGATAGATGTAGTCGGCTCCGATGAAATAGAAACGGGTGCCGTAGCGCTCCATCAGGATGCGGCAGAGCTCGACGCTGTTCTGGTTCGGCGTCGCCCCGGTGTAGATGACATTGGGCGAGAACTCGAACCCCTCATAAAGCGTCGGATACCACAGCAGGCCATTCAGCCTTTCGACCACCGGCAGCACCGCCTTGCGGCTGGACGAGGTGTAGCAGCCGAAAATGGTCGAAACACCATCCTCGACCATCAGCTTCTTGGCGTAGCGGCCGAAGGCGCTCGCCTCGGAGCCGGGATCGTAGACGACCGGCTCGAGCGGCCGACCGTTGACGCCGCCGGCAGCGTTGATTTCTTCGATCGCCGTCAGCGTGCCTCGCAGCTGCGTCTCCTCGATCACGGCCATGAAGCCGGTGCGCGAAAAGAGGACGCCGACGCGCCACGGTTCGGAGGTATTGCTTGATCTCGTCAATATACGCTCCCACGATTCCCCAGTGCCGCTTGTTTGTTTTTGCTGTATGCCGCGGCCGGCCGCGCAGCTTGAGGCCGGCCGCGTTGCGGGTCAACTGGCCAGAAGTTCCTTCAGCTTGCCGTCGAGGAACTTGACGTCGTTCGGGCTGGTTCCCGGACCGCCGGCGAAATGGCCCCAGACGGATTCGAACGGCAGGAATTTGGCGTTCGGCATGTTGGCCACTTCGAACTCGCTGTCTTCCGGAGGGAAGTAGAGGTCGGTGCGTCCAGGCATGACGAAGGCCTTGGCCTTGATGGCCTTGAGCGCCTTCTTGAAGTCGCCCTTGTAGAGCTCGTTGTCGCTGATGTCGCCATTCTGCCAGGTCCACAGCATCGTCAGCAGGTTGTTGGCGTCCTTGGGCAGGAAGAAGCCTTCCCAGAACGAGACCAGGAAATCCTCCAGCGAGGAATGGCCGAGCGCCTTGAGGTCGAGCTCCTGACGATAGAAGGCCTGCGAGAAACCCCAGCCGGCATAGACGCGAGCCATGGCGCGCAGGCCTTTCTCGGGCTTGTTGTCGTACCAGCCATTGTTCCAGGCGGAGTCAGCCGTAAGTGCTGCCTTGACGCCTTCCAGGAACACGAAATTGTGCCGCGAGCATTTGGCCGAACCGCAGAACGGCGCGATGCGCTCGACCATGTCGGGATACATTGCGCCCCAATGGAAGGTCTGCAAAGCGCCCATCGACCAGCCGACCACCAGCTTCAGTTTGCTGACGCCGAACTTCTCGGTGACCAGCTGGTGCTGGGCACGGACGTTGTCATAGGCCGTCACCTGCGGGAAGCGCGACTTATTGTAGGGTTCCGGCGTGTTGCTGGGCGACGACGACAGCCCGTTGCCGAACATGTTCGGAATAATGATGAAATATTTGGCCGGGTCGAGCGTCATGCCCTTGCCGATCAGCCATTCATTGTCGACGTGCTGGCCGGAATACCAGGTCGGGAAGACGACGACATTGTCCTTCCTGGCGTTCAGCTTGCCGAAGGTCTTGTAGGCAAGCTTGGCGTCGCGCAGCGTCGCCCCGCGTTGCAGGACAAAATCGCCGAGCGGATAGATTTCATAGTCAGGCATCAGGCAGTTCCCTTTACTTTCGAACAGAAGGTGGGCGAGGCCCGTTGCCGGGCCCCGCCTGAGATCATGCGGTGGCCCGCTCCGGCGACGGCCGCAGCGCCAGCGCCGCATAGGCGATGCCGCCGGCGAGCGCCGCGGTGATGGCGGTCGAGAAATGCGGCAGGTAGAATTCGACGACGACAGCCACCGCCGAGCCGATGATCCAGGCGATGAAGGCGGTCGGGCGCCAGTCACGATCGATCTCCGCATTCCTGCGGGCCAGATACTGGTCGACCAGGATGATCGCGCCGATCGGCGGAACCAGGATGCCGAGCAGCGACAGCCACTGGATGAAGAAGGCCCAGACATTGCCGGCCGCGACCACGATGCCGATGGCGCCGAGGATGACGGCCATCACGCGCATGCGGGTGCCGAAGATGCGCGACCAGCCGGTGGCGGCATTGTAGAGGCAGTGCGCGCAGACAGAACCCAGGTTGAGATAGAGGAAGACGAAGGCGAGCGCGCTGAGGAACGCCATCTGCTTGCCGTTCATGTAGCCGAACATGTTGTCGGCGCCGAACGGGTTGGCATTCGGAACGGCAAGGGCTGCCGTCATGATGCCGCCGACCAGCATGGCGATCAGGTTGGCGAAGGGGAAGGCGCTGAAGGTCGCGATCAGCGAACTCCTGCCGTCCTTGGCCCAGCGGTTGAAGTCGGCGCTCACCGTGCCGGCGTCGATGAACAGTGCGATGACGACGGTGAGACCTACGCCCATGGACATGGTGGCCGCGCCATTGTTGCCGGGATAGGCAAGGATCGCCTGCCAGCTGGTGGCGGAAGCAGCGTCGAAGACCACCCAGCCGCCGAGGATGACGAAGAGCGGCACCGACACCAGCCCGATCAGATGCAGGCCGTGCACGCCGACAAAGGTGATGCCGATGTAGAGCAGGCCGGCGACGATGGTCATCGCCACATAATTGAGGTCATAAGCCGAACTGATCAGCGCGCCTGTGATGCCGGTCTGCACGGCATACCAGCCAAGCAGAAGCGTCGACAAAAGGCCGGAGGCGAAGACATAACCCTTGCGGCCGAACACGATCGAGGCCAGCAGCGCGAAGTTCATGCCACGGTTGGTGCCGAGGAGCCCCAGCGCGCCGACATAGGCGAACATGATGAGGTTGCCGATCACCATCGCCCACAATGCGCTGGTGAAGCCCATGCCGAGCACGAGGATGGAGCCGGTCATGGCGCCGGTGATGATCATCGGAAAGCCGATCCAGACCGTCGTCACCGAAAAGGTCGAGCGCCGCGCCGCCATCGGCACGGGCTGATGTTCGTATTCTTCTCCCAATATGTGATCGACGCTATCGAGCGTCTCGATCTCCGTCTTGTTGTTCATGCCACCCTCCCAGGGGTCAATCGCGTTGCGTGTGCGGCTGTCGTCGCGATCGGACGTCCTTGTCCTCACCCGCTTTTCCCCGGTGGATGCGCATTCAGGCCATGGTCCGAAAGGCGCGCGGCGCGACCTTTCGGTTCACCGGCGCAAGCTCCTTGTCACAGCCGTCCGGCGCCGGTTCCCCATCGGCATCTCGGTCGGTATCGCCAAAACGACAAAGGCCTCCCGATGGCTTCGTTTCCGAAGTCAAAGGGAGGCCTTCTTGCCTTGATCTGATTGGGTGGCCCCGTTGCCACCTGCCTGCTTAACAGGCGAAGGAAACGTTAGACGGGCATCGAAACCCTGTCAATACGACGTTTCGGAGTTCAAAATGATGCCCGGCAACAAGCCCTGGGCCGCCTCGTGCCTTGACGGAGCTAGAGCTGCAGCCGCTTGCGCGCCTGCGTCACCGCCTTGTCGAGAGGCTCCAGAGAGGGCTTCAGCAGATCCGAGATGAGCGCTGTGAGTTCCGGGCCGGCGCTCGCCGGTGTCCCCGCGTCATAAGGCGGCGCCGGCGCATATTCGAGGATCAGCTGGATGGATTTCGCCCATTCCTCGTCGCGGATGATCGAGGCTATGACCAGCCCGAAATCGAGCCCGGCGGTGACGCCGCCGGCCGTGATGCGGTTGCGGTCACGCACCACGCGCCCGTCTTCGAGAATGGCGCCAAGATGCGGCAGTGCGTGCCGGGACTGCCAGTGGCCGGTGGCGCGGTAGCCGTTGAGCAGGCCCGCTGCACCGAGCAGCAGCGAGCCGGTGCAGACGCTGGTGACAAAGCGCGCCGAGCCACCGGTCTTCTCGATGAAGGCCACCACCTCCGGGTCCCGCATGCAGGCGATCGTTCCCCTGATCCCGCCCGGGACGAACAGCACGTCGGGCGCAGCGTGGGCTTCTGCCAGCGTCGCGGTCGGGCGGATGTCGAGGCCGACATCCGTGCTGACCGGATCGCGATCCTTCCAGACCAGTTGCACATCGCCCATGGTGAGCTTGAAGGCGGTGAGTGCCGGCACGAGATCGAGCAGCACCATGTCGGGATGCACCAGCATCACGAATGTCGGTTTCGGTGCATTCGGGTCGAATTTGATCGCGGCCGCGGCTTCCGGAACCCGCAGAGCCGGTGCGGCAAGCGCAGCCAGCGCCAGCATCTGCAACACGTCACGTCTTTGCATGCTCGTCGTCCTTCGTCGTCGCGAGGCGCTTCGCTTGTGCGTCGCGCCATTGTGCTCACCACCTCTCCTTCGTCGGACGAGGGAGAGGTGATTGCCCAGCAAGCCGGAATTGGGGGCCCGGCTGCCGGCGCTATTTGTTGGAGACGTGTCTAGACGATCATGTTATTTGGCAGGATGACAACGAAGCTTCATTTCCTGCCATAATGCCAAAAACCATCCTTTTTCTCGCTTTCGACGGCGTAACCGATCTCGACCTTGTCGGTCCGATCCAGGTGTTTTCGACCGCATCGAGCGCAACCGAACAAAGCGGCGGCCAACCGATCTATGCGATCGTGGTGGCTTCGATCGCCGGAGGCATGGTGCGCACGCGCTGCGGCCTGACGATCGGCACGCAGCCGCTTGCCGGAGTCGACATGGACTCTGTCGACACCATCGTCGTGCCGGGCGGCCGTTCAAGCCTGGAGGACGAGGCTGAACGGCCGCTTGTCGATTGGCTGGCGCAGAATGCCGGCCGCGCGCGACGCATCTGTTCGGTCTGTGTCGGCGCCTTCCTGCTGGGTGCCGCCGGACTGCTGGACGAGCGCAAGGCAACCACGCACTGGCGTGCCACGGACATGCTGAAGGCGCGTTACCCTTCCACCTCCGTCGTGCCGGAGCTGATCTACCAGCAGGACGGGCCGGTTTGGACATCGGCCGGGGTCAGCGCCGGCATCGACCTCGCCTTGCATCTGGTCGAGCAGGATCATGGCCGCGGCCTGGCCATGATGGTGGCAAAGGCACTGGTGGTGTTCCTGCGCCGGCCGGGCGGCCAGAAGCAGTTCAGTTCCACGCTCGCCTTGCAGGGCAGCGAGGCCTTCTCGCAGCTGATCGCCTGGGCGACGGACAATCTTGCCGAGGACCTGTCGGTCGAGGCGCTGGCCGAGCGCGCCGCGATGAGCCCGCGCAGCTTCGCGCGCAAGTTCCACGCCACTGTGGGCCAGACACCGGCCGCCGCCATGGAGGCGTTGCGGCTGGAAGCTGCCAAACGCATGCTGGAAGACAGCAGCCAGCCCTTGAAAGGCATTGCCGCAAGGAGCGGCTTCGGCGACCTGCAGGGACTGCGCCGCGCCTTCATACGCGCGCTCGGTATCACGCCCAGCGAATACCGGGAGCGCTTCGGCTAGAGCACCGTTTCCTTCTCTCCTTGCAGGAAGGAAAGAGCCTTTTATGAAACCACCAGCTTGAGGTGGCTTTGCCCCGGCGGCCTGCGGTTCTTCATGCCGGAAATGGCATAGCCGTCGCGGCCGGCTTCCTTGGCGCGATAGAGCGCCTCGTCCGCCCTGGCGGTGAGGTCGACAGCGGCAACATAGATATCCGGCGTCCATTCCGCGATGCCGACGCTGATGGTGAAGCGTTCCTCGTCTTCCACCTTGCCGCTGCCTTCGCGCACGGTAGCGACGAGAACGGAAGCGACCTTTTCCGCCTGGCGCGCGGTCGTTTCCGGCAAAAGGATCGCGAATTCGTCACCGCCGAGCCGGAAAACCGTATCGCTGCCGCGGATCATCGCCCTGGCGATCTCGGCGAACTGGCGCAGGATACGGTCGCCGAAGGCGTGGCCCTGGGTGTCGTTGAAGCGCTTGAAGTGGTCGATGTCGATCAGCATCAGCGAAAAATGGCGGCCGGTGCGGCGCGTGCGCTTGTCCTCGGCTTCCAGCAAGGCCAGGAAATGGCGGCGATTGGGCACGCCGGTGAGATCGTCGGTCTGGGCAAGCTCGGCAAGCTCATCGCGTAGCCGCCCGATCGACATGACGGTGAAGCCGAAGTTCCACACCACGCCCGAGAAGATCACGCACAGCAGCGCATAGGATTCCACCGTGGTGTAGAAGTCCTGGTCGACGCGGCCCAGCATCAGCCCGACGTTCAAGGCACTTTCGATGAGATGGCCCAAGATGCCGACGAGCATGGCGGTGGCAGCGATCATCGCGCCGAGATCCTTGCGATGCCAGCGCAGCAGGTACCAGGCGGCGAGCGTCAGTGGCACCGACTGGCCACCGGCATAGACAAGATTGCGGCCCTGCAGACTGCCGAACAACAGCAATAGCAGGAACAGGCTGCCGGCGGTGATGGCCACGCTCGCCTTCAGCCCGCCGGACTGGCCGTAGAAGACGCGCACGCCGACCCAGAACATGCAGAAGCCGAAGATGACGAAGCCGTTGCCGACCACGGCGGGCACATAGCTGCCCTCATTGCCCTGCAGCGCCAGCACGCAGCCGCCGATGGTGGAAAGCACACAGCCGGCCAGCCACACGCGTGCCGCCGCGAAATTGCGGTAGCGGTAGGCGATCGCGCCCCAGATGACGGCCACCGTCAGCGAGTTGAGCAGGATGACGATGTAAAGCGTCAGGAAGTCGAGTTTCATCACAATGTCCCGGGCGAAGCCCCCTCCTACGGGTTCGCCACTTGCCCAGACGTTAATATAAAAGGTGCGTTTTGCGTCAACTGTTAGAAAAGCCGGCGGCGATGCCAGGATGACGATCCGCAGCGAAAATATGCAGAGGTCCGGCTGCGTGATTCACATCGTCTGCGCGCTGCGGTGCACGGCGACAAAGGCCGCGGTCACAGCTGCAGCCGCCAGCAACCCACCCAGCCAGGGCAGGCTCTGCAAAGGCAGCCAGGCCAGAGCGGAGCCACCCAGCGCCGTGCCAAGGCCGACACCGACATGCATGGCCGACAGGTTGAGGCCGACGCCGGCTTCCGCCGTCTGTGGTCCCATGGTGATGAGGAAGCTCTGCACCACCGGTGAGATCATCCAGCTGATCATAGCCCAGGCCATCATCGCAATGATGAAAAGCCCAGGCACTTTCGCGGCGAACGGTATCGCGAGAAGCGTGACCAGATAGGCGAGCGGCGTCGCTACGATGGCGAAACGCGGCCCGGTGATATCGGCCAGCCAGCCGCCACCATAGCCACCGCACACACCGGCGATACCGAAGACGACGAAGAACAGCGCGACAGTGCCCGTTGTTATGCCGACAACCTCGGTAAGATAGGGCGCCAGATAGGCGAACAGCGTGAAATGACCGCCGATCATCAGGATCGAGACAGACTGGGCAGCAACCAGCGGCAAGGAGCGCAGATGCTGCCGATAGCCCGATGCCACCGGCTGGCCACGCCCCGCCGTCGGCAGCGTGCGCAGGCAGATGAGGAACACGGCCACGGCAAGCAGGGCAAGTGCTACAAAAACCGCGCGCCAGCCGAAATGGCCGCCGATCAGCATTCCGGCCGGCACGCCGAGCACCATGGAACCGCTGATGCCCATGAAGATGATGCCGATCGCCCTGCCGCGCATGGCCGGGCCCGCCAGCTCCGTCGCCAGCATGGTGGCGACAAGACAGGCTGCTGCACTGGCGGCGGCCATGCCGATGCGGGCGATGAACAGGACGGCATAGCTGGAACTTGCCGCGGCCAGCAGGTTGCTGGCGAAGAACACCAGCAATGCCAGACCCAGCATGGTCTTGCGTTCCAGCCGCGTCGCCATGAAGAGCGCCAGCGGAGCGGTGAGCGCAAAGGTGATCGAGAAGACAGCCGTCAGTTGGCCGGCAAGGCTGATCGAGATATCAAGGCCTGAAGCGACATCCGGCAGGATACCGATGACGATATTTTCCGCAGTGCCGGTGGCGAAGGTCGCCAAAGCCAGGAAGAAGATCCGAAAGTCCATGAGCCCATTCCGCTGCGCGTTTCGCCGCTACGGAAGACCCTCCGATACGGCGTGGTGTTGCGTATCGGGTTTCGAGGCTGTGCTTCGGTTATCCCACGAGCCCGGGTCTTATCATGCGGGGGAATGAGGAGAAAGGCCGCGGGCACCTGGTGATGACGCCGCCGCTCCAGACAATCCTCGAGGCTGAACTCGCTCGCGGCAACACGATCGTCGAGATCAGCGAATGGCCACCGCATTGCCGTCTGCTGGTGATGCTGGCGCAACAGTTCCACTCCAGCTACCCGCTTGCGGAAGGGGTCGAATTCCGCGAGATCGGCGACCCGCATTACTGGAAAGCCGAATATGTCCTTGCGGACGAATGCCTGGCCTGCCGTCTCTGAAGCAATTTCAGGAAGAGTGCGCAGGGGTTTTCCGTCCGGAATTGCGCGAAACAAAGAGCGTTTCCGTTAAAAACGGAAACGCGCCATGAACCGCCGACACTGCCTGCCCATACCAACCGAACGACCGAGGACCGATGCCCATCCACGAACTCGCAGCCCTCGGCGCCGCAACCTGCTGGGCACTGACCGGCATCATCTCCGCGGGACCGGCGGGCCATCTCGGCGCGCCGGCCTTCAACCGCCTGCGCCAGATCTTCGTCACCGCCATGCTGGCGCTCTATGTGCTGGCAACCGGTTCGTGGCGCGAGCTCGAGACCGCCAATGTGCTGCCGCTTCTCGCCTCCGGCTTCATCGGCATCTTCATCGGCGACACGCTGCTGTTTGCCACGCTCAACCGTGTCGGCCCGCGTCGTTCCGGCATCCTGTTTGCGCTCAACGCGCCGATCGCGGCGATTCTCGGCTGGCTGCTGCTCGGCGAGACGCTGACCATGAAAGCGCTTGCCGGCATGACGCTGGTCGTGGCCGGCGTGTTGCTGGCCATCCTGTTCGGCAAGCGTCGCGCGCAGCTGCATCAATGGGAGACGGTGAAAGGTCCGCTCTGGATCGGCGTGGCCCTTGGGCTGGGCGCGGCAACCGGCCAGGCGATCGGCTCCATCATCGCACGGCCCGTGATGGAAACCGGCATCGACCCCTTTGTCGCTTCTATGCTCCGGGTCGGCATCGCAGCCGCCTTCCTCACCGTCATGATCCAGTTGCCAATTCCGGCGCTGAAGCCCAAGAACCCGCTGACCTGGCAGGTGGCGGCGATGACCGCGCTGACCGGTGTCCTGGCGCTGGGGATCGGCATGACGCTGCTGCTGTTCGCCCTTTCCGGCGGCAAGGTCGGCATCGTCTCCACATTGTCGGCCACCTCGCCCGTCCTCATCCTGCCATTGCTGTGGCTGCGCACCGGCGAACGGCCGGCGGCTGGCGCCTGGGCAGGTGCCGCACTGGTTGTGGCCGGCATGGGCCTGATCTTCATGGCGTGACGTCTGCCCAACCGCACGATATTCGAGAGGGCCCTACTCCTTCATCCAGTACGAGATCACGCGAATCCGGTTCCCGGACGTCCAGTGGATGGTCAGCTTGAATTCGGGCAGTTCCCAGTGATGGATGTCCAGGCGCCCCACCCTGGTTGGCGCGCCAAGCTTGCCAACGGCTTCAGCGATCGTGTCGGAGAACCGCAGGCCCTGCCACAACGGCCCTCCATAGGTTCCCTGGCCAGTTTCGTGACCCCAGAACGCGCAATTCGTCAGCAGAAACGTGCCTGAGTTGGTCGGCCCATCCTCCCAGACCATCCCCCGATCTTTGAGCGTGAGACCGAAGCCCAGGACTGCTGAATCGATATTGTAGATTTCCAGGTACCTGTCGAGTTTGATCGCATCCGACCATCCGATGCCGAAAGGCTCGGTGATCCTGTTGCAGGTCTCACTGCCGAACGGCTGCGCGATCGCGGCTGCGAAATCCTGCGGCTCGGGATAGTGTGTGGGAGCTTTCATGAACTGCCTTTCCGCCAAAAGACTTGACTATCTGGAACCGGATGCATCGTCGTGTCTAAAGGCAATGGATGAAATGTTTCCACGGGTCGCCGAGCAGGAACAAACGATGACAGCCGGGCCGAGCGATACCATCCAGCGGGACAGCACCGCCGATCTCGCGGCCTTCATTGCCGCAAACCTGCCGGTCACACCTGTGCCGGGCATTCCGGAGATCCGGCTGCATGGCGCCCATTCGGGTAGCGGGCTGCGCCGCCTGGCCGAACAGCGCAGCACGCTCTCGCCCTACTGGGCCTATCGATGGGCCGGCGGCGCTGTTCTGGCCCGCCATCTGCTCGACCATCCCGAAACCGTACAGGGGCGCACCGTGCTCGACCTCGGCACCGGCTCCGGCCTTGTCGCCATCGCCGCGGCCAAGGCCGGCGCCGGCAGGGTGGTGGCGGCGGACATCGACGCGCATGCGATCGCCGCGACGCGCCTCAACGCGGTCCTGAACGATGTGACGGTCGAGCCCCTGCTTGCCGACCTGACCAGCGGAGAGCCTCCACGTGTCGACCTTCTGATGGTCGGCGACCTGTTCTATGAAAGCCGACTGGCCCGGCGCGTCACCGCATTCCTCGATCGCTGCCTCACAGCAGGCATCACGGTGCTGGTCGGCGATCCCGGCCGCGCCCACCTGCCGCGCAGGCGGCTCAAGGCGATCGCCGAATATCGTGTGACCGACTTCGGTACTGCGGCGCACGCGGCAACACCGGCAACCGTCTTTTCTTTCATTCGGGAATGCTAATTCAACCGATACGGCAGCACATGCTTTCCACGCCACCTGCGATTGCTCGGAAGAAAAACGCCAATTTTTGCGTGGATTGTCTCAAAAACAGAATTTCATGCTTCGCGTGAATAAGAATCTTGCTGCAAGCTGAAATAATCATCCGGTGATTCCTCCCGTAGCACCGGTTGTGTTCTTCCCTCCCGAGAGGCTTTTCAGCCTCTGCTTCGACCGGGACGCCAGGCGTCCCGGTCTTTTTCTGTGCTGCGGCCCTGTTCTCAGGTTCTATTTTGCCGGGTCGACCCAGCCATTCGGCGGTCCGAATTTGGCCATGGCTTCGGCCGGGCCCCAGGTACCCGGCTCGTAGATCGCCGGCTGGCTCTTGTCGTCGAGTATCGGGCCGACGATGCGCCAGGCCGCTTCCGACGCATCCTGTCGGGTAAACAGGCGCACGTCGCCATTCATGGCATCGCCGATCAGGCGCTCATACGGCTCCATGTCACCGGCGGAATCATCCACGGCCGAAAGCTCGACCTGCTCGCCCACCATCTCGTCGCCGGCCTGCTTGCGGCGCGCGCCGATGCTGATCGAGATTTCCGGGTTGATGCGGAACCGGACATAATTGGCCTCGCCCGGCGCGATCGTGTCGAAGACGTCGAGCGGCGGCCGTTTCAGGCGGACCACGACCTCGGTTGCGCGCACCGGCAGGTTCTTGCCGGCGCGGATGAAGAAAGGCACATCCTGCCAGCGCCAGGTGTCCACAAAGAAGCGCACGGCAGCGAAGGTCTCGACGGTCGAGCCCGGCGCCACGCCCGGCTCCTGCAGATAGCCGGCAAACTGCCCGCGTATCACATCGTCCCTGGTCAGCGTGCGCACCGCCTTCAGGACCTGCACCTTCTCGTCGATCAGATCCTCCGCCGAGCGGCCTGACGGCGGCTCCATTGCCAACAGAAGCATGATGTTGAGCAGATGGTTCTCGATGACATCGCGGATGCAGCCGACCTCGTCATAGAACTTGCCGCGCCCTTGCACGCCGAAATTCTCGGCCATGGTGATCTGCACGCTCTCGACGTAGTTGCGATTCCAGATCGGCTCCAGGAAGGAGTTGGCGAAGCGGAAATAGAGCAGGTTCTGGATCGCTTCCTTGCCGAGATAATGGTCGATGCGGAAGATCGAATTCTCGTCGAAGACGATGTGCAGGACCCGATTCAGCCAGCGTGCCGACTGCAGGTCGCGCCCGAACGGCTTTTCCACCATCAGCCTGGCGCCAACGGCGCCGCCCGACTGTTCCAGCCCCTGCACCACCGGCTCGAACATCGAAGGCGGCACCGCAAGATAATAGAGCGGGTGGCGGAAGCCGTTCAGTTCTTCCTTCAGCTTGTCGAAGGTTTCCTGGCTGCGATAATCGCCGCTGACATAGCGCAACAGCCCGACAAGTCTGGCGAATACTTTCTCGTCCACCTTGCCGAGCGCTGCCTTGATGCCGTCATGCGCGCGTTCGGCCAGCTTCTCCACCGTCCAGTCGTCATAGGCGATGCCGATGATCGGTTCTTTCAGGTGATCGCGCTCCACCATCGAATAGAGCGCCGGGAAGATTTTCTTGTGCGCCAGGTCGCCGGTGGCGCCGAACAACACAAGCACGTCCGATCGGGTTTCAGCCGCTGCTGCCATGATCTTTACCCCCTCAGGCCTTCGGCTTCTCAAGATGGCCGCCGAAGGCATAACGCATGGCGGACAGCAGCTTGTCGGCGAAGGCCGACTCGCCCTGCGAGGAGAAACGGTCGAACAGCGCTGCCGAAAGCACCGGCGCCGGCACACCGGTGTCGATGGCGGCCTTCAGCGTCCAGCGGCCTTCGCCGGAATCGGAGACGCGGCCGCCGTACCCGGCCAGCCCAGGGTCGGCCTTGAGCGCGCCGGCGGTGAGATCGAGCAGCCAGGAGCCGATGACCGAACCATGCCGCCACACTTCGGTGACCGCCGGCAGGTCGATGTCGAACTGATAATATTGCGGCTCGGACAAAGGTGTCGTCTCGGCATCGGCGCTGCGCCTGGCCTTGCCGGAATTCGCGGCCTTGAGGATGTTCACGCCCTCGGCATAAGCGGCCATGACGCCGTACTCGATGCCGTTGTGCACCATCTTGACGAAGTGACCGGCACCGCTCGGGCCGCAATGCAGGTAGCCGAACGGTGCGGTGCCGGCGGCCTTGTCGGGCGTTGCGCCATTGTCCGCACCGGGCGCCAGCGAGGCGAAGATCGGATCGAGATGTTTGACCGCGGCGTCGGGACCGCCGATCATCAGGCAGTAGCCGCGCTCCAGGCCCCAGACGCCGCCACTCGTGCCGACGTCGACGAAGGCCAGGCCCTTTTCGGCATAGCGGGCGGCGAGATCGACCGCGTCGCGATAGTTGGAATTGCCGCCGTCGATGATGATGTCGCCCTTGTCGAGAAGGGCAGCGACCTGGTCGGCGACCTTGCCGGTGATGGCGGCAGGCAGCATCAGCCAGACGGCGCGCGGCTTGGCCAGCTTGCCGATGAAGTCTTCCAGCGAACCCGCGCCGGTCGCGCCTTCCTTGACCAGGGCTTCAACGCTGGCCGGGTTGATATCGTAGACGACGCATTCATGGCCGTCGCGCTGCAGGCGCCTGACCATGTTGGCGCCCATCCTGCCCAGTCCCATCATTCCGATCTGCATATTTCCATCCTGCTTGCTGACATTGGCCTGCCCGATCGCCCTGCTCGCCGGCACCAGCCGACGCAACCGAGACGCCGACAATCTCCGATCCGCGGCCATCAAGCCAGAGGAATGTGAAGGCTGTTTCAAAGGAAGTGGTCTCGACCGCACAGCGGGCGACGATGGCTGGCTATTCGCGATGCCAGCCGTCGATCCGGCAGTTGCTCAGCTGCTCCGCTTCGTCACGCGGGACATGCCGCACGGTTTCGGCGAAGGTCCAGACATGGCCTTCCGGGTCGCGCGCCCGATAGGTGCGCTCGCCATAGAACTGATCGGCAGGCTCCTGTACGATCTCGGCCCCAGCGAGACGTGCCTGTTTGCAATGCGCATCGAGGCCGCCGGGCAGCTTCAGGTAAACGAGCTGCGTGTTCCTGCCACCAACTGAAACGGGGCTGGCAACATCGTCGGACCATTCGTGGTCAACGACGATGTAGGCATCGGCGAAGCGCATCTCGGAATGCACCAGCCGGCCGGATGGATCAGTGACCAACATGCTGCGCCGGAAGCCGAAGGCTCGCTCGAGCCATTCGAGCGCAGCCCATGGATCACGGTAGAAGACGCCGATGCCCAGGGTGGCATGCTGGAAGGGATCGTGCATCGTCAGATAGCCCGTGAAAGTGCCGATGCAACAATGTGCGTCCTATGCAAGACGGCGACAATCGCTGGCCCTGCCTTCTCCCCTTGCTGGAGAAGGAGTGTGGCGCGCTCTCATCCTCTCCCAGCCAAGAACGCCGGAAGATCCGCGACGGAAGCCAGAACCACATCGGCCAGTGGCGCCAGCGACTCGCGTGTGCCGGTGCCTGACAGCACGCCGACCGCCAGGCCGCAGCCGCTGGCGCGGGCCATGTCGAGGTCGTGCCGGTTGTCGCCGACCATGGCGATCTCGGAGGGCTTCAGGCCGGTGAGGTCGCAGAAGGCGATGACCGCATCGGGCGCGGGTTTCGGGTTGGCGACCGCGTCGTAGCCATAAGCGGCGTCGAAGAGCTGCGCCATGCCGATGGCCGACAGCGTACGCTCGCAGCCGGCTGTGGAATCGTTGGTGGCGACGCCCAGCCGGTAGGATTTCGCGTGCAATGCTGCGAGCGACTCTGCAATGCCGGGCAGTGGCACGGCGAGCGCCGACCCCTGTTCGGTGCTGATTGCGTTGAAGTGATCCAGCGCATCGCGCTGCTCGGCGGCCGAGAGTTCAGGGAACCACAGCGCAATGATGTCGGCATTGGTGCCGGCGGCGAAGACGGAGTCCGGCTTGAAACCTTTTGTTTCCGGGTCATAACCGGCTTTGGCCAGCAGATCGTCGGCCCTGGCGCGATCGCCATTGGCGGCTTCCAGTGCCATGCGATCGGCCACGCCCGCCCAGGTGGCGTGGAAGTCGATCAGTGTTCCGTCCTTGTCGAAAAGGATGCCCTTGATGCCCGCCAAACCCTTCACTCCTGTCTGCCTGGTGTCGCGACTTCGACATCTGCCGCGCTTCCTGGAACTGTGCGCTGGCCAAATTCAAGATCGGACGACGCTCGAACCTCAACCTGCCGGGGTCCCGGCGATTCTGCTATTCGTTCACCGCCTAAATAAACAAAGGCCGCCGGAATGGCGACCTTTATCAAGCGGTGACGGATTTCAGAATCAGGACGCTAGCCGGTGGATATGCTCCACCAGCCCCGCCGTCGAGGCATCTCTGCTGGCGGCATTCTCCTTGCCCTCAACGACAGGCAGCAGGCTGGTGGCCAGTTCCTTGCCGAGTTCGACGCCCCATTGGTCGAAGGAATTGATGTCGTAGAGCGTGCCTTCGACGAAGACGCGGTGTTCGTAGAGCGCGATCAGCCGGCCAAAGGTGCGCGGGTCGAGCTTGCGGTAGAGGATGGTGAGCGAGGGCCGGTTACCGGAAAAGACGCGATGCGGCGCGATTTTGTCGACCTCACCCGGTTTCATGCCCTTGGCCAGCATCTGCGCACGCGCTTCCTCCAGTGTGCGGCCCTTCATCAGCGCTTCCGATTGCGCCACGACATTGGCGAGCAGCAGGTCGTGATGGTGCTTGAGGTCCGGCTCGTGGCCGACGGCGGCGGCGATGAATTCGACCGGGATGATGTCGGTGCCCTGGTGCAGCAGCTGGAAAAAAGCGTGCTGGCCGTTGGTGCCGGGCTCGCCCCACACCAGCGGTCCGGTCAGCGTCACCGCTTTCTCGCCGTCCAGCATGACGCTCTTGCCGTTCGATTCCATGTCGAGCTGCTGCAGATAGGCCGGCAGGCGCGACAGGCGCTGATCGTAGGGAATGACGGCACGGGCCGGATAGCCGCAGACGACGCGGTGCCAGAAACCGACGAGGCCGAGCAGCACCGGCAGGTTCTCCTTCAAAGGCGCTGACTGGAAGTGTTCGTCCATGTCATGCGCGCCGGCCAGGAAGGCGTGGAAATTTGCAGGACCGACGGCAATCATCACCGGCAGGCCGATGGCGCCCCAGACCGAATAACGCCCGCCGACCCAGTCCCAGAAACCGAAAACGCGGTCCTTCTCGATGCCGAATTTGGCAACCAGATCGAGCGCGGTGGAGACAGCGGCGAAATGCTTGCCGACCGCTTCCTTGCCGAGCTTGGCCTCGACCCATTTGCGCGCCGTCTCGGCATTGGTCATGGTTTCGACGGTGGTGAAGGTCTTGGAAGCGACGATGAACAGCGTCGTTTCCGGCGACAGGCCCTTCAGCGTGTCGTGCATATGGGCGCCGTCGATGTTGGAGACATAATGCGTGCGCGGCCCGTCATGATACGGAGCAAGCGCCAGCGTCGCCATAACCGGTCCGAGATCCGAACCGCCGATGCCGATGTTGACGACATCGGTGATCTTCTTGCCGGTGTAGCCGGTCGCCTTGCCGGAGCGGATGGCATCGGCAAAGACGCTCATGGCGTCGAGCACCGAACGGACATCCTTCTGCACGTCCTGGCCGTCGAGATGCAGGCCCTTGCCGTCGAGATTGCGCAGCGCCGTGTGCAGCACGGCGCGGTCCTCGGTGATGTTGATGTGCTTGCCGGCGAACATCGCGGCGCGCCGCGGCTCGAGGTCGGCAGCCCTGGCCAGACCTTCGAGCAGTTTCATCGTCTCTTCGTCGACCGCGCATTTGGACCAATCGAGCAGGAGGTCACCGTCCAGCGCCGAAAAGCGCTTGAAGCGGTCCGGATCGGCGGCGAAGGCCTCGCGCATGTTCATCGGGGTTGCAGCGCGATGGGCGCGCAGGGCGGCGAGCTGTTTGTCGAAAGCGGTGCGGTCCACGGCGATCTCCGGAAAATGGCGAGGAGTGGCGGTTCAGCGGCAGTCTAACAGAGCGATTGCGGCAAGCGAGAGATTTGCACTGGCTTTATCTAGGGGAATTTCAATCGGTTCAAGTTGGCGTTTGCGCACATTTTGCGTCCACGTGAAACGCGTCGAGGCAAACATGCCATGGCGCCAACCAGGACGGGAAATTTCTACTTTTTGGTGTTCACCGGCGGGAATGAAGGATCACTGGCATAAATCCCAAGGATCAGAAAAATTGATTGGCGCAAACCCTTGGACCAATCATACAGTCCAATGGTCCACAAAACAAAAAAGACTGACCAACGAGGAGCGCCCGAATATGCCACAGCGTAACGACACAGCGATATGGTCGGGCCTGTTCAGGATTTCGGCTGAGTCCGGCCAGACCCTGCAGGCGCAGATCCGTCAGGCGATCGTGGCTGCCATTCTCGACCGTCAGATCGCCGCATCCATGCCGCTTCCGTCCTGCCGCATCCTTGCCGAAAAGCTTGGCGTCGCGCGCGGCACGGTGGTGCTCGCCTTCCAGCAGCTCGTCGACCAGGGCTTCCTGGTGGCTCGCGAACGGCGCGGCCACTTCGTGAACCCGGAGGTCCTGGCAACGCCGGCACGGCCGCAGAAGGCACCGGAACAGGCCAACGAGATCGACTGGAAGAAGCTGCGCCAGATCGCCGCCAGCGACATGCCACCACCGAACAAGCACGACAACTGGATCAAGTCGTCATATCCGTTCGTATATGGCCAGTTCGACCCGGCGCTGTTCCCGACCGCCGAGTGGCGCGAGTGCAACCGCATGGCGCTGGCCGTGCTGGAGATTCGCAACTGGGCATCCGACATGGTCGACCGTGACGACCCGCTGCTGATCGAACAGATTCAGGCCCGGCTTCTGCCAAGGCGCGGCATCTTCGCCAATCCGGACGAGATCATCGTGACGCTGGGCGCGCAGAACGCGCTTTACATGCTGGCCACGCTCTTGATGACCAAGGGCTCCAAGGTCGCGATGGAAGACCCCGGCTATCCTGATGCCCGCTCGATCTTCCGGCTGGCCGGTGCCGACATCCAGCCGATCCCGGTCGACCAGTCCGGCATCGTCACCTCTGCGATCCCTGCCGATTCCGGCTTCGTGTTCGTGACGCCGAGCCACCAGTGCCCGACGATGGTGCCGTTGTCGCAGGAGCGCCGCCAGGACCTCCTGGCCCGTGCCAACCGCAACAACCAGATCATCATCGAAGACGGCTATGACAGCCAGTTGCTGGACGAGGCGCCGCAGCAGGCGCTGAAGAGCATCGACCGCTCTGGCCGCGTCGTCTATGTCGGCTCGATGTCGAAGACGCTGGCACCTGGCCTGCGGCTCGGCTACATCGTGGCCTCCGCCGGGCTGATTGCCGAACTGCGTGCATTGCGCCGCTTCATGCTGCGCCATCCGCCGGCCAACAACCAGCGTGCTGTCGCCCTGTTCCTGTCGCTCGGCCATCACGAGGCGCTGGTGCGGCGCCTGTCGACAGCCTTCGACGAGCGGCGCAAGCGGCTGGTGCATGCGATCTCGGCTTTCCTGCCGGACTGGCGCGCCACCGACTCGGCCGGTGGCACCTCGCTGTGGCTGGAGGGACCGCGCGGCAGCGACTCGCGGGATCTCGCCACCGCGGCAGCCAGCCGCAGCGTGATCATCGAACCGGGCGACCGCTTCTTCGACCGCGCCGACAAGCCGTCACGTTTCATGCGGCTGGGCATATCGTCCATTTCGCTGCAACATATCGAACCCGGCATCCGTGAGCTCGCTACCGCAGCGGGCCGGCGACCGGCAGCCGCTTAGCCGCATCCTCCCGACGGCTCACCTCCGCCCGGTCCAGCACCGGGCGGTTTTCTTTTCGGAGTGGTCGCAACCGACAACAATTAGCCGGCGCAATACCTGCATCGATTGACGGGCGATGCGCAGCGGATGGCAGCTCGCGGACGGTTCCGCCGATACCGGCCGATAGAGACTGTCGCCAAGCCTCAATACAGACGAAAGGTAAAGGATACCGGCAGCCACGATGGCAGCAGCCACCATATGCCGGCCGTCAGCAGCGTGACGGTCGCCAGCACGCAGGCCCAGGCCAACAGCCTACCCAGATGTTCGGCCGTGGAGCGGTCTCCCCGGCTCCGATCCGATTGGGCCAGAGACAGGCAAAATCCGCTGATGGCCGACAAGACCATCGCCCAACGGCGTGATCGCGCGCGAAAGCGTATAGTCCAGCCAATGACCATTGGGCTGGTTCCCTTCGATGCATTCGTTGATTGTCGCGATGGCGACCGGACGAAGCGCTTTCTTCGGCCAGAGCGTTTCCGTTCTTCACGGAAACGCTCCACCTCTTTGCTCTTACGCAGTTCCGGATGGAAAACCGCTGCGCACTTTTCCTGGAATTGCCTTAAGGCCGCGGACGCAGCAGCATGCCGCTGAACTTGCCGTCAGGCGTCAGGGAAAAACTCCATTCCACCTCGCCACGCTCGAACCGCACGTCATAGACGTCCCAGCCCTCCTGGCTGACACCCCGGAATGTCACGGCAACCAGGGCACCCAGGCGCGCCAGGTCCTTTGCGATCACGTCCTTCTGCGTGCGCGCCGCCGCCGCCAATGCTGGGCTCATCCGTTCGAAGTCCGGCTCTCCGCGCATATGGTCGTTGATCGTTGCCCGCAGCAGCGCTTCGCTGTCTGGCGCCGGCGTCCTGTCGCGAATACGCTTGTCCAGCGCCGCCTGGATTTCCCGGCTGACAGTCTCGTCGATGCGCTGTGCGGGAATATCCAGGCCGCCCTGGTGCAGCACCAGCTGGTCGACCACTCCAGCCACCGAGCGCGTGAACGTGATCTGGGCCGGCACCACCTTCAGGAAGAAGGCGTGATCGCTCTCTGGAAAGGCCTCCACCTCGGGTTGGCCGGTCACCTGGATGAAGAGGTGGCCATCGCGATGGATAATGGCCAGGCCCGGCCCATCCCGCAACTGATAGTGGCCGGCATAATCGGTATAAAGATCAGCATCGATTTCGACGGCGGTGCGCGGCCTTGCCTGCTCGTAGCTGCGCCAGGCGATGGCGTCTGCTGAGATGTCGGTCATCTGGGTCTCCTTTGCCAGTCTGACGAGGTCGTCGATGGAAACACGGTCGCCCCTGGCGAGCTTGGTTCGCAACGCTTCGACGATGACCAGGCCCTGCTCGGCCCGCTCACGCGTCTCGCGCAGCACCGCCTGCTGCATGACGAACAGGCGCTCCAGGTTGGTTGCCTTTCCCGCCAGCAGGCTGGCGATGGCCGACAGGCTGAGACCCAGGCGCTTCAACGCCAGCACCTCGGTGAGGCGGGCAACATCGGCGGCCCCATAAAGCCGCCAGTCCTTGTCGGTTCGGCGCGGCGCGATGAGGCCGTAGCGTTCATACAGCCTGAGCGCCCGTACCGTCAGCCCGATGCGGCCGGCGCATTCGGCGGCGGTCAGCCATTCGGTCTCGGCGATGTCTCTTGCCAGCTTGTCCATGAAAGCTCCTGAAGACCGCTGTAAGGTATGACCATAGGTCCGGCTCAAGCCTTATTTTGGAGACGGCGGCAGATTATGACAGGGCAAACGGCCGGCATGACTGGTCCACTGGCCGGGCAGGTTTGGCTCATATGCTGTACCAATGCGATTGGCATAGTTCCCCGAAACAAGGGGAAGAAGCTCGCTGATGGTGGACCAACCGCCACATGCAAGGCTTCGGGACAAAAAGCGGAGGTTTTCCATGTCTATGACGGCGGAAAAGCAGGATTTGCAAGGCAATGGCGTGTCTCGTCGATCCGGCGGACGTGAAGCGCGACGGGCCATGCGCGCGGCGCCACTGGCTGATGACATTAGGCCAGTGAGAGCTGGACTGGAGGGTGGACGTTACGGTCCATTGGCCCAGAACGACCTGGAACGCATCCATGAAGCCGTGCTGACGCTGCTGGAGACCGTCGGCTTCGCCAACGCCATTCCATCCTGCATCGAGGCGCTGATCAGGGTCGGCGCCAGCTACAGCGAGGATGGCCGTATCCGTTTTCCGCGAGCCCTGGTGCTCGACACCATCCGCAACGCGGCGCGCAACTTCACGCTGCATGGCCAGGATCCGAAGCACGACATGCTGATCCAGGGCAAGCGCGTGCATTACGGCACCGCGGGCGCCGCCGTGCATCTGGTCGATGTCGAGAAGCGCGAATACCGCGAGAGCCTGCTGCAGGATATCTACGATGCTGCACGCATCGTCGACGGACTGGACAACATTCACTTCTTCCAGCGGCCGATGGTGCCGCGCGACATCCCCGATCCGCTCGAAATGGATTTCAACACGCTCTACGCCTGCGTGATGGGAACCTCCAAACATGTCGGCACCTCGTTCACGGTGCGCGAGAACGTGAAGCCGGCGCTGGAGATGCTCTACGCCATCGCCGGCGGCGAGGAGAACTTCCGCGCCCGGCCCTTCGTTTCCAACTCCAACTGCTTCGTCGTGCCGCCGATGAAGTTCGCCGAGGATGCCTGCGGCGTGCTGGAGGCCTGCGTCGAAGGCGGCATCCCGATCCTGCTGCTTTCCGCCGGCCAGGCCGGCGCGACCGCACCGGCGGCGATCGCCGGCGCGGTGGTGCAGGCGGTGGCCGAGGTGCTGGCGGGGCTGGTCTATGTCAACGCCCTCAAGCCCGGCCATCCGGCCATTTTCGGCACCTGGCCCTTCGTGTCGGACCTGCGCACCGGCGCGATGTCGGGCGGTTCGGCCGAGCAGGCACTTCTGACCTCGGCCTGCGCGCAGATGGCGCAGTTCTACGACCTGCCTGGCGGTTCGGCCGCCGGCATGGCCGATTCCAAACTGCCCGACATCCAGTCCGGCTTCGAAAAGGGCATCACCGACGTGATGGCAGGCCTGTCCGGCCTCAACCTCGTCTACGAATCCGCCGGCATGCACGCTTCCCTGCTCGGCTTCTGCCTGGAAAGCCTGATCATCGACAATGACATGATCGGCCAGTGCCTGCGCTGCGTGCGCGGCATCGAGGTCTCCGACGAGGCGCTGTCGATCGACACCATCACCGAAGTCTGCCTCAACGGTCCCGGACACTATCTCGGCAATGATCAGACGCTGAAGCTGATGCAGACGGAGTATTTCTACCCGGCCATCGGCGACCGCTTCTCGCCGAAGGAATGGAACGAAAAAGGCAAGCCCGATATCCTGCAGCGTGCCATTGCCGAAAAGAAACGCATCCTGGCCGAGCGCTTCCCGCACCACGTGCCACGCGCCATCGACGACCGCCTGCGCCAGCGCTTCGACGGCATCATCCACCTGCCCCGTTCCGGCATGGGTGGGTAAGGCGCAGCATTTTCCCTTCTCCCCTTGCGGGAGAAAGTGGCCGAGCCGCACGCGAGGTCGGATCGGGGGTGTTGGACGGAACGCGAATTCCTAGATCAAGCTGCTGTTATTTATATATATTCTTCTACCTCATTTCTTCCAAAACCCCTCATCCGTCTCGGCGCTTCGCGCCGATCCACCTTCTCCCACAAGGGGAGAAGGGGCGTAGCGTCGCCAGGCTCACGCCCGCCTCTTCACGCCCGGCAGGACGCAAAGCATCTCGAACAGCAGATTGGCCGCGACGAGCGCGGTGTTGCCCGACGTGTCGTAGGGCGGACTGACCTCGACGAGGTCGCAGCCGACGATGTTCAGCCCGGCGCAGCCGCGTATGATCTCAAGCGCCTGCACCGTGGTCAGCCCGCCGATCTCGGGCGTTCCGGTGCCCGGTGCATAGGCCGGGTCGAGGCTGTCGATGTCGAAGGAGATGTAGACCGGGCCGTCGCCGATCTGTTGCCGTACCTCCTGCATCAGCGGCGACAGCGACTTGTGCCAGCATTCCTCGGCCTGGACGACACGGAAGCCCTGCTGGCGCGGCCAGTCGAAATCGTCGGCCGCATAACCCGTGCCACGCAGGCCGATCTGCACGCAGCGACGCGTGTCGAGCACGCCTGCCTCGACCGAACGGCGGAACGGCGTCCCATGCGCGATCGCCTCACCGAACATGTGGTCGTTGATGTCGGCATGGGCATCGACATGGATCAGCCCGACCGGGCCGTGCTTCTGAGCGATCGCACGCAGGATCGGATAGGTCAGCGTGTGGTCGCCGCCCAGCGTCAGCGGAATGCACGCGGCTTCCATGATCCCCGCATAATGCCGGGTGATGATGTCCATGCATGCCGGCAGGTTGAAGGTGTCGATCGGCACGTCGCCGATGTCGGCCACCATCAGGCTGTCGAAGGGCGCGGCCCGCGTCGCCATGTTGTAGGGCCTGACCATGCAGGATTCCGCGCGGATCTGCCGGGGTCCGAAGCGGGTTCCGGCGCGGTTCGACGTGCCGATGTCGAGCGGCACGCCGACGAAACACGCATCGAGACCGGCCGCATCCTGCTGCGACGGCAGGCGCATCATGGTCGCGGGTCCACCGAAACGTGGCATCTCGTTGCCGCCGAGCGGCTGGTTGAATGATCTGGTCACGATGCGGGCCTGCTTATGCTGTTGATGGTGGAACGGGAGGAACTCTCAGGCTCGAGGCATGGTCGAGAGATGCTCGTGAACGGCAAGCCATTCGCCGTTCTGGCGGTCCTTCCTGAAAACGATGGTCTCGCGCTCGTGGCTGGTGACGGCTTCCCCTCCAAACAGCGCACGGGTTTCGACGCGATGCGTGAAGATCGCCATGTCGTCGTAGACCTTGATGTCCCTGTCGGATGACTTGCAGTCGAGAACCTTGAAGCCGAGCGATGTCTCCCAGTCTTTCCAGAGAAGGCGATAGTCCTCTCGGCTGGCCAGCACCTCCGGATGATTGTGGAAGATGAAGCTGGCGCCCGGCGCGAAGGCCGCGAAATAGGCCTCGGTGTCGTGGCGCCCGAACGCGGCCACCAGGCGGTCCGCCGCTTTGGCAACCGCAGTCTGGTCCTGATCCATCAACAGTACTCCTTCCTCTTCACGAGCGCCGATCAGGTGATCGGCGCGATCGCCTCGTCCGATACCGGGACAAGGCGTGGGCCGTTGGGGCCGTAGACGGCGCGCGGTTCTGGGAAAACGAACAATAGGGCCGGGTAGATGATCGCCGGCAGGACGAGCGCCACGATCAGCGAGACATCGACGCCGCCGAACAGGTTGCCGAGCCAGCCGACGAACTGGCCAGGAATGTTGACCATCGCCAGCGCCAGCAGCGCGGTCGGGATCCAGGCAGCGATGCCGGCAATGTTCCAGCCATTGCGGAACCAGTAGGCGCCGCCGGTCTTGCCCTGATTGAACACCTGCATGTGCTCGGGAAGATAATAGCCGCGCCGCAGGAAGGCGCCGACGATCATCACTGACATCCACGGGGTGGTCATGACGATGATCAGCGTCACCAGCGTCGTGATCGAGGAGATCAGGCTGAAGCTGAAGCGGCCGACGAAGATCAGCACGATCGAGATGATGCCGATCAGCAAGGTCGCCTGCACCCGGCTGAGCGCCGGGAACACGCTGGAGAAGTCGAGCCCCGTACCGTAGAGCGAGGTGGTGCCGGTCGACATGCCGCTGACCAGGGCAAGGACAAGCAGCGGCAGCAGGAACCATGCCGGCGCGACCGCGATCAGCCCGCCGGTATAATTGGCGTTGGTGATGTAGTCGGGCGCGACTGCGGCAACCACCGTCGCGGTGATCAGGCCGAACAGGAAAGGCAGCAGGGTCAGGACCTGCGCCAGGAAGGCCGCCCCCATCAGCTTGAACTTGCTGGTCTGGCGCGGAACGTAGCGGGTCCAGTCGCCAAGAAACGCGCCAAACGAGATCGGGTTCGACAGGACGATCAATGTCGATCCGATGAAAGCCGGCCAGAAGCCTTCGCCGCCGACGGCAAGCCCGGCACCGGTGAAGCTCTGGTCGAACTGCGGCCAGAAAGCGATCAATCCGATGATCATGAGGCCGGTCACCACCACGACCGCGATCCTGTTGACGACCAGCATCAGCTGGAAGCCATAGATGCAGACCAACAGGATCGCACCGGCAAACAGCCCATAGGCCAGCCCGTAGAGCCATTCGCTCTCGGCTGCGCCGAAAAGCCGGTGCAGGGTTCCGACCAGGGCATCGCCGCTCGACCAGACGCTGATGGCGAAGAAGCAGATCGCGGTGAGCAAGGCCAGGAACGAGCCGACGATGCGACCGACGACGCCGAAATGCGCGCTGGAGGAAACGGCATTGTTGGTGCCGTTCATGGCGCCGAAGATCGCCATCGGCGCCAGGATCAAGCCGCCGATGACGACGCCGGTCACGCAGGCGGCAACGCCTTGCCAGAAGGAAAGGCCAAAGATGATCGGGAACGATCCGAGCACTGCTGTCGCCAGCGAGTTGGCACCACCCCATTCGATGCGCATGAAGTCAAACACGGTGGCGTGCCGTTCATGGTCGGGAATGATGTCGATGCCGTGGGTTTCGATCTTCATCGCGGCGGGCGCCGCGGCGAGCGGCGCTGCCGCCTCATAAGCGGTATTCATAGTCTCCCCCTCTATTCTCCTCGCCGGTATTTGGGGGATAGCTTGCATTGGAATTCAATCCTGATTTCGGTATGCATGCATAGACAAGGACCTATGCAATGAGCGGCATCTCCACCGACCTGGACTTGAGGCTGACCCGCATCTTCTTCGCGGTGGTCAATGCCGGCGGGCTGTCAGCCGCGCAGCATGCGCTCAACATGCGCCAGCCCACGATCAGCAGCCATATCGCCGACCTCGAGGTGCGGCTCGGCTATCGGTTGTGCGAGCGCGGCCGCAAGGGCTTCCGGCTGACGCCGAAAGGAGAGCGCTTCCTGCATGTGGCACGGCGCTACCTCAATCTGCTCGGCGAATTGAACATCGAGGCACGCAACATCGACCGCGAGCTGGTCGGTATCCTCAATCTCGGCCTGATCGGCAATGCGCCCGCAGCGCAGAACGCCCTGCTCAGCCGGGCTATCTCGCGGTTTCGCCGGCGCGACGAGGCCGTCCAGATCAATGTGACGATCAATTCCCCCGATCTCATTGAAGACCTCCTGGAAAACGGCCAGCTGCATGCGGCAATCGGCTATTTCTGGCGCCGCGTGCCGGTGCTGGAATACCGGCACCTGTTTTCCGAACGCCAGGTCGCCTATTGCGGACGCGGCCATGCCCTGTTTGCGGATAGCGGCACCTGCACGATGGAGCAGCTGGCCGGGCAAAGCTGGGCATCGCGTCGTTATCCGGTTCCCACCGCGCCACAACTGCCGCCGAACTCGCGCATCACCGCGTCGGCCGACAATATGGAGGCCAACCTCATCCTCATCCTGTCCGGCGAACATCTCGGTTATCTGCCGGACCACTTCGCCGAACCGTATTGCAAGGCGGGAGACCTCGCACCGCTCAACCCGGATACGCTGTCCTATGGCGTCGATTTCCACCTCGCGCTGCGTCGCGACCACAAGGCCGACCCCGTGGTGAGCGCCTTCATCGAGGATCTGTCGGCACAGGTGCAACGGCAGGCATGACAGGGAAGGGCTTCGGGTCTTCGTGGACGCGGCACGCCATTGCTTCCGCCCACACGGTCGTGGAACAGTGTGGCGACAACGGCGGAGCAGCAGCATGGCAGCATCCAATCAGGAAAAGCTGATTACCTTCCTTGAAGACCTGGCGGCCGCGATCGGGCCAAAAGCAGCAGGGGACACGCCGCTGGCGCTTGGCTGGCAGCGTGTGGCGGCCAGCATTCCGCGCAGCGAGATCGAGACCCGGACGACGGAACCGGCACGGCGGCCGGCCTGCATTCACCTCGAGGCGAGCTATCGCAACCTGGAGAATGGCGGACTGCGCAAGCTGGCGGCGTCTTTCCAAGCGATCGAACCGCTGCTTGCCTGGAGCAGCCGGGCCGAGCGACGCATCTCGGACACACTTGCCGAAAACTACGCCGAGGCGACGATCGTCGGGGACGGCGGCGCGATATCCAGCAAGCGGGTCGAGATCGGCGCCTCCATCCTGAGCCCGAACACGGACTATCCAAACCACCGCCATCCGCCGGAGGAAGTCTATATCGCATTGTCGAGGGGGCACTGGCGGCAGGATGACGATCCGTGGGTGGAGCCCGGCATCGGCGGCCTCATCCACAACCCCGCCAACATCGTCCATGCCATGCGCTCGGGCGACCAGCCGTTGTTTGCGATCTGGTGTCTGCCTTTGCCTTAGCCAGCAAATAGAGCCTGCGTCGCAGCTGCCGCCGCGGCCAGCAGGATCACCACCACCCAGGGCGGCGTCCCGGCGAAGACCAGGAGCAGGAAGCCGCCGAGACCGAACACCGCGTCAAGCGGTTCGACGATGGCGCTGGTCAGCACCGGATCGTAGAAGGCGGCGGCCAGGATGCCGACCACAGCGCCGTTGGTGCCGCGCATCGCTGCCTGTGCCCTGGGCAGGGCGCGCAGCTGATCCCAGAACGGCAGCACGCCATAGACCAGCAGCAGGCCGGGCAGGAAGATCGCGATGAGCGCCAGCGATGCGCCAAGCACGCCGTTGGGCACAATGCCGGAAACGGCGCCGAGATAGGCGGCGAATGTGAACAGCGGGCCGGGAACGGCCTGCGCCGCGCCGTAGCCGGCGAGGAAATCCTGCAGCGGTACCCAGCCGGGTGCGGCGACCGCGTTCTCCAGCAGCGGCAGGACGACATGGCCACCGCCGAACACCAGTGCGCCCGAACGGTAAAAGGCGTCGAAGAAGGCCAGCACATGGCTGCCGGTCCAGCCGAAGAGGGCCGGCGGCGCGACGAGCAGCAGCACAAACAGCCCAAGTGCGATGATGCCGGCCCGGCGGCTGACCGGAAACGCCGGATGTGTCGACGCGGGACCGGTCTCGCCGCGACAGAGAAAGAGCCCGGCCACCCCGCCGGCGGCTATGGCGCCGACCTGACCGAGCCAGCCGCCGACAAGGCTGGCAAGGACGAGCGCGCCGAGCGCAATGGCGATGCGCTGGCGGTCAGGCGTCAAGGTGCGCGCCATGCCCCATAGCGCCTGCGCGACGACCGCCACCGCCACCAGTTTCAGCCCGTGCAGGATGCCGTGGCCGATCGGGTTGTCGAGCGCCGCGGCGCAAAACGCAAAGGCGACCAGCAGCACCGCCGAAGGCAGAGTGAAGCCGACCCAGGCCGCAAGCCCGCCGGCAAGCCCGCCGCCGCGCAGCACACCGAGCGAAAAGCCGACCTGGCTGGAAGCGGGGCCGGGCAGGAACTGGCACAAGGCGACGAGATCAGCATAACCGGCCTCGTCGATCCATTTCCGCCGCACCACGAAGGCATCCCTAAAATAGCCGAGATGCGCGATCGGTCCACCAAAAGAGGTCAGGCCAAGGTGCAGGAAGGCGCGGAACACCTCGGCGACGCGCGAGCCCGACGCCTCATCATTGTCCCCCGCCACCATGCGCCCCGCCACTGCCGTCCGACTGCGGCGGCGATCCTAGCGGCTTGTGAATGAGGAGCAAGGGCGAGACAGTGCCAAGCCTTCTCCCCTTGAGGGAGAAGGTGGCCGAACCGCAGGTGAGGTCGGATGAGGGGTGTTGGAAGAAATGAGAGGTGGCAGAGACAGAATTAGAACAGCTGTCCTTTCGCGAAGCAGCGTTCCGTCCAGCACCCCTCATCCGACTCGGCGCTGCGCGCCGAGCCACCTTCTCCCTCAAGGGGAGAAGGAAACGCCGCCCTAGACGCCGCTACTCCAGAACCACCACGGCCTCGACCTCGAACAGCATCGGGTCGATGGCGAGCTTCGGAACCGGAACCAGGGTCTGCGCGGGCAACGTCTCGCCGAACATCTCCTTGACGTTCTGGGTGAGCACGCCAAGCTTGGACATGTCGTGATCGACAACGAAGACCGTGAGCTTCGCGACCTGATCCGGCCGGGCGCCGATCCCATCCAAGGCTGCCTGCAGATTCGCATAGGCCTGCTTTACCTGCACGGCAAAGTCTGGCGACAGGCCGCCGGTGCTGTCCTGGCCGCCCTGCCCGGAGATGTAAGCCACGCGAGCTCCGGCAGGCACGATGACCGCCGTGCTGTAGCCGTTCGGCGACGGGTCGTAGAGGGTTTTCGGATTGACGATGGTCAGCTTGGGATCATTCGCCGTCGCCGCAGTGGAAACTGCCGTGGTCATGATGAAAAGGCCTCCGATAAGCAGATGGTTGGTAAAGCGTGACATGGTCTGGTTCCGCGGATGGTGAACGACGAACGTTTGCGGCGCAGCGTGATCGATGCTGGCCGGCAGATGACTCGTACAATATACGAGTCATCCTATGGTACAATGTACGAGTCAAGTGTGCGACATCGACAATGCTGACGCCGCCTGCCAAAATCAGGGCAAGAACGGCGAGGAAAACAACGACGCATGGCAGCCAGACGCAGCGGCGCCCAGAACAGGCGCCCGCAAGGGAAAAAAACGATCCCTGCACCACGCGGCGAACCGCCCCTTTCGCTGGAGCGGATCGTGGCGACGGCGATCGAACTGCTGGACGCCGGGGGCACCGCCGGATTGACGATGCGCGGATTGGCCGATCGCCTCGGCTCGGGCGTGATGAGCCTGTACTGGCACGTCGACAACAAGGAGAAGGTCTTCGACCTGGCGCTCGACGCCGTGCTCGCCTATCGCGAGCCGCCGCAGCACGTCGAAGCCCATGACTGGCGCAAGGATATCGTTCATCTGCTCGAAGACTGGCGCGCCAGCATGCTGCGCCACCCCTGGTCAGCGCCGCTGCTGCCAAGCCGCGCGCTCGGCCCGAACATCCTCGGCCGGCTGGAACTGATGAGCAGGACATTGTCGAAAGCCGGCGTCGCCGATGCCGATCTCAACGTCGCGATATGGTCACTATGGAACTACGTGATGGGCGCCACCATCACCCGGGCAAGCTTCGACCGCTCCGAAGACGATATGGCGGCGGCACAGCAGCGCCTGACCGGTCTCGTCGCGCCGACAATCGAACGCTCACGCCTGCTGCTGGACAATGACTGGGACGGGGTGTTCAGGAACGGCCTCGACTTCCTGCTCGATGGCTTCGTCCCGAGAGGCGCTGCCGTGACGCGATAGACCAAGCCATCACATCCGGTTCGCGGCGGCTCCCAGGACACCCAGCAGCGAGACCAGACCGGCAACATAGTTCAGCTGCGACGTGGTGAATGTCGCGACCGCCGCATGGCCGCGCAACAGACGTGTTCCGTAGAAAAGGACCGCCTGCAGGATCAGGAAGAAGACGATCGGGCCGAAAAACATCGAGCCGACCGCCCCGCCCCAATTGCCATCCGATGTCATCATCGCCGCGGCCTTGAGGTTCAAGACCACGGCCAGGACGACAACAATGCACAAGGACAGGAACTGCGGCATCGGATGCAACCTCTCGCATGCGGGCGGACGGACTTCACCGTATCCGTACCATGTCGTGCTCCGAAAGACAGGTCTCAGCTTTCCCCTCGCGGCGCCAGGCCGGCACGCCCGCGCGGCACGCCGAGGCCGGTATCCGGCGGCTCGCCGGCGGCCGGGCGCTCCTCCTCGATCATGTGCATGGTCCGCCATCTGCCGAAGCGGTAATAGGCAGCGGCAAGCGCCAGGGACGCGATCGAACCCGCCGGGAAACTCCACCACAAGGCTTCCTGCCCAAGCGTATCGCGCAGCGCATAGGCAAAGCCCGTGCGGATGAAAAGCACGGAGATGACGAGGATGATCAGCGGCGGCATCACCGCGCCGGTGGCGCGGACGGTGGCGAACAGCACGATGGTGACGCCGAACAGGATGAACGACCACGAGGCGACGTTGTTGATGTGCTGGGCAATGTCGACCGCAGCGCCGTCGGCGGCCAGGAACAGGCCGAGCAGGGAGCGGTCGAAGACATAGAGCAGCAGCACCAGCGTACCGGTGAGCAGGAGGTTGAAGCCAACACCGGCGGCGGCGATACGCCCGATGCGATCCCAGCGGCGGGCGCCGACATTCTGCGCCGCCATCGACGACACGGCGGCGCCGATGGCCAGCGCCGGCATCTGGACATAGGTCCAGAGCTGCGCGGCAATGCCGTATGCGGCTGCCACCTGCGAGCCGTAACCGTTGACCATGCCCATCAGCACCAGCGCCGCCATGGAGATGACGATCATCTGCAGGCCCATCGGGATGCCCTTGGTGACGACGATGCGCAGCAGCCTTGGATCGGGCTTCAGCAAGGCGAGATCGGCCCCGGCCAGCCGCAGTGGATGCTTGCGCCGGTAGAGCAGGATCAGGATCGCGGCCACGCTCACCGTCTGGCCGATCAGCGTGGCGAGCGCGGAGCCGGCAATGCCGAAACCCGGGACCGGGCCGAAGCCAATGATGAGCAGCGGATTGAGCACGATATCGAGCAGCACGGCGAGCGCCATGAAATAGAACGGCGTGCGGGAATCGCCGGCACCACGCAGGATGGTCATGACGAAGGAAAGCAGATTGGCTGCCGGTACCGCCGCAAAGATGATGACCAGATAGGCGCGTGCCAGCGGCATCACATCGGCGGGCGTGCCGAGCAGCCCGAGGATCTGGTCCACCCACAGCCAGCCGCAAAGCGCAAAGACCAGCGAGACCAGGAAGAAGAACGTCGCGCTGGTGCCGACGATGCGCCGCGCCTCCGCCATGTCGCGGGCGCCGACCGACTGCGCCACCAGGATGGTGGCCGCCATGCCGATGCCGAACATGGTGCCGAGCAGGAGGAACAGCACCAGATTGGCGTTGGAGGTCGCTGCCAGCGCGGTTTCGCCAAGGAAGCGGCCGACCCAGACCGAGTTGATCGAGCCGTTGAGCGACTGCAGCACATTGGAGCCGAGCACCGGCAGCGCGAACATCAGAAGTGTCGAGGCGATCGGGCCGCTGGTGAGGTCACGCGGGCGGCGAGGCGCTGTCTTGTCGTTCATGGCCGTTCGTTCCTGATTCCGCCGTCTGGGGACTGTAGCGAAAATACTGCTGCTGTTGAAACGGCAGGCCTATGCACCAGTCAACAGGCCACGTCAATATTACCCGGGTAATATTTACGAAACGCGCCCACCCGCTGATCCAGGTGAACGGATTCCCGACTGGACGATCCATGCCAGGCCACAATCCGGGTCTGCCGATGCTCAAGAAGTCGGTCGGGCATTCATTGAATTTGATTAAAATCCATCCTCGCCTGGCATCCCATTCTTAAAGACGGCGGGCTACATAGAAGATGGGCAGGGGGTGCATTCGGTCAAACACAGCTAATGCAGCAAATACAAATACTTGGCTCCGGTCAGAAAACGGGAACCATGGCACGGTTCCTGTTCTGGACCGCCTTGCTGGGCCTCGCCAGTTATCTGTCGAATTCGTTGTTCCGCATCGAGGGCATGGTGGCCCTGCAGCTCACCTATGCCCTGCTGCTGGCGATCCTGCTTCTGACGCCACGTCGGCAGTGGCCGGCCTACCTGATCACCGCGTTTCCGATGCTGCTGGTCGTCCGGGCGCTGGCGATCGGCTCGACCGCGGAACTGACCAGCCCGTTTGCGTTGGTCAGCACCACGACGTCGATCCTCGCCGCCACGGCGGGCGCTGCGATCCTGGCGCGCGACCGCGACTGGGTCGAGGGCCGTTCCGACCAGCTCAAGGCCTGGACAACGGCTGGTTTCGTGACGGTGGTGGCACTGCCGCTGTTCTGCGCCACCATATTTGCCGCCGTGCGCGTTCCGCCGGCGGGATACAGTTCGGCGGAATACTGGTTCAATGTCTATTCCAACGTCGCGCTGGCCTATCTGGTGCTGACGCCGCCGGTGCTGCGCGCCCGCCCCAAGCAATGGCGCGATCTCTACCGCAGCGGCAAACTGCCGGAAGCCATTGCCCTGATCGCCGGGTTCGGCGTGTTCGCCGCACTGATCTTCACGCAGGAATCCGTGCTGCCACTGTTCCTGATCCTGCCGCCGCTGATCATCATCCTGTTCCGTGTCGGTTTCATCGGGCTCTCCGTCGCCATGGCGCTGCTTGTGCCGATCGCGGTGCTTCTGACCGGGTCGGGACAAGGCCCGTTCTACGCCATCGACAACCTGCATGTGGCGGCGGGAAGCCAGGGCGCAGCCGATGTCCATCATGCGTTGCTGCTTTGCCGCGTGTTCCTGGTGCTCACCTTCATCGTCGTCGTCATGATCGCAGCGCTGCTGCACGAGCGCGAACAGCTGCAGCGCATGGCGCAGGCCGATCGCGACATCTATGAGATGGTCGCCCGCCAATCCGGCGACATGGCCTTCGTCTGCGATCTCGAGGGGCGCATCGTCTTCATCTCGCCGATAGCTGCGCGGGTGCTGGGTTTTGCCGAAGGCGCGCTCGACGATTTCGACTGGCGCGACCACATCCATCCGGAGGATCTCGGCACCATAGACGCTGCGCTACAGCGGGTGCGCGATGGCGAAGAGGATGTCGACTATTTGTTCCGGGCTTTCGATGCCGGCGGGAATGAGCTGTGGTTCGAAAACCGCGCACGCCTGTCGACCGCTACTGCCAAGGACGGTCCGCGCTATGTCGTCGGTTCGACGCGTGACGTGACGGCCCGCGTGCTGCGCGAACAGCAACTGGAAAAGATGGCAACCGTCGACGTTCTGACCGGATTGCCCAACCGCCGCCAGCTCAACGAGCAAAGCCGCCTGAAGTGGCGTCTGGCCGCACGGCACAGCGACTTTCTCACGCTTCATGTCATCGATATCGATTTCTTCAAGGCCTACAACGACGTCTATGGCCATGCAAAAGGCGACAAGTGCCTGCGCGAGGTAGGGGCTGCCATCCGCAAGGTGCTGAAGCGGCCGGACGACTTCTGCGCACGCTACGGCGGCGAGGAATTCGTTGTGCTGTTGCCGGGAACCGACGCCGGTGGAGCGTTGAAGGTCGGCGAGGATATCTGCGCGTCGGTGCGCGACCTCAATATACGCCATGACGCCAGCGAATATGGCATCGTGTCGGTGAGCGTGGGCTGCGCGACCGTCCGCCCCGCTTTTGCCGACGATGACGGCTCGCTGTTCGAGGCCGCCGACGCAGCCCTCTACCAGGCCAAACGCCAGGGCCGGAACCGGGTGGTGGCCAGCAATCTGCGCAGTCTCATCATCGAGGCGAACCTTGTCGAGTTGAACAAGCGGCGCGTCTGAGACGTCGCAGCCTATCTGACCCTGTCGAGAAACCGGCGTACTTCCCGGTTGAACTGAACCGGACGCTGCAGCGGCGCGAAATGGCTGACGCCGGCAAGCACGACAAGTTCGGCACCGGGAATGCTGAGCGCCAGGTAGTCGGCATGGTCCTGCCGGATGAATTCGTCATGCTCACCGATAACGACGGCAACCGGCACCCTGATGCCTCTGAGCTGACCGGCGCTGTAGTTCGGTTCGGTTGCCATCATGCGCCCGACATCCGCCACGAATGCCGAGAAGTCATCGGGCGTTGCCGAGAGCGCCGCGTAGTCCTTGCCATGGCGGCTGAAACAGCGATCGATGCGCGGCGTCGCCTTGAAGTCGAGCGTGCCGCTGGGGTCCATGTTGCAGGCGAAGAAGAACACGCCTGCAACCCGCTTCGGATGTTTGTCGGCAAGGATCAATGCCGTGCAGGCGCCGTCACTCCAGCCGACAAGCGCCGCTTTCTCCAGGCCGAGGTCATCCATCACGGCCAGCACGTCGCCCGCCATCCGTTCGTAGCTGAACGGCCCGGCATCGCGCGTGCTGCGGCCGTGGCCACGGCTGTCGATGACGACCACCGTCCTGCCGGTCTGCACAAGCGCCGGAACCTGGTGTCCCCAGTTGCCGGCATTGCCCAGCCCGCCATGCAGCAGGATGACCGCCGGACCGGAACCATAGACGGCATGCCAGATGCGCGCCCCGTCATTCTCCACGAACCCTTCCGTTGTCGATTCCGGAAGCGCCACCGCGCCATGCGCATCGAAATCCAGCAGTTCGTCATCTGTGAAATGCATCGGCCTCTCCTTATCGTTCAGCTTAAAGACGATCGGGCACGGCCTTTCTCGACATGCCAAAGCAAAAAATCGTCGCAGCGATCGTTCAGGACAAGCCAGGGCACGATAAAGAGCAGGTATTTGCCTGCATGATATTGACACGCAGGTAATTGCCTGCATATATCATCACATATTCGAGTGAGGCTGATGGACGCTGACAAGGTTTTCAAGGCGCTGGGCGACCCGACACGCAGAAGACTGCTCGACCTTCTTTACGAAAAGAACGGGCAGACACTCGGCCAGCTTTGCGAGAACCTCGACATGGCGCGGCAATCGGCCACGCAGCACCTCGGCATCCTCGAAGAGGCCAATCTGGTCAGCACGGTCAAGCGTGGCCGGGAGAAGCTGCATTTCATCAACCCGGTACCGCTGCATGAAGTCTACGAGCGGTGGGTACGCAAATTCGAACGTCAGCGGCTCGCGCTGCTGCACGATCTGAAGCAGGAACTCGAAGGAGAATGACGATGGCCAGAGAGACGACCAGTTTTGTCTATGTGACGTATATTCTCTCGACGCCGGAAAAGGTGTTCGAGGCCATCGCCAGACCCGAGGTCACCAGACGCTACTGGGGTCATGAGAACGTCTCCGACTGGAAGCCCGGATCGTCATGGGAACATGTCCGCGCCGGCGACGAGCGCACCATCAAGGTGGTCGGCAAGGTCGTCGAAGCCACGCCGCCGAGCCGCCTGGTCATCACCTGGGCAGCTCCCGGCCAGGTTGCCGATCCTGCAAACCACAGCCGGGTGACCTTCGCGATCGAGGACTACGAGAACATGGTTCGGCTGACCGTCACCCATGATGAACTCGAAGCCGGAAGCGAGATGGCGAAGACCATGACAAGGGGCTGGCCGGCCGTTCTCTCCAGCCTGAAATCCTTCCTGGAAACGGGCCGCGGCCTCGACATCTTCGGCAAGCCGAAAGCAGCCTGACCCCCCGAGCGTGTACGCCTTTCCCGAAACGCGGAAACGCTCCAAATCAGCGAAAGAACTCCAATGACCAAGATCTATCGCGGCGGATGCGCCTGCGGCGCGATCCGCTATGAGACGACAAGCGAACCCATCTTCGAAAATCACTGCCAGTGCCGCGACTGCCAGAAACAGAGCGGCACCGGACACGCATCCTATCTGACCTTTGCCAGCCGGGCCGACATGGCGATGACGGGAGAAACCAACAGCTGGCGTGTAGCGAGCGACAGCGGCAACGAGAAGATCTACGCCTTCTGCCCGACCTGCGGCGCGCCGGTCTATCTGTCGACTGTCGCCATGCCGGACTTCATCGCGGTCTCGGCCGCCAGCCTGGACGACCCCGGCCTATTCAAGCCGCAGGTGGTCACATATGCCGCCCGCGGCCATGCCTGGGACACGCTTAATCCCTCTTTGCCGAAATTCGAGGGGATGCCGCACGGATAGGCAAACAGTCGGAACCCCTGCCGCCTGCGCCGGGTTATGGCTGGACAGGAGGCAATCATGATCCGCAAGCTGAAATCAGGCGAATATCGTCTCTATTCGCGCAAGATCGATCCCAGAACCCACAAGCGCAGGAACCTCGGCACGTTCAAATCCAGGGAGGCGGCCGAGAAACACGAGCGCGAAGTGCAGTACTTCAAGCGCCACTAGAGCGTTTCCGGAAACGCGGAAACTCTCTAAGTTTCGTTTTCGCCGCATTTTTTGTAACGCCAAGTGATTCCACTTGGCTACAAATGCTCCAGCCGCGCTGTGACCGAAGGCTCGGCAGGACCGTTTGGACAGTCCTGGCCGAATAGCGCGGCCACAAGCTAGTGGTTGTCGCGCGGCACGCCCTGGGTGTGGGCGACGTCCTGGTACTTGACGGCCGGCTTCAGCACCATGCCTTCCGAGAACTGGTCGACCATCGAGCGCTGGATTTCCTGCCACGGCGTCTGGTGCTTCGGATAGTGATAGCCGCCATTGCCGCCGAGTGTGGCGCGGCGACGGGCAAGCTCATCCTCCGGCACCAGCATGTCGGCGGTGCCTTTGCGCAGGTCGATGCGCACGCGGTCGCCCTTGCGCAGCAGCGCCAGGCCACCGCCGACCGCCGCTTCCGGCGAAGCGTTGAGGATCGAAGGCGTGCCGGACGTGCCGGACTGGCGGCCATCGCCGATGCAAGGCAGCGAGTGGATGCCCTTCTTGATGAGGTAGGCCGGCGGCTGCATGTTCACCACTTCCGCGCCGCCCGGATAACCGACCGGGCCGGCGCCGCGCATGAACAGGATGGTGTGTTCATCGATGCCTTCGGCCGGATCGTCGATGCGGGCGTGGTAATCTTCCGGCCCATCGAACACCGCGACCTTGCCTTCGAAGGCTTCGGGGTCGTCGGGGTTCGACAGATAACGGTCGCGGAACTCCTTGGAGATCACGCTGGTCTTCATGATGGCGCTGTCGAACAGATTGCCCTTGAGGTTGATGAAGCCGGCTTCCTTCTTCAGCGGATCGGCTACGGTCAGGATCACCTTCGGGTCGTGGTTTTCGGCCTTGCCGCAATTCTCGCCCATGGCCCTGCCGTTGGCAGTGATGGCGCCCGGATGCGGCAGCAGGCCTGCCTTCATCAGCTCGGCGATCACGGCAGGCACGCCGCCGGCATGGTGATAGTCCTCGCCGAGATATTCGCCGGCCGGCTGCAGGTTCACCAGAAGCGGGATCTTGTGGCCGATCGCCTGCCAGTCGTCATTGTCGAGCCTGACGCCGAGGTGGCGGGCAATCGCGTTGAGATGGATCGGCGCGTTGGTGGAACCGCCGATCGCCGAGTTGACGACGATGGCGTTCTCGAAAGCCTCGCGCGTCATGATGTCGGAGGGCTTCAGGTCTTCATAGACCATGTCGACAATGCGCTTGCCGGTGTCGTAGGCGATCTGGCCGCGCTCGCGATAGGGAGCCGGAATGGCGGCCGATCCCGGCAGCTGCATGCCAAGCGCCTCGGCAAGGCTGTTCATGGTCGTGGCCGTGCCCATGGTGTTGCAATAGCCGACCGAGGGCGCGGACGAAGCCACGATCTCCATGAACTCGTCATAGTCGATTTCGCCTGCCGACAGGCGCTGGCGCGATTCCCACACGATGGTGCCGGAACCGGTGCGCTTGCCCTTGTGCCAGCCGTTCAGCATCGGCCCGACCGACAGCGCGATCGCCGGGATATTGACGGTGGCCGCCGCCATCAGCATCGCGGGCGTGGTCTTGTCGCAACCGATGGTCAGCACGACGCCGTCGAGCGGGTAGCCGTAGAGCACTTCCACCAGCGACAGATAGGCAAGATTGCGGTCGAGCGAGGCGGTCGGGCGCTTGCCCGTTTCCTGGATCGGATGGCAGGGGAATTCGAAGGGAATGCCACCAGCGGCAACGATGCCTTCGCGCACGCGCTTGGCGAGCTCGAGATGGTGACGGTTGCAGGGTGAAAGGTCGGAGCCGGTCTGGGCAATGCCGATCAAGGGCTTGCCCGACTGCAATTCGGCGCGGGTAAGGCCATAGTTCAGATAGCGCTCGAGGTAGAGCGCGGTCATGCCCGGATTGTCCGGATTGTCGAACCATTCCTGCGACCGGAACTTCTTCTTATCGCTAGGCACGCCTGCCATGGCTGTCTCCGCATTTGTCCGACAATTGGATATGTCATCGCGCGCGTTCGGGCAAGGCCATGCCCCGGACTTTGGTGCGATGGACAGCATTGATGCACTGCGTTACGGCTTTGACCAGAGCATGATCCCAAAAAACGGGTACCGGCTTTGCGAAAAGACCATGCTCCACAAGGAATGAGGGCGGTTTCAGGCCGTCACAGCGGGAGTATTGCATGGCTCTGGTGATCGAAGGCGAAGAACGCATCGCAGCCCCGGTGGAGAAGGTGTGGGCGGCGCTCAACGATCCAACTGTGCTGAAGGGAAGCATTCCCGGCTGCCAGAGCCTGGAAATGAAGTCGCCCACAGACATGGCGGCCACGGTGGTGCTGAAAATAGGGCCAATCAAGGCCACCTTCAACGGCGAGGTGACACTGAAGAACCTCAACCCACCGCACTCCTACACGATACAGGGTGAAGGCAAGGGCGGCATCGCCGGTTTCGCCAAGGGCGGTGCGGATGTGACGCTGACTGCCGACGGCGATGGCGCAACCCTGTTGAAATATGCCGCCAAGGCCGATGTCGGCGGCAAGATCGCGCAGCTCGGCAGCCGCCTCATCACATCGACCTCGAAGAAACTCGCCGGCGAATTCTTCTCCACCTTCGGCAAGAAGGTGGGCGCCGCCGGCTGATCACTGCCGCCGGCGGATTTCACGAGAGCGGAATGCGATCAGGAAGAACCGCAATTCCGCTCCTTTGTTTTCGTGACTTAAGCCAGCCCGCCTCCGGCAAGCCGGAAGCGGTTCATGCTCACTTTGCCGCGACGTCGATCAGCATGTCATGGATGAAGGCAGTCCCTTCCTCCAACGACTTGACGGCCACGCGTTCGTCATTGCCGTGCATTCGTTCGAGTGTCTCGTTGTCCAGAGGATATGGATAGATGCCATAGACCGGGATGCCGCGATCCCGCCAGGCGGATGCGTCCGTACCTGCCTCAAAGAGAGCCGAAACCACCGCGGCTTCAGGCCATGTCTTTTTTGCTGCCTTCTCGAGAGCCTTGAACAAAGGGGTGTCGGTCGGCGATGCCTGAGCCTCGGTACGTTCTTTGTAGTAGGCTCTCGCGTCGGCCTCGTTCATCGTCGTATCGACGCTGATCTTGACGTCCGGATCAGCCACGACTTTCTCGACCTGTTGCTGCACATCCCATGGCGTGGAGCCGGGAATGAGGCGTATGTTTACATAGGCCTCCGCGCTGCCAGGAATGACGTTCTCCTTCACTCCGGCTTTGACAATCGTCGGCGCCACCGTATTGCGCATCAGAGCATGCCAGAGCAACGGATAGTCGCCCGTTGCAGAAACGCGCTCTCCCGCTTCTTTCAACGCGGAAGTGTCGCTGCTCGAGGCCAGGGTTTCGAGATCCGATTTCATCTGTCCGCTCGCGCTCGACGCAAGGGCCTTGAAGTAGGCTTTGGTTTGATCCGTAAGGGTCGGCTCGGTGTCCCAGGTGGATATCTTCGCCAGGGCTCTGGTCAATTTGCCAATGGCACTGTCTGGTTGTGGGCGCGAGGAGTGGGTCGGGGTGCCAACCACCCGCAGCCGCAGACCCGCGTATATCTTGTCGCGCGTTGTAATGTTGACCTGCCGGGCGACGCCGTTCTTGTCCTGGAAAATCCACCCGCCTTCATTCAACACGAATTCGGCCTTTATTTTCTCCCAGTGGTTCTTTGCCAACCAGTCGGTGCCATAGTCGCCGGACTCCTCGTCGGCCTCTGCGAGAAAGATCACGTCCCTCGACAGGGCGATGCCACTCTTCTTGAGATCCAGAACTGCCTGGACGAAGACCGCCTGGCCGCCCTTGAAATCCATTGCGCCGCGACCCAGCACATAGTCGCCTTTTATTTCGCCGGCAAAGGGATCGACACTCCATGTCTGCCGCTCCACCGGCACGACATCGGAATGCGCAGCCAGCAGGATCGGAGCCTTGCTGCCGTCCCCTTTAAGCCGGGCGATGAAATGAGCCACGCCTTCTTTCGGGGTCTTTATGATCTCGTTCTCTATGCCCGCCTCGTCGAAGGTCTTCTTCAGGAAGGTCACTTCTTCCAACGTCTTTCCTGGCGGATTCGAGGTGTCGAAACGCAAAAGCTGTTGAAGAAGCTTAACGGCCCCAGCGGTTTCTTGCGCAGCAACAGGCACCATTGTTCCCATCAAGGCAGCAACGCCGAACACCGCCGCGCCAGTTCTCAAAACGGACTGAACCGATCTCATCGTTTTTTCCTCAACCGTCTATGAATTCGCCCTCCAAAGCGCCCATTCGTTCATCCTAATGAAAGCACTCACTTAGGACATACGACTAATGACATACGACTAAGTGCTAGGTGCTCCTCAATTCTGGAGGCTCATCCTGACGCGGATCGGTAAAGAGGATTGAGCTGGCAAGGGCCTCACGATGATGCGCGCACGTGCCTTCGCGCCGCGCTCCGCCATCGCAGGAGAGCACGGCGAACCTTGTCTGCCCGCCACGGAATTCAAGTCGTGATCCGGCCCGGCCTCCATGGCCGCGCCGGCATCAAAGGCCGGCCAGCCTATTCGAAGACGATGCTTGGCCCGGCCTGGGCTGCGTCTCTGCCGGCCTGCAACTGCGCCCAGGTCCTGGCGGCAATGTCCTTGTAGATCTTCGCTTCCGCGCCATCCGGCTTGGCCGCGACCACCGGCGAACCGGCGTCCGAGCTCTCGCGAATGCCCATTTCCAGCGGCACAGCGCCAAGGAACGGCACGCCGAGGCGCTCGGCTTCCCTCTGCGCGCCACCATGACCGAAGATGTCATAGCGCTTGCCGGTGTCGGGGGCGATGAAATAGCTCATGTTCTCGACGATGCCGAGCAAAGGCACGTCGACCTTCCTGAACATGTTCAACCCCTTGCGGGCGTCGATCAGGGCCAGGTCCTGCGGCGTCGAGACGATTACCGCGCCAGCCAGCGGCACCTGCTGGGCCATGGTCAGCTGGGCATCGCCAGTGCCGGGCGGCATATCGACCACCAGCACGTCGAGCGGACCCCATTCGACCTCGCGCAGCATCTGGGTGAGTGCCGACATCACCATCGGCCCGCGCCAGATCATCGGCGTTTCCTCATCGACGAGGAAGCCCATCGACATCACCTTGAGGCCGTAATTTTCCTTCGGCTTCAACACCTTGCCATCGACCGTCTCCGGCTTGCCATGGATGCCGAGCAGCTTCGGCATGGAAGGACCGTAGATATCGGCATCGAGAACGCCGACCTTCAGACCGTTGGCCGCGAGACCGAGCGCAATGTTGACGGCAGTGGTGGACTTGCCAACGCCACCCTTGCCGGAAGCGACCGCGATGATCGCCTCGATGCCGGGAACGCCGCGCTTGCCGGAAGTCTGCGACGGTGGCGCCTGCCGTGGTGCGGGCGTTGCTGCGGTGGGCGGCGGAACCGGACGGGGTGCGGCCGGACGTTGCGGCACCGGCGCTTCCATGCCGCCGCTCCTTTTCTCGGCGGTGAGCGCCACCACTGCGCTTACAATACCCGGAATGGCCTTCACGACACGCTCGGCGGCCGCGCGCAACGGCTCCATCTCCTGGGCGCGGGCCGCCGGCACGGTGATGGAGAAGAACACCTTGGCGTCGGCAATGAAGATCTCCGACACCATGCCGAGATCGACGATGTTGCCGGAGAAATCCGGCCCGCTGATCGTCTTCAGGCGATCGATGACGGCTTCCTTGGTTACGGACATGCTGCTGCTTCTTCTGTCTGTTGCCTGGGCCTGAAATAGTGCGCTTCTTGCGCCAGAGCAATTCCAGCAAAAGCACGCAGCGGTTTTGCGTCCGCAATTGCGTAAAAATGGGAAGCTGGCGCGCTTGGCAAAACGGGAACGCTTGAACCAGCGGCATAGTTGCCGGCGAACCTGGCAAACCGAAACACTTTGTGACGTCGGCAGATTCCGGAGACAGCACCGCGCTATATTTCACATCCATGCTTTCGATGCCCTTTCGGTGCTCTCGTTCAGATGCTCCCGAACGGCGTCATCCCGGCCCGGGAGACTCTGTCTCCAAACGTCACTGAACAGCTTGCAAATTGCAATCAGTTTTGGTAGTCAAAACTGATCTTGCATTGCAAGCAGTTTGCGCATCGATCGATCTATGGAACGAGCAATGGACCACGAAATCGGCCACAGGACGTTCGTTTTCGAACGGCGTTGCAAGGCCCCGGTGAGCAGGGTGTTTGCGGCACTTGCGGATCCGGTCATCCGTGCAAGCTGGAGTGCACCATCCGATGGAGCAGCCTTTGTCTATGATGAGGCTGACTTTCGCTCAGGCGGCGAGGACCGGTTCCGTTGCGGTTCAAAGCACAACCCGCAATATACCGGGCGCACGACTTACATTTCGATTGTCCCTGGCGAGCTGGTGATCAGCAGCGAGATCGTCGAAGCCGGCGGGCGAACGCTGATGTCGAGCCTGATTACAATGGAACTGGAGGCCGACGGCGATGCGACAAATGTCAAGCTGACCGTGCAGGTGACCTCTCTTTTCGGCGACCGAATGCTCGTAGGTACCGAGATCGGGAACAATGCCGCTCTCGACAACTTGGTTGAGCACTGTTCGCTCCCTGGCCCGGCAGCCTAAAATCTGCCGTCGTCCTTATAAAAACGCGACTTCCAGCCGTTTCTCCTGCTGTGACAGGATCCGGCACTGCGCCTCGAACCTGTCTGCTGCGATGGCAAGATGGAAACGGCTGGGGATGCCGACTGCGCTGAAGACATCCAATGTGGCGCCGTCCTCGCCAATGCCGCGCACGGTACAGTCGATGGTCGACGAGCGGTTGTTGAAGATGATCGACCCGGCCTTCAGGACACGCCGGCGCGAGGCGTGCGCGTCGGCTGAATGCCACAGCGTGCAGCGGTTACGCCCTGCCTGCTTGGACTGGTACATGGCTGCATCCGCCCGTTCGATGAGCGCTTCGAGGCTCGGCGCGGCCGGATCGAGCAGGGCTATGCCGAAGCTTGCCGTCGCCTGAAGCGTGATGTCGCCGTGCTGGACACGCATCCGTTCGATGGTCGTGCGCAGGCGCTCGGCCGTTTCGAACGCGCCATTGCGGCCGGCATGGGCCAGCAGCGCGAATTCCTCGCCGCCGATACGGCCGAAGACGTCGGTTTCGCGCAACGTGTTGGCGCAATGTTCCGCCACGCTCTGCAACATCCTGTCGCCGGCGCTATGGCCGAGCGTGTCGTTGATCGATTTGAAATGATCGATGTCGAAAGCGATGCAGGCGACGTTGCCATACTGGCGCTGCGCCAGCGCGAAATCGCGCCTGGCGACCTCCATGAACGCACGGCGCGACAGGATTCCCGTCAGCATGTCGGTGGAAGCACGCTGGCGCAACTCGATCTCGTTCATCGCCATGGCGGCGAAATCAGCCAGGATGCCGAGTTCCTTTTCGCTGAAGTCACGCGGCTCGAATCCGATGGCGCAGACGCTGCCGATGTTGTGGCCATCGCTGGTGCGCAACGGCACACCGGCATAGCTGCGGACATGGGGATCGCCCACGACATAGGGGTTTTCGGCGAAACGGGGATCGAGCCTGGCGTCGGGCACGACCAGTGGCTCGTCCTGCAGGATCGTGTAGCGGCAGAAGGTGTTGCGACGACCCGCCTCGGAGCCGCCCAGGCCTTCGCAGGCTTTGTACCATTGCCTGTGGGCGTCGATGACCGAAACAATGGCGACCGGGATATCCAGGATCGTCCGGATCAGCCGCACGATGCGATCAAACGAGGCTTCGCGTGGCGTGTCGAGGAAATCATACCGGTCAAGTGCAGCAAGGCGTGCCGCCTCGCGCATGTCCAGATCGGCCTGCAATGCGTCCATTTCTCGGGCTCCAGCTCGTCAAGGTCGCCCACACGGCACATGCCGGCGACCTTATCCTTGGCAGCCCCCGCTTGCCTTGAAAGATGGTGTCGTCGACGATTACTAGAGCGTTTCCGTTTTTACGGAAACGCGGAAACGCTCCAGCTTTTTGTTTTCATGCAATTTCCGGACGGAAAACCGCTGCGCACTTTTCCTGGAATTGCTCTAAACAAGAGTTTCAATGATGGTTCAGTTTAAACACACCGCATGATCGACAAGCTGGAATTTTTCATTGCCCTGGCGCGCGAACAGCATTTCGGCCGTGCGGCCGAGATGTGCGGGGTGACGCAGCCAACCTTGTCGGCCGGCATCAAGCAGCTGGAAGACCAGCTCGGTGTCATGCTGGTGAAGCGCGGCTCGCGCTTCCAGGGCCTGACGCCGGAAGGCGAACAGGTGCTGACCTGGGCGCGGCGCATCGTCAGCGACACACGTTCGATGAAGGAGGAGATGCGCGCGGCCAAGCACGGTCTTTCCGGCCGCATCCGCATCGCCGCCATCCCGACAGCGCTTGCCATGGTGGCGAGGCTGACCACGCCGTTCCGCGAGAAACATCCCGGCGTCACCTTCTCGGTGCTGTCGCGCACCTCGATCGAGGTGCTGTCGCTGCTCGGCAATCTCGATATCGATGCCGGCATAACCTATCTCGACAACGAGCCGCTCGGCCGGGTGACCAGCGTACCGCTCTATGACGAGCGCTATCAGCTGATCACGGCGGCCGGCACCGAATATTCCGATCGCGAAAAGGTGACCTGGGAAGAGGTGTCGAGCCTGCCGCTCTGCCTGCTCACGCCCGACATGCAGAACCGCCGCATCATCGACCAGCATCTGGCGGATGCCGGTGTGCAGGTGCGCCCGACGTTGGAGAGCAACTCCATGATCGTGCTGTTCTCGCATATCCGCACCGGCAAATGGTCGTCGATCATGCCGCTCAACCTTGCGGAAACATTCGGCTTTTCCGAGCCGATCCGGGCGATCCCCATCATCGACCCGGATGCCCGCCATGCCGTCGGGCTGGTGACGGCGCCGCGCGATCCGCAGACGCCGTTGGTGCAGGCGCTGCTTGACGAGGCGACGGCGCTGGCAGGCGATCTGCGTCGCGAGGCTGCGGCTAAGGTCCAGCCAACCCGCGATCGATAGAAAATTTTTATCATACGACGAAACAGCTTTATTGATTCCAAGGGTTTGTATCGCGTTTAATAGGGTAATGGCGCCCAAAGGGCGTAGTGTCAGGGAGGGCGCTGCATGACGATGCAGCCTGCAAGTACCGAGATCGCGGCACGCACGGCCGCCGTCGTCAGCGAGATGAAGGGCCTCGAAGGCCCGCTCCTGCCGATCCTGCACGGTATCCAGGAAGAGTTCGGCTATGTGCCGCAGGAAGCGCTGCCGGTGATCGCCGAGGCACTCAACCTCTCCCGCGCCGAAGTGCATGGCGTCGCCACCTTCTATCATGATTATCGCAAGCACCCTGCCGGACGCCACGTACTGAAGGTCTGCCAGGCCGAGGCCTGCCAGTCGATGGGCTCCGACGGTGTCGCCGCCAAGCTGAAGCAGGCGCTTGGCATCGGCTTCCACGAGACGACGAAGGACAATTCTGTTACACTGGAACCGGTCTATTGCCTTGGGCTGTGCGCCTGTGCGCCAGCGGCCATGCTGGATGGTGAAGTGATCGGCAGGCTGGACGACGAGGCGATCGACTGTATCGTCGCGGAGGTACGGCGATGAGCGCGACCATCTACATTCCGGGCGACTCGGGCGCGCTGGCGCTCGGCGCTGAAAAAGTTGCCAGGGCGACGGCCAGTGAACTGGCGGATCGCGGCATCGCCGCGAAGATCGTGCGCAACGGTTCGCGCGGCGCCTATTTCCTGGAGCCGATGATTGAGGTTGAGACGACCGAAGGCCGCCGCGCCTATGGTCCGGTGAAGGCTGCCGACGTGAAGGGCCTGTTCGACGCAGACTTCCTCACCGGAGGTCAGCACAGGCTGGCACTGGGCGACCCGGAAGACCTCCCGTTCTTCGCCGGGCAGACGCGGTTGACCTTTGCCCGCTGCGGCATCACCGATCCGATATCGCTGGAAGACTATGAGGCTCATGGTGGCCTCGACGGCTTGCGCAAGGCGGTGGCCATGGTGCCCGCCGATATCGTCAGCCGAGTCACCGAATCCGGCCTGCGCGGACGCGGCGGCGCGGGCTTCCCGACCGGCATCAAGTGGAAGACCGTGCTGGATACATCGGCGGACCGCAAATACATCGTCTGCAACGCCGACGAAGGCGACAGCGCCACGTTCGCCGACCGCATGATCATGGAAGGCGACCCGTTCGTGCTGATCGAAGGCATGACGATCGCCGGCATCGCCACCGGCGCCACCAAGGGTTTCGTCTACATCCGCTCGGAATACCCGCATGCGGTGGCGACGATGAACAAGGCCGTCGAGGTCGCCCGCAAGGCCGGCGTGCTGGGGGCCACCGTTCTCGGCTCGCCGAACGCCTTCGACATCGAGATCCGTGTCGGCGCCGGCGCCTATGTCTGCGGCGAGGAAACCTCGCTGCTGAACTCGCTGGAAGGCAAGCGCGGCGTGGTGCGCGCCAAGCCGCCGCTGCCGGCGATCCAGGGCCTGTTCGGCAAGCCGACGGTGATCAACAACGTGATCTCGCTCGCCTCCGTGCCGATCATCATGGACAAGGGCTCGGCCTTCTACAAAGACTTCGGCATGGGCCGCTCGCGCGGCACGATCCCGATCCAGATCGCCGGCAACGTCAAGCATGGCGGCCTGTTCGAGATCGCCTTCGGCCTGACTTTAGGCGAGATCGTCGACGGGATCGGCGGCGGCACCCGTTCGGGACGGCCGGTGAAAGCCGTGCAGGTTGGTGGCCCTCTCGGCGCCTATTTCCCGCGCGAGCTGTTCGACACGCCATTCGACTATGAGGAATTCGCCAAGCGCGACGGTCTGATCGGCCATGCCGGCATCACCGTCTTCGACGACACCGCCGACATGCTGAGGCAGGCGCGCTTTGCCATGGAGTTCTGCGCCATAGAAAGCTGCGGCAAGTGCACGCCCTGCCGCATCGGCTCGACGCGCGGCGTCGAGACCATCGACAAGATCGCGGCCGGTATCGAGCCCGAGAAGAACCTCGAGCTGGTCACCGACCTCTGCAACACGATGAAGTTCGGATCGCTGTGCGCGCTGGGCGGCTTCACGCCTTACCCGGTGATGAGCGCGATCAAGCATTTTGGTGAAGACTTCAAGCCGGCGCCCGTCGCCGAAGCTGCTGAATAGGAGCCTGGCCATGGGTCTCATCCACGAAATCGACTACGGCACGCCGGCTTCGAAATCGGAGAAGCAAGTCACGCTGACCGTTGATGGCTTCACCGTCACCGTGCCGGAAGGCACCTCCATCATGCGGGCATCGATGGATGCCGGCATTGCCATTCCGAAGCTCTGCGCCACCGACATGGTCGACGCATTCGGTTCCTGCCGCCTCTGCCTGGTGGAAATCGAAGGGCGCAATGGCACCCCTTCCTCCTGCACCACGCCGGTGGCGCCGGGCATGGTGGTGCACACCCAGACCGGACGGCTGAAGGACATCCGCCGCGGCGTAATGGAACTCTACATTTCCGACCATCCGCTGGACTGCCTGACCTGTGCCGCCAACGGCAATTGCGAACTGCAGACCCAGGCTGGCGTCGTCGGCCTGCGCGACGTGCGCTACGGCTACGAAGGCGACAACCACGTCTTCAAGAAGAACGATGGCGACGCAAACTTCCGCTGGATGGCGAAGGACGAGTCCAACCCCTATTTCACCTATGATCCATCGAAGTGCATCGTCTGCTCGCGCTGCGTGCGCGCCTGTGAGGAGGTGCAAGGCACGTTCGCGCTGACCATCGAGGGCCGCGGCTTCGACAGCCGCGTTTCGCCCGGCATGCACGAGCATTTCATCGATTCCGAATGCGTGTCCTGCGGCGCCTGCGTGCAGGCCTGCCCGACCGCGACGCTTTCGGAAAAGTCGGTGATCAAGATCGGCCAGCCCGAGCATTCGGTGGTGACGACCTGCGCCTATTGCGGCGTCGGCTGCCAGTTCAAGGCCGAGATGCGGGGCGACGAGCTGGTGCGCATGATGCCCTTCAAGGACGGCAAGGCCAATCGCGGCCACTCCTGCGTCAAGGGCCGCTTCGCCTATGGCTATTCCACCCACAAGGACCGCATCCTCAACCCGATGATCCGTGAAAAGATCACCGATCCATGGCGTGAAGTGTCGTGGGAAGAGGCGCTGACCCATACCGCCAACGAGTTCCGCCGTATCCAGTACCAGTATGGCCGCAGCGCCATCGGTGGCATCACCTCGTCGCGCTGCACCAATGAAGAGACCTATCTCGTGCAGAAGCTGGTTCGCCAGGGCTTCCGCAACAACAATGTCGACACCTGCGCCCGCGTCTGCCACTCGCCGACCGGCTACGGCCTCGGCCAGACCTACGGCACCTCGGCCGGCACGCAGGATTTCGATTCAGTCGAAGATTCCGACGTCATCATGGTCATCGGCGCCAATCCGTCGGCGGCGCATCCGGTCTTCGCCTCGCGCATGAAAAAGCGCATCCGCCAGGGCGCCAAGCTGATCGTACTCGACCCGCGCAAGACCGAGACCGTCGATTCGGTCCACGCCAAGGCGACGTACCACCTGCCGCTGAAGCCCGGCACCAACGTTGCCGTCGTGACGGCGCTCGCCCATGTCATCGTCACCGAGGGCCTGTTCGACGAGGCCTTCATCCGCGAACGCTGTGACTGGGACGAGTTCCAGGACTGGGCGTCCTTCGTCATGCTGCCCGAGAACAGCCCGGAAACGGTCGGCAAATTGTCCGGCGTCGATCCGGAGCTGATCCGCGGCGCCGCGCGTCTCTACGCCACCGGCGGCAACGGCGCGATCTATTACGGCCTCGGCGTCACCGAGCACAGCCAGGGCTCGACCACGGTGATCGGCATCGCCAACCTCGCCATGGCCACCGGCAATATCGGCCGGCGCGGTGTCGGCGTGAACCCGCTGCGCGGCCAGAACAATGTGCAGGGCTCATGCGACATGGGTTCCTTCCCGCACGAACTGCCGGGCTATCGCCATATCTCCGGCGACGCGGTGCGCGACATCTATGAAAGCCTGTGGGGCGTGAAGTTGGACGACGAGCCCGGCCTGCGCATCCCCAACATGCTGGACGCGGCCGTCGACGGCTCGTTCAAGGGCATCTACATCCAGGGCGAGGACATCCTGCAGTCCGACCCGGACACAAAGCACGTCTCTGCCGGCCTCGCCGCCATGGAATGCGTGGTGGTCCAGGACCTCTTCCTCAACGAGACCGCCAACTACGCGCACGTCTTCCTGCCTGGCTCGACCTTCCTGGAAAAGGACGGCACCTTCACCAACGCCGAGCGCCGCATCAACCGCGTGCGCAAGGTGATGGCGCCGAAGAACGGTTACGCCGACTGGGAAGTGACGCAGAACCTCGCCAAGGCGCTGGGACTCGACTGGAACTACGCACATCCGTCCGAGATCATGGACGAGATCGCCAAGACCACGCCGAGCTTTGCGATGGTGTCTTACGACTATCTGGAGAAGATGGGCTCGGTGCAGTGGCCCTGTAACGAGAAGGCGCCGGAAGGCACGCCGATCATGCACATCGACGGCTTCGTGCGCGGCAAGGGCAAGTTCATCCGTACCGAATATGTGGCGACGGACGAACGGACCGGCCCGCGCTTCCCGCTCTTGCTCACCACCGGCCGCATCCTCTCGCAGTACAATGTCGGCGCCCAGACCCGGCGTACCGACAACGTCATGTGGCATTCGGAGGACCGCCTGGAGATTCATCCGCATGATGCCGAGAACCGCGGCATCCGAGATGGTGACTGGATCCGGCTGGCGAGCCGCGCCGGTGAAACGACATTGCGCGCGCTGATCACCGACCGCGTCTCGCCGGGCGTCGTCTACACGACCTTCCACCACCCCGACACACAGGCGAACGTCATCACCACCGACTACTCCGACTGGGCGACCAACTGTCCGGAATACAAGGTCACCGCCGTGCAGGTGGCGCCGTCCAACGGCCCGACCGAATGGCAGAAGGACTATAATGAGCAGGCTCGCCAGAGCCGGCGCATCAAGGGCCATCTCGAAGCGGCGGAGTGATCGTGAAGCCCGGCTGAGGGAACGAGAGGCATTGTTATGATGCGCCCTGCCACCAGTTCGACCACCCGGATCGCGCGCCGCGCGAGCGGAACAAAGGCGGCTGCGCGCATGGTGCCGGAGGAAACGCCGGTGGCGCTCTCCTATGCCGGCACCACCCATGCGGTGATGATGGCCTCGCCCGCCGACTTCGAGGATTTCGCGCTCGGCTTCTCGCTGACGGAAGGCATCATCGGCTCACCGGACGAAATCGAATCCTTCGAAGTGCAGGACGTCGAGGCCGGCATCGACATCCAGATCCGGCTGAAGGACAAGGCAAACACACGCTTCGAAGCACGCCGCCGCCGGCTGGCAGGTCCGGTTGGCTGCGGGCTATGCGGCATTGAATCGATCGAGGAAGCGATGCGTTCGGTTGACGCTGTCGACGCCTCCAGACTCACGCTGAGCGCCGACGACATCACCGGTGCGGTCAAAGCGCTGTCGAAACAACAGCCGCTGCATGCCGAGACCGGCGCGGTGCATGCTGCCGGTTTCTATCTGCCGGGCAAAGGCGTGGTGGCAGCGCGCGAAGACGTCGGCCGCCACAATGCGCTGGACAAACTGGCCGGCGCCCTGGCCAGGGCCGGCATTGACGGCACCGCAGGCGCGGTCGTCGTCACCTCCCGTGTTTCGGTCGAGATGGTGCAGAAGACGGCGGCGATCGGAGCGCCTTTCATCATCGCCGTCTCGGCGCCGACAGCGCTTGCGATCCGTACCGCCGAAGCAGCTGGCATGACGCTGGTTGCACTGGTGCGCGGCGACGAGTTCGACATATTCACCCGCCCGGAGCGGGTCTTGAGCGGAGTTTCACAACATGTCGCATGACGAGGATCATGTCACCTCCACCCGCGAAAAGCTGGTGCGCATGGCCAACCAGATCGCGACCTTCTTCCACTCCAAGCCACGCGAGGAAGGCATTGCCGGCGTGGCCGAGCACATCAACAAGTTCTGGGAGCCCCGCATGCGCCGCCAGATGTTCGAGATGATCGACGCTGGCGGAAAGGGTTTCGACGAACTGGTCCTTGCTGCGTCGCCACTGATTCGCCGTCCGGCTCCGGAAGAGCGGCCCGCAGCCTGATTTTGACTGCTGACTGCTGACCTTCGACCCGTCCTGGCCTCGCCATCCGCAGTAAAAAACCCGGAGTCCTTTGCGAGTCGCCGCATCCTCCGGCCTGCCTGGTTGTCAGAAAACAATACATCTGTCCAAATTTTTGGCCACCTGTCATAGATTCTTCCCAAGTAGCAACACACATCCAATGGTTGCGGATTCCTGATCTTTATTTTCCTGCCTCTAATTTAGAACGACGAATATTAGAGATACATTCTCCGCGGCGAGAATTGAATCACAGTACGTCTTCGCGTCGTGCCGTATAAGTATGACGTACATTGTACAACGCTACGCACATGAACAATAACTCCTTGACTTGATAATACTTGTGTTTAAGCGTTTCATTATTCAGTAAGGAGAGGGCTCTCCGCATGAAAGGTATTTTACCTGGACTTGCGTTTCTTGGGCTTGCGGCATCTTCTTCTGTTACGTTCGCCGCAACGCAAGGCGTGATCTTCAATGGAACAGTGGCTTCCGTCTGCGTCCTGACGGTCGGCTCCAACGGCACGATGACCGTCAGCCCGAACCTTCAGTCCCTCAGTTCACACAACAGCGGCGGCACGGCCGGCACGGCGAATCTTGCAACCACAGGCGGTGTGACGCTCAGCGTCGATTCCGCCGTGACCGGCGTCACCACACCGGCCGCCGACAGTGGCACCATCGCATGGACACCAACCTACGCGGTTTCAGGTGCGCATAACTTCCCCGAAGGCGGCGCTTCTCATGCATTGACCGGACCCGGAACTTCCGTGGTGACCGTCAATCTGGCCGGCGCCAAGACGGGATCGGATACATTCGTGGCAGGCAACTACCAGGCGACGGTTACGGTTCGCTGTGAACCCTAGGGCGTTTCCGTTTTTCACGGAAATACTCCAACTCTTTGTTTTTGCGTAATTCCGGACGGAAAACCGCTACACATTTTCCTGGAATTGCTCGCGTTCTGTTCGAAAGGGACAACGATGATCAGCAAGCGCCTGTACGGGCCCTTGGCCCTGTTGTGCGTTCTTCCGGCAGCGGTTTCAGCCCAGTCGATGTCGCCGATGCGAGGCGAAATCATGAGCTTCTCCAATGCTTTCGCTGTGCGCGTCTACCCGGCCAACCCCTACAAGCAACGCATCAAGATCTCGGTCCGGGTCTACGACCAGGATTTCTATCCGGTCAAGGACGCTCGCGTCAGCCCCTCCGAATTCATGCTCGGGGGCGATGCCTCGCGTCCGGTTCTGGTGGTCGTTCCATTCAACGGCACCAGCGAACGCAAGGTTCGAATCTGCACGGAAAGCATCCCGTTTCCAAATGATCAAACCCAGATAAGGGCACAGATATGCGGAAAGTTTCTTGGACAAAGGCGCTCCTGACCACTCTCGTGCTGACTGGGGCCGACATATGGCAGGTCCATGCGGAGGACGTTTACAAGCTCGTCCAGAACCAGAACGGCTTCGATCTGCCCGGGGTGTCTCTCCCACAGGGACAGGATGAGGTGCGGGCGGCCGACGGCACGACCTGCAGTTCATCGATTTCCGGCTCCGGCGCATATCTCGACATGGGCGTCATCAGGAACAGCGCCGCCGTCAGCACGCAGGACATGGCTGCCTATGGCCGCGTGGTGATCCCGCTGGGCAGCAGGCCGAAGCGACTGGACTGCTCCAAGCTCTACAATCTCGAAGTCGAACGCCTGCAGATCGAACTCGACCTGATGAAAATGGGCGTCGGCCCCGATGCCGGCATGACCACCGCGTCGACGGCGCAACCGGCATCCACGACCGCCGCCGTTCCGGCGAAACGTCAGGTCAAGGCACAGCGCAAGAGCAAGAACTGGGTATCCGAGGGCTGGAGCGCGCGAGGCGACGGCAAGTAGCCAGGCGGGGTGCCATGATGGTATTTGGACCTTTGCGTATCGCTGCATTGCGCCTGACCGCCGCGATCGTGATCTCAGCGCTGGCCGGCACCCCTGCATCCGCCGCCCTGGACGGCACCTGCACGATCATGGTGACCCGCACCGGAACGATGGTGACCAACGCCAACTCTTCCGTACTGAGTTCCAAGCTCCCCGGCGGCGCCTATGCCGCGGCGTCGATCACCATTCAGCCCGGTGTTCTCGGCGTCCTGTGCAGCCTTGTGCAACTGCTCAACTGCTTCGCCCTGTCCGTGGTGCCGCCGGCGAGTTTTTCGAGCGCCCCCTCGGGCGGGGGCACCAATGTCAGCTTCAATACGGTGTTCCGCATCGACGGCAGCGCCACCGACCAGCCGCAGAACACACCGGTCAAGATCCTGAACGGGCCGCACAGCGTTCAGATCGACCTGATCGCGACCAAAAGCTCAGGCATCTACGCTTCCGGCAACTACCAGGGGACAGTGACGCTGCGTTGCGAGTGAGGTGCCTCGTCGCCTTCAATTGGCGTCGACCCGACGCCCGCGACACATGCTGTCCGCCGCAGCGGCAACCGGCACGAAGCCAAAGGTTCCATTGATTATTTCAGTCTGTAAAATTTGTCTGAGCAGCATCTGGCATTTTCTGTTATGCTCCACGGTTAGGATCGTCTGGTCGGGCGGGGCAGTCGCGTGAGGTCGATCGAGACCAGATACGCGCGTAGCGGGGAAGTGCGGATCGCCTACCAGGTGGTCGGCCAGGGTTCGTTCGATCTCGTCTTCGTGCCGGGCTTCATCTCCAACCTCGATCTGCATTGGGAAGACGAAGGCTACAGCCGCCTGCTGAGACGGCTCTCCGCCTTCTCGCGACTGATCCTGTTCGACAAGCGCGGCACCGGGCTTTCCGATCGCGTCGACAGCCGCCACTTGCCCAGCCTCGAAAGCCGCATGGACGACGTGCGCGCTGTGATGGACGCTGCCGGCAGCGGCCGCGCGGCATTGCTCGGCGCATCGGAAGGTGCGCCGATGGCGATGCTGTTCGCCGCCACCTATCCGGAACGAACACGAGCGCTGGTTCTCTATGGCGGCTACGCGCATTTCCACAAATGGGTGATGCCGCCGGAGCGCCTGGAAACCTTCATCGAGACGGCCGAGACTTCCTGGGGCACCGGCGCGACCTTGCCCAGTTTCGCGCCGGGCCGGATGGATGACACACATTTCATCCAGTGGTGGGCACGGTTCGAGAGGCTGTCTGCCAGTCCGACCGCAGCATCGGTTCTTGCCCGCATGGATGCCGGGAGCGATGTGCGCGGCATCCTGTCGGCGATCAATGCACCGACGCTGCTCATCCATCGCCGCAATGACGTGCGCGTCGACCCTGAGGCGAGCCGCTTCCTCGCCAGGAAAATCCGGGGTGCCCGGCTCGTCGAGATCCCCGGGCGTGATCACCCGGTCTGGACAGGCGACGTCGACCGGGTGGCAGACCTCATGGAAGAATTCCTGACCGGCCAACCGGCTGTAGCCGACAGCGAACGTGTGCTTGCAGCGTTGCTGGCAACGCGGATCTACGACACCGCCAGGCTCGGCGACCGCATGTGGAGCGAGCGTAGCCAACGCTTCCACGAAACATGGCGGCTTCTGGTCGGTCGCCATGGCGGGCGCATCGCCGGCATGCATGGCGAGTTGATGATCGCGCGTTTCGATGGGCCGGCACGCGCCATACGCTGCGCGGCTGCCCTGCGCGAGGCGGCGCAGCAGATCGGGGTGGCGAGCGCGCAGGGCGCTCACGTCGGAGAGATCGAATTGCGCGGCCAGCCGGCCGGGCTGACGGCACGGGTGACCATGCAACTCGCGACACATGCGGCGCGCGGCGACATCCTCGCTTCGCGGCTTGTCGCCGAACTTGCGGTCGGCTCCGGCCTGCGCTTCGTCGACGCCGGCCATGTCAGCCTCGACGAGCTGGGCGAGCCATTGCCGGTGGTCCACGCAACCTCGGAACAGCATCTCGAACCGGCCTGCCGCTCCAGGGCCAAGCCTCAGGAATCGGCAGCGCTGACGGCACGGGAAAGCGAGGTGGTCAGCCTGATCGCCGACGGGAAGAGCAATGCGGCAATCGCTGCCGAACTGAAACTCAGCGAGCATACGGTGAAGCGGCACGTCGCCAACATCCTGCTCAAGCTCGACCTGCCGTCGCGGGCGGCGGCAGCGGCCTTTTCGGCCAGGCATGCTGGCTCGGACGGGCCATAGGAGCCATGGCGCTTTCGAGCGAAGCGATCGAAGCGCCTCCAGGACTACGATTTGCTCCAGGCGGGCCAGGCGAAGTCGCCGTGACGGCCCCGCGGATGGAGGATGAAATGCTGAGACTGATTGGCAAGACCGGATTGCTGGCATTGGCGGCAGGCGCATTGCTGACCGTCACGCCGGCGCGGGCTGAAGATGCTTCGGCAGCCGCCGCTTACAAGGACATCCAGGCCACGCTCGGCTCGGTGCCCGACATGTTCAGGACATTGCCCGACGTCGCCGTTGCCGGCGCCTGGGCCGAGATCAAAGGGGTTCAGCTCAATCCCAACACCGCGCTCGACGGCAAGACCAAGGAACTGATGGGGCTCGCCGTGGCCTCGCAGATTCCCTGCCAGTACTGCATCTACTTCCACACGCTGGCAGCCAGGGCCAACGGTGCCAGCGACGAGGAGATCAAGGAGGCCGTGGCGATGGCGGCCCTCGTGCGCCACTGGTCGACGATGCTCAACGGCAGCCAGGTCGACATGGCCACCTTCAAGAAGCAGACCGACGAGTTGATCGCCACCGCCAAGGCGAAGTCGCAGTAACGGGACTGCCCGGCGATGGGCGCCGGGCGGGCATCCGATCCAATCGAACACCCGGTCGAACGGGTCATGGAGGTCAAAAATGCTGACCAAGACAAAAGCAGTGGACGGCGCAGCGATCAGGAAAGCGATCGAGGGCCGCGACGGCAAGATGCTGTCGAGCTTCTACGCCGACGATGCGCTGGTGCGTGTGATCGACCGCAACAATCCGCCGAGCAAGCCGCGTGAAATCCGTGGCCGCGCGGCGATCAGCACCTTCTGGGACGATATCTGCAGCCGGGCGATGACCCACAAGGTCGATACCACCATCGCCGAGGGTGACAACCTCGCCTTCACCCAGGCCTGCGCCTATCCGGACGGCACGAAGGTGTTCTGCGCGGCGACAGTCGAGCTGAAAAACGGCCTCATCGCGCGACAGACGGTCGTGCAGGCCTGGGACGAGTAGACCGACGCAAAAGAGCCCGCCCATCCCGATCAAACCGGGATGGGCTTCGTTTCCGCGTTGGAGGAGCGTGATCCGCTCCGACAATCGAAGCCACTTTTCGGATCGCAGTCGAGCCGCAAATCAGTGAGGAGAACCAACATGTTCAGCGCCAGATGGCAGATCGATGCCAAATTCGGTCACAAGCAGACCGTGCTCGAGCTGATGCGGAAATGGGAGCGCGAGATCGGCTCGCAGGTCGACATCGCCGACCTCAAGTTCCAGATCATGACCGGCTCGATCGGCGCGCGCGAGGCGACGATCGAGACACATCATCAGGTCGAGAGTCTCGCGCGCCTGGAGGAATTCTTCGCCAGGATCGGCAAGATCGACGCGCACGCCAAATGGGGCAAGGAGATAGAGCCCTATGTCGTGTCGGGCTCCAGCCTCTGGCAGATCTTCCGCATCGTGGAGTAGCGCACTCTTCCTTCTCCCCGTTCACAGGAAGAAGGTGGCCCGAAGGGCCGGATGAGGGGCAGAACCAATCCTGGCTGGTTCGTGCAGCCCCTCATCTGCTTGCCGGCATCTTCTCGCCGTAAACGGCGAGAAACACCTTACCCATGCGCCACCATGACGTGGCGCACGGCGGTGTAGTCTTCCAGCGCGTAGACCGACATGTCCTTGCCGTAGCCGGACTGCTTCAGGCCGCCATGCGGCATCTCGTTGGTCAGCATGAAGTGGGTGTTGATCCAGGTGCAGCCATATTGCAGGCGAGCTGCAGTGGCCATGGCGCGCGAGATGTCCTTGGTCCACACCGACGAGGCAAGGCCGTAGTCGCTGTCATTGGCCCAGCCGACCGCTTCATCGACATCGGAGAAGCGGGTGACCGACACGACCGGCCCGAACACCTCGCGGCGCACGATCTCGTCGTCCTGCAGGGCGCCGGCGACGACCGTCGGCTGGAAGTAGAAGCCCGACCCCTCGCCCGGCTTGCCGCCGGTGGTGATCTCGATGTGCTTCAGCTCCGAGGCGCGCTCGACGAAGGAAGCGACGCGGTCGCGCTGACGTCGCGAAATCAGCGGCCCGATCTCGTTTTCGGTATCGTCGGCCTGATCGAATTTGATGGTCGACACCGCTGAAGACAGCTGCGAAACCAGCTTGTCGTAGATTTTCTTGCCGGCATAGATGCGGCAGGCGGCGGTGCAGTCCTGGCCGGCATTGTAATAGCCGAAGGCGCGCAGACCGGTGACGACAGCGTCGAGATCGGCGTCGTCGAAAACGATGACCGGCGCCTTGCCGCCGAGCTCCAGATGGGTGCGCTTGACCGACTTGGCGGCGGCCTGCAGCACCTTCTTGCCGGTGGCAATGTCGCCGGTGATCGAGATCATGTTGATCTTGGGATGGTTGATGAGCGGGCTGCCGACGCTTTCGCCGCGGCCGAGCACGACGTTGACGACACCCTCGGGCAGGATGTCGGCCAGGATGCGGGACAGCTTCAGCGCGGTGAGCGGTGTCTGCTCCGACGGCTTGAACACCACGGTGTTGCCACCGGCAATGGCCGGAGCCAGCTTCCACGCCATCATCATCAGCGGATAGTTCCACGGCGCGATCGAGGCAACGATGCCGATCGGGTCGCGGCGGATCATCGAGGTATGGCCGGGCAGGTATTCACCCGCCACCTGGCCGGGCATGGAGCGCACCGCGCCGGCGAAGAAACGATAACAATCGACGATGGCCGGGATTTCGTCGTTGAGCACGGCATTGATCGGCTTGCCGCAGTTCAGAGCCTCAAGGGCGGCGAATTCCTGGGCTTCGGCCTCGATACGGTCGGCGATCCTGAGCAGGTAGGCGGAACGTTGCGCCGGCGTGGTGCGCGACCACGTGGCAAAGGCCTTCTCGGCCGCAGCGACCGCGCGCTCGATCTGCGCTTCGCTCGCTTCCGGCAGGCTGAGAATGGTGGCGCCGGTGCGCGGGTTCAGCACGGCTTCCTCGGCCTCGGCGCCCTTTTCGAACGCAGCGCCGATCAGCATCTCGGTGTCCATAACGACAACTCCCTTTTTTGGGAGCGAGTAGCGAATAGCGAATAGCGAATAGTGGAAACGGGCATCCCTATTCGCTATTCGCTACTCCCTATTCGCTCATTTTCATTTGCCCGATCCGGCGACCTGGTCGCCGTCGCGGGTGAGGTAATAGGCAAGCAGGATGGGCAGCAGCGTCACCAGCACGACGACCATGGCCACGACGTTGGTGACCGGACGCTGGCGCGGCCTGATCAGTTCCTCCAGCATCCAGATCGGCAGCGTCTGCTGCTGGCCGGCGGTGAAGGTGGTGACGATGACCTCGTCGAAGCTCAGTGCGAAGGCGAGCATGCCGCCGGCAAGCAACGCCGTGGCGATGTTGGGCAGCACGACATGCCGGAAGGTCTGGAAACCGTCGGCGCCGAGGTCATAGGACGCCTCGATCAGCGAGCCCGAGGTGCGGCGGAAGCGGGCGACTGCGTTGTTGTAGACCACCACGACGCAGAAGGTGGCGTGGCCGAGCACGATCGTCCAGAACGAGAACGGGATCTCGGTGAGCGCAAAAGCCGAGCGCAACGCGATGCCGGTGATGATGCCAGGCAGCGCGATCGGCAGGATGACCAGCAGCGACACGGTCTCCCGGCCGAAGAAACGCGAGCGTGAGACGGCCGCCGCGCACAAGGTGCCGAGTATCAAAGCAACCAGCGTCGAGATCGCGGCGACCCTGACCGAAAGCGACAACGCCTCCCAGACATCGGGCCGGTTCCAGGTGACGGCGAGCCATTGCGTGGTGAGGCCGGGCGGCGGCCACTGGTAGCTCTTTTCTTCCGTCGTGAACGCATAGACGAAGATCAGCAGGATGGGCAGGTGCAGGAAGAGCAGCCCGCAGGTGGCGGCGATCTTCAGGCCGAGTGGTGCCGACTGGCTGCGGTCAGAGCGCATCGAAGGCCCCCATACGCTTGGCGCCCCACAGGTAGAAACCCATGATGACAATGGGCACCACCGCGAAAGCGGCGGCCAGCGGGATGTTGCCGGCGGTGCCCTGCTGCGAATAGACGGCCTGGCCGATGAACAGGCGCGATGTGCCGATGATCTGCGGCACGATGTAGTCGCCCAGCGTCAGCGAGAAGGTGAAGATCGAGCCGGCGACGATGCCGGGCAGCGCCAGCGGAAACAGCACATTGCGGAACGTCTGGCCTGGCGAGGCGCCAAGGTCGGATGAAGCCTCGACCAGATTGCCGGGCACACGTTCGAGCGCCGCCTGCATCGGCAGGATCATGAACGGTAGCCAGACATAGACGAAGGCGATGAAGGTGCCGGTTGCCGACACCGAAAGCGAATTGCCGCCGACATAGGGAAGCGCCAGCCAGCCGTCGAGCAGCCACAACAGGTGCAGCTTGGCGAGGAACCAGGTGAGGATGCCTTCCTTGGCAAGGATCAGCTTCCAGGCGTAGACCTTGACCAGATAGCTCGACCACAGCGGCAGCATCACCGCCAGGTAGAACAGCGCCTTCCAGCGGCCTTGCGCGTAGCGGGCAGCATAATAGGCGATGGGAAACGCGACGGCGATGGAGGCCAGCGTCACTAATGCGGCCATCGTCACCGTACGCACGATGATGTCGAAATTCGCCGGCTGGAAGAGATCGGCATAGGTCTTCAGCGTGAACTGCCGGTTGATGAGGCCGGAGAATTCGTCGATCGAGAAGAAGCTCTGCAGCAGAAGCGCAAACAGCGAGCCGATATAGACGACGCCGAGCCAGAGCAGCGGCGGCAGCAGCATCAGAACGAGCAGGAAGCGCGGCCGGCGCCAGAACAGATCGGACAGCGCACCCAGCATGCCGCCGCGGGCAGGCAGGATCGCGGAGGCCGGCGCGTCGTTTGTTGCGGTGACGGAAGCGATGCTCATGGCGCTTCGTCCATCAGATGGATGGCATCGCGGTTGAAGGTGAAGGCAACGGCATCGCCCTGCTCCGGCACCGCCGAGCCCGACGGTACGCTGGCATGCAGGCGCAGCCCTTCCGTGTCGAGCGCCAGCCGCGTGGCCGCGCCGAGATAGCTGACTCCCGAAACACGGGCCTGGACGACGCTGCCGCCCGTTTCGCGCGTGATGTGGATCGCTTCCGGGCGCAGGCTGCCCCAGCGGCGCTGACCGGCGTAGCGCTGCACGAAATCCGGCGGCAGCACGTTGGAGGAGCCGACGAAATCGGCGACGAAGCGTGTCTTCGGCCGCTGATAGATCTCCTGCGGCGAGCCGACCTGCATGATCCTGCCTTCGTTGAAGACGGCGACGCGGTCAGCCATCGACAAGGCTTCGCCCTGATCATGGGTAACGAAGACGAAGGTGATGCCGAGCGCCTTCTGCAGCGACTTCAGCTCTTCCTGCATGTTTTCGCGCAGCTTGAGGTCGAGTGCGCCGAGCGGCTCGTCGAGCAGCAGCACCTTGGGCTGGTTGACCAGCGCACGCGCCAGCGCCACGCGTTGGCGCTGGCCGCCTGAGAGCTGACCCGGGCGCCGCGCGCCATAACCCGGCAACCGCACCAGTTCCAGCGCCTCCTCCGCTGCCTTGAGGCGCTCGGCCTTGCCGACCCCCTTGACCATCAGGCCATAGGCGACGTTGTCGAGCACGTTGAGGTGTGGAAACAGCGCATAGTCCTGGAAGACCGTGTTCACGTTGCGCCGGTAGGGCGGCACGCCCTCGGCACGTTCGCCGAAGATGGAAATGGTGCCGGCTGTGGGCTGCTCGAAGCCAGCGATCAGGCGCAGGCAGGTCGTCTTGCCCGAACCGGAAGGGCCGAGCATGGCGAAGAACTCGCCGGCCGCGATGTCGAGGTCGAGCGCGTCGACGGCTTTTACAGCGCCGAAGTGACGGGCCACTTTCTGGAAGGAAACAGCTGGGGTCATCTCATCTGCGGTCATTGTTTCGAACGATCATGCCTGTCCCAGCTGCAAAACAGCCGTCGGGCAGGCGCGGTCACCTCCCGCCAGGAGAGGCTGCGCCGAAGGGCGGGCGAAAGCTCAGGTCCGCACGGCTTCCGACCCGCCCCTGCGGGGCGACCCTCCCCGGCTACGGGGAGGGGATGGGAGGTCAACGCCCGCCTATGACACCGATATAGTCGGAGACCCAGCGATAGTAGGGCACGCACTGGTCGTTCTGGCTGGCGCATTTCGAGGTCGGGGTACGCCAGAACTTGATCTTCTCGAACTGGTCGAAGCCGTTGGTCTTGCAGCCTTCGTCGGTCAGCAGCTCGTTGCCCTTGCAGGCAGCCGGCACGACCGGGAGCGAGCCGAACCAGGCGGAGACATCGCCCTGTACCTTCGGCGACAGCGAATGCTCGAGCCACATATAGGCGCAGTTCGGATTGGCGGCGTCGGCTTCCATCATGGTGGTGTCAGCCCAGCCGGTGGCGCCCTCTTCCGGAATGGTCGATGCGACGGGCTGCTTGGCGGCAACCAGCGTGTTTACCTGGAACGGCCATGAACCCGAGGCGACGACACCTTCGTTGCGGAAGTCGTCGACCTGGATGGCGGCGTCGTGCCAGTAGCGGCCGACCAGGGTGCGCTGCACGCGCAGCAGGTCGAGTGCCGCCTTGTACTGGTCCTCGCTCAATTCGTACGGGCTCTTGATGCCGAGGTCCGGCTTGTGCGCCATCAGGTAGTTGGCGGCGTCGGCGATATGGATGGGGCCGTCATAAGCCTGGACGCGGCCCTTGTTGGACTTGCCGTCGGAGAGCGTCTGCTCCTCGAACACGACATTCCAGCTCTTCGGCGCTTCCTTGAAGACGTTGGTGTTGTACATCAACACGTTCGGGCCCCATTGGTAGGGCACGCCATAGTGCTTGCCATCAACCGTGAACCAGGGCGCATCCTTGATGCGGTCGTCAACCGTCTTCCAGCTCGGGATGAGGTCGGTGTTGATGGGCTGCACGCGCTTGCCGGCAACGAGGCGCAGCGAGGCGTCTCCGGAGGCGGTGACGAGGTCGAAACCGCCCTCGTTCATCAGCGAAACCATTTCGTCGGAAGTGTTGGCGGTCTTGACGTTGACCTTGCAGCCCGACTTCTTCTCGAAGTCCGAGACCCAGTCATAGGCCTTGTCGGTTTCACCGCGTTCGATGTAGCCCGGCCAGGCGATGATGTTGAGCTGGCCTTCGCCCTTGCCCAGTTCCTTCAAGGCTTCCTGCGCCACGGCCTGACCGGCAAAGGTCAGTGCGATCGTCAGGGCAGTGCATGATTTGAGGAAAGAATTCATCGTCGTCTCCCATCTCAGGGGCCGCGCTCTGACGGCGGCTTCGCTCCCTGAAATGAAAGGTGTCGTGAAAACGCAGCTTTCGCAAATTCATTTATCAGAAAGGCGATATCGGTTTTTCCGATAGCAGAGCGCTATTGCCTTTGCCGGATCGTGCGCTGCGACTGGGCGATGCCGATGAAGTCGCGCGCCGGCTGCGCCAGGCCGGAGCCGCGCCGCCAGACCATGCCGACCTGCACGACCGGCAGCGAGCCGGAAACATCCCGCGATTCAATGCGATCGCCTTCCAGCGACCATGGGCGGTAGATCAGGTCCGGCAGCAAAGCCACGCCCGCACCGGTGGCGACGAGACTGCGCACGGCCTCCACCGAACGGGTGCGGAAAGCGACATGCGGCCTGGCGCCGATCGCGGCCAGGAGCTTGCCGGTATTCTCCTCGATCTCGTCGATGGTCAGCATGATCAGCGGTTCGCTGACGATGTCACCGACACCGATGATGTCGGCACCGGTCAGCCGGTGGCCGAGCGGCATCCACAAACGATAGGCCGAGACCTCAAGGATTTCCGACTGCAGCGCGTTGCGGTCGCGCAGGTTGGAAATGACCATGACCGCGACGTCGAGCTTGCCACCGACCAGCAGGTGCTCGAGATAGTCGCCATTGTCTTCGATCGCTGTGATCTCGACGCCGGGATAGGCGCGGCGATAGCGCGCCAATATGTCGGACAGGACATAACCGGCAACCAGCGAGGTGACGCCGAGTTGCAGGCGGCCCTTGGTCTGTTCCTGTTCGCCGAGGAAGGTGCGGCGCGCATCCGATACATCCGACAGGATCTTGGTGGCGTGACGCAGGAACTGGTGCCCCTTGTGCGTGATGTTGAGACCACGCGAATGACGCTCGAACAATTCGACGCCAAGGTCCGTCTCCAGCTCCTTGACCGCTTCGGTAACCGAAGACTGCGAGATGGACAGCTTCTGCGCGGCCCGCGAGACCGAGCCCTGGTCCGCGACGGCGACGAAGAACTGGAGCTGCCTGAGGGTGAATGCCATGCGCGATATAAACACCGGCACGGGCAGGAAGAAAAGCGTCAGCCGCCAGCCAGTTCCGCACGGCGGCGGCGTGTCGACCGATAACGCAGGACGAGGAAGAACGTCGCTTCCACCAGCACGACGATGGCGATGATGCGGAAGCCGATGGAAACCGGGTTGTGGTCGGTGCCGCGCATCAGATAGCCGATCACCAGGAATGCCGAATTCCAGATCGTGGCGCCGAGCAGCGTAGCCGAGGCGAAGGCCAGGACGGGCAGTCGCAACGCCCCCGCGCCGATGCCGAGATAGTTGCGTACGGTAGGAATGAGCTGAGCGACCAGCGAAGCGACAAAGGCCTTGCGGCGATAAGTTTCGGCCAACTTGCGATAGGTCGAAAGCGGCAGGAAGACATATCTGCCGAAACGCTTGACGAAAGCGTCCGCACGCGCTTCGCCAAGGCGGAGGCCCATGGCGTACCAGAACAGCGAGCCCAGGGTGGATCCTGCAACGGTAACCAGCAGGAGCAGCTCCAGCCGATCCAGGCCCGGCGCCGCCGTCATGCCGAGGAACAGCAGGACGATGTGTGACGGCGGCGCCGGAAAGATCTTCTCGACGGACGCGATACAGAACACGCCGAGAAGCCCGGAACCCAGAATGGCCGACAGCGGACCGGTCACGACGCGTAGCGCCAGTCGTACGACTTGACGATCGGAATGCGACTGATGCGATAGACCGTTGCCGGCGGAAAGTTGCGCAGCGTATGGCCGACGCGCGTCGCCTTCAGATCGAGCTGGTCGAGCATGCTCTGGTCGATCGGGCAACGCAGGCCTAGCGTGAACTGATAAAGCGAGGCGCCTGGGCGCAGATTGGCGAAGACCCCTTCCAGGATCAGCCGCGTGCGGCGCGGCGAGATCAGCCGGAACGGCAGCCCGCTGACGGCTGCCCCCACCACCGGGCCGTTATAGAGCGCCAGGTGGCGCAGGCCCGTCGCGTCCATTTCGAAGACACGCGCCGAAGGAAACCGCTTGTTGAGCATGGCGGCAAAATCGCTGTCGGCCTCGACCAGCGTCAGGTCCTGTTCGCGAACGCCGCGCTCGATCAGGGCCCGTGTGAAGGGACCGGTCCCAGGTCCGAGCTCCAGCACCTGACCGGTTTCCGGGCCGATCTCGCGGGTCATCAGGGATGCCAGCGTCGAGCTCGACGGAGCGACGGACCCAACCCTGAAAGGTGCCGCTGCCCATGCCATCAGAAATGAGAAAGCGTCATTGGTGTGCATATCATCCTCGATCTGAAATCGAACTGCCGGCGAATCGAACGCCAGCCGATGCAGCGCTGTTTGCTGCCACTGGATTGCATAAACATTGCGCAAAATGGCGATCCGGGACGAAAAACGCGCTTTGGGTGCTCACATTGTTTTGCCATGTTTACGCAATCTTGAAGTCGTAGCCCGCCACGACGAGCTCCATTACAAGAGACAACAATGCGTATCCTTCTGGTCGAAGACGAACAGGAAATGGCTTCGGCACTGCGCGTCGCGCTCAAGCGTCACGACATGGTGGCCGACCATGCCGCCTCGCTTCTCGAGGCCGAAGATTTCGTGGCAACCGACAGCTATGACGCGATCCTGCTCGACCGCCAGTTGCCGGACGGCGACGGGCTTTCGCTGGTGGGCAAGCTGCGCGCCAGCGGCAGCGCCACGCCTGTGCTTGTCCTGACGGCGCGCGGCGACACCGCCGACAAGGTCGATGGACTGAATGTCGGCGCCGATGACTACCTGGCCAAACCCTTTGCCTTCGAGGAGCTGATGGCACGGCTTCGCGCGCTGTTGCGCAGGCCGGCGACAGTGCATTCGCAGGTCATCCGCGCCGGCGACCTCGCTTTCGACGTCGGCCATCGCGAAGCCAGCATCCGCGGCGAGCCGATGGCCTTGCCGAGACGCGAGCTGCTGGTGCTGGAAGCGCTGATGCGGCGCATGGGCCGCATGGTGCAGCGCGAGTCCCTGATGGAGGCGGTGTTCGGCCTCGACGACGAAATCCAGTCCAACGCCCTCGACACGCATGTCTCTCGCCTGCGCCGCAAGCTGGCCGAAGCCGGTGTCGGCGTGACGATCAATGGCGTGCGCGGTGTCGGCTACCTCTTGCGCGAAACATCATGATCCTCCGCAAACCACGTCGACCCCGCTCTCTGAAATGGAGCCTGGTGCTGCGCATCGTCTTGCTGCAGGGCATCCTGATCACGTTGCTTGTCCCACTGCTCATCGTCGCTTTGATCATGTTCGGCGTTGCCAGCCTGAACGACTATGAAGGCGGCACGGCCGACGTCATCAAGGATGCACTTGCGCGAGACAGCAACGGCAAGCTGATACTCAACCAGACACGCGAACTTGCCGAATTGCGCAAGACCGAGAAGAACCTCTGGTATGTCGTGCGCGACAAGCAAGGCAACGTGCTGAAGGAAGGTACGATCCCCCCGGCGCTGGCGCCGTTCGCGGACCAGCTCGACAACATCAGCGAGGCGCGCTTTTCCTGGACGAAAGGCAAGGTGGCGGACAGACCCGCCGGCATCGTGATGTGGGAGGATGACACCAAGGCGGGCACCGTGCAGATCCTGGCCGGTACCGAAGGCAAGCTCTCTTGGGGCCGGATGGCGTATGGTGCATGGGACTTCTTCCTGGTCGTCATTTTGCCTGTGGTCGGCGTGATGGCTTTGGCAACCCTGTTCGTGACGCCCTGGGTGGTGCGTGGTGCATTACGCGGCCTGGGCGCGGCCGCCAGCGAGGCCGGCCAGATCGACATCGACAAGCGCGGCGTGCAGTTGCCGCTCAAGGGTGTCCCGACCGAAGTGACGCCGCTGGTCAACGCCGTGAACGATGCGCTGGTGCGGCTCGACACAGGCTATGAGCGCCATCGCCGGTTTCTAACCGACGCGGCACACGAGCTGCGCACGCCGGTAGCCATCCTGAACACCCGTGTCGCCTCGCTGCCGCCAACGCCGGAGCGGGCACGCGTGTTGCGCGATGCCGCTCGGCTTACCACGCTGACCGACCAGTTGCTCGACCTGCAGCGGCTCGGGCGTCAGGCCGACAGCATGGCAAAGGTCGATCTGGTCGAAATCGCCCGCAGCGTCGTCCTTGACATGGCACCGATCGCGTTCTCCTCAGGCTATGAAATGGCCTTCGAGCCGGCCGTTGAAAAACTAGCGGCGACGGGCGATCGCGCTTCGATCGAACGCGCGGTGACCAGCCTCGTCCAGAACGCCATCGAACATGGCGGCAACCGCGGCAGGATCACCATCAGCGTCGTCAGGCCGGCAACCATCGAAATCCTCGACGAAGGCGAAGGCGTGCCCGAAGACGAGCGCAAGAAGATCTTCCAGCCCTTCTACCGCCTGCGTCCGCACGACCACGGCGCCGGGCTGGGCCTCAATCTGGTGCAGGAGATCATGCAGTTGCATGGCGGGCGCATCGAAGTGCTGGACGGCAGCCCCGGCGCGCTGTTCAGGATCAGTTTTCCGACGCGCCCGAAAAAGGAGGAGGCACCGCGCAAGGGTTGCTGATCCGAGCAATTCCAGGAAAAATGCGTAGCGGTTTTCCGTCCGGAATCGCGTCAAAAAAGTTAGAGCGTTTCCGCGTTTTCCGAAAAACCTGAAACGCTCTACGCGACGGCTGGAACCGGAGCCAGGTTGCCCTTGGCAACCGACAGCAGCGAGGACACCAGCGACTGGCGCTCCTGCTCCGACAGAACCTGGAAGTCGAACAGGCTGGCGCTGCGCATGCCTTCGACCGCGAAATAGGTGAGCAGCAGCGCCTTGAAATCGGGCGTTTCCGCCTTCAACCGGTCGAACAGCTCACGCTGGAAGATGCGGATGGGAGCCAGGAAGTCGGGGTTTTCGGCGATGGCGGAGAATATCCATGCGGAGGGTGGCTGGTCCTCCTCGAACTTCTTGGCCGAGAGTTTCACATAGGCGGCAAGAAGGTTGCCCTGGGCGCAATCGCGCCTGGCTGTCTCCAGCGCTTCCTGGAACTCCTGCAGATGGTGCTCGACCAGTGCCTGCATCAGCTTGGCCTTGCTTGGAAAGTTGTAGAGCAGACCACCCTTGGAGACACCGGCACGTTGAGCGACTGCATCCAGCGACAGATTGCCAGGCCCTGACTCGCGCGCGACATCTGCTGCTGCCGCCAGGATCTTTTCGCGTGAATTCGCTCGTGGTTTCTTCATCTGTCGCCCATAAGACACAGTTGTGTCCCTATTCTGAAATTCGCGGAGGCGAAGTTCGAAAACATGACACTAGGCGCAATTGACAAGACCGTCCAGACGGTACAGTAAAGCGTCGAAAAAAGTGAAGGCCGGGGTTTCGCAAAATGCGCACCCGGCTATTTTGATTCGATTGTCATTGCCACGCGCCGTTCGAGGGATCCCATGATCAAGCGCTTCATCATCCGTTTCATCCTGCTTGTCCTCGTGGCCGCGGTGGCCGGCGGCATCATCTGGTTCAACTTCTTCCGCGACAAGATGATCGCCGGGTTCTTCGCCAACATGCCGGCCAATGTGATGACGGTCTCGGCCAAGAAGGTCGAGCCGACCACCTGGACGCCCGGCATCGAGGCCATCGGCACCGTTGGCGCCTCGATGGGTGTCGACCTGACGATGGAAACGTCGGGCGTGGTCAAGGAGATCCTGGTCAAGGCCAATGACAAAGTCGAGAACGGCCAGCTCCTGGTTCGCCTGGACGACGCCGTCGAGCAGGCCGACCTGATCGCGGCCAAGACCAAGGCAACGCTCGACCAGCAGGCGCTGGGGCGTGCCCAGGCACTGCGCAAGACCGGTGTCGGCACCGAGGCCGCGCTGGACACCGCCAATGCGAATGCCGAAACCTCGATCGCCCAGGTTGCCAAGGCGCAGGCCCAGGCGGATCTCAAGCTGCTCAAGGCCCCCTTCGGCGGCATCGCCGGTATTCCGAAGATCGAGCTTGGCCAGTATGTCGCGCCCGGCAACGCCATCGTCACGCTGCAGGACATGGACACGATGCGTGTCGACTTCACCGTTCCCGAGCAGCAGCTCGAAAAGCTGAAGGTCGGACAGCCGGTCAGCTTCGGCCCGACCTCGGAAGACATGTCGTTCAAGGGTGTCGTCACCGGCATCGATCCCAAGATCGACCCGAGCAGCCGCCTGGTTTCGGTGCGCGCCCGCATCGACAATCCGGAAGGGCGCCTGAGCCCCGGCCAGTTCGTGCAGGTGCGTGTCGAACTGCCGAAGGAAGACAATGTCATCACCGTCCCGCAGACGGCGCTGACCACCAGCCTCTATGGCGACTACGTCTACACCGTCGTTCCGGCCAAGCCGAAGGAAGGTGAAGCGAAGCCTGCCGATAAGGCTGCGGAAGCCAAGCCAGCCGAAGGCGCCAAGCCAGCCGAGGGTGCAGCACCTGCCGCGCAGAAGCCGGCTGGCAGCGAAGGCCCGCAGCTTGTCGTCAACCAGGTCTTCGTCAAGATCGGCCGGCGCTTCGGCGGCGTCGCCGAGATCGTCGACGGCGTCAAGGCCGGCGACGAGGTTGTCACCGCCGGTCAGAACCGGTTGAGCAACGGTGCCCTGGTCAAGGTCGACAACACGATCGATCCCAGCAAGCCGGCAGAGCAGAAGGCTTCCGCCCAATGAGTTTCTCTGACCTTTTCATCAGACGGCCCGTCCTGTCGACGGTGCTCGGTGCCATGATCCTGCTTGTGGGTATCCAGGGCATCTTCAACCTGGCGATCCGCCAGTATCCGAAGGTCGAGGAGACCGCGATCACGGTGACGACCGCCTATCCGGGCGCCAGTGCCGACCTGATCCAGGGCTTCATTTCGGCCCCGATCGCGCGTGCCGTCGCCTCGACGGAAAACATCGACTACGTCAAGTCTTCCAGCGCGCCGTCGGCCAGCACCGTAACGGTGCAGATGAAGCTCGGCTCCAACCCGGACGTCGCGCTCGCCGAGGTCCTGTCCAAAGTGCAGGGCGTGCGTGGCGACCTGCCTTCGGAAGCCAAGGACCCGGTGATCGTCAAGGGTACCGGTGACTCGTTCGCGATGATGTACATCTCGATGCAGAATCCGAACATGACGAAGGAGCAGCTGACCGAATACATCGACCGCGTCGTGCGTCCGCGCATCACCACGGTCGAAGGTGTCGCCGACGTCAAGATCTTCGGCGCCCAGCAATATTCGATGCGCGTGTGGATCGACCCGGTCAGGCTTGCCTCGCGCGGCGTCACCGCTGCCGAGGTGGTACAGGCGATCAACAATTCGAACTTCCTGTCCGCTCCGGGCAAGACCGAGAACGAGTATGTGATCTCGTCGATCACGGTGCGTTCGACCCTGCAGACACCGGAGGCCTTCTCGGCCCTGCCGATCCGTTCGGTCGACGGCAATGTCGTGCGCCTACGTGACGTGGCGCGCGTCGAACTGGGTGCCGAAAACACCGACACCCGCGTGACCTTCAACGGCAAGCCAGGTACCTTCCTGGCCATCTTCCCGACACCGGCCGCCAACCCGCTGACGACCGCCTCGGCCGTCCAGAAGCTGGTGCCGGTGATCCAGGAGACGCTGCCGAAAGGCATGACGATCCAGGTCGTCTATGACTCGACGGAACAGATCAGCGCCTCGATCGAGGAAGTGTTCAAGACCATCGGCGAGGCCGTGGCCATCGTCGTCGTCGTCATCCTGCTGTTCCTGGGCTCGTTCCGGTCGGTGCTGATGCCGATCATCACGATCCCGCTGTCGCTGATCGGCGTCTGCTTCATCCTCTATTTCATGGGCTACTCGATCAACCTCCTGTCCCTGCTCGCCATGGTCCTAGCGATCGGCCTGGTGGTCGACGACGCGATCGTGGTGGTGGAGAACATCCACCGACATATCGAAGAAGGCATGACGCCGATGCAAGGCGCCTTTGCCGGCATGCGTGAAATCTTCTCCGCCGTCGTGGCGATGACGATCACGCTGGCAGCGGTGTTTGCTCCACTTGCCTTCACCGGCGGCCTGACCGGCTCGCTGTTCCGTGAATTCGCGGTGACGCTGGCGGGCGCGGTGGTCATTTCCGGTATCATCGCCGTAACCATCACGCCGATGATGTCGGCCCGTCTTCTCAAGGCCGGCTCGCACAGCCGGTTCCAGAAGATCGTGGACGGCACCTTCACGCGTATCGAAAACGTCTATGAGCGGCTGGTCCAGGCCTCGCTCGGCGCGCGCTGGGTGACTTTGCTGATCGTCATCACACTGGTCGGGGCGACAGCTTTCATGTTCACCAAGACCTCGGGCGAGCTGGCTCCGGAAGAAGACCAGGGCTTCCTGCTCTCGATCGTCACCGGCCCGCAATACGCGACTTCGGATTATACCGAAGCCTACGTCAACCAGATCCTGGGCCTGGTGCAGGATATCCCGGAAACCCGGGCCCTGTTCTCGGCAGTCGCCTTCGGCGGCGCCACCAACGGCGCCTTTGTCGGCTTCGCCTTCAAGGACTGGGCCGACCGTATTCGTTCGTCGAAGGAAATTCAGGCTGACATCACCGAGCGCCTGAAGAAGGTCGCCGGCGTCGAGGCTTTCGTCTTCGCACCACCGACACTGCCGGGTTCCGGCGGCGGCCTGCCTGTCGGCCTGGTCGTGCGTTCGACCGGCGAAGCCTCGAAGGTGTTCGAGGTGGCCGAGGAGATCAAGCAGAAGGCGCAGGCTTCCGGCCGCTTCATCGTCGTGCAGAACTCGATGTCGTACAACGCACCGCAGACCACGATCACCATCGATCGTGACCGCGCGGCAGCACTCAACATCCCGATCAGCGACATCGGCCGTACGCTGACGCTGCTGGTCGGCGGCAACGAAGTGGCGAAGTTCGACCGCGACTCCAACGCCTACAAGATCATGCCTCAGGTGCCGAAGGTCTATCGCGACAACCCCGACAAGCTCGGCGAGTATTTCGTGCGCAGCGTGACAGGCCAGATGGTGCCGCTGACATCCGTGGTGAAGATCACCACGGATGCGTCGCCGGCGGCGATCGAGCAGTTCAACCAGTTGAACTCCTCGACGATCACGGCACTGCCGATGCCGGGTGTGACGACAGGCGACGGCCTGCAGACGATCGAGACGATCGCGCGCCAGGTCATGCCGGACGGTTTCTTCATCGACTACACCGGCCAGTCGCGGCAGGAAAAGGAACAGGGCAACACGATCATCATCGCCTTCATCGCGGCGATCATCGTGATCTATCTGGTTCTGGCAGCACAGTTCGAGAGCTTCCGCGACCCGCTCATCATCATGATGTCGGTGCCGCTGTCGATCTTCGGCGCCATCCTGCCGCTCAACCTGATCAACGGTGGCATCGCCGGAGCAACGCTCAACATCTACACGCAGGTGGGACTGATCACACTGATCGGTCTGATCACCAAGCACGGCATCCTGCTGGTGGAATTCGCCAACCAGCAGCGTGAGGAACACGGCCTGTCGATCCGGGAGGCCATCGTCGCCTCGGCCAAGGTTCGCCTGCGCCCGATCCTGATGACCACCGCCGCGATGGCGCTGGGCGTGGTGCCGCTGATCGTCGCCCAGGGCGCCGGCGCAGCTGCCCGCTTCTCGATGGGTCTGGTGATCTTCACCGGTATCCTGGTGGGTACCTGCTTCACGCTGTTCGTGGTGCCGATGTTCTATACGTTCCTGGCGCATCGCGGCCACGCTCCGGCCGAAAAGCAAGGCACGACAGCACCGGTGCCCGCGGAATAAGCGGCAGCCGACAAGCGACAAAAAAACAGGGCGCCGGAGCAATCCGGCGCCCTTTCATCATGTTTTGCTTTTTTGAAAAAAGCAGGCGATGTTCGATCAAGGAAACAATCGCGAGAGCATGACGTACACCAGCAAAAGATCCGTAGCGCGCCAGGATCGCGGCTTCATGCCCGCGACAGCGCTGGTCATGTTGCTTGTCTTCCTGCTCGGCTGCCTCCCGTCATCCCTCGTTTCGGATCGAACAAGTCAGGACGATGCTCATCCTGCGACCCAGACAGCCGTCGCAAAGAGCGATGTGCTGCCGAGGCAATCTTCGACAAACGGGCGCTTCGCAAAAGGCGAGTACAGCTTTCCGGGCCTGAATTTCGAGGGCCGCGCGACAAAAACGAAGCCGGCGCTCGCCGATAACCACAATTCGGGTGGCTTCGCGCCTTGGCATTATTATTGGACCCCTGCGAGCCTCATTCTGGCGTGGGGTGCCTTCCAGCTCGAGAATTCCTCCGAGCAGGAGCAGCAGCGCGGTTTCCGCAGCAGAGCCCCTCCGCCAGCCTGATTTCCTGAGATCGAGCAGACCGGCGATGCGTTTGCCGGGTCCCCCCATTGCGCGAAACGTTCTGCCTATCCGGCTGAAGCGTGCGCCATTTCATTCGAATTGGAAAATGCGATGCATTCCTCAAAATGGGCCGTCGCGTCATGTGCCCTGATCATCGTCTTTGGCATCCTGGCATCCATCCCCAATATTCTCACGCCGGCAGCCCTGGAGAAATACGGGCGCTTCTTGCCGGCCAATCCGGTGACGCTTGGGCTGGATCTCAAAGGCGGATCCCATCTGGTTTTGAAAGTCGACGCGGCGGCGCTGCAGAAGGCACGGCTGAATGTGCTGTTGAACGACGTGCGCACAATCCTTCGCAAAGCCGGGCAACCCGTCTCGGCGGCGCGGCTTGCCGGGAGCAACCTGACGGTTGCACTGCCCGACCGGATCGCGGTTGACAAGGTCCTGCCGGAAATCCGCGGCCTTGCGGCACCCGCCGGTGTGTTTGGCTTCGGACCAGGGCAAAGCGACATCGACGTCTCAGGCTCGGGAACGACGATCACGGTAACCTTGACGCCCGCGGGTATTTCCGACCGCTTGACCGCTGCGGTCGATCAAAGCCTCGAGGTCATCCGTCGCCGCGTCGACCAGGTCGGTGTTGCGGAACCCTTGATCCAGCGGGTGGAGGGCGATCGCATTCTTGTCCAATTGCCGGGTCTGCAGGATCCGACGCGCCTGCGCCAGCTTCTCGGCTCGACCGCACAGATGAGCTTTCACATGCTGGACGCGAGTGTCGACCCCAATGGGGTCGCGCCACGTGGCGTCAGCATCCTGCCGGGCGCAGACGACGGCAGGAAATATCCGGTTGAGGACAGGGTCGCCCTCTCGGGCGACAGGCTCGCCGACGCAAAGGCCGGTTTCGATCAAAGGACGAACGCACCTATCGTCTCGTTCAGCTTCGATTCCGCCGGCGCACGGCAATTTGCGGATATAACGCGTTCCAATGTCGGGCGGCCATTTGCGATCGTTCTCGACGGCAAGGTGCTGACCGCGCCGGTCATCGAGGAACCGATACTGGGCGGTCAGGGCATGATACGCGGGAACTTTTCCGTCGAAGAAGCCTCAGTCCTTTCCGCACTGCTGCGCTCCGGCGCTCTGCCGGCGCCGCTCACCATCATCGAGGAGCGCACAGTCGGTCCGAATCTCGGGTCGGATTCGATCCGCATGGGGCTTTATACGGGTCTCGCCGGCCTTGCCGCCGTCGTGGTGCTGATGCAGGTGCTTTACGGTTCATGGGGCCTGATCGCCAATTTCGGCCTGGTGCTGCACACGGTCCTGACGATCGGCACGCTCGGCCTGCTCGGTTCGACACTCACCTTGCCCGGTATCGCCGGCATCATTCTCGGCATCGGCATGGCGGTCGACGCAAACATCCTTATCAACGCCCGGATCCGCGAAGAGACGGCGGCCGGCGCAGGCGCCATGAAAGCGCTCGACGTCGGATTCAACAAGGCCTATGCCACCATCGTCGATGGCAACATGACGACCATGGTGGGCATGCTGCTGCTCTTTATGTTCGGTTCAGGGCCGGTACGTGGCTTCGCCATCACCATGATCATCGGCCTTGCGATCTCGATGTTCACCTCGATCACCTTTGTGCGTTACCTGATGCGCGAGGCCGTCATTCGCCGCAAGATGAAACGGATCGACATCCATTCGATCTTCGGCAAGGTCTGGAGCATTCCGAGTTTTTCCTTCATGCGCGGCCGCTATATCGCGATCGCCATGTCGGCCTTCATCTCAGTCAGTTCTGTCGTCCTGTTCTTCACGCCGGGCCTTAATTACGGCATCGACTTCGTGGGCGGCATACAAGTGGTTGCCGACTCGAAGAATCCGATCGACCTTGCTGTCGTACGAGGCAAAATGGAGGGATTGAACCTCGGCGAGGTCGCGCTGCAGGAATTCGGACACGGCAGCACCGTTCTGATCCGCGTTCAGCGGCAGTCGGGTGGCGAAGAGGCGCAGACCGCAGCCCTTCAGCTTATCCGCGACGGCGTAAAAGAGATCATTCCGGACGCAACCTTCGAACGCTCTGAAGTGGTCGGTCCGACAGTCAGCGCCGAACTTGCCCGTTCCGGCTTTCTCGCTGTCGGCCTCGGCATGCTGGCGATCCTCTTTTACATCTGGTGGCGCTTCGAATGGCACTTTGCGGTGGGCGCCATCGCTACGCTGATCCTCGATATCACCAAGATGGTCGGCTTTTTCGCGCTGATGCAGATCGACTTCAACCTCACCGCCATTGCCGCCTTGCTGACGCTGATCGGCTACTCGGTCAACGACAAGGTGGTGGTGTATGACCGCATGCGCGAGAACTTGCGCAAGTACAAATCGATGCCGTTCTCCGACCTTATCGACCTGTCGATCAACCAGGTGATCATGCGATGCATATTCACATCGGTTGCCGTAGCGGCTTCCCTTTTGCCGATGGCGATCTGGGGCGGCGACACGGTCAAGCCATTCGCCTGGCCGATGCTTTTCGGCGTGATCGTCGCGACGACCTCATCGATCTATATCGGCGGTCCGATCCTTCTGTTCCTCAGCCGCTGGTGGAAGGAGCGCGAGGATAGCCGGGGCGAAACACCCGCAGGAGCGCTGGATGGCTCCGGAGCCATAGAAAACAAGTGAGCCGAAGAGGCGTTGAGAACGAGCCGTTTGGGTGATGCCCAAACGGCTCGTTTCACTGTCCCGAAACAGGTCGAGCAGCAGGACCACCGGGTCAAGTATACCCAATGGCCCGGGCTCTACCCCCTGGCGGCAGCTTCCAGCGCGGCGATGTCGATCTTGACCATCTTCATCATGGCCTGCATCACACGACCGGCCTTGGCTTGGTCCTTGTCCTTCAGCAGCCTGGGCAGAATGTCCGGCACCACCTGCCAGAAGATACCGAACCTGTCCTTCAGCCAGCCGCACTGGACCTCCTTGCCGCCGTCGGCGGTCAAGCCGTTCCAGAAATGGTCGACCTCTTCCTGGCTCTTGCAATCGATGCTGAGCGAAATCGCATCGTTGAAAGTCGCGTGCGGACCGCCGTTCAGCGCCTGGAAGCGCATGCCGTCCAGCTCGAAGTCGGCGACGAGCAGGCTGCCCTCCGGGCCACCGCCGTCCTTGCCCCAGCGCGTCTCGCTGACGATCTTCGAATTCCTGAAAACGGACGAATAGAACTTGATCGCATCCTCGGCGTCGTTGTTCTCGAACCAGAGGCAAGCGGTGATCTTCTGCATCTTCTTCTCCTGAGAGGTTCCGTTTCGAATATTTTGCGGTGGCTCCAGGCACGACCCGAGGGCCGAAACAGCTACCGTCATAGCAAGGACGGCCTCGACTGCGTCGATCCGACAGGCAGTTGAAACTTTTCTGCAGAAGCCAAGCTGACAGGTTCGCGCTTCCGTGAAGCTGGTTTTGTCGCAAAACCGTGGCCAGACTGGCTCATGGCGTATATAACGCCAGCTTCCTATCTACATTGATCGCACAGGAACGTGCCCTAAAGGCATCAAGGACAGTACCCATGCCAGCCTATCGCTCCCGAACCACCACTCATGGCCGCAACATGGCCGGCGCCCGCGGCCTGTGGCGCGCCACCGGCATGAAGGACTCGGACTTCGGCAAGCCGATTATCGCGGTGGTGAACTCCTTCACCCAGTTCGTGCCCGGCCACGTGCATCTCAAGGACCTCGGCCAGCTGGTAGCCCGCGAGATCGAGGCAGCCGGCGGCGTCGCCAAGGAATTCAACACGATCGCCGTCGACGACGGCATCGCCATGGGCCATGACGGCATGCTCTATTCGCTGCCTAGCCGCGAACTCATCGCCGACAGCGTCGAGTACATGGTCAACGCGCATTGCGCCGACGCCATGGTCTGCATCTCCAACTGCGACAAGATCACGCCCGGCATGCTGATGGCCGCCATGCGGCTCAACATCCCGGCCGTCTTCGTCTCCGGTGGTCCGATGGAAGCCGGCAAGGTCGTCTGGAAGGACAAGGTGACCGCCGTCGACCTGGTCGATGCGATGGTGGCCGCTGCCGACGACAAGATTTCCGACGAGGAAGTCAACGTCATCGAACGCTCGGCCTGCCCGACCTGCGGTTCGTGCTCTGGCATGTTCACTGCCAACTCTATGAACTGCCTGACAGAGGCGCTTGGTCTCTCATTGCCGGGCAACGGCTCGACGCTCGCCACCCATGCCGACCGCAAGCGGCTGTTCGTGGAAGCCGGTCATCTCGTCGTCGACCTCGCCCAGCGCTACTACGAGCAGGAAGACGAAAGCGTGCTGCCGCGCAACATCGCCTCAAAGCGGGCTTTCGAGAATGCGATGACACTGGACGTCGCGATGGGCGGCTCGACCAACACCGTGCTGCACATCCTGGCCGCGGCACTGGAAGGCGGCATCGACTTCACCATGGACGATATCGACCGCCTGTCGCGCAAGGTGCCGGTGCTGAGCAAGGTGGCACCCGCCAAGTCAGACGTGCACATGGAAGACGTGCACCGCGCCGGCGGCATCATGGCCATCCTCGGCCAACTCGACAAAGCCGGGCTGATCCACCGCGATTTGCCGACCGTGCATTCTGCGACAATGGGCGACGCGCTGGAGCGCTGGGACGTTTCGCGCACCACGGCCGAAAACGTGCGCAAATTCTACATGGCAGCACCCGGCGGCGTGCCGACCCAGGTCGCCTTCAGCCAGGACCGCCGCTGGGACGAGCTCGACCTCGACCGCGAAAAGGGTGTCATCCGCTCCGCTGAACACGCCTTCTCGAAGGATGGCGGTCTTGCCGTGCTGAAGGGCAACATCGCGCTCGACGGCTGCGTGGTGAAGACCGCCGGCGTCGACGATTCGATCCTGAAGTTCACCGGCCCGGCCAAGGTCTATGAGAGCCAGGACGCCGCGGTGAAAGCCATCCTCAGCAACGAGGTGCAGGCCGGCGACGTGGTGGTGATCCGCTATGAGGGCCCGAAGGGCGGTCCCGGCATGCAGGAGATGCTCTATCCGACCAGCTACCTGAAGTCGAAAGGGCTCGGCAAGGCCTGCGCCTTGCTGACCGACGGCCGCTTCTCTGGCGGTACGTCCGGCCTGTCGATCGGCCACGCCTCGCCGGAAGCGGCGACCGGCGGCGCCATCGGCCTGGTGCGCGAGGGCGACCAGATCGCCATCGACATCCCCGGCCGCACCATCAACCTGCTGGTCAGCGACGAGGAGCTGGCGGCCCGCCGCAAGGAACAGGACGCCAAGGGCTGGCAGCCTGTCGAAAAGCGCAAGCGCAATGTGACGCCGGCGCTGCGCGCCTACGCTGCCTTCGCGCTCAGCGCCGACAAGGGCGCGGTCCGCCACGTGCCGGAATAAGCACTGCCAAAAGCGTTCAGCGTTTCCGTGGAAAACGGAAACGCTCTATGGGGTGGTGAAGGAGCCCTTGCAGGAGTGTTTGTTAGCAGTAGACGAGGCCCTTTGGGTCGAAACGGCTGGCACGAAGCGGCCGAGGTCTTGAAGCTCGGCGAATGCGTTGCCGGGGATCGTGACGACCAGCTCCTCACTTGAACGGCGTCGAGAACGAAAGATTCCACAACGAAGCATCGTCGTGGTAGGTGGCGCGCACTTGCAGCCCATCTTTGGCCCACTGGTCCCACTCGACAATATCTTTGTCTACTTCCGTCTCCTGTGGCGTACCGAACTCACGCAGTGCATCTTCCCTCTTGGTGATTGGCCCGTCGCTGAACGGAATCGGCCCCAGATAGGGCTTGAAGCCCTTACTGACCGGGCCATACGCAAACACCGCGACCAGGATCGCCTTGCCCGCATCCTTGGGAGAGGTAATTTTCTGTTCGTAAATTTCCCTCTCCCAGAATGCCAGCTCCAGTCCCAGAGACTTGAGTTCGATGGCATCCGAGCCTTCGGCCCGGAGTGTCCTGGTGGACAAGGATTGGATGTCTGCTCCCGCCGACTTCAAAAGTTGAGCGAGATTGCTGTTCAGTTCGGAATACCCGAAGAAGGGTAAGAGCTCGTTCAGTGTCATGGATACCTCGGCTGATCCCCAAGCAGCGACGCATTTCTCCATAAACTGTCAAGCGTCCAAAGCCGAGCTGCTTCGCCGCTTCGGTGGGTGCAGTCTTCAATGAGTTTGACAGCTGCCCCGACTTTTCGACACATCGGCATCACCGACGACTGTCTCCGAGTGCAATTGCCCCCGGAACGCTTCCACCTGCTCCGCACCAATCGATTCAATCCAGAAGGCTTCGTCTTTCCCTGGCCTGCAATCCTGCAGAGATCCCCTTGCGATCCCTCTATGCCTGGATCAGATAGAGCTTGCGGGTCGTCTCGATGATCCGCCACTCGCCCTTCCAGCCTTTCGGCAGCACCAGCAGATCGCCCGGGCCAAGGATGCGCGACTGCCCCTGATGGTCCCGCATCTCTGCCTTGCCCGAGACGATGTGGCAGATCTCCGTGGTGTCGGAGCGATCGGCGGTGAAACGGCCCGGCGTGCATTCCCAGACACCGACATCCAGCTTGCCATCCGGTGAGATCCATAGCGAGGTCGCGGCTTCCATCTGGTCGCCCTCGATGGAGGTCGGCTTGGGCATCGGCGCGCCCAGCTCGACACCGGCAAGGCTTTTGAAGGTCTCCAGATCGATCATCATCATTCTCAGCTGTTGGTGGAGGCTCAGTGGCCGGTGATCCGGTCGGCGATCGCCGCCAACCGGGAGGAATGCTGCAGGCCCTTCGCCTCGCGCTCGTCGGCGATGCGGTAGAGCTGGTACATGGAATGGACCCCGAGCCATCTAAACGGTTCGGATTCCCATTTGCGCACCTGGCGGTTCACCCAGGGCAGTCGCACCAGGTCGGTGTCATGGCCGAGGATGAGGTCGGTCAACGTACGGCCGGACAGGTTCGAACTCGACACGCCCAGTCCGACATAACCGCCTGCCCAGCCGATCCGCGTCTTCGGATCGAGGCCGACCGTGGTGCACCAGTCGCGCGGCACGCCGAGGACGCCGCACCAGGCGTGATCGATGCGCAGGTGCGCGACCTGCGGCAGCAGACGCTTCAGGATGGCATGCAGCTTGTCGATGGTCGCCTGCTGGGTCTGCCCGTTCACGTCCGTCGCCGAGCCATAGCGGTAGGGCACGCCGCGCCCGCCCATGGTGATGCGACCTTCGCGGGTGCGCTGCGCATAACAATAGGCGTGGGCGGTATCGCCGAGCAACTCGTAGCCAGCCCAGCCGATCTTTTCCCAGAGTTCGTCCGGCACCGGCTCGGTGACGATCTGTGCGCTGTTGAGCGCCAGCCAGGTGCGCTCCTGTCCTGGCAGGCCGGCACTGAACCCTTCGGTCGCGCGGATGATGGTTCCGGCCTTCACCGTCCCGCGATTGGTCGAAACGATGCCCGGTTCGATGTCCGTGACGGCGGTCTTTTCGTAGATCGCCACGCCCAGCCGTTCGACGGCCTGCGCCAGGCCGCGCACCAGTTTTGCCGGCTGCACACGTGCCTGCCCGTTGATGACATAGCCGCCGAGCGCGTTGTTGATGTCGATGCGGGCTTTGACCTGTGCAGCGTCGAGCCATTCGATGCGGGATGGGTTGACGTCCCAGGCCTGCGCCTCCTTGAATTCGGATCTGGCCCTGTCGAGTTGCGGGACATTGGTCGCGACGCTGAGATTGCCGGCGCGGCGGATGTCGGCATCAATGCCCTCCTTCTCGGCCACCCGGATGACCTCATTGACGGTGCCGGCCATCGCCGCCTGCATGGCAACCACGCCCTCACGTGTCGACGTCTTCAGATATTTCTCCCGCGACCAGCCGAAGCCGCCGGAGAGCCAGCCGCCATTGCGCCCCGAGGCGCCGAAGCCGGCAAATTCGCGTTCGAGGATGGCGATGGAGAGATCAGGCCTAGCCTGCTTGAGATAATAGGCGGTCCACAATCCGGTATAGCCGGCGCCGACGATGGCGACGTCGACGGCAAGGTCGCCCGGCATGGATGGCCGCGGCGCGGGTATGCCGCCGATGTCGGCATACCAGAACGAGATGTCGCCATTGCGCTCAGCATGCATGGTGGTGATCTTTCCGGTTTCTTCAGGTGAGAGTGGTGTCGGCCGTGCTGTCGTCGGCCAGCAGCTTGGCGTCTTCGCCGCGAAAGCAGAGCTCGACCGCCTCGCCAATCGCGAAGCTTTGGTCGGTCAACGGCGATCGCACGATGGCCGTTGAGCCATCGCGCAGCGCGACCTCGTATTTCGAACCGGAGCCGAGATAGATCGCTTCCGATACCGTGCCGGAAAGCCGGTTGTCGCCATCGCGGCGGTCGAGGCCCGGCCGACGGATGGCAAGCTTTTCCGGGCGCAGGAGCATGACCGGCTGATTGTCGCCCGTATGTTTGTGCGGCGCCGTCACCGTCTCGCCGGCGATGTCGAGCGCGGTACCCGACCGGTCGCCACGCGCCTGGCCGCGCAGCACGGTGGAATCGCCGATGAAACGGCCGACGAAGAGTGTCGCGGGCGCATCGTAGAGGTCACGCCCGGTGCCCACCTGTTCGATCTTGCCGCGATTGAAGACGGCGATGCGATCGGACAGCACAAGCGCCTCCTCCTGATCATGCGTGACATAGACGAAGGTGGTGCCAAGCTCGCGGTGGATACGCTTGATCTCCAGTTGGAGCCATTCCCGAAGCTTCTTGTCGAGGGCTCCGAGCGGCTCGTCCATGAGCAGCAGCGGCGGGTCGAAGACGATGGCACGCGCGAGCGCGACGCGCTGCTGCTGGCCGCCCGAGAGTTCGCTCGGGTAGCGATGGGCGAAGTCCGCCATCCGCACCATGTCGAGTGCACGCTTCACCCGGGCCTCGCGCTCGGCCCTGGCAATGCCGCGCAGGCTGAGCGGATAGGCTACGTTGCGGCCGACCGTCATATGCGGGAAAAGCGCGTAGTGCTGGAAGACGACGCCGATGTTGCGCTTGTGCGCCGGCACACCGACGACGCTGCGTCCGGCCACCTGCAGGCTGCCGGCGCTGACCTCGGTAAAGCCCGCGATCACGTTGAGCGTGGTGGTCTTGCCCGAACCGGAGGGGCCGAGCAGTGTCATGAACTCGCCCGGCTCGATATGGAGCGAGATGTCATCCAGCGCGCGGAAACTGCCATAGGCCTTGCTGACCGCACTCAGGTCGATTGCCGCGCCGCGCTGTTTGCCGGTCTCACTCACAGGCCGCTCCTTCTGTCGCGTCCCAGCAGCAGCAGGCCGCCGCCGATCAGGATGGTGGTGGTGCAAAGCAGGATCGTGCCGACGGCGGCGACCGTCGGATCGGCATCGCGTGTGATCGAGGTGAAGATCTGCACCGGCAGTGTCTTCATGTAAGGGCTGGTGATGAACAACGAGACGATGACCTCGTCGAACGACGTCACGAAGGCGAAGAGCAGGCCGGACAGGATGCCGGGCGCAATCAGCGGCAGCGTCACCGTACGGAAGGTCGCGATGCGGCCGGCGCCGAGGCTTGCGGCAGCGGTCTCCAGGCGTTTGTCGAAGACTTCGAGGCTGGCCTGCACGGCGATCAGCACGAACGGCAACGCCAGGATGGTATGGGCGAGCACGAAGCCGGTCATGGTGCCAACGAGGCGCGCATCGAGATAGACCGCATAGATGCCGATCGCCAGCACGACACCCGGCACCACCATCGGCGTCAGCAGAAGCATGCGCAGCAGTCCCGCCGACCGCGCCCGCATGCGGTCGAGCCCGAAGGCGGCGAGCGTACCGAGGATGGTGGCAAGAACGGCGACGACAGTGGCCACCTTCAGCGAATTGAGGAAGCTCGTCGACCACTCCGGATTGGCGACGAAATTCTGGTACCACTGCCAGGAGAAACCCTGCGGCGGAAAAGCCAGCGACTTGTTCTCGTTGAAGGACATCGGCACCACGACCAGCGTCGGCGCGACCAGCCAGAGGCCGACGAGGATGCAGGCAAGGCCCAGCAGGACGCGGGTGAGTGGATGCATGGCCATCAGCGCGTGCCCTGCTTGTGTTTCTGCCGCATCAGCGGACCCGCGAGCGCCAGCAGGACAAAAGTCGCGATGAGCAGCACGACGCCCATCGCGCCGCCGCGACCCCATTGCAGCAGGCTGAGCACCTGGTTCTGGACCAGCGTCGAAAGCATGGTCGAGCGCGGCCCGCCGAGCAGGGCGGGGGTAATGTAGAAGCCGAGCGCCAGGATGAAGACGATGATCGCGCCGGCATAGACGCCGGGCAACGACAACGGCAGGTAGACGGTGAAGAAGGCGCGGATCGGTCCGGCACCCAGGCTGCGCGCCGCCTGCACGAGGCGCAGGTCGATGCCCTTCATCACCGAGTAGAGCGGCAGCACCATGAAGGGCAGCAGCACCTGCGCCATGCCTATGATGACGCCGGTCTGGGTTCGGATCAGCCTGACGCCATCAAGGCCGACCGACCGCAGCAGCGAATTGATCACGCCAGAGTCCTGCAGGAGGATCACCCAGGACAGCGTGCGCACCACGCCACTCACCCAGAACGGGATGAGCACACACAGGGTGAGCAGCAGCCGGACCTTGGGCCCGACGGCGGTCATGGCGTAGGCGAAGGGATAGGCGCAGATCACGCAGACGACCGTGACCCAGGCCGAGATGACGAAGGTCCGCTGCAGCACGATGAGATTGACCGGCGTGCTGAAGAACCAGCTGTAGTTCTGCAGGCCCCATTGCGGTTCGGCGAAGCTCCTGAGGACGATCGTCGCCAGCGGATAACCGATGACGACGACAAGCAGGACCATTGCTGGCAAAGCCAGCGCGAGCGCGCCCCAGGACCGCCGGGGACGAGTGGCCCTTTCGGATGGAGTGGCGCTCGCGCTCATGGGATCAGCCGCCGGCCATCATTGCAGACCACTGCTCGGAGGCATCCTTGAAGTTTTCGACCCAGAACTTGATGTTCTGCTGGTAGCCCTGGCCCTGGCGCTCCGTCGTGTTGGTCAGGAAGGCAGCCACCGCGTCGTCAACGACAGGCTTGGCCTCGCTGTTGATCGGCGTGTAGGAGGTTTCCTTGGTCAGGATCTCCTGCGCGCTCTTGCCGAGATAGGCGTTGATCAGCGCATGGGATGCATCCGGATCCTTGGCGCCGACGGGGATCGTCAGCTGGTCCATGACGACGAGCCAGTCCTGCCAGGCCGGCGTGTACTTGGCGCCGTTCTTCACCGCCGTCATCGCGCGGCCGGTCCACATCATGAGCATGTCGGCTTCACCGGACTCGGCGAGCTGCTGTGACTCGGCGCCGGTCTTCCAGTAGATCGTGTCGCCGCCCAGGTCGCGAACCTTGGCAATCGCTTTCGCGATGTCGTCTTTCGTCATCGCCTTCGGGTCGCCACCGGTGGCACGGAAGGCCTGTTCGAGCAGGCCGCCGGTGAAGTCGCCGGAACCGTCGATGCCGCGCACGCCCGGGAACTTCGCCGTGTCGAAGAAGTCGACCCAGTTCTTGGGCGGGTTATCCTTGTATTTCTCGGTGTTGTACATCAGCACGACACCGTAGTTCATGGCCGGCACGGAGCATTCGCTGACCTGGCCCTGCGGGATCTTGGAGGTATCGATCTTGCTGAAGTCGAGCTTCTGGAACAGCGTGCCGCAATGCACGTAAGGCGGGAAGTCGGCCGTATCTACGACGTCCCAGGTCACGTTCTTCGATTCGACCTGCGCCTGCACCTTGGCGATTTCGGTCGGGCCGTCGCTCAGCAGCTTGACGCCGGACTTGTCGACGAATTCCTTGAGCGCCGCGATCTGCCCGTCCTGAAAGATGCCGCCGAAGGAAGCGAAAGTCAGGGTCTTGCCCTTGAGCGAACCCTCGGCAATCGCGCCGGCTACCGCCTTTTCCTGCGCAAAAGCGCCTGTCGCCGCCGCAAGGCCCAGCGCCGCGAAGGCACTGATCGTTGCAAGTCTGGAGCATAAGATGGTCATCGTCATTCTCCCATTGGCTCACGTTCTGTGAAGCGTCGCCGGCCGCGAGCGGTTACCAGCTGACGTATTGGTCGAGCTCCTCGCCGCCAGATGTCGGCGGCGCAATGATCCACATCACCTCGGCTCGGCCATTGCCGATGTTCTCGGTGCGATGTGGAGTGGACGTGGCGTATTCGATGCTGTCGCCCTCTTCGAGCACGTGACGGCTCTCGCCGAGACTGACCTCGACCACGCCACGCGTCACGACCAGCATCTCGTGGGCGTCGCCATGCGTGTAGAGGTCGGGTCCGGTCGAACCGCCGATTTCGAATTCACCGACATAGACCTCCATCTCGGTGGCGGGGCGGCGCGAAAGAAGGGTCTTGCGGCAGCCATGACTGGTCGGAATGGCGGGGCGCTGGCTGCGCCGCAGCACGCCCTCCGGAGAAGGCGTCGCTGGCTCTTCGAAAAGCGCGGCGACTGTGACGCCGAGTGCGGCCGAAATCTGGTTGAGCGAGGCCGTGCTGGCGCCGGTCAGTCCCCGTTCGAGCTGGCTGATGAAGCTGGCGCTGGTGCCGGTCCTATCCGCGAGCTGGCGGAGCGAAAGCCGGCGCCGCTGCCTCAAGTCCTTGAGGCGCTGGCCGAGTTTTGCCGTTTCGGGTCCGGCTCGTTCAGGCGGGTTCTCCGCGGAGGCCTGCTCCGGGGAAGCTGCGACAATCGTCATGCCATAACTCCACTGAACAGACTGTACAGTGAGACTGAACAACCATCAAGGTGGCTGTTTGCGATGACTTGAAGCCGCGATCATAGGAACCAAAGAGGCCAGGAGATCGTCATCCGCCCCGCATTTCTTTCGCGACGGATGAAGTCTACAATACGCCTCATCTTTTGGAGCGATTCCAGCAAAAAGCGTGCAGCAGTTTTGCGTCCGAAATTGCTTAGAAACAAAGAGTTAGAGTGTTTCGGCGTTTCCGTGAAAAACGGAACCGCTCTCGAATCGAGGAGACAGCGATGGCGTTCAAAGTCCTGGCCGCGGTGCTTGTCGCGACCCTGCTGACCGGTTGCCAGACGATGACGCCCGAACAACGGCGCGCCGCGGATGAAGCCAAATGCAGCGCCTATGGCTTCAAAAGGAAGACTGACGCCTTCGCCGAATGCCTGCAGCGGATCGACCTCGATCGCTCGGCCGAGATGCGTGCCCGCGATGCGGAGTTCGCCCGCTTCAACGCCCGCCCTCCGGTGGTGATCTATCGCCCCATCGTGGTGAAACAATAAACCCGCGAGCGACCGACAGGCTTATTGAGGCTGTGGCGGAATGACGATCGCCATCGTCGCGCCGCCGCCGTTCCTGTTGCCCGCTTCCAGCCTGCCGCCATGCGCCTTGGCGATCGCGCCGACGATGGAGAGCCCAAGGCCAGTGCCGCCCGTTGCACGCGAGCGCGCAGTATCGCCGCGCCAGAAGACATCGAACGAAATCGAGCGGACTTCCTCGAGCAGGCCGGGACCACGATCCAGGAAGCGGACAAACGCGTTGCCATCCCTGTCGAGCCCGGTCTCGCAGCGAAGCACCCCGCCTGTAGCGGCATAGCGGCAGGCATTGTGCACAAGAGCCAGCATTGCCTGCCGCAAGCGCTCCGGATCGACATTGGCCGGAGCCGCGCCGAGGTGCGTTTCGAGCCGCATGCCGGCCTCTTCCAGCATAGGGCGGGCAGCGGCGATAACGGTCTTGGCTTCGGCGGAAAGATCCGCAGCCGATCTTTCGGCAATCAGCTTGTGGCCCGCGGCGAGCGACAACATGCGCAGGTCCTCGACCAGCCGCGACAGTCCCTGCACCTGCATGAGCAGGTCCTCCAATCCTTGCTGGTGGACCGGAAAAACGCCGTCGATCATGCCCTGTAGATTGCCCTGCAATATGGTGAGTGGGGTGCGCAGTTCATGCGCAACGGCCATGGTGTTGAAACGCAGGCGCTTCTCCATATGATCGAGATCGGTTGCCAGCGCATCGATTGTCTTGCCGAGGCGCTGAACCTCCGACGTACCACCGCGAAAATTGCCAAGGCCAACCGCGAAATCGCCTTCGCGCAACGTTTCCGCCGCCGCAACCAACTTCTCCAGCGGCCGCGCAATCCGGCGGGCTAGCCAATAACCGATCGCACCGCAGATGAATGCCGCCAGCAGGATGTGACCGATGAATGCCACATTCATCTGGGCATCCACGGTTTTCTCGAATTCCGGAACGACGAGCATCAGTTTCCGGAAGCTCTCGACGGACGGCATCACACCGTCCTGGATGTCCCGATAAGCCTGCGCCACATCGGCGGGCAGCGTCCGCAGCTCGATCTCCGTCAGCTGCTTCATGATCGAGAAGAAGGTGGTGTAGGCGATGATCATGCTGAGCACCAGCATCGCCGCAATCGTCACCGCAGTGACCGTGGAGAGGGAGAGCCTGCGCAGCTTCATTTCGGTGCCGCGAACCGGTAGCCGACGCCGCGAACCGCCTGGAAGAGGCCGGGAACGCCGGCATTCTCGAACTTGCGGCGCAGGTTTGCGACATGGGTGTCGACCGTCTTGGCCAGCGCGTCGTTTTCCGGCAGGCAGGCGTCCAGGATGTCGGCGCGGCCGAAGGCATGGGTCGGCCGGCGGATCATGTAGGCGACGATGCGGAATTCGCTGAGCGTCAGCGCCAGGGACTGGCGGCCGGCCTCTGCCTCGACGAAAGCGGCATGCGCATCGAGATCGACCTCGACGGGAGCAAATCGCAACGTCCGCGAGGCACCCGCAGCCCGTGACCGGCGCAGCACCGCATTGACGCGGGCCACGACCTCCTGCGGATTGAACGGCTTGACCACGTAGTCGTCGGCGCCCAGCCGCAAACCCGAAAGACGGTCGATATCCTCGGCGAGCGCCGTCACCATGATGACCGGCGTGTTCGCATCCTGGCGGATGCGCGCCAGAACCTCGAAGCCATCCTGACGAGGTATGTGCACGTCGAGCAGCACGAGATCCGGCGACAGCATCGCATGGTGTGACAGCGCAATATCCCCGTTCGTCGCGGTGACGGTGCGAAAGCCCTCACGCGCCAGGTAGGCTTCGAGAATTTCGGCGATGCGCGGTTCGTCCTCGACGATAAGGATCAACCCCTTGTCCATGCGCGGTCCTTCAAACGTTTGCTGGGTCATATTCCGCAACACGAAGCGGCAGGCAATCGCAAACACCGACAGGTGCCGGGTTCCTTAGCAAGCCTTGGCGGCTTCTCCGCCAAACCTTGATGAAACTCGACAAAGGTCCAGCTGTCGACGCGTCGTCATGGTTTGGGCGGGACCAGTGGCGCACCGACATCACCTCGTCGGAACCATCATGCAAACGCCACCAAAGACCTTCGGACACATTCAGCGTCCACGCATAGCGGCCTTGTGGATCGTCACCCTGTTCCTCATCGCCTTTGCGCTGCTGTTCCAGTCCGCCTGGAAACTCTATCCGCCAGGCGGCGTGGATCTGCAGCTGACAATCAGGATCGCCGGCATCGGCCTTATCGGCACGGCGATCCTGGGAAGGCTCTGGTGCACGCTCTACATCGGCGGAAAGAAGTCGGTGATGCTGGTCGACGACGGCCCCTATTCGATGTGCCGCAATCCGCTCTACCTGTTCTCGATCATCGGGGCGGCGGGGGTCGGTGCACAGACAGGCAGTGCAGCACCCGCACTGCTGTGCGCCATCGTCGTGCACGCGATCCTGCTGCGGACAGCGACCCGCGAAGAGCATCTGTTGAAGAAGCTGTTCGGACAGGCTTACCTGGACTATCGTCAGCGTGTCCCGGCATTCTGCCTCGACTGCCGGCTGTTTGTGGATCGCGAGACGATCGAGATCACGCCGCGGCGGCTCTACGGCACCCTGATCGACAGTCTTGTCTTCCTTGCCGCCGTGCCTGCCATGTTTCTGGTCGAATACCTGCAGGACGAAGGCTATCTGCCGGTGTTCTTCAGCCTGTATTGAGATGGACCGCCGCGCGACGCTCTGGCGCAACCAAAAGTTTTGCTTCCCTCTCGCCAATGCTTCGGCCAAAGGCTAGTTCCGCGTCGGCTGAATGATCGGCGTGAAGGACCTCGACCCATGGCGTCGCTGCGGGCACTCGCCCCCAAGAACCTCGTCGTGGCTGGCATCCTGCTGATGCTGGCCGGCGATTTCATGTTTGCGCTCAACGATGCGATGGGAAAATGGCTGGTCGCCAATTTTTCGGTCGGGCTGGTGGTCGCCGTCCGCTCGATCGGCGCCTTCATCATTCTTGGTCCGATGATTGCCCGACAGGGTGTAGGCAAGCTCTTCCAGCTCGAGCGGCCCGGCACGCAGGTGCTGCGCGCCGTCATGGCAACGGTCGACACCGGCCTGTTCTACGCCGCCGTCGTGCATATGCCGCTGGCCGACGTGATGAGCTTCTACATGGCCGGGCCGATCTATGTCGCGGCGCTTTCGCATTTCATGCTTGGCGAACGCATCCGCTGGCGCCGCTGGGCGGCCATCCTGGTCGGGTTCTGCGGCGTGCTTGTCATTCTCAACCCATCGGCGTCCGCCTTTTCGACATCCGCCATCTTCGCCTTCATCGGCTCCGTCGCCTTCGCCCTGACAATTGTCTACAGCCGGCAATTGCGGGGAACGCCCGATACGACGCTGGTCACCTGGCAGACCATCGCCGCCCTGGTGGCCGGTCTCGTCTTCGCGGTTCCCGACTGGCAGACGCCCGGCCTCGTCGACATCGGCCCGATGCTGCTGCTCGGTGTCGTTTCGTGCGCCGCCCATCTGATGATCACGCGGGCGCTGAAACTGGCGCCGGCCTCGACGCTGGCACCGCTGCACTACAGCCTGCTTTTGTGGGCCATCGTGTTCGGCATGGTGTTCTTCGGCGACGTGCCGGGCCCACGCGTGCTCGTGGGTGCCGCCATCGTCGTGCTGGCCGGCCTGTTCATCTTCCACCGGCAGAAGGTGGTCGACACCGTGCCGCCGGAAAACGTCCCGAAGGGCGTGAACTAGACAAGGTGCGTCCTTCGAGGCTCGCCCGCATGACTTTTCCAAAATTTCAATCCTTTCGCGGGCTCGCACCTCAGGATGAGGACCGTTGTGCCGTTCGGATGAAAAGCGGAAGCGTTTCAGAACTCGGACGTGGCTTCACGCAACGGCCCTCATCCTGAGGTGCGAGCCCGCAGGGCCACAGGAAACAACACGCGACCTCAATCGGGCGAGCCCTCGAAGGACGCACCCAATCAATGCATGGCGACTTGGCAGGCTCAATCAGCCGACAAAGCCAGCCGCCTTGTGGCTGCCGTCGCAGAACGGCTTGTTCTTCGAATGGCCGCAGCGGCACAGGAACACCTTGGTGACCCGGTCGACCGTGCGGCCGGTGCCCGAGACGATCTCCAGATTGCCCTCGACCTTGAGCGATCCGTTGGGCAAGGGTGTCACCTTGATCGCACCATTGCGCGCCTCGAGCGCGACGGATTCCTTCGTCTCCGGCTCGCCGGTGGCGGCAAAGCCAGCCTTGGTGTGACTGCCGTCGCAAAAAGGCTTGTTCTCGGACGCACCGCAACGGCAGAGCGTGGCCCGCAGCATCATTTCGCCATTGATGTCCATTTCGGCGTTGAAGGCGAGCGGTCCGTTCTCCCGCACCCTGACCAGATTGACCACCGGCGCGGCCTCCGCCGACCCGCCATCCTTGCGGTGGTAGGTGATGGCGCCGGACGGACAGGAATGCGCAACGCCGACGATCGCTTCGACAGCACCGGCTTCCGGGTGGATCCATTCGCCCGGCGCATTAGGCACGAAGACCTCGGGATGGCCGAGTACGCAATTGCGCGAGTGGATGCAGAGCTTGCCGTCGAAACCGACGTCGATGTTTTCGCCTTCGACAAAGCGTCGTGTCATGGGTAGCTCCTCAGCATGATCTTTCCAGATCATGCCGTAGAGAAACGGTCCGCCGCAACTGGTCGAAAGGAGGGTTTTGCGAAACTCACCCTCGTCGCGACAGCCGCAGGAGATAGTCCTTTCGGTTGAGTGGATTGTCGTCGGTGCGCGGTCGTTCCGGCACCGCACCACGGACAGGTCGATAATGATCGAACGCCGTTTCCAGCACACCCTCCCCATGCGTATGCCCTGGCACCAGCTTCTGCAAAGCGTGGACCCGCGCCGCCGGAATGGTGCCGGTCAATGTGCAGGACGCACCTTCGATCGTCGGGTTCTGCGGCACGGCATCGAGTTTCGCCAGGAGCGGCAGCAAGGACGCCAGCGTGTCCGCCGGCGCTTCGAGCTGGAAGCGATGGACCGGCTCGCACACCACTGTCCCCGCCTGCTTCAGGGCAGCCATCACCACCAAGGGAGTGAGCTTGCGATGCTCGGCCGCCGTCGTCATCGGTCCCCAGTGGCGGACACGGGTTGCCTCGGTCATCGTCACGAAGCAGTCCGTCACCTGCCAGCCATGGAGACCCTGCCGCAGTGCCTCATGAACGGCATCCTCCACCGCCTTGTGATAGGAAAGCGGCAATGTTCCGAATTCCATTTCCAGGCAAAACGCAATGCCGCTGCCGACAGGTCCCGGCTCGACCCGCAGGGCAACCGTCGCGACGAATGGGGCAGGAGCTTCGTCGCGCGCGAAACCGCTACCGATCGGCCGTTCGACGCAGATCGGGGTGGTCTCGCGAAATGCAATGTCGAGCCCGAACTCGTCTGCCAGCGTCTGCTGGATGACCTCCTTCTGCACCTCGCCATAGAGTGAGACATAGGTCTCCCCTCGGCTGTCGTCCTGCCGCAGGTTTATCAGGGGGTCCTGTTCGGCGAGCAACGAGAGCGCGGCATGCAAGGCACCCTGGTCGGCCAGATGGCGAGGCTGGATCACGGTCTCCAGCGTCGGCTGCGCGAAATGATGTTCCGCAGCGCGATGGCGAATGCCGATCGCATCGCCGATCTGGACGTCGGCGAGGCCCCACAGTTTACCGATCTGCCCCGCCCTGAGGCAGGATTGCTCGACCGCACCACCATTGTCGAAAACATGGAGCGCCGAGACCTTTGCCTCGCGCCCCTGACTGAAACCGACACGCTGGCGCGCTCGTAAGGTTCCGGAAAACAGGCGGACATAAGCGATCCTTTCCCCGGACCCGCCGCGTTCGATCTTGAACACCACGCCCGAAACAGGGCCATCGGCGAGGCCTTCGGTTGCCGGCAGCAGGTCGCGGATGCCAGCAAGCAGGGGCGCGATGCCGGCACCGGTGACAGCCGAGCCGAAGAACACCGGATGTACCAGTGCCTTCGCTGTCTGCCGCGCGAGTGCCTTGTGCAGCTTGCGAGCGGACGGCACCCTGTCGTCGACATAGGCAGCGAGCAACGTGTCATCATGTTCGGCCAGCGTCTGCGTCAACACATCACAGAACGCCGCTTCATTGAAGCCGCAGGATTGCGCCTCAGCATCCGGCACTCCGGCATCCCGTACCGCAGCCATCGCAATGGCGGCGGGCGTCAACTTCCGGATGATTTCCGCCAAGACGCGTTCGCAATCGGCACCGCCGCGATCGATCTTGTTGACGAAGATCAGCGTCGGAATGCCGAGCCGCCGCAGCGTGCGCATCAAGATGCGTGTCTGTGCCTGCACGCCTTCCACGGCAGAAACCACCAGCACCGCGCCGTCGAGCACGCCAAGCACGCGCTCCACTTCCGCAATGAAATCCGGATGGCCAGGTGTATCGATCAGGTTGACCGTCACGTCATCGATCGTGAACGACATCACCGCGGATTTGATGGTGATGCCGCGCTGCCGTTCCTGGGCCAGGGTGTCGGTCTGTGTGTTGCCGTCGTCGACGCTGCCGATCGTGTCGATGACGCCGGCTGCATGGAGCAGCCGTTCCGTGAGGCTCGTCTTACCTGCGTCGACGTGCGCCAGAATTCCCAAATTCAAAGTCCGCATAGAGGTTCATGTCCCCAAGATGGATCAAAGCTCCTTTCTCGATGGACATGACTCGCATTGGTCGGCTCCTTACCGAACGTGACTTGGGAGATGGCACAGAGCACGCAGCGCCTGGCAGGACAACCCCATTGCGTGCTCCTACGCTTTACCGGGAAGAGCACTTCCAGCAGAAGTGTGCAGCGGTTTCGCGACTGGAATTTCGTAAAAACAAAGAGTTAGAGTATTCCTGCGCTTCCGCGAGAAGCGGAAGCGCTCTAGCGTTAACTTCGCCGTCTGTGGCTTATCGGTAACGTTGTTGCGCGAGCAAATGCACCTTGCTCGACTAAGCTTTCACCTTCAGTCCGGAAGGATCGTAAAGCGGATCGAGGTGCAGCTTTGCCGGCACCCTTTGCGTCGCGACCACCAGTTCATAGTCGCCATCACGCAGGAAGGCATCCTCCACGCCGGCCGCATTGCGCACATAGCCGTAGCCAATGTTGCCAGCCACGGTGTAGCCATAGCCGCCCGAGGTGAGATAGCCGACCGGTTCGCCATTGCGCAGGATCGTCTCGCGACCGAGCAGCACGACGTCCGGATCTTCCACCGTGAAGCCGGCAAAACGTTTGACCTGCGGTTGCCCGGCGAGTTCATGGAGTGCGGCGCGCCCGACGAAATCGGCTTCTTTCTTCAGCTTCACAGCCCAGCCAAGACCCGCCTCGAACGGCGTGTCGTTGGGCGTGATATCGGAACCCCAGGCGCGGTAACCCTTTTCGAGGCGCAGCGATTCCAGGGCGCGATAGCCGACCGGACGGATGTCATGCTCCTTGCCTGCCTGCATCAATGCGTCGAACACCTCGCCGGTGGCGGCGATTGGAACGTGCAGTTCCCAGCCCAGTTCGCCGACATAGGTGACGCGCAACGCCAGCACCGCATGCCCGGCGATGGCGATCTCGCGCACGTGCCCGAACGGGAAAGCGGCATTGGAGACATCCGCCCTGGTCACCTTCTCCAGCACCGCACGCGCCTGCGGTCCCATCAGCGACAGCGTGCCGAAGGCCTCCGTGACATCAGCGACGTCGACGTCCAGACCGGAACCGATGTGGTCGCGGATCCAGGCAAGGTCATGCGTGCGAAAGCCCGTGCCGGTGACAATGTAGAACTTGTCTTCGGCCAGCCGCGCCACGGTGAGATCGGCCTCGATGCCGCCGCGCGTGTTGAGAAGCTGCGTATAGGTGAGGCGGCCGGCCGGCTTGGCGACATCATTGGCGCAGATCCAGTCGAGCGCCTTGCCGGCATCCCTGCCGCTGAGCTCATATTTGGCGAAGGACGACTGGTCGAAGATGCCGACCTTTTCGCGTACATGCCGGTGCTCGTCGCCGACCGGTTCGAACCAGTTCTGCCGGCCCATCGAATAGATGTCTTTGGCCTCAGTCCCAGCCGGAGCGAACCAGTTCGGTCGCTCCCAGCCGAGCTTGGAGCCGAAGACGGCGTTGTATTTGTGCAGGCGCTGGTAGAGCGGCGAGACGATGCGCGGCCGGCCGCTGTCATATTCCTCATGCGGAAAAGCGACGGTGTAGTGCTTGCCATAGGCTTCGAGCGTGCGGTCGCACACCCATTGCCTGTCGCGATGCAAGTCGGAGAAGCGGCGGATATCGACGACCCAGAGGTCGAGCGGCGCCTCGCCGTCGACCACCCACTTCGCCAGCACCCAGCCGGCGCCGCCGCCCGAAGCGATGCCGAAGGCATTGAAGCCGGCGCCGACGAACATGTTCGAACATTCGGGCGCAACGCCGAGGATGAAGTTGCCGTCGGGCGTGAAGCTTTCAGGGCCGTTGATCATCTGCTTGACGCCGACGGTTTCAAGCGCCGGGACGCGGGCGATGGCCTGCGTCATGTGCTGCTCGAAATGGTCGTAGTCGTCATCGAACAGGCGGAATTCCCACTCGTTCGGCACGTCACCGCCGGGCAGGCCGGTTTGCCAGGCCTGCGGGTCCGGCTCGTAGCCGCCCATGACGAGGCCGCCGACCTCTTCCTTGAAATAGGTACGGCGATCGGGATCGCGGATGGTGGGAGCATCGGTGGCGAGGCCAGCGATCTTCTCGGTGATGATGTACTGATGCTTGACCGGTTGCAGCGGCACGTTGATGCCGGCCATGGCGCCGACCTGTCTCGCCCACTGGCCGGCGCAATTGACCACCTTCTCGCAGGCAACATCGCCCTGGTCGGTCTTCACCGCGACGATGCGGCCGTCCTTGATGTCGAAGCCGGTCACGCGGACCTTTTCGAACAGCCTGGCGCCGTGCATGCGTGCGCCCTTGGCGAGCGACTGGGTGATGTCGGACGGGCTTGCCTGGCCATCGGTCGGCAGCCAGCTGGCGCCGACGAGATCGCCGGTCTCCATCAGCGGCCACATCGCCTTGACCTCGGCCGGCGAAAGCAGATGCATGTCCATGCCGAAGCTGCGGGCGGTGGTGGCCAGCCTTTTGAACTCGGTCCAGCGATCCTGGTTGGTGGCAAGACGCAGGCAGCCGGTCATCTTCCAGCCGGTGGCGAGCCCGGTTTCAGCCTCGAGCCCCTTGTAGAGCTCGACCGAATATTTGAGCACGCGGGTGATCGAGGCCGACGAGCGCAGCTGTCCGACGAGGCCGGCCGCATGCCAGGTCGAGCCGGAGGTGATGGCGCCCTGTTCAAGCAGGATCACATCGGCCTTGTGGTCGCGCGCCAGATGATAGGCGGTGGAACAACCGATGATGCCGCCGCCGATGACGACGATCTCGGCGTGACTTGGCAAGGTCATGACAGGATTTTTCCGTATCTGAAGCTGTAGCTTTCGAGCGCCGCATCGAGGCGGGCGAGGTTCTCGGTGGTGTAGGCGACGTAGTCGACGCCCGGCGCGTCGAGATGCAGTTCGGAGACCATGCTCCACATCGCCTCGCGCAGCAGCGACGCGCACTGCATGGCGGCGAAGGAACGGCGCATCGCTTCATCCGGCATGTGGCCGAGATAGGCACCGAGCAACGGCTCGGCTTCCGCATCCGGCATGCCGGAGTTCGACGCGATGCCAGCGAGGTCGAACATGGCGGTACCGAAGCCGGCATATTCGAAATCGATCAGCCAGAGCTTGTCGCCATCGTCGAGAAAATTGGCCGGCAAGAGATCGTTGTGGCCGAACACGATCGGCAGCGGCGCCTGTACGCTTTCGAGCCGATCCGCCAGCGCGAGGTAAAGCGGCAGCACCGGCATCATGCGGCTCTTTCCGGCACTCAGCGTGCGGGCGTAGTCGCGGATGACGTGGAAGACCCAGAACATGAAACCCGGGCCGGAAACATGTTCGGGCATGCGCTTGTGAAACTCGCGCATCAGCATCGCAATGCGCTCGGCATTGGCGCGCACATCCTCTGCCACGTAGGTCTTCGCACCCAGGAACTGGGTGACCATGGCGCCCGGCTCGGCATATTCGACCGCGGGCCCGAAACCCGCCGCCGAAGCGGCCTGCGCGGTCATCAATTCGCGCTCGCGCAGCACATGGTGGAAAGGATAATCCCGTCCCAGCCGGACGACATGCCTGCCCATGGTATCCGTCACCAGGAAATTCTCGTTGCTCAGCCCTCCGGACAGGGGCACGACATCAACGTTTCCCTTCCAGCACGGCAGGCGGCGAATACGATCCTCGCTCGTCACGTCTCCTCCCATCGACCGGCGTGCCTTTCTGTCGAAGGCCTTTTCACCAGATCCAACCGCATCTCCTGACTTCAGGGTCGACCGACTATGTTGGATTGTCAACGTTATTCTGTGGCTTTTTCTGCTTTTATGACCGTTTCTGTTGTTTTCAATCCGACAAAGTCCTACAAATCAGTCATCACAATGCCAGGAACAGGCGGCTCCCGGTGAACCATTCCAAGCGGCACGGCGAAATTCTGCGTCTTCTGAAAGAGGAAGGCACGGTCACCATCGCCGACCTCGCCCAGCGGCTCGATGTCTCGCTGGAGACCGTGCGGCGTGATGTGAAGCCGCTGACCGAAGACGGCTCTGCACTGAAGATGCATGGCGCCATAAGCCTGCCAGGCATCATCGGCGAAGCGCCGTTCGAGCGACGCATGCGCGACAATGCCGATGCCAAGCGAGCGATCGCCCGCATGGTTGCGGCAACGATCCGTGACAGCGAGTCCGTCATGCTGGACTGCGGCACCACCACCAGCTTCCTCGCCCGCGAGCTGCTGGGTCATCACCGGCTCACCGTGGTGACCAACTCCTCCGACATCGCCCGCACGCTGGCCACCGCCAACGGTAACCGGGTCTATATGGCCGGCGGCGAGCTGCGCAGCGATTCAGGCGCAGCCTTCGGCGTTTCGGCGATCGAGTTCGTCGGCCGTTTCAGCGTCGACCACGCCATCATTTCGGCAGGCGCCATCGATGCGGCGGGCGGTGTCATGGACTTCGATCTCGAGGAGGCCGAATTCGCGGCAACCGTGCTGTCGCGCGGTCAGCGTTCCGTCGTCATCACCGACCGCAGCAAGTTCGGCCGCCAGGGTCTGGTGCGGGTCTGCGGCTTTTCCGGCTTCTCCGAACTCGCCACCGACAGCATGCCGCCAGCCGATATCGCCGCGGCCCTGGAAACGGCCGGTGCGCGCCTGCACGTGGCAGGCTGAATCGGGGGAGCCTGGGCCTGAGACGATCCTTATCTTTTCTTGATGCCCGGCAGATTGATTCCCAATCGATATTTGACCGGCATCGGGAGCATTTTCCGCATTCCATGAATCGCGGAGAAGCATCGTGCTCGACCTCGCCTACCTTGCCCTTGGCATAGGATCCTTCCTGATTTTCGCGCTTTATGCCCGCGCGCTGACCCGGCTTTGACGGAGGTGATCCTGATGGAAGCCTTACTCGGCCTCGCCGTTGCCGCAGCCCTTGGCGTCTACCTGCTGGTGACGTTGCTGCGGCCTGAAAAATTCTAAGAAAAGAGTTCCGCTATGTCTTTGATCGGATGGCTGCAGATCGGCCTGCTTTTTCTCGTCACATTTTTGCTGATCAAGCCACTCGGCCTGTTCATGGCAAAAGTCTTTTCCAATGAACGAACCTTCCTGTCGCCCGTGCTTGGCCCCGTCGAGCGCGGCTTCTACGCGATGGCCGGCGTCGATCCGAAGAAGGAGCAAGGCTGGCTGGCCTATGCGTTTTCGATGATCGCCTTCAGCATCGCCGGCCTGGTCCTGCTCTACGCGATCCAGCGGCTGCAGGCCTACCTGCCCTACAACCCGCAAGGCTTCGCCGGCGTTGCGCCGGACCTTGCCTTCAACACGGCCGCCTCCTTCGTCACCAACACGAACTGGCAGTCCTATGGCGGCGAGACCACCATGAGCCATTTCACCCAGATGGCCGGGCTGACCGTGCAGAACTTCGTTTCGGCGGCCAGCGGCATCGCCATGGCCCTGGCGCTGACCCGCGCCTTCATCCGTTCGAATGCCACCACCGTCGGCAATTTCTGGGTCGACCTGACCCGCTCCACGCTCTACGTGCTCTTGCCGCTCGCCATCGTAGTCGCGATCGCCTTCGTGGCCATGGGCCTGCCGCAGACACTCGACGGCTCGGTGGCCGCGACCACGCTTGAGGGCGCCAACCAGACCATCGCGCTCGGGCCTGTCGCAAGCCAGGAAGCGATCAAGCAGCTCGGCACCAATGGCGGCGGTTTCTTCAACGTCAATGCGGCGCATCCGTTCGAGAACCCGACGGCGCTGTCGAACTATCTCAACATCCTGTCGATGCTCGCGGTGACGGCCGCTCTCGCCTACACTTTCGGCCAGATGGTCGGTGACCGTCGCCAGGGCTGGGCCTTCGTCGCCGCCATCGCGATCCTTCTGATCGCCGGCGTCGGCATCATCTACTGGGCCGAGACGCAGGGCAATCCGATCCTGACCGCGCTCGGGCTCGACAACACGCTCGGCAACATGGAAGGCAAGGAGGTGCGTTTCGGTCAGGCCATGACCGCCGCCTATGCCGCCGTCACCACCGGCATTTCCGATGGCGGCGTCAATGCCATGCACGGTTCACTGACCGGTCTCGGCGGCCTCATCCCGATGTTCCTGATGCAACTTGGCGAAGTGCTGCCCGGCGGTGTCGGTTCCGGTCTCTACGGCATGATCGTCTTCGCCATCCTCGCCGTCTTCGTCGCCGGCCTGATGGTCGGCCGCACGCCGGAGTTCCTCGGCAAGAAAATCGAGGCCCGCGAGATGAAATTCGTCATGCTGGCGGTGCTCATCCTGCCGTTGTCGATCCTCGGCTTCAGCGCGCTGTCAGCCATGCTGCCGTTCGCACTCACATCCATCAGCATGAGCGGCCCGCACGGCCTGTCGGAAATCCTCTATGCCTATACTTCGACGACGGCCAACAACGGTTCGGCCTTCGGTGGCCTGTCGGCGAACACGCCCTGGTATAACACCACTCTCGGCATCGCCATGCTGCTTGGCCGCTTCGGCTACGTCGTGCCTGTGCTCGCCATCGCCGGCTCGCTGGTCGGCAAGACCAAGACGACCGCTTCGGCCGGCACCTTCCCGACCCACACGCCGCTGTTCGTCGGCCTGCTCGTCGGCATCATCCTCATCCTGGGCGGCCTGCAATATTTCCCGGCTCTCGCCCTCGGCCCCATCGTCGAGCATTTCGCAATGCTGGCCGGCCAGACCTTCTAAAGGACATCATCCATGTCGACTCCCGTACAACACAAGCTCTTCGAGCCGGCCATCCTGTGGCCGGCGCTCGGACAGGCCTTTACCAAGCTGGCACCGCAGAAGCTGATGCGCAATCCCGTCATCTTCGTCACCGAAGTGGTGGCGGCGCTGGTGACGCTGATGTTCCTGCGCGATCTCGTCATCGCCGGCGGCAAGCCGTTGTTTTCCGGCCAGATCGCCGCCTGGCTCTGGTTCACCGTGCTGTTCGCCAACTTCGCCGAAGCGGTGGCCGAAGGCCGCGGCAAGGCACAGGCCGACAGCCTGCGCCGCACCAAGTCGCAGCTCACCGCCCGCAAGCTGATGTCGGAAGACGGGCTGGACGTCGCCAGCATCCCGGCGACCGACCTCAAGGTCGGCGACATGGTGCTGGTCGAGGCCGGCGAGCTGATCCCCGGCGACGGCGAGGTGGTCGAAGGCATCGCCTCCGTCAACGAAAGCGCCATCACCGGCGAATCTGCCCCGGTCATCCGCGAATCCGGCGGCGACCGCTCTGCCGTCACCGGTGGCACCCAGGTGCTGTCCGACTGGATCAAGGTACGCATCACGGCCGCGCCCGGCTCGTCCTTCGTCGACCGCATGATCGCCCTGATCGAAGGTGCCGAACGCCAGAAGACGCCGAACGAGATCGCATTGTCGATCCTGCTCTCCGGCCTGACCGTGGTGTTCCTGATCGCCGTGGCGACGCTATGGGGCCTTGCCGGCTATTCGGGCACGGTACTTTCGGTCACGGTGCTGGCAGCACTCCTGGTGACGCTGATCCCCACCACCATCGGCGGCCTGCTTTCGGCCATCGGCATCGCCGGCATGGACCGGCTGGTGCGCTTCAACGTCATCGCTACCTCCGGCCGCGCCGTGGAAGCCGCCGGCGACGTCGACACACTGCTGCTCGACAAGACCGGCACCATCACCTTCGGCAACCGGATGGCCACCGAATTCCTGCCGGTGCCGGGCGTCCGCGTCGAGGACCTGGCTGAAGCCGCCATGCTGGCGAGCCTTGGCGACGAGACCCCTGAAGGCCGCTCGATCGTTGCGCTGGCCACCGGTGAATTCGGTGCCGCTGCTCCAGCCAGGAAGCCCGATGCGATCGTGCCGTTCGCGGCCGAGACAAGGCTTTCGGGTGTCGATCTCGGCGAGCGCCGCCTGCGCAAGGGTGCGGTCGATTCCGTGCTGAAGTTCACCGCGCTCGACGAGACCCGCGTGCCCCCCGCTTTCCGGCAGGCGGTGGAACTGGTCGCCCGTACCGGCGGCACGCCGCTGGCCGTGGCCGAAGGCAACCGACTGCTCGGCGTCATCCACCTGAAGGATGTGGTCAAGCCCGGCATCAAGGAGCGCTTCGCGGCGCTGCGCGCCATGGGCATCCGTACCGTCATGGTCACCGGCGACAACCCGGTCACCGCGGCCGCCATTGCCTCCGAGGCCGGTGTCGACGACTTCCTGGCGGAAGCGACACCGGAGCAGAAGCTCGGCTACATCCGCAAGGAACAGGAAGGGGGCCGCCTGATCGCCATGTGTGGCGACGGCACCAACGATGCGCCAGCACTCGCCCAGGCCGATGTCGGCGTCGCCATGCAGAGCGGCACCCAGGCCGCACGCGAAGCCGCCAACATGGTCGACCTTGATTCCAGCCCGACCAAGCTCATCGAGATCGTCGAGATCGGCAAGCAATTGCTGATGACACGCGGCTCGCTGACCACCTTCTCGATCGCCAACGACGTCGCCAAGTATTTCGCCATCATCCCGGCACTGTTCGTGGCGACCTATCCGGCGCTCGACCACCTCAACATCATGCGGCTGGGCTCGCCGGAATCGGCGATCCTGTCGGCGGTTATCTTCAACGCGCTGATCATCATCGCGCTGATCCCGCTGGCGCTGAAAGGTGTTGCCTATCGTCCGGTCGGTGCCGCAGCGCTGCTGCGCCGCAATCTGCTCGTCTACGGCCTCGGCGGCCTGATCCTGCCCTTCGCAGGCATCAAGCTGGTCGACATCGCCGTCTCGGCTCTTCATCTGGTGTAATCATGACAAGCAATCTTCGCCCCGCCCTGGTCATGATCGTGTTGTTCACGATCCTGCTTGGCATCGCCTATCCACTCGCCATCACCGGCGTCGGCCAGATCATCCTGCCGACGCAGGCGAACGGCAGCCTGATCCGGCAGAACGGAACCGTCATCGGTTCCGAACTGATCGGCCAGAACTTCACCGCCGACCGCTATTTTTGGCCGCGTCCGTCGGCGATCGGCAGCACGCCCTATGACGCCGGCAACTCGAGCGGCTCCAATCTCGGCACGACATCACAGAAACTGAAGGAGCGCGTTGCAGCCGACATCCAGCGCCTGAACGGCGCCGGTATCGCAGCCCCGGTCCCCGCCGACGCCGCCACCACTTCCGGCTCTGGCCTCGACCCGCACATCACGCCGGATTTCGCCCGTGATCAGGTGGCGCGCGTCGCCAAGGCGCGCGGCCTGGCCGAAGCGGACGTGGCCAAGCTGGTCGACCAAACACAGGAAGGCCGACTGCTCGGCCTGATCGGCGAACCACGTGTCAATGTGCTGAAACTAAATCTCGCGCTGGACCGGCTAAAGTCTTAAATCTGAAGCATGACCCCGAACCGAAAGGCAGCGAAGCAAAAGTTGTAGACTTTTCGGATAAGGATCATGCGAGACAGAAAAGGAGATGGAGCGGAATGCAAGCATTCCGCTCCGGTGAATGGCAGATAGCGACCGTCATCGAGAAAAGCGCGCAGATCCGGACGCGCTGCTGGCACTGGCAGGCGCCCAGGGACGCGGTCGGCTGACCGTTTTCCTGGGCGCAGCACCTGGTGTCGGCAAGACCTACGCCATGCTGTCGCGCGCGCGCCGCATGAAGGAAGACGGCGGCGACATCCTTGTCGGCCTCGTCGAGACGCACGGACGCAGCGAGACCGCGGCGCTGCTCGAGGGCCTGGAGGTGCTGCCGCTCCGGAGCATCCCCTATCGGGGTCGCACCGTCGAGGAATTCGATCTCGACGCGGCTCTGGCGCGGCACCCGCATACGATCGTCGTCGATGAACTCGCGCACACCAACGCGCCCGAGAGCCGCCACCCCAAGCGCTACCAGGATATCGATGAACTGCTTGCCGCCGGCATCAATGTCTGGACGGCGCTGAACATCCAGCATCTGGAAAGCCTGTCGGACGTCGTCACCCAGATCACCGGCGTGCCGGTGCGCGAACAGATCCCCGACACGGTGCTGAAGAAGGCCGACGAAGTGCTGCTGGTGGACCTGCCGCCGGCCGAACTGCTGGAGCGGCTGAAGGAGGGCAAGGTCTACCTGCCTGCCAACGCGGCGCGCGCGGCGGATTCCTTCTTCCGCCTCGGCAATCTGACCGCATTGCGCGACCTGGCGCTGCGGCGCACCGCCGACCGCGTCGACGACCAGATGGTCGACTATCTCAAGCAGAACGCCATCGAAGGCCCATGGCCTTCGGCCGAGCGGCTGCTGGTTTGCATCGGCCCGGACGCATTGTCCGAAAAGGTCGTGCGCATCGCCAGCCGGCTGGCCTCCGGTCTCAACGCACATTGGATCGTCGCGTCGATCGAGCCCGTGGACCGCGCTGTCGCCGACCAGGCCGGCGAGCGCCGGCTGGACGACACCTTCCGCCTCGCCGAACGGCTCGGCGCGGAAACACGACGGGTGAAGGGCAGCGACTTCGTCGAGGAGATCCTGCGACTGGCACGGCGCGAGCACGTCACGCAGATCGTCATTGGCGGGCGCCGGCAATCCTTGCCCTGGCGCCTGTTCCGGCGCTCGCTGCCCGACGCCCTGATGGAGAAAGCCTCAGGCATCGGCGTCTATGTCGTCACCGGCGACGATGCGATACCGCCACCGACCACGCCGGTGAAACAGCGGTCGCTTGCACTTCGACTTGCCCGAGAAGTCGGCACGGCTATCGCGACGGTTGCCGCTGCGACCAGCTTCGGTCTGACCATCGACGAGTGGGTGCGGTTGCCGAACATCTCGATCATCTATCTGCTGGCCGTGCTGGTCTCGGCGATCAGCAGCGGCTATCTGGCCGCGATCGTTGCCGCAATCGGCTCGGCCATCGCCTACAATTTCTTCTTCATCTCGCCCTTCTATACGTTGACCATCGCCGAGCCGCACGAGGTCTTCGCGCTGTTCGTCTTCCTGGCCGCTGCCATGCTGACCGGCGGCCTCACCTCGCGGCTGCGCGAACAGGCCAAGGTCTCCGGCGAGCGTTCCGTCACCACGCAGACGCTCTACGACTATTCGCGCAAGCTTTCGGGGACCGCAAAACAGGACGATGTGGTGTGGGCGACGGTCTCTCAGTTGCAGGGGGTGCTGTCGCGCACTGTAGCTCTGCTGCTTCCCGATCAGGGTGAGTTGCGCCTGCAGGCGTCCTGGCCGCCAGACACCGAACTCGGCGTCTCGGACATGGCCGCCGCGCGCTGGGCCTATGGAAAAAGCGAAGAGGCGGGCAGCGGCACCGGCACCTTGCCCAACAGCGCCTTCCGTTTCATCCCGCTGATGAGCCCGCATGGCGTCGTCGGCGTCTGCGGCATCCAGCAGGATGGCGAACTGCTGGACGGAACCGAGGAAAGGATGCTGAATGCCATCCTCGATCAGTCGGCCGTCGCCATCGACCGGGCGCGTTTGTCCAAGGAAAGCCTTCGCCAGGCCACCGCTCTGGAAGGCGAGCGTTTCCGCTCGGCGTTGCTTGCCTCGGTGTCGCATGACCTGAAGACACCGCTCGCCACCATCACCGGCGCCATCACCAGCCTGCGCGAACTCGGCGACAGAATGGACAAGCAGAGTCGTGACGACCTGCTTATCTCCATCGATGAAGAGAGCGCGCGGCTGTCGCGCTTCCTCGCCAACCTGCTGGACATGACACGCATCGAATCCGGTTCGGTCGAGGCCAAGCGCGACTGGGTCGACGTTCCCGATGTGATCAACTCCACGGTGGAACGTGCCCGTAAGGTGTTCCCCGGCCGCGTCGTCGAAGTGCAGCTGGCGCCCGACCTGCCCTTGATCCGCGGCGACAGCGTGCTTCTGGGGCAGGTGCTGTTCAACCTTGTCGACAACGCCGACAAGTATGGTGGTGCCGAGCCGATCCGCATCTATGCGCGACGCGACGAGGACGAGCTCGTCCTGTCGGTGGTCGACATGGGCAGGGGCATTCCCGAAAAGGATCTCGAACAGGTGTTCGAGAAATTCTTCCGGCGCGGCAAGCCTGACGGTCGTGCGCCTGGTACAGGGCTTGGCCTACCGATCGCACGCGGCTTCGTCGAGGCCATGGGTGGCACCATCAAGGCCGAAAGCCCGGCCCAGAAACGAAAAGGTACACGCATGATCCTGCGCTTCCCGGTCGAGGACATGCCCGTCGAGGACCTGTCGTTCGAAGGGAGGGCGATGTCGTGAGCGGCTTTCGTGTCCTGGTCGTCGACGACGAACCGCAGATCCAGCGTTTCCTGCGCCCTGCACTCACGGCCGCCGGCTATGAGGTGATCGAGGCCGGAACCGGCGCCCAGGCCCTGAAGGCGATCGCCACGGCTGCACCTGACCTGATCATCCTCGATCTCGGCCTGCCCGACATGGATGGCAAGGAGGTGGTGAAGAATGTGCGCGGCTGGTCCGAGCTGCCGATCATCATCCTTTCGGCGCGCGACCGCGAGAGCGAGAAGATCGCGGCACTCGACCTCGGTGCCGATGACTATATCGAAAAACCGTTCGGCATCGGCGAACTGACCGCCCGCATCCGCACCGCGCTGCGCCATCGCACCCGCGAGGATGGCGGCGTCACCGAGATCTCGGTCGACGGGCTGCACATCGACACCGTGCGCCGGCTGATCACCCGCAGCGGCGCGCCGATCCATCTCACGCCGAAAGAATACGATCTCGTGCTGATGCTGGCGCGCCATGCCGGGCGCGTGGTCACGCACAGGGCGCTGCTGACCTCGGTCTGGGGGCCGGCCCATGCCGACGACCTGCATTATCTGCGTGTTTTCGTCGGCCAGGTGCGCGGCAAGATCGAACGCGATCCTTCAGCGCCTGCGATCATCCGGACCGAACCTGGAGTCGGTTATCGCTTTGTCGGCGACGAGACGTGAGGCTAGAGCGTTTCCGTTCTTCACGGAAACGTGGAAACGCTCTAAGATTCTGTTTTCGCTGCATTTTTGTAACGCCAAGCGATTCCACCTGGCTCCAAAAATGCTCTATGGTCGATCGGATCCGCCGATCATCCCTTCGACAAGCCGAGGCAACGTGTTCAATTTTCTCAAGCGCAAGAATCTGCCGTCGGGTTCGGACACGCCGGTGCCGCAGGACCCCAAGGAATGGCAACGTCGCTGGCACCAGATCCTGGACGGCTACAGCGATCATCCGGATGAGAAACCCGACGACAAGGGCGTGCCAGATCCGCTGCCGGACATGGACAGCGATTTTCGCTTGCAGTTCGGCTTCTGGTTCACGGACTGGAAAAGTGCCCGTCAGGCGCGCAGGCGTGCTTTCTCGATCCTGCCACGCGGCGATCAGATGCTGGCGCGTGTCGAAGAACATCTATCGGTCCGGCGAAAGCCGATCGATGCCGATTACGCCAGCATGGTGTTGCGCAAGGGCCTCGATCTGACCAGACAGCTTGGCGTAGAAGCAGCGGACCCCTTCGGCCATGTACGCGTGATGGAGAACCCGAGGATTTCTCCGCAGGATGCATTCGCACGCGCGGATTCGCCCTTTGTCCATTTACGGGCCGCGCTTGGTGAGATGGCTGCCAGGGAGCATGGTCGAGCCGGCAGTGCCGCCTACTATTTCCTGTCGGAGCCACTCTACCGCCTCGCCTCCAGCTATGATGTTTCCGACTGGGTGAAATGGCCTCTCTGCAGCCATTCAGCCGTGGGAGACGACCCGACCACCGCCGCGTATCTGCTGTGGAACGGGGGATGGTCGGCCGGTTGGGATGAAGAGGGGCTTTTTCTGTACGATCGAAGAAGAGAATTCGGATTGATCCAATGACCCCTATCGCGTTCGAGGCACCAGGTGCGCGGCGAGATGGAACGCAACCCGTCCACGCCGGACGAAAGCTGGGGTCGGCTACCGCTTTGCCGGCTACGAGAACTGAGATCGACCCGCAGTGCCAACGATCACGGCTGGGCTGCGAGCTTCGGCATTTGCCTTAATCGACCGTTCGACCTCGACCAACAGCCATTCGCGAAAAGCCTTGATCTTGGGCACGTTGCGCCGCGACGTCGGATAGACCAGCCAGTAGGAATGGCCATCGTCACCGACCAGATCGAAGGGCTGGATCAGGCGGCCATCGGCGAGCTCCGCCTGGAACAGCTCGCGGGTCAGGATCGCGACGCCGTGACCGGCGATCGCCGCACTCGCCTCATACATCTGCGCGCCCATGCTCGAGGCTGTCCGTGATGCAAGTTCGCCCGCGTCGACGCCGGCCAGCTTGAACCATTCCTTCCACCAGATGTCGGTGGGATCCATGAGCGGCAAGCGGAGCAGGTCCGCCGGCTTGTTCACACCACCAATGCTCGCGGCCAGCGCCGGGCTCAGCATCGGCGTAAAGTCGGCCGAGAACAGTTTGTGCACCTCGGTGCCGGGCCATTTGCCGCTGCCGGACCGGATGGCGATGTCGACATCCTCGCGCGCGAAGTCGATCAACCGGGTCGAGGTGTCGAGGCGAACGGCGAGCGAGGGATAGGTCATCTGGAAAGCGCCGAGCCGCTGCGCCAGCCAGTTGGACGCGAAGGTCAGGATGGTGCTGACGCACAGGACCCCTTCAGCACCGGAGCGGGCGGCCGAATAGGCTTCGCCGATGATGGCAAAGGCGTCGGTGATCGCCGGCGCCAGCCGCTGGCCGACGTCAGTCAATTCGATATGGCGTGGGTGCCGCAGGAAGAGCTGCGCGCCGACGCGCTCCTCGAGCAGCTTGATCTGATAGCTGACGGCAGCCTGCGTCATGCCGAGTTCGCGCGCGGCCTTGGTGAAGGACAGATGTCGCGCCACCGCTTCGAAGGCGCGGGTGGCGGCGAGGGGCGGGAGCTGAAAGCTCATAAGCTGTCTTTATAGGTCATGATCGACGTTCAATTGGAAACAAAAGCGAAATGACACGACATTCTGCCTCAACAGATAAGACGCATTTAGGCATATCGGAGGCGTTCCGCCATGACAACGACACAGCACCTGATGTTTTCGGTTTCCGGACACCACTGGCTGTCCTGGCTGACTGACGGGTTCGGCCGTCGCAAGAGGGCGCATCTCGATGTCAGGGAATTGTCGCCACACCTGCGCCGCGACCTCGGCCTGCTCGACGGCAACGATCCTTGCGGCCGCTGGCAAAGCTGAACGGTGACCTGTCCGCTACGCGTCCGGAGTAATGAGGGTCAACGAGGGAAAGTAAGTTCGAAAACGGCCGACATCGCGGGTAAGTATCGGCAATTGGGCAATCGCAGCGTGTGCGCCAACAAAGAAATCCGGCAATACACCGGTCCGTGAGCCGCCGGCACGGCGATATTGCGTAAAGACCTTCCCTGCCAGAAACAGTGCCTCGCGAGGCATCGGCAGAATCTCAAGCCCGGCCTCTTCGATGAATGTATCCAGCTCTTCAATTCGCTGATATCGCACCGCGAGTTCAGCGTAGATTACGTCATTGACGAACAATGGCCCGCTAAGACTGCGGGCCTCAAGCTGGCTGATCGACCAGTCCGCCCCATGAGGATCGTTCGTAACCAGGTCGAGCAGGACGTTGGTATCGACCAGCGTCACCCCTCGCCCCGTGTCAGCGCCATGATCGCATCCGTGCCGAGACCGGCCCCTGCATGGCCGCGCAATCTCGCGAATCGGCTCGGTGGCTGTTTCTTGTCGGCGCGCGCGATCACCACGCTACCGTCGGCGGCACGCCGAAAATCCACCTTGCTGCCTGGCACGATCCCCAGAAGGTCGCGGACCGGCTTCGGGATCGTGACCTGGCCTTTCGCAGTCACCGTCGTCGCCATGTTCGCCTCGGTAATGATCTATTTTCTAGAGGTATTACTGATTGCGCCATTTTTCAATCCCGCGACCCGGATGGCTCCTGGCCTCCGACCAAAGACGGGCCTACCCGACTCCGACATAACGTTTGACTGCAGACGGGTCTGCGCGCAGCGCTTCGGCGGTCATGGTCTCGCGGTTGCAGCCGTTCTCGATGAAAGCGACACGGTCGGCGACGGCCAGCACCGCCTCCACCCGCTGCTCGACCAGGATGGTCGACACACCGAGCCCGCGCAGCTTGGCGACGGTCCCGCGGATCTTCTCGATCATCGACGGCATCAGCCCTTCGGTCGGCTCATCCAGCAGCAGGACCTGCGGCTCCAGGCAAAGCGCGCGCGCCATGGCCAGCATCTGCTGCTCGCCACCTGACAGCGTGCCGGACCGTTGCCGCAGCCGTTCGCGCAGGCGCGGAAACAGGTCCAGCACGGCCTCCCGCGTGGCGGCGCCCTTGCCGCGCGCCATCAGGCCGATCTCGATGGTTTCGGCAACCGTCATCTCGGCGAACAGCCGGCGGCCCTGCGGCACATAGGCAATGCCTGCCTTCGGCACCTCGTGCGCGGCCAGCGTCGTCAACTCGCGGCCTTCCAGGCTGATCGAACCGGCCGCAGCCGGCACCAGACCCATGATCGCCTTCAGCGTCGTCGTCTTGCCGGCGCCGTTGCGGCCAAGAAGGCACAAGACCTCGCCTTTGTTCAGCGCGAGGTCCAGTCCGTGCAGGACCTGCACCTCGCCATAGAAACAATCGAGGCCCTTGATGGTGAGCAACTCAGGCATGCGCTGTTCCGAGATAGGCTTGCTGGACCTGCGTGTTGGCGCGGATTTCCGCCGGATCGCCCTCGGCGATGATCCGGCCGGCGTTGAAGACGGTGATGCGATGGGCCAATCGCATCACCACCGGCATGTTGTGTTCGATGATCAGCACGGTGGCGTCGCGCGCAATCTCGCGGATCAAGGCAACGAAACCTTCGATCTCGCCATCGGAGAGCCCCTGCGTCGGCTCATCCAGGATCAGGAGGCGCGGCTGAAGCGCCAGTCCCATCGCCACTTCCAGCAGGCGCTGGTGGCCGTAGGCGAGCTGCCCGGCCAGCGTTCCGGCACGATCCGCAAGACCCACCTGCTCGAGAGCTTTCATCGCACCGGTACGCACCGCGCAGCGGGAACGGCCATCGGTCAAGGTGCGCTGCACCGAAAGCGCGACATTATCATAGGCGGAGAGATTGGCGAAGACGCTGGTGACCTGGAACGTGTAGGCGATGCCCAGCCGTACGCGACGATACGCCGGCAGGGCGGAGATTTCGGCACCGGCGAAATCGATCGTGCCCGATGACGGCAGGATGCGGCCGCAGATCAGGCTGACGAAGGTCGTCTTGCCGGCACCGTTCGGGCCGATGATGGCGCGGATCTCTCCCGGCATCAGGCTGAAATCGGCTTTGTCCACGGCGCGCAGGCCGCCGAAGTCGCGCGACAGGCCATTGGTGGTCAGCAACGGCCTGGTCATGGCAGCCACCCTATCCAGCGACGGCGGACGGCACCCAGAATGCCCTTTGGCGCGAACAGCACCAGGAGGACGAGCGCCGCGCCGACGATCAACAGCCAGGCCGAGGTGTAGCTGCTGGCGATGTCCGTCACATAGTAGATGAACACCGTACCGATCAGCGGGCCGAGCGTGGTGGCCGCCCCTCCGGCCAGCACCCACAGCAGCGGCAGGATGGAATACTGCACCGAGGCGAAGTTGGAGCCGACATAACCGAACAGCAGGGCGTAGGCTGCGCCGGCCGCAGCGCAGAAAATGCCCGACAGCACGACCGCCGCCAGCTTGTTGGCGAAGGTGTCGTAGCCCAGCATACGCGTGCGCTCTTCATTCTCGCGGATCGCCACCAGGACGCGGCCGAAGCGCGAGCGGACGATGGCGAGCGTGGCGAAAAGCACGACGGCAAACAGCAGCAGCGCTGCAAGATAACGCACGACCGGGGACGTCAGATCGAGACTCGAATTGCCGATCGTCAGGATACGACTTGCCTGCTGCAGCACCAGCCCCTGGTCGCCGCCGGTCCACTGGTTGAAATAGACGATGGTCAGCACAAAGGCCTGCGCGAACATCATGGTGACGATCATGAATGCCACGCCGGAGGTGCGGAGCGCCAGGACACCCACCACCAGCGCCAGAACGGCTCCACAGCCGAGACCAGCGACGAAAGCCGTGAGGACGCCAAAGCCGAGATAGGTGATCGCCAGTCCGCTGCCGTAGAGCCCGGCGGCAAAGAACATGGCATGGCCGAGGCTGAGCAACCCGGCATAACCGAACAGAAGATTGTAGCCCATGGCGAACGTCGCCAGCACCAGGATGCGTGCGAACAGGCCATGGTGATAATCGGGGAGCAGGAAGTTCAATGCGAACAGCACCGCCACCACGGCTATGTGCAATCCATAGATCCTTGCCGTCGACGCTTCCGTCATCGGGCTGCAGGTCCGAACAGGCCCTGCGGGCGGAACACCAGCACCATCGCAACCACCAGTGTCGCGATGAGCTTGGCCAGCGTCGGCGAAAAGAACATCGAGACGATGCCGTCCGACAGACCGATCAGCAGTGCGGCCACCACCGTGCCGCGCAGTGAACCGAGGCCACCGATGATGACGACGATGAAGGACAGAAGCAGCGGGTCCTGTCCCATCAGGTAATGCGCCTGGCTGATCGGCACGATCAGCACCGCGGCGAATGCGGCCAGCATGGCCCCCAGTGCAAAGACGCCGGCATAGACGCGCTCGACCGGAATGGCGAAGGCCTGTGCCATCTCGCGGTCATATTGCGTGGCGCGCATGACGAGGCCGATCTTCGTGCGCGTCAGCACCAGCCATGTCGCGATGAGCAGCAGGCCGGATGCTGCGATGATCGAAAGCTTGTAGCCGGAATAGCCGAACCAGGGCAGCAGCACGCGATAGCTGAAAGGCGGCGTCACCGGCCGCGCTTCCGGGCCATAGAAGCTCAGCGCCAGCTGCTGGATGATGTAGAGCAGGCCGATGGTGGCGACGATGGTGGCTTCCGGATCGTAATTGAGCCGGCGCAGCACCAGCCGTTCGGAAAGCAAGGCGATCGCCCCGACCACCAGCGGCGCCACGATCAGCGCCGCCACGAAGCCGATGGCTGGATGCGCGCCGAGTGCCGTCGCCACCGCCCAGGCAAGCACCGCGCCCAGCATGAAGAACTCGCCGTGAGCGACGTTGACGATGCGCATCACGCCGAACACCAGCGACAGGCCGAGCGCGGTGAGCGCCAGTACCGCCGCCGTAACCAGCCCTTCCAGGGTTGCGAGCAGAAGATGTGGTCCGAAAGCCATTCAGGCGCTTTTCCCGGCCATCGGGAACGGCAAGGCCATCACCTACAGGGACTGCTTGGTGTAGTCGGCCTCCGGCTCGTACATGCCGTCCTCGATCGTCGTCTTGTGCACGACCTTGAGCTTGCCGCCTTCCAGCTTGGAGATGTTCTGCTGGCCGAAACACTGGTGGATCTTGCCGTTGAAGAGCTTCTTGCCCTGCGGATGCTCCGGCCCCTCGGCGAATTCGGTCAGTGCCTCGGTCGCTTCGACCAGCTTGGCGCGATCTTCCGGCCCCTTGTAGCCGGCATCCTCCATCGCCTTCTTGATGACGTAGAGCGTTTCCCAGCAGCCGAACATATGGGCGGCGGTGGAAACATCCTTGGCGTCGGCGACGGCCGCACCATTGTCGTCGATGCCGACGGCGGCACGATAGGCCTTCTGCGCTTCGGTGTCGTCAGCCTGCGCGTAGCGCGGCGAGCCTTCCCAGAAATGGCTGCCGTCGAGATATTCGAGGCCGGGGCTGTTGATATCGACCGCCTCCAGCGAGTCGATGAAACCGAACAGCTTCGGCCCGGTCGACCCATAGAAGTCGCCCAGTTCCTTGACGAAGGTCAGCACCGCCGGCCCGACCATGACGTGGTAGATGGCGTCGGTATCGGACGGGATCTGCGGGAAGTATTTGGTGAAGGAGGATTCCGTCGGCGGGATGGCGATCTTTGCCACGACCTCCGCACCTGCCTTCTGCAAGGCCGGCGGCAGGTAGTCGCGATGGTCGTAGCCGAAGGCGTAGTCGGGGAAGATCATGGTGATCTTCTTGCCGGCATTGGCCGCGATCCATGGCGCCACCGAAGTCACCTGCGCGCGCACGTCGGTGATGCCCGGCTGGAACACGTAGCGGTTCAGCTTGCCGGACGCGACGTGATAACCTTCCGACACGACATAGTATGGGATCTTCAGTTCGCCGGCGGCCGGCGCCGAGCCGACCACGACATTCGAGAACAGGGTGCCGTAGACGATGTCGACCTTGTGCTGGTTGGCAAGCTTGGCCACCACTTCGGCACCACGGGCAGCGTCGGTGCCGTCGTCCTCGATGACCACTTCGATCGGGCGGCCATTGATGCCACCCGCGGCATTGATCGCCTTCACGGCTGCGGCAGTGGTTCTTTCATACCAGCGGCCATAAGCGGCGCCGATGCCGGTGCGATGCGCCTGGAAGCCGATCTTGATCGGGGCTGAACTCTGCGCCTGCGCATAACGCACGAAACCGGGCGCGGCAGCCAGGCCGGCGCCGGCTGCCAGTCCTTTCAGGACCGTGCGGCGAGATGCGTTGCCCCTGGTCAGGTCGAAGAAGCGGCCAGTCATCGAATTCCCCCTCATGGCATTGACCCGCAGCCGGCAGTCGACTGCATGAAAATCGCGAGGCAAACCAAGCATCAAACCCCAGCCAAGGCAAGCCAGCATTGCCGGCAACGAAGGTCATCCGGCAGTGGGGGTGGCGAGCAGCCAGAGACCGAAAAGCGTATAGGCAACCATCAGCGCGGTGAGTGGAACCTGCAACAAGGCCGCCTGCGACGTTACAGGCGCCAACCGGGAGGCCGTGACGTGGGCGACAAGCACCGCCAGGATATGCCCGCCGACGATCAGGGCAGCCTGCACGTTCCACAGCCACCAGGCAGCGTCCGCACCAGCGGCGATGCCGGCGGTGACCGGCATATGCGCCGTTCCGAACAGGTTCCACCCTCGGGCGAGGGGGTCAGACAGGGCAACCAGCGCATACTGGCCGTTGACAAGAAAATCGGTGAGGTAGTGCGCGATGTGATAGGCAAGCGCGATCGGCACAATCGACCAAACCAGCAGCCCTGCGAGCTGAACGAAAGAAAAGCGGTTCCGCGCCAGTCGGCGGCCGAGCAGGATCGCGACGGCAAACAGCAGCGCCAGCAACAGAAACGTCGCGACGAGACCCGTGCTGCCCATGCCCATCATCGCGGTGCGGCCGGGCAGCTCGAGCGGATTTACCCCGTACAAGCCGAGCCAGAAGAAGGTCCGCATCAGCCCGTCGAACGAGACCGACGACAGGGCAAGCAGCAGGAATGCGGCAGCGCTCAGCAGCAGCGGCGACGCATCGAGCAATTTCGCACCCGGCCAGCAGAGCGACAACCTGCCGGCGGCGTCGCGCTCCAGCAGCGAGAACCGCGCCAGCATGGAAAAGAACACGCTCAGGAATTCGCCGCGGCTGCTCCAGCAGTCATAACCGAACACCAGCATCAACATGAAACTGAGCAACCAGTAGCCGCCGGCCACGATCGCCAGTTTCGAAGGATCGTCCGGCGCGGGATAGATCAATTCGAACCAGGCAAAGCCGAGGAAAAACAGGAAAGCCGGCCAGTAGCCGAGCCACGGCGGCATGCATTTTCGGTCATCACTGGTTCCGGTCAACCAGATCACGAGCCGCCACGGCCCATACCATGGATTCAGCCAGGACCAGAGGTTGCCGAACACCCCTTGCGCCAACGTCATGCCGGTCCACAACAGCGTCCAGATCGCCAATGGCAGGGGATTGGAGAGAGGATCGCGACTGCCCCAGAACCCTGCCGCGATGAGGGCACCAAAAACGGCGAAGGAAAGCAGGCTGACCACTGCGCGTGCAGTATCCGGGAACCGGAACAGCAAGAAGCGCGCCCGCCAGAGACGACCCAGCGCTTGCGGCGACACCAGGCTCAGCACCAGGAAGGATGCCGCCACCGCAAAGGCACCGCCAGCGAGGTAATAGCTGGTCGGCAAGAGCAGGACGTGGCCGCGATCGGAGGCGTGCGCCAATGCCTGCGCAGGAGGAAGTGCGGTCGCGCAAACCGCTGCGACGAGCGCTGCCCACCGATTTTGTCGCTGACTGAACCGCTTGCTCATCCGAAGAACGGCAAACCGAAATCCGCCTTGCCTAAACCTTTACAAGCTGGCGCACCCGCGCCTCCTCGCCGAAGATGCGGATATAGCGGTCAATCTCCTTTTGGTCGCCCGTGGCTTTCGCCGGATTGTCGGACAGCTTCACTGCCGGGCGGCCATTGGCCTCGGTGACCTTGCAGACCAGCGAGATGGCATTGAGCCGGTCGGTCGGCACCGGCGCGCAATCCTCGAAATCATTGGTGAGGTTGGTGCCCCAGCCGAAAGACATGCGCACCTTGCCCTCGAAATGGCGATAGGTTTCGATGATGGTTTCGACGTCGAGGCCATCGGAGAAGATCAGCAGTTTCTGGCGCGGATCCCGGCCGCGTTCGCGCCACCAGGAGATGATGCGTTCACCGCCTTCGATCGGCGGCGCGCTGTCGGGGCGGAAGCCGGTCCAGTCGGCAACCCAGTCCGGCGCATCACGCAGGAAGGCAGCGGTGCCGAAGGCATCAGGCAGCACGATCAGCAGGTTGCCGCCATAATAGCGCTGCCAGTCCTGCAGGACCTTGTAGGGGGCCTGGCGCAGTTCGGCCTCGGAATTGGCAAGGGCTGCAAGCACCATCGGCAGTTCATGCGCGTTGGTACCGAGCGCTTCGAGATCATTGTCCATCGCCAGCAGCACGTTCGAGGTACCGGTGAAGGCCTCGCCGATGCCTTCCTTCAGCGCCTCCACGCACCAGCGCTGCCACAGGAACGAGTGGCGGCGGCGCGTGCCGAAGTCGGAGATGCGGATGCCGGGAAGCTGCTTCAGACGCTCGGTCTTGGCCCACATCTTGGCCTTGGCGCGCGCATAAAGCACATCGAGCGAAAACGGACCGAAAGCCTTGAGCGCCGAACGCGAGCGCAATTCATTGATGATGGCCAGTGCCGGGATCTCCCACAGCGTGGTGTACATCCAGGGGCCGGAGAAGGAGAGCTCGAACTGGCCGTCACGCTTGGTCAGCTCATATTCAGGCAGCCGGAAATTCTCCAGCCAGGCAAGGAATTCCGGCTCGAAGATCTGCTTGCGGCCATAGAAGTTGTTACCGCCCAGCCAGATCATTTCCTTCTTGGTGAAACGCAGGGTCCTGGCGTGGTCGAGCTGGTCGCGCAGTTCACCGATGTCGATCTCGTCGGCGAGCCGCACCTTGGTCTTGCGGTTGATGAGCGAGAAGGTGGCGTCGACCTTGGGGTACATGCCCCAGATCATCTGCAGCATCAGCAGCTTGTAGAAATCGGTGTCGAGCAGCGACCGCACGATGGGGTCGAGTTTCCAGGTGTGGTTGTAGACGCGCCGTGCAATGTCAGTCTTGGCCATGTCCGAAACCTGCTTCCACCCTATCCGTCACCGGATAGGCCTCTTAGCATTGAAATGATTAACGCGCTTCCCGCTTTGCGATCGCAAGGCAGGAAGCCATGAACATGAGGGCAGCGCCGTCGCTTGTCGAGCGCTCCTCATTCTTCGGATTTTGCCACCAGCTGCAGCATAGGCCTCTTACGGCGCGCACTGAGCCTCGTGCCCACCGTCTCAGCCCGGCTCTCGTCCTCGGCTTTCTCGGCGAACAGCCAGTCGACGAAGACCTGAACGATGGGCGTGGAGCGCATCTCATTGCGGCAAATCACATAGAAGTCGTCGACCGCCGGCACCGAGAGACCGAAGGGTACGATCAACTGGCCCATCGCCAGCAGGCGGCTTGCCGTCATCGTGTCGCCGAGCGCCACGCCGTGGCCATGCAGTGCCGCTTCGATCGACAGGCGGGCATCGTTGAACTGATGGCGCCGGCAGACCCGCTCGAGATCGAGCGCATCAGCGGCGGCAAGCCAGGTGTGCCACTCGCGCCCGTCGTCGCCATGCAGCAGGACATGGTCGGCGAGGTCGCGGGTCGAGCGGATCGGCCGGTTGTTGGCGAGCGTCGGGCTGATGACTGGAAACAGCTCCAGTCCCGACCATTTGCGGATCCAGCAATCGCTCCAGCTGCCGTCGCCATAATGCACGCAGACATCGATGTCGGGCTGGCGGATGTCGCGGTCATCATTGGAGGCGAGGAGTTTCAACCGGATGTCGGGATATCGTGCCGTGAACGAGCCGAGGCGCGGGATCAGCCACAAAGACAAAAGCGCCGGCACGCAGGATACAACCAGCGCGCCGCTGCTGGCGGGGCGGGTCAGCCGTGCAGCGGCAGCGGCGATCCCTTCGAAGGCACCGGATACTGCAGGCAGAAGCTCGGCGCCGTGCGGCGTGAGCTTCAGACGAGAGCCTATCCGTTCGAACAGCTTCACGCCCAGCGACTGCTCCAGTGCCTTGATCTGGTGACTGACCGCCCCGTGGGTGACGTGGAGTTCGGCGGCTGCCTTGGAAAGCGAGCCATGGCGGGCGGTCGCCTCGAATGCTCGCAAGGGGTTGAGGGGTGGAAGACGGCGGGTCATAGGTCGATGTCAAGGCACAGTGTGAGATTTTCTAACAGCCAGCGCTATAACAATATCAATTGATTTTCCATCCGCAGCCTCCGACAATCCGTGGCAATCAATCATAAAAACACGGAACCGCAGGCAGCTGGAACTGGTTAGCGCATGACCCCGAAAATCGGAATCGATTTTCGGAAAGGCAGGGTGACATACGTCATCCGTCATGCGTCGAATCAAAGTGTTGGAGCGACCTTTGCGCGTCCGAAAGGACGCGCGGCGCTCTAATGCCCCGCATCGGAGGCACATCGGCTCGCCTGATTTGATTTGGCGCCTTTCCGAAAATCGATCCCGATTTTCCGGGCGCGGCAGGAGGAGTTGCAGGATGGGTTTCGACAGAGGTAAGCTCGACGCGTTGCGCCGCAAATATGGCGAGAGCCACGGCGGCGAGTTGTTCGATCCGAAGTTTCGCCGGGTCGCCGACAAGATCTTCTCCAAGGGCGGCACCCGGCTGGCGCCCTATTCCGGCATCCCGACCTTCCTGACAGCACCGTATCGTGACGTTGCCGCCGACAATCCCGATTTCGGCGATCTCCAGGTGGCGATGATCGGCGTGCCGATGGATCTCGGCGTCACCAATCGTCCGGGTTCCCGTTTCGGCCCGCGCGCATTGCGTGCCATCGAACGCATCGGGCCCTACAATCATGTGCTGGATTGCGCTCCCACCCACGAGCTCCGCGTGGCGGACATCGGCGACGTGCCGTTCCGCAGCCGCTATCGGCTGGAAATGAGCCACGAGGATATCGAGAAGCGCCTCAACCAGATCGTCGACGCCGGCGTCATCCCGCTGTCGGTCGGCGGCGACCATTCGATCACCCATCCGATCCTGAAGGCCGTCGGCAAGGAACGGCCGGTCGGCATGATCCATATCGACGCGCATTGCGACACCGGCGGCGCCTTCGACCAGACCAAGTTCCACCATGGCGGCCCCTTCCGCAATGCGGTGCTGGACGGCGTGCTCGACCCGTCACGCACGATCCAGATCGGCATCCGCGGCGCTGCCGAGTATCTGTGGGAGTTCACCTACGAATCCGGCATGACCGTCGTCCACGCCGAAGAGGTTCCCGGCCTCGGCATCCCGGCCATCATCGAGAAGGCCCGCAAGATCGTCGGCGACGGTCCGACCTATATCTCCTTCGATGTCGACAGCCTCGACCCTGCGTTTGCGCCCGGCACCGGCACGCCGGAAGTCGGCGGCCTGACGACCCGCGAGGTCCTGGAACTGCTGCGTGGACTGAAGGGCCTCAACATCGTCGGCGGCGACGTCGTCGAGGTGGCACCGCAATACGATTCCACCACCAACACGGCGCACGCCGGCGCGCAGGTTCTGTTCGAGATCCTGTCGCTGATGGTGTTCAGCCCGGCGCTGAAGGGATGACGGTGTGCCGGATGGAAGCATGATCCCCGGACCGGTTTTCGGAACAGATCATGCTCTATCCAGTGACGCCTTTTTATAAGAAAACCATAAGGGAACCCGGCAAAGCCGGAACAACGGAGAACAATGATGACCGAGATCATGAAGACCATGCTCAGCCGGCGTAGCGTGCTTGGCGCCGGCGTTGCCGCCGCCGGGGTGCTTGCGATGCCGGCGATCCTGCGCGCCCAGGAAAAGTCGCTGAAGGTTGGCGTCTATGGCGGCTATTTCAAGAAGTCGTTCGACCAGCACATCTTCCCCGAATTCACCAAGGCGACCGGCATAACCATTGAATCGGTGGCCGAGCCGACCGGCGAAGCCTGGCTGGTGCAGCTGGAGCAGGCCGCCAAGGCCGGACAGGCGCCGGCCGACCTTTCGATGATGTCGCAGACCTCGACGCTGAAGGGCCAGTCGACCGAGCTGTGGCAGCCGCTCGATACCGCCAAGTTCAAGCACTATGGCGACCTGCTGCCGCAGTTCATCAACAAATATCCGGACGGCCGCGTCGCCGGCATCGGTGCGGTGGCCTGGTACATCACGCTGGTCACCAACACCAACGCCTACAAGGAAGCGCCAACCTCCTGGGATGCGCTGTGGGACAAGGCCAATGCCGACAAGCTCGGCCTGCTGGCGCTCGCTTCCAACTCCTTCCTGCTGGAAGTGACGGCCAAGACCTTCATGGGCGGCACCAATGCGCTCGACACCGACGAAGGCATCGACAAGGCATTTGCCAAGCTCGCCGAGGTGAAGCCGAATGTGCGCCTTTGGTACCGCGACGAGGCCCAGTTCGAGCAGGCGCTGAAGTCGGGCGAAATCCCGATGGGCCAGTATTACCACGACGTCACCGGCCTTGCCGCCAAGGACGGCCAGCCTGTGCGTTCGACCTTCCCGCAGGAAGGCGGCATCCAGGATTCCGGCAACTGGGTGCTGTCGCGCGCCTCGAAGAAGGTCGACGAGGCGCATGCCTTCATCGACTATATGAGCCAGCCGGCGATCCAGGGCCTGATGTCGCGCAATGTGGGCACCGCACCGACGCTGAAGCGCGAGGTTCTCGACCTGAAGCCGGAAGAGTTCGCGGCAGTGTCTTCCGACATCGCGCCGATCATCCCGCGCTACGACCTCTATGTGTCGAAGGCCGACGCGATCAACCAGAAATGGACCGAGCTGATCGTCGGCTGATCACGCTCCCCTCTCGCGACGAGATCTGGAGCCCGCTTGCGGGCTCCAAATCTTCGCATCGACCGCTCGCCCGCCTTCCGCTAGTTTCGAAGGCCACTGCGGCACCGACCGCACCATCCGCATGCACGACCAGCCAAGCAGGATAACGCCATGCCCGGATTGTCCATAAATTCGATCACCAAGCGCTTTGCCGATTTCGCCGCCGTCGACGATGTCAGCCTCTCCGTCCCGGACGGAAAATTCATCTGCCTGCTTGGTCCTTCCGGCTGCGGCAAGACCACGCTGCTGCGCATGATCGCCGGGCTGGAAGAGCCGACCAGCGGCGCCATCGTGCTCGACGGTGACGACATCACCCGCGTGCCGACGCACAAGCGCAATCTCGGCATGGTGTTCCAGTCGCTGGCGCTGTTCCCGCATCTGACGGTCGGCGAAAACATCGCCTATGCGTTGCGCATCCGCGGTGCCTCGAAGGACGACCAGCGCAAGCGCGTCGAGGAACTGCTGGCGATGATCCATCTGCCGGGCTTCGCCGACCGGCCGGTGGCGAAGCTCTCCGGCGGCCAGCGCCAGCGCGTGGCGATCGCCCGCGCACTTGCGCTATCGCCGAAACTCTTCCTGCTCGACGAGCCTCTGTCGGCACTCGATGCCAAGCTGCGCGAAGCGATGCAGGTGGAACTGCGCCAGTTGCAGCAGCGCCTCGGCATCACCACCGTCGTCGTCACCCACGACCAGCGCGAGGCGATGACGATGGCCGACCTCGTCGTCGTCATGGGCAAGGGCAAGATCCTGCAGGCCGCCTCGCCGATCGAGATCTACCGCAAGCCCGCGGACGCTTTCGTCGCCGACTTCATCGGCATCACCAACCTCTTGCCGGCGGAGGCCGACAGCGCCGGCCGCACCACCGTGCTCGGTGCAGCAGTACCCGGCGTCGCCCTGCCATCGGGCTCGGCCAAGGCCACCATCTCGATCCGCCCCGAGGACATCCATTTTTCGACGCCCGGCGCCGGCGCGATCCCGGGCACCGTGAGCTTCGTACGCGATCTCGGCGGCACGGTCGAAACCTTCGTCGAGGCCGGCGGCACCACCATCGTGGCGGTCGCCACGCCGCGCGAGCGCCCCAATGTCAGCGTCGGCCAGGCTATCGGCGTGGTGCTGCCACCAGAAAGCTGCGTGGTGCTGCAGCCATGAGACGCGAACCGGCCAGGACACTCGCCGACTACACGCCGCTGTTCTTCCCGGCGCTGATGCTCATCGTCTTCTTCGTCGTGCCATTCTCGATCATGATCGCGGTGAGCTTCTTCAAGCGCAATCCGTCCGGCTTCTACACGCCGGATTTCGTGTTCGACAATTACGCCCGTTTCCTCACCGCCTTCTTCGGATCGGTGCTCGGTTTCTCGCTGCTGCTGGCGATCCTCGTCGCGGTATGCTGCGTCATCATCGCCTTCCCCTTCACCTATCTGCTGACCAAGCGTCCGCGCGCCGTGCAGACGCTGTGGCTGGTCGGGCTGCTGTCGGTGCTGTCGCTCTCGGAAGTGATCATCGGCTTTGCCTGGTCGACGCTGTTCTCGCGCACCGCCGGCATCACCAACCTCCTGGTCGCGATCGGGCTGATGAAGGAGCCGGTTGCGCTGCTGCCGAGCTTCTGGGCGGTGCTGACCGGCATGGTCTACCAGGCCTTGCCCTATACGATCCTCGTGCTCTACCCCGCTCTGGTCAGGCTCGATCCAACATTGCTGGAAGCCGCACGCACACTGGGCGCTTCGCCGGTGCGTGCCTTCTTCAACGTGGTCGCCCCTGCACTGCGCAACACCATCGTGGCAACCCTGATCATGGTGTTCGTCTTCGCGCTCGGCTCCTACCTGCTGCCGCAGATCCTCGGCCGGCCGTCGAACTGGACGCTTTCGGTGCTGATCACCGATCAGGCGATCTACCAGTCCAACATGCCGTTTGCCGCGGCGATGGCGGTATTCCTGATGCTGATCTCGCTGGCACTGGTGGGGCTCACTTTGCTCGTCGGCCGCAAGGAGAACGCGCTATGACCGTGCTTCGCCGGCTTTATTTCGTCCTCGTCGCGCTGTTCCTGGCAGCACCGCTGATCGTTGTGGCGGGTGTCTCCGTCAACCAGAAGCAGGAGCTGACCTTCCCGCCAAAAGGCTTCTCGCTCAGCTGGTACGGGCAGATCTTCAACGATCCGGAATGGCGGCTGGCGCTGATCCACTCGGTGACGCTGGCCATCTGCTCGGCGGCGATCGCGGTGGCGATCGCACTGCCGCTGGCCTGGTTCCTGTGGCGGCGCATCGCACCCTGGGCGAACATCTTCCAGGTGCTGGGTCTCGCCCCCTTCATCCTGCCGCCGGTCATCACCGCGCTCGGCTTCCTGAGCTTCTGGGCGACGGTCGGCCTGTTCGGGCAGTTCTACACGGCAATCATCAGCCACGCGATCTTCTTCGTGACCTTGCCGCTGGTGACACTGTCGCTCGGCTTCGCCTCCATCGACCGCTCGCTGGTCGAAGCCGCATCGACGATGGGCGCCGACGACCGCACCGTGCTCAAGACCGTCGTGCTGCCGCTGATCCTGCCCTATCTGGTCTCGGGCTTCGCCTTTGCCTTCGTGCTGTCGCTGAATGAATACATCGTCGCCTACATGACCATCGGCTTCACCACCGAGACGCTGCCGATCAAGATCTTCAACGCGCTGCGCTACGGCTACACGCCGACCATGGCGGCAGTGTCGATCTTCTTCGTCACGGTCGCGGCGCTGGTGTTCGGGGCGATCGCCTATTTCGGCGACATCCGCAGGCTGCTCGGAGCAATGTCGTCGGACAGCTGACGGCGCTCTCGGTCATGACGGGCTCGCCGCTATCGCGAGCCCGTAGCTTCTCAGCCCCTCGGCACGGGACGTTCTTCCGACATAGCCCAGCTCGCGACGTGCTGCGGCATCATCGATGCCAAACTCCCGCCCGATCATACGCACCATCGAACGCGACAGCGGCGGGTCGCTTTTCCTGCGCGTGGCGGCCCAGATGGCATCGAGGGAGCGGCCTACCATTGAAGCGAGCCGATAGGGGATCGAGCGCAGCCTGTCGATGGACAGGCCCTGCAGCTTGGCGAGCGCCGCGACGAACTCCCGGAAGGTCGGCCTTTCCTGGTCACTGATGAAGAAGGCATGGCCACCTTCGCCGCGCTCCAGTGCGCATTGTATGGCTTCGACGACATTGTCGACGTGACAGGTCGAGAAGGCATAGTCGCCGCGATCGATGAAGGCGAACTGCCCGGACTGTATCGCGCGTGGGAGCTCGCGGCTGAACGGATCGCCCGGGCCCCAGATTGCCGGCGGGCGCAGCGCGATGGTACGGAAGCCGGGCTTGTTGGCCGCCAGCACGATCGCCTCGGCCTGCGCCTTGCTCGCCAGATAGGCGGAAGAATGGTTCGGGAATGTTGGCGCGCTTTCATCGGCGTGACGGATCGCCGAACCGGCATCGTCCATGATGATCCCCGCCGCGCTGATGTAGACGAAGGCCTTTGCGCCGGCCTTCTCGGCGGCCTTCAGCAGCGCTGCGGTGCCGTCGACATTGGTGCGAAAATAGGGTTGGCGAGGCCCCGAAAAGCGGAACAGCGCGGCCGCGTGCACGACACCGTCGACCGCAGGCAGGGACAAGGGTGCACTGCTTTCCAGGTCGGCATCGACCGGCGACGCGCCCAATGCCTTCAGCCCGCCGTGGGACGATGCGGAGCGTGTGAGGGCAAACACCTCATGGCCGGCCTCCACCAGTCGCGGGATCAGGCGTCCACCGACGAGACCAGTTCCTCCAGTGACGAGGATTTTCATTGCGATCGATCCTTTGAGGGAGACTTCAGGATTGCCTGCATTGCGTTTTCGCGGATGTTCTCGAGGACAGCAGGCGTGGGTGGCGGCGTCTTACGCAGCCGGGCCGTCACGTGAAGCAGAGAGGCGGCATTCGCCGAGGCCCAGATGAGGTCGGCGGCCACCTCAACCGCCAGCGCAAGCCGACCTTCGGCAGCAATGGCCGCTATCCGTTCGATCAGGAGCGCATGCGCCTCCTCGGCCGCGGGCATCTGGCCGCCCTTGAGGACACGGCCCATCATGACCGCGTAGAGCCGTGGGCGAGCCGCGGCGAAGCGCACGTAGTCGTCCCAGCCTTCGCGCAGTGCCGTCACGGGGTCGGAAGACTGGACCGCCGCTTTCTTGCTTTCGAGAAACTGCGCGAACGCCTCCGCTATGGTGGCGCTCAGCAGGCCGTCCGCGCTGCCATAGTGATGGTAAAGCGTAGGGGCGGTGACGTTCGCGATCGCACAGACATTGCGGGTCGAGAACTGTTCTTCACCCTCTTCTTCGAGGATCTTCAGGGCCGCAGCCAACAAGGTTTCGCGTGTGTCCATAGGCTCCGTATAGCACTGCTATAGAGACAAGTCTATAGCAGTGCTATACGGTCATTCGATACAGCCGTTCCGGCCGATCAATGCATGGCGATCGGGCCGCTCTTTGCCGGCAGACGGTCACGGCGCAGCCAGCGGCCGAGCAGCAAGACGGCAACGACCGCCAGTCCCGTCGAAAGGCCGATCCAGATGCCTATGCCGGCGAAACCGAAGTGGAAGGCGAGCAGCGCGCCGAGCGGCAGGCCGACACCCCAATAGCCGATCGCCGCATAGATCATCGGCACCGTGGTGTCGTGCAGGCCGCGCAGCATGCCGGCGCCAACGGCCTGGGCGCCGTCGACGATCTGGAAAAGCGCGGCAAAGGCCAGGAACGAGACGGCGAGGCCGACGACCTGGCTGTTGACCGGATCATGCACATCGATGAAGCCGGAAATCAGCACGCGCGGCCACAAAATCATGGTGAGCGCGGTAAGCGACATGAAGCCGACACCCATGGCGTAGGAGGTCCAGCCGGCGCGGCTGATGCCGTCCTTGTCGCCGGCACCATAGGCGAGCCCCACCCGCACGGTGACCGCCTGGTTGAGCCCCAGCGGCACCATGAAGCTGATCGATGCGATCTGCAGGGCGATGGCATGCGCGGCAAGCGACGGCGCGTTGATCAGCCCCATCAGGAAGGCAGCGGCATTGAAGATCGTCACTTCGAAGGCAAGGATACCGGCGATCGGCAGGCCGAGCGTCATCAGCGCCCTGAAGCGTGGCCAGTCCGAGCGCCAGAAACGGCCGAACAGGTGATAGCGGCGGAACTTCCTGTGCCAGGTCACCACCAGAGCCATGCCGATAAACATCAGCACCGACGAGATGGTGGTGGCCAGTCCCGAACCGGCGATGCCCATTTTGGGCGCGCCGAGATTGCCGAACATGAACATCCAGTTGAGCAGCACGTTGGCGCTCACCGCAATGAAGACGATGACCAATGCCGAGCCGGGGCGTTCGAGCGCCGATATGAAGGACCTGAGCACGATATAGCCGTAGAACGGCAAAAGCGCCCATTGCAGCCAGTGAATGTAGATACCGGCCTGATGCGCGAGCACGGGATCCTGGCCCATGGCCAGCAGGATCCTTTCGCCGTTCCAGAGGAATATCCAGATCGGGATGGCGATGAAGATCGCGGACCAAAGCCCCTGGCGCACGGTGCGGCGCACATCGCGCACCGAATGGCGGAAGCGGCCGAGTTCCGTCGCCATCATCGGCGAGGTGGCGAGCATCAGGCCAAGACCGAAGATCATCGGCATGAAATAGAGGTTGGAACCGAGCGCGCCGGCGGCGAGTGTTTCAGAGCCCAGCCGGCCCATCATCATGACGTCGGTGGCGGTCATGGCCGTCTGGCCGAGATTGGTCAGCACCATCGGCCATGCGAGCGACAGCGTTGACTTGATTTCGGAGCGCCAGAGGCTTCCCGGCGCTCTCACACCGGCTTCGATCGCGGACATTGTCTTATACTTCCCGTTGCGGCGCGTCGGCATCAGCCGGAAGCCGCATCTGGCCCGGAACGGAATGGCTCCCGGCTCAAACGGGTTTTCGTTGAATGCCGGAACCTTGGCAAGGGCTCATGCCAATGAAAAATTGATCCAGCTTCGGGTCATTTGCAGGAATCCCATTCATTTTTGACGACCATATCGCCAAGCGGTTTCCGAATTGCCGTAATCGGCCTTGCCGCAGGCGTGTCGAACGCCTGGTCTGCCGTCGCGCGGGTTGTACCAACCGTTCATGGACCGTCGGTCCAATTGGCGCGTCAGCTTGTCATCATCAACCGGCCATGAATAGTTTTTGCAGGCGGGGCGCGGAATGGAGGAATGATGCGCACTCTTCGCTTGGCCACTTCGGCCGCCCTGCCCTACGCTTTATCCGTTCTTCTTGCCGGTCCGGCGCTTGCAGACATGTCCACCGCGGTGCGTTCCGACGCCTATTCGGTGAAGGGCCTCGACCAGCCGGCCGAGATCCTGATCGACCACTGGGGCATTGCCCATATCTACGCCAAGAGCAATCGCGACGCACTTTTCCTGCAGGGATACAACGCTGCCCGCGACCGCCTGTGGCAGATCGATCTGTGGCGCAAGCGCGGACTGGGCCGACTGGCGGAGAGCTTCGGCGAAGATTTCGCCGAGCGGGACCGCGCTGCCAGGCTTTTCCTGTTCCGCGGCGACATGGGCAAGGAATGGGTATCCTACGGCCCCAACGCGAAAAGCTTCGCGGAAGCTTTCGTCGCCGGGGTCAACGCCTATGTCTCGGAAGTGCTGGCCGGCTCCAAGCCGCTCCCCATCGAATTTTCGCTGAGCGGATCGAAGCCGGAGATCTGGGGTCCGGAAGACGTCGTACGAATCCGCAGCCACGGGCTGACGCGCAACGTCTCTTCGGAAGTGAAGCGCGCCCTGGTCACCTGCAAGGCAGACATCGATGCAGATCGGTTGCGCAGCAAATTGGAGCCGGATTGGAAGCCCGAGGTGCCGCAAGGCTTGGACCCCTGCATCATTCCGGCCGACGTGCTGAAGGACTATGACTGGGCGACCGATTCCGTCGACTTCAGCCCGCCCAAGAAGAAGGCCGAGCTCTACGATCCGCAGCCCTTCCTCGACAAGGCCGATGGGACAGTGGACAGCATCGGTTCGAACAATTGGGTGGTTGCTCCTGCACGCACCGCGACAGGGCGGCCGATCCTTGCCAACGATCCGCATCGCGCCCATAGCGCGCCGTCGTTGCGCTACATCGTTCATCTCAACAGTCCCGACATGTCGGTGGTGGGTGCCGGGGAGCCGGCACTGCCCGGCATCTCCATCGGACACAACGGCACGATCGCCTTCGGGCTGACGATTTTCAACGTCGACCAGGAAGACCTCTACGTCTACGAGACCAACCCCGACAATCCCAACCAGTACAGATACAAGGACGGCTGGGAGAACATGAAGACGGTCGAGGAAACGATCGCGGTTCGCGACGGTGCACCGCGCAAGGTCTCGCTCAAATTCACGCGGCACGGACCGGTCGTGAAAACGGATGGCGAAAACCACCGGGCGTTCGCGGTGCGCAGCGTCTGGATGGAGCCGGGGACCTCGGCCTATTTCGGCTCGTCGGATTACATGACGGCGAGGAACTGGAACGAGTTCCTGACAGCCATGAACCGCTTCTATGCGCCCTCGGAAAACCAGGTCTACGCCGATACCCAAGGCAACATAGGCTGGGTGGCGGCAGCCATGACGCCGGCGCGGAAGACCTGGGACGGCTTGCTGCCGGTGCCCGGCGACGGCCGCTACGAGTGGGGCTTCCTGAAACGCGACGACCTGCCCAGCGTCTACAATCCGGCCAAGGGCTGGTTCGCCACCGCCAATCAGATGAACCTGCCGGAAGGCTATCCGGTGAAGGAGCGCAAGGTCGGGTTCGAATGGGCCGACCCCTCGCGCTATGAGCGCATCGCACAGGTACTCAGCGCCAATGACAAGGTCACGCTCGCCGATTCCATGAAGCTTCAGAACGACGACGTGAACCTGCTGGGTGAACGTGCCGTCAAGCTTCTCAAAGCCGTCGAGTTGCCTGCCGACGCCTCCGCCGAGGCCAGGCAGGCCGCCGAAATGCTGAGGAACTGGAACGCGTCGAACGACATCGACAGCGCTCCAGCCGCGATCTACGAGATGTGGATCAGCCAGCACCTGCCCAAGGCGCTGATCACGCATGTCGTACCGGAAGCCGCCCGCAAGGCGATCGGCAAGGGCAGCGGAACCGCAGCCATCGATATGCTGGAAACGGCGGACAAGAGCCTTGGCCAAGACCTTCAGGCGACGAGAGCTGCCATCATTTCGGAAAGCCTTGCATCTGCTGTCGCGGCGCTGAAGGAACAGCTCGGAAACGACATGGACAAATGGCGCTGGGGCGACCTGCATCGCGCCGTTTTTAAACACTCGCTGTCGCCGATCGTCTCGAAGGCAATGCAGGAGCAATTCACGGTCGGCCCCTGGGCGATGTCCGGTTCGTCAACGACGCCTCACGCGGCAAGCTACAATCCAGACTTCACACTCATGTCCGGCGCATCGTTCCGCATGGTTCTCGACGTCGGTGGCTGGGACAACAGCCGCGTCATCAACACGCCGGGCCAATCGGGTGATCCGTTCAGCCCGCACTACAGGGATCTCGCGCCACTCTGGCTCACCGGCGATTACGTGCCGCTTTTCTATTCGCGCGAGGCGGTTGAAGGTGCGGCGGCGACAAGGATTTCGCTGACGCCGGCTGAGTAAGACGGCAGAGCGAGGCAGGAGCAGCGGTGATACGTCGCTCCTGCCGACGCAAAGCGTGGCAAACATGACGCTCAGCGTGCGGGCAGCAAGTATGTCAGTCCCTGCGTGAAACCGCGCGGCGCGACGGTGAGGTGATCTTCATTCTCAAGGACTGCTGATTTCAGCTTTAGGCCCGGTGTCTCCGCTTCCCTGCACCAGTTGCAGCACAGGGATGGTTATGTGGGCGATCTATTAAATCTTATGGATTGGATATGTGCTGTGTTTAAGAAAGCATGAACTAGCTCCTGTCGCTCCAACTCCGGAAGGCTGATCGACGGAAATGCGCCGTGCAGGAATTCAGTTTATTTTGGCAGCCGCATAACGATATTATGATGTTAGAGTATCGCCGCGACAGGGGAGCCGGAGAGGCCGAAAGGCCTTTCCGCGGATCGGGCCAACGCTCATGCATTTCGACAGGACAGCTTTCGGAGACCAGTTCCTGACCGTCGTCGAGGCGGCGATGCCGCTTGTCGGCTGCTGTTTCTACCGCGTCGAGGACGGCAGGCATGTCGTCGACCATCGATTGTCGGGCCTCTCGCCCTACTGGCTGAACCGTTATTACCACCGCTTCTGGCGTTTCGATCCGCTGCACCCCGAACGTGTCGGCCAGGCCGGCATCAGGCTGCGCTCGGTGACGCGCGAGACCGCGCGGCGCGATGCCGGCGCCCCTGAATATTTCGAGCAATTCCTGGTGCCGCAGAACACGGTGCACCAGACGGAGCTTTATTTCCGGGCTGGGTCGCGGATCGTGGCTGGCGCATCGCTGCTGCGCAGCGAGCGCAATGGCCCCTTCACCTCCGATAATCTCACCTTCCTCGACAGGCTGGTGGGCTTTGTCGAAGACAGCGTGCTGTCCGACGAGGGCGAGGCGTCGGCGTTCGACATTCCCGGGCTGACACCGCGTGAGCGCGAGATCGCCAACCTCGTCGGCGCCGCCATGTGCAACAAGGACATCTGCCGGCGGCTCGACATCGAACTGCCGACGGTGAAGACCCATATCAGCCGCATCCTGGTCAAGGCCGGCGTGCGCAACCGCGGCGAGCTGATGAAGAAACTGCACGGCCGCGGCTGATCCCAACCCGTGGGGGCGGGCCTCGCGCTCTCCAGCCCAGGGCACAACTTGCCGTCGTACTTCGGTATGATAGCCCCGGCCCAAGAAGTCTCCTTATCCTGTCGGTTCTTGAAGACGCCTGGGAGGAACGCGGCGTTTGAGGGAGATGGCAGCGCGCTTCGTGCCATTTCCCATCAGCGCAGCCTCCTCCGACCTGACAGTTGGAGTATCGACCGGAATGGCCTCACGCCCCGCTTATGTCGCGCCCTATATGGCGATCGGCCTTTCGACCATCGTCACCGGCGTCGCACAGCGCAAGCATATCCGCCACAATCTGGAGACGATCGAGGAAGCCATCCATGCCGCCGTCTCGATCTGTGCCATCAACGCGCCGATCCGCGTGGTGGCGCTGGCCGAAGGCGCGCTGACCGGTTTCACCGACGAGATCTTCGACGTGCCGCATGTCACCGCGGCGCGCGACATCTTCATCGACCTGCCCGGCGAAGAGACCGAGGCGCTCGGCAAGCTGGCCCGGCATTACGACACCTACATCATCGGCCAGTGCAAGGCGCGCTGGCCCGATGTGATGGAGGATCGTTTCTTCAACACGCTGTTCGTGATCGACCGCAAGGGCAAGCTCGTCCACCGCGCCGCCAAGAACCACATCTGGTGCCGCGAGCGCAGTTGCACGCCGCATGACATATACGACCGCTGGGTCGAATTGTTCGGCGACGGCATCGAGGCCTTCTACCCGGTGCTGCGCACCGACGACATCGGCAATATCGGCACCATCTGCTGTTCCGACGGCGAATATCCGGAAGCGGTGCGCGCGCTCGCCTTCGGCGGCGCCGAAGTGGTCTATCGTCCTTCAGAGGCGATGCCGATGACCGGCTCGTCCTATCCTGGCGGCGGCAGCTGGATGATCCAGAACCGGGCCCATGCCGATTTCAACAGCGTCTACATGCTGTGTCCCAACATCGGCCCGGTCTACCTCTCGCCGAGTTCGCGTCATCCGATCGACATCGCCGGGGGCAACAGCCACATCGTCGACTTCCGCGGCAACATCAGCTCCTATTCGGCCAGCGGCGCCAACACCATGGTGGCCAGCCTGATCGACATCGAGGCGCTGCGGCAGTTCCGTGCCATGAACCTCAATTCGAACTGGCTGAAGGACCTGCGCACCGAGCTGTTTTCCAGGATGTACGAGAAGCCTATCCACCCGCGCAATCTGTGGCTGAACCGCGACCCGGAGCGCCACGCGACGGTGGACGAGGTCTATCGCGACAACATCGCAAGGCTGGTCGAGCGCGGCACCTGGACCTTGCCGGCGCATGAGGTGCCCGGCGCGCGCTACACGCCGGCGCCTTCGGAAGGCAATGACGATTGGGCCGCCGCGCAGGCGATGTGGGCGCCCTGGAACGAGGACTGATCAAGAATACCGGATCCGCCGCCCAAAAGCACAATCAATCGGGGAACAGGCGGCGCGGTTCGGTTCAACAAGGGAGGCTATCGATGCACTTTTCCAGTTCCGGCCCGCTGTCGCGGTTCGCTAGATCATTCATCCTGCCGGCGGCCGTAGCACTTGCCGCAGCGACCGCATCGGCAAAAGCTGAAGACACGGCCAAACCAGCCGGCATCGTCGGCACCTGGGTGGTCAAGGCGGTCGACGCGCCATTCACCCATCACATGTTCGTCTTCAATGCCGACGGCACCATGCAGCAGGCCAATCCCGATTTCGGCAACCCGGACAACAGCGACAGTGACGGCAAGGGTATCTGGGCCGAGAAAGACGGCAAGGTCATCGGCAAGTTCGTCGAAGTGACCGCCGATCGCAAGACCCACAAATTCGTCAGCCGCGGCGAGATCGCCTACGAGATCAACCTAGCCGGCGACGCTTTCACCGGCACGGCTGCGGCACGTTTCTACGATGCAGACGACAAGCTGCTGCGCGGGCCGTTGCCGACACCCCTGGAGGGCAAGCGCGTGACCCTGCCGTAAGAGCGGGCACCGCTTGCCTTCCCCTTTTCGTTTCACGCCATCGCCGGACCAAACGCCATGTCTTCCACCAACACCGCACCCAGGCGCAGCCTGCATTCCTTTGATATCTTCTTTCTCGTCGTCGCTGCTGCGGCACCGCTCGCAGCCGTCGCCAGCAACGGGGCGCTGGGGGTTCTGATGGGCAACGGTGTCGGCATGCCGGGCTCCTACCTGCTTGCCGGCATCGTGCTGATCCTGTTTGCCATCGGCTTCATCCGCATGAGCCCGCATGTGAAACACTCGGGAGCTTTCTATGCCTATGTCCGCCACGGCCTGGGACCGCTTGCAGGCGGGGCCGCGGCCTTCGTCGCCATCGTCGTCTACGGCATGATGGTCATCGGCAGCGTCGGCGGCTTCGGTTTCTTCGCCAGCGTCTTCTTCAGCGAAAATCTCGGCATCGACCTGTCATGGAAGGCCTGGGGTGCGATCTGTCTGGTGATCACCGCCATCGTCGGCTACCGCGAGATCACGCTCGGTGCCCGCCTGCTCGCTGTGCTGCTGACGCTGGAAGTGCTGATCCTGGTCGTGCTGACGGCAGCAGTGCTTGCACCAAGCAGTCCGGCCCAGGTGACCTTCGGTTCATTCAGCCTGCCCAACATCGTCAGCGGCTCCTTCGGCGTCGGCCTGATGTTCGCTTTCGTCTCCTTCCTCGGCTTCGAATCCGCTGCCATCTACAGCGAGGAGGCACGCGACGGACACCGCACCGTCAGCCGCGCGCTGATCACCGCAGTGGTGTTCATCGCGCTTTTCTATGCCATCACCATGTGGGCTGTGGTGCTGGCCTTCGGCGAAGACAAGGTCGTGGCCGCGGCCAGTGAAAACCCGGGCACACTGGTGTTCCGCGCCTTCGCCCAATACACCCACCCGGTGTTCCTGGTGGCGGTGCAGTTCCTGATGGTGACGAGCGCGCTCGCCGCGACGCTTGCCCTGCACAACGCCGCCGCTCGCTACCTGTTCGCGCTCGGCCGCGAAGGCATGCTGCCCGGCGTGCTCGGCAGCCTGCATGCACGGCTGCAGTCGCCGCATGTCGCCAGCATCACCGTCACGGTGGTTTCCTCGATCGCGGTGGCGCTGTTCGCCATCGCCGATGCCGACCCGCTGATGACCCTTTTGTCCAGCACGTTCGGACTGGCGGCGCTCGGCATCATCATCCTGCAGGCAGTGACCTCGCTTTCGGTGGCGGTGTTCACGTGGAAGAACCGCGACAGGGAAACCGGCTCGCGGTTCCAGCTGCTGATCGCGCTTGTCGCGACCATCGGCCTGGGCACAGCTGCCCTTCTCGTCATGAAGAACTACGCGACGCTGACCGGCAGCCTCGGCCTGCTGGACTACGCCCCCTGGCTGCTGCCGATCGCAGCAGTGCTCGGCATCATCGTCGCGATGCGCTCCGGACAGGCAAGGCAGCTGTCCGAAGCGTAGGTTTGCTGAGCGCCGCGGGACGGCTCGGTCGGTGCGAAGCGAAGACCCCCTCTCCGTCTCGGCAACGGCGGCTTTGCCGCCGGAGCCGAGCCACCTCTCCCCCGCCTTCGGCAGGGGCGAGGAATCGCACTTGCAGCGCCGGCCCCTCTCCAGCTGGGGTTCCTCGTCCCCATGAAATGGGGGAGAGGTGGCTCGCCCGCAGGGCGAGACGGAGAGGGGACCTTGCGCTATGCGTGGTTGTCTCTGTTCAGCGCAGCGGTGGGGCGTACATCAGGCCACCGGCATTCCACAGCTTGTTGATGCCGCGATCGATCTTGAGCGCGCTCGACTGGCCGAGATTGCGTTCGAAGATCTCGCCGTAATTGCCGACTTTCGAGACGATGTTGTAGGCGAAGCGTGGATCGAGCCCGAGCTGCTTGCCGTTGTCGCCGTCGACGCCGAGGAAGCGCTTGACCGCCGGATTGGTGGACGTGAGTCCGGCTTCGGCCGTGGCCTGGGTGACGCCCAGTTCTTCCGCCTCGAGCAGCGCAAACAGCGTCCAGCGCACGATGTTGAACCATTTGTCGTCGCTCTGGCGCACAGCCGGTCCGAGCGGCTCCTTGGAGATGATCTCCGGCAGCACGGTATAGCCGTCCGGATTGGCCAGCTTGAGCCGCTGCGCATAGAGCGCGGAGGCGTCGGTGGTGTAGACATCGCAGCGCCCGCTGTCGAAGGCCTTGATGATGCCTTCGGCGGAATCGACCACCACCGGCTCGTATTGCAGCTTGTTGGCGCTGAAATAATCAGCGGTGTTCTGTTCGGTGGTCGTGCCCTGTTCGGCGCAGACGGTCGCGCCGGAAAGCTTCAGCGCGCTGTCGACGTTGAGGTCCTTGCGCACCATGAAACCCTGGCCGTCATAATAGGCGGTGCCGACGAAATGGATGCCGATGCCGGCATCGCGCGACAGCGTCCATGTGGTCTGCCGCGACAACAGGTCGACCGTACCGGACTGCAGCGCGGTGAAACGCTCCTTGGTCGACAGCGGCACGTAGCTGACCTTGTCGGCGTCGCCCAGCGCCGCGGCGGCAACCGCCCGGCAGAAATCGATGTCGAAGCCGTGCCATTTGCCGGCATCGTCCGGAGCCGAGAAGCCGGCAACGCCCTGGCTGACGCCGCAGGTGACGGTGCCGCGCTGCTTGATCGTGTCGAGCGTATCGGCCTTTGCCGGCAGGGAAACTGCCGTTATTGCCAGAAACGCTGCTGCAAAAAGACGTGTCTTCATAGTCTCCTCCCTGTTGTTCTGAGCAATTCCAGGAAAAGTGTGAAACGGTTTTCCGTCCGGAATTGCGTGAAATAAAAAAAATTGGTGCGTTTCCGCGTTTCCGTGAAAAACGGAAACGCTCCAATGCAAAGCCTCTCCTGACGCCGGCGCGAACACGCCGGCGTTGATTCAGTTTCCTGCCGTGAACTGCCCGGCGACCGATCCGCCGGGTAAGATCCTCCGTGAGGCAGCTAGCGCGTCGCCAGCACCTCACCGAACGTATCGTCCAATGCGCTGACCAGATGATCGGCATTGGTGCGGCTGAAGATCATCGGCGGACGCATCTTCAGCACATTGTCATGCGGACCTTCGGTGCCGATCAGCACGCCGCGTGCACGGACGCCATCATTGATGCGTCGCGCCAGTGCCGTCGCCGGTGCCTTGGTCTTGCGGTCTTCGACCAGCTCAATGCCGAGGAATAGCCCCATGCCGCGCACGTCGCCGATGACATCGTAGCGCGTCTGCAATTCGCGGAAGCGCTCGACCAGATAGGCACCGATGCCTGCTGCATTTTCGCGCAGGCGGTCGCGCTCGATGACATCGAGCACGGCAAGGCCGGCAGCGCAGGACACCGGGTTGCCGCCAAACGTGTTGAAATACTCCATGCCGTTGTTGAAGGTGGCGGCGATCTCCTTCGTGGTCACCAGCGCTGCCATCGGATGGCCATTGCCGATCGGCTTGCCCATAGTGACGATGTCCGGCACCACGCCCTGTGTCTCGAACGCCCACCAGTGGCTGCCGACCCGACCGAAACCGACCTGCACTTCGTCGGCGACGCAGACACCACCGGCGGCGCGTACCATGGCGTAGACTTGCTTGAGATAGCCTTCCGGCAGGAAGACCTGGCCGGCGACGCTTGGAATGGATTCCGCCATAAACAGCGCCGGCGCGCGGCCCTGTGCCTTGATCGCCGCGATCTGCTCGGCAATGCTCTCGGCAAAGCGGCTGGCATGCTCTGCGAGCGGCCAGTCTGCCGGAGCGCGATAGCTGTCGGGGATCGTCGCCTCGAATACATGCGACGGCCGACCCTTGCCGCCCTTGCGCTTGTATTTGTAGGGGCTGAGGTCGATCAGTTCCTGCGTCGTGCCGTGATAGGCCCAGTCGAGCACGATGGCGTCACTCTGTCCGGTGTGATTGCGCGCCATGCGCAGCATCAGGCTGTTGGCCTCACTGCCGGAACAGGCGAAGGATGCCACCGAAAGCTCTTTCGGCAGCGTTTCCGTCAGCCGCTCGGCATAGGTGATGATGGTGTCGTGCAGGTAGCGTGTGTTGGTGTTGAGCCTGGCCGCCTGCCGGGAAATCGCCGCGACCACGTCGGGGTGGGCATGGCCGAGATGGCAGACATTGTTGAAGCAGTCGAGATAGGCGCGGCCACGGTCATCGATCAGCCAGGCGCCCTCGCCGCGCACGAACTTGATCGGCTCCGAATAGGAGATCGACAGATTGGGCAGCAGCGACGTCCTGCGTGCCGCGACGATCTCGGGACGGCTGCGACCGGTCTGGGCGAAGGTTTCCGGTGGGATGCCGGCGAGGTTGGCGGCATCCGGGAAGAGCTCGCGCCAGACGTCGAGATAGCGTGCTTCGCCAACGCCGAGGATCTCGCGCGCCGACAGGCTGGTGTCGGTGGAGATCTGGAAATGCAGGTGCGGCGCCCAGCCGCCATTCTGTGCCGCCACGCCCATCTCGCCGACGACATCGCCCGCTTGCAGGCGCTGGCCCGGCTTCAATCGCGACGCCGCCTCATGGGCGAGATGTCCCCACAGCGTTACGAAGGCGGGGCAGCCCTCCGGCGCGTGTTCGAGAGCGACGAGGCCGCCATAACCCAGCGGGTCCTCCTCGATCTCGACGCTTTTCACCGTCGCCGCAAGCGGCGTGCGTACTCTGGTGCCGGCCGGCATGAACAGGTCGAGGCCGAGGTGATGGACGCGGCGTTCCTGTTCGACGAAGCGCGACTGGAACATGTCGCTGGCATAGACGGTACGCACCTCGCCCCAAGGACCGATGCCGAGTTCGATGCCGTGTTCGGCGCAGTGAGCATCCCACCAGGCGCTGGCCTTGGCAGGCTCCTGCGCCGCCGACGCGACGGTCATCGGGTGCTGCGGATCGCCATAAGGCACCAGTTCCTTGACCAGCGTCGCCGGATGGCGGTCGAGGACCGGGGCGAGCGTCTTCGCATTGGCGGCGATCCAGGCGGTCACGGCGCGGGCACCCGGCACCGCATCGAAGCCGCAGGCATGGCGCAGGATGGCGGTGGCGAAACTGCGGTTCATGGCATCGAGCCGGCGCAGCATGCGCCAGGCCGGCGCCTCGCTGATGGCCAGGTAGGGATTGCCGCCCGCTTCCTGCCGGCGCAGCGCCGACAGGGTCACGCTGGTGACGAGGCGCATGGCCATGAGATCGAACAGAAGATCGATCTCTTCCTCGCGCAGCGGATATTCGGCGTGGAACCCGGCGGCGAGCTTCGCCGCCGCACCGATCGGATCTTCGGTATCGAGAATGGAGTAGGCGCAGGCGACAGCCAGCTCGGCGATCAACGGCGCATAGAGCGCGTCGCCGAAGTCGATCAGGCCGGCAACACGCTTCGGATCGGCTGCGTCGACAAGGACGTTCCAGTCATTGGCATCGTTGTGGATGACCTGCGCGCGCAACGCCGGCAAGCGCGGTGCCACCTGGGCGTCGAAGCGATCGAGGAGACGCTCCAGCAACGCCCGGTCATTGGCATCGCTCACATGCGTCAGGCGGCGGCGCGAGGCGCCGGCACGGCGGATGTCCCAGTCGAAGCTGCGCAGAGCGCCCGGATGGATGAAACCCTGCAGCGCGCGATCGAGCTTGCCCAGCGCGCGACCGAGGCTGTCGAGTGCCTCGGGCGAACGATCGGCTTCCGCCAGCGGCTGGCCCGGCAGCCAGGAAACCAGCCGCAAGGCGTGGCGGGTGCCGTCATTGGCCGCCGCGAAGGCGAGCGAGGTGTTGTCCAGCGTCTTCTTCAGCGACGGCACGGCAAGGTCGATCCCGCTGCCGGCAAGATGATCCAGAAGCGCGGTCTGGAATTCGCTCTCGCCACGCGGCTCGCTGGCATTGACCACCTTAAGGATCCAGTCGCCGTCTTTCGACGTCAGCCTGAAATTCTGGTCGCGTTCGCTGTCGAGGGAGCCGACGGAGCCGGAGACGCCGAAATGGCTGGCGGCTAGCGCGCGGGCTTCGATCAGCGAGAAATTGGGAGCCGGGTGGGTGATGTTGGTCATTGCAGGTCCGGATTTGATCTTCAGGGAGCTTGGCACGGGCGCAAAAATCGGGCATCCGGCAAAGCGTCGGTCGGACCGGCACTATGCCTGCTTCGACCGGCATATTAACGGTAAGCGGAAATCGCCATGAAGGAACTCGACGCGAAGGACCGTGACATCCTCGCCATCCTGTCCAAGGAGGCTCGGATTCCGTTGAAAACACTGGCGGCGCGCATTGGGTTGTCGCGCAGTGCCACCAGCGAGCGCGTGGCGCTGCTGGAAAAAAGCGGCGTCATCCGTGGCTACCGCGCCGATATTGGCCAACTGGAGCAGAACCAGCTCTCCGCCTTCCTGATGGTGACGCTGGTGCGCACCCCTTCGATCGGTATGCTCGACTTGCTCGCGCGCCATCCGGAGGTGCGCCGGGTATCGTCCATTTCGGGCCAGGTCGACCTGATGGTCGAGGTGGAGGTGCCGTCGATCGACCGGCTGAACACGCTGCGCGACGAGATCGCCTCGCACCCCAGCGTCGAGGACCTGACCTCGTTGATCGTGCTCAGACGCGATATCGAGCGGATATAGAGACGAACCGAGGTATACACATGAAAATTCCAGCGACCGCCCTTCTCGCCCTCGTCATTGCCACATCACCGGCTGCGGCTCAGGAATTCAAGGTTCCGAAACAATATGAAAGCCAGTTCATGGGCCAGGTGATGTCGCTGTCGCTCGCCCAGCAGTGCGCCGCCTACATCAAGACGCCGGGCATACTGGACGAGATGCGGACATCGCTGCTGAAATTCGCGCACAAGGTGAAATGGCAGGACCCGCAGGCCAAGGTGAAAAAGCTGATGGCCGATTCCAAGGCCAAGGTGAACGGCCCGATCGGCCTCGAGACGCCGGCAAGCTGTTCCGACCTCCTGCGCGATCTCAAGAAGAGCAACGGCAAGAAGGGCTGAGGTAGGGTCCCCTTCTCCCACAAGGGGAGAAGGAAGAGCGCGACCTAACGTACGCCCCTGGCCGCCGCGCGGCCGGCGCTGCGGCCAGAGAAGATGCAGCCGCCGAGGAAAGTGCCTTCGAGCGCCGCATAGCCGTGCACGCCGCCGCCGCCGAAGCCGGCGACTTCGCCAACGGCATAGAGCCCCTCGACCGGCTGGCCATCGGCGCCCAGAACACGGCTGTCGAGATCGGTGTGCAGGCCGCCCAGTGTCTTGCGGGTGAGGATGTTGAGGCGCACGGCAATCAACGGCCCGTTGGCGGGATCGAGCATCTTGTGCGGCTTGGCGGTGCGGATCAGCTTGTCGCCGAGATAGGTGCGGGCGCCGCGCAGCGCGATCACCTGCATGTCCTTGGAGAACGGATTGTCGAGCTGCATGTCGCGCGCACGGATTTCTCGTTCGACCTGGGCGACGTCGAGCAACGGCTCGCCACCGGCCAGCGTGTTCATGCGGGCGACCAGCGCCGGCAGTTCGCGCTCGACGATGAAGTCCTCGCCCTTGTCGAGGAAGGCCTTGACCGGACCCGGAATGCCCGACGTGGCGCGCTGCAGCACCTGGCGCCAGCTCTTGTTGGTCAGGTCCGGATTCTGCTCCGACCCCGACAGGGCGAACTCCTTGCGGATGATCTTCTCGGTCAGGATGAACCAGGAATAGTCGAAGCCGGTCTTCATGATGTGGGCGAGCGTGCCCAGCGTGTCGAAGCCGGGATAGAGCGGCACCGGCAGGCGCTTGCCGCGCGCATCCAGCCAAAGCGACGAAGGGCCGGGCAGGATGCGGATAGCGTGGTCGGTCCAGATCGGCGCCCAGTTCCTGATGCCCTCGACATAGTGCCACATGCGGTCGCGGTTGATGATCGAGCCGCCGGCGTTTTCAGTGATCGCCAGCATACGGCCGTCGACATGGTCCGGCACGCCGGTGATCATGCGCTTCGGGGCCTTGCCGAGGCGAGCCGGCCAGTTCTGGCGCACCAGATCATGATTGGCGCCGATGCCGCCGGAGGCGACGATGACCGCTTGCGCCTTGAAGGCAAAATCGCCTGTAACCGTGCGCGAACTCTTGCGGCCGCGCTCGACGCTGCTCTGCTCCAGCACCTCGCCGCGCACGCCGTCGACCGCCGCGCCGCTCCTGGTCAGCTCGCTGACACGGTGCCGGAACTTGAAGGTGATCAGCCCGCGCTTCGCCGCTTCGCGCACCCGCTGCACGAAGGGTTCGATCACGCCCGGGCCGGTGCCCCAGGTAACGTGGAAACGCGGCACCGAATTGCCGTGGCCGACAGCATTGCCGCCGCCGCGTTCAGCCCAGCCGACGACAGGGAAAAACTTGATGCCGCGCTCGGACAGCCAGGCACGCTTCTCACCGGCGGCGAAACCGACATAGGCCTTCGCCCATTCACGCGGCCAGTGATCCTCGGGACGGTCGAAAGCGGCCGTGCCCAGCCAGTCCTCCAGGGCCAGGTCGTGGGAATCGCGGATGCGCATGCGCCGCTGCTCGGGCGAGTCGACCAGGAACAGCCCGCCGAACGACCAGAACGCCTGGCCGCCGAGCGATTGTTCCGGCTCCTGGTCGAGGATGAGGACTTTCCTGCCCGCTTCGGCGAGCTCGGCCGCTGCGACCAGCCCCGCGAGGCCAGCGCCGACGATGATGACATCCGCGTCGTAAGCCAATGTTTCCCTCCCTTTTGCATCGTCTATCCCCGGCTTGTTCCTCCCGCCGGGGCAACGCCGCTGTCAGACCGTTTCCCAGCCATCCTTGTCGCCGGCGCGAAAGATCGCGTCGATGGCCTTCTGGTTCAGCACTGATTCCTCGAGCGTGAAGACGCGATCGTCGCCGCCTTGCGCGGCACGCACGAAAGCTTCGGCTTCGAGCTTGTACTGCTGCACACCCGGGAAGCGGAAGATCTGCGCTTCGGCATGGTTCTGATTGTGCAGCTCGACACGGTGATGATCGTAGACGCCAGCATTGAAGGGCGAGGCCACTTCGATGAAACCCTTGTCGCCGTGGAACACCATCGACTGGCGCCCGGCCATCTGGGTCGAGACATAGAAGGACAGTTCGAAATCGCCGAAATCGGCGCGCACCGACGCGTAGACGTCGGTGCCAAAATTCCTGTCGCGCTCGATCGTCGCCTGCACCCGCAATGGCTCGCGGTCAGCCGCAAAGCGCGTGGAAACAATCGGATAGACGCCAATGTCCAGCAGTCCGCCACCACCGAGATCGAGCTGGTTGCGCATGTTGGCGGGATCGACGTTGTAGTAGGTGAAGCAACCCTGCACCTGACGCAGCCTGCCGATGGCGCCGTCGGCGATCAGCTGGCGCACCTTTATCCACTGCGGATGGTAGATGACCATGAAGGCTTCGCAGACCAGCACCTTGTGGCGCTCGCGCAGCGCAATCAACGGTGCGATGTCCCTGGCATCGAGCGCCAGCGGCTTCTCGACCAGGACGTGTTTTTTCGCCTCGATCGCCCTGGCCGCCCATTCGACATGCTGCGAGGTCGGCACGGGGATGTAAACACCATCGACATGCGGTGAGGCGAGCAACTCCTCATAGGAGCCGAAGGCATGCAGCGCGCCGAAACGGTCCGCCAATGCCCGCGCCTTGCCGACATCGCGGCTGGCCACGGCCGTCAGCACGCCATTGCCGGAATCGGCGATGGCCGGCAAAACCTGCTCGCGCCCGATCTTGGCCGTCGACAACACACCCCAACGAAACATCCGGCATTTCCTCGCAAGATTCTGTGCTGGCGAGACTTGCGCGAAACGCGCTGAAAAACCAGTGCCGTTGCGGCAGCTTTCTAGCTGCGCCGCCCTGAGAGGGTCATGTCGAATTCGACGACATTGGAGTAGATCGGCGTGCCGACATCCATGCCGTAGCGCGAGCGCAGCACCCTGCCGGTGACCCGGAAGATGATCGTGCCACTGCCAAAGGATTTGAGTTCGGCTTGGAACTTCTCCGGCGAGGTCTTGCCGCGGGCGGTGAGATTGCCGGTGATGGTTGCCGTGGTCTCGCCGGTTCGCCGCACGCTGGTCGAGCGGAAGCGGATCTCCGGATCGTTGTCGGCATCGAAGACGGCATCCGAACGCAGGAAGGCATCGATGCGGCCCTGCCCGGTATCGACACTGGCCGGCATGATGGTGATGTTGACCTCCGAGCGGTCGGCATCGGCATTGTCGACGCGGATGTTGCCGGTGAAACGGGCGAAGGCCCCGTCGAGGCTGCCGCCACCGGCCTTGCCGATGGAAAAGCGGATGCTCGACCCGGCCGGATTGATCGTATAGCGGCCGCCGGCTGTGGAAAGCGAGGTCGCTGCGTAGGCAGCGGGGCCCGCGATGGCTATCACAGCGAGCGTAAAAAGAGCGAGACGGCGAAACGACATCGGGGCTTTCCGACTGAGTGCGGCACTCGCAGGATCAACGCGTCATGGAAGGCGTCTATTCCGGCTCCGTGTCATCACGCTGGCGTGAAGGCAAAATCATGCGGATCAGCACGGTGTCTCCCAGCCGGAAATGATGCCGCAAGGCGGCCAACACGTGTACCGCCACAAGCACGACGGCTGCATAGGCCAGATAGGCATGCGCCGCCCGCCACCAGGCTTCACCCGCGTCCGAGACAGCAACTGGCAGGTTGGGCATCACGAAGAGATCGAACGGCATCGTCGGGATTTCCAGAACGGAAGCCGATACCAGCGCCCAGCCGGTGAGCGGCAGGAGGAGTTGCAGCGCATAGAGCGCGAAATGGGCGGCCGACGCTGTCCGCCTTTCCAGAAGTCCGGTTTTGGCGGGAAGTCGCGGCATGACATTGGCGAGCCGCCAGCCGAGCCGCAGCAGGATGAGGCCAAGCAGCAGGAGGCCGAACGATTTGTGCAGCTGGATGAGCTCGAAGGCCGTGCGCTGGCTGGTCACTCGAACCATGGCGAGCCCAAGCGCGATCTGGCCGATGAACAAAAGGCCGATGAGCCAATGCAGCAGGATTGCGATCCAGCCGTAGCGGGTCTGAGTGTTCCTGATCAGAAATGCCATGACGGATGAACGACCTCAGTGCGGTCAATCATCCCGGTCGCGCCAGTGGAAGAAATCGACGAAGGCGCGCAGTGCCGGCCGCATCTGTCGTCGGCTCGGGTAGTAGATGTAAAAACCATCGAAAGGCGGGCACCAGTCTTCCAGTACCCGCACAAGGCTGCCGGCCGCCAGCGCCTGCTGGGCATAGTCCTCGAAGACGAAAGCCAGACCCGCACCATCGATGGCCGCGCGGATGATGGCGCTGTCGACACCAAGGATGAGTGGTCCTTGCACCGGCAGTTCGATCTCCTCGCCGTCCTTTTCGAACTCCCAGCGGTAGAGTACGCCACTGGAGAAGCGGAAGCGGATGCAGCGGTGGCCGACAAGGTCGCGCGGACGTCTCGGCTTCGGCATCCTGGCGAAGTAGGATGGCGCGCCCACGACGGCGCTGCGGATCTGCGGGCCGATGCGCACGGCAACCATGTCCTGCTGCAGGCTTTCGCCAAGCCGCACGCCTGCATCGAAGCCGCCTTCGACCACATCTGTGAAGCGGTCCTCGATGACAATGTCGAGCACGATCTCGGGATAGGCCTTGGCGAAGGCTCCGAGCTTGGGCGCCAGCACCAGGTTCAATGCGGTGCGGGGCACGGTCAGCCGCAGATTGCCGGCCGGTCGGTCCCTGGCCTCGACCGCCGCTTCCAGCGCCAGGTCGATTTCGGACAGTGCCGGCCGCAACCGCTCCAGCAACCGGGCGCCCTCCTCGGTCGGCGTGACCGCACGGGTGCTGCGTGCCAGCAGCCGCACGCCGAGCCGGGCTTCCAGGCTGGAGACGGCATGGCTGACCGCCGAGGGTGCAATCGCCAGGTCGCGCGCGGCGCCACGGAAACTACCCCTGTCCGCCACGGCGGCAAGCACGGCAAGTTGAGCGAGGTAGCTGCGGTCCATTGCTTAAATTCTAAGATTGGCCATTGTTCTAACTTTTAGAATAGCTCGTGCAGTTATGAGGCAATTATCGAACACCAGGCAAGGCGCTATCTCTCTCGCATCGCCAACCAAGGAGACCCGCGATGCAAAAGCGCAAACTCGGAACCGAACTCACAGTCTTTCCCGTCGGCCTCGGCTGCATGGGCATGAGCTTCGCCTATGGCGGCCAGGAGGAAGCCGAAGCGATCCGCACGCTCCGGCATGCTGTCGACATCGGCGTCGACTTCTTCGACACGGCGGAAGTCTACGGGCCTTTCGACAACGAGGTCCTCGTCGGCAAGGCACTGAAGCCGGTGCGCGATCATGTCACGATCGCCACCAAATTCGGCTTCAAGATCTCCGAACAGGGCAGCGGCACGGAACGCATGATCGGCGTCGACAGCCGGCCTGAACATGTCAAAGCCGTCGCCGAGGCATCGTTGCGCCGGCTGGACACCGACGTCATCGATCTCTTCTACCAGCACCGGGTCGATCCCAGCGTGGCGATCGAGGACACGGTTGGCGCGATGGCGGAGTTGGTCAAGGAAGGCAAGGTGCGTGCACTCGGCCTTTCGGAAGTGAGTGCCGCCACGCTGCGGCGCGCCCATGCCGTGCATCCGATTGCCGCCGTGCAAAGCGAATACTCGCTGTGGAGCCGCGATCCTGAAGAAGAGATCTTCGATGTCTGCCGCGAACTCGGCATCGGTTTCGTACCCTACAGCCCGCTCGGACGCGGCCTGCTAACCGGTACGATCAACAAGCCGGAGCAGCTTGGCGCCGATGACTGGCGCCATACCTTGCCGCGCTTCCAGCCCGCGGCACTGGACGCCAATGCCAGGGCCGTGGCCATTCTCGAACGCTTTGCGAAGGAAAAAGGCGTGACGGCAGCCCAGCTCGCTCTGGCCTGGGTGCTGCATCAGGGCGACTTCATCGTGCCGATCCCCGGCGCCCGGAAGATCCATCACCTGGAGCAGAATGCAGGCGCCGCGGCGATTGCATTGACCGAAGCGGAAGTTGCCGAAATCGGCAATGCACTGTCGCCCGACAAGGTGGTCGGCAAGCGTTACACGGAAGAAGCGCTGGCGCTGGTCAACGGCTAGCCGCGCTGAACCATCAGAAAAAGGGCTGCGATCAAGAGCACAAAGAGCCCGGCTGCGGCCGCGACGATCCCCAGAAGAGCGAACCAGGTTCGCACATTGCTGAGGTTTGGCCGCTGGCCGTCAGCTCCCTTTGAGCCGAGAAATGCCCAAGCCCCGAGGACAACCGGCGTAGCGCCTCCAACGATCATAGCCACTGCGCCTTCCGGAGCAGTGGTACGCCAGATCATCCCGAACAGGTAAATGCCGGCGATCGTTCCAACGACGAGGGCGCCAAGAATGAGAAGAATGCGCATCGTGTGCCTTTCAGCCGTTCACCAGGGCTCGACCGTGATCTGCGGCCACAGCCGCATGGCACGTTCCCCCTTGGTTTTGTGAGTCTCGCGATTGTCCATGACCTTGTTCGGCGTGATGCGGAAGGAAAAGATGTCGTCCAGGCCGAAGGGGGCGATGATCTCGATATCATTTGTCACTGTCAGCCGAACGCCCACAGCATGCGTGCGCGAGGCGAAGTAGCCGAGCGCCTCGGCGCTGGAACGATAGGCCGGGCAAATGCGGCCGAAACGGGTGGGATACCAGAGATGCACCCGCGCCTGGTTGCGCACTTCCACCGGCAGCGGCAGCCCTACGAAATGCGCCGCCGCGCGCCGGATGGCCGCATCCTCGGCCTCATAGGAGAGGTCGGAGCCGTCACAATAAAAGAGGTCGATGTCCTTGATGCCATAGCCAGGCGGCTTGCCGGTCAGGCTGTTCCAGATGCTGTTGTAGATCGCGCCCGAAACGACCATCCAGTCCGGCAGGTCGAGACCACGCGCCAGCTCCAGCGCCTTCCAGACGATCGGGTCAGCACGCAGGATCGTCTTCAGCGCAGCCGCCTGTTCGACAGCGGGCAGGCCGGAATAGCGCAGATGGGTCATGAGGTGAGATGACGGCGATTCGCCGGTTCGGGCAACGCGCCCCCGAATGAAAAGGCCCGCAAAATTTCGCGGGCCTTTTGTGAGCTCAAGCAGACGCTTCCTGGATCGCCGAGAGCTTCCAGTCGCCGCCACGCGGCCGGGTGAAAGTCCAGAGTTCCGTCGTCTCGGTGAGCTTCTCGTCGCCCTCGACCACCTTGCCGGTCTTGCGGTCGCGCATCACGTCGACCGACTCGTATCGGAAGGCAGCGGTGGCGTAGTCCTGATTGTCCTCACGCCAGGCTTCGGCGATGTCGGCCTGCACCAGATGCACGTCGGCAACGTCGTTGCGAACGCCGTTCTGGGCATTCTCGGCCAGTTCCTCCGAGAAATAGGACACCATTTCGGGCGTCGTCAGGCGGCGCAGGCCGGCATGGTCTTCCTTGGCGAAAGCGGTCTGGACTTCGTCCAGCATGCGCTCGAACCTGTCGAGGTCATCCTTTTCCAGTTCGATGTCCTGCGAGGCAGGGGCCGACTGGGTTCCGAACCCAGGGATGTTGAATGAACCCGCACGGCCGTTGCCGGCCGGGCGCTCGTCCTCTGCCGAATCGCGATTGGCCATGCGTCCGAACATCTCGCTGGGGCCGCTGCTGGCGGCTGGTCCGCCGGCGGTCGCAGTTGCCGGCGCAGTCGCCGGTGTTTGGCGCGAGCGGAAGAAGCGCAGCGCCAGCATGACGACAAGGCCAACCAGCAGAAGTTGCACGATGAAGCCGAGCGCGCCGGCCATGCCGCCGAAACCGTAGCCGAACAGGACGCCGAGCAGACCGCCGATCAGGATGCCGCGCATCAGGCCGCCGCCGAGACCGCTGAACAGGCCCGGGCGCTGCTGCTGCGCCATGCCAGGCTGCTGTTGCCGCGTCGTCGCTGTCGGTCCGGTGTTCGGCGTCATCGAACGCTCGACCGGAGCGGTCGGGTTCGGGGCCGTGCGTGTCGGGGGCGCAGACTGGAAGGTGCGTGTGCCGCGGCTGCCGAAGCTGCCGCCGCGCCGCGCGTCGGCGAAATCGGTCGACACCAGCGTGAATGCCATCAGAAGCGTGGCCAACAATGCGAATGAACGTGTCTTGCCAGAGATCATCGGGTCCTTCTCCACAACCCGCTCCGGTGAATATGCAAGCGGGCCCAATTCAGCGGTCCGACATCACGTCCTGCATAGACGTCAGAGGGGCCCGGTCCGCGCACGGAATGTGGGAAATGGCCAGCAGCTTTGCAAGAGCTGGTACATGGAAAAGGCAGAGGCGAGGGCGCCATTTTCAGGTTTTCGGTGCGTCCTTCGATGCTCGCCCGGCGATGATCGCGCCTGTTTTCCACCGGCTTGCAGGCGAGCACCTCAGGATGAGGGCCGTTGGTGCCAGGGCGCAAGTTCTGATGCGTCTCAGAACCTGGGCGCGATTGTACAACGGTCCTCATCCTGAGGTGCGAGCCCGCAAAGCGCTTGAAAACTCACGTAAAACCTGATGGACGAGCCTCGAAGGACGCACACTCGCGTTTCAAACCTGCTCTCAGATCATCTCCAGCGGCACCTTGCGGCGTGGCGGCGGGAAGGCTGCATCGATTTCCACGAGATCAGCCTCGGTCAGCGCGAGATCGGCGGCCGCGCGATTGGCGCGGACATGCTCTGGCGTCACCGCCTTCGGAATGGCGATGACACCCTTGTGCCGCAACACCCAGGCCAGCGCCACCTGCGTGGTGCTGACACCATGGCGCCCGGCGATCGCGGCAAGCCTGTCGTCACCCGCGAACCCGCCCTGCCCGATCGGCGAATAGGCCATGATCGGAATGTTCTCACGCTGCGAAGCTGGCAAAAGATCGAACTCGATGCCACGGCTGTCCAGGTTGTAGAGCACCTGGTTGGTCTGCACGTGGTCCTGCTTCTTGTCGCCGCCGGATGCACCGGCCAGTTCCTGCATGTCGTCGAGATCGAAATTGCTGACGCCCCAATGGCCGATCTTGCCAGCGGCTTGCAGCGCCTCGAAGGCCTTGACCGTCTCGGCCAGCGGTACGCCGCCGCGCCAATGCAGCAGGTAAAGATCGATATGGTCGGTACCCAGCCGCTTCAGGCTGGCCTCGCAGGCAGCAATGGTGCGCTGGCGCGAAGCGTTCGACGGCAACACCTTGGAGACCAGGTAGACCTCGTCGCGGCGATCGGCAATGGCCTCGCGCACCACCTCTTCGGCGCCGCCCGAAGCATACATCTCGGCGGTGTCGATCAGCGACATGCCGAGATCGAGCCCAAGCCGCAGCGCCGCCACCTCATCGGCGGCGCGGCGGCGGTCCTCGCCCATGTACCAGGTGCCCTGGCCGAGCACTGGAACGTCGACGCCGGCGGGAAGTCGTGTGGTACGGATCGCCGACATCGTCGCTATCTCCCATACAGACGGTCATGTTGATGACCGTTTGAGCGCGCGACCGCGCGCCGCGCCTGTTGGCGCGAAAGCCAAGTGGCCCGGAGGGGCCACGCCGGCGATTGAGGCACCCTGGACGGGTCAACATCCAGGGCAACTGGAATTAAGTGCGCAGCACGCCGCCGGTCTGCTTGGCGACGTTTTCGACCACGCGCCTGGCGAGCGCTTCGAAATCCTCGTCGGTCAGAGTCTTCTCCACCGGCTGGATCGAAATCTCGATGGCGATCGACTTCTTGCCGGCGCCGAGCGCTGCCCCTTCGAACACGTCGAAGACGGCAACGCCGGTGATCAGCTTCTTGTCGGCCGCCAAGGCAGCACGCGTCAGCGTGCCGGCTTCCACCGCCTTGTCGACGACAAAGGCAAAGTCGCGCTTCACGGCCTGGAAGGCCGAGAGTTCCAGCTTCGGCTTGGTGCGCGTCGGTTTGGCCTTCGGCTCGGGAATGGCGTCGACAAACACCTCGAAGCCACAGAGCGGGCCGGAAGCGTCGAGCACTTCCAGCGCAGACGGATGGAACTCGCCGAAATGGCCGAGCACGACCTTGGGGCCGAGCTTGATGACGCCGGAGCGGCCCGGATGATACCAGGACGGCGCACCCGCCTCGATCTGGAGCCGATCGACCGGCGCGCCACAGGCTTCCAGCACCGCGATGGCATCGGCCTTGGCATCGAACACGCCTACACCTTGGGCGTTGCCGGCCCAATGACGACCGGAACCGTCGAGCTTGGCGGTACCGCGACGCACGCCGGCGGCGACACGACGCTGCGTTTCTGGCGTATCGCCTTCATAGGTGCCGGAGACCTCGAACAGCGCCACGTCGCCGAAACCACGATCGGCGTTGCGCTGTGCCGCCGCGACGAGACCCGGCAGCAGCGAGGGCCGCATGTCGGACATGTCGGCGGCGATCGGGTTCGCCAGCTTCAGGTGCTTCTGGCCACCGCCGAACAGCTCGGCGTGCCTGGCCGGGATGAACGACCAGGTCACTGCCTCCATCAAGCCGCGGACGGCCAGCGCGCGCTTGGCGGCGCGGGTGCGGATCTGCAGCGTGGTCAGGATCTTGCCATTGACGACGCCATGACTGGACAGCGGCTGCGGCCGGATCTCATCGACGCCGTGGATGCGCATCACCTCTTCGACGAGGTCGGCCTTGCCGTCGACATCCGGACGCCAGGACGGAACGGCAACATCGACCACATCGCCATCGCCCTTCACGACGAAACCGAGCCGGGTCAGGATATCGAGGCTTTCGGCCTTCGGCACATCGATGCCGGTCAGGCGCTTGACCTCCGAAACCGGGAAGGAGACGACCTTCGGCGTGAAACCGGTCTCACCCGACACTTCGATCTCCGTCGGCTCGCCGCCACACAGGTCGAGCACCATACGCGTCGCAAGCTCGATCCCGGGGGTGTTGAAGGCCGGATCGATGCCGCGCTCGTTGCGGTAGCGCGCGTCGGTGATGATGCCGAGCGTGCGGCCGGTGCGCGCCACGGTCAGCGGTTCCCACACGGCCGCCTCGATCAGCACGTCGCTGGTGTTCTCGTCGCAGCCCGAATGTTCGCCGCCCATGACGCCGGCGATGGATTCGACGCCGTTGTCGTCGGCGATGACGCACATGTCCGGGGTCACCGCATAGGTGCGGCCGTCGAGCGCCAGCACGCTTTCGCCTTCCTTGCCACGGCGGACAACCAGGTCGCCGGCGACCTTGGCGGCGTCGAACACATGCAGCGGCCGGCCACGATCAAAGGTGATGTAGTTGGTCATGTCGACCAGGGCGTTGATCGGCCGCAGACCTATCGCCAGCAGCCGCTGCTGCAGCCATTTCGGCGACGGGCCGTTCCTGACGTTGCGCACCAGCCTGAGCGCGAAGACGCGGCACAGATCCGGCGCTTCGATCCTGACCTTGACCGGGGTGGCGCCCTTGCCGGCAACCGGCTCGACCGGCGCGGTCTTCAGCTTGCCGAGGCCAGACGCGGCGAGATCGCGCGCGATGCCGTAGACACCGGTGGCTTCCGGATGGTTCGGCGTCAGGTTAATCTCGATGACCGGATCGTCGAGATGCGCATAGGCCGCGAAGGATGTGCCGACCGGCGCATCCTGCGGCAGATCGATAATGCCATTGTGCTCGTCCGACAGTTCGAGCTCACGCTCGGAACACATCATGCCATGGCTTTCGACGCCGCGGATCTTGCCGACCGAGAGCGTGACGTCGATGCCGGGCACATAGGTGCCGGGCGCGGCGAAGGCGCCGATCAGGCCGGCGCGCGCGTTCGGCGCACCGCAGACGACCTGCACCGGCGCACCGGAGCCGATGTCGACGCTCAGAACCTGCAGCTTGTCGGCGTCGGGATGCTTGGCAGCCGTCAGCACCTTGGCGATCACGAAGGGCTTCAGCGCCGCCTTGTCGTCGACCGACTCGACCTCGAGGCCGATCGAGGTCAGGCGCTCGACGATCTCGTCCAGCGTGGCATCGGTTTCCAGATGGTCCTTGAGCCAGGAGAGGGTGAATTTCATGGGTTCACTCGTTTCGTATTGTTGCGGTCGAGCACTTCCACCAGCCGGAACCGCTCACAAACCAGGATCATCTCGGGCGAATAGCCGCCATTGCGGCCGAAATAGGCTTCGTGCGCCTCTCGCCAGTATTCGTAAGACAGGTCGCCTTCGCCCTCTTCGCGCGCAAAGGCAGCATCGACCTCGTCGAAGCGCTTCATCTCGATCGACACCGTCTCGATGATCGCGGCGCGGCGGCCCAGGCCATCGAGCACGACATCGCGCCGCCCGACCACCGGCACCGGCTCGTGATCGCCGAAGTCGCGCAGCGCTCCGCAGGTCGCGGTCTTGCGGCCTGAAAGCACCAGCGCCAGCAGTTCATCCTGCAGTTCCGGACTGTCGCCGAAGGCAAAGGTCACTGCTGGGTCACTGATCTGCCGTCCAAACGCCCAGACACCGGCGGTGATCTCGGCGGCAAGCAGCAACGCGCCGCTCGCTTCATTTCGGTAGACACCCAGGGTCTGGGTCTGGGTCGGATAGAGCGGATCGCCAAAGGTCAACGCACGCGGCTCATCCCCCCGGGGGATGATGTTTCCCAGTTCGGTCGTCGGCTCGGCGATACCCCAGTCGATCTGGAAGCGGCCGAGCGGTGTGTCTTCAACTGTCTGTACCATCAGGTGCTGAGGCCACCGAACAGCGTCGGCATGTCGAGCGGGCGGAAGCCGTAATGTGACAGCCAGCGCACATCGGCGTCGAAGAAGGCGCGCAGATCCGGCATGCCGTATTTCAGCATGGCGATGCGGTCGATGCCCATGCCCCAGGCGAAGCCCTGGTATTCGTCCGGATCGAGCCCACCGGCGCGCAGCACATTGGGATGCACCATGCCGCAGCCGAGGATCTCCATCCAGTCGTTGCCTTCGCCGAAGCGCACTTCACCCGGCCGCGAACGGTCGCACTGGATGTCGACTTCCAGGCTCGGTTCCGTGAACGGGAAGAAGGACGGCCGGAAGCGCATCTTCAGGCTCGGCACTTCGAAGAAGGCCTTGCAGAATTCCTCCAGCACCCAGCGCATGTTGGCGACGTTGGCCGTGCGGTCGATGACCAGCCCTTCGAGCTGATGGAACATCGGCGTATGGGTCGCGTCCGAATCCATGCGGTAGGTCTTGCCCGGAATGACGATGCGGATCGGCGGCTTCTGCACTTCCATGGTGCGGATCTGCACCGGGGAGGTATGGGTGCGCAGCAGCCTGGCCTCGTTGCCCTCGGCCGCCTGCAGGAAAAACGTGTCGTGCATCTCGCGCGCCGGATGGCCGACGGGGAAATTCAGCGCGGTGAAGTTGTAGTGGTCGGTCTCGATGTCCGGCCCCTCGGCGATCGCAAAACCCATGTCGCCGAAGATGGCGGCGATTTCGTCGATGACCTGGCTGATCGGATGGATGCGGCCGCGCTCTGCCGGCGACTGGCGCACTGGCAGCGTGACATCGACCGTCTCGGCGACGAGGCGGGCGGCGACGGCAGCGTTCTTCAGCTCGGACTTGCGGGCAGCCAGCGCCTCGGTGACGCGGTTCTTCAGCCCGTTGATTGCCGGGCCCTGGACCTGGCGCTCCTCGGCGGTCATCGCGCCCAGCGTCTTCAGCAGTTCCGAGACGGAGCCCTTCTTGCCGAGAGCGGCGATGCGTACGGCCTCGATGGCCTGCTCGTCGGCAGAAGCTGCGATATCGGCAAGCAGCGCGCTCTCCAGGACTTCAAGATTTCCAGCGTTGGCGTTCACGATAAAACTCTTTCGATCGGGACTATGGCAGCCATTGTCAGGTGCCTTGTAGCCAGTTTGGTTGAGCGCGACATAGAAAAACCCGCGCCGGCCGAGCCAGCGCGGGTTTCCCAAATCAGATTTCGAAAAGCTTGGGAAGACGCTGGCTTAGGCGACAGCGCTTTCAAAAGCATTCGGGGTGGTGTTCTTCAGGTATTCGAGCGCGACCTTGGCCTTGCCGACGAGCACGGCGAAAGCCTGAGGCTCGTGGATAGCCATGTCGGACAGGACCTTGCGGTCGATCTCGATGCCAGCCTTGTTGAGGCCGTCGATGAAGCGGCCATAGGTCAGGCCGTGCTCGCGGACAGCGGCGTTGATGCGCTGCACCCAGAGAGCGCGGAAGTTACGCTTGCGCGCCTTGCGGTCGCGATAGGCGTACTGCAGCGACTTCTCGACCGCCTGCTTGGCGATGCGGATGGTGTTCTTACGACGGCCGTAGAAACCCTTGGCGGCTTTCAGGACCTTCTTGTGCTTGGCGTGGGAGGTAACGCCTCTTTTTACGCGTGCCATGTCATGATCTCCTTAAATTGGGACGCAGCCGGGCTCAGAGGCCGTTCGGCAGGAAATTCTTGATGACCTTCTTGCCATCCGGTTCTGCAAGAACCATCGTGCCGCGGGCATCGCGAATGAACTTGTTGCTGCGCTTGATCATGCCGTGACGCTTGCCGGCCGCAGCCGACAGGACCTTACCGGTCGCAGTGATCTTGAACCGCTTTTTGGCGGCGGACTTGGTCTTCATCTTGGGCATTTTGCTACTCCTGTGTGAAGGCTCGAAGCCTTCTTGTTGTTGTTTCCGGACCGACCAAAGCCTGGAAAGCAAATGAAACCGCCACGGCATGCCCTGCCGGGCGGTTTTTCTGGAACGCGGCCCTATACTGCAAAGATGCCGGCCGCGCAATCCCTGCCTGCATGTCCGCGTTCAGTATAACGAGAACAGGATCGGCACCAGACCCTTCTCCTGTCCTTCCTCGATGAGTTCGAAAAAGGGAATGGCCACCAGGAACATCAGACCGTCACGCAAAGTGAGATTGAAGATGCGCGGCGTGAACGTCACCTCGGCCTCATCCCGATAAAGAAACGGATTAGGCAGAAAACGCGGCACGCGCCGCAGATAGTCCTCATAAGGCGCACCGAGCGCGGTCTTCAGATAGCGCTCTTCGCGCAAGGCAACGATGTGAAACACGGCAGCGCAGAGCAGGGCGGAGGCGACCGTCACCACCACACTGCCCGTCTGGGCACCGATGCCGGCGGCGGCAATCGTGGAGAAAAAATACAGCGGGTTGCGCATCATCGAATAGGGACCGGTCGAGACCAGCTCCGCGGATTTTCGCCCGCCGATATAGAGGATCGACCAGAGCCGGCCGCCGATACCGACCAGGATCAGGGCGAGGCCGGTCGATTCGATCCGTTCATGCGTGAGCTCGTCATGCAGCGAGCCGCTGAAGGTGATGAGCCCGAAGAAGGCAGCGATGAGGACGGCAAGACCGCCGCGCCGTCGCCGCTGATAGCGCCCCAATGCGTCAAGCGCCTCGGATGGTGGGGTAGTGGGCATGGGAGAAACCCGGTCGCAGAACTGCGATCGGGTTCTTATCGGGTCCGTTTGCGGATTTTGTCGGGTGCGTTTGTGGAATTTACCCGATCTGTTTGCGGAGAAATCGTGGCGTTCAGGGCAGCCGGAAAAGCACCGGCAGCGCCCCGGACCCTTGCGCATTCTCGATCAGTTCGAAGATCGGCATGGCGATCAGGAAGACAAGGCCGTCGAGCAAGGTGTTGAGCAGGAGGCGCGGACGGAAAGAGCCGGTATCGCCTTCCTCATAGAGCGAGAGCCTGGGAATGAACCGCGGCACACGTGCGAGATAAGCCTTGTAGGGTGCGCCGAGCTCGGCCGAGAGAAAACGCTCTTCGCGCAGGATCACGATGTGGAACGCAATGGCGCAAAGCAGGCCGAAGCCAATCGTTGCAACAATCGAACCCATCTGCGCGCCGACGCCGGCGGCGGCAAGCGTCGAGAAGACGTAGAGCGGATTGCGGGTGATCGAATACGGTCCGCCGGTGACAACCTCATGCGACTTGCGCCCGCCGATGTAGAGCGTCGACCACAGGCGTCCGACAATGCCGAGGAACATCATCAGCACGCCGATCATCTCGACGGTTTCGTGGATAAAACTTTCCGGGGGGTAGATCGCTTCTCCGAACAGCAGCGCCGCAAACATCGCCACGATGAGGATCGCAAGGACCAGGCGCCGGAGAGACTGATAGGTGCCAAGCGCACGCCTGGCGTCTGTCTCGGCAGTTTTGTCGTTCATGTTCAGAGGTCCGCTCGCCGCTCTTTGTTTTGCGCAATTCCGGACGCAAAACCGCGACGCACTTTTGCTGGAATTGCTTTAGCGCCGCAACACCGGGCGACAAATCACCGAGTTGAGGCAGGAAAAAGGCGCCCCGCTTATGACGGGGCGCCTTTGTCTGAAACAGGTTGGCTCAGCCGCGATCAACGCGGCGCCAGCACCATCATCATCTGGCGGCCTTCGAGCTTGGGCTCCGCCTCGACCTTGGCGATGGTGGCGACTTCCTCGCGCACCTTGTTGAGAAGCTGCATGCCGAGTTCCATGTGCGCCATTTCACGGCCACGGAAACGCAGCGTCAGCTTGACCTTGTCGCCTTCCTCGAAGAAGCGGCGCACAGCGCGCATCTTCACATCGTAGTCGTGGCTATCGATGTTGGGGCGCATCTTGATCTCCTTGATCTCGATGACGCGCTGGTTCTTGCGAGCCTCGGCGGCCTTCTTCTGGTTGGCGTATTTCAGCTTGCCGAGGTCGAGAATCTTCGTGACCGGCGGGACGGCGTTGGGCGAGATCTCGACCAGATCCAGCCCGGCTTCCTCAGCCAGCTGCAATGCTTCGTTGATGGAAACGTCACCGCGGTTCTTGCCTTCTGCGTCGATAAGCTGGACGCGGGGGACGCGGATATCCCGGTTTGCGCGCGGGCCATCCTTCGTGGGCGCCGCTGCTTTGAAAGGTCTGCGAATTGTCGTGGTCTCCTCGAGCCGTTGGCGTTCTGGGATTCAATTTAAATTTTGCTGTGGCGCGTCAATGTGGTGACCGCGCGGCGCGAGTCAATAGCACAGGCGCGACAACAAATCACCTGTTCAGGCAAATTAGTCCTACTGTTGCTTTCTGAACCAAGCAAAGAACCGAACAACGCTCTTTTCGCTGCGTCTTGGCCATGCCAAGAAGCGCAACCATCGAGTGGCGCGCCCGATCGGACGCACTCGCTCGAAACAGCTGAAGCTGTGCATCGCTCCTGCCAGACCGATGCGCAAGGAACCGCGCCATGCAGCCGACTGCTCCCAATTTTATCGATGTCGACGGCGTCTCCATCGCCGTCCGCCACCAGCCCGGCGATGCCCCGGGTGTGGTCTGGCTTGGTGGCTACAAGTCCGACATGCTGGGCACCAAGGCCGAGACGCTGGCCGGCTGGGCCGACAGGAACGGTCACGCCTTCCTGCGGCACGACTATTCCGGCCATGGCGAATCCGGTGGCGACTTCAACGAGGGCACGATCTCGACCTGGCTCACGCAGAGCCTTGCAGTCTTGCGGCGATACGCCAAGGGCAAGCAGATCCTGGTCGGCTCCTCGATGGGCGCATGGATCGCGCTGCGCATGGTGCAGGAACTGCGCAAGGCAGGCGACGATCGTATCGCCGGACTGGTGCTGCTGGCGCCGGCGCCCGATTTCACGGCCGTACTGATCGAACCGACGCTGACCGATGCGCAACGCCGCGATCTCGCCGAAAAAGGCTTCTTCGCCGAACCGTCCGAATATTCGGACCAGCCCTACATCTACACGCGCGCCCTGATCGAGGATGGCCGCGATAACCTCGTCATGACCGGCCCGATCGACACGCATTGCCCGGTCCATGTCATCCAGGGCCTGGCCGATCCGGACGTGCCGCACACCCACGCCCTGAAGCTGGTCAGCCACCTGCCCTCCGACGACGTGACGCTGTCGCTGGTGCCGGAAGGCGACCACCGGCTGTCGCGCCCGCAGGATCTCGAGTTGCTGCAACGCGCGGTCGAAACACTGGTCAAGCGGGCCGGCTGATGCGCATCTCCATCCCGATATCGGCCTTTGTCGCGGCGATCGTCGGTTTCGGCGGAACGCTTGCCATCATCATCGCGGCCGCCAATGCGGTCGGCGCCACGCAACTGCAGACGGCAAGCTGGGTCACTGCGCTGTGCATCTCGATGGCGGTGGAAACGGCATGGCTGTCCTGGCGCACCAGGATGCCGATCATCAGCGCCTGGTCGACACCGGGAGCGGCACTGATTGCAGCGTCGAGCGGCTTCTCGATCGGCGAAGCCGTCGGCGCCTTCCTGATTGCCGGCGCACTCCTCGTTCTGACCGGCCTGATCAAGCCGCTGACCCAACTGATCTCGAAGATCCCGGCTTCTGTGGCGTCCGGCATGCTGGCCGGCATCCTCGTCACCTTCGCGCTCAATGCCGTCAGGACCATCCCTGTCGATCCCTGGCTGGTGCTGCCGCTGATCGCCGCCTTCTTCCTGATCCGCCTGTGGAACCCGTCACTGTCAGTACTCGCCGTGCTGATCGGCGGCGGGCTCGCCGCCTACCTCACCGGCCGCGTCGGCAGTCTGCCGGCGCCGGAACTTTCGACGCTGACATTGATCGCCCCCGTCTTCACCGCCAAGGCGGCGATCGGGCTGGCGCTGCCGCTCTATCTGGTCACCATGGCCTCGCAAAACCTGTCGGGCCTCGCGGTGCTGCGGGCGGCGGGCTACAATCCAGAGCCCGGCCCATTGATCGGTTTCACCGGGCTGGTGTCTTTCCTGCTTGCCCCATTCGGCGCCTCGACCTCCAATCTGGCCGCGATCTCGGCCGCGATCTGCACCGGGCCGGACGTGCACCCGGACCCCGCCGAACGCTGGAAGACCGGACCGTTCTATGCGCTCGCCTATGTCGTGTTCGCGGTCTTCGGCGCCTCGCTGGTGGCCGTCTTTGCTGTCCTGCCGCAAAGCCTGATCGTGCTGGTCGCCGGCCTCGCCTTGCTAGGCCCCTTCACCAACGCGTTGACGATCTCGCTCAAGGACGAGCATGAACGCATGGCCGCCACCACGGCTTTTGCGGTCACGGCCTCGGGCCTGACCCTGTTCGGCGTCGGCGCCGCATTCTGGGGCCTGGTCGCGGGAATGATCGTGGTTCTGCTCGATCACGCAAAAAATCGCTAGGCTTTACAGGCGGTTGCCCTGGCGCCCGGGCGTTTGTGCTTGAACAAGCGGGCAACCCTTCCCACCTCGATTGGCAGCAGCCGCGTCTTGGCTGCCTCCAACCAAAGGAACGGGAGAAATGAACACGACTGCATTGATCCGCCCGGCCTGGACGCCGGCAACCATCGCGCTGATGGTTCTTGGCTTCGTGGTGTTCTGGCCGCTGGGCCTCGCCATGCTTGCCTACATCATCTGGGGCGACCGGCTCGACGGCTTCAAGCGCGACGTCAACAAGGCCACCGATGGCATCTTCGCCGGCTGCCGCCGTGGCGCCGACAAGGCTCATCGCTGGGGTCATGCCTCCGCCCGCACCGGCAACGTCGCTTTCGACGACTGGCGCGACAAGGAACTGGAGCGTCTGGACGAAGAGCGCCGCAAGCTCGATGAAGCTTTGGCCGAGTTCGACGACTATGCCCGCGAACTGCGCCGCGCCAAGGACCAGGAAGAGTTCGACCGCTTCATGGCCAAGCGCAACAAGCCGACCGCGCCGGCGACCACCAAGCCGGTCAAGGGCAAGGGCACGAACCTGCTCGACGACTGATCGACGCGATCAGCATGAGTTCCAGCGGCGCCGTCTGAAAAGCGGCGCCGCTGTCTTGTGGGGCCTTTCGTCCTCCCGAAGCGATCACATCGCTGCGAAGACCACTACAGATTTCCCCGAATCGCTTATGTTCCACTTATGTCCTTCGCCTTCTTTCGTAACCTGACCAAGCCAAGGCCCGCTCCGGTCGAGGAGCGTGAGCATCATGTGGCCGGACGGACGCTGCCGCTCAGGATCGTGGAGAACGAGCGCGCGCGGCGCCTGACGCTGCGGATCGATGCCGGCGGCCAGGGCTTGCGCATCACGGTGCCGCCAGGCCTGCGCCAGGGCGAGGTCGAAAGGTTCCTCAGCCGCCATCAGGGCTGGCTCGAACAGAGACTGGCCAAGGTTCCGGACCGGCCGCAGGTCCGTCCGGGCATCAAGATACCGCTGCGCGGCGTCCCGCATCGCGTCGTGCACGAGCCCGGCAAACGCGGTACCGTCGTGGTCGGCGCCGACGAGACCGGTCCAACGCTGACCATCCATGGCGACCGGCTGCATTTGCCGCGTCGTGTCGCCGATTACCTGAAACGCGAGGCCAAGCGCGACATCGAAGCGCTGGTGCAGCGCCACACCGGTGCGATAGGCCGCAAGGCGAAAAGCATCCGCTTCAAGGATACGTCGAGCCGCTGGGGTTCCTGTACCGCGGACGGCAACCTGTCCTTCTCCTGGCGCATCATGATGGCGCCGCCGCCGGTGATAAATTACCTGGTGGCGCATGAGGTGGCGCATCTGAAAGAGATGAACCACGGCCCGAAATTCTGGAAGCTGTGTGAAGAGCTGTGCCCCGACACCGAGCGCTGCAAGGCCTGGCTGAAGAAGAATGGCGGTGCGCTGCAGGCGGTCGCGTTCGATTAGGGTAGATTAACGCGTGTTGCGGTGACGCGGTTTTCCTTCTTCACCTTGTCACGTACGATGCCGAACAGGACCTTCGGATCGGAACGGTCCCACGCAAGGCCCTGGCCCGCGATTTCAAGTGGCACCGACGCTACCCATTTCATCACGGAACCCATCTCGGGGATTTCCAGGGCATAGGCTTCCGGCAGGTCATGACCGGAAATCCAGAGCTTGCCGTCAGGCCCCCACGAACCGCCGGAATTGCTCATATCGCCGAACTTGTCGAGCAGGACAGCCGGCAGTACCCAGGCTTCCGCCACGCGCCAGTTCTGGTCGAACCGCACGATCTGCGTGTTGAACTTGTTGCCGTACGCCACGGTGCTGCGGTCGAAGACGCGATTGTAGTTGGCGAAGGCACCCCACCAGTTGCCGTCGTGATAATCGAGCCAGGTCAGCGAGCCACGCTCGATGCCGAAGCTGAAGCTGTCGACATGTTTCAATGTCGCTGCGTCCCACACCTCGACCGAACTGGTCATCGGCCACTCCGGATAATTCGAATGCGCGGCATAAAGCTTGCCGTCGATCACCGCACCGCTGTCGAGATGGATGATCGGACCGTCCTTTGGACCGACCCATTCGCCGACCCGTGCGCCCGATTTCTTGTCGTATTTGGCGATGGTCTGGTTGTCGATGGCATAGAAATAGGCGCCATCCACGGCAACCGCCTGCCGGGCTTCCGGCACGACAAACGAAGTCACCTTCTCGCCCTGCACTGTCGGCACGTCGTCGGCAGCCCTGACAGGCTGGATCAGGATCACACTGGCGGTGAGGAACAGACCGCAAAGCAGGTGTCGGCGGGTGGACATTCGAACCTCGGAAGCTGGACCGTGCTGCCGCCATCTATCGATGCCCCGATGACACAGGAATGACGCTTCGAGGGGAGGCTATCCTTCTGCCCGGCCGATCAAACTTGCGCAGTCCTGCTTGCAGTGCCGCGTCGTCCCCCTGCTCGACGCCGAACAGCACATCCAGCAGCGGGAAGGTGCAGCGATAGAAGGCCATGCGCTCCCGCATTGCCACAGATATCGGCGTGTGCAGCGCGACCAGAGCGAGGAAGTCGTCGCCAAAACCCGCGGCGAGGCTGGCGAAATCATAGGCTGGGTCGCCGATACCGCAGCCTGCGAAGTCGATCACCCCCGTGAGCCGGCCATCATCGGCAAGGATGTTGCCGGCGCCGAAGTCGCCATGGATGATCGCTGGGTCAGGCGTGACAGGCTCATCCAGAAAGGCGCGGAACCGCTGCCTGAGATCTTTGACAACATCCGCGGGCAGCAACGGGAAGGCATGGTCTTCGCACTGCCGCAGCAGATCATGCCATTCGGCCGACGGATCGACATCTTCAACATCGGGCAGCAGCGCCTCCGGCAGTGCATGCAATGCCACCAGAAACGCTGCCAGATCCCGTGCAAAGGCTTTCCGTTCTTCGAGAGGCAGCATGCCGGGATCGGTTATCGGCTCCCCGGCCAGTTTGCGGTGGACAGAGACAACATGACCGTCGACGTCCCGCAGTTCCAGAACAGGCACAAGCGGCGGCAAATGCGGGCGCAACGCGGCCAGGACATTGGCCTCTCGCGTCAATTCGCGAACGCCGGATGGATAATAAGGTTGCCGCACGATCGTCTCGCCGAAATCGAGCACGAGATTGTTCTGTCCCGTCGGGACAACCTTCGGCGATGGCGGCAGCTTCAGCGCTGCCGCGATCTCGGCAGGCGTCGGCCGATCCGCGATCGGAACATCGTGCGCTCTGCTCACAGCGGTTTCGTCAGCCAGAGGACGAGATCGTCATCGACGCGCACCGACTGATCGGGAGCGACCAGCCTCTCGCCATAGGTGATGCCGCGCCCGTCCGGAACATACCCCAGCCTGACATAGAGCCGTTGCGCCGCGCCGTAATCGGCATAGAGCCCGACACCCAGCCCGATCGCCGGCTTGCCGGACGAAGTGGCGAACTGTTCGAAGCGGCCGATCATCGCCGTGGCGATGCCGCCGCCGCGCGCTGAATGCGCAACAACCAGATTGTTGATTTCCGGAATTCCAGCTGCCTTGAAAGGCGAATAGCCCGACTGCCACAGCAGCGTGCCATAACCGACAACGTCCCGGGCTTTGAAAGCGAGCAGCACGATGCGGCTGCCCCGGGCAGCATCGGCAAGATAGCCCTGCCAAAGAGCGGGATCGGCATTCCAGGCCGGGCCGCCATCCGTCAACGCGATCTGGTCCAGATCGCCTGCCTCGAGGGCCCTGATGGTGAAGCCCTCCGTCATCGCTGCCAGTCTTTCATCGCCATTGTTCCGCAGAGATGGTCCCGGCGCTTGTCGGAAGCAACTCCATGGCATGGTCCAGACAGCAATGACAAACCGGCCAGACAAAGCCCGGCCGGTCCCGTTGCACCAATTGTCGGAGAACAGGCGCCCTATAGCCCGGACAACTTCTCCATCCCTGACAGGATACGATAGGCCGCCTTGATCCGCGCCGGGATTGGATAGCTCTTGTTCGCCAGGATGACGATGCCGATCTTCCTGGCCGGAACGAAAGCCGCATAGCTGGCAAAGCCGTTGGTCGAACCGGTCTTGTTGAGCCAGGCATCCGCACCCGCCGGAATCGGCGGTTCGAGTTTCTCGGCCTTCTGCGGCTTGAACGCCATGTCCGCCGAGTTGCCGGCCAGCAGCGTGTCGAGGCTGGTCGGGTAGGGATAGCTCTCCCAGCCCAGCCCCTGGGTCATTTCGCCTATCTTGTAGTAGCCGATATGGGTGGCTGCGATGGCGCGACGCAGCTTCTCGTCCGACACCGTGCCAGTGATGTTCGCTTCGACGAAACGGATCAGATCGGGAGCGGTGGTCTTGATGCCATAGGCTTCGGAATCCAGAACGCCAGGCGAGACGCGGATCGGCTTGCCCGCCTTCGTGTAGCCTTGGGCATAGTCGCCCATGCGCTCGTTGGGTACGTGAATGAAGGTACTGGACAGGCCGAGGCCCGGCAGGAGCGTTCCTTCCATCAGCGCATCGAAGGACTTGCCCATGCTTTCCGCCGCCAGATAACCGAACAGGCCGATGCTCGGGTTGGAATAGCGGCGATGCGTGCCTGCGGCGAACTCCGGTTTCCAGGCCCGGAAATAGGCGATCATGCCATCCTGGTTGTTCACGTCGTCGGGAACCTGCAGCGGCAGGCCGCCTGCGGTGTAGGTGCCGAGATCGAGGACGTCGATCTTGTCGAGGGCGCTGCCGGAAAGCGCCGGCAGGTAGGCGCTCGCCTTTTCGGACAGGGAGAACGTGCCGCTTTCGACGGCGTAGGCCGCCAGCGTTGCGGCAAAGGTCTTCGACACCGAACCGACTTCGAAGATGGTCTTCTCGGTGACCTTCTGGCCGCTTTCCCGGGAAGCAACGCCGTAACCGAAGAAGAACTGCTTGCCGTTGACGGTGATGGCCACGGCCATGCCAGGCAGGTCGTTTTCCGTCATCAGGGGCCGCACGGTCTTGTTCACCAGTTGCTCGAGCTCCTTGCCGGCGGCGGCATGGGCATTGGCGCCGGCCTGCAGGAGCGCGGCCGCAACGGTTCCGATTGTCAGAATTCTGGTCATGGTCTTTGAACCTTTCGGTAAGCCAGTCATGTCAAACCTGCGATGCGATGCGGCCGATCTCGGCGATGACGGCGTCGCGTTCCTTCGATGAGATCTTCGGGATCTCGCAATAGACCGTCACGATCAACGGAGCACGGTCCGGCGGCCAGATCACGGCGATATCATTGTTGTTGCCGTATTCATCGCCATTGGTGCCGGTCTTGTCTCCGACAAGCCAATCGCCGGGCAGACCGGCGCGCAACCGCGTGTTGCCGGTCTTGTTGGTGATCAGCCACGCCGCCAGTTGAGAACGCGATGCGGCCGACAGGACATCGGTGAACAGCAGCTTGCGCAGGGTTTCGGCCATCGCAGCCGCGGTGGTGGTGTCGCGCTGGTCATCGGGGCCGTCGTGGATGTTGAGCTCGGGTTCGATCCTGTCGAGCCGTGTGATGTCGTCACCAAGACGGCGACAGAAAGCCGTCAGCGCGGCCGGCCCACCGAAGCGGGCGAGCAGCAGATTGGCGGCCGTGTTGTCGCTGCGCGTGACGATCGCATCGCACAGCTCGGCAATCGTCAGGCCTGGCCCGTCGACATGTGCCTCGGTCACCGGCGAGTTCATCGTGATCAGGTCTTTCCTGGTGAACTTGATGCGCTCCTCCAGCCTGTCCTCGCCCTTGTCGACACGTGCGAGAACCAGGGCAGCCAGCAGCGCCTTGAACGTGCTGCACATGAGGATGCGCTCATCAGCCCGGTGCTGGATGCGCCTGCCACTGCCAAGATCAAGGATCGTCGCGCAGAACCGGCCCGGATGTTTGCGCTCCAGTTCGGCGAGCTTGTTTTCGGCTTCGCCACCGCGCTCGGCGCGTGCGATCGAGCTGAAATGCGCCAGGGTGGGGATGGCAAGAAGGCTGCCGGCAAGGGCCTGCCGGCGCGAAAAGGACATCGTCATTCGCGTGTTCCATATCAGCGTTGATTGAGGGAGAGGAACGAACGCCACAATCCCAAGGATCGAGGCCAACTCCCATTCGCGACTCTCACCGGCGACTATGGCGATGCCTCTTGCCCCAGGCAAACGATCAATTCTAAGCTCTGACATGAGAAGAGCTTGGTCATAGCCAATGGAAGTTTCGCAACTGCCGCTCAATGCCCTGCGCGCCTTCGAGGCTTCGGCGCGCCATTGCAGCTTCACCCGGGCCGGTCTCGAGCTGCGCGTCACGCAGACGGCGATCAGCCACCAGATCAAGGCGCTGGAGGAAGCGCTGGGGGTGACGCTGTTCAAGCGGCTGCCGCGCGGGTTGACGATGACTGACGAAGGCCACGCACTGCTGCCCGTGCTCACCGATGCCTTCAGGCGCATGAGCGCCACCCTGAGCCAGTTCGAGGAAGGCAACTACCGCGAAATCCTGACCGTTGGCGTGGTCGGCACCTTCGCGATCGGCTGGCTGTTGCCGCGGCTCAACGCGTTCAAGGCACAACACCCGCATCTCGACCTGCGCCTGAAGACGAACAACAACCGCTCCGACATCCTGCTCGACGGGCTCGATTTCTTCATCCGCTTCGGCGACGGCGCCTGGCACGGCACGGAAGCCTTTCACCTCATGGACGCCCCGCTCTCGCCGGTCTGCGCACCAGGGCTGCAGTCCAATCTCGTCACTCCGGCTGACCTGTCGAATGCCGAACTGCTGCGATCCTATCGGATGGATGAATGGAAGCTGTGGTTCAAGGCTGCCGGGCTTGGTGCACCAAGCCTGCGCGGGTGGATGTTCGATTCCTCGCTGACGCTGGTCGAGGCGGCAGCACGTGGGGTTGGAGTCGCACTCGTTCCGGTGGCGATGTTCAGCCACGACATCGCGACCGGACGGATTGTGCAACCCTTCGATATCGCCGTGCACACCGGTAGCTATTGGCTGACGCGGCTGAAATCACGCGAAGAGACTCCGGCCATGAACGCGTTCCGGCAATGGCTGCTCGATACGACGGACACCGACCGGGCCTGAAGTCGTTCGCCCGGCCTTCGGCTTTGCCTAGGGCACGGCCCGCATCGGCTCACCCTGACGATAATTCATTGCAATCTTGTTGCCGGCGGTCTGACCACCGTCGATCGGCAACACTGCACCGGTGATGAAGCTGGCCTCGTCCGAACACAGCCACAGCACCGCATTGGCGACCTCCTCGACCCGCCCGATGCGGCGCATCGGCGTCGCAAGCCCGGCCTGCCGCTGCGCTTCCGGCCCTGCTGCCTCGAGATGGTGTGTCAGGATCGGGCCAGGCGCGACGACATTGATGCGGATGCCACGATCGGCATAGTCGAGCGCTGCCGCCTTGGTGAGGCCGATGATGCCGGCCTTGCCGGCGACATAGCCTGCCAGGCCGGAGGTACCGTTGACGCCTGCAACGGAAGCCATGTTGACGATGGCTCCGCCACCGCCCTTAAGCATTGCGGCGATCTCGTGCCGCATGCCGATGAAGGTACCGCCAATATTGGTCCGGAGACCGCGGCCGAACCCCTCGAGGTCGAGCTCGGCGAGCGGTGCCGGCCGCGGGCCGTCGGTGGCGTTGTTGAAGGCCACATCGAGCCTGCCGAATTCGGCGACCGTCTGCTCGACTGCCCGCGCCATCTGCCCGTCGTCGCCGACGTCTGCCCGGATAGCGATGGCCTCGCCCCCCTTTGCCCGGATCTGTCGCGCCAGTGCCTCGACCAGATCGGCCGAGCGCGCAATCACCGCAACCGCGGCGCCGGAGGCGGCGAAAGCCTCCGCGGTCGCCGCTCCGATGCCTTTGCTGGCACCGGCCACCAGCGCAACCTTGTCCGCAAACGGCGCGGCCCTTTTCAACTCACTCATGTCTGCCTCAAGTTTGACCGTTCGATTTATTTAAAGTAGTACCAATATGGTGAGAGTCAAATTTTTAGAAGCGATGCAATGACAAGTCCTGACAGCGCGGCTGCAGTCTGGCGGCTGATGTTCGATTTCTTCATGCGCTCGGCGCCGGAACGCACCGAAAGCCTGCGCCGGCGCGGCCTGACGCCCAACGATGCAAGGGCGCTCTCCAGCCTGGATGGTTCACAAGGCAGGCCGATCGGCGAGCTGGCGCGGCAGTGGAAAAGCGACCCGTCCAACACGACTTGGGTCGTCGACAGGCTGGAGAAGGCCGGGCTTGTCGAACGCAGGGCCGCACCCGACGATCGCCGGGTGAAGCTGGTGGCGCTCACGGCCAAGGGCCGCAGCACGCGTGATGAACTGCTGGCCGAATTCCGCAGGCCGCCCAGGGAAATCATCGCGCTCGACACCGATGATCTCGCAGTGCTGGAGCGGATTTTCACGAAGATCGGCGCCGCAACAACCGCGGCCGGCGATGACCGTTAAACGCGGACCCGAAGAGGCTCAATCATCGTTGGCGGCATTGAGTTCGTCAGGCCGAAGCCCCTCATCGTCCTGACGCGGCCAGGGCAGGAATTCCTTCTCGAAGGTGTCACTGCCGAAATAGTCGAGCGCGCGATGCGCCTCGGCACCGTTGAAGGCGGCCTTGTCGATCAGATGCGCGATCACGTCACGCGCCTGGGCAAGCTTTTCCTTCAGCTCAGCGACAGTGTTCTCGGCCATGCCATACTGCTCCCGTTTATAGACAAGGTAGCCGCTTTCACCATTTCGGCAAATCGTCGCTTTTCCTCGACTTTGCCGGCTTTTCGTGGCACTTGCCGGCCCATGGCACGCGAGAACCCACGCGATATCAAGATATGCGGTCTCAAGACCGACGAGGCCCTGGCGGCCGCGCTCGACAACGGCGCCAGCCATGTCGGCTTCATCTTCTTTGCCAAGAGCCCGCGCAACATAACGCCTGCCGACGCCGGACGCCTGCGTCAGGCAGCTCGAGGCAGGGCCAAAGCCGTCGCCGTCACCGTCGATGCCGACAACGCCTTCCTGGACGAGATCGTGGCGGCCATGGCACCGGACATGCTGCAACTGCACGGCTCCGAAAGCCCCGAACGTGTGGCCGAGGTGAAGGCCCGTTATGGCCTGCCGGTCATGAAGGCGCTTTCGCTGCGCGAGGCCGGCGATCTCGCGGCGCTTGCGCCCTATCGCGGTGTCGCCGACCGTTTCCTGTTCGACGCCAAGCCGCCCAAGGGTTCGGAACTGCCCGGCGGCAACGGTGTTTCCTTCGACTGGCGCATCCTGACCAGCCTTGGCGCCGATCTCGACTACATGCTGTCGGGAGGGCTCAACGCCGGCAACGTCGGCGAGGCACTGTCGATTGCCAATCCGCCCGGCCTCGACATCTCATCCGGCGTCGAGAGCGCGCCGGGGGTCAAGGACGTCCGGCTGATCGCCGCCTTCTTCGAGACCGTGCGATCCGCCAAGGCGAAAAATGCCGCCTGATATCCGGCCGGCGGCGCTGCGCATGACCCCGAAAATCGGAATCGATTTTCGGAAAGGATCATGCGCAAATTCAAAGTGCTAGAGCGACCTTTGCGCGTCCAAAAGGACGCGCGGCGTTCTAGGAGTTTCAGTGCTGCCCGACACTGTAGGTCAGTCGCACATTGCCCGATTTCAGCCGATCGGCCGCCTCCAGCGTCAGCGCATGTCGGTGCCGCACGTCCTTGAACAGAGCTTTTCCGGCACCCAGGATGATGGGGACCACCACCAGCCGCAATTCGTCGACCAGGCCGGCTTCGATCATGCTCGACACCAGGGTGGCCCCGCCGATCAGGTGCATGTTCTTCCCGGGACGATCTTTCAATTTCGCGATCTCGGCCAGATCACCGACGATTTGCGCGACATCCCATTTGGTGGCCGTGAGGGTTCGCGAAACCACGAAATGCGGTGTTTGAGCCGCGAACCTCGCATAGTCCCGTTCGCCTCGGGTGGCCGGTCGTCCCATGAACTCCAGAACGCCCTCAGGATTGGCGATGATCGAGGTCCAGTACTGTTCGTAGCCGGGATACATGCCGCCACCGAGAATGCAGGCGTCGATCTCCGGCGTCACTTCGAATTCATCCTCCCAGCCCGTGATCCAGTCCAGCTCGCCTTGCGGTCCCTCGATGAAGCCGTCGAGGGAAACCTGTAATGCAGCGATGATCTTGCGCATGTTCTGTGCCCTTCCGTTTTGCGTTGACGCCGGTAGGACGATTGGCGTCGTGAAGTTCCGACAAAACGGTGCGCATTTTTGGCCAGGCAATTCCAGGAAGGTTTTCCGTCCGGAATTGCGTAAAAACAAAAGCTGGGGCGTTCCAGGATCGCGTCGAAACCGGTCGACACCGGCCCAAAAGGCGGTCGGTGGTTTACATTTCGCGCCGGAAAGGATTAAGCGATAATCGAGAAACCGGCCTGTTGCCGGTCATTGTTGCTGGAACCCCGCATGAACAAGCCGGCCCTGCCCAATTCCTTCCGCACCGGCCCTGACGAGCAGGGCATGTTCGGCATTTTCGGTGGCCGCTTCGTCGCCGAGACGCTGATGCCGCTGATCCTCGACCTGGAGCGGGAATGGAACAAGGCCAAGCATGATCCCGAGTTCAAG